>NZ_CAHJXO010000004.1 GCF_903645305.1 Corynebacterium sp. Marseille-P4321 | reverse complement strand
GTGCAGCGGCTGCTGCGCTTGCCGGGGTGGCTTGCATGCCGGTGAGGGCAAGTGTTGCGGCCAGCACGGTGGCGATCGTGGTGCGCAGCGACATGATGGTAGCTCTCCTTGAGGTGTGAACCCTTGAAGTGTGGACAAGGTGTGTTTCGTTGTTGCCCCCAAGTTTATGCACCAGGTATGCGCAGGTAAAACGCTTCCGACGCAGGGAGAAAAACGGCGTGATCGTTGAACACTTCTTCCCGATTGTTCAACATGGTTAGGTATTTTGACGTGCGGATTGTTCAACCATCCACCCCGGTGCCGCGCGGTGTGCGGGGAAGTGTTGAACGATCAATCCGCAGTCGGGTGTGGATGGTTCAACAATCCCCAAAACTGCATAGTATGCACCCAACTACAACCCTTGCACCGGCCGCACCCTGAAATCCCGCGACCTGCGTGTTCTTCGAAGTGTGTACAACTCACCTGCCGTGGCGTGGTGACCTATAGGCGTTGCCTTAAGGCGGTGGCGCGGGATTGTTGAAACATTGTGGGATTGTTCAACGCTTCCCCACACCCTACTACCCCCGCTATTTACCCCCGCCGGGGTGAGGGTAGCCTCACACACCACCAACAACACCCCGCACGGCCCGCGACAAAACTTGCAATCGGTGTCACGCCCCTGGGTAAACACGCCGGTTTGGACAAACCTTGCAGCATCTGTCCGGCACGCGCCCCTCACCGGCGCCTCACACAACACCAACAACACCCCAAAACAACACCCCGGCACGAAGAAAGGGGGCCCGCAGGCCCCCTTTAGCGTCGATAAGCGTGCTTGCTTACTTTGCCCTGTTGGACATTGTGTACCGCACGCCGCCGACAAGATCGGCGATGGCGTTGTACATGACCACCGTGATCGGCGCCATGATGGCCGTGAAGACCACACCAATGAGGCCGAGCAGGCCCGCCGCCGACATGACCAGCTTCATGTCCACCACCTGGTCGCCGCCGACGCCGCCGATGAGCGAGTTGACGGAGTCAACCACCCCGGCGCGCTCCAGGCCGTAGTAGACGATGGCGCAGCCGATCATCCAGGCGACGAAGCCGACGAGGGAAAGCAGCGTCGCCACCTTGAACACGGAGCTGGCGGAAACGCTCCGGATCGTTACGTTGCGAGCGGCCATTGGTTACTCCTCGTCCTCAGTGGACTCAGTGGACTCGTCCCACGCCTCGCCGGCGTAGCCCAGGTCCTCGGCGCCCTCGCCTTCAACCATATCGGAGCCGGACTGGGTGGAAGAGCTGGTGGCCTCCTTGGCCTCCTCCATGGTCTTCTCGCCCTTGGCCACGGCGGTGGCCTCCTCTTCGCCCTCGTCCTCGACGTTGACGTCGATGGCAAGCAGCTCCACGTCGTCCGCAAGGTCCACCAGGCGCACGCCCATGGTGGCTCGGGACGACGGGCGGATCTGGTTCACCTCGGTGCGGATCACGCCGCCGGCGGAGGTGATAGCAAAGATCTGGTCCTCCTCATCCACGGCGAGCGCGCCGATGAGCTTGCCGCGCTTCGGGGTGTACTTGAACGTCATCACGCCCATGCCGCCGCGACCCTGGGTGTTGTACTCCTCAATGGCGGTGCGCTTGCCGTAGCCGCCGGAGGTGGCCACCAGGAGGTACTCGCCGTCCTGGGCGACCGTCATGGCCAGCAGCTGGTCGTCGCCGCGGAAGCGCATGCCCTTCACGCCGGCGGTGGCGCGGCCCATCGGGCGCAGCTGCTCGTCGTCGGCGGAGAAGCGGATGGCCTGACCCTGCTCGGAGATGAGCAGGATGTCGTCGGACTCGCTGACCAAGGAGGCGCCGATGAGCGCGTCGCCCTCGTTCAGGTTGATGGCGATGAGCCCGGCGGAACGCGCCGATTCGTAGTCCGTCAGGCGGGACTTCTTCACGCGGCCGTCGCGGGTGGCCAGCACGAGGTACGGGGCGTCCTCGTAGGACTGGATCTGGATGATCTGCGCGATCTTCTCCTCCGGCTGGAACTCCAGCAGGTTCGCCACGTGCTGGCCGCGTGCGGTGCGACCCGCCTCTGGCAGCTCGTACGCCTTGAGGCGGTACACGCGGCCGAAGTTGGTGAAGAAGAGGATCCAGTCGTGCGTGGAGCAGATGAAGAAGTTCTTCACCACATCGTCCTGCTTCAGCTCGGCGCCGCGCACGCCCTTGCCGCCGCGCTTCTGGCTCTTGTACGCGTCCACCTTGGTGCGCTTCGCGTAGCCGGTGGAGGTAATCGTCACCACGACGTTCTCGCGTGCGATCAGGTCTTCCTCGGTCACATCGCCGGTTGCGGCAACGATCTGGGTGCGGCGCTCATCGCCATACTTATCGACGATCTCCGCCAGCTCGTCACCCACAATCTGGCGCTGGCGCTCCGGCTTGGCCAGGATGTCCTTGTAATCGGCGATCTGTTCCTCGATCGCGGCGAGGTCGTCGACGATCTTCTGGCGCTCCAGGGCGGCAAGGCGGCGCAGCTGCATCGCGAGGATCTCGTTCGCCTGGATCTCGTCTACGTCGAGAAGCTCAATCAGCCCCTGGCGCGCATCGTCGACAGTCGGCGAGTTGCGGATCAAGCTGATGACCTCGTCCAACATATCGAGCGCCTTGACCAGGCCGCGCAAGATGTGCGCGCGCTTCTCGGCCTCGTCGAGACGGTACTGGGTACGGCGGACGATGACTTCGATCTGGTGCTTCACGTAGTAGCGCAGCATCTGGTCCAGGCGCAGGGTGCGCGGGACGCCGTCGACAATGCTCAGCATGTTCGCCGAGAAGTTCGTCTCCAGCTGCGAGTGCTTGTACAGGTTGTTCAGCACCACGCGCGGCACGGCGTCACGCTTGAGCGTGACGACGATGCGCATGCCCACGCGGTCCGAGGACTCGTCCTCGATCTTGGAGATGCCCACCATCTTGCCGTTGGTCACCTGCTCGGCGATCGAAGCGATGAAGTTATCCGGGTTGACCTGGTACGGCAGCTCCGTGATCACGATGACCTGGCGGTTGCCGATCTCCTCAATCTCGGTCACACCACGCATGCGGATGGAGCCGCGGCCCGTGGTGTAGGCGTCCTTGATGCCGCTGTCGCCCACGATCAGGCCAGCGGTGGGGAAATCCGGGCCCTTCACGCGCTCAACCACCGCGTCCAGGGTGGTCTTCTCGTCCGCGTCGTGGTTATCCAGGATCCACTGGATCGCGTCCGCCAGCTCACCCAGGTTGTGCGGCGGGATGTTGGTGGCCATACCCACCGCGATGCCGTTCGAGCCGTTCATCAAAAGGTTCGGCACACGGCTTGGAAGAACCGTCGGTTCCTGCGTCTTGCCGTCATAGTTCGGCGCGAAGTCGACGGAGTTCTCGCGGATGTCGCGCACCATCTCCATCGCCAGCGGGGTGAGCTTGCACTCCGTGTAACGCATGGCCGCCGGGCCGTCGTTGCCGGGCGAGCCGAAGTTGCCCTGGCCGTCGACAAGCGGGTAGCGCATCGACCACGGCTGGGCCATACGCACCAAGGTGTCGTAGATCGCGGAGTCGCCGTGCGGGTGGTAGTTACCCATCGTGTCTGCCACCGGCTTCGCGCTCTTCACGTAGGAACGCTCGGGGCGGTAGCCGTTGTCGTACATCGCGTAGATGATGCGGCGGTGCACCGGCTTCATGCCGTCGCGCACGTCCGGCAGCGCGCGGCCTACGATCACGCTCATCGCGTAATCGATGTAGCTGGTCTGCATCTCCTCGTTGATGTCGATCGGGTGGACGCGGTCGAAGCCGCCCCCGCCGTCGGAATTGAAAGTGTCGTCAGCCATGTGTGTTGATTTTAGCGGGCCTCTCATGCGTTCCGGCGTCGCCACGTGGTATCAAAGTGGTATGGCAATGACGCTCAGGCTCACCGCAGACGAAGACAAGGCGCTCGTGCTCCTCGCGTCAGCATGGGGTTGCTCCAAGCAGGAGGCCGCACGGCGGGCAGTGGTCGCGGCAGCAGGGCGTTTGCTTGACGACGCATCCGTGCGCGACCTCGCCCGCACCATCGTCCCCGAGTACAAGGCCACCGAACCCCGCGTCAGGCGCGCCCGGTGAGAGGATTCACGCCCGAGCAGCTGCTCGCCGTCGCCGACGAATTCTGTCCTATATATAAGGTGCGGGTTCGCTCCTTCTCTGCGCTGGCCGCGTGCGCGGCGGTGCCCGGCGCGCGGGTGCACGGCGTGCCCGTCTTCGACGCCGTCTCCCCCGCCGCGCAAGCACTCGCCGATGCCATCGAGCGCCTCGAGCCCCTCACCGGCGCCAACCAATCTTTCGCCGGCGTCGCCGCGGAGGTGTACCGGCGCTGGGCCGAGGGTGGGTAGCCCCGGTTCCCCCGTTGCAGAAATCGGGATTTCAGGCGATTTTCGGCCGATTTCGGCGAGTTTTCCCCGATTTCTGCAACTTGCGATGCTCCAACGCGAGCCGCGTGTACTCGGGAAGCTGGTTCAGGCACTGGTCGGCGAACCGCAACGGCACCCAGCCCAGGGCTTCACCCGCTGTGCCTTGCCCCAGTGGTGGGTGCCGTCAAACATGTAACCGATCTTCTCCTCTGGAAGGCCAGCGTCGAAGGTGGTCACAAGCCGGTCCCCATCGAACACGGGGATCTGCTCCTCCAGACGCAAACCGAGTTCCCTCGCCACCGCCGAAGCAATCAGGGGCCTTTTCGGGTCGAAGATCCCGATTCGTGCAGCGCCCGGCAAAACCTGACTTCCAAACCTTGTCCTTCCCTGAGCAAAAGTTTCGGCTAGGCTTCGGATTGTTCAACAAAACACGCAACACAGGAGCACTCATGAAGCTGAACAGGTACATCGCGGCGCTGGCCACGACCACTGCGCTTGTGGGAGCGGGTATCGCCGTCCCGCAGGCAGGCGCCCAGAACACCGAAACCGCCACCGCGGCACAGGCCCCGGTCGCGGGCCTGACCTGGGAAGATGTCGAGGTCGGCGCAGGTGAAACGATTACCGTCACCCCCACCGGCACCCCGGAGGGCAATCTAGAGTTCGCCGGCCCGCGCAACGCACGCGGTTTCGAATTCACCACCGATGAGAAGACCGGCGCCGTGACCCTGAAAGCGCCGGCCAATGTGAACCCGGGGGCGTCGTTAACTGTCCCGGTGGATGTGTACACGGTCGATGTTGAAGCTAAGACCAAGGCGCTGGCGGGTACTTACAACTTCTCGGTCAAGGTCACCGAGGGCGGCGACGCCAAGACCTACTCCCCCGCCTACCCGGATCTGGTGGTCAAGCAGGACGGTTCGGCCACCGCCGAGCTCGCCGGGAACGTGCCAGAGGGCACCACGTTCACGCTTGTCGCCACGCCCGAGAGGTACAAGTTGGCTATCGACGCCTCCGGCAACCTCTCCGTGACACCGGATTCCAAACTGGGCCCAGGCTCCAATAGCTCCGCCACGGTGAAGGTGACCTACCCGGACGGCACGCTGGAGTACATCACCGCCAGAATTACCGTCTCCGACAAAAACGGCAACACTACGCCGTACGCGGACCGCGACTACTCGAAGTACGAGCCTGCCTGGGAGGACGCGGAGGTCGGCGGCTTCGAACCAGCTACTAGCGCGCAGAAGGCCGCGGTCCCGCAGGGCACCACGTTCGCCATCGCGGAGGCATCGAAGGCAACCCTGGAAGAGAACGCTGAACTTTACGAGGTCACCGTCGACGAGACCTCCGGCGAAGTCCAGTTCACCACCAAAAAACCACTCACAGAAGGCGGGACGATCCGTGTATTCGTGGAGGTGACCTACCCGGACGGTTCGCAGGAAACGAAGCAGGCCACGTTCACCATCGTGGAATCCGGAAAGTGGCAGCGGGAGCAGGCCGCCGTGTCGTACCCGGACATCACCACGCCCGCGGACAAGGCGGGAACTTCCACGCCGACGCTTGAGAATGTGCCGGAGGGAACGGAGTTCACGTCTGAATCGGAGTTGCCGGAGGGGTGGACTTTAGACGTCGATAAGCAAACTGGCGCTGTGACCGCGCAGGCCCCGAAGAACTCGCCTGGCGGGCTCAGTGCGAACCTGACGGTGCGCGCGACCTACCCCGACGGTTCGACGCAGGCGTATCCAATGAAGTTCACCACCACGGAGCCGGAGCAGAAGCTTGTCGACGCCATCACGGTCACCTACGCCGACCTCACCGTCACCGCCGGCGAATCCGTAACGGCAACTCCCGAGGCATCGCCCGAACTGCCTGAAGGCACCCAGTTCTTCGTTCCGAACCCAACTGACGAGCTGACGATCGCCGCGGATGAGGCGACCGGCAAGGTGACCATCACCCCGGCAGCTGATCTGGCTGGGGGAACAGCCACAATCCCGGTGACGGTGAGGTACCCCGATGGCACCGCGGAGAAGGTGAAGTTCACCGTTCAGATCAAGGCCAAGGAGACGACCTCGGCGACGCCTACGACTAGCGCGACCCCGACGTCCGACATTGCGGAACCGACGCCGACCACCACCGAGGCAACGTCGGACGAGCCAACCACCACCGCACCGTTGACCACCACCGAGGCGACCTCCGAACAGCCAACAACCACCGAGGCGACGTCCGAGGAGACCACCCCGGTAGAGAGCACGGAAGAATCCACCACCCCTGCTACGTCTGTCACTGCGGAACCGTCGCCGACCACCACCACTACCCCGCAGCAACGTGTGTTCAGCTACCAGTGGAAGTCTGTCGAAGTGCGCCCGGGCGAGACGAAGCAGATCGTCCCCGAGGGCGAAACGGTCGAGGGCGCCAAATACGCGGTCCAGAACGTGAATGGCTGGGACGTCACAATCGACGAGAACACCGGCGTCATCACCGTCAAGGTTCCGCAAGATGCGCCACGTGGTGAGGCGACGGTGAACATTACGGCGGCAATGCCCAATGGCCAAAAGTTCAAGCGCCCTACGACGATCACCGTGACCGACGGAAAGGACGCTGATAGGAACAAGTACGAGGTCACCTACCCCACCTCGCCGAATAGTGACGGTGAGCTCGCACCTTCGAAGAAGGGGCCGGAGGGCACGACGTATGAGCTCGTCGGAAAGCTGCCGGCAGGCTGGTCGGCCGAGGTGGACAAGAACACCGGCACCGTCACGGTGAACGCACCGGAGGGCACGAACCCGGGGACTCTCATCCCTATCTCGGTGAAGGTAACTTACCCGGATGGCTCTAGTGAGACAGCCCTGGTCACCTATACCGTCCCTGCTGGCAACAACGCGGATCCGAAGGACCGCATCGCGGACAAGGCGAACGTCCGCTACCCGGAAACCGTCACCGTGAAGGCCGGCGAGACCAAGGAGATCGCACCGGAGGGCCTGCTCGAGGGCGCGAAGGTTTCTGCACCGGAGCTGAGCATTAATGGCCTCGATGTTTCGGTGAACGAGAACACTGGCATGTTGAAGGTCTCCGCTGCACCTGACATGAAGGGCAAGGCGTCGTCTGACCTCGCGATCACCATCACGTTCGCGGACGGCTCCACGCAGAAGCGCACCGTGAAGGTCCGCACGGAGAGCGCAGGGAGCACCGAAAGCACCCCAACCCAACCCACCAAACCGACCCAGCCAACGGAGACCAAGACCCAAGAGCCAACCAAGGACGGCTCCAGCACCTCCTCCGAGGGCTCCTCGAAGGGCGCCACCGCGGAGCTGTCCTCCGAAGATGGCACGCCGACTTCGCTGGGTATCCTGGTCATCGTCCTTGGTGTGTTCACGGCAATCGCGGGCCTGGTCGCCGCGGCGGCGCCGGTGCTCATGCCGATGTTGCGCGACATGGGCATCATCTAGCCCGTCTCATCGGCGCGGTCAGGTGGCGACGGTTTAGAGTGAGAGCCATGAGCAAATCCAAGGCCGTTGCCGCCACCTTCACCGCCGCGGCGCTTCTTGCCGGGGCGGCCGCCACCCCCGCGAGCGCGCAGTCGAGCAGCTCGTTGTCTTCGAAGCCGAACTACTACGACCCGTTGCCGCAGCACGAGGTCCCGCCGAAGCGCCCGTTTGAGGGTTCCTACACAGGTTCGGCGCCGATCTCGCTGGCCATCGCGGCGCTCGCTACGGCGGCTGCGGTGCAGGCCATCGTGGATTTCGTGCCTCCGGTGCGTGCCGCGGTGGACCAGGCCGCCGTGCAGCTTGGCCTCACCCACGTGGTGGGTTCGTCGGCGGGCAACCGCATCTTCCCTGCGGAGGAGGTGCAGAAGCTTATCGACGATCTCCTGCGCCAAGCCATGACCCTCCTCCCCTAACGTGGCACCCCCACACAACCCGTGATACGGTTGTTGCCGTTGTGGTTGCAGTGACCCGTGTGACTTAAGTGGTTTAGCGGTACTGCGGGGAAGAGCTGCAACCCGATTACGGCCCTGTCGAGCACCCTCGACAGGGCCGTTTTCTTATTCGCGTCTGCCACTCTGGCAGCCAGCCGAATTTATTCGTAAAAAACTATGCAAAAGCCCGTACTGTGACTTAATCTTGAGTCGGTTCAATCAACCAACTCATTTTCTTCCGCTGTACTTAAAGGGGAACCCCAATGAAGGTCCGTAAGACTGTTGCCGCTGTGGCCACCGCTTCCATGATCGCCACCGGTGCGCCGGCGGTCGCTAACGCTCAGATCGTTGCTCCGTACCCGTCCTCTCAGATCCAGATCCCACGCGATGTGACGAATTTTTTCGTGGGCCTGACCCCGCTGAACTTCAAGGACACCGAGAACGCGCTGAAGATCGGTGCTGCTTACCTGCTGATCAGCATCGGACTCACCGCATTCGCAGGTGTCCTTGACCTCGCGCTGGCCGCAGCTGGCCTCGGCTCCTCCGTGCTTGCTGGCCTGATCTCCTAGTCGCAGCCAAGGAAGCGCCGGGCTACGCGGGCTAACCGCGCTCCCCCAGCCCCCACAGCTGCACCATCTCGAGGGCCGCGGCTTCTGGGTCGTTGGCGGCGCAGATCGCGGAGACCACAGCAATCGCATCCGCGCCCGCACGCCGCAGCGCCGGCACGTCTTCCGCGCGGATGCCACCAATGGCGCAGGTGCGAAGCTGGGTCGCCCGGGCGAGTTCGCCGAACCCCTCCACGCCGAGCGCGTCCGGCGCATCCGCTTTCGTCGCCGTGGCGCGGATGGTGCCGATGCCTGCGTAGTCCACGGTGTGGGGCGGCAGCTCGTCGATAGCAATGAAATGCTCCGGGCGCTCCGCCGACAACCCAATCAGCGCGTCCGGGCCGAGCTCAGCGCGCGCGACCGAAACGCTCGTGTCGCCCTGGCCCACGTGCACGCCGGCGACTGGCAGGCCGCGGCGGCGCGCCTCAACGGCCGCGTCCACCCGATCATTGACAATGAGGTCCGCGCGCCCATCGATGACCTCCGCCAATGCCTCAAGCTGGCGCAACTGGCCGTCGAGGTCCGCCTCTTTGTCGCGCAGCTGCACCGTGGTCACCCCGCCGTCCACGGCGAGGCGCACCGTCTCCACCACGCCGCGGGAACCACACAGCGCCCTGTCGGTGACTAGGTAGATGCCGCGCCGCAGGCTCACGGCAGCGGCTCCTCGCGGATGCGTAGGAGGGTGGCGGGAAGGTCGGACGAGAGTGCGTCGATAAGCGCAACTGCGAACGACGCCGGGCCTTGCGCACCCTCTGCCGCGACCTCTGCGGCCGCGCCGTAATACGCGTGGGCCTGGGCCACGGATTCCGGCGAGCGCTCCACCGACAGGAACGCTGCGACCACCGCGCCGAGTGTGCATCCGCCGCCTGTGACCTTGGTCAACAGCGCGTCGCCGTTGTCCACCCGCAGTACGCGGCGCCCGTCGGTGATCAGGTCCTGCGGGCCGGAAACCGCGACAATCGCCCCGGATTCGCACGCGAGCGCGACCGCGGCGGCGGCGTCGATGTCCTCGGAGGCCTCCATGCCGCGCCCGCCCGCGCCGGAGCCGGCCAGCACCGCGATCTCGGAGGCGTTGCCTCGGATCGCCGTGGGGCCCAGCGCCACCAACTCGCGCGCGAGCTCCGTGCGCAGCGGAAGCGCGCCAACCGCAACGGGGTCGAGCACCCACGGCGTGGACGCCTCGTTCGCCGCGCGCGCAGCCTCCACCGCGGCCGCGCGCTGCTCCGGCGTCGGGGTGCCAAGGTTGATCAGTAATGCGTCGGCGATGCCTGCGAAAATGCCGGCCTCGCCCACGATGTCCGTCATCGCGGGCGCCGCACCCATCGCCAGCAGGGCGTTCGCGGTGAAGTTCTGCACCACGGTGTTCGTGATGCACTGCACCAGCGGCCCGACCTCGCGGACGCGGGCGAGACTAGACGTCAAGGAAGCGCACGTCCTTCGCACGGCGGGTGATAAACGAGCGGCGCGCGGCCACGTCGTCGCCCATCAGAATGCTGAACAGCTCGTCGGCGCGCTGCGCATCCTCGATCTTCACGCGGCGCAGGATTCGGGTGTCCGGGTCGAGCGTGGTCTCCCACAGCTCCTTCGGGTTCATCTCGCCGAGACCCTTGTAGCGCTGGATGCCGTCGTCGGTGTTGATCTTGCGGCCTTCCTCCAGCCCCTGCGCCAGCAGCGCGTCGCGCTCCGCGTCCGAAAAGGCGTAGCCCGGCTCGCCCTTACCCCACTTCAGCTTGTACAACGGCGGGTTAGCCAGGTACACGTGGCCTTCCTCCACCAGCTCCGGCATGAAGCGGAACAGCAGCGTGAGCAGCAGCGTTGCGATGTGCTGGCCGTCCACATCCGCGTCGGCCATCAGCACGATCTTGTGGTAGCGCAGCTTCGCAATGTCGAACTCTTCGTTGATGCCCGTGCCGAGCGCCGTGATAATCGCCTGCACCTCGGCGTTCTTCAGCACGCGGTCCATGCGCGCCTTCTCCACGTTCAGGATCTTGCCGCGCAGCGGCAGAATCGCCTGGTACATCGAGTCGCGCCCGCCCTTCGCGGAGCCGCCGGCCGAGTCGCCCTCCACGATGAACAGCTCGCTTTTCGACGGATCCTTGGAACGGCAGTCCGCCAACTTACCGGGAAGCCCCCCGAGGTCCGTGGCCGACTTGCGGCGAACCAAGTCGCGGGCTTTGCGCGCCGCCTGGCGTGCCTGCGAGGACGCCGCAGCCTTGTTAATGATGGCCTTCGCCTCCGCCGGGTTCGCGTCGAACCAGTCGGAGAGGTTCTCGTTCACCGCGCGCTGCACGAAGCCCTTGACCTCGGTGTTGCCCAGCTTGGTTTTCGTCTGGCCCTCGAACTGCGGGTCGGCCACGCGCACGGACACCACGGCCGCGAGACCCTCACGGCAGTCATCGCCGGTGAGGTTCGGGTCCTTGTCCTTGATCAGCTTGTGCTCGCGGGCGTAACGGTTCATCAACGTCGTCAGCGCGGCACGGAAGCCCTCCTCGTGGGTACCGCCCTCGTGCGTATTGATGGTGTTGGCGAAGGTGTGCACCGACTCCTTGTAGGAGCCGTTCCACTGCATCGCGATCTCCGCCTCCAGGCCGTCGCCCTTCTGCTCGAAACCGATGATCGTCGGGTGGATCGCCGTCTTCGACTTGTTCAGGTACTCGACGTAGTCGATCAGGCCCTCCGGGTAGTGGTAGGTGACCTTCTTCTCGCGCTTGCGCTTCTTGTCCGGGGCGACCTCGCCGCCATCCTCGTCCACCTCGGACGCGGCCTGGGTGATCGTGTCGTCGTCGAACGAGTCACCGTCGACAAGCGCTGCAGTGTCACCCTCCTCCGCGATGGCCTCGAGTTCAAGCTCCTCATCGCTCACCCGCTCATCCTTGAGCGTGATGGTGAGGCCCTTGTTCAGGAACGCCATCTCCTGCAGGCGGCGCGCGATGGTGTCGTAGTTGAACTCGACGGTTTCGAAGATCTCCGGGTCCGGCCAAAAACGGATCGCCGTGCCTGTGCCGCGCGCGTTGCCGCCTTCCTCCAGCGGCTCCGGAATGGCGTTCTCGAAACGCTGGTACCAGTGCTTGCCGTCGCGCTTAATGTCCGCCTCAACGCGGGTGGACAGCGCGTTCACCACCGAAATACCCACACCGTGCAGGCCGCCGGAAACCGCGTAGGACTCCGAATCGAACTTGCCGCCGGCGTGCAACTGCGTCATCACAACCTGCACCGTCGGCGCACCGGACGGGTGCATCTCCACCGGAATACCGCGGCCGTTGTCCACTACCTCCACGCCCCCGTCGGCAAGCAACGTGACGTCGACGCGGTCGGCGTAACCCGCCATCGCCTCGTCGACGGAGTTGTCCACAACCTCCCACACCAGGTGGTGCAGGCCGCGCACGCCCGTCGAGCCGATGTACATGCCCGGGCGCTTGCGCACCGCCTCCAGGCCCTCAAGGATGGTGATCGATGACGCGTCGTAATTGGGTTGGTTCTCAGCCACTGTTTTGACGTTCCTCCGTCTCACTGTGGGCCCGCGGTTGCTCCACGCGCCCGATTAACCCGTCTCATCTTACACCTAGAGGGGGATATTCCTGGCAGCGGTGAACGCGCGAGAAGGCGTTTCTCGCGCCGATTTCGCGGTTGGGGTCTTGGATGGGTGTTACCCGGGTGTCTCTGTGTTTCGCTGTACTTCGCTGTGCCAGATTTGACCTCCGCGGGGCTGACCACCGCTGCTCGGACGGATCTTGCAACGTTTGTCCGCCTCCTGGGCTTTTAGAGCGGGTTTGGACAGATCTCGTTATCTTTGTCCACGGAACGTCAGGCTCGGACCACCTCGCTATGGCCTGTGCCAAAAGAGAGTGTCCGATTGTTTGTGTGCGGGGCTTGGTTTACAAGTAGTCCGCGAACCGGTCAGGGTACGCCACGGCTAGCTGGTTGATGGCTTCTTTCCAGCCGGTGGCTTTCGCTCCTTCAATATAGCCGTTGCATTCCGTTGCCCGCTTCGCCTTCCGTGCACGTTGGGCGGCACGCTTGTCCTCGATATTGCAGATCATCAACCACAGCGTCTTCAGCGCCGCGGCATCACTTGGAAACTGTCCCCGGTTACGGGTTGCTTTGCGAAGCTCGGCGTTTAGCGACTCGATCGAGTTCGTGGTGTAGAGCACCCGCCTCGCAGCTGGCGGGAACTGCAAGAACGGGATGAAGCGCTCCCACGCATCGCGCCAGACCTTCACCGACTGTGGGTACTTGCGCCCCAAAGCGGAGTCGGCGAACGCCTCCAGGGCTGCAGAGGCGGTGTCTTCATTCGGCGCAGTATAGACGTCTCGCAGGGCAGCTGAGACTTGGCGGCGATCCGCGTAGGACACCCACCTGTTGGCCGCTCGGATCAGGTGCACGATGCAGGTCTGCACCATCGATCCAGGCCAGGTCGCTTCTACCGCTTCCGGCAGGCCCTTAAGCCCGTCGCAGCAGACGATGAAGACATCTTGCACCCCGCGGTTAGCAAGATCCGCGCAGACGGAAGCCCAAAAGCTCGCGCCTTCATTGTCGGCGATCCACAACCCCAGGATGTGCTTGATGCCGTCCATATCCACCCCGACCGCCATGTAGCAGGCCTTGTTGATCACCCGGTGTCCGTCGCGGATCTTCACGCGCAGCGCGTCGAGGAAAATCACCGGGTAGAACTCGTCGAGTTGACGGTTCTGCCAGATCATTACCTCGTCTAACACCGCGTCGGTGATCGTGCTGATCGTATCCGGGCTCATCTCCACCCCAAGGGTGGTGGCGAGGTGGTGCTGGATGTCACGCACAGTCATCCCACCGGCGTAGAGCGAGATGATCATGTCGTCGAGCTCGGTCAAACGGCGTGAGCCTTTCGGCACCATCTGCGGGGTGAACGTGCCCGCGCGATCACGCGGCATCGTGACCTCAATTGGGCCGTAACCGGAATCGACGGTTTTGGTGTACGACCCGTTTCGGTGGTTCGTATCCTCCCCGGACTCAGCTTTCGCTTTGCGATCCGAGTGCTGGTAGCCGAGGTGGTTGTCCATCTCTGCCTGCAGGCCAGCGTTAATCGATGCCTGCAGCAATCCTCGTACCAGGTCGCTGGCATCGTCTGCGGAGGTCGATAACTCGCCGATGAGCTTGGCGAGCTCGGGATTATCCATCAGCTTCTCGCTGATCTCGTTGACCCTGGTCGGGTCATGGTTTTTCTTCGGTGACACCGTAGTCATTATCGGTGAAACTCCCTCTGGATCAGAGCCTCACACACAAACTTCCTGACACTCCCTGCCAAAACTCACCTCCTCCGCGCGAAAACCCCAGGACGGCACCCGTCGGGTGGTTACCGTTGGCACAACACAATCGCCCCGCCTAGCCGTAGGTGTCCCGCGGGCCGCGGCCCCAGTGCTCGAAACTTGGAGGCAGGAAATTCGGGTTAAACGACAAAATGTGTGTCTAGAATCAGCGATTTATGTGTCCTGACCTCTAGCGTTGCTGGAAATATATGCTTGCTGGGCTTATATCTGTCCTCTGAGCCGTAAATCCTCGGTGTGGTGCCGGTGATGTGCTACGGGCCGGTGGTGGCATTAACCAATGCCAAAGAACCGACCCCGCTGCAGCGTGTGCGGCGGCGAAATGAAACGTAACGGACGCACCACAGCACACCGGGCGAGGTGGCGCTGCAAAACCTGCGGCGCCTCCACCACAAAACGACGCCCAGACATCTCAAACAAGACCGCTTTTGATGCCTTCATCGCCCACGTCACCAGTGGTGAAAGCTTGGAAACCACTGCCGATAAACTCGGCTACCGCCCGCGCACCCTACAACGCAGGTTTGAACCGTTCTGGCTTATCGACGTGCCTGATCCCACCATCGGACACGACGGGCGTATCTACGACCAGATCTTCATCGACGGCACCTACACCGCCAGCGGGTGCCTCATCGTGGCCGCCACATTGGATCACGTCATCGCCTGGCACTGGTGCAAACACGAAACCACCCACGCCTACCAACAACTCCTCGAGCGCATCCCCGCACCCTTAATCGCTGTCATCGACGGCGGACAAGGCGCAGCCAGCGCCATCAAGAAATGTTGGCCCACAACCAAAATCCAACGCTGTCTCGTTCACGCCCAACGCGTCGTGCGCCGCTACACCACATCACGACCGCGCACCGAAGCAGGACGAGCGATCTACCAACTCGCGCTCAACCTCACCAAAATCACCACCTTGGATCAAGCAGCTCAATGGGGTGTGCAACTACATGAGTTCGGAAACGTCTACCGCGACTGGATGGATCAAAAGACGCTGACCAAAGACCCGAAAACCGGCGCGTGGACACGCGAGTGGACACACGCCAACGTGCGCAAGGCCTACAACAGTCTCAACCACCTCTGGCGCAACCAACTGCTGTTCGTCTACCTCGACCCACCCGACAGTGTGCTCGATGTCAGCCGGATCAAATCGACCACCAACAGCCTGGAAGGCGGCATCAACGCCCAACTGAAACTGCTGGCCCGCACCCACCGCGGCAGATCCGGGGAGCATCAGCGTCGGATGCTGGAGTGGTGGCTGTATCTGAAAACGGAACTGCCTGACGATCCTGTTGAGATCGCCAGGCAGTCCAACTGGGGCCAGGACCAACTCGCCAAAGTATCCACCCTGACCCACAACGAGAACCAAGCCGACCACGAAACTTCGACGACCAGCCCTCTACGACAACGCTATCGACACCAACTACACACACTCAATCGGCATCCGAAAAGGCCACATCTAACCCCGCGACACGCCGGAGTCAGACACACATTTTGTCGTTTAACCCGGAAATTCAATAACCCCGGCGATATGCTGGCGCAGGGATCGTTCCGGGGCTTTCAAGGGGAAATCATAGTGACTACATCTGGTCAGGTCAACGAAAACGCTACCTTCCACCAACTCAGTGAGTGGTTCTCTTCTCCCCGAATGCACCGCTTCAACAACCATTCGGACCCCAACGCGTTGTATCTGTGGAACACGTGGCTGACAAAAGCTTTTCTTGAGGACATTCAACACACCGAAGTTCTTCTTCGAAATTGGGTTGATAGGTCCCTCACGGGGACGACAAGTAAACCCGCATATGGGGAAACATGGTTCACTTCAGATCGCATTCCGTTCACAAACCCAGCTCTCCGTTCAATTAATAAAGCTGTGAAACGAACGGGACAGTCAAAGCGGATCACCGAACCTGGGCGCGTTATTGCCGAGCTGAGTTTTGATTTTTGGTATTTCCTCTTCACTCCCACCTACACCACAACAATCTGGCCAAAACTTCATGCTTCCCTGCAGGAACCCGTTGATCGAGAACTTTTTCGCCGCACCCTAGAAACTGTCTACGAACTCCGTAATCGGTGTGCTCACCACGAACCTGTGATCAGCCATGACTTGGACTACGAACACGAGTACCTCGACAAATGTCAAGTTGCTATTCAGCAAGTATGTCACTGGGTAAACCCGGAAGCTGCCCGGTGGGTAAACGCAAATTCCAGAATTACACAGATTAGAAACAACCGCCCCGCCTAGCCGTACGTGTCGCGCGGACCGCGGCCCTTCACGTGCAGCGGGCCGTAGCGCCAGCTCTTCGTTTTCGGGCCGTAGATGTGCAGCTTCGTCACCACGTCCGGCCCCACCTTTGCGGCGATCGCGGAGAGCACCTCGCGTTGCATGTACTTCATCTGCGTAGCCCAGGCGGTGGTGTCGCAGGTGATGAACACCTCGCCGTCTTTGATCATCTCCACGGTGGTGTGCTGCGCGATCTTGGTGCCGACGAGTTCGGGCCAGTGCCCCATGATCCAGCCGTGCGCCATCTTCTCGGTCCAGTCGCGTTGCCGGACCTCTTTGCCCAGCAGCGCGCCGAAGCTGGACACTTTGTAGCTGCGGGGCAGGGCCCGACCGTCGGCGCCGGTGGGGATACCGCGCACGTGCCGCTTCTGCTCCGCTTCGAGTTTCAGTCCGGGCACGGTGGCGGGGATGTTTCGCGTAATGCTTATCGACGTCTTCTTTTTCCCCACGTCCGGCAACTTCCCACCCCGCTTTTTCGCCGTGGCCCGCAGCGTGTCGAAGGTCTGGCGTACTAGGTCACTCAAGGCGACTCACCCCGTCTTCCATGACCACGGTGTGGCGAGCACTTACGGCACCGTCGAGGTTGCCGGGCAGATCGTCGCCGACCGCGGCGGTAATGAGCACCTGTTCTGCGTCTTCCGCGACGTGGACCAGGCGTTCGCGGCGCTTCGCGTCGAGCTCTGCGAAGACGTCGTCGAGGATGAGTACCGGGTCGCTGCCGTCCTCCTTGAGCAGCTGGTATTCGGCGAGGTGGAGCGCGAGCGCGTACGACCAGGTCTCGCCGTGGGAGGCGTACCCTTTCGCAGGCTGATCGCCGAGCGAGAGCACGAGGTCATCGCGGTGTGGGCCGACCAAAGTGGTGCCCCGGTCGATTTCCTCTTTGCGGCGCCGGCCGAGCTCGGCGAGCATCGCGGCTTCGAATACCTGCGGGTCGCGGCTGTCCAGCACCTCGCTGCCCAGGGTTGAGGTGTAGGTCGTGGAAGCTGGACGGGATTCGGGGGCGACGGAGGCGTAGGAGGAGGTGATGTGGGGCGACAGCTCGTCGATAAGCTGCAATCTGCCCGCGATGACCTGCGCACCGTGGGCCGCGAGCTGACCGTCCCACACGTCGAGTGTGCTCAGCGCCGCGGCGCCGGATTCGTCCTGGTAGCCGCGGCGCAGCACCATGTTGGAGTTGCGGAGCAGGGCGTTGCGCTGGCGCAGCACCTTGTCGTACTCCGCGCGCGCGCCGGCGAGGCGCGGCATGCGAAGGCCCGCGAGATCGTCGAGAAATTTGCGACGCTCCGCCGGCTCGCCGTTGATCAGGCGTAGGTCCTCGGGCGAGAACATCACGGTGCGCAGCACGCCGATGAGCTCGCGGGCCGACTTCAAGCGCGTGCGGTTGATCTGGGCCTGGTTCGCCCCGCGTGCTTTGAGCAGCAGGTGCGTGGTGAGTTCGCGTCCCTCGTTGACCGTGGTGAGCGAGACCCGCGCGTTGTCCTTGCCCGCGGCGATAAGGGGCGCGTCCGTGGAGACGCGGTGGCTGGACAGCTTCGAGGAGTAGTGCACCGCCTCGACAATGTTCGTCTTGCCGTAGCCGTTTCGTCCCGCGAAAACTGTCACTCCCGGCTCGAGCGAGACGTTGAGCTCGGGCCAGGAGCGGAAATCACGAAGATCCAGCTCGCGGACGTACATCTCGGGCGTTTTGGGTTTAGCCGGGCAGGCGCACCGGCATGAGCAGGTAGGTGAAGAAGGTCTCCGGGGTGGGGAACGCGCCGTCCGCGCCCGCCTCCGGCAGCTCTTCCGGCTGCGGGATCATAATTGCCGGGCGGGACGCCTCGGTGAAGCCGAAGACCACGCGATCGGTGCCAATCACGGACAGGCCGTCGCGCAAGTAGCCCGCGTTGAACGCGATGAGCAGTTCGTCGGCGCCGGTGAACGCGGCCTCGATGACTTCCTCTGCGGCGCCGGAATCCGCGCCGGAGGAGTACAGGGTGAGCTGCCCCGGCTCGAAGCGAAGGCGCAGCTGGGCGTTGCGGTCGGCCACCAGGCTCACGCGGCGGATCGCCTCGATCAGCGGGGCGACCTCCACGCTTGCCATGGAAGTGTGCTGCTTCGGCAACAGCGGCGCCACGTTCGGGAAGTCCGCGTCCAGCATGCGGGTGGTGGTTTCGCGGTTACCGGTGTGCAGACCGAACAAGCCGTCGCCGCCGATGTTGTCCTCGCCGCCCACGGCGATCTCCACCGGCTCCTCGATGCTGGTGTCCAAGGTGCGCGCGTTGTCCAACAGCGTCTTCGCCGGGACGAGCAGGTCGGCCTTCACGTTCTCGCTCGCCGGCTCCCATTCCAGGTGGCGCTGCGCGAGGCGGAAGCGGTCGGTGGCGGTAAGGGTGACGTGCGGGCCGTCGATCTCCACGTGGATGCCGGTAAGCATCGGCAGCGTGTCGTCGCGGCCGGCAGCGGCCGCCACCTGGGTCACAGCACCGGTGAGCGCAGCCGGGGAAATCCGGCCGGTAACCTGCGGAAGCTCCGGCAGCTGCGGGTAATCGTCCAGCGGGATCAGCGGCAGCTCGAATCGTGCGGAGCGTGCCTTGAGTGTCATCACCTTCGCATCCGTGGTCACCTCGATATCGCCGCCGGGCATGGTGGCCACGATGTCCGAGAGCAGCTTGCCAGCCACGGCGACGCGGCCCGGGTCGCTCACCTCGGCGCCGATGCGCACGCGGGAGGAAACCTCGTAGTCGAAGCCCGCGAATTCCAAACCGTTGTCATCCGCGGTGATCACCACAGCGCGCAGGACCGGCTGGGTGTTTTTCGTGGGCAGGCTGCGTGCCACCCACGCCGCCGCGTCCGAAAGCTCGTCTTTGTGAACGCGGAATGACACGGTGCTGTCAGCGATGCTGTCAACCATGGCGGCGCACTACTCCTCGATCGTGTGGTTCTTGCAAGTGTCTCAACCACTCTAGGCGGGGCGCAGATTCTTTGTCATTCGACCCGGGCGCGGCGAATCGCACAACCTCTGTTTCTCCTTGAAGAATTACAAGTAATTGTTCTGGGAACAACAGTAGGGGCTGTGGGATCTGTGGATTGGGGCCCATCGGTGCCGGTGGTGCCGGGAATTCCGGATGTGATTCGGGATGTGGAAAACCTGTGGATAAGTCGAAGCCGTTGTGGATAACTTTTCCGCTCTCCGAAAATTACACATCGCCGCGCGATCTTTCCACCGGTCATCCACACAAAAGCCTCGGGTTGTCCCCAGAGCTCAAGAGTGTGATTCAGTGCACACTGTGGTGGAAATCATCTAATTACATCGCCGTAATTACACAGGTGTGGATAGGCCTGTGGATAGAGAAAAACCGCCGCCCCACAAGGGAACGGCGGCGAGAAACTGACCCACACTAACGCGCCCGGGCGCGGTTCTTCACAATCTGCGTGAGCTCTTGGATCTCGTCGTAGGTCGCGCGGTTTTCCGTCATTTCTTTACGGATCTTCCGGTCTGCGTACATCACGGTGGTGTGGTCCTTGCCGCCGAATTCGTCGCCGATCTTGGGCAGCGACAATTCGGTGAGCTCGCGGCACAGGTACATCGCGATCTGGCGGGCGTGCGCTACCTGGCGGGTCTTGCCGGCGCCGATGAGCTGGTCGGCGGAAACCTCGAAGTATTCGGCTGCGGCTTCCTTGATGGTGTCGGCAGTGATGTTCACGTCGCCTTCATCCGGCAGGATGTCGCGCAGCGCCACCTGGGCGATGTCCATGGTGATCGGCTCGTTGATCAGCGAAGAGTACGCGGAGACCCTAATCAGGGCGCCCTCGAGCTCGCGGATGGAGGATTGGAACTGCGAGGCGATGACTTCGAGCACCTCGTGGTCCACCTGGGTGCCGTCGGCCGCGGCCTTCTTCATCAGGATCGCGATGCGCGTTTCCAGGTCCGGCGGCTGAACGTCGGTAATCAGCCCGCCTTCGAAGCGAGTGCGCAGTCGGTCCTCGAGGGTGGTCAGCTGCTTCGGTGGACGGTCGGAGGACAAGATGATCTGCTTGTTAGCCTGGTGCAGTGCGTTGAAGGTGTGGAAGAACTCCTCCTGGGTACCTTCCTTGCCTTCGAGGAACTGGATGTCGTCGACCATCAGGATGTCTAGGTTGCGGTAGCGCCGCTTGAAGGATTCCTGCCGGTCGTCGCGCACGGAATTGATGTAGTCGTTGGTGAATTCCTCCGAGCTCACATATTTGATGCGAAGCCCCGGCTGCAGCACTTTCGCGTAGTTGCCGGCGGCGTGCAGCAAGTGGGTCTTGCCCAGGCCGGAGCCGCCCCAGATGAACAGCGGGTTGTAGGCCTTCGCCGGGTTTTCGGCCACCGCCACGGCGGCGCCGTTGGCGAAGCGGTTGGACGAGCCGATGACGAAGTTTTCGAAGGTGTACTTCGGGTTCAGGCTCGCTTCGCGGTCCGGGTCGTGCGCGGGGGTTTCGCGCGGAATCCTGCGGTCGGCGGCAGCGACGGTGGGGTGGGCAATTGCTTCTCGACGTCTACCTTCCACCTGCGCGGCGTGCATCTGGGCAAGTTCGTCGAGCCCCATGGGGATCTGTTCGCCTGCCGGTGAAGACGCGCTCATCGATTGGGTTGCCGCCCAGGAGGTCGGTGTTGGGTCCGGTTCCGGCTCGGGTTCCGGTTCCACTGGTGCGGCGACCGAGACGGCGAGCGCAACCGGTGTTCCGGTGTGGGTGCTCAGCAGCGTCGTGAGGTGCGGCGCGAGGGATTCCTCAATGACGTTCTTGGCCGCCGCGTGGGGTGCGGAGATGAGCGCGTAGCCGTCGACAAGCACGACCGGCTTGAGCAAACGCAGGTAGGCGCGCTGCTGCGGGGTCAACGTGGGCACGGTGGACATTGGCTGCTCGGAGAGGTTGAGCAACTCCTCCACTACGGCGTGCCAGAGTGCTTCGAGTTGTTGGTCCGCCACCGCTGCGCATCCTTTGCCGTTGAGTCGAAGAATTACAAAAATTTCCACCGCCCGCTCCACAAGCCGCCGGGCGGTTACCTGCTGTTCCACAATGTTATCCACAGATGTGGATAACAAATTTGTGGGGTGTTATCCACAGGACGCCGTCTCGTTGTGGATAACGTGAAAATCCAGAAAAATAGTTTCTTAGCTGCGGGTATGGCAACCCCTAACTAAAAGTCTCAACCAGAACTTCACAGTTATCCACAGACCTGTGGTGACAGCGCCTGTGTGATTGTGGTGTCGCAATATTGTTACCCGCCGCATGCTGGGGTGTCGAACAGTCCGGGGTTGAAAAGATTGTGGATAACGCATATTTTCGAACGGCTGTCCAGGTATCGCGGAACGGGTTCACAGCTCACCCGCAGGATACCCCGGCGATTCGCCCCGCCACCTGCGCAAAAACACACACTTGTAATTCCGGGGGCACCCTTGGGGTGATTTGTTCCCGGCCCACGATGTGGCGTACTCTGGTGATCGTTTTCACGTCTGCGGCCGAATCGGTCGCCTACGTGCTTGTGGGAGCACCGACGCGCCGGACCCCGGGAACGCCAGATGGCGAGCCGGCGATTTGCGCCCACCGATTGACGTTTCATTCATTTGGAGCAGCCATTGTCCCGGGTGGGCGGCTCAACGACGCCTCAAGGAGTCAACCGTGTCCAAGCGGACTTACCAGCCGAACAACCGCCGCCGCGCTCGCAAGCACGGCTTCCGCGCCCGCATGCAGACCCGTGCCGGTCGCGCGATCGTGTCCCAGCGCCGCAAGAAGGGCCGCGCGAAGCTCACCGCGTAACCCCCAGTGTTACCCCGTCCGCACAAACTCACTGCCTCCGCCGACTTCAAAGCGGCGATGAAGCAGGGTGTGCGGGCGGGGTCTCGTACGTTAATGGTCCATGTCCGCCGCCGCGAGGACCTGGTGGTCACCGGTGGGCCGCGCTTCGGGCTTGTGGTGTCCAAGCAGGTGGGAAACGCCGTCACGCGGCACGCGGTGTCGCGGAAGTTGCGGGCGGTGGCACTGGCAAGCGTCGATAAGCTCTTGCCCCAACACGATGTTGTCCTGCGAGCACTGCCGAATTCCGCGACCGCAACCAGCGCCGAGCTGGAGCGCGACTACGCGCACGCGCTGGAAAAAGCCCTGCGCAAACTGCAATGAGCTACTACAACTTCGCCGGCGGCGAAATTCCCGCGCCCCGCGGACCGGCGGCGAAGCTGCTGGTGGCCCTCGTGCGCGGTTACCAAAAATATCTTTCGCCCCTTAAGATGGGCGGGACGTGTCGTTTCTTGCCGGTGTGCAGCGCCTACGCCCTTGAAGCCGTGTCCCGGCACGGGGCGGTGCGCGGCGGTGCGATGGCCGCCGCCCGTTTGTGCAAATGCGGGCCGTGGCACCCCGGCGGATACGACCCCGTTCCTGGGAGTATCAAAGAGGAGTAACACCGGAAAGTGCTGAATTTCATTTATTGGCCGATTTCTTGGGTGCTGAAGTTTTGGCACGAGGTTGTCGGCTTCATCTTTGACAAGAGCTCCGGCATCTCCTGGATCCTGGCTATTGTCCTGCTGACCTGCACGGTTCGTGTCTTCCTGATCAAGCCGATGGTCAACCAGATGCGCTCCATGCGCAAGATGCAGGAGATGCAGCCGCGGATGCAGGCGATCCGCGAGAAGTACAAGAACGACCAGCAGAAGATGGCTGAGGAAACTCAGAAGCTGTACAAGGAGATGGGCACCAACCCGTTCGCATCGTGCATCGTGCCGCTGGTGCAGATGCCCATCTTCCTGGGCCTGTTCCACGTGCTGCGCTCGTTCAACCGCACCGCCGGGCCGAACCAGCCGGGTTTGAGTGTTGAGGAGAATCGCCAGATCGCCAACTACGCGTTCGGGCCGGAGGACGTGCAGTCCTTCCTGGACGCTGACTTCTTCGGCGTGCCGCTTTCGGCGTACATGTCGATGCCGGAGCAGGCGTTTGCAGCGTTTACCAACACTGACGAGCTGACGAAGGGCCGCATCATCGCGGTCTGCCTGCCGCTGGTGCTCATCTGTGCGGTGTTCACCCACTTCAACGCGAAGATGTCCATCGGCCGACAGCAGGCCCGCCGTGAGGCAGGCAAGGTGGCCGCGCCGCAGGGCGAGTCCGCGGCGATGATGGAGGCCCAGATGGGCATGATGAACAAGATGATGCTCTGGTTCATGCCGGCGATGATTGTCTTCTCCGGTGCGCTGTGGCACATCGGTTTGCTGTTCTACATGCTGACCAACAACGTGTGGACGTTCTTCCAGACCCGCATCCTGTTCGACAAGATGGATAAGGAAGAGGCTGAGGAAGAGGCCCGCAAGGTGGAGATGAAGCGCACCACCGCCCCGAAGCCGGGCGCGCGCAAGGTGGACAAGCGCTCGAAGAAGCAGCGCAAGCAAGACAAGAAGTAGAGCAAGGCTCCGGGTAATCGCCCGGAGCTTTTTGCTTATCGACGTCGGCTTGCGCTGACGAACTCACACCCGCGTCTGCGGCCCGACTAAAGTGTCTGGCACATCGTTTATGTCCAGCGTTTACTTCCCGCAACTTCCCCGCAAGGAGTGCACAGCCGTGTCGGAATTGCTTGACCGTATCTTCGGCGACCGCGTCGCGTTGGCCGAGGCGTACCACGAGTCGCTTGCCACCACCGCCGCCCAGCGTGGCTTCATTGGCCCGAAAGAGGTGGACCGGCTCTGGGAGCGCCACATCCTGAACTGTGCCGTGATTGCGGAGGCGTTCGGCGAGGGCTGGAAGGTGGCCGACATTGGCTCGGGCGCGGGGCTGCCGGGTATTCCGCTGGCTATTGCGCGGCCGGACCTCACCATCACTCTGGTGGAGCCGTTGCTGAAGCGCTCCACCTACCTGCAGGAGGTGGTGGATGAGTTGGGGCTGACCAACGTCACCGTGGTGCGCGGGCGTGCCGAGGATCAGCCGAAGGCGCACTTCGACGCTGTGACCTCCCGCGCGGTGGCCCCGCTGGGCAAGCTCGCCGGGTGGTCGCTGCCACTGGTGCAGGGCGGCGGCAAGATGATCGCCATGAAGGGGGAATCCGTCGGCGAGGAGCTTCAGCGCGACGCGAAGGACATTGAGAAGGCAGGCGGCGTGGACCCTGAGATCATCCAGGTAGGCACCGGCCTGCTGGACCAGCCAACGACGTTGATTGTTGTCACGCGGAAGAAGAAGGGGAACTAAGTGGACTACGAGGACACTCCTGTCATGGCCGCCGCACACCGCGCACCCCAGATGTCGACGCCGCGAGACCCGTTGCCGCGGCCCGAGCAGCCGCGCGTGATCACCGTCGCGAACCAGAAGGGCGGCGTGGGTAAGACCACCACGAGCGTGAACATGGCTGCGTCGCTGGCGCGCCAAGGCCTGAAGGTCTTGGTGATCGACTTGGACCCGCAGGGCAACGCGTCGACCGCACTGTCCGCGGAGCATTCCTCCGGCACCCTGTCCAGCTATGAGGTGCTCATCGGGGAAACCACGCCGGAGGAGGCGCTGCAGCCCAACCCGGACAACCCGAACCTGTACTGCATTCCCGCGACCATCGACCTGGCCGGCGCGGAAATCGAGCTGGTGTCAATGGTGCGCCGCGAGTACCGGCTGCACGACGCCATCCGCAAGGGTTTCTTGCGCGAGCACGGCTTCGACTACGTGTTCATCGACTGCCCGCCGTCGCTCGGCCTTTTGACCATCAACGCGATGACGGCGGTGGACGAGGTGATGATTCCCATCCAGTGCGAGTACTACGCGCTCGAGGGCGTGGGCCAGCTGCTGAACAACATCGGCATGATCCGCGAGTACTTAAACCACAACCTGCACATCTCCGCGGTTCTGCTCACTATGTATGACGCGCGCACCCGCTTGGCCTCCGAGGTCGCGGACGAGGTGCGCGGCCAGTTCGGCGAGGTGGTGCTGAAAAACGTCATCCCGCGTTCGGTGAAGGTCTCGGAGGCGCCCGGCTACGGCCAGACGGTGGTGGATTACGACCCAAGTTCGCGCGGGGCGCTCGCCTACTTCGACGCGGCGAAGGAGCTTGCCACCCGCGGCGATTACCAGCCGCACCCCAGCACCGGCCCGATCGGCGTGAGCCCCGCGGTGTACGCCCAGCTTGAGGAAGAGGAGTAAAACCATGGCACAAGAACGAAAAGGCGGCTTGGGCCGCGGCCTGGCGGCGCTGATTCCTTCCGCGCCGGCGGAGATGGACAAAACCGGCAAGACGGGCGCCATCGGCGGCGACGCCTCCGACGTGATCTTCGGGGAGAAGAAGCGCGCGATTGCCGGTGCCCCGACGGTGAATGCGAGCCGCGAGGAAGTTATGCAACCGGTGCCGGTTGGCGGCGCGCGCTACCAGGAGATCCCGCTCGGCGAGATCATCCCGAACCCGAAGCAGCCGCGCCAGGTTTTCGACGAGGACGATCTCGCGGAACTGGTGCACTCCATCCGCGAATTCGGGTTGCTACAGCCCATTGTGGTGCGCGACACCCGCGACGGCTTCGAGCTGATCATGGGCGAGCGCCGCTGGCGCGCCGCCTCGAAGGCCGGGCTGAAGCAGATCCCGGCGATCGTGCGCGACACTTCCGACGAGGACATGCTGCGCGACGCGCTTTTGGAGAACATCCACCGCGTCCAGCTCAACCCGCTCGAAGAGGCCGCCGCGTACCAGCAGTTGCTCGAGGAGTTTGGCGTGACCCAGGAGCAGCTCGCGGACCGTCTCGGGCGCTCGCGCCCCGTGATCACGAACGCGATACGCCTGCTCAACCTGCCGGTGCCGGTGCAGCGCCGCGTCGCCGCCGGAGTGCTCTCCGCGGGGCACGCGCGCGCGTTGTTGGGCATCAAGCTTGACGACGGCTCCGCGGAGGCCCAGGAACAACTCGCCGACCGCATCGTCGCCGAGGGCCTTTCTGTCCGAGCGACCGAAGAAGCCGTCACCCTCATCAACGCGGGCGGGAAGATGCCGCAGAAGCAGAAGCGCCAGCCTCTCCCCCAGCCCGAGTACTTCACCCAGGCAGCTGATTCGCTCGCGGACGCGTGGGACACGAAGGTATCGGTGACTATGGGCAAGCGCAAGGGCAAGATCGTCGTCGAGTTCGGCGATAAGGATGACTTCGAACGCATCATGGGCCTCATCCAGGGCGAATGATTCAATCGATCGAATTACAGTGATGTAATATCGCATCCATGCACGCTGATGAGATGCGCCAACTAATCGATGCTGGCGAGGGCCTGACCACGGCCTTCGCCAGGCGCGTCTCTGCGGCCTACATCAACGAGCGCGCCGTGATCGAATTGATGGCATGCATGGCCAACGGTGCAGGCGGCACCCTGCTCATCGGCGTTGATGCGAACGGTGCAATCAGCGGCTGCCACCCCTTCCACGGTGACCGCACGGACCCGGCGGCGCTTGCGATGACCATCCGCCGCAACACCTCCCCCGCGCTCGCCGCTGAGGTGTCCGTTGCCGAACTCGACGGCCGCGTCGTCGTGGCGCTCACCGTCGAGGCCCAACCGAGCCCCGTGGCCACCCGTTGGGGTGTGTACCGCACCCGCCGGCTCAACGCGAAGGGCGTGCCCGAATGCGCTGGCATGGACCCGTCGTACCTGTTCACCCGCTACCGCGACGCGAACGGCATCGACTGGGCGCTCGCCCCCGCCACCGGCGCGAGCGACGCCGACATCGACCCGGACGCGATCAGCTCTTACCGCAGGCTCGTGGCGCGCTTCGGCGGGGACGACGAGCTTGCACAGCTTTCCGACGACGCCTTGGTCCGCTCCCTCGGCTTCCACGACGATTCCGCCGAGCCGGTGAAACTCGGCGCAATCGCGCTCTTCGGCACCCCGGAGGCGATCGCCCGTCACCTGCCGTACCACCAGCTTGTGGTGGTGGATCGCCGTGGACCTGCAGCGACGCACCGCAGTGCGAGCCCGCTCGCTCCGATGGTGGAAGGCCTCGCAGGCCTCGAAGCCCTCCCGCTGGTACTCAACGCACTCATGCACCGCGACTACACCCTGCCGGGGGCCGTTTACGTGCGATTGGAGCAGACCCGCACCAACGTGACCAGCCCGGGCGGGATGGCGCGCGGGCCGCGCTCGCTCTACCTCACCACGGCGCTCGCGCGCACCGGGATTACCGCTGGCGCTGGCGAGGGGCTGCGTGGGTTGGACGTGGATTACACCGGTTCCCACGAGCAGGGCGTTTCGGCCACGCTACGGGAACGGCTCGGGGAAAACGAGCGCCTCGCACTGGACGCGGTGCAGCTTGGCGACGGGGTCTCGCGCAGCGACGTCGCTACCGCGACCGGTTTGAGCACGCAGCAGGCCTACCGCGCACTGAAGAAGCTCACCGAGGCAGGCCGGGTGCGCCGCGTCGGTTCCACGCGCACCACCCGCTACCTGCCAGCGTAAACGGCTTAGGCCATTTCCTCGCGCAACAGGTCGGTGAAGCTGTAGGTGCCGGTCGGGCGGTTATCGTGGTCCAGCAGGTACAGGCGCTTAACCGCCACCACGACCGCTTCGGCAATGGCGTCGCGCTGGTTCGGGTCCGTGAGCACCGCGACATCGTCCGGGTTGGTCAGATACCCCGCCACCACCTCAACCGTTGGCATGCGCGTCATACGCAGCATGTCCCAGGTGCGGGCGTGGTTGCGGCAGTTCTGCAGGTCCGTGCGCGCGGCGATCTCGCGCTGGATGTAGCCCGAAAGGGTTTCACCCGTCAGCGAGGAGTTGCCGTGCTCCGAGCCGAAGTAGAACGTGGCCACGCCGTTGGCCTTCTCGTTGCGGTACGCGTCGAGACGCAGCGAAACCACCAGGTCAGCCTTGAAACTGTTCGCCAGGTCAGCGCGTTCCTTAATCGACGGGTTGTCGCCGCGCGGGCGCGAGAGGATGGTCTCCATACCCGTAGCCACCATGCGGCCCTCGATGCGCTGCGCGAGATCCCACAGGATTTCCTCTTCAGTAATCGGCCCGTACGGCCCGTTGACCGTCATGCCCGAGTCGGCCCCGCCAAGATCCGGGTCGATCACCACGCGCTTGCCGGCGAGGTTCGGGCCAGCCTGGCGCACGGTCTCACGCTCACGAATGGCGTGGGCGGAACCGCCAGTGATGCGTCGTCCCAAAAGCGACAGCGCGTACAGCGTGTCAGGCCCGCACACCCCGTCGTCCTCCAACCCGGAGTTGAGCTGGTAATTCACCAACGCATCGTGGGTGCGAGGACCGAAGCGGCCATCCATGCGGTGGGAGTAGAAGCCCAGTTCGTGCAGCTGGGATTGCAGCTGCGCGACATCGTCGCCCACCATCTCGCTGCCGGGCTGGTAGCTCAGCACTCGGGCGCCGAGGGTGTAAGAGGCTTCGCGCAGCTCACGCAGCGTGAGCTCGTCGATAGTGCCAGTGGGCATTACGCCGCGGGACTGCTGGAATGCCTTGAGGGCGTCGGCGAGGGCCTCGTCGAAAAGCATTTCGCTCTGGGAGAACTCGGCGGATCCGAGCTGGCCCCCGTAGCCGTCGAGGAGACCCAGGCGCGCAAGCGACATCCGAACCTCGGCGACCCGTGGGCTCGAGTCGCCTACGCGGAATGTGTTGTGCACAGGGATCCTTTCACGTGTTTTCGGGAGTAGGGAAAAGCTTTAGAGCTGCGACTCGATCTTGCGCACGATCTCACCCTTCGGGCGCAGACCAACAAACTCGTCGACCTTCTCGCCGCCGTTGAACAGCAGCACCGTGGGGATGGACATGACCTGGAACATCGCGCCGAGCGTGCGCTCGTTGTCCACGTTGACCTTGGCCACCTTCACCTTGCCGTCGTACTCCGCCGCAATCTCGTCCAGCACGGGGCCGAGCTTCTTGCAGGGGCCGCACCATTCAGCCCAAAAGTCGACGAGGACCGGAATGTCCGACTCGACGACCTCGGATTTAAAGGTGGCCTGGGTGACGTCTACAGGTGCATTCATGGGCGCTATTCTACAGCGCTTCGAGATAGTGCTGTGCGTCCAGCGCCGCGCGGCAACCCGAGCCCGCCGCCGAGATCGCCTGACGGTACGTCTTGTCCACCAAGTCGCCGCACGCGAACACGCCCGCCACGCTGGTTGCTGTCGACGGCTCCCGCACCAGCACGTAGCCACCCTCGTCAGTGGCCACCTGGTCTTCCAGGAAGCCCGAACGCGGGTCGTGCCCGATTGCCACGAACATCGCGGTGGCGTCGAGCACGGACTTCTCGCCAGTATCCACGTTGAGCACGTTCAGCCCGCCGACCTTGCCGTCCTGCTCCAACACCGATTCAACGATGGTGTTGGTGACAAACTCAATCTTCTCGTTCTCCTGGGCGCGCGCCAGCATGATCTTGGAGGCGCGGAAGTTCTCCGAGCGGTGAATCAGCGAGACTTTGGAGCCGAACTTCGTCAAAAACGTCGCCTCCTCCATCGCGGAGTCGCCGCCGCCCACCACCGCGATGTGCTGGTCTTTGAAGAAGAAACCGTCGCAGGTTGCGCAGGTGGACACGCCGCGTCCGGTGAGCTCCGCCTCACCCGGGATGCCCAGGTGGCGGTGCGCGGCACCCGTGGCCAGGATGACAGCGCGGGCCTGAAACTCCTCGTCGTCCACCACGACCTTCTTCACCTCGCCGGAGAAATCAACCGAATCCACTAGCTCGGAGCGCAGGTCGGCGCCGAACTTCTCGGCCTGGGCGCGCATGTTCATCATCAACTCCGGGCCCATGATCCCGTCCTCGAAGCCGGGGAAGTTCTCCACCTCGGTGGTGTTCATCAGCTCGCCGCCGTACTCGTAGCCCTCAAACACCAGGGGCTTTAGCTCGGCGCGGGCGGCGTAAAGAGCGGCGGTGTAACCGGCCGGGCCGGAGCCGATGATGATCAGGTCGTGCACTTCGTCGCTGCCCGTGGACTGCGCGGATGCCTCGGGCTGGGTGTTCAGAGTAATAAGGCCGGGGTTTGTCATGGACGTGAGTCTACCGCCGCCCGTTCCCCAATCGCGGCCGCCACCGCCTCTCGTGCCCTGTAGCGCCGCGACTTCACCGTGCCGGGTTTCACGCCAAGCTCGTCGGCGGCGTGCTCGACGGTCATCCCTGCGACGTCGATAAGCCAAAGCGCCTTGCGTTGCGCCGTCGGCAACACCGCGAGGGCCTGGCGCATCGCGATGACGCGCTCCGCGTTCTCCAGCGGGTTGTAGGAGAGGTACTTGTTCGCGTCCGCGGTCACCGTCTCGTCATCGTCCAAGCTCACCGGCGGGCAGGCGCGCACCACGCGGCGCTGGTGGTCGATCGCCGCATTGATGCACATGCGGTGCAGCCACGTGGACAGCTTCGCATCACCCCGGTAGGTGTGCATGTTGCGCGCGGCTTTGAAGAAGGCGTCCTGCACGATGTCTTGGGCGTCGTGTTCGTCGCGGGCGTAGTTGCGGGCCACGAAGTACAGGCGCTGCCAGTGGCGCTTTACTATCTGCGTGAACGCGCGGCCGTCGCCGGCAAGGTAGTCCGCCACCAGCTGGCGGTCGGTGCGGTGCTGCATGGTGTCTCCCCCCGAAAGGCCCCAAACGTTGTTGCGCACCAGTGTGCAACGCCCGGCCCCCAAAGGGAAGACCGGGCGTGCGCACTTTAATGGACAAATTCTCCTTGCTTAGCGTTCGCGAGTGTGCCCCACCAGAGAAACTTCGGCGATGGTGACGTCCTCCGGCTCCTCCGCCCCGGCCGGCAGCTCGAGGACGGCGCCGCGGAGCAGTCTGCGGGCCGGAATGTCCGCGGAGACCTGCCGGGTGTTGAACTTGCCCTCGGCGAGCAGTGGCAGATGGGCCGGCTCCAGCGGGCCCTCGTAATCCGCGGGGATCCCGTAGAGCTGGTAGGTGCCGGTGTCCGAGGGGGCGTCGATAAGCAATTGCTCCACCGTGAACCTGGACCCATCCTCGGGCTCAAGCACGAGGCGCGCGGGGCGCGGCGCTTCCCAGGTGGTGGAGCGGTCGCCGTCCACCGCCTCGCCGCCGCGCAGCGGGCCGATGATCACCGCGGGGCGCGGGGCTTCGGTGGTGGTGGCCTGGGGCTCGGTGGGCGCAGGGTCGTCGCCCGAGACGAAGTCCACGAGGTAGGTAGTCAGCACGCCGACGCCGACCATCGCCGCCACCGCCACCGCGGTGAGCAGGCCGATAGTTACCGGGCCGTAGCGGCGCGCGCCGAAACCGCCGCGGATGGCCTGGGGTTCCTCCTCCGGCTCGTCCACAACCGGCTCGATGGGCTCCACGTGTTCAGGCAGGTTGGCCACCTCGCGCAGGCGGGCCTCCACGTCGCGGTAATCTTGCGGGGTCATCTCGCCGGCCTCGGTGCGCTCGGCGACGGTGGCGGTGAGCTCCGCCAGCGCGTCCGAGCTGACGTTGCTGGTGAACTGCTTCAGGCCGCCCGCGAAGGACTCCGCGTCCAGCTGCAGCGAGGCGTCCTGCAGCACCGCCGGGAACGCGAGGCGCACGTAGCCCTCGCGGTCGATGCGCAGGCGCTGACGGTTATCCAGCCCGAGCGGGGTGCCCGCCTCGTGCGCGGCAGCCAGTGCTTCGGCGAGGGGCGCGAGCGCATTTGCGACGGCTTCCGTGTGCAACGTCTGCTCCGAACCCGTCACCGCCTGCACGGAGGAACCCTCGACCCAGTCCGCCACCACGAGCGCGCCGGAGCGGTACGACAGCACCTCCACGTTGTCCGCCACCGCGGGCAGCTGCATCCGGGCCAGCTTCTTCGTGCGGCGCGCCACGCCCGCGGCCTGGATGGCGGCCTCGCGCGGGGTGGCCGGCGCCATCGGGGCGGCGCCGTTGGTGTCCACGAAGGTGAGCGCAACCTGGCGCCCGGTGGCCACCTCGCGGGCCTGCCAGAAGCGCGCGCCGGAGGTGGCGCCGTGCTCGCGGATGAGGCGGAAGCGGCCGTCGGACACGCTCGCGCCGGGCACGAGACGCGGCCCGCGCACCACACCGGCCGACATGGGCGGCGGTACCGGGGAGGCGTTGAACGTGTCGGCGCCGAGGAACTGGGCGGAGACGTCGCGCGGGTCCACCTCGCCCACCTCGAGCGCCTTGTCCTCGTCCGCCTTGATGAAGCGGCCCATGCCCGGGATGCGCTGCAGGGCCGCGCCGAGGTTCTGCACCTCGGGCAGCTTCGAGCGCGAAAGCACCAGGCCGGTCACGGCGAGGAACACCACGCCGAGCAGCGCGACCATCAGCAAGGAACCGAGCGCGCTCGTGGGCGCCGGCACCAGCCAGCGCACGACGAGCACTACCGCGACGCCCACGAGCGCGGCCACGGCGGCCCACACGGAGGTGTGCAGCACCGAGCGGGCCTGCAGGGTGCCCAGCTTGCGGCGCAGCAGGAACGCGCCGATGAGCGCGCCGGCCACGAAACCGAAGCCGTTGGCCGCGCCCAGCAGCACCACGACGTGCTGCGGTTCCTGCGCGATTGTGGGTGCGAGCGCGGAGAGCACCACCTTCGTCACGGTGATGCCGGCGATGATGAACGTCGGCGTCCACGCCTCCTCGCGGGCGTAGAACACGCGCAGGTGCAGCATGACCAGCGCGTACGGGATGAGCGTGAAGGCGGCGGCGGAGACGGTCAGGCCCAGGGTGCGCGCGGCTTCGTCGGAGAAGGAGCCGTAGGCGAACAGGGCGTGGCCGATGTCGGGGCCGATCGCCACCATGAAGATGATGATGGGAATCAGGGCGATGAACGTCAGCTTCGTGCCCATGGTGAGGTCGTGGACCACGGCTTCGTCGTCGCCGTCGGCTGCGTTGCGGCTCAGTCGCGGCATGATCGCGGTGAGCAGGGTGACGCCGATGATGCCGTACGGCATTTGCAGCAGCATCCAGTGCTGCTGGTAGATGATGGGCGCGGCCGCGTCCGCGTTCGCCGCGATGCGGGTGGTCACGATGTAGCCGAGCTGGCTGATCGCCACGTACGTGATGATCGCCACCGCCATCCCGCCGAACTGCTTCAGCCGCTCGTCGATGCCCCACAGCGGCTTCAGGTCGATGCCCAGCTTCCTCAGCGCGGGGAGCATGATGAGGCATTGCACCACCACACCCATGGTGGTGCCCACGCCGAGGAGCAGCACATGCGGATTGCTTATCGACGTCGGCGCCGCCGGGTTCAACGCCCCCGGCAACGCCATGTACGCAATGAGCACCGCGATGGAAACCAGGTTGTTCGCCACCGGAGCCCACGCGCCGGGCCGGAAGTGTTCCTTCGTGTTCAGGATTGCCATGAACAGCGAGAACATGCCGTAGAAGAAGATCTGCGGCAGAAGCAGGTAGGCAAACGACGTGGTTTGGACGAGGTTGACCTTCGAGTCCTCGTCGATCATCATCTCCGCCAGCCACGGCGCTGCGAGCACGGCGACGACGGTGACCACCGTCATCAGCGTCAGCGTGAGCGTGAACAGGCGGCGGATGAACGCCGCACCCCGGTCCGGGTCTTCCTTCTCCGCGCGCACGAGCACGGGTACCACAAGCGCGGTGAGCACCGAGCCCAGGACGATCTCCGTGATCAGGTTCGGCAGAGTGTTCGCGGTGTTGAACGCGGACGCCACCACCTCGCCGAGCGCCGCGCCGATGAGCACGGTGCGGATGAACCCGGTGATGCGCGAAATCAGCGTGGCCAACGCCATGGAGCCGGTCGCGCGAACCACCTCTGTGCCCCCCGAGCCCCCAGTGCCCCCAGTGCCGTCGGAAACGGGCGCGGTTACCGCGATGGTTTCACCCTTGGGGCTGGTGGTGAGCAGCGACTTGTCCGGGGTTGCGGAATCCTGCGGCTCCGGCTTCGATTCGCGTTTTTCCGGAACCGGCGCGGGCGGGGCCGGGGCGACGATGCGGCGCCTGAGGTTCGGCTCTGTCACGTGGTGCTCCGTTCACGTTGGTGGGTTGCTGTATGGCTGGTGCGGGCAGGCCTGATCGGCGGGTCGGTGGAGCGTGGCCCGGCGCGCCGGCGGCGGCTCAGGCCCACGAGCAGGAAGAACAGCAGCCCGGCGGCGCCGAGTCCGCCAGCGAGCACCCACCCGTTGACGGCGAGCGCGGAGGTGCGAACCGTGATGCCCACCGGCTGCGAGATCGGCTGGCCGTTGCCACCGGCGAGGAAGAGTTCCAGGTCGGTGCCGCGGCCTTCCTCGGGGAGGTCGGCCGTCATTTGGACGGTCACGGATCCGCGCGCCGGGATCTTCAGCGTGCCCGGCAGGTGCAGGCGGGCGCCGTCGGTGCCGGTGTAGCGAATCGCCGCCTCCACAGGCAACGGTAGGCCGTTCTGGGCGACGATGAGCAGGGGGCTTGATGGCGACGTTCGCGTGTACACGTTGCCCGGCGGGATGAGTGTCACGGCGGCGCGCAGCTCGTTGAGTGTGTCGCGGGAGCCGGCGAGACGGTCGCTGGTGGTGGCCACGGAGGCGTCGTAAAGCGATAATGCCCTGCGATTACCCACCGACAGTGCGGTGAGCAGATCGCGGCGCAGCGGCAGTGTGAAGCCGTAGCGGGTCAGCGCGATGGCGGGGTCGGGCACCATGAGCGCCGCGATGTCGTTGGTGAACGCCGCCTGTTGCGTAACCTGCAGCAACTCCGCGTCCGTGTACGCCGCCGGGTCCGGGTAGGGCGTGGAGGCGCTCGCGCGCGCAACCGGGCCTTTCGGGGTGAGGTACTCGCCGAGGGACATCGCGCGGGCGGCGCCGCCAGTGACCAGCTCCGCAACCGTGCCCAGTACGGCGGCGGCGGTGTCCGCGTCCCAGGTGGCGGGCGGGACCACGAGGATCGGGTCCTGCTCGTTCTCCGCTGTCTCTTCCTGGTCCTCCGACACCCACTGCGACTGCACCGCGAGGCGCACCGCGGAAGCGGCGGAGATATCGCGCGCCGCTTTGGAATCCTGCGTGTAGTCGAAGCGCAGCGTCGGGTTCGAGGTGCCGATGGTCTCCGGGTGCTCCCCCGTGGCCGCCAGCACGGACGCCAGCGAGTCTTGGTAGCCCACCGCCATCACTCCGGGCGCGATCCAGCCGAAGCCGTCCACAGGCGCGGCGAGTACGCGCACCGGCTCCGCGGGAGCGGGTGCTGCGGAGGTCTCGGTGAACACGGAGCGCTCCAGCGCACTCTGGTCCGCGCCTGCCGGCGCCTGCTCAACCGGGGAGCGTTCCCAGGCAGCCTGCATGCCCTGCTCACCCACTGTGGAGCGGGAGTGGTCGGCCCAGCCCAGCGACGTCGCCGTGCCGTCCTCCACGTATCCGGTGCCCGGCACCACGGCGTTCAAGGTTCCTGTGGCCCCCAGGACGCGCTGCAGGACGAAGGGGCCGCGCTCCACGGCCTCGCGCATGAGCCAGGTGTCGCCGGTGCGGGCCACGGCGCCGAGGTCCGCGTTCGCCCACGGCAGCGCGATCGTGCAGCCCGTGGCGGAGATCTGGCGCACCTTGTCCAGCCACGCTTTGGCGTCTTCCGCGCCCGTGCCCGCCACCCCGCGGGTGACGTTTTCCGAGCCCCACGAGTCGCGCAGCCGCTTCGGCTCCTCCACCACGGCGGCGCGCTCATCGGCCACGGTGTAGCCGCGCGTCATGCGCTCCACGGTGTCCACCAGCGCCGGGTCGAGCGCCATGCAGGTGGCGTAGCCGACGGCGGGTTCGCGCGCGGCCTCGATGTAGGTGTCAACGAGCTTGCTCAGCCGCCCGTCGGGGGCGAGTTCGCCGGCCAGTTGCTCGGATTTCAGCACCAGTGGCGGGTCCTCGGGCGCCTCGCCAGTCTCGCCGGGGACGATGTCAACGGGCGCGGCCACGGGGTACAGCGCAGTCAGGTCGGCTGGCCGGATGTTGTCGCGCGTGCCGCGGACGGAAAGGTGGAAGCGATCGGTGTCGAGGGTCGCACCGGAGGCGTCGATAAGCTGCATGCCCATCGGGTACGTGCCGATGCCCACCGCGAGCTCGCCCGCGCCAAACTGCAGCTCAAGCTCGGTGGACTCGCCAGGGGGCAATTGCTTATCGACGCTCACCCCCTCCCCCATCACCTGATACTCCCCAATGCCCGCCACCGCGGCGACGCGCTGCTCGCCAACCGAGCCCACAGCGGGCGCGCGACGAGGGATGACCGCGAGACCGGACAGCGTGTCATCCGAAAGGTTGGTCACCCGCAACTTGATGCGCAACGGGTCGTGCGCCGAGATCGCCCGGGGCGCCTCAACCAGCTCGACCTTCGCAACCTCCTGCTCGCCGGGACGCACCGCGGGGTTGACCCATTCCTCCGCCACCTCAGGGTTGTCGGGGCTGACGGGCACAGCCGGCGCGGCCAGGAGCAACGCGGAGGCGGCGATCCCGATCGCGCGGCTCATCGCGGGGTGGCCCTTCCGGCGTCAGCTTCCTTCCTGGCCAGATCGGGCATGCGGTCGCAGGCGATGCGGGCAAGCTTGCGCTCGTCGGCGTACGCGAGGTGCTCCATCAGCTCGCTCATGGGCACCCAGGTCACTTCTGTGACCTCCGGGTCTTCGTCGTTGAACACGCCGTCGACGTAGCGCAGCAGGTTGTGGTGCACCGTCTTATGAATGCGCACCCCGTCAGAGACAAACCAGTAATCGATCACCCCGAGCGTGTCGAACGCCTCGCCCGTGATGCCGGTTTCCTCCCACACCTCACGCTCGGCCGTGACCCACTGGTGCTCGCCGTCCTCCACGTGACCCTTCGGCATCGACCACAGCAAACGGCCCCGCCGGTCCAGACGGCCAATGAGCGCCACGTAAATGCGGCTCATATCCACCTTGCCGTCCTTGCCCACGGCCTCCGCCATGCCAGAGACCACTAGGCCGCCGGCGGAAGTCTCGTCGCGGGTCGGGATGTTCGAGTCGTGCTCCCGCTCGTACTGCGGCCGGCGTCGCTGGTTATTGCGGTTGTTCGAGCGGTTCCGGTTCCGGTTGTTATTCCGGTTGCGGTTCCTGTTCTTGTTTCGGTTGTTCCTGTGCTTGTTGTTCTTGCTGTTCTTGTTTTGGCCCTGGTTGTTGTCTTTGTTCTTGTTTTGGCTTTGGTTCTGGTCTTGGCTCTGGCCGTTCTGGTTGTGGCCCTGACTTTGGCTCTGGTGCTGGCTCTGGTGCTGGCTCTGGTGCTGGCTCTGGTTCTGGTTCTGGCTCTGGCCGTTGTGGGCTCGGTTGTTGCCGCCCTGGCCCGACCCGCGGCGCCGGCGTCGTTTCCTGCCTTGGCCGCCTTTGCGCGAACGCTGCCCGCCCCCGCCGGACCCGCCCTGGGAATCATCCCGGGCTGCGGAGGGGCCCGGAACAGGCCGCGTGTTCTCACTCATTCGTTTCATGCTATCCGCCGCGGCAGGCGATGTGGTACTTATCCCGGCGTTTCCAGCGCGTTCGAACATCGTTCGAACACACGCGTTTTTATGTCTGGGTCGTTTTGTATAGTGCGCGCAGACGGAATGGCTCAGCCCGTTTGGCCACGAACACACGAACTAAAAAAGTACCAATAAACCTAATAAAACTCTTGACAAACAAAAACGTGTTCGACTAATATCGGTGGCACATTCAACACATGGAGGGGTTCATGGCCACAGCACTACAGGAGAAGAGCTTCCGCACGCAGCTCGAGTCCGATGGGGAAAGCGCCGCGGCACAAGCGGTCCGCGATGCGTACTGGGAAATGTTCTGGCCGTATGCCGAACCCGGGGTCGACGAGGAAGACTTCGACATGGTGGTTGATCGCATGCAGTTTGCGACGGGCTGGCCAGTATCGTTCGTGCGCAAAGCGCTTCTCGCGTTCACCCGCCTGCAGCGGTTGCCCCGCCTGCGCAGCCTGCAGCGCCACACTCGCTTGCTGAATATGGAGCATTTGGTTGCTATCGACGTGGAGCTAGCCGAGCTCGGCCCCGACGCCGAACAGGACGTCTACGATCTCTTCGACGACTTGCTGGTGGATATCTTCACCCCAAAGCGCAACAACCAGGCGCTGCCGAAGCAGAACACGGTGACGAAGCGGATCCGTGAGCTGATCAAGAAGATCGACCCGTCGCGGGCGTACGACAAGAAGAAAAAGGAGAAGCGCAGCACGCCGGCCGGTAACGTCCTCGCGTTCAACGAGTTTCACGCCGACGGTGTGTTGCGCTCCCAGATCGACCTGAGCACCAACGCGGCCACCTCCAAACTCGTGCGCGAGTCGCTGCGCAGCGCCGCGCGCGAGCACGGCATCACTATGGCGGATGCGGCGGTGAAGCTGCTCATCGGCGAGATCGCAGCCCCCGGGAACGTGACTATGCACATTTACGCCCCGAAAGACCGCGTGGAGGGTGACGCGGTGTACATCCCCGGCCACGGCTGGACCGACCCGGAAACCACCGCCGAGATCGAGCGCTGGCTCGCAGGCACACCAACCAAGATTGTGGACTTGGACGAAGCAGCCGAGCAGACGCTGGCGGGGTATGTGCCGAGTGAGCAGATGAGGGCGGCAGTCGTCGCAAAGCATCGCACCTGCATTTACCCCGGCTGCCAGATGCCGTCCGAGCACTGCCAGCTCGACCACCGCATTCCTTACGAGGATGGCGGGCCGACAACCGCGGACAACCTCTTCCCGCTCTGCCAGCACCACCACAACCGGAAGACCGATCGGCTTGCGTTTTACTTCCCCGACCCGCACACGGGCGACATTGTCTGGTGTTTCGGCGACGGCACGTACCTGATCGTCGAGCCGACCGGCCTGCTTTACGACCAAATCACGCCCACCACCCCGCGGTGGCGCTCCAGCCTGGCCAACGTGTGCGCGAACCGTGACCGCGCGGCGGAATTCAACGCGAAAGGGCACGCGATTCTCGACGAATTCGAGACGGACCAGGACCTCGCACGCGCGGAAACCCGGATCCGCGAGCTCGAGAACGAATACAACATGGTCTTCGAGTTCCGCCCCGAAATGCTTTACCAGGAACCGCTGCCCCCGGAACCGGACTTGGAGGAGCCGCCGTTCCCCGACCCGGAGGAGTACAACCCGGAGCCGAACCCGTTCCACGAGAAGTCCTTCAAACCCTCCTCGTTCGTTGAGTGGGACATCGCGAAACGACTTTGCGCCGACATCATGGCCCGCGTTGAAGAGGCCGCGTAGGGCACCCGAGTATCGTGAGCTGGGTGACAACTCCCGAAACGTATCCCCCACTGTTCGATCTGCCGGACCCGGACGATCCGCTTGCGCCTGCGGGTTTGATGGTGCGGGCGCAGGGTGTCGTCGATAAGCATGCGCCCCTGCTCACTCCCCTTGCGGAACTGTTCGCTGAGCGCGGCGAATCGCTGCACATCGTGGGTGGCTCGGTGCGCGACGCGATGCTCGGCCGGCCTGTGCACGACCTCGACTTCACTACCTCCGCGCGCCCCGAAACGATTCAGGAAATCCTGGAAATCTGGGGCGAGAAGGTGTGGGACACCGGCATCGAGTTCGGCACGGTGTCAGCGATCCGCCACGGCGAGACGGTGGAAATCACCACGTTCCGCGCCGATCTTTACGACGGCGTCACGCGAAACCCCGAGGTCACCTTCGGCGACACGCTCGAGGGCGACCTGGTGCGGCGCGATTTCGCCTGTAACGCGATGGCAGTGGAGCTTTTGCTTATCGACGGTTCATTGGCACCGCAGTTCCACGACCCCGTAAACGGGTTGGACGACGTGGTGCACCAGCGGCTGGATACTCCACAGGCGCCGGAAGTGTCGTTCCGCGACGACCCGCTGCGCATGCTGCGCGCCGCCCGGTTCGTCTCCCAGCTTGGGTTCACGGTGGCGCCGCGGGTGTTCGACGCGATGCGTGAGATGGCGGGCGAGATTGAGCGCATCACGAAGGAGCGCGTGCAGGCGGAGCTGGACAAGCTCATGCTGGGCGCGCGGCCGTGGGAGGGCATCGACCTGCTGGTGCGCACCGGGCTGGCGGAGTACATCCTGCCGGAGGTGCCGGCGCTCAAGCTGGAACGCGACGAACACATGCAGCACAAGGATGTGTACACGCACTCGCTGACGGTGTTGCGCCAGGCCACTGAGCTGGAGAACCCGGACGAGGGGCCGGATTTGAAGTTGCGGTGGGCGGCGCTGCTGCACGACATCGGCAAGCCGGCCACCCGCGCGCCGAAGGAGGGCGGCGGGGTGACGTTCCACCATCACGAGGTGGTGGGGGCGAAGATGGCACGCAAGCGTCTGAAGGCGCTGAAGTACCCGAAGCACGTGATCCAGGACGTGGGCCAGCTCGTGTTTCTGCACATGCGTTTCCACGGGTTCGGCGAGGGGCAGTGGACGGATTCCGCGGTGCGCCGTTACGTCACCGACGCTGGCGACCTGCTGCCGAAGCTGCACAAGCTGGTGCGCGCCGACTCGACGACGCGCAACGCGAAGAAAGCCGCGCGCCTGCAGCGCACCTACGACCACCTTGAGGAACGTATCGCCGAGATCGCGGAGAAGGAAGACCTCGCCCGGGTGCGCCCGGACTTGGACGGCAACGAGATCATGCGCATCCTGGACTTGAAACCGGGCCCTGAGGTGGGCAAGGCCTGGAAGTATATGAAGGAGCTGCGCTTGGAGCGCGGCGAGTTGGACCACGACGAAGCCGTCGCGCAGCTGCAGGCGTGGTGGGCTGAACAGCAAGGGCAACAGCAACAGGAGGGTGACAATGCCTGAGTACTTCTACGCGGATCGGCTCTTCAACGCCCTCGAGCGGGTGGAGCCGGAACCCGGGATGCTGCTCGTCGCCGCGCCCGGTATGTACTCCCCCGACTTTGCGCGGACCGTGGTGCTGGTCATTGAGCACGACCACGACCACACCCTGGGCGTAGTGCTGAACAAGCGTTCCGAGGTGGCGTTGGCCAACATCATTCCCGAGTGGGCGGAGCTCGCCGCGAAACCGCAGGCGCTGCACATCGGCGGGCCGGTGAGCCCGGAATCGGCGGTGGGTCTCGGAGTGACCGGTACCCACGTGGAGCTCGAGGGTCACCCGAACTTCACGCGCCTGGCCAACCGCCTCGTGTTGGTGAACCTCCAGGCACACCCCTCGGAGGTAGCCGGCGAGCTGGAGGGCATGCGCATCTTCGGCGGTTACGCGCAGTGGGAGCCGGGGCAGCTTGACGACGAGATCGCGCGCGGCGACTGGTTCGTCGCACCCGCGCTGCCTTCGGACGTGGTGGCTCCGGCGGGGGCGGATTTGTGGGGGGACGTGATGCGTCGTCAAGCAATGCCCCTGCCCCTCTTCGCCACCTTCCCCGCGGATGTTGAGGACAATTAGTGGCCGTTTCACGTGAAACATCGCAAGGAGTGCGGCTGGGGCTCCGGGATTCCTGGGTGGTCGCCGTCGGGCTCGTCCCGCTTGGGCTCGCGTTCGGCCTGCTCATGACGCAAGCCGGTTTCGCCTGGTGGTGGACGCCGATCGTGTCGACGGTGATTCTCGCCGGCTCGATGGAGTTCCTCACCATCGAGATGATGCTCACCGGCGTCGGCCCGTTTGCGTCCGCGGTGACGGCGTTCATGGTGAATTTTCGGCACATTTTCTACGGGCTGACCTTCCCGCGCCACGTGGTGCGCGGCGTCGTGCCGAAGGTGTACAGCACGTACGCGCTGACCGACGAGGCCTACGCCGTCGCCTCCACCATCAAAGGGCCCGTGACGGGCGCGCGGGTGCTGACCATCGAGGGATTCATCCAGCTCTCGTGGGTGCTCTCCGGCATCGTGGGAGCGCTCGTGGGCCAGATTATCCCGCCCGAGCTAGAGGGCATGGACTTCGCGCTCGTCGCGCTCTTCGCGGTCCTCGCCTTCGATGCATTCCGCGCGAACCCGGACTTCTCCGGCCCGCTGCTCGCAGGTGGCATCGCGATCGTCGCGGCCGTGCTGTTCCCGGCGCAGATGGTGATCGTGGCGCTGGTGGCGTACTTCGGCATCATCGTCGCGCGTTTCTGGGCTCCAAAGCTTGACGACGCCCTCACGTGGAAGGCGAAGTAACCATGGGTCTTCCAGAAGGCGTCCCCCTCGGCATGGTGCTTGCGGTCCTCATCCCTGCCGGCCTTGTGACATTCATGCTGCGCGCACTCCCCTTCGCGTTCCTGAATACGCTGAAAGGCAGCCCCCTGGTCGACTTCCTGGCGGTGCTTATGCCCGTCGGCGTGATGACGGTGCTGGTGGTCTACTCGATGTCCGGTTACGCGGGCGACTGGCGCAGGATGGCCGCCGCGCTGGTTTCGCTGGTGCTGACTTTGCTGGTGCACCGGTGGCGGGGGCGCGCTGACCTGTCGATTCTCACCGGGACCGTGCTGTACATGGTTTTGGTGAACGTGGTGTTGTAGGGTCGTTCCCCTACATGAATTTTGCCTGGGCCTCTGCCCAAAGCGCCTCGAACTCGCTCTCCGCGAGGCGGGTGGCGGTGATGCCCTCAAGGGCGTCGTAGGTGTCGGGGTGCGGGACCGTGGCCATCGGGGGGTTGGCCTGGCCGATGACGTGGCCGTCGACGTAGATGCCGGTGATGCGCTCGGCGGGGTCGAGTTCGATCATGCGGACCATGGTGCACTCGCGGGTGGAGATCTCCTCGAGCTCGGCGATGTTGAGCAGCTCGCCGCCGAGTTCGGGCACTTGGTAATGGATGCGGATGAAATGTTTCACGTGAAACACCCTACTCAGTGGCCAGGCGCGAGGCGTACGCGGAGCAGACGACGAGCTGGACCATGTGGTAGATCATCAGCGGGATGATGATGACGCCCAGTGCTCCACCGCCGAAGATCACCGAAGCCATGGGCAGGCCGGTGGCCAGGGACTTCTGGGTTCCGCACATCTGCACGGCGACGGTGTCCTCCCGCGGGAAGCCGAGCGCGCGGGGGATGGCGCCGGTGAGCCAGAGCATCGCCACCACGAGCACAAGCGCGAAGACGATGAGGAACACCAGCTCCCACACGGAGATGTTCGACCACACGCCGGAGACGACGCCCTTGGAAAACGCGGCGTAGACCACCATCCAGATGGAGCCGCGGTCGACGATCTTGGTGGCCTTGGATTTGGCAAGCTCCGCCACCTTTGGAGCGAGGTTGTGTGCCACCTGGCCGAGGACGAACGGCAGGAGGAGCTGCAGCGCGATGTCGCCGAAGACGGACGCGTCGATCTGCACGCCGTCGCCTGCGCCCATGAGCAGCATCACGAGCAGCGGGGTGACAAGCACGCCTACTAGCGACGACACCGAAGCCGCGACCACCGCGCCCGGAACATTACCGCGCGCGATACCGGTCAGCGCGACGGAGGACTGCACGGTCGACGGCACGAGCGTCATAAACAGCAGGCCCTGGTAGAGCTCCGGAGAAATGAATGCGGTGGTGGGGCGCGCGAGGAGACCGATGAGCGGGTACGCGAGGAACGTGAACCCCAGGATGACCAGGTGTAGGCGCCAGTTCGTCAGGCCGCGCAGCGCCTCCTGCGTGGAAAGGCGCGCGCCATAGAGGAAGAACAGGGCCGCGATGGCGAGTTTTACAGCGATGTCGAACCCATCAGCAAAGCCGCCGCGGGCCGGCACGATAAACGCCAGGACCGCGGCGGCGAAAATGCCGACGAGCAGTGGGTCGATTTTCAGCTTGGGCATGCGGCCCAGTCTACGGCTAGCTTTCGACGGTGAGCTGCTCGCCGCTTTCGGTCAGCGTCGCCTCCACGAGCGGGTTGGTGGTGGGGCCGGAAATCGCTTCGCCGGTGGCGATGTCGAATACGGAGCCGTGGTTGGTGCAGCGGACGGTGCCGTCGTCAAGCACCTGCGTAATTTTGGATCCCTGGTGGGGGCAGGTGGCCGAGTAGGCAACGTACTCCCCCGCTGTGGGCTGCGCGATGATGAAACGGTCCAGGATCACGGCGGAACCGACGGGCACCTCGGTCTTGGCCACGTCCTCGCTCGGTGGTTCACCGCAGGCGGCGAGGAACGCCCCGGCGAAGGTGGTGGCGGTGCCGAGCATGAACACGCGGCGGTTGCAGGTCATCGGGTGGCCTCCTTCATGTCGCGGACGAAGGCGGTGAGTTCGGCTTTCAACGAATCCATATCCGTCACCGTACGCGGGTTCGGGTGCTCGCCGGTGGTGTAGCGCTCGATGATCTTCGTAATCGCCGAGCCGGTGATCGCGCCCGTCGCACCGGCCGCGATCGCGTCACGCACGTGCTGGGGCGAGGAGATACCGAAGCCGAGGAGCACCGGAGCGCCGCCGTAGGAGTTGACGTTATCCACAACCTGGCGCAGGCCGTCGACGGAGGCCTCGCGCTCCCCGCCAGTGACGCCGTCGCGCGAGATTGCGTAGATGTAGCCGCGCGAGTGCTTAGCGACGCCCTCGAGCACCTCCGCACGCGCCTTCGCCGGGGCGATGTAAATCGGGTCGATGCCCGCCGCGGTCGCTGCTTCGGAGAAGGGGCCGCCCTCGCGCACGGGGACGTCGGGAAGCAAAATGCTATCGGCGCCGGCCTCGGCGAACTCTGTGTAGAAGCGCTCGAGCCCGCGCACGTAGGCGACGTTGGCGTAGATGAGCATGCCGATCGGCAGGTCCGGGTAGCGCTCCCGGATCGTGCGGAGCTGCTCAAGGGAGCGCTCCACCGTGGCGCCGGAATCCAGCGCGCGGATGTGCGCCGCCTGGATGGTCGGGCCGTCGGCGACCGGGTCGGAGAACGGGACACCGAGCTCGAGGGCGTCTGCCCCGCCCTCGACCACGGCGTCGACGATCTCAAGGATGGCGTCCGGGTTCGGGTCGCCCAGCATCAAAAACGGGACGAAGGCTCCCTCACCGCGCTCAGCAAGACGGCTAAATGTCGATTCGTAGCGGCTCATGAGATTCTCCAATCGGGGTGTTGCGCCAGGGTTTCTTGCACGTGGGCGACGTCCTTGTCGCCGCGGCCGGACAGGGAGACGAGGATGTTCACCGGCTCCGTCGCCTCCTCCGCGCGCTTCAAGGCGTACGCGAAGGCGTGGGAGGACTCGAGTGCGGGGATGATGCCCTCGTAGAGCGAGAGCAGCTGGAACGCCTCGAGCGCCTCCTTGTCGGTCACGGGCACATACTGCGCACGCCCGGACTTGGCCAGGTGTGCGTGCTCGGGGCCGACGGCCGGGTAGTCCAGGCCGGCGGAGATGGAGTAGGACTCCTCCACCTGCCCGTCTTCGTCACGCATGAGGTAGGACTTCGTGCCGTGCAGGATGCCCACGGTGCCGGCGGCGATTGCGGCGCCGTGTTTGCCCACGCCGAAGCCCTCTCCCCCGGGTTCGGTGCCGATGAGTTCCACGCCTTCGTCGTCAATGAAGTCCGCGAACATGCCTATGGCGTTGGAGCCGCCGCCCACGCAGGCGACCACGGCGTCGGGAAGCGTGCCGACCTGCTCGAGCATCTGGGCGCGCGCCTCAGTGGAGATCACGCGGTGGAACTCTTTCACAATCTTCGGGAACGGGTGCGGGCCCGCGGCGGTGCCGAGCAGGTAGTGCGACTCGTGGAACGTTGCGGTCCAGTCGCGCAGCGCCTCGTTCACCGCGTCCTTGAGCGTGCCGGAGCCGGAGTCCACGCCCACCACCTCGGCGCCCATCAGCCTCATTCGGTACACGTTCGGCTGCTGGCGCTCCATGTCTTTCACGCCCATGTACACCACGCAGTCCAGGCCCAGCAGCGCGCACGCGAGAGCGGTCGCGGTGCCGTGCTGGCCGGCGCCGGTCTCGGCGATGATGCGCGTCTTGCCCATCTGCTTCGCCAGAAGCGCCTGGCCGATCACCTGGTTCGTCTTGTGCGCACCGCCGTGGACGAGGTCCTCGCGCTTCATGAAGATGCGGCCCTTGCCGGTGCGCGGCAGGTTCCGGCACTCGGTGAGCGGGGTGGGTCGGCCGAGGTAGTCGCGCAGGAGGCGGCGGTACTCGGACATGAACTTGTCGTCAGCGAATGCGTCGACAAACGCGCGCTCGAGTTGGTCGAGGGCGGGCAGCAGCGATTCGGGCACGAATTGGCCGCCGAATTCGCCGTAGTAGGCGGGCAGGATGGTGCGTCCGCCGTCGGAGTATGCAGTCATGGGGTGTCCTTAGTCGAAGTGGTAGTTGCCAATGGTGTCGAATGCCGCGCGGAGTTTGCCCGCGTCTTTGCGCCCGTCGTGCTCCACGCCGGAGTTCAGGTCCACCCCGGCGCATCCGGTGGCAAGGGCGCCGGCCACGTTGTCGGGCCCGATTCCGCCGGCGAGAAGCGACTTGGTTTTCACGTCGTCGGGGATGCGGGTCCAGTCGAACTGTTCGCCGGAGCCGCCGTCGTTCGCATCGAGCACAAGCTTATCGACGAGCTCCGCTACCCCAACCGCCACCTCAGGGCCTTCCGGGGCAGTCATGGAGACTGCACGCCACACCTCGGCGCGCTCCCCCACCTCGCCGCGCACCCGCTCGATGAGCTCGCGCTCCGCGTCCAGGCTGCCCTGGTACGGGGCGTGCACCTGCACCGCGTGGACGCCCTTCTGCAGGAGCTCCCCGTAGCCCGCGGTGCGACGCGAGACCGCGACGTAGCGCAGGCCCGGCTCGTGGGCGATGATGTCTGCCGATGTTTCACGTGAAACATTGCGCGGGCTCGCCTCCTCGAAGATAAGGCCGCCGTACACCGCGCCGCACGCCTTCGCCGCTTGGGCTGCGCTCACGGAGGTGAGACCACACACCTTGTTCGGCCCGTAAACCAGCATGCGGCAAGCCAGGTCGATGTCCGGCTGGCCCGTGAGCTGCGAGCCGACCAGGAAGGCGTCCGAGTGGCCGCCGAGCTCGCGCACCGTCTGCACGTCGCGGATGCCGGACTCCGAGACCACCACCGCGTCCTTCGGCGCGAGGCGCGCTAGTTTGGCGGAGCGGGTGAGGTCGATGGAGAGGTCGTGCAGATTGCGGTGGTTCACGCCGAAGATCTTCGCGCCGAGTTTCACCGCGCGCTCCGCCTCCTCTTCGTCGATCACCTCGGTGAGCACGTCCATGCCCAACGTGTCGGCGAGTGCTGAGAGGTGCGCATACTCCTCGTCGCTCAAGACGGAAAGCATGAGCAGGACGGCATCCGCGCCGAAGTAGCGGGCGGCGTAGACCTGAACCTCGTCGATGATGAAGTCCTTGCACAGCACCGGCAGGTGGGTCACGGCGGCGACGGTGGCCAGGTGGTCGTAGTCTCCCCCGAAGCGGTCCGGCTCGCACAGCACCGAGATGCCCGCGGCGTAGCGGGAGTACACACTCGCGATTGAACCCGGCTCGTAGTGGTCGCGGATCAGGCCGAGCGAGGGCGAGTAGGACTTGCACTCCATGATGAAACCGGTGCCGGGCGCGCGCAGAGAGTCGTACAGCGACCGATTCGATTTAGGTAACGTGTCGAAATCCGCGTGGGCCACGCGTTGTCGAATTTCGTCAACGTGACGTTTTCGTCCCTCGACGATCCCCTCCAGCACAGTTGGAAGTTTAGGCACTGTAATCGCTCTCCTCGTGCTGCTTGAGCCAGGTGTGCACGGAGCCGTCGATAAGCAACTGCTTCGCGCGCTCCACGCCCGCCGCGAGCGACTCCTCGCCGTAGAGGTAGAACATCGCGCCCGCAGATGCGGCGATGGCGTCGAAGTGCGCCTGCGGCCCCTCCCCCGCGAACGTCGCGCGCATCGCCGCGGCGTTCTCCTCGCCGTCGCCGCCGCGCAGGTCCTCGAGCGAGTGGCGGCCGACACCGAGCTCCTCCGGGGTGACGGTGTAGTGCGTGATCTCGCCGTCGCGCAGCTCCCACACCAGGGTCTCGCCGTGCACCGCGATCTCGTCGGTGCCAGCACCGTGCACCACCAGCGCGCGGCTACGCCCCAGCTCACGCATGGTTTCCGCGATCATCTGGCCCTGCGCCGGGTTCGCGATGCCCATCACCTGGAACTCCGGGCGCGCAGGCGAAAGCAGCGGGCCCATCGTATTGAACAGCGTCGGCACGCCCAGCGCCTTTCGCACCGGCTGCACGAACGCGATCGCCGGGTTGTACGCCGGGGCGAACAGGAACGTGAAGTTGGAGTGCTCGAACTGGCGCACGGCGCGCTCCGGATCCAGATCGAGCGGGATGTTCAGCGCCTCCAGCACGTCCGCGGAGCCGGATTTCGACGACACGGAGCGGTTGCCGCACTTAATCATCTTCACTCCGCCGGCCGCAGCGACCAGGGACGCCGCGGTGGTGATGTTGATCGTGTTCGCGCCGTCGCCGCCGGTGCCCGCGGTGTCCATCAGGCCCTCGCCAGTTACCGGGAACGGGCGGCCGGCCGCGAGGAACGCCTGCGCGGCGCCCGCGATATCTTCGAAGGTCTCGCCGCGGGTGCGGATGGTGGCCAAGAGTGCCGCGATGTGCACGTCGTCGTAATCGCCAACCGTCAGCGGGGTGAACGCCTCCACCGCCTGCTCTAGGTTCGGCGCTTGCGTGTTGATGAATGAGCGGAAGGTATCCAGGGAAGATTCGCTAGCCACGGCGGGCGCCTTTCGTGTTCTGAGTCAGCTGGTTCACGCAGCGGTCCAGGATCACCGGACCGCCAGGGGTAAGGATAGATTCGGGGTGAAACTGCAGGCCAATGGACATGCCGTCGGCGGTCTCGGCCGCCATGATCACGGGCCCGGCCTCGGTGTCGGCCCACGCGAGCGGCACGATGCCCTCCGGGGCCTGCGTCGCACCGAGCGAGTGGTAGCGCGCCACGGGCACGTCCCGGCCTGGTTCGCCGGGTGCGCCGCCGACCGTGAGGCCGTCGAAAAGCTCAAGCCCAAAATCGGTGAGCTGCATGGTGCGCGACGTGCCGTGTTCCGGCCCGCAGGGGCGCACGCGGCCGCCGAAGTGCTCCACGAGCGCCTGGTAGCCCAGGCAAATGCCCAGAATCGGGATGCGTCCCTGGGCGCGCTCGATGACCTCCATCATGCAGCCCGCCTCCGCCGGGTAACCCGGGCCGGGCGAAAGCACGATGAGCTCCGGGTCCGCGCCCAGCACCGTATCCGCGCTCACCGTGTTGCGGTACACGGTGGTGTCATAGCCGCTGAGCGCGTCGACCAGGTTGTACACGAAGGAATCCTGGTTATCCAGCAGCACAATCACTTTTCCACCTCCAGTTTTCGTCCGCCCGCGATGGCCTGCAGCACCGCGTACGCCTTGTGCAACGTCTCGTCCGCCTCGGCCTGCGGGATGGAATCGCGCACCACGCCCGCGCCCGCCTGCACCGTCGCCTCGCCCCCGGCCACGAACGCGGAGCGGATCACGATGCAGGTATCAAACGTGCCGTCGCCTCGCAGGTAGCCCACCGCCCCGCCGTAGGAGCCGCGCCGGGTGCCCTCCACGCCGCGCAGCAGCTCAGTGGCGCGCAGCTTCGGGGCGCCGGTAAGGGTGCCCATGTTCATGCACGCGCGGTACGCGTCGAGGGCGTCCAGGTCGTCTGCAAGAGTCGCCGTGACCCGGCTGACCAGGTGCATCACGCGCGAATAGCGGTCCACCTGCAGCAGGTCGCGCACCCTGCGCGTGCTCGGCTTGGCCACGCGCGCCATGTCGTTGCGCGCCAGGTCCACCAGCATGGTGTGCTCCGCGACCTCCTTGGCGTCGGTGCGCAGCTGCAGCTCCATGCGCGTGTCCAGCTCGTGGTTCACGCTGCCGTCCGCGTTCAGGCCGCGCGGGCGCGTGCCGGCGATCGGGTACAGCTCCACCTGGCGGGTCTCCGCGTCGAACTTCAGGTTGGATTCTGGCGACGCCCCGAACAGCTCGTAGCCCTCCCCGCGCAGGTAGAACATGTACGGCGAGGGGTTCGTCTCGCGCAGCGCCCGGTACGCCGCGAACGCGTCGCCGCATTCGCAGGTAAAGCTGCGCGCGGGCACCACTTGGTAGATGTCGCCGTTGTTGATGGAGCTTTTGAGCTTATCGACGTTGCCCCGGAACCCCTCGTCGGTCACATCCGCTTCGACCTTGAGCACGCCGCCGTTTTCGGCGGCGGCGCGGTAGGTGGGGCGCGCCTCGTCGATAAGCTGCGCAAGCCCGTCGAGCTCGATGCCGCTGCCGGCCGCATCGACGCCCGCGAGGTACGCCGTCTGCGTCTCGTGGCTGACCCGCAGCACCACCTCTGCCAGCACGAACTGGTAGTCGGGGTACGTGTTCGGGCCTTCCGTCACCGCGGGGAGTTGCTCGAAGGTGTCCAGGTAGTCGAAGGCGAAGCCGCCGGCCAGCAGCGGGAAGTCCGCGTCCCCGTAGTCCGCCCGGGTGGTCAGCGCGCGCAGCACCTCGACGGAGCTGGGGCTGGTGAGGCGCTCGCGCTCGTCCTGCGCCGTGGACGCGGGAAAGGTGTAGGTGTGCGGCGCCGTCTCGTACTCAGCGAGCTGGCCGCGCAACCGCTGCGCCAGCACCTCCCCCGACGGCGTCAACGGCGCAACCGTGACGGTGTCGCCGTCGCACGTAACGCGCAGCGAGGAACGCAGCACCGCCACCGAGTGCAACCCGGAGCGCGTAGTGATGTCCGCCGACTCCAGCAGTACGGTGTCGTCCTGCTCCAAACCGCCGAGGTGGGCGAAGAGGCTGGACACGTCCTCGTGGTAGCGCACCTCGCGGCGCGTGATGGTGGGTGGGGCTGTGCTCGTTCGGCTCATTCGGTGCTTCCTTTTCCAAGTGTTCTGCACCGAGGGTACTGGCATGAATTCGGCCCGCGGCGCTTGGGTTTTACAAGCCGGCGGGCCGGTGGTTGAAGAAAATTGCAACGTGGCACGCCGTCTACGCGCGCCACCACCATGAAAAGTGTTCGTTGCAATGCATGGTGTTAAACCTAGCGCGCGACAGGTGCGCGCGCAACAGATTTATTTTTGCTCGTCGGCGCGGCCAGCGGCTCGTCGCAAAGCGTCCAAGTTCACTTCCGGCTTCGGCTCCGCGGGTGCCTCCGCGCTAACCTCCTCCTGGGCGCGCTCCACCATCACTGCGGCGCGGGCGCCGAAGTTGCCCGCCAGGGAAAGCGCCACCACGGCGGCGACGACGGCAACCACCGGGAACAGCCACACCCAGCCGGACGCGATGAACGCGAACGCCGCGCCGAACGCCAGCGCCACGCCTGCGAGGATGAAAAACGGCCCGGCCACCTTGTGGGCCTGCACCCACACCGACTCGTTCTTGCGCACCGCCGGGGTGTGCAGGCCGATGAACTTGTTGCCCGGCAGCTTTCCGGCGGTGGCCATCGCGCCGGGGATGACCAGCACAAGCGCGGCCACCGCGAACAGGATGCCGAAGACGATGTTCAGGGTGCTCATGGTTGCAAACGGACTCATGGCTACCAAGCTTAGAGCGTGACCTACATATTCAGAATGTTGCGCTTCGCCGCCGCGAACTCCTCGGCGGTGAGGAAGCCCGCGGAGTAGAGCTCGGCCAGCTTCGCCAGCTCACCCACAGAGCCGGCGGCAGGCGCCGGCGGGGTGGTGCGCATCCGCTCGATGGCGTTTCGTACCAGGTCGGCGTCGTTGACGTCGTTAAGCATTGTGTGCCTCGAGCCCTGCCAAATGCGCAGGCTGTTGCCGCTGACCTTGTCCACGCGGTCGATCGCCTCGTAGCGGATCTCCAGCGAAAGGCGGTGCGTGGTGCCCTCGCGCTCCACGATGCGGATGCCCTTGTTCGTCAGCACAAGCACGCACGGCTCGTGGTATTTCGCGGTGGCGGCGGCGATGATCGTCTCATCGTCCTTAATCTTCGACGCCGCGTAGCGCACCGGCGCCGCGAAGTTCGCGGGCACGGAATCTTGGTTGATCACATCGAGGATTTCGCGCTCGCGGGAATCCTTGGTGGGGCGAGGGGCATTTTGCTTATCGACGTCAACCTCCCCCACCGGCTCACTCCCGGTCAGGTCGAGGAACGTCTTGAAGTCCCGCTCAGACTTGAAGTCGAACATGAACGCCTCGCCCGACGGGTCGAACGTGGCGCGCTTGAGGATGCCGGACTTCTCCAGCTCGAACGGGTGCGCATCGAGCTGGTAGACGTGCACCCCGGAACCCAAGCCCTGCGGCACCGCAAGCAGCATGCTCGCATCCGTGACCGCCATGACGGCGGGCAGCGACTGCACGCGCCCCACTGCGAGCAGCGTGAGGTCCTCGCCCGCCGGGATCTTCTCCAGCAGGTCGAGCGCGAGCCCGCGGGCGGACAGGTCGGAGAAGTCCGGCAGCGTGCGCAGGTATGCGGTGTTTCCGGAGTGCTTCCGGTACGAGTTTGGGTCGCGCATGGTGGGACTCCCTCTTTCTCGCGCTGGCGCGGCGGATTTTATTCAACCGCAAAAATCCTAAAGCAGCCCTGCACAGGGCACAAAACCCAACCGGGGGTGGTTGGCGAGGGCGACGCAGGTCACGATTCCGTCCCAGGGTAACCGGGGCGATACCCTAAGAACTACAGCTGGTCAAACGTCCAGCTTGCCGTGTCAACGCTTCACACAAGGTGCACAAACAATGAGATCGAAACTTTTGAAGTCATTGCTCTTCTGGGTGGTTGTGGCGATCATCCTGGGCTTCGTCTGCAGCATGTTTTTCCCTGACTGGCTGGCGCGCGTGTTTGTCACGTTCAACGGCCTGTTCTCCAACTTCCTCGGGTTCTTCGTGCCCGTGCTCATCTTCTCGCTCATCGCCCCGGCGATCGCGGGCCTGGGCCGCGGCGCAGGCAAGTGGCTGGGCATCACCGCCGGTATTGCGTACGGCTCCACCGTCATCTCCGGCCTGATCGCCTGGGCGGTGTCGAGCGCGCTGTACCCGTCGCTGCTTGCGGGCCGCTCTTTGGTCACTGGTGTGGACGACCCCTCCGAAGGCGGCCTCGCCCCCTTCTTCGAGGTGGACATGCCTGCCCCGTTTGAGGTGATGTCGGCGCTGCTGCTCGCTTTCGTGCTGGGCCTGGCAATGACCGCGGTGAAATCGGACAACCTGTACAACGTGCTCGAGGAACTGAACGACGTGGTGCTGAAGGTGGTCACCACCTTCGTCATCCCGCTGCTGCCGCTGTTCATCTTCGGCACCTTCCTCAACCTGGGCATGAACGAGAACTTCGGCGACACCATGGCCGCTATGGGTGTGGTGCTCGTGCTCTCGATCGTGATGACCATCATCATCGTGCTGCTGCAGTACCTGGTGGCTGGTGTGGTGGCGGGCGTGAACCCGTTCACCGCGCTGAAGAACATGCTGCCGGCGTACTTCACCGCGCTGGGTACCTCGTCGTCCGCCGCGACCATTCCGGTCACTTACGGCTCCACCCTGAAGAACAAGGTCGACGAGGACGTCGCGGGCTTCGTCGTGCCGCTGTGCGCCACCATCCACCTGTCTGGCTCGATGCAGAAGATCACCCTGTACGCGCTCTCCATCGTGTACATGGCTAGCCTGGACGTTACCTCCGGCCAGATCATCGGCTTCATCTTGCTGCTGGGCATCATGATGATCGCCGCGCCGGGCGTGCCGGGTGGGGCCATCATGGCGGCCGTCGGCCTGCTGCAGGCGAACCTCGGCTTCGACGAGTCCATGGTTTCACTCATGATCGCGTCCTACATCGTGGTCGACTCGTTCGGCACCGCCGCCAACGTCACCGGCGACGGCGCGATCGCGCTCATCGTGAACAAGTTCGCTGCGGGCAAGATCAAGGGCGAGAAGCTTGACGACGAAGCTCCCGCCGTGACCGCGTAGAGTTCGCTGCGTCTGCTTCAAAAGGCCGCCCTTTTTGCGGGGCGGCCTTTTTGCATGCCCGGGACTACATTGGTGGCCATGCCCTACGAGATTGTGAGCACCCAGTTTGTCGCCCACGCCGACGATCTGGCCGAGGCGCAGGCGTTGCATCGGAAACGGGCGGGCGCCGCCGCTGCAGAGGTCCTGGCGCTGTCGGAAAAGCCGAAGCCGCTTTGCGATCCGTTCCAGTTGTGGAACCTACGCTGCGAGGCCGCATACGCGGGGTTGCACGAGCCTGAAGCGATGCAGCTCTACGAACTCAACGCGCTGGTGGACTTCGGCGGCCGTGACCGCGACGATGCTGTGGATGATTTCTTCTTCGAGGGGCTGAACGACCCGACTCGCTTCCCCGCGTTCATCGATGGCATCGACGGCCTCATTCCGCGCGACCCCATCACCGGGCCGCTCACTTTCATCACCGCGGTGTACCTCGGGCAGGGCGAGTACGCGGACGTAGCGCACGAACTCTACGAATCGCTTCTGGGGTCGTCTCACGTTGTGGCCTACAGTCCCGCGCTGGAGCCGCTCGACACCGTGCAGAACGCTGATCTGGTCGGCGAGCTTTGGGTGCGCGACGCCACCCTCAACGTCACCGACCGCGGAGACGGCTACTTCTCCCCCGGCAAGACACCCTGGGCGGGCTACTTTCTCACGTGCGGTGATCCGAGGTGCGATGATCCTAGGGCGGTAGAGCGCATCGACGGAGGCGTGGTGGTGCTCTCCCGTCTCAGCAGTGAGCCGTTCTAACTCCCGCTAAACACGATGTTTCACGTGAAACGCCGCTTTCGTCAGTGAACGTCACTGAACGGAAAGTCGTCGTCACTGAACGAAAGTGAGCCGAAAATCGCCGTCACTCAACACGAGAGAGTCAAGAACCTACGTCAGTGAACGGATTTTGAGTGTCACTGAACGAAAGTGACGCAGACTGAGCGCATGACTGAGCGCATGGATGCAATCATGCAGCGTTTGAATCGCCAGGGGAACGATGATGACCTCATCGAAGCGAAGTCCGGCTCCGGGAAGTTGGAAATGACGCCGAGTGTTTCACGTGAAACATCGCAAACCCGGTAGCGATGACTGGAGTATTTTGGGGCCCATGGCCCACGTCTTCACCACCTACTTCGCCGCGCTGCCTGAGGAGGCGGATGCCGCGTACCGCCTCTACAGTGAGCGCATCGCAGCGGCTCCCGTGGAGATCCTCGCCGCCTCGCCCCAGGCGCACCCCGCGAGCGACGACTTCCACCTCTGGCAGCTGCGCTGTGAAGCTGCCTATGAAGGCATCCCGCGCCACGGCGAACTGCAACTATTTGTAGTGCGCGCGCTGATCGAAGGCGGCCCCGGCAACGCGACCGACGAAGCCGCCACCGCCGCTTTCTACCTCGACGAGCCGAACGAGCCCGGCCACTACCCCACTGTGTTGGATGTGGGCCCGGAGCTGCCAACCCAAGCAATCCCCGAAGCCCGCGCGCTCACCATCGCCGAGCCCATCTACCTCTCGGACCCGGACACGCTCGACGACGCAAGCGCTCTGTACGCCAAGTTCCGCACGGGCGCCGAGCCCGTCGCGCACGACCCGGCCCTCACTCCGGTGGACGTGGTGCACGACGCAGAAAAGGTCGGCCCGCTCTGGGTGCGTAACGCCGAGGCCCAGGGCGGCGGCCATTGCGAGGAATGCACGTCACTACACATGGACGCGTGGCGCGGCTTCGTGCTCAGCGCCGCCAGCCCGGCGCAGCTGCAATCCGCTCTCGCGGAGGACGCCGCGGCCTCTATCTACGCGCGCCTCATCACCCGCCCGTTTTAGGAGGTCAGATGGCAACGAACAGGCAATGGGCCGCCGTCTGGGGTGTCAGCGCGCTGCTCGCACTCGGTGGCGGCGGCCTCGGGTACGCCACCCAGCCGGCGCCGGTGTACGAGCAGGTTTCGGTCACGCAGGCCGCCCCGCCGGTCGCAGTTGGCGACCCGCAGGAGTTGCTCACGGCGGAGCAGGAGCAGTTGCTTATCGACGCCACAGGTGACATCCCTACCCCCTCCACCGTCACCGACATCCAGTACCTCGTGTTCGCGAACAATCACGAAGAACCGCTCGACGACGTCGAGAACTACCTGCGCGACCACGCCCCAGAGCTCATCGACGACGCGTTGGGAGAAAACGGCAAGCCCCGCGACGGCGTGGTGATCATCGGTGTCGGCCTCGACCCGCGCAAGGCGTTCGCGTACGGCGGCGACGACGTGGGCGAGCAGCTCGGCATCGCCAACGAGGGCCGCCTGGAGAAGATCCTCGACGCGATGAAAGAAGACGTGAAAGCCGGCGACATCCCCGCGGGCCTGCTGAAGTCGGCACAGGTGGCGTTGGACCCGGAGGGCGTGGCGCAGTGGCGCTACGACGAAATGAAGGCCGAGAAGATCGGCATGGGCGTCGCGGGCGCCGGCATCGGCTTCGGTGGCGGCGTTCTCGTCGGCGCCGGAGTGCTTATCGCCCGCGACGACCGCCGGAAGAAACTCGAGCAAGCCCGCGAGGACCACGCGCTGATCACCGGCGAGTACCTCCGCCTGGCCCAGCGCCTAGACGAGGTGGACGTGCGCGCCCACTCGCTCTCTTCCGACTTCGCCGACGCGCAGCTGCGCCGCGACTGGGCCGAGGTGCGCGACCGTTTCCTCGCGCTCAACGACGCGGTGCACGGTCCCGGCGGCATCGGCGAGCTGGACCCGGAGGACGAAAAGGTGATGCGCGACAACCGCATCCGCCTGGAGAAGGCCGCCGAATCGGTGCGTCACGTCTCTCACGCGGAGGACAACATCGACAGAATGTTTCACGTGGAACAGGGCGATGTCGAAGCGCGCCGGGCCGACCTCGACCGGATGCGCGAAGACCTCGCCGACGCCAGCGAAGAAGCCCGCGAAAAAGGCAACGAAGGCATCCGCGCAGAGCTCGAGCAGCTCGACGCCCGCGCCGCCGCCCTGCGCGCCGAGCCCTCCTCCCCCGCGTTCGTGGACGACTTCCTGCGTCTGCTCGAGGACTACCGCGGCGTGCTCGACCACATCCGCTCCAAGAAGCTGGGCAAGACGAAGGAGCGCGAGAAGTGGCGTGAGCCCGCGGTGTACGACGCGGACTTCTGGTACCTGAACACCTACACCTACGCCAACGTGAGCTCGTGGCACACCGCGAACGTGGAGGCCGCCAGCGCCGCCTCAGCCTCAGCTTCCTCGGGCTTCTCCGCCGCCGGGGGTAGCTCCAGCTTCTAGGTTCTACGATGGCGGCCATGAGTCTGGGTAAAGATATTGCGGCAGCGGCAGGCATCACGGCACTCCTCGCGCTCGGCGGCGGTGTGGCGGCGTACGCGGCGGTGGACGAGCCGGCGCCCATCGTCGTGGAGCAGCGTGCGGAGGCGGCGGAGGTGGAGATCTCGGATCCCGCCGACTTGCTCACACCCGAGGACGAGGAGCGATTGCTTCGCGACGTCGCCCGGCTCGACCGCCCCAGCACCGTAAACCGCATCCACTTCATCGTGCTTGCGGACGGCCGTGAGAAGGTCAACGACACTGTGGAGAATTACCTCCGCGACAACCACCCGGACGAGATCGGCAACGACAAGTTCGCGGACGGCGTGCTCATTGTCGGCGCCGACATGGAGGCCCGCAAGAACTTCATCTTCTCGGGCGAGGACGTCGCCGACCAGCTCCTGCTGCGCGAGGGCGAGCGCCTGACCCCGGCGCTCGACGCGATGAAGCCGGGCCTGCAAAACGACAACATCCCCGCCGGCCTGTTCGCCGCCGCGAACACGGCTACCAGCATCGAGGACACCGAGCACTACAACGACGACTGGGAGTCCGACCGCCGGGGCACCGCTGCCCTCGGGGCGTTGGGCGGCACCTTCGTCGGCGGCGCAAGTAGTGCTATTGCGGTCGCGACCCGACAGGAGCGTCGCAAAGCAATTGCCCGTGCCCGGGCGAACCACGCGGCGCTGGCCAGCGAGTACACCGGGCTGAGCCAGCGCCTCGACGAGCTGGATATCCGCGCCAACTCCGTCTCCTCGGCCTTCGCGAACGCCGAGCTGCGCGGCCAGTGGGAGGAGGTGCGCGACCGCTTCCTCGCGCTGCACGACGCGACGCAGCGCCTCGAGGTGGGCACCGACCGGCAGGCGTTGAAGAACGGCAAAGAGCTCGCCGCCGCGGCGCAGACGCTTGACGACGCGGGCCACGCCGAGGACAACATCAACCGCCTTTTCCGCGTGGAGCAGGGCGACGCCGCGACGCGCCGGGCCCTGCTGACCGATATCCGCGGCGACGTGAAGGAGGCCCGCCGCCAAGTCGGGGACGCCGAGCTCAAGCGCGACCTGGAGGAGCTTGAGGGGCGCATCGAGTGGCTCGACCACAACACAACCGCGCCCGGGTTCCTCGACGAGTTCGTCCGCGTGCTGCAGGACTACCGCCAGCTCCTCGACGAGGTCCGCCGCCGCGAGTTCAGCGACGTCAAGCAGTACGAGCCGCTGCGCGAGCCCACCATCACCGACCCCGTCTACTACTACCCCGGGCTTACGCCGTACATCTACATGAGCTCGTGGCACGACTCGAACGTCGAGGCGCACCAGCAGGCCACCTCGTCGTCGAGCGTGGATACGACGTTCAGCTCCGGCTTCTCCGGCTCGGGCGGCTCCAGCTCGTTCTAAGCACTTACTTTGGGATGAATTTGTCCAAGTCGTGTACGGTAGGCGATACAAGGTAAGGACAAGGTCCCTTGCTATGAGCGAAGCGGGTCCTCAGGACGAATGCGCCTGAGGGCCCGCTTCTTTTAAATCTCTGGCCTTCGGCTGAGTACGTATGACACACGGCTTGTTCCCGAGATCCAATTGCGCAAGGCAGGATCTATTGAGCCGACAAGATCAAAAGCATCACCGATAATGTCCGCTACGTCGACGTTCAGCAAGCTGTCCATGTGCGAGACGCGGTTGCGCAGACCGTGGATGTGAAACACCCTCCAAAACGTGCGCTCACCTTCCGGGTCCTCGACCGCGGGAAATGCAAGGTGCAAACACTCGTCCCACATTGGGAGCCTGTTTTGATTGTCCTGGTTAGATGGGTTTGCCTCTGGCAGGTGATTAGGGAGAAGATCCTTCCACATCGCGAAAGTGGCATTAGACAAAATGTCATCGTGCGTTAGAGGCTCTTCAAAGCGAGGGTGCGCCGGCGAGCGCTTTGCGAGCGCTCGCTCCGCACGATCGATAGCTTGAGTTCGCTTACCTGCAGTAAGTGACCGTAGCGGTGAAGCGGGAGGTTCAAGTAGCCAGCTCACGTTACCGGTTTCACGCTCGTTCCAGACCTGCAGTTGCCTGTCCATTGCGTTCCGTAATACGACCTCGGTCATCCACAATGTGGTTTGAATGGCCGAAGCCAAATCAGCTCCCCAGCTATAGAGATGAAGAGCAGTTTTCTGGTTACCGCCTGCCGCGTTCAAATAGGGTGCAAACCGAGCTGTCCCCAGGTATTGAATTACCGTGTCACGAGTCTGCTTCTTCACATCCCACCCCCTCGTTCGTGCACTACAACCGCTCCCCCGTCTCTGCGGAGAACGCGTGCAGCGCGCCGTCGTCGACGGCCACGTGCACGGTGTCGCCCTCGTGCAGGCCGGAAAGGGGTGGCACGCGCACCACAACCTGCTGGCCCTCCAGGCCGGTGATTGTGCCGTAGACGTAGGAATCGGAGCCCAGCTCCTCAACGAATTCGACGGTGAGGGGGATGGCGTGGGCAGCGGAGCCGTCGATAAGCGAAAGCCCCTCGGGGCGGAAACCAAGCGTGACCTGCGGCCCGTCAGGCACCACCGCGCTCGGCAGCTCGACCGATACGGGGCCGAGGCGCGCGACGCGGCCGTCCACGTCGAACGTGGCGATATTCATGGCGGGCGAGCCAATGAACCCTGCGACGAACACGTTCTCGGGGCGTTCGTACAGCTCGCGCGGGGTGCCCACCTGCTGCAACACGCCGCGATCCAGGACGGCGATGCGGTCGCCCATGGTCAGCGCCTCAGTCTGGTCGTGCGTGACGTAAAGCGTGGTCACGCCCATGCGACGCTGCAGGTTGGCGATCTGGGTGCGGGTTTGCACGCGCAGTTTGGCGTCCAGGTTCGACAGCGGCTCGTCCATGAGGAACACCTGCGGCTCGCGCACAATCGCGCGCCCCATTGCCACGCGCTGGCGCTGCCCGCCGGAGAGCGCCTTCGGCTTGCGGTCGAGGTACTCCGTGAGGTCGAGGGTGGCGGCAGCTTCCTCGACGCGCTCGTTGATCTCCGCTTTGGGCTTCTTCGCCAGCTTCAGCGCGAAGCCCATGTTCTCACGCACGGTCATGTGCGGGTACAGCGCGTAGTTCTGGAACACCATGGCGATGTCGCGTTCCTTCGGGTCCTCGCCTGTCACGTCGCGATCCCCGATCAGGATGCGCCCCCCGTTCGTCTCCTCCAGCCCCGCGAGCATGCGCAGCGCGGTGGATTTCCCGGAGCCGGACGGCCCCACCAGCACGAGAAACTCGCCGTCGGCGATCTCCAGGTTGAGCCGGTTCACGCTGGGTGCGTCCGCGCCGGGGTAGATGCGGGTCGCGTTGTCGAAGGTCACGGTTGCCATGGGGATAAAACTAGCACCGGGCTCGTCGGGGCAATTGCTTATCGACGCCCCCGTGCCCCACCTCCCCTATTTTCCACGACCATTTCCGATGAAATGCGTCACAATTTGGTGTTCAACTATGCATTTCATCAGGATTCGTTTATGCTCGGTGGTGGAGAAATTCGAAGCAGCGGCCCGGCACCGAGGACACACGGTGCCGGGTCTTTGCTTTGCCTTTTTCGGCTTTGACCTTGGGGTTTGGTGGCTCTCTCCTTGTGGCCGCCTTCCCCCGCCTGTCTCGCTTGCCGGCCCGCCTCGCCGGCTTGCTGTTGTGCCAAAGCTGACCGCACCGGGTGCGAACGCCCAAGACACCCCTTGCGAGTGGTTAACGCTGGCACAACCCCCGAGTTAAACGACAAAATGTGTGTCTGCGAACGCCAGGCCCGTCAGTGGGTTAAACGACAAAATGTGTGTCTAGAATCAGCGATTTATGTGTCCTGACCTCTAGCGTTGCTGGAAATATATGCTTGCTGGGCTTATATCTGTCCTCTGAGCCGTAAATCCTCGGTGTGGTGCCG
>NZ_CAHJXO010000003.1 GCF_903645305.1 Corynebacterium sp. Marseille-P4321 | reverse complement strand
CCAACAACCAGGCCAACAACCAGGCCAACACCCAGGCCGGCAACACCGCGAACCAGGTCGTCGACCAGGCAGCGAAGCAGATCGAGAAGGCGAAGAACGAGGTCGAAAACGGCGGCGAAGTCAACATCGCAGCCATCATCATCCCCGTCATCATCGCCCTCATCGCAGCCATCGGCGCGGCAGGCTTCGCCCTCGCAAACAACTAACCCAACAACCCAAACAAGGCGGCCACCGAAAACCCCGGTGACCGCCTTCCTTGTATTCGTGCCCTATTCCGCATTGCGGAGTCGTAGGTAGCCACCCACTACTCCGCAATGCGGAGTGGTCGAGTCCGCAATCGCCGCGGGCGTGGGCCTCACATCGACGCCGAGTCTGATACGCCGATTCCGGCACGCCGATTCCAGCGCCTCAATCCGGTGAACTCGACGTGCCGAACTCCACCTCTGCAAAGCCACTTCCTCAGGAGCGTCCGCATCATAGTGCCGCGGCCGAGTTCCGCGCTCGCTCAGGCGCTTCGGCATACAACCGCCGACTCGGTCATCTCGGTGACTAATCTCTTGGCGATCGCCGAATCGGGCGGTAAAGCGCTATATCCACAAGGCGTTCTTTCCCAGAAGGGTCAAGAGCAACGCTCTTGTTGAAGATGAGACCAGAAGCGAAGACCGCAATTCGGCGAAGACCAACCATTCGGGACGACTCAAGAACGGCAATCTCGTTTCGCACAGATTCCCACTATTCAGCAAACTGAGAACCAAAGTGTCAAACTGGGAATGAAAGTGCGACTTTCAAGGTGCCGTGTCAAAGCTCCATCCGCGCTTAGAATCCGACTTCTAAGCGCGGCTATAGACCGTGGCCTTCTTCCCCTGGCCTCCGACCATGACCACGTATCCCCCTGCGAGGAGCGGATCAAGTGCGTAACGGACCTGCGCAGGCGACAAATTCGTCCTATCCTGCAGTTCCTTCATCGTCATTGATCCGTTCGTGCCAATCGCTCCATAAACTCTAGGAACGTTCTTTCCTAAGGACCGCAAGAGCTGCTCGTCCGCACTCTTAAGACTCGCCTTACCGTCAGAACGGGTCTTCTCTCCGACGACGTAATAGACGCCGTCTTCGTAATCCAGAAACTCGTTGTCCGAGAGCTGATCGAGCATCCGCTTGCATGCCCTCTCACCCAACGGGGTATACGTCTGCACGATGCGCTGCAGCGTAGCTCCGCCCTGGTTATGTAGGTTTACCAGTAGGTCTTCCTCAATCGGAATGAGGCGCCGATTTCGTCGTCGTTGTAGATCCTCGAGCCATTGATTCTCGTTCTCATTGAAACGTGAACCGCGGGGAAATAACACTTTGAACGTGACGCCATTATCGATGAAGTGCGGCTTGGGTAATCGCGCCTCCCTCGTAGCAGTGAGAATCTCTTGAATTCCGCCGCCCTCACCCTCGATGACGCGCTCTCCATCCGGTGTCTTCAGATACCGGGCAATCTCGTAGAGTCGCTTGTTTACAGGGGCTTTAGTCAACTCCGGACCTTCCAGTTGGGATGCGGATAATCCGCGCAAGCCACCCGGGCTGACCACCACAAGCATTTTCTCCGTTATTCGGATCTCCACTTTCTTGCCCACTTCCACGGACGGCCCCAGATCCCGATGAACCAGCGCATTCGCCAGTACCTCTCGGATAGCCGACGGCGGAAATTCTGGTTCGTCGACAAGATGGCCGCTCTCCGTGTACCTGCTCACTGTGTCCGTGTTTTGCCTGATCCAGTACATGATCTCCGCAAGCATCTCCGGCAGTGGTCCCTCGATCTCTTTGAGATTTTTATGGCGGCCCTTTCCGTCACCTCGAGCCAATCTCACCGCCACAGTTGCACCGAGAGCAGGTTCAACTGACTGCGGCAGGTAACCGAGCCCATATAGACCTCCGAAACGGAGATTGCCTTGGTTGTCGGTTACGTTGGCAATTTGGAGCAGCTGTGAGTCATCGTCAATCCTGGATAGCCGGGTTCTGGACTGGCGCACCGATTCGATAAAAGCCCTAAGCACCTCGCCATCGAGCACACTGATGTCAGTCCCATGGACAATCTGGAAGTCGAAGTGCGTCTGCTGGCTAGCCGTCAGCGCAGAGAGTTCCATCATCTTTAGGTCGTTGGAGTTCATCTGGTAGTCGCCGTCAGCCTGACGCAGGTATGCCTTGTTTTTGAACCTTGCCGGTTTCTCTGTAGGAATCAACGGTGTGACTTCCACGACCACGACGTGCTTTCCGTCAATCATGTGGTGAAAAAACTCGAGCTGCGGGGCTGGTTTCACTGAAGAACGGTTGACTGACGCGATCGCTTTCTGCATCTCCGCTGGATTGTCAACACCGGTGACTGCAAAACCTTTACGCTCGCTAACGCCAAGAATGATCGCGCCAGCCTGTGGCATGTTGGCGAATGCGCATAGCGTCTCTCCGATGTTTTCCGGAAGGCCTCCTGCCGCGGTTTTACATTCCACAAGAGTCGTGTCGTCCCCGAATACACGGAGCTCTCTGATTATTTCCGCAAGCCGTGCGGCATCCCAACTCATGATGAGCAGTCTAGATCCACTTTCACACTTTATCTACCTGCTTATTTACAGTCTTAGCGATAAACTACGAATTAAAGTGTGAAACAATTAGCAGTTTTACACTTCGATTTAGCAATTTGGGACTTTGCACACGGCTACGTGTGCCCACCAAACAGCCCGTCACCCCCAGAGGACCCACCCAAAACAAAACCCTCCAGCCGTGAGCTGAAGGGTTTTGTAGTCCTGTGGAGCATAGGAGAATCGAACTCCTGACATCCTGCTTGCAAAGCAGGTGCTCTACCAACTGAGCTAATGCCCCGGATGTTCCGGATTGTTCCAGAACATTGTGGGCCTAGCAAGAATCGAACTTGCGACCTCATCGTTATCAGCGATGCGCTCTAACCGACTGAGCTATAGGCCCTTGGAACGAATAAGGATATTACAGAGCATGCGTTGCACCACCAAATCGCCAGCGCACACGCTTTATTCACTATTAGAAGCACCGTCTACGAAACTTGCAAATTCCGTAACCGTATACTCCCCAGCATGACCCAGCAGCACGGCCGGGGCGCGCTCGCCCGCTTCGACGCGATGGCGGATAGGGCGGCGGCCCAGGTGATTGAGGAGTACAGCACCAGCTTCTCTTTCGCCGCCCGCTTGCTCGCCCCCGGGGTGCGCCGGGACATCCGCAATCTGTACGCGATGGTGCGCATTGCGGATGAGCTTGTCGACGGCGCCGCGTCTCATGCCCACGAGGATCCCGAGGCGCACCTCGCCGCCTATGAGGAACAGGTGCTGCACGCCCCGTTTCACCGACTGCATACGGACCCGGTGCTGCACGCCTATGCGCAAACGTACCGCCGCTGCGGGTTTGAGCAGCGCCACATCGAGGCGTTTTTCCGCTCGATGCGCCGGGACCTGAGCGATGCGCCGCACGACAAGGCGAGTTTCGACGAGTACGTGTACGGCTCCGCCGAGGTCATCGGCCTGCTGTGCCTCGCGGTGTTCTTGCGCGGCGAGGAGCCTACGCCGCAGGACCGGGAGACGATGGAGGCGGGCGCCCGGGCGTTGGGTGCTGCGTTTCAGAAGGTGAACTTCCTGCGCGATCTTGGCGAGGACGCCGCGAAGTTGGGCCGCGCGTACTTCCCGCAGCTCGCGGGCGCGACGCCGGAGGCGCTCACGGAGGCGCTGAAGCGCGAGCTGGTGGCGGACATCCGCGAAGACTTGGACCGAGCGCGCGAGGCGATCCAGTTGCTCCCCACGTCCGCCCGCACCGGCGTTGCGGCCGCGGAGGCACTGTTTCGCGAGCTCACGGAACGCATCGACGCCACGCCCGCGGAGGATCTCACCACGGTGCGCGTGCGGGTGCCGAACGGGAAGAAGGTGGGGTTGGTGGCGGGAGCTGTCGTGAAGCAAATGCGAGGAGGACGCGCGTGAAGGCGACCGTAATCGGCGCCGGGGTGGCGGGGATGGCCACCGCGGCGCTGTTGGCGCGCGAGGGCTTCGAGGTCACGGTGCTCGAGCGGTTGGGCACGTACGGGGGGCGTGCGGGCAGTGAGCTTATCGACGGCTTCCGCTTCGACACCGGCCCCAGCTGGTACCTCATGCCCGATGCCTTCGACCACTTCTTCGCCCTGTTCGGCAAACGGACCGAGGACGTCCTCGACCTGCGCCCCCTCACGCCGGCGTACCGTCTCTTCCCGCAAGCGCACACTCCAGTGGACGTACCCTCGGGCCGCGACGAGGCGGCCGCGCTGTTCGAATCCATCGAGCCCGGCGCCGGCGCCCAGCTCCACGCCTACCTGGATACCGCCCGGGAGGCGTACGACCTCGCGCTCGAGAATTTCCTCTACACCAACTTCAACGCCGTCAAGCCGCTGCTCGGCGTTCGCAGGCACCTGGGCAAGCTTGCGCGCTACCTCACCCTGCCGCTGGATAGCTTCGTGGCCAGCCGTTTTTCCGACGTGTGCCTACGCCAGATGCTCACGTATCCCGCGGTGTTTCTTTCCTCGCATCCGCACCGCACGCCGAGTTTGTATCACCTGCTCAGCCACACCGACCTTGTGCAGGGCGTGCAGTACCCGCAGGGTGGGTTCAAGGCAGTGATGGACGCGCTGTACGCGCTCGCGGTGGAGCAGGGGGTGCGCTTCGAGTTCGGGGCCGAGGCGGGCGCCATCATGTTTGAGGGGGGCAGGGCCACGGGCGTTTCGCTTATCGACGGCTCCGCTGTGCCATCCGACATCACCATCTCCTGCGCCGATTTACACCACACGGAGACCCGCCTGCTGCCGAAGGCGAAGCGCACCTACGACGAGACGTGGTTCGCCCCGCGCGACCCCGGCCTGGGCACGGTACTGGTGATGCTTGGCGTGCGCGATAAGCTGCCGCAGCTTGCCCACCACAACCTGCTCTTCTCCCGCGACTGGGCACCGGACTTCGACGCCGTGTTTGACGGGCCCGTGGCGTCGCGCCCCCTCGGTGCTTCGCAGTCGATCTACGTGTCCAAGCCGAGCGCCACAGACCCGTCCGTTGCCCCCGAGGGCTGCGAGAACCTCTTCGTCCTCGTCCCGGTGCCGGCTGCCGAGGACATCGGACACGGCGACATGTACGGCGGTGAGGCCTCGCCGCAGGTGCAGCGCATCGCCGACGCCGCCGTGGCGCAGGTGGCCAGCTGGTGCGGCGTGCCCGATCTTTCCGAGCGCATACTGGTGCGCAAGACGCTCGGCCCCGCCGACTTCGCCGGCCGCTACCACGCGTGGTCGGGCGGCGCGATCGGGCCGGCGCACACCCTGCGCGGCTCTGCATTCCTGCGCGGCTCCAACGCGTCGCGGAAGCTGGACGGCCTGTACTACGCCGGCGCCACCACCACCCCTGGAGTCGGCGTGCCGATGTGCCTCATCTCTGCGGAGAACGTGCTCAAGCGCGTCCGCGGCGACCGCTCCGCCGGGCCGCTGCCGGAACCGCTCGACTGATTGTGCGCTGGCTCCGTTCGCGGGCTAGAGTGTCGAGCGTTTGCTTCGCTCACGCCAAGGCAATCCAGAGCTATGACGGATCGCACACGGGGGGTTTTCTGAGCTAAACCTATGTGAATGCCACCAGTGGTGTTCAACAATCCGTTCGTTTGTGGCGAAAATCACCTTGGTATTTTCTGGAATTTTAATGGACAAACTTCAAGGTCACGGACATCTATTTGACACCTTTCGCAGATAGCAGGCCGTTTTCAGCGAAATTGACGACATCTCAACTATGCGTTTAGCGCTTTGTGCGGTTGAATAACTGTTCAACAGTTTCGGGACGTGTGTTCAGGCGGTCCCCAGGCTGCTTCGAACATCTCCTCCGACTTCTTGAACAAAGGATTGAGCCGTTGAAGAACGTGAACTTGAAGAAGCGCATCATGGCCACCGTGGTCTCCACCGCAGTGGCCTTTGGTGGCGCCGCGGTGGTTGCACCCGCCGCAGACGCGGATGTCCGCATCACCAGCCAGTACTCCCAGCTCTCGGACGACGCGACGCAGGCTGCGATTAGCTACAACAAAACGCGCACCCTGCGTCAAGACGGGGGACAGCTTCAAACCGCGTATGGCCCGGGCTGGTGCATCGACGCGGCCCTCGACGAGCCGCAGATGCACACCAGCTACCAGGTACGCCGTCTGGATGGTGCCTCTGGTCTCTACGGTTTCAACCCGATCACCGGAGGAAATCCGAAGATTGATCCGGAGCTTGAGCAGGCAGCCATCAACGTGACGAAGTTGATGATCGATGACTACAACGCCAACAGGATGGCAGACGCCAAGAAAAAGAACCTTGTTCTCCAAGCCCTGGTTTCCAACAATCAAGAGATTCTGAACCAGATTCGCGGCTACTTGAAGGGCGAGGTGAAGCCCGGAACTTACGGCTTCGGGTGGGCCCGTAAGCCAGCAAAAGTGAGCTACCAGGATTTCGTGAAATGGACCGGCTTCGAGATTCAGGCGCAGCAGCGCAACGTCATCGGCCAGTCTGACTACTTCCTGAAGAAGAACTCTGCCGCTTTCTCTCAGATGCAGAAGAACGTCAACCCGGGTGAGTACGTCACGGTGCTCGTGCCAACGACGTATAACCTCAACCAGGACATGATGTCCGCGAAGACAAACCAGCGCATCATTATCGTTGCGCAACCGGGTCTTGATAACTACGACCCGAAGGTGATCCGGGAAGTTATCACGACGACGGCTAAGCAGCCACCGGTCACCACTACGAAGATTGTTCAGGCGCCAGATAAGACCGTCACTCAGACCGTGACTGTGCGTCCGACGGAAACTGTGGGGACGACCGTACGTCCGGCAGATAAGACCGTGACTGTGACTACGCGCCCGACGGTTACTTTGCCACAACGCGTCCAACCGGTTTTGGAGAAAACCGTCACCGAAACGCAGCCGAACGTGACGGTCACCGAGACGAGGCGCCCGGACGTGACTACCGTTACCGACCGGACCTCTTGGCAGCGGACGACGGAGACGACCACGGTCACCGAGCCGCAGCGCACGATCACGATCGAAGAAGAACAGCCAGTAGTGGTGACCAAGACGGTCACCGAGCAACCGACCGAGATCGTCGAGGGCGCGACTCGGACTGCGTACGTGACCGAGACCGCAGAACCTGTCACAGAGTACGTGCGAACGACCGCCGCACCGCGGACCGAGTACAAGACGGTTACCGCCACGCCGGAAACCAAGGTTGTTGAGACGACTGTGACGTCTACTAACCGCCAGGTGGTTGAGCGCACAAAGACGGTGGAACGCCACCGCCGTCACTACAGTTACGCTCTCGCATTCTCGGGTAACGACAAGTCTCAGTCGATCGAGGTCCCGCACCTGAACAACTGGCGCATCGAGTTCGTCGATGACTCCAACGGCCTGGTCAAGGTTGAGAAGGTTATTCAAGGCGACCGAGAGATCCTCCAGATCACCCCGCAGCGAGAGGGCCGTGGCGACGTCCGAATTGTCATTGTTGACAATGAAGGCAACCGCAACGAGTACGTCATCAACGTGGTGAACGAGAAGACCGAGAAGGTCACGGTTAACGACGTTACGGTGAACAACCACTACTTCAACGTAGGTGTCGGAAACCTCGATCAGACCATCACCGTCCCCGCCGGCTGGGACTACGAGGTAAACGGCCCGGGCACCCTGGAAAAGATCGCTGGCTCTTCAAACCAGTACAAGGTGAAGCTGAACGAGGGCCTTACCCAGGGCAAGCTCGAGGTAAAGGTCTTTGAGAAGGTCAACGGCAAGGCGACCGGTTCCGAGAACAACTACATCTTCCTGGTCGACACGCGTTCCGACCGCGCGACGCAAACTCGCATCATCGGCAACTTCAACTCCTACAAGCTGGATATTTCGGGTGTTGAGGAGGAGCCGCAGATCGTTTCCGGCCAGGACAAGATCGAAAAGATTGAGAAGCGTGGCGACTTCTGGGTCATCACTCCGAAGCAGGGCGAGACCGGCGACGTGGTGATCAAGGCCGTGGACAACACCGGCAAGGTGTTCACCTACACGCTGAAGATTCAGCCGGGCACCAACGTTCTCGTTGACGTGGAAACGCACAAGATCAACGAACGTGATTCGGTAGAGATCCGCGGTGGAGCGGGCTTCACGAAGGAAATCGTGAGCCAGTCCGGTGAATGGGCGTGGGAAGACACCGCGAACGGCTGGAAGGTTACCAACAAGGTAAACGGCTCCCTAGTGGTCAACGTGTACGCGCCGGACGAGAACGCACAGGATGGCCGCATCCTGGTGGGCACTTACACCATCGTCGCGGGTCCCATTGGGTCCAACTACGAGACCATCAAGGCCACCCGCGAGGTGCTGGACCGCAACACCATCACCTTGAGGCGCGGCACTGCTGGCAATCGCTTTGAGATCAAGGAGGGTGAGGACCTCTTCACCTACACCGTGGATGAGAAGGGTGACTGGATCGTCCGCCCGGTTCCTGGCACCAACGGCACAATCAAGATCAGCGAGTTCTTCAACAATGTCGAGCTGATCGAGTACACGATCAAGGTCACTGAGGGTGCAGTTAAAGAAGATGTGAAGAACGTGAAGTCTTCCTTCAGCGTCACCGTAAGTGGCAAGATTCGCGTCACAGAGGGCGAAGAGCTGCTTGCTAGCGACCCGCAGAACGGCCAGCTCAAGTTCGTCGATGGGGCTAACGGTCGGGTCGTAGTCGAGGTGCTGAACTCCCGCGATCTGCCGGACCAGCGCTTCGTCTTCAACATCACCCCGGGGGAGCCTCGCGAGGAGAGCTTCACCCTCACCCCGAAGTCCGAGTCCTCCATTTCCCTGAACTCGTCGAACTTCACCTTTGAGGTGCAGGGTGACGATGTGCTGCAGGTGGTCCGAAACAACGACACCCTCAACATCACCCCGAAGAAGGGTGCAACCGGTACCGCGACCGTCGTGATCAAGGACGAGAACGGCACGGTTATCGAGCGTTACACCTACACGGTTGTTCCGGGTAAGGGCGGGGATAACACCGCGACTTCTTCCACCTACAAGATCACCACCGACGGTAAGTTCACCATCACCCGCCTGAACAACAACCCGATCCAGATTGTGGACGGCGAACAGTGGGTGGAGCTTAAGCAAGACGACAACACGTGGGAGCTCAAGCCCACCGGGCCCGACGCCGCAGGTAAGACTGTGACGGTTGTGGAGACTCGCGGGGACGTTGTGGTGAGGCGCTACACCCTCGAGATTGTCGAGCAGCCGGAGCCGCTCAAATTCGAGGAAATCCGTACAATCCTGTACACGGACATCAAGGATCAGATTGAATACGGCCCCAAGGAGACCTACAAGGTTATCCGCGGCAACGACCTCGTCACCGTTAAGGAGACGGCCAAGGGCAAGCTCGAAATTTCCGCCAACCCCGGCAAGAGCGGTTTCGCTACTATCGAGATCCGCGACCCAGAGGGCAACCCGGTGCGAGTTGTCGAGGTCACCGTTCCAGATGCGCTCGAAGGCGTCCCGCCGGCACCTCAGCCGAGCATTGTGAAGAACCCCGATCCCAATCGTCCCGGCACCTACCTGGTTGATTTCAAGGGCGGTTCCAACAACGTTGAGATCAACATCTGCACGGGTGACAACTCCTGCTCGTTGGTTCCGGCGTCGGACCTCACCGAACTTGGGGACAACAAGATCGTGGTGGACCCGCGCGGTAAAGGCGACAAGATCCAGGTTGTCCCGATCGACAACGGCGTGTACAAGCTCGACGAGAAAATCGAGATTGTGATCGAGCGCGGCAGCGAGACCAATGGTTCCAGCGAACTCGACGGGGCGTGTATCGCTTCCCTGGTCGGCCTTTCCGCTCCGCTACTTCTTCTGATTCCTGTCGGAATTCTGTCGCAGGTTCAGATTCCGGGTCTTGAGGGCGTGTCGGCGCAGATTAACCAGGCAATCCGCGAGGCCAACGACTACATTCAGCGTGGCCTGGGTATCTACGACCGCGATCGAGCGGAGCGCGCCGCTCGGGCACAGGGTGCCTTCCAAGTCGCTAATCCTGAAATGATTGGTTTGGCGGCAGGATCCCTGGGTGTCATCCTCGGTGGTCTGCTGCTGGTAGACACCGTTCTCCGTAACTGTGGCAAGGAAGAAGCAAGCTCTTCCTACCAGCTCGGGAAAGCCACCGGCAGTGAGTTTCTGATTAACGGATCCTCCGGATCCGATTCAAAGCCGTCCACCTCCGCTCAGGCGGGCAAGTAAGACTTCGAATTTCTCCCTCCAACTGTAAGGAATAAGCCGTTGAAGAACGCAAATGTAAAAAAGCGCGCGATGGCCGGACTCATCTCCGCGGCCCTCGTATCCGGTGCGACCGTTGTAGCGACACCTAGCGCGATGGCCGCTACCTTCTCGTCTGCAGCTATCGTGGACTCTTATCAGGCTCTGAGTGAGCAGGAGCTCACGCAGTTCTACTCCTACGATCCTATTGTTGGGAATCAGAAGGCTAATCAGTTCCAGAACACCTTCCTCCTGCCCACCCAGATGGGCCCGGGTTGGTGCATCGACTGGGGTTTGCCTGGCCCTTGGGATAGTGTCCCGGGTGGTTACGAGGTGCGTAAACTCACTGGGCACTCCGGCCGTTTCGGTGAAGGTCTTGGCATCAACCGCGACATTCAGCTTGCGGCGATCAACGTCACGAAGTCGTTGATCGCTGATTACCAGCAGTACGAGAAGCGGCCCGATCCCACATTGGAGTACAGGATCAGGACCCAGAACCGCATTCTGCAGGCTCTTCTCTCCAATAATCCGGGTGCACTGAACGAGATCCGAGGACACTTCTACTACGGCCAGCTCAACACCGCGATGTTCCGGGCCCTGACGGGTTTCGACATCATCTGGAAAGAGCAGGACGTCACGGGCGATGGAACCCCGAACTACGTGCTCGTAAAGAACAACAATTTCCGTACCGTCGAGGAGAACTACAACTTCGGCGAGTATGTGACAGTTCTCGTTCCGCGCAACTACAATCTGGACGTCAACCCGAAGAAGAACCCGACGGTGCAGCGCATCGTTACGATTGTGCAGCCCGGCCTCCCCGGTTTCGAGCCGAAGCCCGGCGGCGGAAAGACTGAGGTCGTCGTGGAGCGACCAGGTCAGACCGAGACCACGGTGGTGACTGAGACTCGCCCCGCCACGAAGACGACGCAGACCATCACCGAGGCTCCGCGGACGGTTACCGAGACCTACACTCACCCTGTAGTGACAGTCACCGAGCGCTCTACGCTTCCCACCGTGACGCGAACCACCCGGGTCACTCGTCCTGTGACCGTTGAGACGAAGACGGTTACACCGTCGCCGGTGACCAAGCACGTGACCGTCACCGAGACGACGCCGGCTGTGACGAAGACGATCACCGAGATTCCGCGTCCATACATCACCCGTGAGACCAAGACGGGCAAGCCGACGACTGTTACCGAGACGGTCTCCGATGTGCCCGTCGTGGTGACTAAGCCTGCGTCGACAGTGACTGCGACGCGTTGGTCCACGCCTACCCGCACCCAGGTTGTCGATGTCCCAGCCACCACTGTCACCGAGACACGGACCGTGACCCCGGCTCCGGTGACGTCCACCCGCGAGGTCCAGATCACCGAGAACTACTACACCGAGAAGGTCTACGAATCGGTGAAGGAAGTTGAGGAGTTCTACTACTTCGCTGGCTTCTCCCAGAACGATAATTCCAAGATCATCGAGGTTCCGGGAGCGGTTAAGGGCTCGTGGACTTTCGAGATTATCCGGGGCGGGGAGATCGTTGACGTTGAGCGCACCGACGACGGCAAGCTGGAGATCAAGCCGAAGTCCGGGTTCAAGGGTGAGGGCGACGTTGAGCTCCTGATTACTGATAGCGAAGGCAATCAGTACATCTACCGCATCAAGGTCTCCGACACCATCAAGGTAGAAACACAGACCAACGTCAAGGTCAACAACTTCTTCTACACCATCAACCCGGATTCGCAGGACCGCGTGAAGGTCATCAAGAAGAACCGGGGCGATCGTGTCGAAGAACCCGTGTACATCGATGCTGATGGCAACGAGCACCAAGTCTTGCCTGGTGGCCTCGAGGTTAAGCAGGACGAGAATCAGGTCAAGATTGAGGTAACTGAGCCTGAGCTGCGCGGCCAGGTGATCGTGAAGATCACCGAGGAATCCGGCAACGTCCGCGAGAACATCGTTACCATTGAGAACACGACCTCGAAGTTCGACGTCACGCGCGAGATTCTGAGCACGTCTTCCGCCGTTATTGAACGCCGCGGTGGCACGTACCGGATTATTTCGGGTGAAGACAAGGTCACAGTCACCGAGGGCGACAACGACACTTGGGTGATCAAGCCTAAGGACGCCAACACTGAGGGCGAAGTCGTTATCGAGTTCACCGATAACAATGGTGTCCGCTACCACTACACCCTCGTGATCCAGAAGGATCTCAACTCCGGCCCTGTGATTCGCGAGTACTCGATCGAAACGACCGATACGGTGAACATCGAGCGCCGCGACGAGTGGGTATACAAGGTTATTAGCGGAGACATCGATGTAACCGATGGCCGGGGCAAGATCGACGGTAAGGAAGGCGACGTCTGGGCGGTTAAGCCACGCGACGGCTACACCGGTCAGGCAATTGTCCACATCCTTGACAAGAAGACTGGTGCCCTCATTGGAGTGTGGAAGCTCGACGTCAACCCGAGCCGCCAGGATAACAACTTCGACACCGATAAGCGTTCCCGTGAGGTCCTGGACCGCGCGATCGTCGACATTTTCCGTGGTAGCGACAAGCTAGAGCCCCTTAATCCGGGTAGCGGTAGAACCGAAGCGAACCTGCGCCCGCGTAACAGGCTCCGGTTCGACGTTGACAACCCGCAGGAGACGTATAAGGACATCATCGACTTCGACAGGTCGACCCTGGGTGAGGGCGACTGGAAGCTCCGTTTCAAGGAGGGTGCTGAAGGCGAAGTCACTGTCGTCGAGGAGCAGCTTTCCTTCCACGGCAACCCCAATGGCGAGTACAAGTCGATCGTGAAGTACACCTACAAGGTGTCGCCGGCTCCGGTTCGTAAGATGGAGTACGACATCACTTCGGACAACACCCTCGACCTCACCGGCACGAAGCTGCGTTTCAAGGACAAGGAAGCCGCCAAGAATCTCGTTGCTGAGAATACCGATCTGAGCGACGACAACGCGGTTCTGAAGCTCGACTTCAAGTACGGTGCTAACGGAACCCTGGTAATCGAGAACCGCACTGAGGACGGCTTCCTCTTCGAGGAATACACCATCAATGTGAAGCCGGGCAGAAACTCGAATGTCAAGCCGCTTGAGCGCGTGATGACTTGGAACTCGACCGCTCGCATCCCTGGTAGCACGGACGACGAATACCGCATCAAGGAAGGCGCGGAATTCATTGAGATTACTCGTGATCAGGCGAACAACCAGTTCGTCATCACTGGTAAAGAGGGCAAAACGGGCACGGCTGTAATTGAGGTGAAGGACGCACGTGGTGTGTGGGCGGAATACCGTCTCACCATCAAGGAACCTGCGAAGGGCGAGCTGACCTACCAGGTTGCCACGAACTCTGAGTTCCGTGCGACCATCGTGAACGACAAGCACACGTTCACGCTCGCTGAGGGTAGTACGCACTTCAAGACGCCGAGCCGCGAAGGCAACGATTGGGTGCTGCAGCCCAAGGAAGGCGCCGCGGGCAACTACGGCATCGTCCACGAAACTGATGAGAACGGCAAGGTAATTAACCGTTACCGGATCAACATCGTCGAAGGTAAGTCGCGCAAGATCCACGAACAGCGTTCGATCATCCCGGTCGGTGGGTACACCGATATCCCGAAGATGCAGAACGGTGGCAAGTTCGAGGTTGTCACGGGCGGCGAATACGTCACTACCGAAACGGTGGACGGCACCTTCCGCGTCAACGCGAAGGAGGGTACCGAGGGCAAGCTGGTCCGTGTCGAGGAGCGGGATGACAACGATCGTGTGCTGCGGATGGTGTTCCTGGAGATTGTCCCCGCAGGTATCGCGCAGTCCGGACAGATTGCTCCTGGCCGTGTGAACGGTACGAACGTTGATTTGGCGGAAGTCGACATCGTCCAAAACAACAACAACGACATCACGATCAACTTCCCGGACGACATCGCGGACCTCATCCTGACGCGGGGCGCTGAGAAGATCCGGGAGATTGAAAGGACCGGCAACGGCCTCATCCTGAAGCCGAAGGGTGATGAATCGGGTGAGGTCGGATACGTTGTGGTGGACCACGGTGGCAACCAGTCCTACCAGCGCACCTTGACCATCACGATCGAGGATAAGACCACGCAAAATACTGGTTCTGGCTCCAGCGAGGACCTCGGCAAGTGCCTCGGTGCGCTCGCAGGCGCGCTGTCGCCGCTGCTGCTGCTCATCCCGGTGGGCATCCTGGCTCAGGTGCAGATTCCGGGCCTGGAGGGCGTGTCCGCTCAGGTCAACGCCGCGATCCGCGAGGCCAACGACTACATCCAGCGTGGTCTTGGCATCTACGACCGTGAGCGTGCTGAGCGTGCGGCTCAGGCGCAGGGTGCGTTCAACGTTCAGGTGGTCAACCCCGAGTTCATCGGTCTGGCCGCTGGTACGCTCGGCGTCATCACTTACGGCCTGCTTGTAGCCGACGCGGTTCTGCGCGCCTGCGGTGCTGGCGAGTACACCTCCTCCTACCAGATTGGTAAGGCACTGGATAACGAAACCCTGATGGGCGGCTCGTCCGGCGAGATCCCGACGGAGAGCCCCAAGAAGGAGAAGACGGATAAGAAAGGCTCGAAGTCCGAGACCAACGTGTCGGTCGAGCTCAACGGCAACACTGTTGCTGAGTCCACGACCAAATAGGACAGTCGACCGCGTTAGGTAGCCTGTTTGCGACACCCGCTGGGAGCAATCCCGGCGGGTGTTTCGCGTTTCGCCAGAGTTACGGCGTCGCGAGCGCGCCGCGGGTGGGCGGCCTCAACGAATGCGAAACCCCCGTCCCAGCTGCCATAACAGGCTCTTCGCGTTTTAGAGTGCGTTGATCTTGGGTTGCAGGCCTCCGGAGTGGATCAGGCACCGCAAGATGTAGTGGTTGATGTTGCGGAACCCGAGTGCGATGCCGCGCAGGTGCTCAAGGCGCCCGTTGATGGCTTCGACCGGGCCGTTGGAGGCGCCGATGTCGAAAAATGCGAGGATGTCGGTGCGCCGCTTGTGCAGGCTGCGCCCGAGTTGGGCAAGCTCCGTTAGCCCGGCTTGACGAAGCCCGCGCAGCCTGTCGATTAATCTGCGCATCTTGGTTTTCGCACGCCGCTTATTCGGGTCGTCGTAGCAGTCGATGATCTCTTGGTACACCAGCCATGTTTCTTGCAGCACGGCGTAATCGTCATCGTAGTTGAACAACGCATCCAGGCGATGTTGCTGCTCGCCGGTTAAAAGGTCGATGCGGGTGAGCATGGTGCGACGGTTCTTATACAAGGGGTCGTTGGTTCTACCGCGCCGACCATAGGTTTCACGCTGCAACCGCTGCCTACACGAGGTGACTTTGTCGCCAGCAAGACGCACCACATGAAACGGATCCATCACCCGCGTAGCCTGCGGAAGCGCCTCATCGGCTGCGGTGGCGTAGCCCTGAAACCCATCCATGGTGATCACCTCCACCTGGTCACGGAACGCCTTCGGGCGTTGGTTGATCCACCTGGTGAGCACGTGCGCACTTCTGCCCGGTATGACATCAAGCAACCTGGCGGGTTGACCGGTGTGCTGGTGGGTCATATCCACGATCACGGTGACGAACCCACCGCCAGCCGCACGCCGGTTGTGGGCCCATTTGTGCTCATCAACCCCGATGATGCGCACCCCAGCCAAATGGTCGGGGTCAGCGACGAGCTCCCTGGCCATAGAAAGAGCCAAATCGCATGTCAACTGCCAGCCGATACCGAGTGCCTTGGCGGTGGCGGCAACACTCATCCGGTCGATCGCTAAACGCTGTAGGATCCAGCGCACCACCCGGTGGGTGACCTTCGAGCGGTCATCAGCACATGCAAGAGAAGCCCGGAAGACCCTCTTCGGGCACACCTGGTTGGTGCACACATACCGCGGCAGGCGCACCCGCAGCTTCGTGGGAAACCCGACGACAGGCAAATCCACCAGTTCACGGTGGGCGTGATCGCGCAGCACACCAGGCCGGTCGCATGCGGGGCACGCGTTGATCGGGGCGAGAGCTTCGCACTCGATGACGGTGCACTCATCGTTGTGCGCGGCATTCGTGATCGCCAGGCCGAGCTCCGCGGTGCGGCAAATGGTGTCGGCGACGATGTTGGAACTAGGCTGCATCGCAGGGTCCTTGTTGTGTTGTGGATTGGCTTGAACACCTACATCCTTAACGCAGCAAGGACCCCCATATCTTGTGCCACACCCCAGGGGCCTAGAAACAACCTACGCACTCCCAATCACGAAGAGCCCCATAACAGTGTGAACGGGGGCAGGTTAGAGCGCGTTCCAGCGCCCGAGTTTACTTCCGTGGCAGGGCGGCCAGGGCCACACCGGTGCCCAGCAGCCACACGTCCTTACCAAGGGCCTTGCCCTGGTCGGACGGGCGGATGCCATCGGCCTCGGTGTTGTCCGGGTCGCCGAAGTACATCGTGAGCAGACCGGCACCGAACGTCGCGAGGCTCACGCCTGCGAAGCGGTTGGACACGAACGGTGCGAGCAGCAGCGCGCCGAGGGCGGTCTCGCCGGAAGCGAGCGCCTTCGCGAAGGTCTCCGCGTCGAACTCCTTCGCCGCCGGGATGCCGGTGGAGGCCATGTCGCGCAGGCCTTCTGCGCCTTCCTTGTCTACGCCGAACTTACCCAGGCCGGAGTTCAGGATGTATAGGCCCGTCGGCACGCGCAGCGCGCCAGAGGCGACCTTGAACTTCGCCTTGTCCTGCTTGGTGAACACGGAGGAGGGGATGAGCTTCAGGGGGTTGAACATGCTATTGGTGTCCTTTCGATTGGTCATAGCAGTAAGCCCCGCCCATGGTAGTGGCTAAACAGAAATCTCCGGGTGCAGGTGCGACTTCAGCATACGGCGGCGCAGCCACAACGCCGTGGTAGATAGTGCAAAAGCGAGCACCGAAACCACGGTGAGGTAGGCGACGGCCTGCCACATGCGCGGGTCGTAATCAGAGGTGGAGAACAGGCCGTAACGCACCAGATCCACCGAGTAGCGCATCGGGTCCCAACTGTGCACCCACTGGATGAAGTCCGGCTGCACCTCCGGGGGATAAACACCGTTCGAGGCCACAAGCTGCAGCGACATGAGCGCCATCGCGGCCAAACGGCCGGGCGCGGGGCCCAGCACCGTATTCAGCGCCGTCACCGCGTTGACAAACACCCAGTCGATGAACACCAGCACCGCGAGCATCGCCCACGGGTGCGTCGGCTCCACGTCCAGGATGAACAGCTGCACGATCCACAGCGCCACCGACTGCAAGAAACCGATAATCAGCGCGGGCAGGATCGTGTGCAGGTGCGCGCGAATCGGGTGCGTGCCCGAATCCACCGCGCGCTGCGACCACTGCGGGTACACCATGAACGTGATCAGGGCGCCGAAACACAGCGACAGCGAGAGGAAGAACGGGCTCAAACCCTTACCGAAGGTGGTGTGGCTGTCGCCCACGTTGTTCGTCACCACCGACTGGGAGGCCGCGCGGATCGCCTTGTCCAAACGCTCGCCGTCCCAGCTCGGGGCTTCGTCGGCGCCGTCGGAAAGCTTCGTACGAGACCGCCTCGTGCGGCACCTGATGGCGGGGTGGCGCGAGGCGGTCTAGTGGGGCAGTAGGGGGTCGGGCTTACTTGTCCTTGTTGCCGCCGGTGGCCTTGCGCTGGTTGTCGTCGAGGGTATCAAGCGTGCTCAGGCCCTCGCGGCCGAGATCGGTGGTGCCGGTGGTGTCGTCGATAAGCTCGTGCTTGCCGCCGACGTCGGCCGGGTGCACGCCGCCGTCCTCGATGCCGTCGGTGCGTCCGGCCTCACGTGCGGCGGCCTCGCGCGCGTCCTCGGTACGGGTGGAGTAGACCAGCGTGGAGGAGCCGTTCGCTGCCTTCTCCTCACGGGAGGGCGCCGGCTTGTAGGTGTCGGTGTCGTCGCCGTCAAGCTTGTCCTTCAGCAGGAACTCCCAAAGCGCCCACGCGCCACCGGCCACCGCGCCGAGGCCGAGGGTCCACTTGAAGATGCTGCCGATGGTCGACGAGCCCTTCTTCTTCTTCGCATCTGCTTCCTTCAGCAGCTCCTCGCGGTACTTTTTGCGCGCCGGGGCGGTGGCGGCGAAGTTCGCGCGGCGGCGGTCCAGGCGGTCGTGCATGTCGCGGGTGATGTCGCCGGCATTGGCGCGCGCTGCGCCGAAGAGGCGCTCGAGCTCCTCCGGTTCGAGATTGTCGTGCAGGTCGTCGAGGCTGCCGTCGCTCTTCAGGTTCTCCAGCAGGGATGAGTAAATCTCGCGCTGCTGCTTCTGGTCGTTCTTGCGGAAGTACTTGTAGGTCTCGTTGGCGCCCTTGGCGAGGGCGAGGACGGTCGCGGGCTTCATGGTGTGCTCCTTCATTGATTGCAGGTTTTGTTTTGCGTTGAACACCACCGAGGGTAGCGAAGCGCGCCGGGGCAAGCCCGGACCAAGCGTTACGCCGAAGTGGACCAAGCTGTTCATTTTCCGGATTAATATTCACCTGTAGCAACCGTGCAACCAGCGCCAACGTGGGCAAATCGGGTGGGCTGATTGTGGCGCCACAACCGCCTTAATAGATTTCAAAGAGCCGTACGACAGCCGCTTTGACACGCGTTTTGTCACCGCGTTTTGTCACAGTGTTTCTTACGGTGCATTACCCGCCGAGTGAAAGGTCCGCCATGTTCGAAGTTGCACCTTCGACGCGGCTTTCCGCCTCGGCACCTCTCGACCGGGAGGACACGTCACCGCTCATCCGTCGCCCCCGGCCCCGGCCGCGCACGGCGTTGAGCTTCGAGCTCATCCCGCCGCGCAACGACAAGGACGCCGAGAAGCTCGACGCGCTGATCGCGGGGCTTGCCGCGTACCAGCCGGATTACGTCTCGGTGACCAGCTCGCAGCGCAGCGAGTGGCTCGAGGGCACCGCGGCGCTCATCTCCCGCATCGCGGACACCACGGAGCTTCGCACCATCGCGCACCTCGCCTGCACCGCGGGCACGCGCGATGAGCTTGCCGAGTGGATTCGCACGCTTATCGACGCTGGCGTCCGCGGCTTCCTCGCGCTGCGCGGGGACTTACCTGAACAAGGGCTGCCGGACGGTTACCTGCGCCACGCCACCGATCTGCTCAACCTCATCCAGGATGTGCAGGAAGAAGAGGCGTACCGGCTCGCCGCCGGCAAGCTCGCCCTCTCGGTGGCCTGTTACCCGAAGGGGCACGAGGAGTCGCGCAGCTTCGACCACGACCTGGACGTGCTGCTGACCAAGCAGCGCCTCGGCGCCGACTTCGCCATCACGCAGCTGTTCTTCGAGGCCGAAGACTTCCTCAACTTCGTGGAGGTCGCCCGGCTTGCCGGTGTGCGCATCCCGCTCATCCCCGGCATCATGCCGATGACCTCGCTGAAGCGGGTGCAACGGATGGGTCAGCTTTCGGGGATTGAGGTGCCTGAGCGCGTCGAAAAGCAATTGCTCCAAGCCGCAACCCCGGAAGAGGAATACGAGGCGGGCATGCGCATGACCGCCCAGCTAGCCCAGGATATCCTGCAAGCAGGAACCGGCGGGCTGCACATTTACACGCACAACAACCTCGACGTCACGCGGGACTTTTTGAACCGCATCGGTATTCATTAAATAAAGGACAACCATGACTGCATTCCCCAAAGCCACCATCGAGGGCTACCCGCGCATCGGCGCGAACCGCGAGCTCAAGCGCGCACTGGAAAGCTACTGGGCAGGGCGCATCGACGCCGACGCATTCCGCTCCGCCGCCCACGCGCTGCGCGTGAACAACTACAACCACCTGCGCGACCTGGGCCTGACCGAGGACTACGCCATCCCCGCCGACGTCGCGCTCTACGACCCGGTGCTGGAGACCGCGCTCACCGTCGGCCTCGTGCCGGGCGGGGTTGACCTGGACGAAGAGTTCGCGCTCGCCCGCGGCAACGACACCCGCGTGCCGCTGGAGATGACCAAGTGGTTCGACACCAACTACCACTACCTCGTGCCGGAGATTTCGGCAGGCCAGGAGATCAAGGCGGTGCCGGAGCGCGTGCTGCGCATCGTGGAGGAAGCCCGCGAGGCCGGCCACAAGGTGCGCCCGTACCTCGTTGGCCCGGTCACCCTCATCGCGCTGTCCAAGCCGGCCGAGTGGTCGCTGCTGCCCGCGCTGGTTGAGGCCTACAAGGAGGTCTTCGCCGCGCTGAAGGACGCAGGCGTGGAATGGGTGCAGGTTGCGGAGCCGGCCGTGGTTGCCGACTTGTCCACCCCGGACGCCGACATCGCCGCCCGCCTGCGCGAGGCCTGGACCGAGCTGCTCGGCGCCGAGGCCCGCCCGAACGTGTACCTGACCACCCCGTACGGCTCCGCGCGCGAGGCCCTGCCGGTGATTGCCGAGCTGAAGCCGGAGGCCGTGCACGTCGACCTCGCCCCGTGGACGCTGGAGGCCGACGACAGCTACGCCCAGCGCGTGCGCGCCCAGATCCCCGCCGAGACCCACCTGGTCGCCGGGCTTATCGACGGCCGCAACGTCTGGGCCGCCAACCTCCGCGAGCGCACCGAGGTGCTCGAAACCCTCGGCCGCTCCGTTGCAGACGGCACCGTGTCCGTGTCCACCTCCACCTCCCTGCAGCACGTGCCGCACACCCTGAAGGCGGAGCGTAACCTGCCGGTCGAGGTCGCCCCGTGGCTGTCGTTCGCCGACGAGAAGCTCGCCGAGATCCAGGCGCTCGTCGCCGGCGCGGACGAGGCCGTCGAGGCGTTCGCGCAGTCCGACCGCGCCGTGCGCACCCGTGCAGAGTCCACCACCATCCACAACGAGGCAGTGGTCAAGCGCGTCGCCGAGCTGCCGGAGGGCGCTGTGGAGCGCCAGCCGTCGTTTAGCGAGCGCAACCAAGTCCAGCGCGACACCCTCGGCCTGCCCGCGCTGCCGACCACCACGATCGGCTCCTTCCCGCAGACGCAGGAAATCCGCAAAGCGCGCGCCGATCACCGCGAAGGCACCCTGACCGACGAGCAGTACCAGGAGGCGCTGCGCACCGAAATCAAGCAGGTCATCGAGCTGCAGGAAGAGATCGGCCTGGACGTGCTCGTCCACGGCGAGGCGGAGCGCAACGACATGGTGCAGTACTTCGCAGAGCTTCTCGACGGCTTCGTCGTCACCGAGAACGGCTGGGTCCAGTCCTACGGCTCCCGCTGCACCCGCCCGCCGATCGTGGTCGGCGACGTCTCGCGCCCTGAGGCGATGACGGTCGAGTGGTCCGCGTACGCGCAGTCCCTGTCCGAAAAGCCGGTCAAGGGCATGCTCACCGGCCCGGTGACCATCCTCGCCTGGAGCTTCAAGCGCGACGACGTGCCGCTTTCCGTCTCCGCCGACCAGATTGGCGTCGCGCTTGCCGACGAGGTGCGCGACCTGGAGGAAGCCGGCATCAAGGCCATCCAGATCGACGAGCCGGCGCTGCGCGAGCTGCTGCCGCTGCGCGCCGACGACCGCCCGGCCTACCTCGACTGGGCCGTGCGCGCGTTCCGCCTGGTTTCCTTGCAGGCGGAGCCGTCGACGCAGATCCACACCCACCTCTGCTACTCCGAGTTCGGCCAGATCATCGACGCCGTCGCCGCCCTCGACGCCGACGTGACCTCCATCGAGGCCGCCCGTTCCAAGATGGAGCTGCTCGAGGACCTCGACGAGACCTTCCACTCCGAGATCGGCCCCGGCGTGTGGGACATCCACTCCCCGCGCGTGCCGTCCACGGAGGAGATGGTCGGCCTGATCAAGGCGGCGCTTGAGAACGTGCCGACCGAGCGCCTCTGGGTCAACCCGGACTGCGGCCTGAAGACCCGCGGTTACGCCGAGGTAGACCCGTCGCTGCGCAACATGGTCGCCGCCCGCGACGAGGTGGTCGCCGGGCTGTAGCCGGTTCGGGGTTGGGGCGGGCGAGCCCAGGGAAAACAACGCGCAGCCCCCACCCGGCCCCAACGCGCGTACCCTGGAACCCATGACTCAGAAGACACAGACTATGACTCTGCACACGAACCACGGCGACATCGTGATCGATCTCTTCGGTAACCACGCGCCGAAAACGGTCGAGACGATCACCGGCCTGGCCACCGGCGAGCGCGAGTACTCCGCGCAGAACGCGTCCGGCTCCAACGAGGGCCCGTTCTACGACGGTGCGATTTTCCACCGCATCATCCCGGGCTTCATGATCCAGGGCGGCGACCCGACCGGCACCGGCACCGGCGGCCCGGGCTTCCAGTTCGCGGACGAGTTCCACCCGGAGCTCACGTTCGACCGCCCGTACCTGCTGGCTATGGCGAACGCGGGTCCGGGCACGAACGGCTCCCAGTTCTTCATCACCGTGGACGCCACTCCGTGGCTGAACAACCGCCACACCATCTTCGGCGAGGTGACGGATGAGGCCTCGAAGAAGGTTGTCGACGAGATCGCGAACGTGCCGACCGGCCGCATGGATCGACCGGTGGAGGACGTGGTGATCGAGTCCGTCGAGATCGCCTAGGCGTCAATTTGAAGGTGGCCCCCGTTGTGTGCGGGGGCGTTTTCGTCGATAAGCAAAATGCTCAAGAACGTACTTCGGGGTGCGCCCGCGACGACTGCGATTGCCGCGGTGTGCACCCTTGTGTTTGTGGTGGCGGCGCTGCAGGCGCACTCGATTTCGGATGTGGTGTGGGATTCGGCCGCGGGTTCGGCGACGGTGCTGTGGGGCCCGCTTGTCGACGGCCCCGGGTACCTGCGCGTTCTCACCAGCGGTTTCATGCACCTGGATATCACGCATCTGTTCCTGAACATGTTCATGCTCGTGCTCATCGGCGCCGAGGTGGAGCGTTTCGTGGGCACGGGGCCTTACGCGGTGGCGTATGTGGCGGGGGTGTTGTGGGCGTCGGCGGCGGTGCTGGGCTTTAACTTTATGGTGCCGACGGCGGGCGCGTCGGGGGCGTTGTACATGCTCATGGCGGTGTTGGTCGCAATTGCTTGTCGACGATCAACCGACCTGCGCGCACCCCTCGTCCTGGTGGCAGTCAATCTGGTGTACACGTTTATGGCACCGTCGGTGTCGCTGTGGGGGCATTTGGGCGGCCTGGCGGCAGGGGCGGCGATGGGGTGGCCGCTGACCTCGCCGAATGCGCGCACGCGGTGGGTGGCGGCTGGGGTGTCGCTGGTGCTGGCGTGCGTGGTGGTGTGGGGGTTGACCATTCCGTCGGTGGCGCCGGTGTACTTCATGTGACGCTGTGGGTTATCCACACGAGTTATCCACAGAGGTTATCCACAATGTGGAGAATTACAGCGGTGTGCTTACCCGAACGGCTCGCCGAACACGGTGAGCGACACGCCGAGATGTACTGCGATGTTCGAACCGTGAACCGGACATCGGGGTGGCCTGTGGAAGTAGTGCACAGAGTTATCCACAGGTGTGGAAAGCACGCCCAACTCTTTTAGACGGTTGAAACCCCCGCCCGGTTCCCTCCCGGCTGCGCATGAAGATGCGCATCCAAGGTCTTCCCCCGCGCCTTGTGCGCTGGATAGCGTCAAGCTTGCCAATACGGGGCTCGCTCACACACGAAACAGGGGGAAATCGAGCATGAAATTCAAAACTTACCGGCTGCACTACGACACCGAGGTCTTCGACGTGGACGCGTTCCTCGAGGCCTATGAGTGGCTTGATGAGGGGTTTGATGAGGATGAGCTCGCCTCGCACGACTGCTTCCGCGAGGACTCGCTCTGCGTCGGCGTAATCGTGGTCAACGTGCCTGAAGGGGACGAGGAGGTTGAGGCGCAGGTCTCCATGAGACGACCCGAATCGCCGAATGCCCCGGACTGGTACGGGCCCGACGAGGCATTGCAAGTAGGCCGCGAGCTCCGGCGCATGATCAGGGACGACGGCAACGGCGGGATTGAAATCCTCCCGCCACACGACCCGTGCCTCGACCTCGAAGAGGGTGACATCGTGCGGGCGTGCAGCTTCGGCGAGGCCACCCTTATGGCGATGGGCGAAGACGCTTAACCCGCTCGCAACGGCGCATGGTGAAGCGCAGGATCAAGGCGCTGAAGAAGAAACTTGAGGCGATTGTGGTCGGGCGCGCGCCGGGGACGGAGCTGTGGTCCGAACTGGCGTAGGTCATGGGCCCACAGTTCAGCACGGTCGCGCTTCCCTCAGTGGAGGCGGAGGATATCGACGAGGCGATCCGCGCGGCGGCTAAGCAACTAGCTAGCGCCAGCCCATCGTCATAAGCAGGCCGAGGATCATCCCGGCGAAACCGATGGCGTAGTTCCAGGGGCCGAGCTGTGCGAGCCACATGATTTGGTCGCCGGCGATGTAGTAGAAAATCAGCCACGCCAGGCCGAGGATCATCAGCCCGAACATGATCACCTTGTACCAGGTGGGGGTGCCGCCGGTGTTCACCTTCACCGGGGTGCGGGACGCGCCGGTGGAGGTGCTGGTTACCGGGGTTGCGTCTTTGGTTACTTTTGCCTTGGGCATGTCACACTCCGTTTGTTGCTGTGTTGCGGTTACAGACCTAACCCGCGCCGGACATCGCGAAGAGTATTGCCCGGGTTCTGTGGCACGACTGTATCAGCCTGGCCGCCAGCTGCGTTATTTTGTGGCAGGAGGGCACCAGCGTCGAACTTCCACAGGTTGTAGCCGATCGCTTGGTCGCGGCGGATGGTGTCGCCGGCGGGGATTTGCTGGTGGCCGATCTTGCCTTCGTCCACAAGCGCGCCGGTGGGCACCGTGGGGCCTGCAACGAGGCGGCCGTTCCAACCGGCGTCGCGCATGGCCTGGTCGGCCTCGGTGGGGGTCATGCGGGTGATCTGCGGCATCGTCATCAACATGCCGTTGGACACGCGCAGCTCGACGGTGGTGCCTTTCTCCACGTCGGTGTTCTCGCCGGCCACGGCCAGCACTTCGCCGTCGGGGCGGGCGGAGTCGACGTGGGTGACGGTGGCGCGCAGGTTCAACGACGACAGCGTCGCGGTGGCCTGCTCCACGTTCAGCCCCACGAGCGACGGCACCTGGATCATGTCCGGCCCGCTGGAGACGGTGATGGAGATGCGCGAACCCTTCGCAATCTGGGTGCCGCCAACGGGCTGCTGGCCCAGGATGATGCCCTCCGGGATGTTGGAGTCGGACTCGCGGCGCACGTTCGGGTTGAGCTCCAGGCCAGCCTTCTCCAGCTCCTCCATCGCCTCTTCTGTGGTGAGGTTAGTGATGTCCGGCACGTCTGTCATCTCCTTGCCGGATGAGACGGTGACGGTGATCAGGGTGCCTTTCTGCAGCTCAGAGCCAGCGGCGGGGTTGGTGGAAATCACATCGCCGCGGCGGAAGTCCGGGCTGGGCGCCTCGGAGACGGAGACCTGGAAGCCCAGGCCTTCCAGCTCGGCGACGGCTTCAGCACGCGGCTTGCCGGCAACCTCCGGCACCACGATCATGGCTTGCTGCGCTGGCTGTTCGGCCGGCTCGTCGCCGGAGAAGTAGTCGTACGCGAACCACCCGAGCGCGCCGACGAGCACGAGACCGAGCAGGGCGGCGAGCCACTTCATCCAGGTGGTGTCGCGCGCGGTCTTCTCGTTGGCGCGGCGGTGGTCTTCGTAGCGGGTGTGCTCGCCTTCGGCCGGGGCCTTCGCCTCCCTGCGCACCGGGGCCGCCGCAGGCACCGGTTGGCCTGCGATGACGGTGCGGTCGGTGGCTTCCTCGGCGGCCGCGAGGTGGGTGCGGGCGGCGTTGGTCACGCTGCCGCGTTCCAGGAGCGCGAGGTCATCGCCCATCTCGAGGGCCGTTTGGTAACGGTCGTCCGGGTGCTTCGCCATCGCGGTGAGGATGACGGAGTCGATGTTCACTGCCTCGTTGTCCGACAGGGTCACGCCGAGCTCGTTGATAATGCGTTCCGACGGCGGGACTGGGTCTTCCTGCACGTGCTGGTAGGCGACCGCAAACGGTGATTCGCCCTCGAACGGCGGCACACCCGTGACGGCCTCGTACATCACGCAGCCGAGCGCGTAGATGTCGCTGCGGGCGTCGGCGGCCTTGCCTCGTGCCTGCTCAGGGGAGAGGTACTGGGCGGTGCCGATGACGGCGGAGGTTTGCGTCATGGCGGAGGTGGAATCGTCCAACGCGCGGGCGATGCCGAAATCCATCACTTTCACGGCGCCCGTGTTGGTCACCATGATGTTGGCGGGTTTGATGTCGCGGTGAATGATGCCCGCGTCGTGGCTGGCCTGCAGCGCGCGGGTAGCTGGCTGCAGCAGCGCGGCGGCGCGCTCGGGGCTCAGCGGGCCCTCGTTGCGCACGATGTCGCGCAGGTTGAGGCCCATGACTCGCTCCATGACGATGTAGGGCACGTCCACGCCTGAGGTCTCCACGGACCCGGTGTCGTAGACCGAGACGATGTTCGGGTGGTTGAGGCGGGCGGAGTTCTGGGCTTCTCTGCGGAAGCGTTCGCGGAAGCTTTCGTCCCGCGCCATGTCGAGCTTGAGCATCTTCACAGCCACCTGGCGCCCGAGGGTGACGTCGGTGGCGGCGTAGACGTCCGACATCCCGCCGGTACCGATGACGTCGCCGAGTTCGTACCGGTCCGCGATCAACATTTTTACCTGCCACCTCCGAGCAAGTTCTCAAGATTCGGCAATTCTAGCCCAGGTGCAGGCGCCGGGGTGTCTTGCGGTGCAGGAGCGGGCGCGGGTGTGCTCGGGGCAGGAGCAGGCGTATCGACGACCGAAGGTTCACCCGGCTGCTCCGGGGCAGGCGCGGGCTGGCGCTCGGGCGGCTCGACGAAGCTCACGGTGCCGGGTGCGTGCCGCTCGGTGACGGTTTCGCGCTCGCGGGCCGGCTGCTCCGGCTCAGCGTTCCCCGTCTCCGGCTCGATGACCTCGGTCTCAGTAACGGTGGTCGGGGTCTCCGACGTGGTGGTCGGAGCTGCGCCGCCTCCGCCGAAGCGGTCGAACACGCCGGCGGTGTACGCCCACGCACCGGCCATGGCCAACAACGCGAGGAACAACACCGTCGCGATGATGGGCCCGGCCTTCGCCCCGCCGCGGTCCTCCGGCGCGGGCGCGGGCCGCTCCGCAGGAACCGGGGCGGCGGCGCGTGACGGGATGGGTTGGGGGGCGGGAGCTCGTCGAGAAGCAACTGCCCGTGCGGCAGACGGCGGGTACGCGCCCTCGGGCCGGGAGGTGCGCTCGTCCGCGACTTGGGCGAGCATCTGCGTCGACGCGGTCGGCGAAGGCTCGGTGGCCACCACCTGGGTGTGCCCGCCGGGCTGTGCGGGGCGCAGGCCCTGGCGCACCTGTGCGGTGGCGAGCTGCAGCTCGTTGCCGTCGCGGAAACGGTTGGCCGGGTTCTTGCGCAGCGCGATCTCGATCAGCTCGCGCGCCGGGGCGGACACCGAAATCGGTAGGGCCGGCGGCTCTGCGGACACGTGGGCGAGGGCCACCGACACCGAGGAATCGCCGGTGAAGGGGCGCTTGCCCGAGAGCATCTCGTAGCCCACCACGCCAAGCGAGTACACGTCGGACGCGGCGGTCACCTGGAGGCCCTGCGCTTGTTCGGGGGAGACGTACTGGGCGGTGCCCACCACCATGCCGGTGCGGGTCAGGGGCACCGCGGAGGCGGCCTTCGCGATGCCGAAGTCGGTGATCTTCACCTGCCCGTTCTGCGTGATCATGAGGTTGCCCGGCTTGATGTCGCGGTGCACCAGCCCCATTCGGTGGATCACGGCGAGCCCGTGGGCGGCCTGCTCCAGCACGTCCAGCGCCAGCGGTTCCTCCAGCTGGCCTTCGCGGGCGATGAGGTCGGCGAGCGATTCGCCGCGGATGTACTCCATCACGATGAAGCACACGGTGAAGCCTGCGGGCGATTCCACCTCGCGGTAGTCGTAGGTCGCCACGACGTTGTCGGAGTTAATTCCCTGGGCGCTCAAGGCCTCGTTGCGGAAGCGCTCGAGAAACTCTTGGTTGGAGGAGAACTCGGGGCGCAGCACCTTGATGGCCACTTCGCGTTCGTTGGCCACGTCGTCGGCGAGCCACACGGTGGACATGCCTCCGTGGCCGATGATCCACTGCAGCTGGTAGGTGCCGCCGACTAGCTCCTGCAGGTCGTCGCGGTTTTCGGTGTTCATCACTCGTCTCCTTCCGGTGCGGGTGCGGCCGGGGCTGCGCGAAGGATCGCGCGGCCGATCGGGCCCGAGACTTGGCCGCCTGTTGCGGCGTCGCCCATGTTGCCGCCGTTTTTCACCACGACGGCCACAGCTACGTCTTTGCCAGGGTCGAAGGCGACGTACCAGGTGTGTGGGGCGGCGCCTTCGGCGTGCTCGGCGGTGCCGGTTTTCGAGGCGAAGCCGTTGCCGTCGTAGCCGAAGGTCCAGCGCTCGGAGCCGAACATAAGGTCGCGGATGGTGGCGGCCTCCTCGGGCGAGATCGCCTCATTGAGCTCGGTGGGGTTGGTCTCGCTGACGGTCTTGCCTTCGGCGGTGCGCACGGCGCGCACGATGTAGGGGGCCATGCGTTTCCCGTCGTTGGCCACGATGCCGGCCATCACCGCAGCTTGCAGTGCCGTCATGGTGACGTCGCGCTGGCCGATGGCGGACTGGCCCACCTCGGGCGCGCTGGGCAGCTCGCCCAGGGAACCTGCCGCGGTGGGCAGGCCGAGGTCGTAGCGCGCGCCAACCCCGAACGCGTCGGCCGCTTCGCGTAGGCCGTCTGCCCCGACGTCGAGGCCCATCTGCACGAACGCGGTGTTGCACGACAGGGCGAACGCGGTGCGCAGCGGTACTTCGCCGCCCCCGCCGCAGGCTTGTCCGCCGTAGTTGGTCAACGGGATGTCGGTGCCCGGCAGGATGATCTGCGCGTCGCCGGTGAGCATGCTGTCCGGGGTGTAGCCGGCGCGCAGGCCGGCGGCGGTGGTGATGATTTTGAAGATCGACCCCGGCGGCAGCTGGTCTTGCGCCGCGTGGTTGAGCAGCGGCTTTTGCGGGTTGTTGTTCACGTCTGCCCAGGCGCCCTCGGCGGAGGCGGGGTTGGTGATCAGGTTTGGGTCGTAGGACGGCGCGGAGGCCATCGCGAGCACTTCGCCTGACGACGGGCGCAGCGCCACTACCGCCCCCTCATAGCCCGGGCCTGCGAGCTGGTCGAACGCGAGCGCCTGCAGGTTTGGGTCCAAGGTGAGCTCGACGGTGTTGCCCTTCGGCGATTCCTCGAGCCCCGTGCGCAGGAACCGCGAGGACGTGCCGGTATCGCCGGCGAGCTGACCGTTGTAGCCCGCCTCGAGCTGCCCGGTGCCGTACTGGTCGGACACGTAGCCGAGCACAGGCGCGAACGAAAGCGGCATGTTGGGGTAGCCGCGGTGGTAGAAGCCGTCGTCGTCGCGGAAAGACTCGGCGAGCACAAGGCCACCATCCGGCCCGGCGGTGATGTTGCCGCGGTTGACCTGCTTGAGCTCGATGACGGTACGGGCGTTGCGCGGGTCCTGGGCGTACTCGTCCTCGCGCATGCCTTGGACGATGGAAAAGTTCACAAGCAGCGCCACGATAAGCAAAAGCGCCATCATGGAGCCTTGTCGGAGGGTCTTGTTCATTTACGCTGCCACCTCCGCACGCCGGGAAGGTTTGCGCAAGGCGGTCGCGTCGAACTCGGCGGGTCGGTTCGCGCTGTTGGAGATGCGCAGGAGCAGCCCGAGCAGGATGTAGTTCGCCATCACGGCGGAGCCACCCGCGGACATGAACGGTGTGGTCAGGCCGGTCATGGGCAGCATGGAGGAGATGCCACCTGCGACCACGAAGATCTGGATCGCAATGGTGAGCGCAAGGCCCGAGGCAAGCAGTTTGCCGAAGGTGTCGCGCACCTGCAGCGCGGCGCGGAAGCCGCGGGTGATGAAGATGGCGAACAGGCACAGCACGGCGGCCACGCCGATGAAACCGAGCTCCTCGCCCAGTGCGGCGAGGATGTAGTCGGAGTGCGCCACCGGCACCATCTCCGGGTGGCCGTAGCCCAGGCCTACGCCGGTCATGCCGCCCCAGGACAGGCCGAACAGCGCCTGCGAGGGCTGGTAGCCGAAGGATTCGAAGTTGGCCAACGGGTCGATGACGTTGGCAACCCGGTTCTGGATTTTGTCGCTTACCCGGTACACCCCGTAGCCGCCGACGGCGACGAGGCCGAGCCCGATGAGTAGCCAGGAGGTACGCCCGGTGGCGAAGTACACCATGCCCAGCACGGTGGCGAAGAGCAGCAGCGCGGGGCCGAAGTCGTTGGACACGGCCATGATCACGATGGCGATGCCCCACACCACCAGAATCGGCGCGAGGTCGCGCAGGCGCGGGAACGTCAGCCCCAGGAAGCGCTTACCGGCCACGGTGAACAGGGCGCGCTTCTGCGCGAGGAGCTGCGCAAAGAAGATGAGCAGCAAAATCTTGGAAAACTCGCCGGGCTGAATGGAAAACGGCCCGAGGTAGATCCAGATGCGCGCCTCGGCGTCCGGCGGCTGCGGCCACACCAGCGGCAGCGCGAGCAGCACGAGACCCAGCAGGCCCAGCAGGTACGCGTACCTGGACAGCGCCTTGTGGTCGCGCACGATGATTAGGGTGAGCACCATCAAAACCACGCCCACCAGCGACCACATCATCTGGCGTTCGGCCAGCGGGCCGTACTCGGGGCGCTCGGCCAGGTCAAGGCGGTAAATCACCACCAAGCCCAGCGCGTTGAGCAGCGCGACGACGGGCAACAACACCTGGTCGGCGTAGGGGGCGAGGTAGGCGATTGCCACGTGCGCGATCGCATATACGCCGATGAACCCGCCGACGAGGTAGAGCATTTCAGTGGTCAGGGTGCGCCCTTGGCTCATTTCCAGCCCGAAGAGCATGAGCAGCAGAAGGCCGGTGGCGCACAGCAGCAGGAACAGTTCGCGGGTGCGGGAAGTAAGTCGGCTCATCGCGCCTCCCGGCAGGCGTTTTTGTCGGGCGTTTGCTTATCGACGCACACCGGCAGCGCCTCATCCGCCAACTCGTTGAGCCGACCGAGGACTGCGTCGTACGTGCCGCGGGCGCCGTCGTCAAGCGATTGCTCGATGCTGTTGCGCTCCTCTTTTGGCAAATCCTCCAGCCCGAAGACGTGGCAGTCACCAGGGGTGTCTTCTTTCGCGATGACGCGCAGGTCGCCCTCATCCGTCAGGCATGCGTGCTGCAGCGCCTCGACCTCCGCGTCGGCGAACGGGTTCGGGCGGTGCTCGTGCTCGATGACGAACTCGCCGTCATTATCCACCGTGAGCGCGTAGGAGTCCTCGCCGCGGGATTGCATCCACATCAACCCGGAAAACACCAAGACGATGGCCAGCAGCAACGCGCCGATCACCCAGGGCCACACACCTTTAGCGCCTTTATCGGCCTTGGCGGGAGTGTGAGCCTCCTCGTCGTCGGCGGCCGGTTCCTCGGCCGTGCCTGCCGCGCCCGCGGAAGCACCGGTGTCGCGCCGGGTATTGGGCTGGATGGTCTCGGACTTGCGCAGGAGTGCGGCCGCGCGGGAGGCGGAAGAATCCGGGTGGGTCGGCTCGTAACCGGGGGCGAGCGCGCCAACCTTCGCAGGAGCCGACGATTCAGCGACAGCGCCTTCGGGCACCTCGACCACCTCGGCGATGACCACAGTGACGTTGTCCGGCCCGCCGGAGCGCAGCGCGAGCTCAACCAGGCGCTGCGCCGCGAACTCAGGCGTGCCGTCGCCAAGCGCGAGCGCAATGGTCTCAAACGTCACAGGGTCCGAAAGTCCGTCGGAGCACAGCAGCACGCGGTCGCCCGGGCGCGCCTCGATCAGCTCGAGGTACGGCTCCACCTCGCGGCCCGTGTACGCCTTCAAAATGAGCGATTTCTGCGGGTGGGTGGACACGTCCTCGGCGGCGAGACGGCCCTCGTCCACCAGCGACTGCACGAACGTGTCGTCTTTGGTGATCTGGCGCAGCTCACCGTCGCGTAGCAGGTACCCGCGCGAATCGCCGACGTGGATGAGACCGAACTGCGCGCCGTTGAACATCAGCGCGGTCAGGGTGGTGCCCATCCCGTTTTGCTCGGGGTGCGCCGCCACCGATTCGGCGATGGCGGCGTTGGCATCCTCCGCCCCGGCGCCCAGCAGCGCGAGCATATCCGCGTCGCCGGGGTCGCGGTCGAGGTGTTCGAGGTGCTCCACCATGAGCTGGGACGCGACCTCGCCGGCGGCGTGGCCTCCCATACCGTCGGCAAGCACAAGCAGGTGAGGCCCTGCGTATGCCGAATCCTCGTTGTTGCCGCGCACAAGGCCGCGGTCCGAGGCGGCGACGAAGTTCAAGCCCAACATCACGGCATCAACCTCACAATCGTGCGTCCCATCTTCATATCTGTGCCCACCGACACCCGCTCTGGCTGGTCGATGCGCACGCCGTTGACAAACGTGCCGTTGCGGGAGTCGAGGTCCTCCACGAACCACTCGCTGCCCCTGCGGAACAGGCGCGCGTGGCGCGAGGACGCGAAGTCGTCGCCCAGCTGGAAATCGTTGTCTCCTGCCCTGCCTACAGTGAAGTCCTCCAAGCTGGCAACTTCCATGTGGGAGCCTTTCAACGGCCCCTCAATTACCGCAAGGCTCCGGGCTTTTTCCCTGGCGACGGGGGCAGAAGCACTTGCTTGGCGACGCACGGCTCCCGCCGCCGCCACCACATCCTTACGCTGGGACCACAACACCAGCAGGATGAACACCCACATGAGCGCAAGCAGGCCGAAGCGCGCACTGAGAATAACCGCAGAATCCATCTCGCTCCTTCAAATACCCGGCTGGTGAATGTAGGCCCGCTAGGGGCGGAAGTACTCGGTGCTGGGGTGGGACACCGAGTCGGTGAACTGGGGCTGCGCGTCAGCCTGCGGGGCCGCGGCCTGCGGGGCGACAATACGCACCTCGATGTTGGAATGGCCGAGGGTGATCACGTCACCGTCAGCGAGCATCCAGTTATCCACCGGCTCGTCGTTCACCGTCGTGCCGTTGGTGGACTGTAGATCCACCAGCACGGCCACCTGGCCGTCCCAGGTGATCTCCGCGTGTTGGCGGGAGACCCCAGTGTCCGGCAGACGGAAATCCGAGTCGTTGGAGCGGCCCAGAATGTTGGAGCCCTCGTGCACCAGGTAGCTGCGCGAGGAACCGTCCTGGAGCAGCAGGCTCACCGTGGGCGCGCCTCCAGCCGCCGGCGGTTGTGCCGTGGGTTCGGCTGGTGCGTTCGGTTGTGGTTCGGACATTGCATCCTCCTGTGCTTGCGTGCGTGAGGCGCGGTGCTTGCCCTTGGGGCGTTTCGGCTCTGCCAAGATGGCGTCGAAGCCGCTCACCACGTCCGGCATGGTGTCGATGTAAGACGACACGCGGAGCTGGCCTGTGCGCAGCCCCGACTCTTCCGCGATACGCACTACGGCAGGACCGTCGATAAACCAGTCCTGGTTGCGTACGTAGCGCGTGAGTTGCTCGGCGAGGTCCGCGGGGAGATTCCTGTGTTGGGAGAGGTTTTCCAGGTCCTTGGAGGACACGCCGACCGCGTACACGTTCGGCGCCACGTACTCGTCCTGGTCGGTAACCACCAGCGAATCCTGGGCCTCCTGCTTGATCAATTCCTCGATCTCCGCAGGCACCACTTTGCCGCCGAACACCGCGGCCATGGAGTTATCCAGACCGCGCTGCAGGGAGCTGTCCAGCTTCGCCAGCTTGTCCATGAACGCCATCTTCTCGCGCACCTCCTTTCCTCACATGCAGATTCTATGTAGCTCAGACAGTATAAATGTCTCCCCGACGTGAACCTAGACGGATGCTGTAAAAGTCGTCTTGAACTGCCGGTTTGTGGTCTTCGCAGAGGCGGGCTTATAGTGTTCAAGTCGCCCGCCCGGGTGGCGGAATTGGCAGACGCGCTGGCTTCAGGTGCCAGTGTTCGCAAGAACGTGGGGGTTCAAGTCCCCCCCCGGGCACAACCGGAAGGCCCGTCGCACACTGTGCGGCGGGTCTTTGACTTACGTGTCGTCCCCTCGTGCTAGTTATTACTTGCAGGGTTAAACGACAAAATGTGTGTCTGACTCCGGCGTGTCGCGGGGTTAGATGTGGCCTTTTCGGATGCCGATTGAGTGTGTGTAGTTGGTGTCGATAGCGTTGTCGTAGAGGGCTGGTCGTCGAAGTTTCGTGGTCGGCTTGGTTCTCGTTGTGGGTCAGGGTGGATACTTTGGCGAGTTGGTCCTGGCCCCAGTTGGACTGCCTGGCGATCTCAACAGGATCGTCAGGCAGTTCCGTTTTCAGATACAGCCACCACTCCAGCATCCGACGCTGATGCTCCCCGGATCTGCCGCGGTGGGTGCGGGCCAGCAGTTTCAGTTGGGCGTTGATGCCGCCTTCCAGGCTGTTGGTGGTCGATTTGATCCGGCTGACATCGAGCACACTGTCGGGTGGGTCGAGGTAGACGAACAGCAGTTGGTTGCGCCAGAGGTGGTTGAGACTGTTGTAGGCCTTGCGCACGTTGGCGTGTGTCCACTCGCGTGTCCACGCGCCGGTTTTCGGGTCTTTGGTCAGCGTCTTTTGATCCATCCAGTCGCGGTAGACGTTTCCGAACTCATGTAGTTGCACACCCCATTGAGCTGCTTGATCCAAGGTGGTGATTTTGGTGAGGTTGAGCGCGAGTTGGTAGATCGCTCGTCCTGCTTCGGTGCGCGGTCGTGATGTGGTGTAGCGGCGCACGACGCGTTGGGCGTGAACGAGACAGCGTTGGATTTTGGTTGTGGGCCAACATTTCTTGATGGCGCTGGCTGCGCCTTGTCCGCCGTCGATGACAGCGATTAAGGGTGCGGGGATGCGCTCGAGGAGTTGTTGGTAGGCGTGGGTGGTTTCGTGTTTGCACCAGTGCCAGGCGATGACGTGATCCAATGTGGCGGCCACGATGAGGCACCCGCTGGCGGTGTAGGTGCCGTCGATGAAGATCTGGTCGTAGATACGCCCGTCGTGTCCGATGGTGGGATCAGGCACGTCGATAAGCCAGAACGGTTCAAACCTGCGTTGTAGGGTGCGCGGGCGGTAGCCGAGTTTATCGGCAGTGGTTTCCAAGCTTTCACCACTGGTGACGTGGGCGATGAAGGCATCAAAAGCGGTCTTGTTTGAGATGTCTGGGCGTCGTTTTGTGGTGGAGGCGCCGCCGGTTTTGCAGCGCCACCTCGCCCGGTGTGCTGTGGTGCGTCCGTTACGTTTCATTTCGCCGCCGCACACGCTGCAGCGGGGTCGGTTCTTTGGCATTGGTTAATGCCACCACCGGCCCGTAGCACATCACCGGCACCACACCGAGGATTTACGGCTCAGAGGACAGATATAAGCCCAGCAAGCATATATTTCCAGCAACGCTAGAGGTCAGGACACATAAATCGCTGATTCTAGACACACATTTTGTCGTTTAACCCTACTTGCATGGACACGCATAACGAGGCGCCCGTGCCTGCGCCGCCCGCCCGGCTCTCTCCGGGTTCGCGCAAGGCCCTGTTCGCCGCGGTGACCGGCACGGTCATTGAGTGGTACGACTACGCCCTCTACGGCGCCGCCGCCGGCCTTGTTATCGGACCACTGTTCTTCCAGGGCACCGGCGCCGGCGCGACCATTGCCGCTTTCGCCACCTTCGCCGTCGGCTTCATCGCTCGGCCCCTCGGCGGCCTGCTGGTGGGTTACTTGGGGGATAGGCACGGACGCCGCCCGGCCATGTTCGTCACGCTGGTGCTCATGGGGACCGCCACCGTCGGCATCGGCCTGTTGCCCACCGCGGAATCGGTCGGCGTGCTTGCCCCGATCCTGCTGGTGATGCTCCGACTGATGCAGGGCATGGGAGCCGGCGCGGAACTGGCCGGCGCGATGACAATCGTCGCCGAGTTCGCTCCACCGAATAAACGCGGCATCCTAACCTCCATCGTCATGTCCACCCCGCCGCTGGGCATCAGTTTGGCCACGCTCGCGTTCCTCGCAGTTTCCGCGCTTGGCGACGAAGCCTTGCTCGGCTGGGCCTGGCGCATCCCCTTCCTCCTCTCCGCAGTCCTGTTTGTGCTCGCCATCTGGATCCGCAGCAAGCTGGAGGAAACGCCGGAGTACCTGCAGGCCCAGCGGGAGGCCGAGGCGCGCGGGGAGACCAAGCGCGTGCCCATTGCCACGCTGATGAAGAACCACGGCTGGGCCGTGTTCACCGGCTTCCTCGTCATGACCGGCCACAGCGCAGTGAACTACTCGCTCGCCGTCTTCTCCATCCCGCTGATGTCTTCCGACACGGTCGGCCTGACCCGCACCGAGGCGCTCACCGCAGTCACTCTGGGCACCCTCGTGGCCGTAGTAACCACTCCGTTCGGCGGCTGGCTCTCCGACAAAATCGGCGGCGGGCGCACCATGGCGCTCGGCTGCGCGATCGGCATCATCACCATCTTCCCGATCTTGAACGCGATGACCTCGGGCAGCGCTCTTAAGGGTGGGCTCGCCGTCGCCGCTGGCTACGCCTTCATCATCACGTTTACCTCGGGTTCCCAGGGCGCGTTCTACGCCAGCCTGTTTCCGGCGAGCGAGCGCATGAGTGGCACCGCCATGGCCCGCGAACTCAACGGCGCGGTGGTCGCCGGCTTCACCCCGCTCATCATGACCTACCTGCAGGGTCTTGGCGGGGGCGCCATCACCTACCCGGCCCTGTTCATCATCGCGTGTTGCGCCGTGACCATCGTCGCCGTCGTAATTTCCCCGAAAGAAAGGTTCTAATAATGGCTCGTCTCAATCGCCGCCTGCCCGATGTCGCGGAGCTGCGGTCGCTGATGCATTTCCCGTTGCCGTCGGTGAATCGTCGTGAAGCAAGGCTCGCAAAAGCCGCCGATATCTGGGACTTGAGGGCAATTGCTAAACGACGCACACCCACCCCCGCATTCGACTACGTCGACGGCGCGGCGGGCGACGAGTCCACCGCGCGGCGCACCCGCGATGTGTTCAACCAGGTTGAACTGGTGCCGCGCGTGCTCAGCCCGAACCCGGAGGTGGACCTATCCGTAGAAATCGCCGGGCAGCGCTCCGCGCTACCGGTGGGCATCGCGCCGACCGGGTTCACCCGTTTCATGCACTCCGAGGGTGAGGACGGCGGCGCCGCGGCCGCGAAGAAAGCGGGCGTGCCGTTCGCGCTGTCCACGATGGGCACCCGCTCCGTCGAGGAGGTCGCCGCAACCGGTGCCCGACGCTGGTTCCAGCTGTACCTGTGGAAGGACCGCGACGCCTCCCTCGACCTGGTGCAGCGCGCCTGGGCGAGCGGCTACGACACGCTTTTGGTCACCGTGGACACCCCAATCGGCGGGCAGCGGCTTCGCGACGTTCGCAACGGCATGACCATCCCGCCGAAGCTGAGCCTGAAAACCGTGGTCGATGCGTCCTACCGGCCGGAATGGTGGTTCAACTTCCTCACCACCGACTCGCTGAAGTTCGCCTCGCTTTCGGATTCCGCCACCGACCTGCCCAGCCTTATCAACGGCATGTTCGACCCAAACCTATCGCTTGAGGACCTCGAGTGGATCCGCTCCATATGGCCCGGCAAGCTCTTCGTCAAAGGCGTGCTCACGCCTGACGACGCCTTGCGGATGCTCGACGCCGGCGCCGACGGCCTGGTGGTGTCCAACCACGGCGGCCGCCAGCTGGACAAGGCACCGACCTCGTTGCGAGCCCTGCCCGCGATTCGCTCGGCCGTTGGCGAGGATGTTGAGCTCATCTTGGATTCCGGCATCATGCACGGCTCCGACATCATCGCAGCGCTTGCGCTCGGCGCCGACTTCACCCTCATCGGCCGTGCCTACCTCTACGGCCTGATGGCCGGCGGTGAGGAGGGCGTTTCCCGTGTGCTCGAGCTCTTGGCTGCGGAGATGCGCGTGACCTTGCACCTCATGGGTATCGGCTCCATTGCGGAACTGAAGGCCTCCGGGCAGGTGCGCACGAAATGGGACGACTCGACTGGGTTGCAGCCCGAAGGTTCGTGGCCGCGGTCCTGATCCGCCCATTCCGCTCGGCCGAACTGTAACGCATTTCCATTACGCGTAACGGAAATGCAATGCAATTTCCGTTACGCGTAACGAACTTTCGGTTCAGGGGCCGATTTCCTGGCTTTTCACCACGGTGGCAGCATGCATCGGAGCTAGAGGTCGTCGTTACGCAAACCATGGCGATGGAGCGTAGCCGGTTTCTTGTAGATACGTTTCCATACGCGCGAGGCCGAGTGCCTCAATACGGTTCATGTCACGAGGGCTACCCCCGATTGCCTGCTCGCCCATGGTTAGTTATCGTACATACCGAGCGGGTAGCTTCCTCTTGGAACTGCCCCATCGCCGAGGCGCTGTCGCCGCGAATACCAATCCTCAGGATTGAAGCATCGCGCGGGAGCGCCTCAATTCATTCCGCGATCTACGCACAATCGGGGCATGCTTCTGGAATCGGAGGGCATCACCCTGTATCTCATGGGCATTGGCTCGATTGCGGAACTGAAGGCCTCCGGGCAGGTACGCACAAAATGGGACACGGAAGACGAGCGCAAGGCCGAGTGGTTATAACCTACCCCATACCAGTGTGACCGAGACCACGTTTTACGTGCCGGAAGGGGAACGGCGGGGTAGGACCACGCACAAGGGTCTTCCGCCCTGCCAACCCTCTCGTTTAGTGTGCGAACCAGCAGGTCACAAGGTTAGCCACCGGCACACACTAGCCAGGAGCAGACCAAAACTACCGACCGGCTATGTAAGGACACACCGAGAAGAAGGGAGCATGGATGACAGCAAGTGAAACTGCACATTCCTATCCCGTCTCGGGCGCGGCCGCACCGCGATAACGCGGCATAGCCAGAATCCGACTCCTCAACCGCCAAGTATGCGGGGAGCGGAGCGACGCGGCGCACACCCGCACCCGAGACGCCCCACCCACAACCGAAAGCACGCAACCCCCGCGCACTGATTGTTCTCCACAACACGCGGACGCGGGTACGGGTAAGCACGAACCCGGCCCGACGACACTTTCGCACACCGAACACGCCGGATGAGGTTGCTAAGGCCCAGGGAAGTGGGGGAGGGGACGGAGCACAGCATGACAGAAGCGCTCGCCTTTTCGGAGGCGGGCGCTTTCACGCCGGGAGGACGTCGATAAGCAATGTGCCCCCGATACAGTAGGCAGCCGTGACTGGTACGCAACGCTGGAGTTTCTTCGCGGTCGTGTCGCTGGGGCTGCTGATGATCAGCCTGGACAACTCGATCCTTTACACGGCTATGCCGGCGCTCAACGTCCAGCTGGGGGCAAGCCCGACGGAGTCGCTGTGGATCATCAATGCCTACCCGCTTGTGCTTTCCGGCCTGCTGCTGGGCACGGGCAGTTTGGGTGACAAGGTGGGCCACCGGCTGATGTTCGTCATCGGGCTTTGCATCTTTGGCCTGGCGTCGCTGGGCGCCGCGTATGCGCCGAGCGCTCCCGCCCTGATCGTTGCGCGTGCGTTTCTGGGCGTGGGCGCTGCGGTGATGATGCCTGCCACCCTCGCGCTGATTCGCGTGACGTTCACCAACGAGCGCGAACGCAACACAGCCATCGGCATCTGGGGCTCGGTGGCGATCATCGGTGCCGCTCTCGGGCCCGTGGTGGGCGGCGCGCTGCTTGAGGTGTTTTGGTGGGGGTCGGTGTTTTTGATCAACGTGCCCATCGTCGCCGTCGCGTTGGTGCTCACCGTGGTGTTGGCGCCGGAGAACATGCCGAATTCGCAGAAGCAGTGGGATGCCGTGTCTTCGCTGCACGCGCTGGTGGCGCTGACCGGGCTGACTCTCGCGATCAAGTCGGCGGCTGCTGGTGACACCGCGGTGCTCATCGCCGCCTGCGTGGCGTGTGTGCTTGGCGCGTGGCTGTTCGTGCGCCGACAATACCGCATCCCGGATCCGCTGCTCACCTTCGAAATTTTCCGCTCCCGCATGTTCACCGGCGGCGTCGTCGCCGCAGTGGGCAGCATGTTTCTCGCCGCCGGGGTGGAGTTGATGACAACGCAGAAGCTGCAGCTTGTCGACGATTTCACGCCCCTGCACGCCGGCGCCACCGTCATCGCGATGGCCGCCGCCGCGTTCCCCGTGTCCGCCCTGGGCGGGGCGTATCTGCACAAGGTGGGCTTCTTGCCTTTAGTGGCGGGCGGCTTCGCGGGTGCCGTGGTTGGGCTCGGTGTGCTGGCCGTCGGCGCCGCGGTGGGCAGTCTTCCCTTCGAGGTTCTTGGGCTGGCGCTTGTCGGCGTGTCGGGTGGGTCGGTGATGAGCGTGTCTTCCATCGCCATCCTCGGAGCCGCGCCCATGCACCGCTCCGGCATGGCCGCGGGTGTGGAGGAGGTCTCCTACGAGTTCGGCACGCTCATGGCAGTGGCGTTAACTGGGTCGCTGCTGCCGATGTGGATGGTGCGCAGCCTGCCGAAGGAACTGCAGTCCGTTGGCCTGGAGGCGATGTACGACCCGCAGTTGGCCCCGATCGCCGCGCCTGCGTACGTCGTGGGATACGACAATGTGCTCACGATGCTGGCGGCCATCGCCGCGGTGCTCGCCGCCGCCACTGCGTGGTGTTTCCGCGGCAACCCGAAGTCCGGCGACGCGCACGGCACGGTGGCAGCCTAAAACAACTCCAAACAACTCGAAACAACTATGGTGAGCTGGGGAAATGTATCGATTCTGCGGTCAATCCGCCCCGAGTTGTTCCCAAAGTTGTTTCAAACAACTCCCTGGGGCTTTGCTACGCTCTGATGGCATGAGTGAGCGGGAAATGGAGCTAATCTACGCCGCCCTTGCAGCAATACAGGCGGGTGCGACGGGCGACAGCCAAGAATCCGAAAGGCTCGAGTTCAAAGAAGATCCCGCAGTGCATCAGCGGAGTGGAAACCCGGATGCGCTTCTCACTGAAGTTCTGGCAAACGAGGCTGTGTGCTTGTCTAACGGTGAAGCTGGCGTTTCGTTCATTGTCGTCGGTGTGTCGGACAAGGTTGCAGGCCCCGGCGCGTTCAGTGGTACGGACCGCCAAGAAGAGTGGTTCGAGAAGAAGATCTTCGATAACACGCAACCGAATATCAATGTCGAGGCAACCGAACTGAGCTGGGAAGGGGCCCGCCTTGTCGTGCTGCGCGTGCCCCGGGGGCTGGCGCTTTATAGCCGGCCGAAAGGCCAGTCGAGTCGGCGGGAGGGGACCCGTTGCGTGCCCCTTACAGAAGAGCTGCGTCGTGATATCGCCTTTCGACGGGCGAACCCGGATTTCTCGGCGCACCCCTCCAGGCGGCCTATGTCGGATCTTGATCCGGTGGCGGTTGATCAGGCCCGTCAACTCCTAGCCAATCGGCGCGCGATATCGGGTAACACCGCACCAGTTCCGAACACCACCGAGGAGTTACTTACTGAGCTTGCCCTCCTGACTCCGGATGGGGCGCTCACATTCGCAGGTGAAGTGCTTTTCATGCCCCCACAGCAGGGCCGGGTGACGGTGCAGCATCAACTGCGTACGGTGCCGGGCGGAGAGCCAGAGATTACGCGAATCTCCGCGCCGCTGGTCACATCCTTCTTGCGGCTTACCCCTCTTATTCAGGGCAATGCCAGCAAGGAAGTTGCCAACATTCAACTACCCAGTGGGCAGGAGGTGGCCATTCCAGCTTTCCCAGATGGCGCGGTGGACGAGGTTGTCGCTAATGCGGCTGCTCACCGTGATTGGGATGCAGCAGCTTCGATCGTCGTAGATCAGTCTCCCACGGAGTTGAAGGTCTGGTCGCCTGGAGCCCTCCCGGTCGGAGTCACGGTTGATAATTTGCTCACTACACAGTCCATCCCGCGCAACCCTACTTTGATGGCGGCTTTACGCCTGTTGGGGTTGGCGGAGGAAGCATCGCGGGGGTTCGACCGCATGTGGGCATCGATGCTATCGACGGGGCGTACCCCGCCGAGTGTCACCGCTTCCCGAAACTTCGTGGAAGTGTCGCTCTCTTCCGGACGCGTGGATCGAGACTTCGTCGTAGCGCTTTCGCACCTCATCGACGTTTATGGCCGAGATCTCTTCGCTAGCGTGAACGGCCTGCTTATTGCGCGGCATCTGATGGATAACCCAATTTTGACCACGTCTACCGCAGCCCAACTGATGCAGGTTTCGTTCGATCAAGCGAGCGGCATCCTGGGTTTCTACGCAGACGCAGGGTTCTTGGAGCAGCTCAGAGACGCACCAGAGTGGATCCTGTCTCAAGCGGCACGGAAGACGATGCAACTCCCCGAAGACCGTGTGGTGGCTACCGTGACGGTCCAAGAATGGATTGAGACGCAGCTGCGGGAGGGGAAGTCGCTGTCTTCGCGCGAGGTTGCAGAGGAACTCGGTGTGGAGCGCACCGACGTCACGCGCATTCTCACGCACCTTCGGGATGTCGGCCGCGCGCGGATCGATCCGAAGGGCAAGACACGCGGCCCCGGTGTGCGTTGGATCGGCCTATAAAACAACTCCAAACAACTCGAAACAACTATGGTGAGCTGGGGAAATGTATCGATTCTGCGGTCAATCCGCCCCGAGTTGTTCCCAAAGTTGTTTCAAACAACTCCCGCTCAAGCCGAGATCACACCCGCTAACCTGTCTGCATTATTGAAAATCTGCCGGCGGGCGGTTTAGAATTGCGCGGAGCTTTACCTTGTCCCCGTCCGATTTTCCCTTTTCACGCTGGAAAGGCAGGAGCATGAAGCGCGTGAACGCCCCGCGCCCCACAGCCGAGTTGGTCACTGAGGCCGCCCGGCTGAGCGCGAAGCAGCGTGAGGTGTTCCGCGAGCTGCAGGCCAGGCCGGAGGGGATGCAGGTTTCGGAGCTGTCGGAGCTGCTGGGGATGCACGTGAATACGGTGCGTGGGCACTTAGACGAGCTCATGGGGCTGGGCGTGGTGGCGCGTCACGTGGCGGCTTCGCCGGGTAGGGGGCGCCCGTCGCACGTGTACACGGCTCGTGCCCCGCGCCCGGATCGCGCCGCCACCGCGCTCATCGCTTTGGTGGAGGTGCTCACCAGCACGCTCACGGACGACGACACGGATAAGGCGCGTGAGCTGGGTTCGCAGTGGGCCGAGCGGGCGGAATCGCTATTCGAGCTCCCGGAGGGCGATGACTTGCCCGCCGTGACCCGGGAGGCCATCGAAATGCTGGTGGATTTGGGCTTCGATCCCTGGCTGCGCAGAGAGTCCTCGGGCCCGCGGGTCTCGGAGATTGCGCTGCAAGCCTGCCCCTTCATCACCCAGGAGGGAAAGCGGCCGTCTGCGGTGGTGTGTGCGCTGCATGAAGGGTTGGTCTCCGGCGGCCTCGTGGGACACGAGGTGCAGGTGTTGCCGTTTCACCGCCAGGGCGAGTGTTCCGTACTGATCAGCAAGCGCCGGTAGTCGCGTCGGCGCGGCCGCTACACTTGCGGCCATGCTCTCGCCCGTGACTGAATACCTGCAGACGATCCTCGACACTGTCCGCGACAAGGACGGCGGTGAGGTGGCCGATTACATCGACGTGCTGAAAAACGCGGACCCCGACAAGCTGGGGTTGGCGTTGTGCACCGCCGATGGGCACATGTACTCGGTGGGCGACGACGAGTATGAGTTTTCCATCCAGTCCATCTCCAAACCGTTCGTCTACGCCCTCGCGCTGGACGTGTACGGGCCGGAGAAGGTGCACCAGCACGTCGGGGTGGAGCCCTCGGGCGAGGCGTTCAACGCGCTGTCCCTCGACGAGCGCGGCCGCCCCGCGAACCCGCTGATCAACGCCGGCGCGATCACGGTGAGTCAACTTATCGGCGGGCCCGATTTGCCGCCGAAGCAGCGCGCGGAGGAGATCCGTAAGTATCTGTCCCGCTTGGCGGGGCGCGAGTTGTCGTTCGACGATGAGGTGTACGGCTCCGAGATTGAGACCGGCGACCGCAATCAGGCCTTTGCGCACATGCTCCGCGAGGTGGGAACGGTGACCGACGGGGCACACGATGCGGTTGAGGCCTACACCGCCCAGTGCGCGGTGAAGGTGACGGTGAAGGACCTCGCGCAGATGGCGGCCACGCTGGCGAATGCGGGCGTGCAGCCGGTGACGGGGGAGAAGGTGGTCTCTCCCATGGCTGCGCGTGTTGCGCAGGCGGTGATGGTGTCCGCGGGCATGTACGATGCCTCCGGCCGCTGGATGGTGGAGGTGGGCATCCCCGCCAAGTCCGGCGTGGCCGGCGGTTTGATCGGTACGCTGCCAGGCCAGCTGGGGATTGCGTCGCTCAGCCCGCGCCTGGATAAGCAGGGCAACTCGGTGCGCGGCGTGAAGATCTTTGAGGAGTTGTCCAGCGGCCTCGGTTTGAACCTGATGTCCTCGAACTTCTACGTCGCGCCGGGTGTGAAGAGCATCGAGCGCAAGGAAGACGCCGACATCGTCGAGTTGCAGGGCATGATCAACTTCACGGCCGCGGAGAAGATCCTGCGCGAGCTGCAGCAGCGTCGCGTCGATGGCCCCAACCTCATCCTGGATGTCTCGGGCGTGACCGCGTTCAACAAGCCAGGCCGCGACCTGATCAAGGAAGGCCTGATGAACTACCGGGACGAGGGGGTGAACGTGTCCATCTACGACCCGGAGCACGCGCTGAGCGACTGGGTGTTCTCCGACGGCACGACCGCGCAGGCGATCCGCGACTTCACTGCGTCGTTTTCCGTGGACGCCACGCGCGAGGAGGTCTTCGAGGCGATCACGCGGCCGGATTCCTGGCTCGGCGACGCGGTGGAGGGCGAGGCCCGCGAACAGGGCGGCGAGTTCCACTACGAGACGGACGACCAGTACGTGGAGCTCAGCGTCGAAGAGTCCGACGACGGCAAGCGCGTGGTGTGGCACGTCGAGCCCGGCGACAAGGACAAGCGCCTGAAGGAGGACCCGGAGTGGGAGGACACCTCGCTCATCTTCGACATTGAGGAAGGTGAGGAAGGCGAAACGCAGGTCAGTTTCACCCACCGCGGTATGCGCCCGCACGATAGGGGCTACAACGAGACGGCGAAGAACTGGCGCGAGCGACTCGCGGAGGACTTGCAACCGCTTATCCGCCGCGGAAAGGAGAATAAGTAGATGTTGGATCAGACCATCTGGTGGCACGTCTACCCGCTCGCGGCGACGGGCGCCCCGATCCGCGAGCGTGGTGGCGACGATTCGGACCACCGCCTGCGCGCGCTTGAACCTTGGCTCGACTACCTGGTGGAACTCGGCTGCAACGGGCTTTTGCTCGGCCCCATCTTCGAGTCGGTGACGCATGGGTACGACACGCTGGATCACTTTAGCGTCGATAAGCGCTTGGGCGATGGGGAAGATTTCGCTTGGCTTATCGACGAATGCTCCGCCCGAGGCATCCGCGTCATGCTAGACGGCGTGTTTAACCACGTGGCGCGCACGCACCCGTGGGTGGAAGGCGGGCTCGCCGGTGACACGGATTGGGAGGGCCACGGCGAGCTGGCCACGCTGCATCACGCGGACGAGCGAGTCGTGGACGCCGTAGTGGACATCATGTGCCACTGGCTGCGCAAAGGCATCGCGGGCTGGCGCCTCGATGTGGCGTACGCGGTGCCGCCGGAGTTCTGGCGAAAGGTGCTCGCCCGGGTGCGCGAGGAGTTCCCCAACGCGATGTTTTTGGGTGAGGTGATCCACGGCGACTATGCGGAGATCGCCACCGCGGGCAACCTTGACGCCGTGACACAGTACGAACTGTGGAAGGCCACCTGGTCGTCGCTGGTAGACGTGAATTTCTGGGAGCTGGACCACGCGCTCGGGCGCCACCGCGAGATCGCGGCGCAGGTGCTGCCAAACACATTCATTGGCAACCACGACGTGGACCGCATCGCCTCCAAGGTGGGGCCGGAGAAGCTGGTGCTCGCGCTCGCCGTGCTCATGACGGTGCCCGGCATGCCTTCGATCTACTACGGCGACGAGCAGGGCTTTACCGGCGTGCGCTCCGAGGGTTGGTCCGCCGACGACGCGGTGCGCCCCGCCCTGCCCGCCTCACCCGAGGAGCTGTCCGACCTGGGGCGCTGGGTGTTCACCGAGCACCAGAAACTGATCGGTGTGCGCCGCCGCAACGCGTGGCTCACCCGCGCCGATGTCGAGGTGCTGGACAAGACGAACGAGACCATCTCGTTCCGCGCCTTCGCTGGCGACGAGCAGCTGCAGACGGACCTCTGGCTCACGCCCGCGCCGGGGGTGCGTGTGCACTCCGGCGGCGAGACGCTCTACGAGTGGGGCGGGTAGCTACGCCCCCACGAAGCGGCGGATGAGCGAGCGGTACGCCTTGGTGGTCAGCTCCACGTCCTCGATCTCCACGCACTCGTCGTGGGAGTGCAGCTCCGCGAGCACGCTGCCGAGCGTCTGGCCGTGGCGGTGCAGTGCGAAGCCGTAACCGACGCCGCCGAGGCGGCGGCCGAAGCGCAGGTCAGACCCGCCTGCAGCGATAGTGGGCACGACCGGCACGCCGGGGAAGAACTCCTCGAAGGTGTCCACGATGGCCTCGTACAGTGGGCCGGAGGTGGGGGAGACGGAGCCCGGCTCCGTGATGAGGTGCTCGATCTCAACCTCGCCCGCCAAGTCGCCGAGGCCGTCGCGCAAAACGTCGTCGATCTCTTCCTGCGTCTGGCCGGGCAGGGGGCGGATGTCGCACTCCAGCCACGCCTTCGACGGCAGCACGTTGATCGCCCCGCCGGCGCGCAGCACCGTGGGGGAGATGGTGAGGTGGCTCATGGCGTGCGAGTGCTGCTCGAGCGCACCGAAGTTTTCGTAGCCGGTGCCGGCAAGCAACGCGGCTTCCGTCTCGGAATCAAACTTCCAGGCGCGCACGTAGCCTTCCCAAATGTCGTCGGAGCGCACCGGTGTCTCAATTGCGGCGATGCGTCGCGCCACCTCCGCGATCTTGGCCACCGCGAAGTCGCGCCCGAAGGGTGCGGAGCCGTGGCCCGCGTCCCCGCGCACGGTTAAACGCCTCTGGCCTGCGCCTTTCTCTCCCACGACGACAATCAACGCGTCCGAGCCGTCGGCGGCGGGGATGTGGGAGCCGCCCTGCTCGGACAGGCAGTTGCGCCAGGGGAAGGCGTCCGGCTCATGCTCGGCGAGCCAGCCTGCGCCCAGGCCGCCGCGGGCCTCCTCGTCAGCAACCCCGACGAAGGTGAGGGTGCCGCGGGGGCGCTCCCTGGATTCGGCCACGTCGCGCAGGCACGCCGCCATCGCCGCGGTGACGTAGAGCATGTCGGTGGCGCCGCGGCCGTAGATCTTGCCGTCGCGCTCCTCGGCGCCGAAGGGGTCGACGCTCCACTGCTCCTCGTCCACCGGGACCACGTCGGTGTGGCCGAGCAGGGTGAGCGGCTCGGCGTCGGGGTCGGTGCCTTCGATGGTGAACGCGATGGAGACTCGCCCCGGGTGCGGCTCGAAGCGGCGCACCTGCACCCCGTCTACCCCCGCGAAGAATTGCTCGAGGGTGTCCGCGTTGCGCACTTCCGCGCCGGAGTCGGCGGTGAGGTCATTGACGCAGGCGTTCCTGATCAGGTCTTTCAGTAGCTGGACAGAATTTTCAGTTAGGCTCATACGCGAAGATCATAGACACAGTTAGCGACGCAAACAGCCCGTCGCAAAAGGGATGAACTGGAGACAGGGAACGATGACCCGGCCGGATGAAAGACTCGCACTCCGCTCTGAGAGCCAAGATCCGCGGGCGGTGCGCACGCGCACGCTGTTGGTGGAGGCGGCGAAAGATCATCTGCGTCAGGCTCCGGCGGCCGAGATGAGCGTCTCATCCATCGTGAAGGCGGCTGGCGTGAGCCGCCAGGTGTTTTACCAACACTTCGCAGACCTAGATGCGCTGGTGTACACCACCGGCCAGCAGGTGCTTGGTGGCGCGTACGAGAAATTCGCGGCGCGCTTCGACACGGCGGAGGATTTCGGCGAGGCGGTGAGCGTGCTCGCGCAGAACCTCAGCGGGCAGTACGAAATCCTGATCCACCTCATCGATTCGCCGGTGCACGCCCAACTCGACGCGTACGTCTACGAGATCATGACGCCCACGCTGCGCGACGCGCTCAAGGGCTTCATTGAGCAGCGCGGGCAGGAGCACTCGGAAGAAACAATCGAGCTGCTCGCCCACTTCTTTATCGCCGGCGCTCAGGAGCTGCTGGAAGATGGCGTGCGCAAAGGGTTGAAGGAAGAAGAACTCGCCGCCCGCGTGCAGAAAGTCGCGGAAATTTTGTCCATTCAGTAAGCAGCCAATAACCATTCAACTAGCTGGAGCCATGCACCATGACACAGCCAGAAGATAAGCTCGCCCACCGTGCGGATCGTGTGCACCACGCGCTTGGGCTGATTCCGGAGGTGGGCTGAGGTGGAGAGGGTTGATGGGGTCCGGCAGGCCGTCGATAAGCTGCAATTGCTTTACGACGCTTCGTGCGAACGCGCCCACGACCTCGAACACTACCGCGATGTGCTCTACCCGAAGCTGACCGTGAAGGTGACGGATTGGCACCCGATCGACCGCTCCGAGCCATTCGGCTACGTGGACGAGGCGGGCACGTACTCCGCCACGCTTTCGCGCCCCGACCTCATGGCGCCGTATCTGACCAACCAGCTCGAGGCGCTGTGCACGAATTACCCGTGCGAGCTTTACGTCGGGTACTCGGACGTTGAGATTCCGCCGCAGTACATCCGCGGCATCGGCCCTGTGGAGCAGACCCGCGACCTGCCGCGCCCCACGCTCGACGACGTGCACGACGCGATTGTCGACGGGCACTGGGACGCCTTCCACGGCGAGGAAAAGCCCCTGTTCCACTTCGGGCCGCAGCGTTTCGACCTGGCGCTGGCCCGCCTGGAGCACTACACGGGCATCGAGGTGGATTCGCTGCAGCGCTACATCCTGTTCACCAACTACGCGATGCACGTCACCGAGTTCGTGCGCTTTGGTTTGCGCCAGCTTGCCGACGAGGGCTCCCGCTACACCCGCCTGGTGCTGCCCAGCGGCGAGACCATCTCGGACACGGTGGCGCTGGAAGACCTGGAGCTGGGCTCGAAGTTCCAGATGCCGCGCTACGACCTGGTCACTGAAAACGGCGACGGCATCACCATGATCAACATCGGCGTGGGGCCCTCGAACGCGAAGACCATCACGGATTCGCTGGCGGTGCTGCGCCCGGAGGCGTGGATCATGATCGGGCACTGCGCCGGCCTGGACGCCCGCATGCGCATCGGCGACCTCATCCTGGGTAACGCGTACGAGCGCGACGACCACATCATGGACCCGTACCTGCGCCGCGACACCCCCATCCCGGCGGTGCCGGAGATCCAGCGCACCCTGGAGAAGGCGGTGACCAAGGTCTACGGCTCCGACGCCTCGCTCATGCGCACCGGTACTGTCCTTTCCACTGGCGACCGTAACTGGGAGTGGAAGACGCCGAAGGATCTGTGGGAGTGGCTGCGCGGCTCGACTGCTGCGGCGGTGGACATGGAGTCGTGCACCATCGCCGCGAACGGTTACCGCTATCGCGTGCCCTACGGCACGCTGCTCGCGGTTTCCGACCTGCCGCTGCACGCGGTGCCGAAGCTGCCGGCTGGTGCGCAGGCGTTTTACTCCAACTCGAAGGAGGCGCACGTGATGTGTGCGGTGCGCGCGATGGAGAAGCTGGCGAAGCACCCGGAGCGACTGCGCACCCGCAAGTTGCGCCGCGCGATTGGTGAGGTGCCGTTCAGGTAGGTCCGCGCGCCCCGTGGAAATCGTCGATGTCGATACCTCGATGGGCATACCGCCAGGTCACGACGTTTCAGGACGGGTGTCGCCGAAATTTCCTAAACCGCTCTGACCTGCGACTATCGACATTGAGATATCGACATCGAGGTTTACGGCCCCACTACCACCCCCGCTCGTGCCGCGCCCGCACCTGCGCGATGAACTTCTCCGGCTGGCGCTCCAGGAAGCTCGGCGGGAACCGGAGGATGGGGTAGCCGGCGTTGTTGAGGCGGTCGGCGCGGCGTTTCTCGGCGAGGAGCGCTTTGTCGGCGGGGCCGTAGGTGGTGCCGTCGTATTTGACGAGGCCGTCGATTTCGATGATGAGCCAGCCGTCGATGAGCAGGTCCACCCGGTAGCCGAGGCCGGGGATCTGCACGTTCGCTTCGACGCGGGTGAATCCGGCGGCGATGAGGAGGCCGCGGGCGAAGGATTCGGGGGCGGAGTCGGTTTCGCGGAGGGCGTGGCGGGCGGCTTCCCGGGCGACGGGTTTACCGGGTACGCGGGGGAGCCCTTCGACGGCGCTGCGGAGTGCGGCGGGTGTGTAGCCGCCGTATTTGACTAGCCAGTCGGCGGCGACGAGTGCGTGGGCGAGGCCGTCAAAGCGGGCGATGTCGGTGAAGGTGCGGAATGCGGTTGTAGTGGACATGGCGGCGCCACGGGTGATGGCGGATTCGTCGAGGGTGGCGCGGACGTAGGTGATGCCTGCGGGCCATTGCCGGCGGGGCGGGACGCTGGGGAGTATGAGGTGGGTGGTGTGTAGCGGGGTGTTGGCGGTCCACATGCCGTTGAGGTACGCGGATGCCCGGCCGGTGATTACGGCTGCGCGCACGGAGAGGCCGGCGCAGTAGGCCTGGGCCCAGTGTTGTTGGTGGGTGCGCAGTGCGTGGAAGCTGCGGGCGTCGATGGCGTGGGATGTGGAGAGGCGGTGGAGGTTTGGGCGGGTGGGTTGCCCGCGAACGTCGATGAGCTGCGCGCGAATGTCGTCTTTCCAATCCCCCATAACCGGCTACTGTAGTCAAGCGATGGACCGCACGAGCTTCGAAGACCCCGCGATCGCGATGGCGCACAAAAGCGCCGTCCGCTCGATCGAGCGGGTGGTTCGCGAAACCGCGGCGCCCACCAACCCCGAGGAGGCGAAGGCCCGCATCCTCGAGCAACTGCGCAACCCGAAAACCCTGGTAATCACGGGTGCCGGCGTGTCCACGGATTCGGGCATCCCGGATTACCGCAGCAAGAACGGGCGCCTGACCAAGGGCCGCCCGATGACGTTCCAGGAGTTCGCGCACGCCCCCGAGCAGGTGCGGCGGTATTGGGCGCGCGCGTTTGTGGGCATGCGGTTTATGCGCGCGGCGGCGCCGAACCGGACGCATTTTGCGCTGGTTGAACTCGAGCGGGCCGGGCTGTTGCGCGGCATCGTCACCCAAAACGTCGACGGCCTGCACACGGAGGCCGGCAACGCGAACCTCATCGCGTTGCACGGGGACATGGAGCACGTGGTGTGCCTCGATTGCGGCGCGATGCATGAGCGCATGCTTATCGACGAGCTCTTGGACGCCGCCAACCCCACCTACTTCTCCTCCGTGGAGGTGACGGGCTCCATGATGAACCCTGACGGCGACGTGGAGCTGCGCGATGAAGACGTGGAGCGCTTCCACATGATTTCCTGCCCGGCGTGTGGCGGGCAGCGCCTCAAGCCGAACGTGGTGTACTTCGGGGAGAACGTGCCGCGGGCACGGCGTGAGGAGGCGGACAGGTGGCTGGCGGAATCTTCGGGCGTGCTGGCGATCGGCACCTCGCTCGCGGTGATGAGCGGCTACAAGTTCGCCCTCGACGCGTTGAGGCAGGGCAAGCCGGTCAGCGTGATCAACGGCGGGCCGGGGCGCGCGGACGCGAAGGCGACCACGGTGTGGCGCACACGCGTGGGCGGGGCGATGGACGAGATCCTCGACGGGCTGGGCTTGTGAACCCGCTGATTCTTGCGGTGGTAATCGCGTTTGCGATATGGCGGTATTTCGAAAGCCCGCTCAATCACGCGTTCACCCCCGACATCCCCTCGGATCTGCAGGTGTACTTGCTGGGCGGCCAGCGGGTGGCCAACGACTTGCCGCTCTACGACGGTGACCTGCTTCCCGGCCTGCCCTTTACCTATCCGCCGTTCGCGGGCGTGGTGTTTTCTTGGTTCGGCGAGCCGACGCAGGCGTTGGGTATCGCGTGGACTGTGTTGTCGGTTGCGGTGTTGGGGTGGGTTGTGTGGGCGTCGTCGACAAGCATGCGTGCCCACTTCCTCCTGCTCACCGCCTTCTTTGTGCTGTGCACGGAGCCGGTGCACGCGACGCTGTACTTCGGGCAGGTGAACCTCTTCCTCATGGCGCTGGTGTGCCTGGATTTCCTGCCGAAGCACCGGCTGCCCGGCATCGGCATCGGCCTGGCGGCGGGGTTGAAGCTCACGCCTGCGTATTTCGTGCTGCTGCTGGTGGTGCAGCGCCGCTTCGGCTCGGTGTTCCTCGCGGGTTTTACGTTTCTGTGCACGGTGGCCACGGGGTTCGCGGAGGTGCCGGACGCGCGCCGCTTCTGGACGGAGTCCATGTTCGATTCCTCCCGCGTGGGCCTCGCCGACAACCCCGGCGCGCAGGCGATCCGGCAGGTGTTGCACCGCCTGGGCACCGATTCGACCGCGCTGTGGCTCGCGCTCGCGGTAGCCGTTACGGTGCTTGCGGCGTATGCGGGGCACATTGCTTGTCGACGAAGCCACGTCCCCCTCGCCGTCTCCTTCATCGGCTTGGCCGCGTGTTTGGTCAGCCCGTTTTCGTGGCACCACCACTGGGTGTGGATCGTCCCGTTCGGGGTGGCGGTCTATGAGGCTTTCGGGGCGCTCGCGCTCATTGCCGCGATGGCGCCCTACGCGGCGGTGAACGTGGTGGGGGTGGTGTCCGGCCCTGTGCACGACCTGCTCTTCCTCGGCGTCCCCGTCGTTTCTATGCTTGTGTATGCATTTGTGCTGCCTGAGAGTAGGATCAACGGCTATGAAGCGCACCCGAACCCTCGCCGCCACGCTGGCGGCAACGACAGCACTCGTCCTCGCACCGGCCGCCTCCGCTGATCGGGCCCCTGGAACCGGCGTCGAGCTGAACCAGCCCGCCGACCAGGTAGTCGCAGTGGAAGCGAAGTTCGATTGGGGCAAAGACCAAAGGGAAGGCATGGAGGCGCTGCGCGAACTACGCGGCCGGGTCTGGGACCAGAACGTGCCGTTCCGCCATGAGCGCTACCCGGGTGTGACCACCATCCGTGATGCCGCTGCCGCCGAGGGTTTCCACTCCCGCGAGGCGTACGTCAACGGGGTGGAGAACGACTACGGCTATTCCATGGTCGCGCTGCAGCGCTCGATTGAGGAGCAGCACTTCTACGGCATCGGCATGGACCACACCCGCCCGTACAACTCCACCTGCTACGGAAACTGCGGCGATGCGTTCACTGCGACCATCAATGGGCGCTCCCCGTCGGCGGAGAACATTCACTCGGTAGCTGATATCTCGGTGGCGATGCGCGGCTGGGGTGTGAAGGAACTGCCAGCGCTGCAGCTCGCCCGCGGTGGGTGGAACACCTCGAACGGGCACGTGCACAGCCTGATCAACCCGGCGAACCGCTACGTCGGATTCGCCGCTGCGTTCACCCGCACCGGCGAGTCTTCCGTGGCCATCCTGGGTACCGAATTCTCCGGTGGAGCGGGTAACAAGCTGGACCGTCCCCAGGTTGAAGTGCTCTACCGCCCCGCTGACGGCCGCGAGACCCCGAGTATGGACCCGCAGACACTCGGTGCGATCGGCTCCAGCGACGTCTCCCCGCAGTACGTGCTGAAGATTGTCACCACGATTCTGTCGGTGATCTCGGCGCTCGGCTTCGTGTACAACAACGTCAAGCCGTACCTGCCGTTCTAACCCGTCTTCGTTAGGGCCTCGGCCACGGCGTCGAGGGCGTCCATGGTGTCGTCGTAGCTGCCTGCCTCCGAGCGGGCGCCGACGGCCACCCCGTAGCGCACCCCGCCAATCTCCAGCCAGCCGAATTGGCGGGTGTGCCAGGACCCGTCCGGCTCGAAGTCTGACCAGCCGCCCTTGAACGGCACGCCCTTGATGCGGCCGAGCCCGTAGGACTGGTCTTCGGCGATGTGGTGCATGGCGGCCACTACCGCGTTGTCCTCGTCAACCTGGCTCAGGTAGTGCGCGTAGCGCGCCTGCCCCGCGAACGACCAGCGCGTGGTGCCAAAGGCCCCGCGCACCGCCACCCTCGTTCCGGCCTTGGCCACCTCGGCGGCCACGAGGGCGGAGGCTTCGTCGTCGGTGCCCATGCAGTCCCACAGGGCGCGCGCGGCGTCGTTGTCGCTCCACTCGATCGCGGCTGTCGTGAGCTGCTCGATGGTGTCATCGTCGTACGCCTCGCAGTGTTCAGCGGCGGCCATCGCGATGGGCACCTTCATCGTGGACCAGGCGGGTAGCCATGAAAGGGAGCCGGCTTGGGTGACCGTGAGGCCGTCGTAAAGCGCGATGCCCACCTCGGTATCGGAATCCTGCTCGATTTCGCCCACCGCCGCGTCGAGGCCGTGGAGCGGGCTCACGTCGCGCACCGTGGTCAACTCGGTGACGGTCACGGTGTCGCTTTCGCCGGGCGCGCAGCCGGCCAGCAGCGCCGCCAGCGCGATCGGCCACGCCCGGCGCATCACCGTCCCGCTACCGCCAGGGGTTCGCGCAGCACCTCGTCGAGCGCCACCGCGCGCGCGATGTCGCGCACCACCTCGCGGTGGGTGGGGATCATGCGCAGCTGCGGGGCGTTCTCGGTCTGTCCGCGCACGGTGCGGGCGAAGGGGGCGGGGGCCAAGGGATCGTCGATAAACGCGCTGCCTGCCACCACCACCGTGCTGGGGCTGTGGTCGGCGCACAAGTCCGCCACGAGCGAACCCAACCCGCGCGCGCGGCCGTCCAACGCTGCGCGGGTGCGCTCGCGGAACTGCGTGTCGGTCACCGCGTCGCGCAAGGTGCGGATGCCGGGCTCGCCGATCTGGTCCAGCAGCCCCTGGGTGGTCAGCTCGCCCTGCTCCACCTCGATCGGCTCCACGCCGTCGGGGCCGGAGATGGCGCACGCAATCGAGTCGTCGGCGAACAGCGCCATCACGCTGGGGGTGTCCAGCTCGGCGGTGGACTGCATCTCGGAGCCCACGATCGCGCTGCTAATCGACGTCACCTCCACCGGCACCGCGAACTGCTCGCGCAGCTGCTGGCCCAGGTTTACCTTGTCCCACCCCAGGTTGGGGGCGTAGACATCCCCGGTCTCCGTCACCGTGCCGGAGGTGGTCACGCCCACGGTGCACAGCGGGCGGTTCAACCCCGCGGACAGGCGGTTCAGGCCCGCCATGAGGTGCTGGATGAAATCGTCCTCGCTCACCCGCGCCACCGGAATATCCAAATCCACGCTGCGCAGGCAGCGACCCTTCAGGTCGAACAGGGCGATATAGGTGGACTCGGTACCCACCGACACCCCGGCGTGCAGCCCCTTCGTTTCCGCCAGCTCAAGGGGGATGGTGGGGCGGCCGCGGCCGCTGGATTGCGTGAGGTCGTTGCGCTCGCACACATATCCCGCATCCACGAGCGCGGAGATGGCGCGGGTGACGGTGGGTTGGGACAACCCGGTGGCTTGCACCAGCTCGCTTCGCGACGTCAGCTCCTGCAGGCGGATCAGGTGGAGGCACTTCGCCGCCGGGGTGCGGGGGCGCGAAAACGCCGACCAGGTTGAACTCATGATGAATATATTTACTCCGAGCGCGAACGAATTGTCCATTTGGGCAGCTCGGATAGAATCGCTGCCCATGACAACTGTTCCTGTGAACGATCCTTCCGAAAACCTCGTGCTCGGAGGGATGGGGGGCCGCGTGCCTTCGCTCCTCGACGCGACCTGCGAGGACTTCGTCTACGACATGGCTGCCATCTCGCCGACGCTGGCCACCCAGATTGGCATCGACGGCTACGACGGCGAGCTGCAGGACTTTTCCCCCGAGTACTGGGATGCGCTGGCAGACCGCATGCGCGACCTGGTGGCGGACGTGGACGCGCTGAACGATTCGACCGACCAGTCGGACGACGAGGACGACTTCGACGAGGTGGACCACTTGACCGCCGCGATTCTGCGCGACCGGATGAGCACCCAGCTGGAGTTCCACCACCGCGGCGAGCAGCTGCGCAGCCTGAACAACATCGATTCGCCGATTCAGACCATCCGGGATTCCTTCGCGCTCATGCCGAAGGTGACGGAGGAGGACTTCGACCACATCGCGTCGCGCATGTCGAAGATCCCGGCGGCGCTGGAGGGCTACCGCGAATCCCTCGCTGAGGCCGCCAGCACGGGCGACATCGCGTCCCACCGCCAGATCGATGCGGTGATTAGCCAGTGCGAGATGCTTGGCGACGATAACTCGCAGCTGGACACCCTCGGCCTTTCCCCCGACTCCGAGGTGGTGGCAGAGGCGAAGACCGCGTTTTTGCGCATGGCGGATTGGCTATCGACGGAGCTTTCGCCGAAGGCCTCCCACGAAGACGGGGTGGGCCGGGACCGCTACGAGATGTTCGCGGAGTTTTTCCTCGGCCGCGAAGTGGATTTCGACGCCGGCTACGCCTGGGCGCAGGAGGAGCTGCGGAAAACCGTCGAAGAGCAGCAGAAGGTGGCCGAGGAGCTCTACGGCTCGGACATCGACGTCACCTCCGCGTACCGCCGCCTGAACCAGGACGAGCGCTACATGGTGCACGGCACCGACGCGCTTTTGGAGTGGATGGGCGGCGTCAACGAGCAAGTGATGCGGGAACTGGGCGCCAGCGAGATCCACATCCCGGAGGAGCTGCACGTGCCGGAGTGCGGCATCGACCGCGCGGGCTCCGGCGGCATCTTCTACACCCCGCCCACCGACGACATGATCCGCCCGGGCACCATGTGGTGGTCCGTGCCGGAGGGCCAGGAGACCTTCCACACCTGGCAGGAGCTGGCCACCGTGTTCCACGAGGGCGTGCCGGGCCACCACCTGCAGATGGGCTACGCCATGCTCAACCGCAGCGAGCTGAACATGTGGCGTCGCTCCGTGTGCTGGAACGCCGCGCACGGGGAGGGTTGGGCGCTCTACGCCGAGCACCTCATGGATTCCTGCGGATACTTCGACGACCCGGGGTATCGCATGGGCCTGCTGGATTCCAAGCGCCTGCGCCTCGCGCGCGTGATGGTGGACATCGGCGTGCACCTGCGCAAAACCACCCCGGAGGGCTCAGGCACCTGGGACGCGCAGTACGCGAAGGCCTTCCTGCGCGACAACACCGCGATGCCGGAGGCGAACCTCACCTTCGAGCTGGACCGCTACATGGGATGGCCGGGCCAGGCGCCGTCGTACGCGCTGGGCTACCGTGACTGGGTGCACCTGCGCGAGCAGGCGCTTGCCCAGGGCATGACGCCGGTTCAGTTCCACACGAAGGCGCTGAAGTTGGGATCCATGCCGATGGACATGCTCACCCACGAGGTGCTCAACCACTAGAGCCCACTAGCGTTTGAGCAGCCGCGGCAGGTAGGCGGCGAACAGCAACACACAAATGAGGCGGATGAGCTGCAGCGCAACCACAGCCGGGCCTGCGCCGCCTTCCGCCGACAGCGCCAGCACGGTTTCCAGCGCGCCGGGGCTGGTGGCCAGGTAGCCCTCGTAGTAGGTCACCCCGAGCCACTTCGTAACGACCCAGCCCATCGCGGCGCAGGCGGCCATGAGCCCCGCAATGTAGGTCAGGGTGGCTGGCAGCAACCTCGAGAACTGCTTCAGCGCAGGCACGGACAGGCCGCCGCCGCACATGAAGCCGAGTGCCAGGAACGCTGCGACGGTGAGTGGTGCCGGCGGCACGATGGTGAAGTCCACGAGGCTGCCCACCACCGCGGTGGCGATCATGGGCCCGAACACGCTCGGGTTCGGCAGGTGCAGTAAGCGCCCGGCCGGGATGCCAACACAGATCAGGGCTGGAACGAGCAGCCACATCCACCAGTACGGTTCCAAATGTTGGACTTCGGAAGCAGCCTTTGGCGCGTCGAGAAGCGATGCGACAAGCGGTAACGTGACGGAAACCGCAAGCAGGCGCAGGTACTGCGAAAGCGCGACGTAGCGCATGTCCGCGCCCAAATCCTTCGCGATGGCGGGCATGAGCGACGCCCCGCCCGGCAGCAGCGACAAGATGCCCGTTTCCCGTGAAACACTCGAGCCGCTGTGCCGCGCCAGCCACGTGCCACCGCTGAACGCGAGCGCCAGCACCGCCGCCGCGACGATCAGCCCCGGCACGAGGAACGGCAGCAGCTCGCGCGGCGGGATGCCCACCAGCGGCAGCGCCGCGATCACCCCGATGGTGCCGCGTGCGAAAGTGAAAACGTGCTCGTTGATCGGCAGGTCGCGCCCGGAGATCAGCGCCACGGCCCCGGAGCCGAAGATGCCGGCGAGGATCCACGCGGCCGGCACGTGCGCCCACGCGAACAGGAAGCCGAGCGCCACCGACAGGGGCAGTGCGATCAGCCAACGGTTCATGGGCGGAAAACTTTCTGTCGACTTACTCCAGCACCAGTGATCCGTTGACCAGGCCAACGAGTGCCGCCACGGCGCCGAGGCACACAATCGCCACCACGACCCACTCGAAGGTGTTGAAGAGTTTCTCGTTGTTGCGCTTGCGCGTCCAGATGTACGGGACGAGGCCCGGCACGACCGCGAGCGCGCCGAAGAGCACGTACACCGGGTCGGCGGCGTAGATGAGCCACAGCGAGTACACCGACGCCACCAGCCCCACCACGAGGTGGCGCTGGTTCTCGGCGCGGGGCACGGCGGGCCCGGAGTCGTCGAAACGCGTGCCTGCGTGCGGGTGGGTGAGCCCCTTGCCGCGCACCGCCAACAGCACGAGGTACAGCGAGGAGAAGATGTACGGCAGCAGGTACATGATGGTGGCCAGCTGCACCATGGCGTTGTAGGACGTCTCGTTGAAGAAGAACACCACCACGAAGAACTGGATCACCAGCGTGGACAGCAGCTGTGCGCGTACCGGGGCGCCGTTCGCGTTCGTCTTGCCCATCGCGTGCGGCAGGAGGCCGTCCTGGCTCATCAGCACGATCGGCTCGGCGCACAGCATCTGCCAGGACACGTACGCGCCCAGCACGCTCAGGCACAGCCCGATCGAGATGAGCACGCCGCCCCACGGGCCCACCACGGCCTCGAGCACCGCGCCCATGGAGTTCTCCGGCAGTGCCGCGAGCTCTTCTTGGCCCATCACGCCGTAGGAAAGCGTCGACACCGCGACCAGCAGGAGCAGCACGCTCAAGAACCCGATGATGGTGGCTTTGCCCACGTCGCTACGCGTGCGCGCCTGCTTCGAATACACCGACGCGCCTTCGATGCCGATGAACACCCACACCGTGTACAGCATGATGCCCTTCAGCTGCTCGCCGAACGGGATGCCGGGGTGCACCGCCCCGGTGAAGTCCATGGTGAAGCGGTCCCAGGAGAAGCCCAGGAACGCGACCAGCACTATGAAGCACAAGATGGGCACAAGCTTTGCGACGGTGGTGATCACGTTCATCACCGCCGCCTGCCGCACACCACGGGTGAGCGCATAGAAGATCAGCCAGCTCAGCGCCGACACGCTCAGCGCCAGCACCCAGGGGTTGGAAAACAACGGCACGTAGTAGCCGATGGTGCTGAAGAACAGCGTGGCGTAGCCCACCTGCGCCATCACGGAGCCGAGCCAGTAGCCCAAGCCGCTGGTGAATCCGATGAAGTCGCCCAGGCCCGCGCGCACGTAGGAGTACACTCCGGAATCCAAATTGGGTTTGCGGCGCGCAAGGATCTGGAACACGAACGCGATGGAGAGCATGCCCACGCCCGCAATCGCCCAGCCGACGAGCATCGCGCCGGGGCTGGCCACTGAGCCGATGTTTTGGGGGAGCGCGAAGATGCCGGACCCGATGGTGGAGCCGATGATGAGCGAAACCAGTGTCCACATGGACACGGTGCGTGCGGTAGAGCTCGACATGGCGAGTAACACTACAGCAGGGGTTGTGCACTACAATCATCAATCGAAACAAACAAGCATAGTTCTCAAAACAACTGAGGGAGGCCCGCTGTGGGCAGAAGGATCGTCGCCGCGGCGCTGACCGCCGCTCTAGCTGGCGCGACGCTCCAGCCTGCCTACGCTCAGGAAACGCCCCCTGAGCTGGATGTCGTCACCACCGAGCACGGCTACGAACTCACGGCGGTGCACCCCGGTTTCGACGCCGTCGTCCCGGCCCCGCTGCCGCGCGGCGCGGCATGGTTCGACGCCACCTCGCTCCCAGAGTGGGCGGAGCTGAACACCGCCGACGGCTCTATCCGCCTCAACCCGGGGGCAGACGTTACCCCCGGTACCTACGAGTTCCCGGTGAAGGCCACTTTCAGCGACGAGACCACCGAGATCCTCCCGGCCCGCATCCTCGTGGGCCGCGAGGCAGCCCCGGCGAGCGAGCAGGGCGCCGTGATCGACGCGTTTGTCAATTACGCCCCGGAGGTCTCCGCCCGCTGCACCGCCACCGCCCTCGGCGTGGGGTTGCCGCTTCTGGTGCTGTTGCCTTTGGGGTTTGCGTCGCAGTTGAGCCTGCCTGTCGTCGCTAAGCAAAATGCCCTGAACGTGCAGGTGGAAAACCTCAACATCGACCTGCGCCTGCGCGATTTGAACTCCCGCAATGTGGACATGGGCATCGCGGCCGGGCTCACGCTCGCGGGGGTTGCGGGCGCGGGCCTGATTATTTCGCAGTGCGTGTAGTGCGCAGCGTCGGCTCCGCGCTCAGCGGGTCCTCCGGCCAGGGGTGCTTCGGGTAGCGCCCCCGCATTTCCTTGCGAACCTGCTGGTAGGGGCCGTTCCAGAAGCTTTCCAGGTCCTCGGTAACCGCCAGTTCGCGCCCCGCGGGCGAGAGCAGGTGGTACACCACGTTCACGCCCGCCACCTGCGCGGTCTGCCGCTGCCCGAACAGCCCCTGCAGCTTCACGCGCACCACGGGCCGGCCGCTGGAGTACTCCACCTTCCCCGGCCCAATTTTCTCCGGCGCCAGCTCGTCGAGCCTGCCCACCACGTCCCACGGCAGTTGCCGCAGCATCGCTTGGCGCATGTCGCATTTGCTTATCGACGCCCCACCTGCCACCTGCGCCACCTCCACCGAGTAGTCGCCCTCCTCCACGTCCGGCGTGCCGATGGCGTGGTGGAGGAAGTCGAGCCGCTCCTTTAACCGCTGCTCGTCTTCCGAAAGTTCAAACGCGGTGAAGTCCAACCCTTGCAGCGCCTCCGCCGCCTCTTCGGGGCTGAGCTGCACCGGCGTGGAGTTCAGCTCGATCGCGCCTATCCGCGCCACCTTCCGCCCGCGCACCTTGCCACCCTCAATAAACGCGCGGGTTTCCTCGCGTACGCGCTCGGCCGGAAACGCAATCGGCTCCGCCTCACGGATCACCGCCCGTGACCCGGTGCGCTGCACCTCGGCGGCCGCGATCCACTCTGCCCGTCCCTCGTAGCGCGCCCGGGTGCCGGAGGCCAGCAGGTATTCGCTCTCGCCGACCTTCTTCGCCACCCACTGGGGGAATGCGAACGCGATTACCGAGCCCGGGTTAACCGGCCCCTTGTCCGGCACCATCCGCGCCAGCCTGCGGGCGTCCGTGTCGCCGCCGAGGCGCGCCACCGTCGGCGCCGCCTGCGCACCGTGGCGGATGAGCGCCGCGCCGAGCCGCGGGTCCAGTGGCAGCCGCACGAGCTCCTCGCCGAACTCCGTGATCTTCTCGTCCTTCAGAGCTCCGAGTTCAGTGAGCGTCTCCCTTGCTTGAGCGCGGGTGTGCGCCGGGGGCTCGTCGAGAAGCGGCAAGTCCGGCGAGCCCCACGCGGCGATGGTCAGCTCTGCGCCGGTGAGGTCCGAGGACATGATCTCGGGCGTCGCCTCGGGCGAGAAGTTCGCGTACTCGGCCTGCGAAAACGCCCGCACCACCGTGCCGGGCCCCTCGCGCCCCGCACGTCCGGCGCGCTGGTCGGCGCTGGCCTTCGACTCGGACACCGTGACCAGGCCCTGCATCCCGCGCGCGTCGCGTTTCGGCGTGCGCGACAGCCCCGCGTCCACCACCTTGCGCACCCCGGGCACGGTGATCGAGGATTCCGCCACGCTGGTTGCCACCACTACCCGCGCCGTCCCGTTCAGCGCCTCGTCCTGCTGCTCGCTGCTCAGCCGTCCGTGCAGCGGCGACCCACCCGTCAGGGACGCCACCAGGTCCACCTCGCGTGCCCCCGGCACAAACACCAGCGTGCGTTCCTCGCCGTCCGCCAGCCGGGCCACGTGCGCGTAGAACTCCCGCGTACCTTCAATGCGCCCCGGGTGTGGTGCGTATGTAATATCCAGCGGATAGATATCCGCCTGCGTCGAGAGAATCTCCGCCCCCATGTGCTCGGCGAACTTGCGCGCGTCCAGCGTCGCCGACATCGCCGCGAGGTAGAGGTCGTCGCGAAGGAACGCCACCTCCATGCACATCGCCAGCACCAGATCGGTGTCCAGCTGGCGCTCGTGCACCTCGTCGATCACCACCGCGCCGACCCCCGTCAGCTCCGGGTCGCGCAGCAGACGATTGCGTAACACGCCTGGGGTCACGAACTCCACCTCCGCGCCGTCGAAGTGTTCGCCGCGGATGGAATAGCCGACTTTGGTGCCCAACGCGGAGCCGTCGAGAAGCGCAAGCCTCTTTGCCGCCGCGCGAACCGCAACCCTGCGCGGCGCCACCACCACCGTCTTGCCGGCGATGTTGGCCACCGCCGGCGGCACCAGCGTCGTCTTACCCGTGCCGGGCGGTGCCTCCACCACGAGCGGGCCGCATTGAGGCAGGTCGCCGATCACGCGCGACACGGGAAGGCCTTCGCCGATTCTTGCAAGGTCAAACATCGCATTCCAGGGTAGCGTTACGGCCATGAGACGCCTCTTCGCAGCGATCGTCCCACCGGTCGAAGTTCGCGAGCACCTCATCACCGCCCTGCGGCCCATCCGCGACTTCTCCGGCACCGAAGCCAGATGGTCCGACCCCGACAACTGGCACATCACGGTGGCGTTCTACGGATCGCAGCCCAACGACGCCGCGGCTGTCACCGACCACCTCTCACAAGCCACCGCCTTCACCCGGCCGCTTCGACTTCACCTCCGAGGCGCCGGGTGTTTTGATCGGCGCACCCTCTGGATCGGCGTCGGCGGGGACAAAGCGCCGCTGAAAGACCTCATGGCGGACTGCCAACTCGACCCGGAGACGCGCCGACGCCAGCGCGCGCACCTCACCGTGGCGCGCACCGGCACCCGCACGAGGGATCACATGCTTCTCGACGATCACGCCCACGCCCTCGCCGTCTACACCGGACCCGAATGGGCCGCCGACGAAGTGCTCCTTTTAGAGTCCCACCTTGGCAAAGGGCGCTCCGGCGGCCCGAAGTACGAGGTCGCCGACCGGTTCTACTTGCGGTAATCGATCTGGTCGTACAGCGATGCGTCGTGGCCGTAGAACGCGGCCCAGCGCTGGTCGCCGTAAGAGAAGTGCCACCACTCGCTGGCTAGCGGCGCGAACCCGGCTTCCAACATCGCGTGGCTGAGCAGCCGCCGCAGGTCGCGGTCGAGTTCCTGCTTGGCCGTAAGGTCCACCTTGCGCTCGAGGTACATCGCGCCGGCGGTGGCGTCGAACTGGTCGAAGTCGCTGCCCAGTGGCAGACCCTTGCCCTCAAACGCCAGCGTGAGGTCCACCGCCGCGCCGAGCGTGTGCGGGGCGATGAGCTCCGTGTCGTCCGGGTCGGCGACGAAGGTTGCGTCCAGGTCCGGGTACGTCTCGCGGTAAATCCTGCCGAGTTCGCGCTGCGCCTCCCTCGAGCGCCACGTGTCCAGCACCAGCAGGGTGAACGGCGCGGGGATCAACGTCTGCGCTGTACGGATGCGCTCGATCACCTCGTCGCGGGCCAGCATCTTCTGCGGGAACTTCGGCGACCCGAACTCCAGGTACGCGTGGTAGGTGGCGATGTCGCCAGGTACTTCCACCAGCGGCGCGCCAGTTTCACGCACGGCGGCAGCGCGGGCACCCTCCTCGGTGGGCGGCTCCGGAAGCGGCGGCAGGTCTGTCGGCGTGGCGGCTCGCAGCGCCTCAAATGTTTCTGGGCCGTACGGTTCCAACCAGTGGCGCGGCATTTAAACCTCCTCCTTCAGCTGCTTCGGCAGCGTCTCCTTGTGTTCGCCGAGGAGCTGCTCGAGCGCTACCTCGCGGTTGATCGGTTTGCTGACGAAGTAGAACACCGCACCGATTGCCACCCACGCGATGAGCACCACGTACTCCAGCGGCCACACCAGGCTCATGCTGGTGCCCGGCCACAGCGCCAGGATGATGGTCAGCGCCGCGCCAGCCGCACCGATGACCGGGATGAAGCCGGCCTTCAGCTTCGACTTGGCGTAGAGCTCCGGGTACTTCGTCTTCAGGCGCAGCTGGCACGCCACCACCAGCACCCACACCAGGCCGAGGTAGATGCCGCCGGTGTCCAGGAACGAGGTCATCGCGCCGCGGCCGAGGAGACCGAGCGCGATGGTGATGATGGTGACCAAAATCAGCGCGTTTTTCGGTGTGCCGTACTTCGGGTCAATCTCCGCAAAGCGCGCCGGCAGCAGGTTCACGCGGGCGAGCGCCACCACGATGCGGCTGGTGGCCATGAACAGACCGAGGAAGGACGTGAGCAGGCCCAGGATCGCAATCGAGAACGCCAGCGCACCCAGCACCGGGAAGCCCGCTTCGGTGAACGCGGTAATCGTGCCCTGCTCCATGCCGGCGACTTCCTCCCACGGCATGATGAACGCCGAAGAAGCCAGCACGATGCAGTAGAAGCTTCCCGCGATGAGCACCGTAGCCACCACCAGGCGGCCGATCTTCTTCGCCGGCAGGTTCGCGTCCTCCGCCAGGGTGGCAATCAAGCCGAAGCCAGCCATGTACGTCATGCCGGGCACCACGAAACGCATGATGCTCATCGCGGGGTTCTGGTCCTCGCGGAACGGCGGCCAGAAGTTGTCCCAGCTTCCGGCGCTAAAGCCCACCACGGCGAGGGTCAGGCCGATACCGATCAGCGCGATGAACAAAATCACCTGCAGCTGGCCGCCGAGGCTTGCCCCGCGGACGTTGAGGAAGAAGAACAGCAGGGTGAGCAGCAGGCCGGAGAGCAGCACCGGCAGGGTCACCGTTGAGCCCGCGAGCGAGTAGACGGGAATCTCTGTCATTGCGGGGATGTAGAACTCCAGCAACACGCCAAACGACGTGAAGTAGAACGCCAACGAGGACACATACGCTCCGATGAGCAGCCAGCCGGTAACGAAGCCCCAGGTGCGTCCCAAGATGGTGAAGCTAAACACCACCTCGCCGCCCGCGCGGGGGAACAGCCCGGTCAGTTGCGCGTACGACAGCGCCACGCATGCGGCTAGCAACGTGCCCACGGCCAGGCCGAAGATCATTCCGCCAGCACCGTAGTCGTCGAAAAATGCTCCGTTTGTGTAGATCCAGCTCGATCCCACCACGCCCGAAACGCCGAGCGCGATGAGGGTGAACGTGCCGAGCTCCTTGTTCAATTGTTGATTCGCCATGCCGCTCCTCCGCAGGTACCCAGGACAAGATTGTTATGGGTTATATCACATCGGTGGAACGTTGAGCCATGGGTTACACCGCTTCGTCTTCGTCGTCTTCTTCCCAAACGCGGAATCCGTACAACTTTGACAGGGCCTGCATTCCCTCGGCGAAGTCGTCGAAGCCCAACTGCTCGATCTTTTCCTCGAAGGACATCATTCCGGCGACATCTTCGTCGGTGCCGAAGCCCTCGCTGTAATCCCAGAGCACCTTCGGCTCGTGGAAGGGGTTGTCGCCCGGTGGAAGGTCGTCGTCTTCCGGGAAGGGCGCCTCGACGGGTTCGACCAAGTTCGGCGGGATCTTTTCCGCCCTCTCCGCCTCTTCGTCGAGCCACGGCTCGGGTATCGGCATCTCCGGCATCTCGAACTTGATGGGGAAGAACAGGCCGTACTTCTCTTCGAGCTCCGCGATCTCCCTCCGCGCCCGGTCAAAGTTGAGGTCGATGTCGAACCGGTCCAGAATGGCGTGGCACTTCGCGTTGAAAGCTGCAGTGTCTGCCCGCAGTGCGCGCACGCTTTGCAGGCTCACCTGCCAGCGGGGCGCAGTTGGGGTGAGCTGGCGGTGCAACAGCCCGTCCGATTCCACGACGGTGTACGTGCCGTCGGGGAACAGCCAAATGATGTCTCCGGTGGCCGGGTCGGGGACGTAGAACGCACGACGATCGGTTTTCGCATTGTGATGCCGAGCACACAGGGAAAACAGGTTGCTGGGGGTGGTGGCCCCGCCTTCGTCGTAAGGAATGCGGTGGTCGAGCTGGCAACGGTCGGCGCGGATGCTGCAGCCCGGGTAGACGCATGTGCCGTCGCGCGCGAAAGCGTAGGCGCGCATGGCGGCGGTGGGCTTGTACCCGTCCACCTCGTGTTCCGCGGCAACGTCGAGGTCGATGGTTTTCGCCGCGCCGCCTTTCAGCCATTCCTCCACGGTGGCGGTGGCTTCCGGGTCGGTCCAGCCGCGGCCGGGGATGTACACCGGGTCGCCTTCTACGCGATCTTTCGGGGCGTACAGATGCATAACGACGTTCGCCTGCGGGGAAATCTCGCCCATGAGAAGCTTGCATGCGGCATCCGACATACTCGTGCCGTGCTCTCGCGCGACCGCAAGTACCGATTCGTGGATCAGTTCACCCTTGGCGGTGTCGGTGAGTAGCTGGATAAGGAAGCGTTCGCGCCCGCCGTCCATAAATGCGGCAGAGGTGTAGGTGTCGGCGTCATCTTCACGGCGCTTACGCGCTTTCGGGTCGTACGCGTTGGCAGGGGCGACGCCACGGACCAGGTCGCGGATGCGCCGGGTTACGGCCGAGACCTGCGGTAATTCCTGGTTTGCGCGTTTCGGGGTGAAGGTGCGCACCAAGAGCTCGTCGATAAGCTCAAGCACTTCCTGCTCCACATCGGCGCCAAGCTCCTCCACCGCCTTGTTTACGGCCGTGAGGTGCGCCATGTCCAGCACGCGCGTTTCTGCCTGTAGCGCGCGCAGGAGGGGGAGTTGTTGCAGTTGGGCGTGAGCGAGGATCGCCTTGCGCACGAACGCGGGTTGAAAGCCGGTGAGGGTGCGGAGGCGGGTAACGGTGGCGTCGAAATCTTCCTCCTCGTGCCCCGGCACCGAAAAGAGGCCGAAGAGATTCCAATGCGCGTCGCGGATGGCTTGCGCGTTGATGCAGTCCGGGTCGCCGGGGCGCTGGCTGGCGAAGAACTTTGGGCGGGGTGGGGCGGCAGTGGTCATGGGCACCTCCTTTCGGGTTCTCAATGGCCTAAATTATAGTCGAACACAAAGACGTATGGCAAGAGCTAAACCAGCAAAAACAAGAAAATGTCCACTAAAGTGTACGAACCATAAATCGCGCGCCATGTGAAGTTTCTAAAAACCTTATATGACGCCAAGACGCGAACCCCCGCTACATTGAGCACATGCTTATCGACGCCAACCTCATCCCACGCGAACCCTCCCGCGTGATGGAAGGCATCGTCCACCTACCCGCGTTTCTCACGCTGGAGGAACAGCACGCGCTCGTGGATCAAGCGCGTGAGCTCGCGCGCGGGGTAGCCGGAACCCCGGTGGCCATGCGCAGGCCCATGGTCGGCGCGGGACAGATGAAAGCGTGGCTGCTCTCGCTCGGCTGGTTCTGGGCGACGAACCCGTACCGTCTGGTGCAGGAGGTCGACGGGGTGAAGGTTCCTTCAGTGCCTGCGAACTATCAAGGGATCGCGGAGCGCGTGATGGACGCGGCGCGCGCCGTCGACCCGCTCGTGGGGCCAACCCCGCACATCGAGACGGCGCTGGTGAACTTCTACCCGCCCGGCGCCGGAATGGGCGCACACGTGGACAAGGAAGAGGCGTCGGAGGCCGCCGTGGTGAGCCTTTCCGTGGGGGAGGAGACAGTCTTTCGCATCGAAGGCCGGGACGTGCTGCTCATGTCGGGCGATGCGGTAGTGTTCGGCGGACCGGCGCGCCGCGCGAGCCACGGGGTCCTCGGAGCGAAGCCCGGCACGGGGCCGGAAGGTACCGGGTTGGCTGAGGGGCGCATCAACATCACGATGAGGCAGGTGCACCCATGACGACGTTGCTCGTCGCCTGGATCGCGGCGATCGCAAGCCCCGGCCCAGACCTGTTCCAGATCATCCGCATCGGCACGAAGGACCGCCGCGCCGGGGTGCTGTGTGCGCTCGGCATCATGGTGGGAAACACGGTGTGGATCACGGCGTCCATACTCGGCCTTTCCGCACTCATGCAGGCGCAGCCCGGAATCCTCGCAGTGCTGCAGATCGTCGGCGGGGCGTACCTGCTGTACATGGGCATCGGCGCGATCCGGGCAGGGCTCAACGCCCGCACCACCGAAGTGGGAGAGGCGCAAAGGGTGAAAAACCCGTTCCTCACCGGGGTGCTAACTAACCTGTCCAACCCCAAAGCCGTGCTGTTCTTCGGCGCCATCTTCGCGCAGTTCCTCACCCCCGGCGCGGGACTGGGCACGGCGGTGATGCTGGTGGTCACTGGGGTGGTGTGGTTCGTGGGGTTCGCGGTAGCCGTCGATAAGCTCAAAGCCCCTGTGCAGCGCTATGGGCACGTGGTGGATTTGATTACGGGCTGCATCTTCGCCGCGATCGCCGTGTGGATGATCGCGCAGGGGCTAGCATCGGCGCTATGAGCAAGAAAGTAGCGGTAATCACGGGCGGATCTGCGGGCATCGGGGAGGCGAGCGCGCGGGCGCTGGCGCGCGACGGGTGGCACGTGGTCGTCGCGGCGCGGCGGCTGGAGAAGTGCCAGGCTATTGCCAGCGAGATCGGCGGCGACGCGGTGGAGTTGGACGTGACGGACGCGGGGAGCGTCGAGAAGCTTGCGTCCAAGCTTGAACGCTGCGACCTGCTGGTAAACAACGCCGGCGGCGCCAAGGGACTCGATTACCTGCGCGACGCCTCCGACGCGGACTGGGAGTGGATGTTCGCCACCAACGTGATGGGCACCATGCGCGTCACCCGCGCCCTATACCCGCAGCTCAAGGCGGCAAACGGGCTGGTGATAAACATCGGTTCCGTCGCCGCCACCGACGCCTACAAGGGCGGCTCCGGGTACAACGCATCGAAGTACGGCCTGCGGGGCATCACACGCGCGTTCCGACGCGAGGAGGCCGAAAATCAGATCCGCGTCACCGAAATCGACCCCGGGCGCGTGAAAACCGACTTCTCCCTCAACCGCTTCGAAGGCGACACCCAGCGCGCGGACGCGGTGTACGAGGGCAAAGTGAACCTCACCGCCGAGGACATCGCGGAGGCGGTGCGGTGGGTGGCCAGCCTGCCGCCGCACGTGAACATCGACACCATGAGCGTGATGCCCGTCGACCAGGCGGAACGCTAACTAGAGGTAGTTCACAACCTCCACGTTCAAGCGGGCGTTGAGTTCGTCCATCCACCCGGCGACATCGAGGTAGTCCTGCGCCTGCACCAGCGGGATCACGTGATGGTCGTAGGAAATCGGCGGGCCCACCGTGTACGTCGGCATGTAGCGCACCCGGTCCACGTGCAGCGAGCCGTCGCCGCGCCGGGTGAACGTGAACTCGCCCACGCCCCCGACCTTGGTCTCCTCCTCCCACTGGCCGTGGAGGAAGTTGCCGTGCGACCACCACACGGCGTGGTCGTCCGCCACTTCAAACGGCTGCACCACGTGCGGGTGTCCGCCGAGGATGAGGTCGGCGCCGGCGTCGATAGCAACCTGCGCCGTCTCACGCTGAAAGTCAACGGGAAGCGGCGCGTACTCCTCACCCATGTGCAGCATGGTCACCACGATGTCCACCTGTTTTTCCAGCGCGGAGATCTCCTCGCGCATCACGTCGTGGTCGATGAGGGAAACCAGGTGCTCCTGCGGGATCGGCAGCCCGTTCGTGCCGTAGGTGTAGGCGAGGAAACCCACTTTCAGGCCGTTTTCCTCGATGATGCGCGGCGTCGCCTTATCCTCCGGCGAGGCGTACCCGCCCACATACGGCATGCCGCGGGAGCGCATATTGCTTGTCGACGCCTCCATACCCTCCCCGTCACGATCCATCGCGTGGTTGGTCGCGTTGTTCACGATGTCCACTCCCGCCCCCTGCAGCGCATCGATGATCTCGGGCGGAGCGTTGAACATGGGGTAGCCCGACAGTTCGAACTCCGGCCCGGCCACCGGCACCTCCATGTTCGCCGTGGTGATGTCCGCCCCCTCGAGGTAGGGGCGCATCTCGTCGAACATGCCGGAGAAGTCGAAGCCCTCGCCGCTGGAGGCGGTGGTGTACACGTCGGAGTGGATGAGCATGTCGCCGACGGCGCGGATGGTCACCGTGGCGTTGGGTGGCGTTGCCTCGGCCACTTCCACTTCCTCAACCACTTCTGCTTCCGGAGCGCACCCAGCAAGCAGGCCCGCAGCCAGAATCGCTGCGAAGGCGCCTTTTACGCGCCCTGATGTGTGCATAGCCAGGTATTCAACCATAAACTGTCACCCATGCATTTCGACGTGCCCATCACCGGGGACTCCATCAAGCTCGGCCAGTTTGTGAAGCTGGCGAACCTCGCCGAATCCGGCGGCATGGCAAAGGAAGCGATCGCGGGCGGCGAGGTCCGCGTCAACGGGGAGGTGGTCACAGCCAGGGGGCATAAGCTTATCGACGGCGACCGCGTCCAACTCGGCGATTCCACCGCAACCGTCTCCGCAGGCGTGGAGGACGACTTCTTCGACGAGGCAACCGCCAACGACGACTTCGACCCGGAAAAGTGGAGGAACCTGTAAATGCCCGCATTCGAGGCGCAGCCCGGCATGCCCTACTGGCAGGACCTGGGCACCAACCAACCGCTGAAATCCACACGTTTCTACTCCGGCCTGCTCGGCTGGGAGATCTCGGACGAGGCCTACCGCATCGCCCGCAAGGAGGGCCTGCCGGTGGCTGGTTTCCTGCCGGACATGCCGGACATGTGGCTCACCTACTTCCTCGGCGGCGATGGCGATGAGGTGGAGCGCCTCGGCGGGAAGGTATTGAGTTCTGCAGAGCTCACGCTGGGCACCATGACGATTTGCGAGGACCCGGTGGGCGGCCTGTTCGGCCTGCTCGACCCGGCGGGGGGGGACCAGTTCGTCGCGGCCGGCGAGCCGGGCGTACCGGTCTGGTACGAGTACCTGTGCGAGGATGCCTCGGCGATCGACTTCTACGGCGAACTGTTTGACTGGGAGATCCGCGAAGAGGACGGCTACTACGTCGCGCTCGCAGATGGGGCGCCCTTCCTCGGCATGCGCGTCGGCCCGAAGGCGGGCGGCGTGTGGTTCAGCTACTTCGGCGTGGAGGACATTGAGGACGCATGTCGGAAGGCGTTTGAGTTAGGCGGGAACGTGGACATGGGGCCGTCGATAAGCAATTTTGGCCCCCTGGCAGGCATCCGCGACGCGAACGGCGCCCCCCTTTTCCTTGTTGAGGTGCCGAAACCCACCTTCGAGGAGATCAACGAGGCGGACTCGGTGCTATGAAAAAGCGAATCGTAGCGGCGCTCACCGCGTGCGCCGTGCTGGCCGGGGTTGGGGCGCCGAACGCGGCCGCGTACCACGTGGACCCCTCCTACAACCGGGAACGCACCGCTCTGGCAGTGGTGCACCCCGACGGGCGGATCTCCATCTCGCCGCAGGCGGAGGAGGCGCGCCCGGCGCTCAGCCTGGCCAAGCTGTACCTGGGCTACTGGGTGCTGTACCACGGCACCAAACAGGAGAAGGCGCAGGTAAAAGAGATGGTGGCGAAGTCCGACGACGGCATCGCGGGGCGGCTGGACGCGAAGTACCCGCACGCCATCGACGAAATCGCCGACGACTTCGACCTGAAAACCACGAGGCGCGGCAGCCACTGGGGCAACACGCAGACCTCGGCGCGCGACATGGCCACGTTCATCGCCGAAATCATCTGGGACCCCACCGCGAAACCCATGTTCCAGGGCATGGAAGCCCAATCCGCGGTGGCGGCCGACGGGTTCATCCAGGGCTTCGGCACCGCCCGGCTCGGCGACGTGAAGGGATCCAAGATGGGCTGGTCCGACGACCGCTCCGGCGCGACCGGCTCCGTGTCCTACGGCAAGGTTGGCCAAGACACCTTCGCCGTCGCCGCGCTGACCTTAGGCTCGGCGTACCAGAACACCGTCGATACGCGGCTCGGCATCGAGCAGGTGGACGATTCGCCGAAGAAGTCCTCTAAGAAAGAGTCTTAAGGAATTCCGCGGCGTCCTGCACCCGCCGCCGCGCCTCCGCCGGGGTGGAGACGTAGTGGGTGGAGTGGTACAGCTCGCCCTCGAAACGCGGCGCCACCTCGTCTTTCGTGGCTACCTGGATGAGATGAGGGGCGCTTAATTTCGGCAGCTCCGTGGGGAACGTGAGGATGTAGGAGTCCGCCGGTGCGAGCGGCGCGCTGCCGAATACCCACGCCGTGACGTGCTCCGCACCCTGCGCGCGGGCGTACTCGATGGCCCGCGCCATGTTTTCCGGGTTTTCGGGGCTATTGAGGTCAAGGATGGAAACGCCGGACAGGTTCGCCGCCCCTGCCACCTCGGGGCGCCACATGTGCTCGCGGCCCGCCTCCGGGCCGTCGAAGCTGCTCACGCACCAGTGGCTCGAAGGTGCGCCGAAGATCGGGCCCCACTCGCACTGCGAAACCGCGGCATCTTTCGTGAACGCCACGCCCGGCATCGCGTGGTCCACCGCCGAGCCGAGCATGAGCATCGATGCGTGCGTGAGACGGTCCGGCAGGAGCGCGAGGTAGTTTTCGGAAGGCTCGTAGGTTGCCTGAACGTAGCTCAGCAGCTGCTCCAACTGCTCCTCGGGTGGCAGCTCGCGGTCCACGCCGCCGACGTGAAAGTTCGGGTCGCCCTGCTCGTTGAGGGGGAACTGCTCTACCAAATTGTCACCCTGTCTTCCGGCGCAAGCCACATCACGGAGCCCTCTTCAACGTCGAAGACCTCGTGGAACTCGTCGATGTTCGCGGCGATGATGTTGCAGCGGAACTCGTTCGGCGCGTGCGGGTCGATGGCCAAAAGCTGCGCCGCCATCTCCTTGCGCGCCTTGGAGCGCCACACGCGAGCCCACGCGAGGAAGAGACGCTGGAAGCCGGTGAACTCGCCCTCGAGCTCGCCGAAGGGCTGCGCCTTCTGGTCGTCCAGCCCCTTGTCCTCCAGGTACATCTTGTACGCCACGACGGCGATGCCTAGTCCGCCCAGGTCGCCGATATTCTCGCCGAGGGTGAACTCGCCTTTCACGCCCTTCGTGTCGGTGCCCTCGAGCACAGATGGGACCAGGCCGTCGAACTGCTCCACCAATTTCGCAGTGAGGTTTTCGAAGTTCTCCCGGTCTTCGTCGGTCCACCAGGAGTTGAGGTTGCCCAGCCCGTCGTAACGCGAGCCCTGATCGTCGAAGCCGTGCCCGATCTCGTGGCCGATCACCGCGCCGATCGCGCCGAAGTTCTCCGCCGCGTCGGCCTCCGGGTCATAGAACGGCGGCTGCAGGATCGCGGCTGGGAACGTGATGTCGTTGACCACCGGGTTGTAGAACGCGTTGACGGTCTGCGGGCTGGACACCCACTCGGTGCGGTCGGCCGGCTCACCGATCTTGGCCAGCTGGTAGTCGTGCTCGAAGGCCGCGCCCCGGCGCACGTTTTCCACCAGATCCGCGCCGCGCTGCGAAAACTCCAGGCCCTCGAAGCTGCGCCAATTGTCCGGGTAGCCAATCTTCGCCGTGAACTGGGCGAGCTTCTCCTCCGCCTTCTCCTTCGTCGGTTCGCTCATCCAATCCAGCTTCGCAATCCGCGCGCGGTAGGCGCGGAGGAGGTAGTCCACCAGCTCCAGCATTTCGGTTTTGGAGGAGGGCGGGAAGTGCTTATCGACGTAAGCCTTACCGATATCCTCACCCACCAGCGATTCAGCCAACCCCACGCCGCGTTTCCACCTGTCGCGCTGCTGCGTGGCGCCGGAGAGGCGCTTGCCGTAGAACTCGAAGTTGGCCTGCCCAATCTCCTCGGTGAGCACGCCGGCGCGCGAGCGCAGCACGTTCCACGCTGCCCAGAGCTGCCAATCGGCGAGCGTTTCGCGGCGCAGCATCTTCTCCAAGTCGGCGGTGTAGGAGGGCATCATGTCGATGACCTTGCCCTCCGGCAGGCGCGATCCCTGTAGCAGCGTCTGGATCAGCGGGGGGAGGTCTGCCAGCTGCTTCGGGTTGTATGTGGCCATGGCGTCGCGCGACTTCACCACGTCCCAGTGGCTGGCCGCCAGGTGGGTCTCTAGGTTGACGATGCGCTCCGCCGCGATCTCCGGGCTCAAACCGAGCAGGTACTTCGGCTCCAAGAACTCGAGCATGCGGGCGACGTGCTCACGGTACTGCGCGAGCGTTTCGGCGTGCTCCTCATCGCGGTAGTACGCCTCGTCCGGCAGGCCCAGGCCGGACTGCACGAGGTAGGGCACGGCCTCCTCGCCCTGGGAGTCTTTCTCCACCCAGTAGGTCAGCGGGCCGCCGATGCCGTCGCGCTCCAGCTCGCCCAAGTTGCGCACAAACTCCTCGACGCTAGCCACCTCGAGCTTCTGCAGGTCGGGAGCCAGCGCCTCGATGCCGGCGGCGTTGACGCCGTCGGTGTCCATGAAAGAGAGGAAGAGGTCGCCGCCGCGGCCTTCGCCGTCTTCCAGGATGGCGCGCACGTCCGCCTCGGATTTGTCGCGCAGGACGTAAAACGCGCCGTCGATACCGCGGTCAGCGGGGATTTCGTGGGTGCGTGCCCACTCGCCGTTTACCAGTTCAAAGAGGTCATGCATGCCCCAAGGTTACAGGGGCAGTTCCTCCGGGACGGGCGGAACCGGAATCTGCACAGGGGTCTTTGAGCGTTCAATAATCCAGTTGGAAGCCTCGCGCTGCTGCGCCAGCGAGTAGCCGCCGTGTGCGTCGAAGCCGCCCCAGAGTCGGATGAAGGAATCCAGCCCCAGCTGGCGGTACAGCATGCGGAACTCGTTGAGCGGCACCTGGCCGTGGAGCATGTCTGTGCGCATCGCCGGGTCCACCACGCCTCGGTGCTCCGAGCGCATGGAGCACACCATGTCGTCCGGGCGGCAGATCTCAAGCACCCGCGGGCCGAGCACGCCGTAGCCGCCGGGCAGGGAGCCGAGCGAGCCGCGCGAGTGCGGGGAGGTGCCGTACGAAAGCACTGCGCCGTTGCCGCCCTGGTACGGGTTTGCAAACAGCGCAACGCCGGAAACGCGCTCCGGCGGGATGGGGCCGCGGCCAGCGGCGATGTCGCCGGTGAGACGCGCCGCGATATCGGCGCCGAGGGAGTAGCCGGTGAGGGAGAACTTCGCGTTGGGGCAAGAGCGAGCAAGCTTAGCGACGGTTGCCCGCGCCGTATTCAACCCACCCTGCGAAGCCTTCGGGTATTCCATGGTGGCGAACGGGAAAGACGGGTAGGACACGTACACCGGCTTGATGGCGCCGGCGGTGTTCGTGGAGGTGAGGATGCCCGTCATGAACACGTTGCCGCCGTGCGGCACGAAGTCCGGGATGCCCGGGACGGTGTTTCCGCCGCCCGGCATGGCAATCAGGTAGTGCGGGGAGCAGCCCTGCTGCTGCAGGAGAGCCCGCGGGTTCGGCACGACGGGCTGGGCCGAGGCGGCGGGTGCGGCTACGGCGGAGGTGGCAAGCGCGAGGGCGGCCCCGACAGCCGCCGCGATCTTCTTCAGTTTCATGGCAGCTGCCAGACTACTACTATTCGTCTGGATTTCTCACCTTCATGGGGCCGGGGGTGTAGAGGCCCCAGCGCGGCACGACGGTTTCCTCCACCTCGGCGAGCTTCGGAGCCTCGCCCACGGAGTTGGTGCGGCGCTCGTACTTCGCGATGGAACCCCAGTCGCGCTGCCAGTCATCCCGCAGGTAGCCGGGGATTTCATAGGAGTAGTTCACCGCCTCAGCCGGGGCGAGAGCGCCGCCGCCGAGGAAGTCCATGAAGCCGGAAAGCTGCTGCTTGCCCGGGGCATCCGGCATGATGCGGAACTCCGGGATTTCCGTCACACCCGCGTGGTGCAGGAACGGGCGCTGGCAGGGGTACTGGAACGCCACCGTCCAGTCCAGCAGACCCGGGGTGTCGGAGGAGAAGCGTGCGCCCAGCGGAATGAGCGTCGGGTTGCGCAGTGGGGTGACCGCCAGCCAGTCTTCCTCCGCCAGCGAAGTATCCTCCGCCGCGATGCGCACCACATCCGCGTCGTCGGGCAGCTCGGCGAGCGGGTAGCGCAGGTTGCGCCACAGCGGGGTCGGGCCCTGGTCCAGCATCTCTACTGAGCCGAGCTTTTCCACACTGCCGCCTTCGGACTTGCCGTACTCCAGCTTGAGCTCGCCGCCCTCTTGCTCGATGCCGTTGATGTCGTGGTGCGCGATGCGGCCGGCCACCGAAGTGACCAAAAGTGGCGCGTCTTCGCGGCGCTCCGGCAGCTCGAACCACACGGTTTCAAGGCGCGCGGACTGCGTCGGGGAGTCCTCGAACGTGCCCAGTACCGGCACCCGGTTGTAGTCCAGGTTGAACGGCAGGCGCACCGTCGAGCCGTTGACGCCGCGCATGGACGGCGGGCGGTTGCCCTGGGTGTTCACGCGGGAGGTGGACTGCGCTTCATCTGTGGTCGGATCCACCGCGTCCGCCTGCTCGTCGAGCATGTCGGGGGTGGACGAACCGTCGATGTTCAGCGAGTTCTCGGACGCGATGTACGCCGGCACACCGTCCGGGGTGAACCCGGAGTTCTCGCCGGCGTTCAGCGACTTGCCTAGCGGCACTCCGCCGACAGGGGTGAGGAAGGAATCGTTCGTGTCGGACTCCAGCAGAATCTCGCCGCCGAGCGCGCAGCTGTCGCCCTTGAAGGTCTTCACGTTGCCCATCCCCACCGAGTACGCAGGTGCCTGATCCACGAAAGACTTGACGAAGGTCAGGCAGCTAAACGCCACAATCAGCGCGGCGAAAACGGCGATGGGGGCGCTGGTCACGCCGGCCCACCGGGAGGCGTCGATAGGCTTCGGCCCCCGCAAGGACTGCACCACACCCACGAGGAACACCACCAGCGTGATGGCCAGCATGACCGTGTTCGCCTCAACACCGTTGAGCTGCACCGTGCGATCCCACCACGGCACCGCGAAGGAGGACACGTACCACCACGCGTTCCAGCCCGCGAGCGTGAGCGACATGAGGAAGCACACCGCGGCGAGTGCGAAGGTGCGGTTGCGGTTCGAGCGCAGCGCAACCTCCGAGAGCACCACCGAGCCCACGGCTGCGATCGCCGCGCCGAGGCCCGCGTAGATGCCGAAGTGGTGCGTCCACTTCGTCGGCGTGAACATAAGGAACAGCGACGCCAGGCCGAAGATGAGCATCATTCGGCGCAGCGTGCCGGTCGTGCGGCCCTGCTTCGCCATCGCCCACAGAATCAGGCCCACGCACATGAACACCACGAACATGGGGAAGCGGCGCGTCATCGAACCGTCCACCGTTTGCTCGAACAGCGTCGCGTAGCGCGACCACTCTTCGAACCAGTGCAGCGCCGGGCCGACTTCGGAGCGCACCGCGGTAGCTTCCAGAACCGTGGCCAGCGTCTGGTCCTTGAACACAGGAACCATCACGGCCATGCCCGCGCCGAGGAAGGGCGCGATGGAGGCGGCCATAGGGGCAATTGCTTGTCGACGCCGCGCGATCCCTAACACCGCAGGCAACGAGATTAAGAACACACCAACCGCGGCTAGGCCCGTCGGGCCGCACGCCAGGGTGAACGCCGCCGACAGGGTTCCCCACGCGGCAGGAGCAAGGCGGCCGGTGGCGATGGCGCGCTCGAACAGCGCCCAGGTCAGCGTGAGCCCGAGCGCGATGATCGGCTCCGGGCGGGTGCCGTTGTTGTACGGCAGCCAGAACGCCAAAAACACCAGTGCCGCCGTCCAGTACGCCACCCTGCGGCCGGCCACCGCGGGACCCAGCTTCGGCAGGATCTCGCGCGACAGGATCCACCAGGTCAAGATGCCTGCCAGAAGCGCCGGGATACGCATCCACATCGAAGCGGTGGACACGTGCGACAACAACGCCAGCACGTCGTAGAACGGGGAGCCGAAGGGCGCTTCCGGCACGCCGTACCAGCGGTAGTAGTTCGCCATGTAGTCCGTGTCCGCGGCCACGCGTGCCATGGTGAGCAGGAAGCCGTCGTCGGACGTGTTCGCGCCGAAGACGTGCCAGAACCCGAGCGTGACAAGCACCGCGAGATCAACGCCGGTAAAGGTGCGCCAGCGGTCGTTAAACGCCTTGAACTGGCGGCCGTCCAGCCGGTCCATACGCCGCAGCGCCCACAGGGAGATCAGGGCGAATATGAGCCCGGCCACCATCGCCAGCGTCTTCCAGATGGTCGGCGTGGAGGTAAACCGCGAGTTGATGGTGATGTCGGCGTGCAGGCCTTCGTCGATAAGCTCCTGCGATGCTTCCGGCTCAAGCTCGGTGTAGATGCCCGTGACCTGAGGGCGGTAGTCGTCCTCGCTGGTCTCGGAGTGCGAGGAGCCCGGGATAGCCACCGTCGTGCCCTCGTCGGTGAGCTTGATGCGCACCTTCGCCGTGTCGGGCAGCGCGCGCACCTCGGCGGCGGTGAGGTCAAGGAAGACCTCGTTGAGCGAGCTGACCACCAAGCCGCCGTCGGGCGAGGTGACGAACAGGCCGCGGTCCGTCGCCTCCGTCGAGGACTCCGGCAGCGTGGACATGACGAGCGTTTGGCCCTGGCGGACGCTGTCCACCGCGCGCACCGGCACCGTCACGTCGAGCTCCTGCGGCGCCAGGGAAATCAGCGGCGCATTCACTGAGTCCAGCGTGCCGCCCTGCGGCCACTGCACGCGCGATTCAGTCTGGTTCACCGGCAAAAACGGCACCAGCATGAGCAGGATGAAGCTGATAAGGCCCGCCATGATAGCGGTGGCCTGCAAGTTGCTCGGGGCGGTCCGGTTGTTACGTACTGCAGTTGTCACGGGCGATACCTTACTTCCCAGGCTTCCCGGATTCCGCAACGCGAACGGCGACAGCGAACGGGCCGATCTGCTTCACGTCCCACTCGGGGCCTTCGAAACCGGCCGGGTTGAACTCCACCGCTTCGTAGCGCACGTTCGGCTGGCTCGGGTAGATGTCGTGCGCAACGTGGGTCTTGTACATGCCGTCGCCGCCCACTTCGCCGCGGAAGATAAACGCTGCCGGGGCCTCCCACTTCGCCTCGTCCATGGCTCGAGTCATCGCCTTGCCCTTGTCTTTTTCGCCGCTGAGCTGCGCCCAGTGCACCAGTTCGTCGTTGCGCGGCTCGAACTCGCCCAACGGGTTCGCGTAGTGGCTGGTAAACGCGTTGTAGCCGTAGAAGGGGTTGTACGCCATGAAGTTAATCTCGTCGGTGTACACCACCGCCTCACCGCGCAGGTGGCCGTGCGACTCGATGTACTCGGTGACCTCGCCGTAGTACTGCGCCGCGTCCGGCGGGAAGCGGTCCGCGCGCTCGCCCGAGCCGTCTGTGTCACCGTAGGCCTGGTCGATGTACTTCTCGTTTTCCACCGGGATCTGCTGCACCATGTGCAGCGCACCCGCGCCCACAATGACCGCCATGGTCGTGGTCAGGATCTGATTGGTGCGCTCGCTGAAGCGCTCCGGGTAGAGGGACTCGATGCCCGCCAGGCGGAAATCCGCCACCGCAATCACACCGAGGGTGGCAAAGAGCAGCCCCACCAGCACCTCCAGGCGGAAACCGAGCAGCGAGGTGCCCAGCAGCGTTGCCGCCATGGACGCCATCGCCCATAGGTAGCACACCGCAATAGCCACACCCAGGGACGCGATCTCCGGCTCACGGAAGCGGGCGACGAGCTGGATCAAACCGAAGAGGCAGATAAGGCCAAGCAGTGAGAAAGAAAAGAACGGCATTGGCAGGTACGTGCCCTCGATGGGCAGGAAGTGGTTCGCGGCGGAGCTCGCCTCTTCGTCGCCCGTCAGCAGGCGGAAAATGTACGGGCCCCACGACACCGCTGCGATAGCTAGCGAGGTGAACCCAACCACCAACAGGTGGATCAGCGGCGTATGGGAGTGCTCGTGCACGAAGAACAGCACCACGGCGATCACCACTACCGTCAGTGCGGCGATGGCGGTGAACAGCGTGTAAAAACTCGCCGAGACGCCCAGGTACGCAGCGAGCGCCCACGTCGCGGCCCAGGAGCCGTTCAAGGCGTGGTACGCGCCAACTGCGGCCGCCGGAACGAACATGGCCACCACCGCGGCATACGGCTCCTCGGGGCACTCCATGAGCACGATCGTTGTGGTGACCACCGCGATAGCCGCGGCGGTGGGAAGTGAGCCGGTGAGTTTGCGCCAGATCGGAGTGAGCATCGCCGCAGCCGCGGCCAGGGTGACAAGCGCCCACGGCTGGTACACCTCCCAGCCCTGCATGCCCAGCACGTTCGCCATGCGACCGCCGAGCCAGAACCAGCCCATGGGGTAGAAAGTGGGCAGCCCCTTGTAGCTCATGTCCGCGTGGCTGGCCGTCTCCGTCATGCGGGAGAGGAACTGGGTGCGAAAGCCCTGATCCACCTGGATGCCGTCGAGCCACAGCCGGGTTGCGGCCAGTGGGATGCCCAGCGACGTGACCACCAACCCGGCTGGAACAAGGGCGAGCACAGCGGCGTTAAGCCAGCTTCGCCGCCCACGCGTCCACAGCACCGCCACCACCACGGCGAGAACGAGCAGGCCGCAGGAGAAGGCTGTCGCCAAAGCACGCGTGACCATAGAGGTGTTGAAGGCGGGCAGCGACACCGATTTCAGGATGAAGAAAGCCGCGAGCGCAAGAATGCCGCCGGCGAGACCGGCGGCAAGGGTGCGCCCGGCCACCGACGCGGCCGGGAGGTCGTCCGGGCGGTACTCGGTGGAGCGCACATCAACAGCAGTTGTCATGCGTCCTAGTCAAGCACACGCCCCGACGCGGGCGCCTAGAAGTTCAGCTTGCGCATGATCGGAGCCGGGATGCACTGCAACACCAGCGAGATGGGGGCGAACAGCTTGTGCACGAATACGGTGCGGTTGCCGTTCAAGGCGGCGTCGACAGCAGCCTGTGCAACCTCTTCCTTGTCCACCGTCAGCGGCGCCTCGTCGAGGCCCTCGGTCATCTTGGTGCGCACCTGGCCCGGGCGCACCACGGTGACGTGCACGCCGTCTTCTCGCAGCGCCTCGCCGAGCTGGAGGTAGAACCCGTCGATACCCGCCTTCGCGGCGCCGTAGACTAAGTTGGAGCGGCGCACGCGCATACCCGCCACAGAAGACAGGCCGATGATCGTGCCATGGCCCTGGCGCTTCATCTCCTGGCCCACCAGGACGGCAACAGACATCGGGGCGGTGAAGTTCATCTGCGCGGACTCGACCGCGGCGGCCTGGTCCTGCCAGAGCTGCTCCTGGTCGCCGAGGGTGCCGAAGGCGATCACGGCCACGTCGACGTCGCCGTCGGCAAACGCTGCTTCGATCACCGCAGGGTGGTCCGCGAAGTCGGTGGCGTCGAAGTCCACCAACCGCACGTGTCCTGCGCCGGCGCGCTGCACTGCGGCGATGGCGCCGTCGAGACGCGGCGAGTCCCCACGCGCGGCAAGAGTGACGGTGGGGTTGCCGCCGCGGGAGGCGAACTCCTCCACGATTGCCAACCCGATCTCAGAGGTGCCGCCGAGAAGCAGGATGTGCTGTGCTTGGCCTACTGCGTTGAGCATGTCGTTTCCTTAGTTCAGTTCGAGTCGACGGGACAGGTCAGAGGCGAACACCCCGGTGGGGTCGATCGCGCGGCGGGTTTCCAGCCATGCCGGAAGCTCCGGGTACATCTTGTGGAACTTCTCCGCCGACGTACGCGATTCTTTCGCCAGGTAGAGGCGGCCCCCGAACTCCATGACCTGGTCATCGAGGTGGTCGAGGAACTCGTTCAGGCCCGGGCGGATGGGGAAGTCCACGCACACGTTCCAGCCCTTCATCGGGTAGGAAAGCGGCGCGCGGTTGCCCTCGCCGAACAGCTTGAACACGTTCAGGGCGGAGTAGTGGCCGGACGCCTGAATGTCGTAAATGATGTCCTTGAACGGCTCAACGGCGTCGGTGGGCACCACGAACTGGTACTGCAAGAAGCCCTTGGAGCCGTAGCCGCGGTTCCACTCGCCGATGAGGTCCAGCGGCTGGTAGAACTGCGTGAGGTTCTTAATGTCGTTGCGGCTCGGCGCGCCCATCAGGTAGTACGCCTCGCCGATCGCCATGAGCGTGAGCTTGTTCATCGTCCAGGACGGGAAGACGTCCGGCACGGTGAGCAGCTGCGGGGCGTTGAACTTCAGCGGATCCTTCGCCAGCTTCGGCGCGTACTCCTTCAGCTGGTCCAGGGTGGCCAGGGAGCCGCGGGAGATGGTGGATCGCCCCGTCTTCGGGGGGCCGGAGATGGCGTCGAACCAGGCCGAAGAATAGGTGTAGTTCTTCTCGCTGCCGTCGGAGTGCGCCGCGATCGTCTCGTCGAGCGTGTCGGTGCGGTCGGTGTCCGAGATGAAGTAGGCCGTCTCCGTGAACGTCATCTGGATCCGGGCGCGCAGGATGATGCCGGTCAGGCCCATGCCGCCGACGGTGGCCCAGAACAAGGACCCGTCCGGGTCGTCGGAAGAACCATTCGGCTCGAGGTGAAGCACGCGCCCGTCGGCAACAAGCAGCTCCATGGACAACACGTGGTCGCCGAAGGAACCCGCGGAGTGGTGGTTCTTGCCGTGGATGTCGGGGCCGATCGCGCCGCCGATGGTCACCTGGCGCGTGCCGGGTAGCACCGGCACCCACAGGCCGTAGGGCAGCGCGGCCTTCATCAGCTGGTCCAGCGTCACGCCCGCATCAACGTCGACAATGCCCGTGTCCGGGTCGATTGCGTGGATGCGGTTCAGCGGCGTCATGTCGATAACCAGGCCGCCGCCGTTTTGCGCCGGGTCGCCGTAGGAGCGGCCCATGCCGCGGGCGATGACGCCGCGGCCGCCTTCAGCCGCCTGCGCTACGGCCGCGGCGATCTGCTCCACGTCCGGGGTAGAAAGCACGTCTGCAGTGGACGGGGCGGTGCGGCCCCACCCGTAGAGGGATTTCTTTTCAGTGCGTATAGGCATGCCCTCAACCCTAGTCAACCTAAAGGTCCATGATCGTACGAATCTCCGCGGGCAGCTCTTCTTGGCTGGAAATCACAGGACCGTCGTACTCGCGCAGCAGCTCGTAGATGCGCGTGCGGTCTTTGGAGTCCACGAACGGCATTTCCTCGGCCATGACGCGCACCATCCAGTCGGACAGGGGAGCGTCGACACGCTGCGCCGCTTCGTGGATCGCGTGCGGGTCGTCGCCTTTGTAATGCTTCCTCATGGCAATCAAGCCTATATTGGGCGCCATGTCCAGCACCCTTTACCAAGCAGACCACCTCGCGCCGGTGATCCGCCTCGTCGAGCGCCGCGCTGGCGCGACGTTGATGGTGCGCGTGAGCGTGGTCTCGGACGAGGTGGTGTACCGCTGGGTGGGCATCAACGAAACGGCCACCATCGGTGAGTGTTGCGAGGTGGTCGCCGCGGTTTTCGGCATCGACGGAAAGGTCGGGGCAGATGCGGGAAGAGAGCAATTGCTTATCGACGTCCTGACGGCCCCAGGCAGCGCCACCCACTTTTCCTACGGTCTTTGGTCCTTCGAGATGCAGCTGGCGGATACGTACCCGCGCGACGAATCCACCCCGCCTTCCGTCTGCGTCGCCGGCTCCGGGTCGTTTGGCAATACCCCGTTCAACCTGCGCGAAGTGAACGTCCGCCTCATCGGCGCCGACTACGTGGAAGGGGTGCGCGCCATGGTGCGCCCGGAGCTGCGCACGCTGGCGGCACGGGCACGCAACCACGACTTCTTCCCGCTGCTTCGCGCACTGGACATCGGCCGCGTCAGTCGAGTTGAGGGCGTGGATCGCGGCCGCCTGTCCGAACTGCCGGTGGAAACGGAGCTGCGCCAGCGCGACGCGTTCTGGTCCGTGGTGCTCGCCGAATCCTGCTGCGCCTCCGACCCGGAGGAGACAGCGCGCATCGCAGAGAGCATCATGGCGGGCCTGGGCTGGGAGGGTTTACGCGGCGCCGACATCCGCGCCCTTGCGAACACCTCCCTCACCGAGCTCGACGACATCGCAGGTGACCGGCCGCCCCTGGAGATGTTGGATGTCTTCCGGGAGCTCATCCGCGGGTAAGGTATCTGCCCGTGGCTTCTTCCCCTTTGATGAAACAGCTCGTGCCGTTCGTCATGATCGGTGTCGGCTGCGCCATCCTCGACTTCGGCATCACCTACCCGCTGCACGAGTACGCCGGCATGCAGCGCGAGGTATCTAAGGCCGTGGGCTGGGTATTCGGCACCACCGCCGCCTACCTGCTCAACTCGCGCTTCGCCTTCAAAGCACAGGTTGACGCGAAGAAGGCCTCCGCCGTCTTCCTCCTCTACGCGGTCACCTTCGCCGTGCAGATCGGCCTGTACCGCATCACCGACTCACCGCTTGCGGCGATGGGGCTTGAGAATCCGTGGAAGGACGCCGTCTCCTTCGTCATCGCTCAAGGCGTGGCCACGGTGACCAACTTTGAGCTGCAGAGGCATTGGATTTTTAGGCGGGAAACGAAGATCGTCGATAAGCAAATGCCCACTAGGGGCGACGAAAATCCTCCCGCGCCCCCCGCCGCAGTAACCTCAACCAGCGAATAAACTCGCGCGGATCCTTCCGCTCCACCAAGAAAAACCAGCCGAAACGCACCAGCTCCTGGGCCTGCATTTTCTTCATGCCGCGCTGATTAATGATGTAGCCGCGATTGCGGTACGTGAAAAACCGCTTCGACGGATTATCCGGAAACTGCGCGTGCGCGCGGCCGCCCATGATCGGGTGGAACTCCGCACTACCGTCCGGGTGCAGGTAAAACGTGGTCAGCGCCGTGCCGTAGTTCAGGCCGGATTGGGCCAGGCGACGGTGGTACTCCACCTCGTCGCCGCGGATGAACAGGCGGTAATCCGGCACGCCGATACGCTCCATCGCCTGCGCGCTGATCAGCGCCCCGTTGAACAAGCTGGCGTAGCGGGGCAGGAAATCGCCCTCCAACTCGTCCACGCGGCGGTGCCACACCGTGCCCTGGCGCAACGGGAACGCGAGGCGCTCCGGATCGTCGATGTTCGCCACCACCGGCGAGACCTCCGCCAGCTCGTGCTGCGCCGCGGTGCGGTAGAGGGTTTCCAGGACGTGCTCGTCGGCCGGGCGCCCGTCGTCGTCCGCGCACCAAATCGCGTCCGCCCCAAGCGCCAGCGCGTGCAAGAACCCGTACGCGAAACCGCCCGCCCCACCCAGGTTGGTCTTTGACTCCAGGTACACGCCGTTATCCAGCGCCTCGACCATCCCCCGGACCTCGTTCTCAGCGCCGTTATCCACCACAATCACCCAATCCACTGGGTGCGTCTGGCCCACCACTTGGGCCAGCGAATGCTTCAGCAGCTCCGCGCGCTTATGGGTGACAATCACCGCGGCCGTCGTCCCGTTCGGGTCCAGCTTCGTCATGGCTCTCATTGTGCCCTGCCGCGCCTACGAGGATGGAACCGGCGCGGGCCCCGCAGCGTCTAATCAGGCATGAGAGCGAAACCGCGCAACCTTTACAACGGCATGACGGTGGGCCCGGCAAACACCCTCTGGCTCGCCCACGAAATCCCCGCCGGGCTAAGCACCGTCCCCGTCAGCGACGCAGTGCACATGCTGGCCAGGGACACACCTACCGACGCCCAAGTAGCCGCCTGCGCCCGCCACCACCCCCACGGCATCCGCTATCGGGCGTCTGCCTTGTGCCGGGCCGCCGCCTTCGGCATCGAGCACCCCGAGATGGTCGTCCTCGGCTTCGGCGCCCTGGCCCTGTACGGCCTGCCATTCTTCGCCGACGGCACCGACACCGTGCTCATGGACCCCTCCTGCCGCCAGCACCAACCTGCCGGGCCCCGCACACCCGCCATTGTCCGCCGCGGCTGCGAACCGCGCCAAGCGTGGGACCTCACCCACGCCGGGATGCCGCTGCGCGCCGCCGCACCCGCCACCGCTTTGGTGCAGGCCCTGAAACTGGTGCACGCCAACCAGGTGACCTGGCCCGTCATCCAGCTCGACGACTACGACGCCCGCACCATCCGCGGCATCCAGCTCCTCGACAGCGCCCGCCGGTTCCTGGGCGTCGACCTCTCCGAAGTGCTGCGATGCGCCGAACAGGTGCTCAGCGTGCGCTGGATCTCCCACGTCATCGCCCGCTCCAGCCACCTCGCCGACTCACCGCGCGAGACCGAGATGCGCCTCATGCTCGGCTCGGTCGCGGACAAGCACGGCGTTACCCTGCACTGCCAAGTCCCGGTGCGCAAAGGCGACAAGATAATCACCACCTGGGACTTCGCCATTATCGAGGCCCGCATCGGCATCATGTACGACGGCGGCCACCACGGCGACCCGAAGCAGTGGGAGAGCGATAGCGCCATCACCCTGGCGCTCACCTCCATGGACTGGTGCCCTCTGCGGTTCACCCGGCAGACCTACCACACCGCGCCGGGGCTTGTAGACGAGAAGCTCCTGCGGTGGCGGGGTTAGGCTGGCTGGGCGGGCGGCTGGCTGGACAGATTTTGTTTTTGTTGTCACGGTGCTGGGGAAACGCGGCGTTTTGGACAGATTTTGTCCTCGGTGTCCAAACCATCCAAACCAACACCCCTAGAACGCCTGCTCGCTGCCGTCCCCATGGAACCGCTCCACCAAATCCGCGACGTAGGCGCCCGCTTCCGGGCCTTCGTAGGCTTCGACCACCTCGTGCACCAGCCCGGCCTCCCGGATTTCGCCCTTGTCCACCCACAGGGCGGTGTTGCACAGCTGGGCGAGGAAGTCGTTGGAGTGCGAGGCGAACACCAGGATGCCGGAGCGCTCCACCATCTCGGCCAGCCTTACGCGGGCTTTGGCCATGAAGGCGGCGTCGACAGCACCGATGCCCTCGTCCAGCAGCAGGATCTCCGGTTCGATGGAGGTGACCACACCCAGAGCCAAGCGCACGCGCATGCCGGTAGAGTACGTGCGCAGCGGCATGGAGAGGTAGTCGCCCAGCTCGGAGAACTCGGCGATCTCGTCCATTTTCGCCTTCATCTGCTTGCGGGTCTGGCCGAGGAACAGCCCGCGGATGATGATGTTTTCGTAGCCCGAGATCTCCGGGTCCATGCCCACGCCCAGGTCAAACACCGGGGCGACGCGGCCGCGCACGTCGGCGACGCCGCGGGTGGGCTCGTAGATGCCGGACAGCAGCCGCAGCAACGTCGATTTGCCTGCGCCGTTGTGGCCCACCAGGCCGACGCGGTCGCCCTCGCGCAGGTGCAGGTTAATGTCGCGTAGCGCCTCCACCACCACGGTGTTCGCGGCGTTTCTGCCGATGCGCCCGCCGGCGGAGGACATGACGGCCTTCTTCAGCGACCGCGACTTGGCGTCGAAGATGGGGAAGTCGACGCAGGCGTTGTAGGTGTCGATGGAGACCATAAGCCAACCTTAAACCCAGTAGGGAACGCGGAAGCGCATCTGCTTCATGGCGAACAGCGTGACTAGAAGGCCAATCACGGTGCACACGAGGACCACCAGCCAGTGGTAGCCGGCGACCTCTTGGCCGATCAGCGGGGCGCGAACGATTTCCAAATAGTGGTACAGCGGGTTGATCTCGGCCAGCAGGGCGCGCTGGGCCACCTCGCCGCCCTGTTCCTTAAGGGTTTGGGTGGTCCAGACGATGGGGGTGACATAGAACAGCAGCTGCACTAGAGCTTCGAGCAGCGGCGCGACGTCGCGGAAGCGGGTGGCGATGATGCCGAACAGCATGGTCACCCACACCCCGTTCACCACAAGCAGCAGCAGCCCGGGTATCGCCCACAGAACATTGAAGCCCAGGTGGATGCGGAAGATCAGCACAAGTAGCAACCAGATCACCATGTTGTGGGCGAGGAACAGCAGCTGGCGCCACACCAGGCGGTACACGTGCACAGACAACGCGGAGGGCAGTTGTTTGATCAGGCCTTCGTTTTCAATGAATACGTTGGCGCCGTCTTTGATGCACCCGGAGATGAACCCCCACACGATGAAGCCGACGGTGACGTGGGGCAGGAATTCCGCCACGTCGATTTGGAACAGCATGGAGTACAAAAGGCCCAGCGCAAGCGACATGACGCCGGTGGCGATGGTGATCCACAGCGGCCCGAGTGTCGAGCGCCTATAGCGCTGCTTGATGTCTTGCCATCCGAGTTGGAGCCAGAGTTCGTGTTGGCGCCATCCGTTGACAAGGTCGGCGAAGGCCCTCCGCAGCGTCTTGGACTGCGAAGCTGGGGTGTTTTCGCCGGCTTCGGAGGTCATCCGGGCGACGTCGGCGCGCAGCTGTTCCACATTGTGCACGGCCCTTACCCTAGCGCCCGGGGCCTGGTTTTCCGTGATTCGCGCCCGGAGCTGGTGGTGTGCGCGCTTGAGAGGGGCCGTGCATAATTGGGCGGGTAGAGCGGGAAGGAGGTTGGCCGTGGCGTTTGATGTGTGGGGTGTGCGGGGGTTGTACACATCGCTTGGCGACGGTTGGACCTACCTGAACGCCAACGCCCACCCTCAGGTTCCTGAGAAGGTGGTCAGCGCGGTGGCCCGCAGTTTCCGCACCGCGAATGTGGTGGCGCCGCCGGAGCCGGTGGGTAGCCACGTGCGGCAAGCCCCTGGGGAGACGGAGGGCGCGGCCTGTATTACTGCGGCGAGGGCTGCCGTGGCGGATTTGGCTGGTGTGCGCCCGGCGCAGGTGGTGCTGGGCCCGAGCTTAAGTGTGTTGTACGCGGCGTTGGCGCAGGCGATGCGGCCGATGTTGCGCCGTGCGTCGTCGATAGTGTTAAGCCCTCTGGAGCGCCCGGAGCTTGCCGCGCAGCTGGAGCGCATCCCGGCTGAGGCGCGCCGGGTGCACGCAGACTTGGCCACGGGCGATGTGCCGGCGTGGCAGTACCGCGAGGTGGCGGACGGTTCGACGCGCCTGGTGTCGCTGCCTGCAGTACACGCTGAGCTGGGCAATGTGCTTGCGGTAGCTGAGATCGCGGAGGCGGTGCGTGATGTGTCGAGGGCATGGTTGCTTATCGACGCCTCCGGGTACCTCCCTTACCGCTCCCTCGACCTGGAGAAGCTTGGCGCCGATATCGCCGCGGTGGATCTCGCGCAGCTGGGTGGCCCGGACGTCTCCGCCTTGATCTTCCGCGATGAGGCGATGTTCAACCGGCTCGATATGTCCGCACTCGAGCTTGCGGTGTCGCCGGGACTTGCCGGTGGCGTACCGGCCGTGGTGGACCATTATGCGGGGTTGGTGGAATGGGGTGCCGGGAGGGCGTCGAGAAGCAAAAAGCTCAAAGCCTCCATGGGTGAGCTGGAGGCCTACCTCAACGGGCTGCGCGACGACCTGCACTTTTACCTCGGCACCTTGCCGGCCGTGCACATCGTCGGTGTGACCGGCGAGGCGGCGGCGGACGCGAAGGTGGACCGCGTGGCGCGGCTCGCGTTCGGCGTGGTGGGCGTGCCCGCGGACACCGTGCAGCGCCGCCTGCTCGCCAACGGGATCGTGGCCACGCGCACGCCCGAAAGCCCGCTGCTGGAGGAGATGGGCGTGGCCGAAATGGGCGGCGCGGTGACGGTCGCGCTCGCGCCGTTTAATACGCACGGCGACATTGAGCAGCTCGTGCGCACGGTGGCGTCGCTGGCCTAACCCGCGGGCTCGGGCAGGTTAGAACGGTGGCCCGTCTGGGCCGAGGGGAAAGCTCGGGGGAAACAGGGGAGGATCGCTCGCAGCACCCACGGGTGCCTTGCGCTCGCGGTGTCGAAGTTTGTAGCCGGGGGAGTCGGTGTGGCCTTGGGTCATGTTGATGTGGGGGCGCGTGCCTGGGCGATGTTGCACGCCCACTTCCCCGGTGTCGGGGTCGCGCTCGAGGTGGCGGCGGTTGTCGCTGCCGTCGCGGGCGTCATTGTTTGCCCGGTGGTGGGTCCGGCACACCCCGATGAGGTTGTGCAGGTGAGTGTCGCCTCCTTGGGCGTGGGCGAGGATGTGGTGGATCTCCAGCTCTCCCATTGGTTTGGTGCAACCCTCCCAGGCGCACACACCTTGCAGGGCCAAGAGTGCGATGCGCTGGTGCACCGACGCGAGCCGGGTGCGTCCCAGCGAGATGGGCAGTCCCGTGACCCGGTCGAGTTGGAGCACGAAGTCTTCCGCGCCGCCTACCCCGAGACGCATCAGTTCCGTCGCATCGAGGGAGATGCCGGTGTTGGTGAGGAACTTGGTGGTGTGGTCTGCGTCCGCGAGGTCATCCATGGTGAGGGCCAGCACCAGCGATGCGGCACCCCGGCGCTGGCTGGTCTTGTGCTTGTCCCAGTTCTGCAGGATGTTGATCAGCTCGTCGTGGCGACGCTGGCTGGGGCTGCGGTAATCGCGGGCCCCTGCCTCGTCCAGCTCATCCTTGTTCGGGAGGTTGCTGTTCGCGGCGAGGCCGTGGTTAAGAAGGGCGAGCATGAGCGCCCCGAACCCGCTGGTCGTGCGGATGTGGATGTCGCAGGCACCTGTGGATTCGTCGTCCTTGACGGTGACGCCACGCTGGTCCCATGCGGCGTTCGGGTCGGAGGTCTTGTGTTTGCGGTTCGCGTTGGCGACCAACCGGTTGACGTACTTCCGCAGGTCTTCCGGGGTGCGCACCTGTGCTTGCTCGGTGGCTTTCTCCAGGATCTCAGCGCGTTCGCCTTGTGCGCAGGCGAGCAGGTCTTTCAGGGCGCGATCGATGATCTTCATCTTCTCTTCGTTGAGGCGCTTCGCGTGGTTGCGCGCCCGGCGTTGCCTCTCGGCGGCTTCCTCCGCATCTGCGTCGCGGTCATCCTGGTCGAAGTTGAACCCCGGTTCCTCGTCTGCGTTTCCAGGGTCGTCGGGGCGCGGGGGAGGCGGTGGCGCGTACAGGTCGCGGCCCCGCGAGATGCGCGAGTACGCCTCGGCTGCCGAGATTCCGAGGCACTCTCTCAAGTACTCCGATGCGTAGGGGGAACCGACCTCGCGCCCAGCATCGTCGCGCTCGCAAACAAAAGCGAACAATGCGTCCAACATCGACTTCTGGGCGACAATCTTTTCGAGTCGTTCGAAGGCATCCCTCAAGCCGTGGAAGTCGACGAGCGAAGGGTCCTCGCACACCGCAAGCAGTGCGCTGATGCCGGACTCAATCGAGTCGACGTGCGCCGAGACTTCGGTAGCCATGAGAACCCCCCCTTCGCGTGAACTAAATCAAATGATACCCAACGCTTGTTCGACCGTCAAGAGTTTTTTCGAAAAAAGTTCCTACACCGTCAGGACGATCTTCCCGGTGTTGTCGCCGGAGTCCATCAGGTCATGCGCCTTCGCAACCTCGGCCAACGGGAACGTTGCCGTGATATTGGGCGTGATTTGACCGTTTTCGATCAACGGCCACACGTTTTCTACCGTGCTGCGAACAATCGCCGCCTTCATCGGGCGGGGGCGGGCGCGCAGTGTGGTGGCGGTGACGGAGAGACGCCGCGGCATCATGCGGCCGAGCGAAAGCGTGCCCTTCGGCCCGCCCTGCACCGCGATGACGATGAGGCGGCCGTCGGTGTTGAGCGTCTTGATGTTCTGCTCTAGGTACGGCCCGCCGACCACATCCAGGATGATGTCCGCCCATCCCTTGAGCTCCTCCGCGAAGTCCTGCTCCTTGTAGTTGATCAGGATGTCCGCGCCGAGCTCGCGGCAATACTCGAGCTTTTCGACGCTTCCGGCAGTGACCGCAACCTCGCAGCCCAGGGCCTTGCACAGCTGGATGGCGAAGCTGCCGATGCCGCCCGAGCCACCGTGGATAAGCACCTTGTCGCCCGCCTGCATCCCGGCCGTCATGCCCAGGTTCGACCAGACGGTGCAGGCGACCTCTACTACGCCGGCGGTTTCCTCGACGGTGAGGTTCTTCGGGATCGGCGTGAGCTGACCTTCGGGGACCGCGACGTACTCGGCGTAGCCGCCGCCGGCGAGCAGGCAGCCGACCTCTTCGCCTTTCTCCCGACCGGTGGTGCCCGGGTCCTCGATCACGCCCGCGCACTCCAGACCGATGATCTCGGACTCGCCCTTCGGTGGCGGGTACTTCCCCTCCGCCTGCACGAGGTCACCGCGGTTCACACCGGCGGCGGAAATTTTGACGAGCACCTCGCCGTCGTTAATCGTGGGCTCTGGGACTTCAGTGAGCGCGAGCGAGCGGGGGTTGTCTGCATCTGTGACTGTGATTGCCTTCATGCCTGTTTAGGGTAGTGGGGTTTTGGCTTGTACAGTGTGAATGTCGCTGCCAAGCAGTGGCACGGAGACGTGGCAGAGCGGCCGAATGCACCGGTCTTGAAAACCGGCGAGGTTCATCCCTCCGCGGGTTCAAATCCCGCCGTCTCCGCTTTTTCTTTTGGGGGCTTTTGCTTATCGACGACTACCTACGCCTGCACAATGTGAAAGTTCCTTAATACCAGGCCAGCGCCACGACAGCGAGATTCTAAGTAATTCTGCAACACTGGTCAGCTTGAGTTTACGGTGACAGTAATCGCCGCAATTGTTACCGTGTCACCTGTCATTCATAGTGGGCAATTTATATTCCAAGAAGGGAAGGAACTGATTCTTTTTATGTCGTCCCGTCAGACACGCAGGAGCTTCACCGCACTTGTCAGCGCCGTGGCCATCGCCTGCGGCAGCGCCGTCGTAGCGACGCCGTCGGCGAATGCTGTCGAGTTGCCAGAGCAAACCCAGGGGGGAGGTACGGCGCAATCCCAAGGCAACACCGAGGGTTATTTCACTTTCCGTAACGGTGCCTACGAAGTGCAGGCGAAAGTAGTGCCGGCTCCTGGCGTGACTACTGGTAATGGGCTACCCAACCTATACCTGCAGAGTGGGAATGAGAACGCTGACACTGCCCAGCACGCAGGTTCTTCCGCGGAGAACTCAATGTTCGACCCCGGGATGGCAATCGACGATGTGGCCTCGTTCGGATTGCGCGCAGGAGGTGGGGTGTGCGGGGATCTGAACTTCAGCGGTTTATGCGATCAACCGCTTGGCACGCTCACGTTGATCTTCCCGCACACCGTGGCTGATCCCGTTCTGGATATTTCAGCGCTCGGCGGCTACGGGATGTACTACTTCCGTAACCCCCGGTTGGAATACAACAACGAAATTGACGTTCGAGGTAGCTACCTCGCCCAGGTTTGGGACATCACCTCGGATGGGATCACCTTCTCGAAACCATCCGATAAGTCCACCAACCTGGTTGTCTCCGAAGATGGTAAGCGCCTGCAAACTAAGGAAATCCGTGCAACGGGTCAATGCGACCTATCGAACCCTGGGCCGTTTGACACCTCCACGGGCCAAATGATCACCGACAGCCAAGCCCCTGCCGGCTGTGGCTCTGTCAAACTCAATGGCACCTTCAAGGAAGTCACGTTTGAGATCCGGGAGCAGGTCCAACCGATGGTGTTCGCGCACGAGCGCATTCCGGTTCCGTTCAGTGCGGGCTGGAATAGGAACCAGGATTGGCGCCCCGGAACGGTTGAGCGGCCTCAGGATCGAGATCTGATTGATCTCAGCAGGTTCTCCGTGCGCGTGCAGGGGGACATGGGTGACGCCCCATCGACCTACGATGAGGAAGGTGGCCCGATCCATGTTGTGGGAGATCTGAGCATTGGAGCCGGTGTCACTGCAGACGCGACCAGCGAAGTGTCCCCCAAGGTTTCTCCGAACCAAAGCGAAAACGCAGATGGCGACACGGACGACGGTCTCACGCAGGTTCCAACTCTCCAGGTTACGCGGTCGAACGGGGTATCCACTCGCGAGGATTACACGATCTCGTTCCCGGTAACGGGAGTGGGCCAAGGTGCTGCTGTAAGCGCGTGGCTTGATTTGAACGGTGACGGAAAGTTTAATGCCGCCGAGGTTCAGCAAGCCACTGTTTCACAGGATGGGGATGTCAAACTGACATGGCCTGCAGCCACCTCGCAGTTCCCCGACTCGGTGCCTTCGAACACTTTCCTTCGCATCCGAGTAGCGCACGACGCTGATCAGATCGATACCCCGAACAGCTTCGCTGCGTCGGGCGAGGTGGAGGACTACCCGGTTACGGTTTCGGTCAAGGATGCCCCGACCACTCCGCCTGCTCCCCCGACAAGCGACAGCACTCCTACCAGCCCGGCAGGATCCACCACACCTCCCGCAACCCCGTCAGAAACCATCACAGTCACCTCGACCACAACGGAGACAGAGGACTGCGGTTGCATCCCGACGACGGTCACCGAAGAGGCGACCAAAACTCAAACCGTGACCGAAAAGGCCACCGTTACCGAAATCCCAAACCCGGGCACGGTCACGGAGACGGTCACCAAGACCACCACCCTGAAGCCCGCCGAGCCCCCCACCCCCGCCGAGCCCACCAAGACCGTTACTATCGGCGACCGCGTCTGGGAGGACGCCAACAGCGATGGTGAGCAGGGCGAGGATGAAGGCATCTCCAACGCCATCGTCCGCATCACGGATCCGGAGGGCAAGACCTTCACCACTGCCACCGACGAGAACGGCTACTGGACCATCGACCGCCTCACCCCGGGCGTCGAGTACACGGTCGAGTACCTCACTCCTGGCGGATTCAAGCCGGCAGACCTGCCGGAGGGCTGGACTGTCACAAAGGAAGGCAACGTCACCACCAAGGTCACGTTGGAAGAGGACGACTACGATTACGACCTCAAGGTCACCCCGGTCAAGCCCAGCACCGTAGGCGACCGTGTCTTCATCGACACCAACAACAACGGCATCGACGACAACGAGCCGGCTGTGCCGAACGCCGTCGTCCGCATCTCGCGCGAGGGCGAGCCGACTCGCACCACCGCTACGGATGAGAACGGCGTGTGGTCCATCGAGGGCCTCACGCCAGGCGTTGATTACGAGGTCACCTACATCATCCCGGAGGGCTTCGAAGCGTCCACGCTCATCGACGGCTTCACGCACCCCGAGGGCTCCAACCAGGTCAACGCCACCGTCACGCTCAAGGAGGGCGAGACGAACAACGACTACGACCTCGGCCTGAAGCCGGTAACTCCGGTCACCCCACCGGAGCAGCCGGGCTCCATCGGCGGCTACATCTGGATCGATGCAAACGATAACGGCAAACAGGATGAAGGCGAGGAGGGCCGCGAGGGCCTCGTCGTCCGCGTGATCCCGCCAACTGGCGTGGAGGAGCCGGTACGCCGCACAGTTACGGATAACGACGGACGCTGGAACGTCACCGGTCTCACTCCGGGCGTGGAGTACATCGTCGAGTACGTGCTCCCCGGTGAAGAAGAGCCGGCTCGCACCCCAGTAAAGATCGATCCCAAAAACCCGAACTTCGAGTTCGAGAATGGATTCGGGTGGAATGAGGGCTCTTCTCAGCCAACGGTGACCACCACTGTCAAGGAGACGGAAACCAAGGTCGCCCCCACCACCATCGCAACGGAACCTGGCGGGTCGGACTTCCTGGAGAAGTGCGTGGCCAACGCCACCAAATCCCCGTTCCTCTACCTGGTACCGGTGGCATTCCTCGGTGTGATCGGCGGGGAATTCGCCCGCCCGTACTTCGCTGCGATCAACGAGCAGCTCGCGCGCGCAAATGCAGAATTCCAGGCTGCCATCAACCGCAATACCCCGGATTGGGGCCACGGCGGTCGCGGCGTGGACCGCGAGGATCCGTTCGCGGAACTGCGCGCTCAGATCGCTGCCGCCAACCGCGAAATCCAAGGCATCGCCGCGGACCCGAACATCCAGCGCCTCGGTACCGCGGCCGCAGGAATCTTCGGTCTCATCGCTGCTGGCACCATCATCTACGACTGGTGCTCCAACGAACCCGGTGAAGCAAAAACCGCCATCGGCAGCTCCGAGGCAGGCGATAAGCCCGGCACCACCACCGCCACTTCCTCCACTGAGCCGACCGTGGCCAACGCTACGAGGCGCTCCTAACCTTTAGCTCTCCACCCCGCCGCCGCATCCAGCGGTCGGCGGGGTTTCGCTTTGGGCCATTGCTTCTCGACGCCTCCAGCTCCACCCTTTCCCCACGGGGGAACTAACGGGGGTGCTGGTTCTTAAGCTTGCCCAGCATCTTTATTGGTCACATGTAGGCGATTGCCTGGGGGGATTGAGAAGTGCATGGCATAGCTGAGAAAAGGCTGCTCACAGGCTGGATCGCACTTGTGTAGGGGCGCGTTGACGCTGGCAAACGGGACTACCCTCGGGGCCATCCCCGCGGTTGCGGTTTGGCCACGGGACCTCTCTGTCCATCGCTCTGCAAACATCTGGAGGTTCTTCATGAGCGAAAACATGAAATCCCGGCAGAACCGGGTCCGCCGAAGCATCACAGCCCTAGTGAGTGCGGTGGCGCTGGCGTGCGGCACGACGGCGGTTGTGGCGCCGCAGGTCGTCTCAGTGGCAAATGCTGCTGACACGGACCAAATCTGGGACGACATTGACGCTCCGTCTTTCCAGATGGAAGTAACGCTTGATGTTGACAACCCACAACCCACGGATACGTTTAACTTCGTCATTAAAACGAAGACTCAGCCGCCGGCACCTGCAGGAGCTACCCCGGCTCCAGGTGAGTCGAATCTTCGCAATTTAACCTTCTGGTTTAAGACCAATGGTCCCGCGCAACTGACACGTGAGCCAATCGCAGAGGATTTCACTTGGGCAAACGGTGCCACTCGGGAAATTCGAAAAATTGAACGGTTTGGTGATTCAAGCAACCCGGAATGGAAAGTAACTTTCGGAACTGTTGTCGGTCGCGATGGCCAGGGGCAAGAGATTCTTGAAATCCCGCAGGGAGATTATCTAACCGGAGCGAAACTGCCGGGCAAATTGTCCGAAGGGAAGGCCGAGCCGTTCACTGCCTTTTCGGTAGTGACTGCAGAGCTCTCTCCCCGGGTTGGATGGGAACCCGCTAAGGAAAGTCTCCCATGGTGGCACGAGGACGAGGGCTTGCTTTTCCACACGACACCGAACAATTGCCGAGCTGAATACTGGAGCAAATACACTCTCGCAGGCGGAGGGTACGGGCAGTACCTTTTTCAGCTGTTCTTAGGTACCGACGCAGCGGACATCAGACTTGCAGAGGGTTTTGACATCAAGATTACCGATCCCGATGGGAAAGACATCACCCCGGAGGTCATGCGTAAAGGACAGCCTGTCGATGTCAACACCGGCTATCTAGGCAATCAAACTCCCAACTTCTCCGCCACTCCCCACTGGCTTAAGGTTTGGCAGTGGCCGATCGATCAGGGTGAGGACGATAATGTATCGCCGGAAGACCAAGTGTGGCTTCGTTCGGGAACGACGATTGAGATGCATCAATTGGTCGAAACCCCTCGCTGTGACTTTGTGATTTACGGAAATGAGGCGAACCCGAGGCCACAACCCCGGAACCCGCTGCCGCAAGCGCTCACGCACTTTGTCAGTGGCAGGGGCTCTGCGTTTGCTCGGGCTGCAGACGACATCACCTTCATCGGCGACCGTATATGGGTCGACGAGAATGCGAACGGAATCCAAGACCCGGAGGAGTCTACGCCAGTCCCCGGAGTCACCGTGACGGTCTCCCGCGAAGGGGAGGAAGACAGGGTTGTAACCTCTGACGAGGCAGGACGCTGGTTCGCCAACGGTTTGACCCCTGGGGCAACCTACCAAGTTTCCTTCGACCTATCCACTTCGAAGGGATTCGAGGACTATCTTCCGACTCGCGAGAAGGCAAGCGGTCGAGAACAAGATTCCAATGGCCTCGATTTTGTAACTGAAGAGATCCCGTTCGATGGCGACCTAAGCTACGATCTTGGAATCTTTAAGCCAGCTTCGGTCGGCGACTTCGTGTGGGATGACGGCGTCGAAGGTCAAAACGATGGTATCCAGGGTGCCGGTGAAGCAGGTGTCGCAGATGTGACGGTGACCCTGACAGACAAGACTGGCAGCCCAGTTACCGATGTCAACGGGAAACAGGTCGAGCCGAGAAAAACGGACGCAGACGGCAAGTACTTGTTTGAGAACTTGTTCCCAGGCGAGTACAAGGTGGTCTTTTCCGATTTGCCCGTGGGCTTCACTGGGGTTACCAAGTCTGGTGAGGGCAGTGTAGACAAGGATTCGAATGGTCTTGAGTCCGAGGTAACCCTCACTTCGGGCCAGAAGGACCTCACGGTTGATCTTGGACTTGTAAAACCGGAGCCGACGCCGCCGACGACCCCGACTGCCACCATCGGCGATCGCGTGTGGATCGACAAGAACGGCAATGGCATCCAGGATGAGGGCGAGCCGGGTGTTCCAAACGTAAAGGTTTCCGTCAGGGAACAGGGTCGCGGTGCTGGTCCGGCCGTGGAAACTACTACGGACGGTAACGGCAACTGGAAGGTTGAGGGTCTGACCCCCGGCAAGCAATACAACGTTCGTTTTGAGCTGCCGAACGGTTACTACGAAACCGTATCCACCGCAGGTGAGGATCTTGAGAAGGACTCTAATGGGCTGACCTTCTCTACCAAGACCTTGACCGAAGGGTCCGGCGGCTTCAACCTCTCTTACGACCTGGGCTTGGTACAGCCGGCCACCATTGGCGACTTCGTCTGGGACGACGGCGAGTACACCGTCACGAGCGACGGCTCCAAGGCCGGTATAAAGGACACCGACTACAACGGTGTCCAGGACTCCGAGAAGGGAATCGCGAACGTACGCGTGACGCTTACCGACGCCTCCGGTAACTCCGTCAAGGACCTCAACGGCAAGACCGTTGCTGCTGTTACCACCGACGCGGACGGCAAGTACCTCTTCGAGAACCTCCGTCCGGGTACCTACACCGTGAACTTCTCCTACCCGCAGGGCTACGAGGAAACGAAGTCCGGACAGGGCAATGCGGATAAGGATTCCAATGGCTTGACCACTGAGGTCACTCTAGAGTCTGGCCAGTCCGATCTGACCGTTGACCTTGGCTTAGTTCGTCGCAACGCAACCCAGACCACAACCACGATCACCACCCCGCCCAACTGCACAACCTGCACCCCGACCACGGTCACTTCGAACATCCCGACCACGGTGAAGGAGACGGAGACGAAGGTGGTTGTCACCACCGTCGAGGGCGAGCCGACGACACTGACCAGGACCACTGAAGTGGAGGTGACCAAGGAGGTCCCCACCACCGTCGTCAAGACGACCACCAACAAGGTCGTGGTCACCGATGAGAACTCCGCGATCATCGGCGACAAGGTATTCGTCGACACCAACGGCGACGGCGAGCAGGACCCGGACGAAAACGAGGGCGTGCCGGGCGTGTCCGTCATCGTCACGGGTAAGGACGGCCAGGAGCAGCGCACTGTCACGGACAAGGACGGCAACTGGCACGTCGTTGTCCAGCCGGGTGAGTACACCGTCAAGTACGAGACGGACCGCGTGCCCAGCGATCCGGAGCAGCTCGAGCGCACCGTCACCGTCAAGCCGGGTGAGAAGCGCGACGACATCGACCTGCCGGTGCTGCCGGAAGGTTCCGTCGGCGACCGCGTCTGGAACGACGTCAACGGCGACGGCAAGCAGGACGACAACGAGCAGGGTGTGCCGAACGTCGTGGTCAAGGTGTCCCGCGAGGGTGAGCCGGTGCGCTACGCAGTGTCCGACGACAAGGGCAACTGGAGCATTGAGGGCCTGACCCCGAACGCCGACTACACCGTGACCTACATCCAGCCGGAGGGTTGGAACGTCACCGGCAAGGTGCCGAACGCCGACGCCAGTGGCCTGACCACCACGGTCACCCTGGAGCCGGGCCAAGCGAACAACGACATCGACCTCGGCATCCAGCGCGACAACAACGTGCCGGATCCGAAGCCGGGCACCCTCACCGGCACCATCTGGCTGGACGGGAACCGCAACGGTGACAACGACGGTGGCGAGAAGGGCTACGAGGGCATCGAGGTCCGCATCTACGAGCCGGGTAAGAACGAGCCGTTCAAGACCACCTCGACCGACAAGGACGGCGCGTGGTTCTTCACCGGTCTAACCCCGGGTGTGGACTACCGCGTGGAGTACAACATCCCGGAGGGCTACGAGGTCACGACGCAGCCGAATAAGTCCACGGTCGTGAACAACACGATCCAGGTCACGGTCAACCTCGACGGCAACAAGCCGTTCGAGCTGGACCTGGACTACGGCCTGGGTAAATCCTCCACCGTGGTGGTGAAGGAAACCGAGACGGTTAACAACACCGTCACCGAAACCACCACGGTGCAGGCACCTAGGGAGGGCTCGTCGACAGACGTGCTCGGCCGCTGTTGGGCGAACGCGAAGGCGTCGCCGCTGCTGTACCTCACCCCGATCGCGCTGCTCGGCGTTGTCGGCGGCAAGCTGGCGGAGCCGTACCTCGGCGCGGTAAATGAGCAGCTCGCGCAGTTCAACGCTGAGATTCAGGCCACCATCCGCCGCAACACGCCGGACTGGGGTACTGGTGAGCAGAGCCGCCACAACGACCCCTTCGCCGAGTTCCGCGCGCAGATCGACGCGGCCAACCGCGAGGCGGCACGCATCGCGAACGACCCGAACGTGCAGCGTCTCGGCCAGATCGCGGTGGGCATCATCGGCCTCATCGCGGCGGGTGCTGTGGTGTACGACTGGTGCTCGTCGGAGGAGGGGAAGGCGGTGACGGCGTCGTCGATAGGCGATCGCTCCACCACCGCGCCGACCCAACCCACTGAGCCGGCACCGGCGCAGTAACGCTCCCAACTAGGGCCAGGCAGGCGAACCGTCTGCCTGGCCTTTTTGCGTGCATCGAATGGTGTTCGAGGGTCCCAAGGTTTATGCTCAATTGGGTTGATAATTATGGCAAGGGGACTGGTATGGCATTGAGGATGGTTCGGAAAACTTTAGCGTCGATAAGCGTGCTTGCCCTGGGCTGCGTGGCGGTGGTCGTGCCGAGCGCGCAGGCCTACGAACCCTGGACCGCTGGCGAAGTGCGCACCGGCACCCCAGACGGCGCCAAACCGGGCGTCGGGGTCGAGGTGCGCATCAGCGATGTCGAGGTGAAAGCTGGGCAGAAATTCGAGTACAAGGTCACATACCAGGCCAACTCGGAGCAAGGGCTTATCGACGGCACGCGGGCCGTCACATTCACCGCCCAAGAAGGCACCATCATCGACTGGCAGAACATCCGCGTCGAAGGGGCGTCGACGCCGCGGGTAGAGGTGGCCGGGAACGCCTCCGCCGGCCGCACCGGCACCTTCAACCTCCCCGTGGTGGACACGCCGATCACGCTTACCATCCCCGCAACGATGCCGAACCAGGCCTACCTGGACCAGCACCCCGAGTACGTCGCGCGTGGCAGAGCCGATGCTGTTGCCGAGGGGCAACCGCAGGGGAAGATGGAGCGGGTGGACACAGAGAGTTACCGCTACTCCGAGCAGGTTGACCCGTGCACTCTGCGCACAACACACGCTTTCCGCTACGACGGGGGCGGCTACGGCACGTGGCTGGCGGAGCTGGACTTCGGGTTCGGACAGGAGCTCGCCGGCGAGAACCGCACTGTCAAAGAACCGACGTTCCAGTTCTACGACCGTAACCCGATCAACCCAGATCGCAGCCGCAACACCGCGGCGAAGCGTCTCACCGAAATCGAGGACAACGTTCGCGGCTACAACGCGAATTTCGACGTGCCGCTGCAGGTCCGCCAGTCCAACACTTCCCTCAAGCAGTGGAACGCCGACAACAAGATGGTGCTCGACGCCTCCCATGGATGGAACTTCGACGCCAAAGCTGGCGTTGGCGACACCTGGATTCCGGACGGAACCTACATTCTTGCGCAGCACACGGTCGCGAACACCAAGTGCGAATCCAACCCTGCTGCATATGAGGACGGCAACGTTTCAATCCAGTCCCGTGTGCACATCGGCCACCAGACCCCGGTGCGCACCGCGAAAGCCATGGGTTCCGACGAGCTGGTTCGCGCGTCGCAACCCGCGCCCCAGCCGCCGCGCCAGGACCCGGCCCGGACCGGCAACGCGTGGCTCAGCGGCACCGCCCGGTACGACAAGGACCTCGACGGAACGCTTAGCGAAGGCGATCCCGGCGTGCCGAACCTCGTCGTGCTGGTCTCCCACCCGGGCGAGTTGACCCGCATGACCACCACGGACGAGAAGGGCAATTGGCGTGTCGACGGTCTGAGCCCGTATGCGAACTACCAGGTCCGCTACGTTGTGCCGGATGGCTGGTTTGCTTCCTCCAAGGTGGACGGTGCAACGGATGAGGCTGGACTCACCGCACGCGTTACCGCGACTCCGGAGGGCACCACCGGCAATCTGGACGTGGGTCTCGTCTCAGCGGGCGAGATCTCTGAGCGCGTCGGCGCCACTGGCGGTAACGTTTGGGCGCCGTCGGCTGACGGTAAGCGCGTGGGCATCCCCGGCGTGACGGTCACGGTGATGGCCTTCGAGGGCCTCGGTGAGGAGGACCGCGTGACCACCACCGACGCGAACGGCGCCTGGTACGTCACCGGCCTGACCCCGGGCGTTGATTACCGCGTGGAGTTCGAGCTGCCGGACGGCTACTACGCCACGTCGCTGCCCCAGGGCGCCACGCTTGACGACGGCAAAGTCTCCCGCACCGTCCCCATCCGCAACGAAGCACCTGCGGTGCTCGACGGCGACCTCGGCGTGGTGCAGCCCGGCGGTGTGAACCAGGGCGGGGGCGATGGCGCTGATGCGTCTGCGTCATCTCAGTCTTCTGGCTCTTCTGATAAGGCTCGAGGGGATGTTGGCCGCTGCTGGGAGAACGCGAAGCGCTCGCCGTTGTTCTACCTGCTCCCGGTTGGCCTGCTCGGTGTCGTGGCCGCGCCGTTCGCGCAGCCGTACATCGACGACGCGCTGGCGCAGCTGGCGGCGACCAACCCGCAGGCGCACCGCACACTGACGGACCCGAACACGCAGATGGCTGCCGGTGCCGTGGCTGCGGTCGCGGCCCTGGGCATCGCAGGTGGGCTGCTCTACGACTGATGCTCCAACGAGCCCGGTGAAGCAGTGACCGCGTCCTCCGTGCGGTAGGACCCGCGGCGCCGCAGCAGCCCCAGCGGAGCGTGAGTCAGGCGAGCGTTACGCCAGCTCGTCCGGGAACAGCTCCGGCATGGTGTGGAACTGGCGCTCGCCGTCAAAGTCGCTCTCCACGCCCTTGAAGATCTCGATGGCACGCTTCGTCGCCGGGCGGTTCTGGCCCGCGACCACCTGCACCTGCTCGATGGGGAATTCGCCGCGCAGCTGCACCACCGCAGAACCGTCGCTGCGGTACGCGAAGTTGTTGTCCAGAAGGCCAGCGATGTCTTCGACCTTTTCGGCGGAGCGGCCGTCGGTGGTGGCGCCGGCGCGGTCGTCGAAGCGCCAGGAACCGGTGAGGTCGCCAAGCGGGACGCCGAGGAGTACCACGTTCTCCGCGGCGTCGCGCAGCGCGGAGGTCTTCGGGGTGAGGTAGAACGGCACCGATTCGCTGTCGCCCACCAGCGGGCCAGCGGTCAGCGTGTCCACGTCGGCGGGGAACCAAACGAGGTAGTCAGCGGGGTTGTTGGAGTTGTCGCGGGCGGCGAGGCCGGAGGTGAGCCAGGTGTGGATTTTCATACGCCCCACTATACGGACACCTGGGCGTCAAGTGCGGCGATGATTTCAGGGTTCCCGAACGCGTAGTGCACGTGGACGCCGCTTAGCCCGTACGTTTTCTCGTAGGTGCGGAGCGTGACCAAGTTCGGGAAGCGTCGGATGGCTTCCAGGCTGACTACCGCGGTGGAGTCGGCGGTGTCGGGGTACTCGAGGTATGCCTCGTCCAGCACGACTGTCACCGCCTGCGGTACGGCGCCCATGAAATCCGCGAACACGCTGCCCGCCAGGGGGACGCCCGAAGGGGTTTCGGGGGAGGGGACGAGGATGAGGGACGTGGAGGCGTCGATAAGCAATGCAAGCTCCTGCAACGTTGGCGCAGACGTTGCGCGCAACCCCTCCAGAATGCGCGGTCGGGGCTCGCTTTGCTTTGCGACGAACAACACGCCGCCGGGCGCAAGCGCCAAAATACGGCGGAACAGTGACGGCGTGCTGTCGCCCACCGTCACCTCCTCCGGTGCAACACCGAGGTGGGCGGCGAGCGTTTCGCGGAGTTCCTGGGTGAACTCGTCAGGGCTGGCCATGCGCAACAGTGTATTTGGTTCGGCTGGGTGGTACCGGGTAGGGTGTAACGAGCGCTGGAGATGTGCCAGAGTGGCCGAATGGGGCTCCCTGCTAAGGAGTTGCCCCCTCGCAGGGGCCGCAGGTTCAAATCCTGTCATCTCCGCCACGCGCCCGTAGCTCAACGGATAGAGCATCTGACTACGGATCAGAAGGTTGGGGGTTCGAATCCCTCCGGGCGCACCAATTGTTGTGAACCCCCAAGTGTTTCGGTGTGAAGCTTGGGGGTTTCGCGGGAGGGGGCCTTGGGGCGGGCGGATTTTGGGTGGTGTGCCGCGATTTTGAAAGCCGAATATAGTTTCGCGATTGTGGTTGCGTGCCCTAAATAGTGCGATTGAGCTGCGTTTTTGTGGTGTGGTGCTGCTAGGGGGAATCGGAAAATAATTTCGTAGCTGTTTGAGGGCATGAAGAATGCCCCCGCCGAGGCCTGGTATGAACTAGGCGGCGGGGGCAGTGTGTGGCTGTTAGCTACGGGCGACTGGCTCGCTGTTGTTAGACGGGGCCACTACCGTCGAGAGGCGGGAGGTGTCTCGCGTCGAGGAGGGGCGAGAGGTGGCACCGGCGGTCGTAGTAACCGTGGTGCGGCCGCCGATATTCACATCAATCGAGGTTGGGCGGGGTATACAGGTCGCTGCAGCCGCAACCGCAATGAGCGCGATCGTCGCACCAACCACGCCGCCGCCGAGTGCTGTCAGTTCGGCGGGCTCCATGCCGACTCGCCGAGCGGCGTCGTCAAAGACCTTTGCCGCCTGAACCGACACGCGGTTGAGCTCTGGGACGTTGGTTGCCTGGGCTAGAGCAATCGGGATGAGGGAGAGCAACGGAACGCCCAGGCCTACGAGGGAGGCGATGCAGCGGGGATCCTCGATACCTCCGCGGGTTTTGATGTCGCCACCGATAAGGCGGGAACCGTCCTTGCTGTCCTTACCTTCTTCGCCCTTCTTATCGTTGTCCTTACCACCGCGGCGCGAGGAGCCGCCGGAGCTTCCGACCTGGGGGTTCGCGTTATCGGAGACAATCGGGTTGGCGTTGTCTTTGACCTCGACGTTCGGGTTGGCGTTGCCGGTGACCACGATGGACGGGTTGCCGATGTTGGATGGGTTGGCGTTGCCGGTGACGACCGGGTTGGCGTTGTCCTTGACCTCAACGTTCGGGTTGGCGTTGCCGGTGATCATCGGGTTGGCGTTGTCCTTGACCTCGACGTTCGGGTTCGCGTTGCCCGTGACGACCACGGTCGGGTTGCCGATGTTGGACGGGTTGGCGTTGTCCTTGACCTCGACGTTCGGATTCGCGTTGCCGGTGATTACCGGGTTGGCGTTGTCCTTGACCTCGACGTTCGGGTTGGCGTTGCCGGTGATGACCGGGTTGCCGTTGTTGGACAGGTTGTCCTTGATCTCCACCGTCGGGTTCGCATTGCCCGTGATGATCGGATTGGCGTTGCCGGTGACCACCGGGTTGCCGTTGTTGGAGAAGTTGTCCTTCGGGTTGACGTTGTCGGTGATCACAACGGATGGGTTGCCGTTGTTGGAGAAGTTGTCCTTCGGGTTGACGTTGTCGGTGATCACAACGGATGGGTTGCCGTTGTTGGAGAAGTTGTCCTTCGGGTTGACGTTGTCGGTGATCACAACGGATGGGTTGCCGTTGTTGGAGAAGTTGTCCTTCGGGTTGACGTTGTCGGTGATCACAACGGATGGGTTGCCGTTGTTGGAGAAGTTGTCCTTCGGGTTCGCGTTGTTGGTGATCACCGGGCTGCCGTTGTTGTTGCCCGAGTTGTTGGCCTCCACGCGCACCAGGCCGTCGAGAATGCTCTTGCCGGTGCCAGCGGTGCCGAAGATGCTGCCGACGATGTTACCCACGACGCGGCCGACTTTGCTGCTCTCGTCCTCCGGGGTGGACTGCGGGTTGCGGGCGTTGAGCTTGAGCACAGCGTCGTACTCCTCAGTGCCGTCGTTAACCTTCACGGGAAGGCGGAGGTACCCCTCGTCGAAAGTCTTCGGCGGGGCGACGTTGACAGCGCCCTCCTCGGTGAACACTTCCCACACCAGCGGAGTGACCGCAGAACCCTTGGACAGGGTCACGCCCGCGGGAAGCTCAAGCTCTTCGATGGCCTTCGGCACGTTGCTGTTGCCAAAATCAACCTCGTAGACCTTGGTGAACTGCTTCTCCCACTCCTGGGCGACGCGCTCGTCAATAACGTTGATCTTCAACTCTTCGACGTACGTGCGACCGCTCGCTGTGGTGACGGTTACGTCGATCTCGTTCTTGCCCGTCCTGTACCCACTGTTGGGGCGGGTGACGGTCACGTTGCCCTGATCGTCCACGGAAACGCCCCAGCGATTGATGGGAAGGCCGCCGGTGGCTGCGATCTTGTCGCCCGGGCTGAGCTTCAGGCCCTCCACAGCCGCGCTCTGCTTGTTCCAGAAGTTCTCGGTGTCGTAGCGGTTGGCAAACTGGTCCTTCTGCGTCTGCTCTTCCTCGCTGAGCGGCGGCTCTTCGTCAACCACGGTGACCTTGAGGGTGGTGTTGAAGGTCGTGCCGCCTTGTGGGGTCACTTTCACCGGAATCTCCACTTCGCCCGTCTTGAAAGCGGCTGCAGACTGCGGGCGGATGAGCACCAGACTGCCGCCGTCGTTGCGGAAGCGCCAGTTGAAGATGGTGTTCGTGGTCGGCTCCACCTTCGTGCCTGGTTCGAGTGTGAGGCCCTGCACGAGTGCCTCATTCTCGCCCCAGAAATTGTTGGTGGTGTAGTGGGTGTTGAAGGTGTCGGCGGTTTGCGCCGCGGCGGTAACGGCGAACGGGGAAGTCGGGGCCGCAATAAGCGGGGCAACGAGTGCGAGGGAGAGGGCGCCAGCCGCAATCGAGATGCGGCGGGAGCGGACGGTGTTTGCCATAACGGAGGCTCCTAGAATCTGGTGGCCGAGGCCAAATAATGAGGCTGTGCGCTGGCGTTATGACGCGCACGCGTGCGTCGTCTCGCCAAACAGCCAAAAGTTTTACACAATTTCTGCCAAACCGCTGCCTAATTGATGAAAAACTCCCCCCGCGCGGGTACCCTCGCCGGGGACCTATCGGCAAGAAAGGCGCGGCCCATGCAGTTGACTAATGAGGAAGCCATCATTGAGCTGGAGCGGCACCTCAACCGCCGCAACGTGGAATCGGACGACCTCACCGAAATCCAGGAGCTGCTCGAGCACACGCCGATGCGCGACGTGATCCACCTGGTGGAGCGCCAACCGTCGAAACGCGGTGCTGTGCTCGTGCGCCTGCTGCCCCCGGAACGCGCCGCGCGCACCTTCGATGCGCTCGACCCGGCGCACCAGGCGGAGATTGTCGCGGCGCTTGGCGACGAAGACGTCTCCGGGCTTTTCGACGAACTGGGCACCGAAGACCGCGTCGCCCTGCTGGACAACCTGCCGGCGGAGATCGCGGATCGGTTCATGCACGACCTTGACGAGGAGGAGCGAGCGAACACCAACGCCATCCTGGGCTACGAGAAGGGCTCGGTCGGCCGCGCCATGAGCCCGGATGTGGCGGTGGTGACTGGGGATATGGGGGTGCAGGATGTCGTCGACAAGCTGCGTGCTGATGCCGACAGCCTGGAGACGATCTACACCATCCCCGTGGTGGACGACGACCGTGTGCTCACCGGCGTGGTGGGGTTAAAAGACCTGTTCAAGGCGCATGCCAGGCAAACCATCGACGACGTGATGGGGGAGTCCAGCTGGGCGCAAGCCACCGATGATGCGGAGGACACCGCGCGTTGGTTGCTTTCCTCCGGCCTGCTCGCGCTGCCGATTGTGGACGACGACCACCGCTTAGTGGGCATCTTCACCTACGACGAAGCCCAGGACATCGTCGAGGACGCCGACAGCGAGGACCACGCACGCCAAGGTGGTTCGGAGGCGCTGCGCAAGCCCTACCTGTCCACGCCCGTGATGCAGCTGGTGCGCTCGCGCATCGTGTGGCTGCTGGTGCTGGCCGTCTCCGCGATCCTCACCGTGCAGGTACTGGGGCTTTTCGAGGATGCGCTCGCCGAAGTCACGGTCCTGTCCTTGTTCATTCCGCTGCTCACCGGCACCGGCGGCAACACGGGCAACCAGGCGGCCACCACCGTTACGCGTGCGCTTGCACTTAACGACGTGCGCAAGCGCGACGTCCTCAAAGTCATGTGGCGCGAACTGCGCGTCGGCATGACCCTCGGCGCGGTGCTGGGCGTGCTGGGCCTCGGGCTGGCGTGGGTGGTGTTCGGCCAGGAGATCGGCATCATCATCGGCGCCACCCTGTTCTGCATCTGCACCATGTCCGCGACAGTGGGCGGCCTCATGCCGATCATCGCGAAAACCGTCGGCGCGGACCCGGCGGTGTTCTCCAACCCGTTCATCTCCACGTTCTGCGACGCCACCGGCCTGATCATTTACTTCATGATCGCGAAAGCAGTACTCGGGTTGTAAAGGGGCAATTGCTTATCGACGAGCTCCCGCCCACCAGGCGTTTTGTCCTTCAGCAGGGGGCGGGTGTAATGTTTCACCTCGTTGCACAGCAACTTGCGCCCGTAGCTCAACGGATAGAGCATCTGACTACGGATCAGAAGGTTGGGGGTTCGAATCCCTCCGGGCGCACCAATTATTTGGATGCCCCAAGTGTTTCGGAGTGAAGCGCTTGGGGCGTTTCGCGTACGCGTCACCTTGTTGGTGCGGGGTGGTGGGCGTTAACGTCGATAAGCAAGTGCCCAACTTCCGTTACAACTGTGAATATAACCTTTGGAACCACCCGAAATGGTGACGAACATCGCGTGGGGGCGACCTTGCCCCGGGTTGTACGGGCGAACAGAAATTGGTATTTTTGTTGCCAGTCTCTCGGGAGAAGTGTGTGTTCTCTATATTTCTTTCCCGAATTTCTCCCACAAATTTTCGAACAACCTTTGGAGCTATCTTGAAGAACGCTTCCTCTTCTTCCGAGTCCAACCGCGGCAAGAACCCCTCGCGCCGCTTCTCCGCGCGCCGTACCACCGTCGCCGGCATGACGGCGGCCTCGCTGGCGATCGCCGGGCTGACCGTGCCGGCGGTGGGGAATGTGTCTGGGTTTTCTAATGTGGCGGAGGCTGAGGTATCGGCTTCGGGAACTCCCGTTGCGGTTTCCTCGGTGCAAAGCGGCCGAGACCTTAAAATTACAATCACGCCACATCCGGGATCGACTGGGCCGGTAAAGTTCGAGACGCTCATTTTTACTATGGATGTAGAGGGGTCCTTCAAGGGCTCTCTGCGAACCGCCGATCGGGAGTATCCCAAGGATAAGTCCGGAAACTTCGTGAGTGTGCCGGTTGATTCTGTAACTGTGACCGAGTACAAGCCCGATAAGAGAAATCGCCTCGTAGAGACGGTGGAACTTAGGGACGATATTACGGCAACGATCAGGGGTATTGATAGTCGCGGGAAACTCAAGGGGCCCGCAGCCGAAATTGATTTTAGTCGACTCGTGCAAGTTGAGCCGGACAACAAGAGCGTCTCGAAAATCGAGCTCGTGGTCAAAGACGCTTTCAAAAGGGGTGAGTACGCCAAGTCTTGGCCTGTTAGTGGACCTAATGCTGGAACTCGCTATTCCTACTCCTGGGTCACTAAACAAGAACGATTCGGTTTTGTGTCGGGTCGGGTGACGGATCCGTCTAGTGCTGGTGTTGGGGGTGTGGAGGTCCAGGCTGGGGAGAGGACCGCGCGTACGAATGCCAACGGTGATTACACGATTGTTGATGTGCCCACGGGGCTGACCACGATCAAGGTTGTTGGTGGTGTGCCGGGTGGGTACTCGGTGTTTGGTGAGCAGTCGAAGAATGTGACCACCGCTGGTGTGTCTGGGGTGAATTTCACGACGACGCGTGATGCGGGTGTGGTTGCTGGTTTTGTGGATGGCCTTCCTGAGGGCGCGTCGGTGACGGTGTCGGTGGTCAACGCCGCTGGCGATGTGGTTGGCAAACAGGATGGGGTGCGCGGTACCTATCGGATTCCGGGTGTGCCCACTGGTGATCACACGGTGCGTGTGTCGGGGTGGAAGGGTTATTCGTCTTCGCCGGTTGAGGGTGTGTCGGTGAGTGTGAAGAAGGATGCGCAGGAGACGGCGAACTTTGACTTCTCGCGTGATGCGGGTGTGGTTGCTGGTTTTGTGGATGGTCTTCCTGAGGGTGCCACGGTGACGGTGTCAGTGGTCAACGCCGCTGGCGATGTGGTTGATAAGCGAGATGGGGTACGTGGCGTCTATGAGATTGATGGGCTAGACCCTGGCGACTACACGGTGCGTGTGTCGGGGTGGAAGGGTTATTCGGCTTCGCCGGTTGATGGCGTGCCGGTGAGTGTGAAGAAGGATGCGCAGGAGACGGCAAACTTTAACTTCTCGCGTGATGCGGGTGTGGTTGCTGGTTCTGTGGATGGCCTTCCTGAGGGTGCCACGGTGACGGTGTCAGTGGTCAACGCCGCTGGCGATGTGGTTGATAAGCGAGATGGGGTGCGCGGTACCTATCGGATTCCGGGTGTGCCCACTGGTGATCACACGGTGCGTGTGTCGGGGTGGAAGGGTTATTCGTCTTCGCCGGTCAATGGTGTGACTGTGAGCGTAAAGAAGAATGCGCAGGAGACGGCGAACTTTGACTTCTCGCGTGATGCGGGTGTGGTTGCTGGTTTTGTGGATGGTCTTCCTGAGGGCGCGTCGGTGACGGTGTCGGTGGTCAACGCCGCTGGCGATGTGGTTGGCAAGCAGGATGGGGTGCGCGGTACCTATCGGATTCCGGGTGTGCCCACTGGTGATCACACGGTGCGTGTGTCGGGGTGGAAGGGTTATTCGTCTTCGCCGGTTGAGGGTGTGTCGGTGAGTGTGAAGAAGGATGCGCAGGAGACGGCAAACTTTAACTTCTCGCGTTTGAAAGGTTGGATTGAAGGCACGGTCCGTGGGGAGGAGGGCAACATTCCGCGCAAGCTGACCTTGTTGGACCAAAACCGAGAGCCGGTTGAAGGCGTAGACGTACGCGTTGGCGACGATGGCAAGATCAACTCCGGTGAGGTGCCCACAGGTACATACACCTTGCGCGTCGAATCGAGCGACGAATGGTTTGCGCTTGGGCTTCAAGTTGAAGTTGAAAACAATCGGCCCGCGCAGGTGAAAGATATCCCACTTGCGTACAAGCCTGGAACGATCACCGGCACCGTTGTCGGCCCCAGCAACAAGGCGTTAACCGGGGTGAAGGCCGACCTACTGGATTCCGATGGGAACTTGGTTGAGAATGCCAACTTGAAGATCGGCGAAAAGGGCAACTTAACGTCGGGGAAAATCCCCCATGGCGAGTATGAAATTCGTATCACCGCGTCGGATGACTTCCAGGTTAAGAAACAACCGGTCAGCGTTAAACCAGGCAAGGAAGTCTCGGTAGGGGTTATCGAGCTGGAAGAGAAGCAGCCCCCAGTTACGACGAAGACAGTCACGTCGACGACGTCTCCAACGACGGCGAAGGCCACCACGTCGACGACGTCTCCAACGACGGCGAAGGCCACCACGTCGACGACGTCTCCAAAGTCGGCACCAACGACGGCGAAGGCCACCACGTCGACCACGTCTACGACGGTTGTGTCCTCGGCTACTTCGACGGTGGCGACTACGGCGGATAAGCCCTCGACGACTGTGGCCGCTAAGCCGACCACATCGGCAGTGCAGCCGACGACCACCAACGAGACCGTCCCGCCCAAGGAGACCGGCGGCACCATTACGGTCCCGCTGCCTAAGGACGACGGCGAGCTGATCCCGGGCACCACGGTGATCATTCGTGACTCCGAGGGCAACGAGCACCAGGTCACCGTGGATCAGGACGGCGACTACACCGTGGAGATCCCGGGTGAAGGCAACCAAGAAGTGATCGTTCGCGACCCCAACGGTGGCGAGAAGTCGGTTGAGAAGAACCCTGACGGCAACTTCGTCGCTGAGATCCCGGGCGATGGCAACTCCACGATCATCATCCGCGATTCCGAGAACAAGGAGCGCGAGATAAAGGTCGACCCCGAAGGCAACTTCGTGGTTCCGGTTCCGGAGGATGACACCTACCGGGTAATCGTTGAGTTCCCGGAGGACTCCCCGTTCCGCAACCCGGAGCCGGTCGTGGTTGAGGTCAAGGAAGGGCAAAACCAGCCCATCCCGCCGATCGAGGTGGAGAAGAAGGAGCGGCCTCGAGAAGAGAAAGCTGCCCAGGGCCCACGCACCATCAGTGGCTGGGTCACCGACCAGCACGGCAACCCCATCGAAGGTGCCAAGGTTGAGATCGAGGGCAAATTCCGCGACCGGAGAACCGAGGATGTCTACCGTGACCCCAGGAAGGACAAGGAGCTGATCTACAGCCCGGTGATCAACGGTGATCCGGACGGCTACTTCATCACCGACCCGATCGACTTCTCGAATTACCCGGAAGCGGATTTTGAATTCCGTTACCGCGTGCAGTTGCCGGAAGGCTGGCCTGCAGACGTGACGGAGAAGGATGGCAAGGGCTACACCGAATGGTTCACCTCGGATAAGCCCTTGACGGTGGATGAGCCGGTCTCCATCGGTGATATCCGCATCGATTCTCCGCTCGGTCGGGCAGAGGGCACGCTTCTCGACGACGATGGCAACCCGGTTGAGGGCGCCACAGTTGTGGTGAAGGACGCGAACGGCAACTACCACACCGCTGAAACTGACGCGGACGGCAAGTTTGTCGTGGAAAAGCTGCTGCCCGGTGAGGCCACAGTAAAGATCATCACCAAGGACGGCGACCGTCCGGTTGACCCATTCTCTGTCGCGGTCCGACCGGGTGAGGCCGTCGAGATTCCGACTATCAGCCTGACTAAGGAACAGCGCGAAGGCAACACGGTAACGAAGCTTTCGCTGGAGAAGAAGGTCTGGGGCTACAACGCGGATTCGGGCGCCGAGGGCGAAGTGCTCAATATGGTGAAAGGCGATCCGAAGGGCTTGATGTACACCTTCGTTATCACAAACGAAGGAAATGAGCCGGTTTCTAACATTGTGATCGATGATCCAGTGCTCAAGGAGAATGGCGTTGAGCTCCTGATGCCGGACGGCTGGACGGCCCAGTCTTCGCTGGCTGCTGGCGAAACTAAGATCTTCACCGCGCACCTCGCGGAGACCCCTGACGGGCTACACTTCAGCAACACCGCCGTAGCAACCGGAAAGTCGGGGAAGCACAACGTCGCCTCCGATCCGGACACGGCTTACGTGAAGTTCATGAACATGACCACGGAGAAGAAGGTCAACGCCCGCTTCGCCACTAACCCGGATGAACCGGTGAGGATGGTGGCCGACGATACCGCCTTCTTCACATACGAGGTGGTTAACACCGGTGCCACACCGATGGAAAACGTCAGCGTTTCCGATACGGTTTACGAAGGCAAGATTGAAGAGTTTGATCCGAACAACCCGGGCGAAGGGACAGCTCTCAAGGTCACACCGGAGAAGGTCACCCTGCTCCCCGGTCAGCGCGCGGTGTTCAAGGCGGAAGTCAAGGGGCTGAAGTCGGGCATCCGACACCACAACGCCGCACAAGCCACCGGTCACGTCCCTGAGCGTCCGCAGCGCGGCGGCACTCTTGCCGACGGTACTGAATACGAAGACCCGTCATCGGTGCTGATCATTCGACCGCGTGAGAACATCAAGGGTAATGCGCACATTATCGTCGAGGGCGACGATATTGACAGTGGTACAGCCCAAACCGACATCAAAGCAGTCACTTGGGTAGATGCCAACGGGAACGGCGTCCAGGACCCCGGCGAGGGAGTTGAGGGCGTAGGCATTAGCCTGCGGAAAACTCGTACCAATGCGGGGCCGAGTGCTGTCTCTGGTGAGGAGGGGAACCTCCTTTGGGAAAAGGTTCCCTCCGGCGAGTACTACTTCGTACTCCCTGACGATGCGGGTTACGTTTTCGCGGATTACGACACGAGTAAGGGGTCTCGCTACAGCAAGACCTTTACGGCCGCGGGGCGGGAATCGGTCCAAGACCTCCAACTGGTCGCGATTGATGCAGGTGCGCCCCCAGAGGCAGAAGGCAGCTCGCTGGGCAAGTGCTTGTCGACGGCGTCCTCCGCGTCCAACCCAGTCGCGTGGCTCGTGCCGATCGGACTACTCACGCTCACGCTCGGCGGCATCGGCGTGCTCTTCGAAGATGAGCTGAACGCCGCCGCGGCGAACGTGAACCGGATGATCAACGACGCTATGCCGGGTGTGAACATCAACATCCAGACGCCGGAGTGGGTGAACCAGATCCAAGCGCAGATTGACCAGGTCAACCGCCAGCTGGCGGAGATCAACCCAGCAGCCCCGGCCGCTGTGGCCGGCGCGGCGATCCTCGCCCTGGCTGGCCTGGTGACGGCGCTGTACTGGCTGAGCTGTGAGGCCGGCTGGGCGGATCCGCAGCCGGAGGCTGGTTCGTCGGGTTCCTCGGAGGAATAGGTGTGGGGCGGGAGCTCGTCGTAAAGCAAATGCGACAAGCTCCCGCCTTTCTTTGAACAAATATTGAGAAGCCCTACGATGGCGTATACATTCGTAGGTGGTTTTCGTGGGCGCTGGGCGCGCTCTTTTCAATTTTCGAGAGGTAAAAATGGCAGGAAAGAAGAAGGTCACCCGGGCTGCGGGCCTGACACTGGCGATTGCGTTGGGGAGCGCGTCCACGATGTCGCCGGTCGCGCACGCGCAGGAAGGTGGGCCGTCGTCTCCTGCTACGTCTCCTTCCTCGGCCACTGGGGCGCCGTCTGGGTCGGCATCAGCGATCACTAGCACCGCAACGGTGACTACGACGACGACGGCTCCGGTCGTGACGACGGATACGTCTACGGAAAACAAACCAGAGTCTAAGCCAGCTGCGGGCGATGCAGCCCCGGTCCTCAAGGCGCTTGCCGAGCTTGGCGATGCGAAAAACACCGGTGGATCCGGCACTGCGCGGGTGGAATACAACAACGGGGAGTGGACCTTTACCGCCCTCGCTAAGCACCCGGACGACGGGTTCCTCTACGCCATCTCGAAGGACGACAACGGTAAGCCCGCGGGTCGACTTCTGCAGATTAACCCTGAGGACAATTCTGTTGTGGATCGCGGTGCCATCAAGCTCGCGGGCGGTAACGTCGCGGACATTGATGCTGCCTCCTTCACTGGTGATGGCACCTTGGTTCTGTTCGAAGAAGACGGTGATCGGATTTTCGCTCGGAGCCTGAACGATGTGTCCTCCCTTAAGGGCACTGTGAACTTCGGTAAGCCAATCGAGCGCACTGGCTCTGACCCGAAGAAGGGTAGCCCGATCGCATGGGTTTCAGATCCGAACAATGATGAGGCACTGCTGGCCATTGCACGCGGAGGCAACACACTGTACATCTGGACGTTGGACCCGAGCACGGGTACAGCCGAGTCGCGTCCAGCAGCTATCGAAGACAGCCTGAAGTCGGACCTTGGAAAGGTAAAGGCCTTCGAGTACGCCTACGGCAATGCGAATGGTGAGAAGGTTTTCGCGGATGCATTTGGTCGTACGGTCACGTTGAAGGGCGATTCGATCACAGCCGTTGCGCCCGATACAAAAGAAGGCAGGAGTATCGCTGGCGTTATCGGTGGCAATGCTGGCACCAACATTGTCACCAGCACGGTGAAGGCAGAGCCGAAACCCCCTCAGGAAAATCAAGATACCCAGGTCGACCCGCAGGAGAACAACCAGCCGGCTACTGGCGAGTGGCTTCACGAGATGACCATCACGGTAAAAACCGCTGACGGTAAGTACGTAGAGGGCGCTGAATTCCAGGTGGTCGGAAACGATGGGAAGAGCGTCGGCAGCGTTGCTGAGGATGCTTACCTGGGTGAGGGCGTGTACCGCGTGCAGGTGCAACTGCCGAATGCTCCGCAACAGAACAAGATTCTGAAGCTCGAGGTTACGGACGCTCCCGTTGGCTACGAGACTCGAACTGCATCGTTTAGGCCAGAGGACACCTCTGTCACCATCACGCTGCCGCGCGACCCGAGCGTTTCCACCACCAACGTGCCGAACCGCATCCTCGCTGGTGTGAAGGAAGCGCAGCCGGTCGTGTCCTCGGCGTTGAAGCCGATCGCGGCGATCGCTGGCCTGAATGCGGCCACCGGCAGGAACACGACCACGCGCACCACGTCCACGAACACCACCAGCTACACCGCGACCCGCAACACGGGTGGTATGTCCACCGGCCGCACCACCCGCGCGACCAGCACGTCTGTTCGTAGCAACAGCACCTCTGCCCGCGTGGTGGCGAACCAGACCGCCACCTCCGCGGCGGTGTACACGGACAGTGATGACGACGGTTACTTGGCAGATACCGGTACCCCGATGCGCGCCGTGATCTCGCTCGGCATCATTTCGCTTCTCATCGGTGCGGCGTACTTGGCGCTGGGACGCCGTCGTGAGGCGTAGGCTCCCCAAAACCACATGAACCCGGGCCGAACAGCCCGGGTTCATTCATCTGTGCAGCACATGCGGCAAGTTAAGCGCAGCAAGCCCGCCGCGCCATAAGAATCCGCTAGAACACGTCCACGCGCCCGCCCAGCGACTCGATCTGCTCCAGCTGGCGCACCCAACCCGGGGCACCGGGGTGCACGCGCATCACGGGGCGGGAGGAAACCTTCACCGGCGAGACGGACTCGCGCCGCGCACCCTTGCGCGCGGCCATTCGGGTGTGGGCGCGGTGGCCAGCCTCCGCGAGCGCCTGCATCGAAGGCTGTTGCGCGTCGAGGGAATCGCGGGCGCTCTGCAGCAGCTCGATGTACTCGTCCAACACCGGGACGAGTGATTCGGCGTTCGTCTCGCACATGTTGCGCACCAGCGACGGGTCGGTGCCGGCCACGCGGGTGGCGGAACGGAACGAGCCGGCGGAGAGCGACTGGGCGAGGGTGCGTCCCCGGTCGCCCACCAGCGCGAGCGCCTCGGCAATCACGTGGGGGAGGTGGGACACGCGCGCGACGGCTTCGTCGTGGTGGGCGACGCGCACCGGCACCGCCTCAGCCCCCGTCGCGCGCGCAAGTAGACACACCTGGGTAAACAACGCTGCCCATTCCGCGGAGGCGCCGGTTTCGCGCGCATAGTCGTAGGTCACGGCCCACGCGGCACCGGTGAACAGGCCCTCGCTCGAAGCGTTCCAGCCGGAGAACTCCGTGCCGCTCATGGGGTGCCCGCCCACGTAGCGCTCGGCCATGTCGCGCTGAACAATCAGGTCGTAGACGGGTTTCTTCACGCTCACCACGTCGGTAATGCCGCAGGTGGGGGCGTAGCGCACGATCTCGTCCAGCACGTCGGCCACCGCGTTCATGGGCACAGCGATCACGATCAAGGCACCGTCGACCTCCGCGCGAGTGAGCACTTCCTCCGCGGAATCGGACACGTCGAACCCGTCGCGGCGTGCGGCACGGGCACCCTGGTGGGTGTATCCGTACACCGTCTGTCCACGTGCGGCGAGGTCGCGCATGATGGAGCCGCCGATGAGGCCAAGGCCGATGACACAGACGGGGCGAAGCGCTAGTGGAGTAATCACCGTCACAAGCATAATCGTTGCACCGACGCATATCTCCCAGGCCGTGAAACGCCCGTGACACGTCTGCGCGCGGGGGACTACGCTGTGGCAGCATGAGCCAGGATTATTCGGACGGTTTCGCCGTCACCGTGCAGCGCAGCGAGGGCGGCTGGGTCGTGCGCGAGTTCGCGGACGATTTCACCGATATCTCCACCGCGGTTGGCGCGGTGCGGGGGTTGCGCAGCGAAGGTGCGGCGTTTGCAATCCTGAATGTTGAGGATGATTACTTGGTGATTGTGCGGCCGGGGCCGACGTCGATAAGCATGCTGCTTTCCGACGCAACCATGGCCGTGGACGACGATTTCGCCGCGGACCTACTCGCCGAGGCGGACATCGAGGTGCCCGACATCGACCCGGACGAGCTGGACATGGTCGATGCGTGGGCGGACGGCGACTTCGCCATCCTGGCGGACTTGGGGTTGAGCGAGGAGCAGATGAGCATTTTGCTTGACGACGATGCCGATCCCGCCGATCTTGCCTTCACCATCGCCGACGAGCTGGGCTTCGCCGACGAACTCGCGGACGCTGTGGAGTAGGCCGCCGGCGTGAGTGAACGGTTGCGCCGGGGCGAGGCGCGCATGCGTGAGGCGCTGAAGCTGGCGCGCACCACCCCGGCTGGCGATGTGCCTGTCGGCGCGCTGGTGTACGGACCCGATGGCGCCGTGGTGGGGCGCGGGGTGAACCGCAGGGAAGCGGACGGCGACCCCACCGCGCATGCCGAGGTGGAAGCGATCCGCGACGCGGCGCGCACTCTGGGCACCTGGCGCCTGGACGGCTGCGAGCTGGTGGTCACGCTGGAGCCGTGCACGATGTGCGCAGGCGCCGTGCTGGGCGCGCGCGTTTCCTCGCTGGTGTTTGGCGCGTTCGAGACGAAGACGGGCGCGGTGGGGTCAGTGCTGGACGCGGTGCGCGAACCGCGGCACCTGTTCGTACCAGAAGTCATGGGCGGGGTGCTGGAGGAAGAGAACGCGGAGCTGCTGGGCGAGTTCTTTCAGGGCTTGCGGGCAGGTAACTGTGAATGAATTGTTATCCGGGTCACGCGTAAAAGGGCGTACACTGGCCGATACAAACGTTCACTTAGACGAAAAGGAGTTTCATCATGGCTTTTGAAGGCAAGGGCGACCAGCTGAAGGGCGACGCAAAGGAAGCACTCGGCGAGGTGACCGGCAACGAGACCCTGAAGAACGAGGGCAAGGCCGACAACCTCATCGGCAACGTGAAGGAGAAGCTGTCCGAGGCTGGCGACGCGGTGAAGGACAAGGCCAACGAGGTCGCCGCGAAGGTTGAGGACAAGCGCGAGGAGCGCGAGGCTGAGAACGCAGCGGAGAACCCGAACAACTAATTTGGTTTCTCGGCCCCGCTGCCGTTAATCTAATCGGCGGTAGCGTGTCCGAGCGGCCGAAGGTACTCGCCTCGAAAGCGAGTGTGGGTAAAACCACCGCGGGTTCAAATCCCGCCGCTACCGCCAAGCACAACCCCCGACCAATACGGTCGGGGGTTCGTTGCGTTCGGGGCACATCTTTAGGCCCGATAGAATAGGCCGGGTTACTCGCAAAGTAAGGGAAGGACCCCTGTGGCGAAACTGCTCTTCAAGCTGGGGCGCTGGTCGTATACGAACAAGTGGCGCGTCATCGTGGCGTGGGTGCTGCTGCTCGGCGGCGCGCTCGCCGGCGCGTTCACGCTGATGAAGCCGTTCACGTCCGAATTCGCTATTGAGGGCACGCCGGCTATCGACGCGCTGGACACCCTCGACCAGAACTTCCCGGGCCAGGGCGACGTGGCCACCGCCCCGGGCGTGAACCTCGTGTTCGCCGCGCCTCCGGGGGAGCGCATCGACGCGCCACAGTACATGGCGGCGATGGATGAGACGGTCGGTCACATCCGCGAGCACCTCGGTGACATCGAGGGCACGGAGCGCTTCGGCAACCCGGTGCACGTGAACAACGAGTTGTCGCGCACCATCGTCGGCGAGATGACCCAGATGGGCATGCCGGAGGAGCGCGCGAAGGCGGACGCCTACAACGTGCGCATGGTCTCGGACGACGGTCGCATCGGCTACACCACCTTCGAGTTCGCGGCGGAATCCTCCCTGGCGGTGGACCAGGCCGACCGCGATGTGGTCAACGAGGCGATGGAGATCGGCCGCGCCGCCGGCCTGCAGGTGGAAGCTGGCGGGCCCGGCTTCGGCGACCCGATCGAGATCAAGACCACCTCGGAACTCATCGGCCTAGGCATCGCGTTCGTGGTGCTGATTGTCACGTTTGGCTCGCTTGCGGCGTCGATAATGCCGCTCATCTCCGCAGTTGTGGGGGTGGGCATCGGGGCGCTGCTGGTGCTGATCGCGACGCACTGGGTGGAGCTCAACGACGTCACCCCGGTGCTTGCCGTGATGATCGGCCTGGCCGTGGGCATCGATTACGCGCTGTTCATCCTGTCGCGCTTCAGGCAGGAGGCGAAGCACATGCCGCCTGCCGACGCCGCCGGGATGGCCGTGGGCACCGCCGGCTCCTCTGTCGTCTTCGCAGGCACGACCGTGTTCACTGCGCTGGTGGCGCTGGCGCTCGCGCGCATCGAGTTCCTCACGTGGATGGGCCTGGCCGCGGCCGTCACCGTGGCCATCGCGGTGCTGGTGGCGCTCACGCTGCTGCCGGCCGTGCTCGGCGCGTTCGGCAACAAGGCGTTCGCGGGCCAGGTGCCGGGCGTGGCGGGCAACCCCGGCCCGGGCGCCCGCGAGGCGAAGGATTTGGATGAGAACTCTCTAGGCCGGCGCTGGGTGCGTTTCGTGCGCAAGGCTCCCGGCCTGGTGATGGCCGTGGTGGTGCTGGGCCTGGGTGCTTTGAGTGTGCCGGTGCTCAACCTGGAGATGGCGCTGCCCTCCGACGCGACGTCGAACACCGACACCACGCAGCGCAAGTCAGCCGACCTCATGGCGGAAGGCTTCGGCCCGGGCGTCAACGCGCCGCTGCTGCTGGTGGTGGACGCGCACAACGTGAACCCGAACGCGGAGATCCTGCGGCCGTACATGGCTGCCATCCCCGACGGAGAGGACGGCGATGAGGGCCCCGGCGAAGAAAGCCCTGGCGACGCTGAGAAGGCGGCGCTGTCGTCCTTCCTCTACGCCGTTGGCGAGGTTGGTTCCGTGCAGGGCATCGAGCACGCCCAGATCGTCGCGGTGAACGACGATCTCACCGCCGCCCAGATCCTGGCTACCCCATCCAGCGGGCCGGAGGAGGAGTACACCCTCGAGGTGGCGCACGGGGTGCGCGAAACCAACCGCCAGGTGGAAGACGCCACCGGCGTGAGCATCGGCCTAACAGGGCTTACCGCCGTGCAGATGGACATCACCGAAGAGCTTGCGGGCGCGATGCCGCTCTACCTCACCATCGTGGTGGGGCTCGCGATCGTGCTGCTGATGATCGTGTTCCGCTCCATCCTCGTGCCGCTCGTCGCCGGCCTCGGCTTCCTGCTTTCGGTGGGCGCGGCGTTCGGCGTGACGGTGCTGGTGTTCCAGCAGGGCTTTACCGGTTTGGTGCACACCCCGGGTCCGATCTTGAGCTTCCTGCCCATCTTCATGATCGGCGTGACCTTCGGCCTGGCCATGGACTACCAGGTCTTTCTGGTCACCCGCATCCGCGAGGCGTACCTGAAGCGCCGCCCCGCCGACGGCGGCGCGGAAGCCGAGGTGCGGGCCGTGCACGAATCCACCATCGAGGGCTTCGCTCAGGGCGCGCGCGTGGTCACAGCGGCGGCCATCATCATGATCGCGGTGTTCGTGGCGTTCTTGGACCAGCCGCTGCCGTTCATCCAGATCTTCGGCTTCGCCCTCGGCGTGGCGGTGTTTTTCGACGCGTTTTTCACCCGCATGGCGCTTGTGCCCGCCACAATGTTTATCCTGGGGCGTTCCACCTGGTGGATGCCTGCATGGCTCGACCGCGTGCTGCCTGAGGTAGACGTGGAGGGCACCGAACTGGAAAAGGAGTACGAGGCGGCGCGATGAGTTTCTTCGACATCACCACCCAGCACGACAACGGCAAGGCACGCACGGGCGTGATCCACACCCCGCACGGCGACATCGCCACGCCCGCGTTCATCCCGGTTGCCACCAAGGCGACGGTGAAAACACTCACCCCGGAGCAGATTCGCCAGGTTGGCGCGCAGGCGATCTTGTCCAACGCGTACCACCTCTACCTGCAGCCCGGCCCTGACATCGTGGACGAGGCAGGGGGCGTGGCGGCCTTCGAGAATTGGCACGGCCCCACCTACACGGATTCAGGCGGCTTCCAGGTCATGAGCTTGGGCGTGGGCTTTAAAAAGATCCTCGCCATGGACGTCGCGGGGCTCACGGATGCCGATATCCGCGCCGCGAACAAGGACCGCATGGCACGCGTGGACGACGACGGTGTGGACTTCAAGTCCGTCATCGACGGCTCCTGGCACCGCTTCACGCCCGAAGTGTCGATGCAGATCCAGCACCAGCTGGGCGCGGACATCATGTTCGCGTTCGACGAGCTCACCACCCTCGTGGACACCCGCGATTACCAGGAGCATTCGGTCGAGCGCACGCGCCGCTGGGCCCGCAGGTGTTTGGAGGAGCACAATCGCTTATCGACGTTGCGCAGCGACCGCCCGTCGCAAAGCTTGTGGGGCGTGGTGCAGGGCGCAAACTACGAAGATTTGCGGCGCACCGCCACCCGCGGCCTCCTTGACATGGACCGCGAGTTCACTGAGCGCGGCGAGCGGGGCTTCGGCGGCATCGGTATCGGTGGTGCACTGCAGAAGAACATCCTCGGCGACATCGTCGGCTGGATCACCGACGAACTGCCCGCAGAGAAGCCGCGCCACCTATTGGGCATCTCCGAGCCTGACGATATTTTCGTGTGCATCGAGAACGGCGGCGACACCTTCGACTGCGTTGCCCCGACCCGCCTCGGCCGCCGCGGCGGGGTGTACACCCTCGACGGGCGCATGAACCTTGCCGCCGCACGCTTCAAGCGGGACTTTTCCAGTATCGACGAGGAGTTCGGCGGCTACGTCTCCGAGAACTACTCTCGCGCCTACATCCACCACCTGCTCAAAGCGAAGGAGTTCCTCGCGGGCACGCTGTGCACCATGCATAACCTGGAGTTCATGCTGCGGCTGGTGGATAACGTGCGCGCGGCCATCGACGGCGGGTATTACGAGGCGTACCGCGACGAGTTCCTCGGCCGCTACTACGCCGGCAGCGCGCGGTAGGGGCGGCTATGTCGCTCAGTGCCGCTGTGGCCCGGTATCGGTCGCCGCTGCGGCTCTCGACCAGCAGTTTCCCCGCCCCTTCCGTCATCTGGTGCCCACGTCTCGCCAAACTCGGCTACAAGGAATCAGCTACCCGTGATTTTTCTGCGATTAGCTAGTTCTGGGTAGCTGAATTCTCCGGGGAATGCCGAGCTAGGGTGCGGCCGCGCTCGTGCTCCAGCCGCGCTGGGCCAGCCCCGCGCCCGTGCTACCACCCTCTCCGTGGGCCACTCGGGCGCTGGCGTGATGGTTCGATGCGGGTGGCGGGGCGGGCGTCGGCAAGCTGCTTAGCTGCTCTGATCCGGGCGATGCAGCCCTCGGGGTCGCGGAGGATCTCCACGGGGAACAAACGGATCACCTCGAACCCTTTCTCCTTGATCCAGTTCTCGCGTTCGAGTTGGTTAATCAGGGCCTCATGAGGCTTGAGGTCGAACTTGGCGTACCCGTCCACCTCGATGACCAGCGTGCCCCACAGAAAATCGACGCGGTAATCGCGGCCGATCCACATCTGTTCGTCGACCTTGATCTCGTGCTCGATGAGAATGATGCGCAGCAGCGACTCGTACGGCGACCCGGACACCGGCGAGCTCAGGGTGAACGCCTCACGCGCCACCGCGATGTGTCGCTTGCCTGCAAGGCGCTGGAGCATCAACTCGACCTCGGCACGAAGCACCTGCATTTCGTGGGGTTTGCGCCCGTGAAAAACGCTGTCCATCGCGACGACGCCGTGGCGTAGTCCGTGGAAGCGGGCGATATCCACGGCAGTGCGGGGAAGTGTGGTGAGCCGAACCGCGGGCTCGGGGCCAGCGCCACGCAGCGCATCGACGGTGCGGACGTCGATGTCGGGGATCTCCCCGTGCCGGTACACCACGCCTACGGGCCATTGGCTTTTCGACGGAGCGCTGCGCCCCCGCGCCCCCAACTCCACAAGCTCTTCATTCGTCGGGATCACCCACATCCCACCTACGCGCGCCGCCGAGCGTCCCACCAGCACAGCTTTGTTGGCGGACAGCGCGGCGGCGTAGCAGCGCAGGTACTCTTTCTCGTGGCGGGGAAGCTTTTGCCACGCGTCCGCGGGTACGAATCGCGTGGTGGATACGCCGTGGCACACCTGCAGTGCGGCGTTGCTGCGGCGAATTAATAGCCCGACGAGTTCTGCGTGGTTCATGATTCCCCCCTTGAATGTGCCATTCCCCCGAATGACGCTTTCACTTTAGCGGGTGCGAGGCGTTGGTGGGCGGGGTGGTTTGCTCCCCGGAGGCGTCGATAAGCTTTGTGCGCCTAAACCCAGCTAGTTGGACTGGCAACTTCACCGAAAAACAACGAAGTTGCCAGCCCAACTAGCTGAATTCGCGGCAAGAACCACACGCGCCCTACGCCGTTTGCGCGCTCACCCGCTCCTCCGCGCGGCGCACCGCGGCGATGGTCGGGTACGTAATTGGCAGCAACACGATCTCCATGACGGTCTTCCAGATGAAGCCGACCAACACGTAGTTCACGAAATCCCCAGCGGTGGCAATGCCGATGACACCTGCGGCGATGGAGCAGAACAGCAGCGTGTCCGCGAATTCGCCGACGATGGTGGAGCCGATGAGGCGCGCCCACAGGTTGTCGTGGCCGAAGCGGTCCTTCATCTTCTGCAGCGTCCATGCGTTGAGCAGCTGCCCCACGACGTAGCCGGCGAGCGATGCGATCACGATGCGCGGCAGGAGGCCGAGTACGGCGGCGAAGGTGTCCTGCATGTCGTAGAACTCGGCGGCCGGCAGCCAGATCGCGATGTAGAACGACAGCACGGCGATGACGGCGATGCCGAAGCCAGTGAACACGGCGCGCCGGGCGGCTTTGAATCCGTAGACCTCGGCGATGACGTCGCCGATGACGTATGAGATGGGGAAGAGGAAGAAGGCGCCGTCTGTGATCAGCGGGCCGAGCTCGACGCCCTTTTGCGCGGTGATGTTGGAGATGAGGAACACTGCGCAGAACACGGCGACCAGGTACGGAAACGGTGAGCGGGATACGGGATGATTCACGCGCAATATCATGGCACGTATGGCTGTTTTCGACACACCGGCGGGGCGTTACGCGCCGAGCCCGAGCGGTGATCTGCATTTTGGCAATCTGCGTACGGCGGTGTTGGCGTGGCTTTTCGCGCGTCAGAGCGGCCGGAAGTTTTATCTGCGGGTGGAGGATATTGATTCGGAGCGTTCCAGCGCGGAGTCGGCGAAGCGCCAGCTTGAGGATCTCGCGGCGATTGGCATTGAGTGGGATGAGCCGGTGGTGTATCAGTCGGATCGTTCCGCCGCCTACGCTGAGGCGCTGAGCAGGCTTGACACGTACGAGTGTTTTTGCACTCGCCGCGATATCCGCGAGGCGGCTTCGGCGCCCCACGCGCAGCCAGGGATGTATCCAGGCACGTGCAGGGAGCTTTCGGAAAAGCAGCGCGCTTATCGACGCTCCGAGCTCGCCGACCAAGGCCGCCTCCCCGCCATTCGCCTCCGCGCGGCGGCCAAAGAGTGGACGGTGCGCGACTTCTATCACGGCGAATACACGGGCCCGGTGGATGACGTGATTCTGAAACGCGGCGGGAACGTGAACCAGGCGCAAGCGGGGGACTGGGCGTACAACCTCGCCGTAGTGGTCGACGACGGTGCGATGGGTGTCGACCAAGTGGTGCGCGGCGACGACTTGCTGTTCTCCGCCCCGGCACAGGCCTACCTCGCGCACAAGCTGGGGTACGCCCAGCCGGAGTATGTGCACGTGCCGTTGGTGGTTACGGGGGAGGGCAGGCGCCTGGCTAAGCGTGATGGGGCGGTCACGCTTCGCGAGATGGCTGAGCAGGTTGGTGTCGAGGGAGTCGTAAGGCAAATCTCAGCTTCGCTTGGATGTTCCGACGCTGATACCTTGCGTGAGCTGCTGGAACGTTTTGACGCCACTGCGTTGTCCCGTGATCCGTTCACGTGGTCTTCTCGGTAGACCATCTGCGCCCCGTTTCTGTGACTGAAAGTCACGGAGGCGGGGTGTTGTGCTTATTTATCGCGCCGGATCAGGAGTTGTGGGGAGCTGGCAGGGAAACGTCGACAAGCTAGCAATATACCCATCCACGCATATGTTGATATGTGTTCTACCTGGGTATTGCCTATGTGCTCACTGAATGTATTTAGGACAAAACCTTGCGCATACACACATTTTCCTGAACGCTAGATGGAGTTTCGCTTAAACGGCGAACATGTGTCCCTCGTAAGTCTTTTTCAAGGACTCCTCTCATGAATTTCTCCAAGAAGATCACTGCCGGCGCTGTGGCGTTGGCGCTCGGTGCGTCCGCAATGGTCGCCCCGCAGGCACGCGCGCTGCCGACCGAGTTTGTGAGCCCGCCCAACTACAACCTGCCCCGTGTGAGCGGATGTGCTGTCGGTTTCGGCGATGAGCTTGGCTCAACCGCTGCCGAGTCGATCCGTGGTACTCGCATCGCTGGAGCCGAGGTTGGTGTTTCGCGCACCATCGATGGCAACGACATCCGTTTTACCCCGTGGGTGACGCTGTCCGGGGAGGACCAGCGTATTTTCACCGAGGCGAAGGTTGACCTGGGCGTCATTTATCGAAATGGCGCTCCGGGTTCGACGCAGTCCTACACCGTTAACCCTGTGCCGAAGGGTGCCCAGGTGGACACGAAGAACCAGGATGGCACGCAGTCGCGCAAGGTGACAGACACCGTTGTGCTGGGCGACAAGAACCTCCAGCTGACCTTGGATGCGTCGGCGAAGTATGAGGCAGGTGTGGTCGCCGACGGTTCGACGCAGACATGGGCATGGACCGTGGATACCACTTCGGTGCAGGCGAACAGCAGGTCTGCCGTGTACCCGTCGGTTGAGGCGCTTGTGGCGCCGTGGCCGTTTGAGAACGATTCGTGCGAGCCGCTCGTCCCCAACGCCGACAAGACAAACCCGGTCATTGCCGATGGCACTGAGTACGACACGGGCATCACCGTCACCAACGGCAGCAAGTCCGACTTCGCCCGTCTTGGTGGTCAGGTTTTTGAGGGCACAAAGCTTATCGACGATGCGCAGGTGCGTATCGACGCCTCCGGCAAGGTCTACGTCACCCTGCCCAAGCGCGATGATGCCGGTGCGGATGACGCGAAGCCCGAGTCTGTTACCGTGAAGCTTGTGGCCGCGCCCCGTGTAGCCACTGCGGAATCTGACCTGGACGCCTACAACGCGGAGCAGACGCTGCGCGTCACCGGTGAAAAGGGTGAGGTGACCAACGCTTCTGAGACCTTCCAGGCGGTCGTTCCGCTGGCGAAGTTCGCACCGGAGTACCAGGCGACGAAGCCGGTGCTGCCTGGCGATTCTGCGACCGCAGACATCGATGCCGCGACGTTCGCTGACGTGCTGCGCGACGACAAGGGCGAGGTGCGTGAGGGCTCGACCTTTGCCATAACTCAGGCCTCTGTAGAGGGGTGGAACCCGCAGATCGACGCCAAGACCGGCCAGGTCACCGTCACCGCGCCGCAGGACGCGAAGGAAGGCGACAAGGTAACCGTCGATGTGGCCGTGACGTACCCAGACAACACCACGGATACGCTGCGGGTCACCTTTACGGTGACCAACAACAAGGACGCTTTCGACCCGAAGTATGGCGAAACACGGGGCACGCCGGGCACGAAGGTGACGCTCGAGCAGCGCACCGAGGGGCTGCCGGCGGGCACGACCTACGTGATCTCTGGGAACCAGGAGCTGGGCGAGTGGAAGCCGGTCGTCGGTGCCGACGGCACGATCAGCGTCACCATTCCGGAGGGCGCGCAGCCGGGCGATGAGCAGACGATTTTGGTGGACGTGACGTACCCGGACGGTAGCGTCGATAAGCAAGTGCCCGCGAAGGTCATCGTGCTGAACGTGCCGGGTTACGGCGAGGAAACCGGCAAGCCGGGCGAGGAAGTCACGCTGCCGCAGACCGGCAAGGTGACTGAGGGCTCGACCTTCGAGCTCACCCCGGAGCAGAACCTCGGCGAGTGGGATCCGAAGGTGGACCCGACGACCGGCGTGATTACTGTCGTGATCCCGGGGGGGCGCGAAGGACGGCGACCGCAAGGACATCAAGGTGACGGTCACCGACCCGAATAACCCGGACAGCCCGGATGTGGTCACCGCGACCGTGATCGTGCGCGAGGACAAGCCGGCGACCCCGGGCGAGGACAAGGATAAGACGCCGGGCACCCCGGTAACCCCGGGTGCAGGCAACACCATCATCGTGGTCTTCCCGGGCACCACCATCGAGCTGAACCCGTCGTTCAACCTGAACCCGGACGGCACGAACAAGGACCCGGAGGGAACGAAGTATGAGATCAAGCCGGGCTGGCAGGCGCCGGGCGGCTGGAACATCACGATCAACCCGGACACCGGCAAGCTGACCATCACCCCGCCGGCGGACGCGAAGCCAGGCGACAAGGTGACGGTGCCGGTCCAGGTGACCCTGCCGAACGGTGAGACTGTTATCCGCGAGGTGCCGGTTGTGGTCCCGGGCCAGGGCGGCATCACCCTGCCGGAGGGCTGGACGTTCAACCCGCAGGCCCCGACTGTGGTGTACGTGCCCGTGCCGGCAGGCACCCCGGACAGCAAGATTCAGCTGCCGGAAGGTTGGACCTACACGCGCGACGGCAACACCATCGTGATCAACCCGGGCGGCGGCTTCGAAGGCGGCAACATCAAGCTGCCGGGCGGCAACGGGGATGTGGACGTGCGCGTAGAGGTCGACAACGCAGGAAAGCTGGGTGAAGAGAACGGCTCGTCCGAGGAGGCGAAGCGGTGCTTCACGAAGCTGTCGACGGAGCCGAACTCGCCGCTGTTGTGGCTGCTGCCGGGTGCGATCCTGCTTGCCGTGGGTGCCCCGTTGGTGGGGCCGATTGGCCAGGAGATCGGTAAGGCGATTGCGAACGTATCTGCTCAGATCAACATCGATCTGCCGAACCCGTGGGGCAATGGTGGTGAGCGCCGGGAGAACCCGGTGGTGGCCACGTTTAACGCGGAGATGGCGCGTTTGAACAACATGTTCGGCCCGCAGGTGGCGCAGGCTGGTGTCGCTGCGCTGGCGCTACTGTCGCTGGCTGCGATGGCTGGTTTGATGGCGTGGTACTGCCAGGACGACAACTCGGAGAAGCTCTCCTCCGGCATGTGGGGCAACCTGCCGGAGCGCGAAGGTAGCTCGGATAACTAGCCCTTACGAAGGCTTCAGCTTGGCACTTACCCAGGTTCTCTTACCTGGGTAAGGGCTTTGACGTTCTGGGCGTTTCTAGAGCGACCACAAATTGTTTACTGGTGGCAACCTGAAGTTCACCTTAGGGGTTTAGAGTAGATCTGTCATTGCCAGCTCGACCTTTTCAGGAGAACCGAATGAAGCGTTTCACTAGCGCTCTTGCCGCCGCGGTGATGCTCGCTGGGGCAGCCCCCGCAGTCGCGCCACTTGCCCAGGCGCAGCCCCTCGCCCCGCCACAGAACATGCAACTGCCGGACCAGGTTCCGCTGAGTCTGCCGAACGTGCAGAGCCACGTCACCGGATCGTCTACCGGCAACGTCATTAAGCAGCACCCGGGTGCCCCGGTGCCCCAGCCGTTCTCCACTGACTGGCTCGCGGGCTACGTATCCGACATCTCCGCCTACAAGTACGGCGTGTACCTGGAGATCAACCGCCTGTTCCCATATCTGAAAAACCAGCGCCCTGATGTAATGCGCGCCAACATGGACATCGTGTCGCGTGTGAACAACGAGGCGGCAAGCAACCCGGCCCTGATCAAGACCGCACAGCGCGACGCTGTGGCCTCCGGGGAGGAGCTGTTGGCGGAGCTTTCGCCGGCGCTGGGTAAGGAATTCGGCAAGGCGTTCCGTGACGCGCTTGCGGAGAACCGTCTGCCGAAGACGCAGTACCTGCTGGGCAATGGCTACCTCGCTCGTGCGGGCGGAGTTGCAAGCTCGACCAGTATCGAGAAGCTGGTGTACGACTACCCGCGCCCGTTCGTGGCCCAGCCGCAGCGCATCAAGCGCTACGAGATCCCTGGGCGTAAGGATTCGATCTACCCGTCTTCCAAGTCGTTCCCGTCCGGCCACACCAACCAGGCCACCTGGGTGACTGCACTGTTGGCCTACATGGTGCCTGAGGTTGCTCCGCAGCTGCACTACCGCGGCGCTGAGGCTGGCTACAGCCGCATGGTGCTCGGCGTGCACTACCCGCTCGACGTGATCGGTGGGCGCATGTCTGGTCAGGCTGCCGCCGCGGACCGTCTTAACGACCCGAAGATGAAGCACGCACTGAACCAGGCTCGCGACGAGCTCCGCCGTGAGATCGAGTGGCGCACGGGCAAGCCGATCCGCCAGCTGGTGCAGCAGGATACCCCGTACGTGTCTACTCAGTTCGCGGTTGACCAGTACACCCGTTGGATGGAGCACGACCTGCCGCGCATCTACCGCCTGAACGCACCGATGATCACGCCTAAGGCTGCGCCGGTACTGCTGGAGTCGTCCTACCCCAACCTGAACTGGGGTCAGCGCTCTGAGGTGATTCGCCGCACCGCGGGTGCTGCTGGAAACCCGCTCGACTGGCAGGGTCCGGAGGGGTCCTGGCAGCGCATCAACCTGGCGAAGGCTGCCGCCGAGTCGCCGACCGTCGTGCGTAAGTAACGCATATACGACATCTCCAAGCCGCCCTAGTCGCCTCGTGGAAGAGGGGACTGGGGCGGTTTCTCGTCGATTGCGCCTTCACAGCCGAACCGAGATGCAATGCATACCCGGGGCTTGAGGTTCTTCCGGGAGGACACGAAAAGCGGGCGCAAAGTTGGTCTGAAAACCTACTTCGCGCCCGTCGGCAGTGGGGTGGGCTGGGTTAGCTGGTGAAACCCTTACCCTTGCGCCATGTCAGTGCGACCTTAGAGCGGACTGGAGAGACCGGGGCGAGGATGTTGTCCACGCGCATCCACTCCATGTCCACCTCTTCCGGCCGGATGGTCACCACGGCGTACCCGTGGGTATCCAGTGCCACGTGGCGCAGCTTCGGGTTCGCCGCGTGGAGGTAGTGGCGAGCTACGTTGTACACCTGGCTACCTGCCGGAATCCCAACCGATTCGGCAGCGTTCGGTGCCGTGATGGAGGAACAAACGACCTCACAACCGATCTTCTTGCCGTCGTGTTCAACGTTGTGGGCCCACTCGGTGTGGATGTCGCCGGTGAGGAAGATCGGGTTCTTCTTGTGGCTGCCGAGCAGGTTGATCAGGCTGCGACGCTCTCGGTCGTAGCCGTCCCACTGGTCGCCATTGAGCGGGAACTCGTACAACGGGGCGTTGATCACCGGGATGTTAGAAGACAATGCCTCGGCGATCGGCCTAGTCTGCGGATCGGCGTACACCGCACCGAGGTAAAGCGGCGAGAACATGACCGAATTGCCCAGCGCGTTCCACTTCGTATTCGATTCTTGAATGGTGCGCTCGACCCACTTGTACTGCTCAGAGCCGAGCATGGTGCGGTTCGGATCCGTGCGCGGGTTTGTGGCAAAGCTGTACTCGATGTCGCGGTATGTGCGCAGGTCCATGATGGTCAGCTCAACCAAGTCACCGAAGGTGAAGTTTCGGTACAGGCGGCCCTTCTCGGACGTCTCGGTGGGGCGCACGGGCATCCATTCGAAGTACGCCTTCATTGCGGCATCGCGACGAACGGTGAAGTTACCTTCGTTCGGCTGGTGGTTATAAGCACCCTCACGCCAGTTGTTGTCCGCAACCTCGTGGTCATCCCACACCACGATCCACGGCATGGACGCGTGCGCGTTCGCTAGGGCGGGGTCGGTGCGGTGGTGGCCATAGCGGGTGCGGTAGTCAGCCAAGGTGACCGTCTCGTGCGGCGGCTCGTGCAGGCGCACAGGGCCGTTTCCAGCGTATTCGTAACGCTTGTACTCGTAAATGTAGTCGCCGAGGAAGACCGTCAAATCGATGTCGTTCTTCCAGCCGCGCTCTGCCAAATCCGCGTACGCGGAGAAGAAGCCAGACTCCCAGTTCGCGCAGGAAGCGATTGCCCAACGCTGGCGGTCGGTCTTTGCTCCGGCCTTCGGGGCAGTCTTGGTGCGCCCAACTGGGGAAACCGCGTCTTTGAACTGGCCGGCTACAACAGTGAACCGGTAGTAGTACACGGCCGAAGAGTCGAGGCCCTGCACATCGACGTGGATGGTGTGGTCATCCTTTGCGTCGGAGGTGACCTCGCCCTGTTTCACGATGTTCTTGAAGTCGAAGTCCGTCGCAACTTCCCACTTCAAGCGCGTGGGCGCACCCTTGCCCGAGCCAGGCTTGGCGTCAGGTTCCGGGGTCACGCGGGTCCAAATCACCACTGCGGTCGGCAGCGGGTCACCGGAAGCGACACCGTGCACGAATGGCAGGGGGCGAGGCTTCATTTCTACGGGCTTCGGCTTGCCGCGCAGGGAAGACTGGGCCTGGGATGTGTTGGTGCTGGCCAGTTGGGCGGCGCCAGCTGCGCCGGTAGCTACTGCGGTGGTACGGAGGAAACTGCGGCGGGAGAAACCGCGCTTAGGCTGCTGTTCATGCGAAGATTCGGTCATGGACCTAAGCTTCGCTGAAACAGGCGTGCAGCGCGCGCTGACTGAGCTTCGCAGCGCGTAAATTCAGCTACCGTTACGCCGTCGTTCGCCCGTTGTTTACCTGCTGATACGACGCCCCCTTTTCGGGCGCGACGCTACCTGCGCGGCTCTCGCAAGAGCTCGCGTTTACTCGGCGCTGGCATCGGAGCGGCCTGCTAGGCGAGCGTCGATACGCAACAGCCCCGAGCCGTCGTCGCCGACGAGCGCAAGCTGGTCCAAAATCTCGCCGACGGCGGCTTCCTCCTCGATCTGCTCGGTGAGGAACCAGTTGAGCAGGCCGCGGGATTCGAGGTCGCCCACTTCGTCGGCAAGCCGCGTGATCTGGCGGATCTGCTCGGAGACCTTCTTCTCGTGCTCGAGCGCTGCCTCGAACGCCTGCTTCGGCGAGGTGATCTCGGCGCCTTCGAAGATGATGTTTTTCGGCACGACGTGCTCGCCGCGGTCGATGAGGTGCTTGGCGAACTTGTAGGCGTGCTCGCATTCCTCCTCGGCCTGGGCAGCGAACCACTGGCACATGCCCGGCAGGGACAGCGCGTCCATCTCGTTCGCCAGGTGGCGGTAGATGTAGGCGGCGGTGTATTCCTCGGTGACTTGCTGGTTGATGGCTGCTTTTAAGCGGTCGTTAATCATGTAGGTGAGCGTACCCTAACTTCACGGTGACGGGCTGCAATGTAGGGTTAAACGACAAAATGTGTGTCTAGAATCAGCGATTTATGTGTCCTGACCTCTAGCGTTGCTGGAAATATATGCTTGCTGGGCTTATATCTGTCCTCTGAGCCGTAAATCCTCGGTGTGGTGCCGGTGATGTGCTACGGGCCGGTGGTGGCATTAACCAATGCCAAAGAACCGACCCCGCTGCAGCGTGTGCGGCGGCGAAATGAAACGTAACGGACGCACCACAGCACACCGGGCGAGGTGGCGCTGCAAAACCTGCGGCGCCTCCACCACAAAACGACGCCCAGACATCTCAAACAAGACCGCTTTTGATGCCTTCATCGCCCACGTCACCAGTGGTGAAAGCTTGGAAACCACTGCCGATAAACTCGGCTACCGCCCGCGCACCCTACAACGCAGGTTTGAACCGTTCTGGCTTATCGACGTGCCTGATCCCACCATCGGCCACGCCGGGCGTATCTACGCCCAGATCTTCATCGACGGCACCTACACCGCCAGCGGGTGCCTCATCGTGGCCGCCACATTGGATCACGTCATCGCCTGGCACTGGTGCAAACACGAAACCACCCACGCCTACCAACAACTCCTCGAGCGCATCCCCGCACCCTTAATCGCTGTCATCGACGGCGGACAAGGCGCAGCCAGCGCCATCAAGAAATGTTGGCCCACAACCAAAATCCAACGCTGTCTCGTTCACGCCCAACGCGTCGTGCGCCGCTACACCACATCACGACCGCGCACCGAAGCAGGACGAGCGATCTACCAACTCGCGCTCAACCTCACCAAAATCACCACCTTGGATCAAGCAGCTCAATGGGGTGTGCAACTACATGAGTTCGGAAACGTCTACCGCGACTGGATGGATCAAAAGACGCTGACCAAAGACCCGAAAACCGGCGCGTGGACACGCGAGTGGACACACGCCAACGTGCGCAAGGCCTACAACAGTCTCAGCCACCTCTGGCGCAACCAACTGCTGTTCGTCTACCTCGACCCACCCGACAGTGTGCTCGATGTCAGCCGGATCAAATCGACCACCAACAGCCTGGAAGGCGGCATCAACGCCCAACTGAAACTGCTGGCCCGCACCCACCGCGGCAGATCCGGGGAGCATCAGCGTCGGATGCTGGAGTGGTGGCTGTATCTGAAAACGGAACTGCCTGACGATCCTGTTGAGATCGCCAGGCAGTCCAACTGGGGCCAGGACCAACTCGCCAAAGTATCCACCCTGACCCACAACGAGAACCAAGCCGACCACGAAACTTCGACGACCAGCCCTCTACGACAACGCTATCGACACCAACTACACACACTCAATCGGCATCCGAAAAGGCCACATCTAACCCCGCGACACGCCGGAGTCAGACACACATTTTGTCGTTTAACCCGCAATGTAAAAGGCGCCAACGCGAAAACCGGCACCCGCGCTCGCGGATGCCGGTATCGGATATTGCGGAGGATGTGGGATTTGAACCCACGAGGGTCGTGAAACCCGCACGCGTTCCAGGCGTGTGACATAGGCCGCTAGTCGAATCCTCCATCACCGACGCTTCGAAAAGCATCTCCGGATACTGTAATGCACACCCCCGCGCCCGACAAAACCGCAGCGCACCCATGCGGCTTGTGCCTTGGCGGCGACCCCGGCTACAGTGTCGGGCAGGATCCCACGCGGTGTTATCTTGTGAACTCCCCCAGGGCGGGAACGCAGCAAGGGTCAGCGAGCTCTGGCAGGTGCGTGGGGTCCCTTTTTTGTGGCTACCATGGGGCGCATGTCTCTGAAGAACTTGGATCAAGCCCAATTCGATCAGCTCGCACGCGAGACCCGAGAGCAGTACCAGGAGCTTAAGGCCCGCGGCCTGAACCTAGACCTCACGCGCGGTAAGCCGTCGAGTGAGCAGCTCGATTTCTCCAACGCGCTCCTTGCGCTTCCCGGCGAGGGAGATTACACCGATAAGACCGGCACGGACGTGCGCAATTACGGCAACCTGAAGGGTATCGCCGATATCCGCGACCTGTGGGCGGAGGCGCTCGGGATCAGCGCGGAGAACGTTTACGCGGGTGATTCCTCCAGCTTGAACATCATGTTCGACCTGATTTCCTACGCCTACATCTGGGGCACGAACGATTCTTCCAAGCCCTGGAAGGACGAGGAGGTAGTGAAGTGGATCTGCCCGGTGCCGGGCTACGACCGCCACTTCGCCATCACGGAGCACTTCGGCTTCGAGATGATTACCGTCCCCATGACGCCGGAAGGCCCGGACATGGACCAGGTGGAGGAGCTGGCGAAGGACCCGCAGGTGAAGGGCATGTGGTCGGTGCCGATCTTCGGTAACCCCACCGGCATCACCTACTCGCCGGAGACTGTGGAGCGCCTGGCGAAGATGAAAACTGCCGCGCCCGATTTCCGCATCGTGTGGGACAACGCGTACGCGATACACACGCTGAGCGAGAAGTTCCCGGAGAACGGCAACGTCATCGACATCGCCGCGGCGAACGGCAACCCAAACCGTTTCTGGTACATGTCGTCCACGTCGAAGATCACGCTCGCGGGCTCGGGCGTGGCGTTCTTCGCGTCTTCGACGGAGAACCTGGAGTGGTATGCCAGCCATGCCTCGATCCGCGGTATTGGCCCGAACAAGGTGAACCAGCTCGCGCACGCCCGCTTCTTCGGTGATGTGGAGGGCCTGAAGGCGCACATGAACAAGCACGCGCAGTCGCTCGCGCCGAAGTTCGAGGCTGTCGTGGGCATCCTGCAGGACCGCCTCGGAGAGTACGGGGTGGCGCAGTGGACGGAGCCTGAGGGTGGCTACTTCATCTCGCTGGACGTGCTGGAAGGTTCGGCAACGCGCGTGTGGGAGCTGGCGAAGGAGGCTGGCATCACGCTGACGAAGGCGGGCTCGTCCTTCCCGCACGGCGAGGATCCGCAGGACCAGAACATCCGCCTCGCGCCGTCGCTGCCTCCGTTGGAGGAGGTCCGCACCGCGATGGACGGTGTGGCCACCTGCGTGCTGCTGGCCTGTATCGAGAACCTTGAACGGTGATCAGATAGCCGCGTGGCTCAACTCGGTCACGCCGATCGAGCTTGTGCTTATCGACGGCCTGCCGGTGGCCACCTCCACCCACCAGGGCCGCCCGCTCGCGGCGACCGTGGGATTTTCCACCGTTGACACCGGCCTTTCGCTCGCCGAGGACGGGGGAACTTCGGTGAGGAGTGAGTTGGTGACGCGCGGTGGCGTCGATAAGCAATTGCTCGGACATGCCGTGAACGCTGCGGCGCACCTCGTGCAAACCCTGGGCGTGCCCGCGCAACCTGGCGTGTTGCTGGAGGATCTGCTGGACCGCGTGGAGTTGCCGGAGGGCATCACGGTGCGGCATGGGTGGCTGCGCGAGCCCGAGCTTTTCGACGAAGGCACGCCCCTTGTGCGCGAACCCGGCCAACTGACGCTTCTGCTAGAGCTGGTGTGCCTGACCGACGAGGAGTTTGCCATCGCGCGAGACCAGGGCGTGGAGACGTGTTCGCGCAGGTTGAGACGCCGCGGAACCGATGTGGGGGACTGGCGTCGGGAGGGGTGAGTAGACTTCCCGGCGTGGCTTTGTACAGGAAATACCGCCCCGCAACATTCGGCGAAGTAGTTGGCCAAGAGCAGGTGACCCGGCCGTTATCCACCGCCCTGGACAACGGGCGGATTTCGCACGCCTACCTGTTCTCTGGGCCACGCGGCTGCGGCAAGACATCATCTGCGCGCATCCTGGCGCGCAGCCTGAACTGCGTGAACGGGCCGACGTCGAACCCGTGCGGCGTGTGCGCCTCGTGTGTCTCGCTCGCGCCGGGCGGCTCCGGCAACCTGGATGTGATGGAGCTCGACGCGGCCTCGAACGGCGGCGTGGACGACATGCGCGAGCTGCGCGAACGTGCGATGTTCGCGCCGGCGGAGTCGCGCTACCGCGTGTTCATCATCGATGAGGCGCACATGATTTCCAAGGAGGGCAACAACGCCCTGCTGAAGATTGTGGAGGAGCCGCCGGAGCACCTCATCTTCATCTTCGCCACCACCGAGCCGGAGCGGATGCTGAACACCATCCGCTCGCGCACCCACAACTACCCGTTCCGCCTGCTCGCGCCGGCCGCGATGCGGGAGCTGCTCGAGCGCGTGGTGGCCGAAGAGGGCATGCACGTCGACGAGAACGTCTACCCGCTGGTCATCCGCGCCGGTGGCGGCTCCCCGCGCGACACGCTTTCGATCCTGGACCAGCTGCTTGCCGGCTCCGGGGAGGAGGGGCTGACCTACGAGCTGGCGCTGCCGCTGCTCGGTGTGACGGACCTGACGCTGCTCGACGGGGCGGTCGACGCGCTTGCGGATGGCGACGGCTCCGCGATGTTCGGCACCATCGACGAAGTGATCGAGTCGGGCCACGAGCCGCGCCGCTTCGCCCTCGACCTGCTCGACCGGCTGCGCGATCTGCTGCTCATCCGCACCGTGCCGGATGCGTTTGGGCAGGGGCTTGTCGACGCGCCAGCGGAGCGCGCCGACATCCTTTCCCAGGAGGCCGCCCGCTTTAGCTCTGCGCAACTCGCTGCACTGGCCACCGAGGTCAACGACCGGCTCCCGGACCTGCGCGGGGCAACGTCGCCGCGTTTGCTGCTCGAGGTGATGATGGCGCACCTGCTCACCCTCGGTGCTTCTGCTTCCGCCGCTCCTGCTGCGCCCGCGGCTCCTGCGGCGCCTGCACTCGCTGTACCCGCTGCACCCGCTGCACCCGCTGCCCAGCCGGCGCAGCCTGCTGCGTCACCTCAGTCTGACCCCCAGCCGGAGCAATCCACCGCCCCGCCGCAGACCGCGCCGTCTTCCGGTGGGTCGGCGGCGGCCGCCGCGGCAGCAGCTGCGGCCGCGGCGCGTTCGGGCTCGGGGCGGGAGCAGCGCGCGCCACAGCCAGCACCCGAGCAACAACAGCCGGCACAACCGGAACCTGCGGCGCAGCCTGCCGGTGACCCTGAGCCTTCCAATCGATCAGAAAGCGCCGATGACGGTGCGCTTTTCGACCGCATCTACTCCGACTGGACGCGCCTGCGCCAGTCGGTTGGCGAGCGCAACAAGGTCGCGGAAATCATGCTCACCGAGGCCAAGCCGCTGGATGTCAAGGACGGCACGCTGGTGCTCGGCCACAACACCGGCGCGCTGGCGGAGCGAATTAATTCGGAGAAGAACAACGCCGATATCGCCGCGGTGTTCACGGAAAAGCTTGGCCAAACAGTGAAGGTGCACTGTGTGGTGGGCACCTCGCAGGAGAACGCACGCGTACCGCAGGACCGCAAGCAGGACGTGTGGAACCCGGGCGCCGAGGAGGATTCATCTGAGCCTGCGCCGGAGGACCCCGCACCCGCCGAGCCAGCCCATCAGGCACCGCCGGCACAGCCGGCACAGCCCGCTCAACCGGCCCAGCCAGCGCAGCCTGTTCAGCCAGCCCAGCCCGCTCAACCTTCTCAACCGGCGCAGCCCGCTCAACCGCCGAAGAACGATTGGCGCTCTGCCGCAGCGGCGGCCAGCCAGCAGGCCGCCGCGCGGGCGCAGCGCGAACGCGATGAGATCCCGCTTCCGCCGGAGCCGTACGACCCGGATGAGCCTCCGCCGTTGGTGGAGGATGAGGGGGAGCAAGGGGCGTCGATAAGCAATGTGCCATACTCGCGCGAGGACGAGGAACGCGACATGGCCGAGCAAGCCCGCGACGAGGAAGGCACCGCCGACCGGCGCGACGCAACCGAAGTTGCGATGGAACTGCTGCAGTCGGAGCTGGGCGCGAAGCCACTGTGACGCAGCAGGTACACTGGCACCCGGACTTTAGAAACGACAGAAAGGCAACGAAATGACTCAGCCGAACGATATGCAGGAACTCATCCGCCAGGCCGCCGAGGTGCAGGCGCAGCTGCAGCAGGCACAGCTTGAGCTGCTGCAGACCGAGGTTACCGGCACCGCCGGCGGCGAGCTGGTTACCGTCACCATGACCGGTGGCGCGGAGATCACCGACCTGACGATTAAGCCGGAGGCAGTGGACCCGGAGGACATCGAGACCCTTCAGGACCTCATCCTCGCCGCGTACCGCGACGCGCACAACAAGGCTGGCGAGCTGGCCCAGGAGAAGATCGCCCCGCTGACCGGCGGCGCATTGGGTGGCGGCGCTCCGCAGGGTGGCAACCCGTTCGGTGGCGCTCCGCAGGGCGGCAACGGCGAGATCCCGTTTGGCGGCATCATCTAACTTCCGCCGCAGGCGCCTGGCCCTTCGAGGGGCTGGGCGCTTTTTCCTGTCCGCCACCCACCCCGTTAGGAGTTCGCACATGTTCGAAGGCCCGCTGCAGGACCTTATCGACGAATTCTCCCGCCTCCCCGGCGTCGGCCCCAAGTCAGCGCAGCGCATTGCGTTTTATTTGCTGAAGCAGGACCCGGACGACATCGATAGGCTGCGTTCCGCACTCGCGGCGGTGCGCGACGGGGTGACGTTTTGCCGCATCTGCAACAACGTCTCGCGCGAGGAAGTGTGCCGCATCTGCGCGGACTCCGGCCGCGACAAGACGCTGGTGTGCGTGGTGGAGGACGCGAAAGACATCCAGGTCATCGAGCGCACCGGCGAGTACTCGGGGCGCTACCACGTGTTAGGTGGGGCGCTGGACCCGCTGGCCAACGTGGGGCCGAAAGACCTCGCCATCGCCTCGCTGCTGCAGCGTATTGGCGGCGTGCAGCCCGACCTTGACGGCGAGGAGACGCCGGTGATCGGCGAGGTCATCCTGGCCACCGACCCCGACACTGAAGGCGAGGCCACCGCCTCCTATCTGGTGCGCTTGTTGAAGGACTTTCCGGAACTTACGGTGTCGCGGCTCGCGTCCGGCATGCCGCTCGGAGGGGACTTGGAGTTTGTCGACGAGCTCACGCTGTCCCGCGCTCTCACCGGCCGCCTCACGCTTTAAAGTTTGCCCGCTTTAGGGCTCGTCTTCGGCGACCGGCTCCGGGGCGGCGGCCGAGTCTACGGTGCCGTCGAAGCTCGCCTCATCGAGTTCGTCCGCATCGTCGAGGAAGTCCATGTCGTTGAGGAACGCGGTGACCGACACCTGGGATGAATCGATGCCCTTTACGCGCAGCGGGCCGAGGGTGATGAAATCGATCCACTTATCGCCAACCGGTGCGAGCGAGAGATCCTCGATGGCCGTGATGAAGTTCTCGCGGTAGTAGCCGAGTAGCTGGCGGTGCGCCTCGGTGCCGAGGTCGTTCCACGGCGCGCCGACGGAGATCCAGTCCATCCCAACGCACTGCACCCGGGTTTCGGTGGCGAGCCACTTGCACAGGTCCGGGTCCAAACACGGGCCCTCGGACTGGTAGACCTCCGGGTCCGAATCGCGGAAGCGCTCAAAGCCGGTGCGGATGAGCAGGAGACGAATCCCGGCGAAATCCTCGAGGTACGGCTCCACATCGGCGATGGTGAGCACGGATTTCGGCTCGCCTTTCTCCGGGATGTCGAGCAGGAGGATCTCGTCGCCGTCGAAATTGAACCGCTCTGCGGGAAGCTCTGCGAAAGTAGTTCCGTTTTCCACGAAGTGGCGCGGCGCATCCATGTGGGTGCCGAAGTGGTTAGGTAAATGGCTGATGACGTCGTTGGAGTCGCTGCCCTGGCCGATCACAGCGTTGCGGTCAATGGTCAGCTCAGGGGAACCGGGGTAGGAGGGGCCTTCAGGGTCGAGTACGTGGCTAAGAAGAACGAACATGGCCCCCCAGGGTAGAGGAGAATCAAAACGAGGTGCTTCCGGTGGACGCTATGCAGCTGCATACACCATTGGCCCGATAAATAGGATCACCGGATAAGTGGTGTCAAGTGACAATGCAGCTGCATAGTTGCGTTCAGCGGTGACCTGGAATCTTGCGTTCGCGACACTTCCAGCATTCGCAGCAGCCCCACTCGATCCGGCTAACTCGCGACTGAGATTGCCTGGTCGAGCCAAACGCCGAGATCGGCACCCCGATTTCGGGTGTTAGTGATGGTGGACTCGGCGTGGTGAACTCGGCGTGGTGGACTCGGCGTGGTGGACTCGGCGACTGCCTAGCGTAGGCGCTCGCGGCGCAGCTGCTCCACGTCCGGCAGGTCGAGCGGCTCCAGCTCAGCAAGGCTCACGTCTAAGGCACGCGCGATGAGCAAGTCGGCGAGCTGGGGGTTACGCGCCAGCGCCGGGCCGTGCATGTACGTGGCCACGACGCTGCCCTGGACGACGCCCTCCACCTTGTCTCCGCCGGCGGAGCCTGCGGTGCTGGCGCCGTTGCCCACGCCGCACGTCACCGCGCCCAAAGGCGAAGCGTCCGGGCCAAGGGCTGTGGCGCCCATGTGGTTTTCGAAGCCGGTGAGCGGCTCGGTCAACTCCGCTGTGATGCCCGCGCCGGTGGGTTGCGCGGTGAGTTCCCCGATGGCGCGGGTGGAAAGGGGGGCGGTGGTGACGTCGATAAGCCCAATGCCCTCAACCTCCTTGCCGTGCGCGCGGAATGTGCGGCCGAGGACCTGCAGGCCTGCGCAGACGGCGAAAATGGGGCGGCCGTCCGCGGCCGCTGCCTGCAGGCCGGGGGAGGCGGCGAGGCGGTTCGCTGCGATGAGCTGGGCGGAGTCTTCGCCGCCGCCGAGGGTGTAGATGTCGCAGGTGGCGGGGATGTCGTCGTGAAGCAAGATGCGCTCGATCTTGGCGTCGAAGCCGCGCATGCGGGCGCGCTCGCGCAAGACGAGGGCGTTGCCGTCGTCGCCGTAGGTGCCCAACACGTCGGGGAGCACGAGGCCGATGGTGAGTTTAGGCACGGTAATCCTCCTGCTTGGTCAGGTCGCGGCGCAGGTTGAGCAGCGCCGTGTAGTTCGCCAGCACCTCCACGCGGCCGGGCGGGCAGGCGCGGATGGCTTCCACGGGGTCGTGGATGAGGTCGTGCTCGATGCCCGCGTAGGTCAGTCGCACCGCGAGGTCGGTGGCGCGCTCGCCGGCGGCCACCACCTTGGTGTCGCCGAAGTCCTCGAATTTCACGTCCCACAGCCAGGACACGTCCTCGCCGTCGCCCTGGCGGGCGTTGACCGCGATGACCACGCCGTCGGCGTCGCGGTCGGTCATGGTGAGCGCCTCCTGCCAGCCGGCCGGGTTCTTGGCCAGCATGAGGTGCACGTCGCGCTCGCCGAGATGCACGGTGGTGTAGCGCCCGGCGACGTTGTCCACCTCCTCGGCCGCTTTGACCGCGGCGTCGAGGGGCACGTCGAACGCTTCCACGGCGGCCGCGATGGCCTGCGCTGCGTTGCCGCGGTTGGCGCGTCCGGGGAGTTTGAGTTCGAGCTGGGTGGTGCCGTGCGGGGTGGTTAGGCCCTCGTCGGTGACCACGTAGTCGGGGGTGGGGCGGCGGAATTCGGTGCCGTCGGGGAGCGGTTCGACGGCGTACCAGTCGCTTTGGCCCCCGTCGCCATCCTTTTCCTTTCCGTCGCCATCCTTTACTCCGTTGTCCGCGACGAAGGAGCGGACAACGTGCCCGCCCGAGCGCGGGTTGGTCACCGAGTCGCCGAGCCAGCCTGCGCCTGCGGAGACCCACACCACGTTCGGGTGGTCCCACGCCACGGAGGTGATTAGCACGTCGTCGCAGTTCGCGATCACGGTCGCCTCGGGGTGTTCCATCACCGCGGTGCGCAGGGCGCGTTCGATCGAGTTGATTTCGCCTACGCGGTCGAGCTGGTCGCGTGAGAGGTTGAGCAACACGAACGCTGTGGGGGCAAGTCGCTTTGCGACGTCCGGCACGTGCAACTCATCCACCTCCAACACAATCGCTTCCGCGTCTTTGCCCGCGAGCAGCGCAGAGATGATGCCGGCGTCCATGTTGTCGCCGCCGTCGTTCGTGGCCACGGTGTGTGTGGCGCGGACCGCGCCCGCCAGCATGCGGGTGGTGGTGGATTTGCCGTTTGTGCCGGTGACCAGCACCGCCGGGCGGCCGCCGGCGAGGGAGGCCATGATGTTCGGGTCGATCGTGCCTGCCACCAGGCCGCCGATCATGCCGCCGGCGCCGCGGCCGGTGGCGCGGGATGCCGCGGTGGCAAGCGTCGCGGCCGTGGTGGCCAGCTTCGTGCGTGCCCGGGCGAAACGGCTAGGTTGCGTCTCAGTCATGCCCAGAAATTCTAGGCCATCTGCCCAACCAGCCCGAGGAACTCCTCGCCGGAGAGCACCGGAATGTCTTTGCGGTGCGCGTGCATAGCTTTGCCGCGCAGCTCCGCCTGCTTCGAGGGGGCATCGGACACGACGACGGAAGTCTCGCGCGAGACCTTTTCCTTGTAGGTCAGGCCGACGCGCACGCCGGCGTCGATAAGCTCGTCCGGCTCTTGCTCCACATCATCCGCAACGACGAACTCCATGCCTTTCACCAGGCCCTTCTTCGGGTCCAGCACGCCCGGGTTGTCGGCGGCGGGGCCGGCTTTCGCGGCATCGACGCGCACGCGGCTGCGCTGCAGGCCGAACGGGTCGGCGGCCAGGTCGTCGGGCGAAAAGGCCGCGATGGGGCCGGCCTCGCGCAGCTGGAGGTACACGGCGACGAGCTTCAGCGTCTGGGCGCGGGAGAACTCCTCCTCGCTCAACGCGGCGCGCTCCACGGACGCGGCTGGCGGCGGGGAAGCCACGCCAACCTGCGAGGCCAGCGCGTTAATCCGCGGGTCCACCACGATGTGGCCCTGGCGCCGCGCGGTGGCGAGCAGGTCCACCACCTCCACCGGCTTCGGCACGTGGCCCACGCGTTGGCGGCGCCGCTGGCCGCGGCCGCGGCGGGAGCGGTTGGCGCGCGCGGCGGCGTTCATTGCGCGGCGCGCCTCCGACACCATGTAGCCCCAGTCGCGGGGCGAATCGTGGGTGATAAGCGTGCGGGAATCGATCAGCTTGTCCAGCGGGCGCAGGAACCGCGAAAAGCGCGGGGCCTGGGCAAAGTCGCTCGGTTCCAGCCCGTGGGTGTGCTTCGGTCCCGGGTCGGTGCCTGGCCCGATCACGGCGTGGAACTCCTCGCCGACGCGTCCGGATTCGTCGAACGTCACCGCGTCGACAGTAAGCAACCGCCCGCTCGACGGGTGAATCCCCGTCGCTTGGGTGAACACCGCCACGAAGGGGTATTCAATGTCGTCGGTTGCAGTCATTGTTCAGATAGTAGTTCACAAGGGGCAATTGCTTATCGACGCCCCAACCTACCTCTCCACCTCATACAACGGTTGATCCAGCGGCGCGTTGGAACGCACGCGGATACCGCCCACCGTGTATTCGTACGGGTGGCTGTTCTGCTGCGGTGCCGGTGCCTGCGGCGCGGGCGCTGGTGCCGGGGCGGGGGCAGGCGCTGGCGCCGGGGCCGGTGCTTGCTGCGCAGGTTGGCGCGCCGGTGCCTGCTGGCCGGTGCTTGCTGCGCGGCGCCTGGCGCGGGGCCTGCGGGCCTGCTGGCGCGCGGGGCCTGCTGGCGCGCGGGGCCTGCTGCGCTGGTGCCGGGGCGGCGGGTGCGGGTGCGTTTTGCTGCTCGGCTGGCTCGGCAGTGTCGGACGCCTTGGAGGACTCCGGCTTCTCCGGGCTCTCCGACTCGGACGACGCCGCGGTGGTCTCCTCCGGCTCCGTCGTCTCGGTGGGCGCCTGCTCGCTGGTCACCGTCTCGATGAACGCGGAGGCGGAATCTTGGTCGCGGTCCGACGTCGCGTTGATCACCATCGCGCCCGCCGCTGTGAGCGCGAGCGCCGTCGCCGTGGCGCCCAAGGCCACCAGCGGGCCGCGCGAGCCGCGGCGCGGGGAGCCTTCCGTTGTTGCGCTGTGCTCTTCGGTGTCCGCGGCGATGGCGGCGGCCTCCGCGTCCACGGTGGCGAAGAAGCCGGTGTCCAGCTCCTCAAGCTTTGCCGGCGCGGGGCGGTCAGTCTTTTCGGAGGTCGCGCGGAACGCCTCCGCGTCCAGTGGCGGCAGCGGGGAGATCACCGGCACCTCATCGCGCTCCACCAGGTTGTGGAGCGAGCCGGCAGTGACGGTGAGGCTCTCGGTGTTGGCGTTGCCGCGCGCAACGGGGGTGAGGCCGCGCTGCCCCAACGCGTCGAGCGTCGGTATGAGCGCCGCGGCCGCATCGCCGGGAAGCTCGCCGACTACGGCGCCGTCGACGGCCACCGTCACATCGCCAGCGTCAGTGAGCTCGAACGTGCACAGAAGCTGCGCGGGCGCGTCCGGAAGCCCGCGCTCGGCGGTGAGCGCCACCTCCACCGGTTCTGCGTCCTGGTCGAGGAACACCCACGGCTGCTTCGGCGGAGCGTTGTGGGGCAGCATCAAACCAGGGGCAGGGAGCTCGACTACCGCCTCGTCGCCCTGCCTGCGCGCGGTGAGCTGCGGGGCAAGGTCCGAGTCTTCGATCCAGCCCAGCTCCGGGTACTCGGCCAAGTCGGCGGCGTCGATGGTGCCGATTGGCTCGTCGCCCAGGAGAACCTCCGGGTCGCCCTCGAACGGGCAGGTGAGGGTCACGGCAGCGTCGTCAAGCAAATGCTCCGAAACCCCGCGCAACTTCACAGTGCGGGTAGGGCCGAGCCCGTGGCTGGGCACCACGTAGATCGCCATCCGCACCACCTGCTTATATGTATCGTCTTTCGCGCTGGAAGTCTGGTTTCAAAGTATAAACCTCCAGCGCGAAAGAGACCAAGGTTGAAGCGCGGGTTGCCGCGCGCTAGTTCGCGGCGGTGGAGCGGTTCACCGCGGAAACAATCGCATTGAGCGACGCGCGCGTCGTGTTGCCCGCGATGCCCACGCCCCAGGCGGACGTGCCGTCCACATCGGCGTAGATGTAGCAGGCCGCGTCCGCGTCATCGCCAGCCGTGCGTGCCCGCTGCGAGTAATCCTGCACCTCGAAATCGATGCCCACCTGCTCCAGCGCGTTCGCGAACGCCGCAATCGGGCCGTTGCCCGTGCCCTCGACCTGCTGCTCGCGACCCTCGTAGGTCACCGTCGCGGTCACCTTGGTGTCGCGCTCCGCGTCATCCGTGGCCTCGATGGAGTACTGCTCCAGCTCCAGCGGCGTATCCAGGTCCAGGTAGGTGCGCGCGAAGACATCCCACATGTTCTTCGAGTTCACCTCTCCGCCCTCCGAATCGGTGATCTGCTGCACCACCGCGGAAAACTCCGGCTGCATCGCCTTCGGCATATTGATGCCGTGGTCCGTCTTCATGATGTAGGCCACGCCACCCTTGCCGGACTGCGAGTTCACGCGGATCACCGCCTCGTAGGTGCGGCCCACATCCTTCGGGTCGATCGGCAGGTAAGGCACCTCCCACGTGGTCTCGCGCAGCTCCTCCCAGGAGACCTCGGAGCTCGTCGCGTCCGGGCGCACCGTCTGAGCCAGCGCGTCGAGGCCCTTGTTAATCGCGTCCTGGTGGCTGCCGGAGAACGCCGTGAACACCAAGTCGCCGCCGTACGGGTGGCGCTCCGGCACGCGCAGCTGGTTGCAGTACTCGACGACCTCGCGGATCTTGTTGATGTCCGAGAAATCAATCTGCGGGTCCACACCCTGGGTGAACATGTTCAGGCCGAGGGTGACCAGGTCCACGTTGCCGGTGCGCTCGCCGTTGCCGAACAAGCAGCCCTCGATACGGTCCGCGCCCGCCAGGTAGCCCAGCTCCGCCGCCGCCACGCCCGTGCCGCGGTCGTTGTGCGGGTGCAGGGAGATGATGACGCTCTCGCGGTTGTTCAGGTTGCGGTGCATCCACTCGATGGAGTCCGCGTACACGTTCGGGGTGATCATCTCCACCGTGGACGGCAGGTTCAAAATGATCGGGTTGTCCGGCGTCGCCTCCATCGTGTCCACCACGGCGTCGCACACCTCGAGCGCGAAATCCAGCTCGGTGCCGGTGTAGGACTCCGGCGAGTACTCCCAGCGCCAGTTCGTGCCCGGGTAATCCTTCGCAATCGTCTTGATCAGCTCGCCAGCGTCGGTGGCCAGCTTCTTAATCTGCTCGCGGTCCTTGCGGAACACCACACGGCGCTGCAGCTTCGAGGTGGAGTTGTAGAAGTGCACGATGACGTTCTTCGCGCCCTCGCACGCCTCGAACGTGCGGCGGATCAGGTGCTCGCGCGCCTGCACCAGGACCTGGATGGTGACGTCATCCGGGATCATGTCGTTTTCGATGATCTCGCGCACAAAGTCGAAGTCCGTCTGCGATGCGCTGGGGAAGCCGACCTCGATCTCCTTGAAGCCCATCTCCACCAGCAGGTTGAACATGCGGCGCTTGCGCTCGGGGCTCATCGGGTCGATCAGCGCCTGGTTGCCGTCGCGCAGGTCCACCGCACACCACTGCGGTGCGGTGGTGATCTTCTTGTCCGGCCACGTGCGGTCAGGCAGCTGGATATCCTCTACCTCTTCGGCAAACGCCAGGTAGCGGTTGATGGGCATCTGGGAGCCACGCTGCTTGTTCCACGCGGGCTGGTTCTCGTTGCGAGGGCCGTTCGGCGTCTGGATCTCGCGCGGGACGAAAAAGTCGGTTTCTTTCGGGCTCATCGGAGTTCTCCTTGGTTTGTCGGCTGTGTTTGTGATTGTTCCACGGCCGGCAATGAGAACTACCGCGACGGGGTGCCGGCCGTGTTAGAAGGCCTGATTCCCGCCGCGGCGTAGAAGGAGAAGCGCCCTTTGCTGCGACATGTGGCGTAGCTTACACCATCTGGCGGGCTGTGGCGCAAGTTGTGCGGGGATGGTCTCGTTCGCCGCGCGGATCCTCCGGGCAAAACTGAATAGCCGCGGACTTTACGTGCGCATTCCTAGTCATATCGCGTGGGTCTAGGTCATATCGCGTGGGTTTACTCCCTCCTATTCAGGTTTCGTCGTCAAACCTGAATGCAGGGGGGTCTGTGGTGAGATGAGGGAGCCGTCGATCAGGGGTTTTGTCCGCCCCAAGGTGTCCTGAATTCAGGTTTGCTCAGACGATCGGCCGTGCGTCACCGCACGCTCACTCGCGTGAGCATGGCGGCAGACAGGAGCATGATGCTTATCGACGCCCCCACAGCCACCCATCCCACAATCCCACCAGCCTGAATCCTTTCCCCGAGGATGACCATGCCCAGGATGAACGCCACCATCGGCTCGGCGATTCGCGCCGCTGGCAGCGAGGTTGCGAGGTTGCCGGCCGCGAACGCGTACTGCTGCACCATCGTGCCGGCGGTCGCCGTGACAAGCAGTGCCCAGAACTCCCAGGCACCGAGCAGGCCCTCGATCCCGCCGGAGACGTACGCGTCCACCGCCACCTTGGAAAATACCGCCTGGTAGCCGAATAGCGTGCCGCACACCGCGCCGTAGGTGAGCGCCTTGGCGTTGGGGGAGCGTCGGGAGCCGAACAGCACTGCAACAACCGCGACCGCCAGGCCGAACGCGTTTACGGCCGCCCACTCCCACGTGGCGGGTTCGCGCGTGCCGGGCACCGGGCGGCCGAGGAGCACCACCCCGGCGACGCTGACGGTGAGCAGTACCGCCCAGAATGCCTCCGCCGTGTGCATCCGCCTCTGATCAGCGCGTGCGGAGAGCAGCAACGTAAGCATGAGCGAAAGTGCGAGTACCGGCTGCACCACCAGCACCGAACCGAACGCCAGCGCCACCGCCTGGAAGGCGTACGCGAGAAACGACATGCCGAGCGACGCCCACCAGGCGGGCCGCCGCATGGACTGCATGGGCGAAGAGGCCATCTCCCCGCGGGCGGCGCCGGCGCGCATGATGCGGTGGCGCCACACCGTCCCGCCCGCCATGAGCAGGGCGGACAGCAGGCCGAAGCCGACGGCGAGGAGGTTGTTATGCACGGATGGTCATACTAACGCGCTGGGCGGGCGGACAGCACTGCCGCGCCGCCCACCATGCCCACACACGCCAGTGCCACGGCTACCCAGCCGAGGGTGGTGCGTACCGCGAACGTCTCGCCGAGCAAGAAGTAGCCGACGCTCATGGCGACGATGGGCTCGGCGACCGTCATCGCGGGAAGGCTGCGCTCCAAGGGCCAGCGCTGAACGCGTACTGCTGCAGCACCGCCCCGGCCACGATGAGGCCCACCAGCATCCACGGCGCCCACGATCGCAAGCCGGCTGAACCCGCAGCGTTCACGGCGGTCTTCGCCACGGGCGCGACCAGCCCGTACACCACGCCTGTGGCGGTCCCCAGCCACGCCGCACGGCCGCGTCGCACGAATGCCCCGGCCGCCACAAGACCGGCGACAAGCAGCGCGCCGCCGCCGAGCCAGGGCGCCCAGTCGCGCCACAACACGTCGGGGCGCCCCGGCCGCGGGCGCCCCACCAGCACAAGCACGGCCACCGAAGCACCGAGTAGCAACGACCACGCGGACGCACGCCTATCGATGCGCTCGCCCGCCCACACCGACGCGAGCACCAACGTAAACAACAGCGACAGCACAAGGATCGGCTGCACCACCAGCACTGAGCCGAAGCGCAGCGCCACGAGCTGCAAAAGGTAGGCCACCACAGCGGCGACCGCGCCAGCCCACCACAGGCGGCTGCGCACCGCCGACGCGAGCACACCGCCGTCGCCTCGGCTGCGCACCGTGCGGTGGCGAGCCACTGTGCCCCACGCCACAACCAGGGCGGAGGCGAGTGCGAAGAGCACAGCTAGCGCGCTCGCCAGGAAAGTTGGTTCGATCATTGGTGTTTAGGGTAGTGGGGCGGGAGCTCGTCGATAAGCAAAGTGCTCCCTTTCGGCTGAATATGGCTTAAGCCACGCTAAACTGCCAGCTATGGCATTGATAGTGCAGAAATACGGCGGATCCTCCCTGGAAAGCGCCGAGCGCATCCGGGCAGTCGCCCAGCGCGTAGTAGCCACCAAACGCGCCGGAAACGACGTCGTCGTGGTGTGCTCCGCAATGGGAGATACCACCGACGAGCTGCTCGACCTCGCGGGCCAGGTGACCAACAACCCGCCCGCGCGCGAAATGGACATGCTGCTCAGTGCCGGCGAACGCATCTCCAACTCGCTCGTCGCGATGGCCGTTGACGCGCTGGGGGAGAAAGTGCAGTCGTTCACCGGCTCGCAAGCGGGTGTGATCACCACCGAGCGCCACGGCAACGCCCGCATCCTCGAGGTCACCCCGGGGCGCGTGCAGGAGGCGCTGGATAAGGGCCGCATCGCGATCGTCGCCGGGTTCCAGGGCGTGAACCGCGAGTCGCGCGACGTGACAACGCTGGGCCGCGGCGGCTCCGACACCACCGCGGTAGCCCTTGCGGCGGCGCTGGGGGCCGACGAATGCGAAATCTACTCCGACGTCGACGGCGTGTACACCGCCGACCCGCGCATCGTGCCGGACGCCCGCAAGCTGGACAAACTCTGCTTCGAGGAGATGCTCGAACTCGCGGCGAGCGGTTCCAAGATTCTGGTCCTGCGCAGCGTGGAGTACGCCCGCGCGTTCAACGTGCCCATGCGGGTGCGCTCGTCTTACAGCAACGACACCGGCACGCTTGTCGCCGGAGCATTGGAGGATATCCCCGTGGAAGAAGCAGTCCTGACCGGTGTGGCCACCGACGACAGCGAAGCGAAAATCACCATCCTGGGCATCACCGACGAAGTGGGTGAAGCGGCCAAGGTGTTCCGCTCGCTCGCGGACAATGAGGTGAACATCGACATGGTGATCCAGAACATCTCGTCCGCCGAGGACAACAAGACGGACATCACCTTCACGCTGCCGAAGGCGGACGGGGAGCGCACGCTGGCGAAGCTGCGCGAGCTGCAAGCCGCCGAGAAGTGGGACGACCTGACCTACGACGACGAGATCGGCAAGGTCTCCCTCGTCGGCGCCGGCATGAAGTCCCACCCGGGGGTCACCGCGGATTTCTGCGACGCGCTTCGCGACGCGGGCATCAACATCGAAATGATCACCACCAGCGAAATCCGCATCACCGCCGTGGTGCGCCAGGCGGACCTGGCCGAGGCGGCGCGCGCGATCCACACCAAGTTCGACCTGGGCGGCGACGAGCCGGCCGTGGTCTACGCAGGAACAGGAAGGTAACCGCAATGACCACTGTTGCAGTTGTTGGTGCCACCGGCCAGGTCGGCCGCGTGATGCGCGACATTCTGGAAGAGCGCTCGTTCCCCGCAGACAAGGTTCGTTTCTTCGCCTCGCCGCGCTCGGCGGGCAAGGTGCTGGAGTTCCGCGGCTCCGAGATCGAGGTGGAAGACCTCACGCAGGTCACCGAGGAATCGGTCGCCGACGTGGACATCGCGTTGTTCTCCGCGGGTGGTTCTACCTCGCGCGAGTGGGCGCCCGTGTTCGCCGCCGCCGGAGCGAAGGTGGTGGACAACTCCTCCGCATGGCGCAAGGACGACGAGGTGCCGTTGGTGGTTTCTGAGGTCAACCCTTCGGCCGTCGAAAAGCTGCCGAAGGGCATCATCGCGAACCCGAACTGCACAACCATGGCGGTAATGCCGGTTGCAAAGGCGCTTCACGACGCTGCCTCCCTGACCACCATGCGCGTCGCCTCCTACCAGGCCGTATCCGGTTCCGGCCTGGCCGGGGTGCAGGCTCTTTCGGACCAGGTTGAGGAGATCGGGTCTTCCCGCACGGATCTCGCACGCGACGGTTCGCTGCTCGCACCGCAGGATCTGGGGCCGTACGTCGCCCCAATCGCCTTCAACGCGCTGCCCGTGGCGGGCAATCTTGTCGACGACGGCACCTTCGAAACCGACGAAGAACAAAAACTGCGCAACGAGTCCCGCAAGATCCTGGGGCTTCCCGACCTGCGCATTTCCGGCACCTGCGTGCGCGTGCCGGTGTTCACCGGCCACACCATGGTGGTCCACGCCGAGTTCGAGCAGTCGATCACCCCGGAGCAGGCCATCGCCGTGCTGGAGAACGCGCCGGGCGTACGCGTTGTCGACGTCCCGACGCCGCTCGCGGCGACCGGCATCGACGAATCCCTGGTCGGCCGCATCCGCCAGGACCAGGCCGTCGACGGGAACCGTGGCCTGGTGTTCGTGGTCTCCGGCGACAACCTGCGCAAGGGCGCGGCGCTGAACACCATCCAGATCGCCGAGCTGCTGGTGTAGCTCAGCTCCCGGGCCCCGCGAAAGCGACGGGAAACGCCACCGAGGAACCTTCCGTTCCTCGGTGGCGTTCTGTGTGTTCGGGGCGGACCGGCTATTCAGTCACGCGGGTGGAGCCGCCGCCGGAGCCGTCGTTAAGCTCAAGCTCCTCTTCCTCCTCCGCTTGCGCCTGCGCGTACTCGGAGCGCGGCGACTCAGGCCCGGAGACCTCGCCGTTGGCGGCCTCCTCGGCCTCGTCCGCGGCGATCATCTCGTCGACGGAGTGGTCGTTCCACGGCTCATCCGGGTTGCGCTTGTACTCTTCCGCGCTAACCGGGTCGGTGTAGGAGACGTAGACAACCGGATCGAGGTCCTTGTCCTCCGGGTCGAAGTCGACGTCCTCGTCGTCCGCGAGCTCCTGGGCGATCTCTTCTTCGAGGGCCTCCACGAGCTCCTCCTCGTCAACGTTGGACTTGGAGGTGACGTATTCCAGCTCGCGCTCGTCGTTTTTGGTGAAGCGTTCGCGCGGGTCCATCTTCGCACGGGTGAGCTCCATGGCGCGGGCGCGGCGTTGCTGCTCTTTGCGCAGGCCGGGCAGGCCGCGGAGCCACGCGACGGTCATCACGACGATCAGCAGGATGCCCATGTAGCCCAGGATCGGGTAGACGGTGGACACCAGCGTCTGGAAGCCGACGAAGGACAGGGCGAAGCCGATGACGCACGCCGCGATGTAAATGATGCGGAACTTGTCCTCGCGGCCGCGCGAGAGGCGCTTGCCCAGGGCGTAAAACATGCCGAGCGAGGTGGCGAAAATCATGCCGAAGATGACGATGGACATGATCAGGCCCATAGTGGAGTTGATGTCCGTGATCAGCGACAGCAGCGGCATGTCGTCGCCGGAGACCGTGTCGATCTTCAGCAGCAGCGAGAACGCCAGCAGCATGAGCATGATGAGGTAGCCGATGCCGCCGAGCAGACCACCCAGGCCAGCCGCGCGGGTGTTCAGGGTGTTACCGCCAATCACCAGCGCCATGGACACGACGCACATGACGTTCAGGCCGGTGTAGTTCAGCGCGGAGATCCACCAGTTCGGCAGCGTGGAGTCCACCTTCGCTGCGGCGGCGTTCAGTGCGTCCCAGTCCGGCACGGCGTGGATGATGGTCCAGCCGCAGCCGAAGATGACGAAGATGAGCAGGAACGGGGTGAGCGCGCCGATGGCTCCGGTGACTTTGTCCACGTCGAGCATGCCGAACCCGATGGTGAGCGCCAGCATGAGCACCGCGCCGACCCAGACGGGCAGCCCGAACTGCTGGTTCAGGTTGGAGCCGGCACCGGCGAACATGACGAAGCCGATGGAGAACAGGGTGACAATCGTGGCAATGTCCAAGATCCACGACATCGCCTTGCTGGAGATCGCCCCGAGGACCTCCATGTGCTCGTTAGCTTGGAAGTAGGAGCCGAGTTGCAGGATGGTCACGCCAGCGATGACCATGAGCACGGAGCCGAGCACGGCCCCCCACATGCCTTGGGCACCGAAGGCGGAGAAGTACAGCATCGCCTCTTGGCCCGACGCGAAGCCTGCGCCAACGACGGTGCCAATGAAGGCGAATGAGATGAGTAATGCGTTTTTCCACATGGTGTTAGGTGAATCTCCGAAAAGGAATGAATACAAACCGGAGATTCAGCTTATAACAGTTGGGAAGAAACGGCTGGGAGCTACTTGGGCTGGATCTCGCTTTCCACGACCCACTTGTGGCGCTTCATGGTCATGTCGGGGGTGTCGATGTCCACCATGTAGACGGTTTCGTCGGTGGAGGAATCGATGGTGGCTTCGGCACCCTTCATGCCGCTCATGTGCTCGGCTTCGATGGTTGCGGTATCGCCGGGCTGGAGCTTTTGCTTATCGACGTTCGCGAGCTCCTCATGCACCACCCACTTGTGGTTCTCTACCGGTTGGCCACCGTCGGTGGGGGTGTAGCTCACGGCGTAGGTGGTGGTGTTGAACGCGCCGGAGATGGTGGCCTCTGCGCCGTCCATGCCGGGCATGTGGTCGGCGGTGAGGATCACCTCGGTGCCCACGGGGTACGTCGGATCCTCGGCTTCGGCGATGCCGGCAGGGGCCGGGCCGCCGTCTTCGGGGTGGTCGTGGCCGCCGTGCCCGCCGTGGCCCTCATGGTCGCCGTGGTCTGAGGCGGTGTCCTGGGCGGCGTTGCCGGCGGTGGATTCCTCGACGGTCTTGTCTGTGCTCTCAGACGAGCAGGCGCTCACGCCCAAAAGCGCGGTCGCGGCGACGGTGGTCAGTGCAAGTGCATTCTTCATACGCATGCTTCCCAGTCGTACCAAAACGGCAGGACCGCTGCCATCTCCGTTGGGCCTCCCGGGATGCGGATGCGGGCTAAAACCGCGCCGGCACAACCGATCGATCCGTTTATATTCACCGCCGGGTCGCACAAAGACACCCTTGGATCGGTTTTAAAGGCTCGGTTTTACAGGCTCGGTGTGGCTGGACGCCAACCCCTACGCCCCGGCTACTCCTCGGCCCCGGCCACCAGGTCGCGGCGGGCGCGGGCCACCCGGGAGCGGATCGTCCCCACGCGCACGCCCGCGATCTTGGCGGCCTCCTCGTACGTGTAGCCGAGGACTTGGGTCAGTACGAGGGCTTCGCGGCGTTCGGGCGGGAGCTCGTCGAGAAGCGATCGCGCGTCGATGACCTCGCTCCACGTGTTGGGGTTGTCGGGACTGGGGTCCTGCGCTGCGACGTCCTCGTACTCGGCGGCGGACTTGCGGGGGCGGGCCATGTCGTGGCGCACCGAGTCCACCCATGCGCGGCGGGCGAGCGAGAGCAGCCACGTGCGGGCCGACGAGCGGCCGGCGAAGCGGGGCAGGGAACCGAGGACGCGCAGGTACGTCTCCTGAGTGAGGTCGTCGGCGTGCGCGGGGCCGGCGAGGTGGGCGAGTAGGCGCCACACGTCGTCCTGGGTGGCGCGGATGAACTCGGTGAGCGCAGCTTTATCGCCCCGGCCGGCGCGCAACGCCAGGTCGGTGACGTACGCGTCGTCGCTCCTGCTCACAGACCGTTAGGTTACCAGGGAGTTTCCTGTGCTCAGCGACGCTGCCCGGCGGAAGTGGGTAGCGTGGTATGCGTCCCTATATATATGACACCCCCGCAGAAATTGGAGGTCGCACATGACTGACCCGAACCCGAAGAAGCAGTCGAAGGCCGAGGAGATCGTCGGCCGCGGCGAGCGAGTGCCCGGCGACGGTAAAACGACCACCCTTGGCGGCGTGCCGGTCGCGTCCGAGAACCTTTCCGTCACGCAGGGCCGCCAGGGCGCGAACGCGATGACGGACATCCACCTGATTGAGAAGCTGGCGCACTTTAACCGCGAGAACGTGCCGGAGCGCATTCCACACGCGAAGGGCCACGGTGCGTTCGGCGAGCTGCACGTCACCGAGGACGTCTCCCAGTACACGAAGGCGAAGCTGTTCCAGAAGGGCACCGTGACCCCGATGGCGGCTCGCTTCTCCGCCGTGGCCGGCGAGGCCGGCGCGCCGGACACCTGGCGCGACGTGCACGGTTTCGCACTGCGCTTCTACACCGAGGACGGCAACTACGACATCGTGGGCAACAACACCCCGGTGTTCTTCCTGCGCGACGCGATTAAGTTCCCGGACTTCATCCACTCGCAGAAGCGCGACCCGGCATCGGGCCTGCGTAGCGACGAGATGCAGTGGGATTTCTGGTCCCGCACCCCGGAGACCCTGCACCAGGTGACCTACCTGCTGGGCGACCGCGGCACCCCGAAGACCTCGCGCCACCAGGACGGCTTCGGCTCCCACACCTTCCAGTGGATCAACGAGGAAGGTGACGCCGTGTGGGTGAAGTACCACTTCAAGACGCGTCAGGGCTGGGAGTGCTTCACCGACGCCGAGGCCACCGAGAAGGCCGGCACCGACCCGGACTTCCACCGCGAGGACCTGTTCAAGGCCATCGAGCGCGGCGACTACCCGGTCTGGGACGTGAAGGTGCAGATCATGCCGTTCGAGGACGCGGAGACCTACAAGTACAACCCGTTCGACCTGACCAAGGTGTGGAGCCAGAAGGACTACCCGCTGGTGGACGTGGGCTACTTCGTGCTCAACCGCAACCCGAAGAACTTCCACGCCCAGATTGAGCAGATCGCGCTCGACCCGTCCAACCTCGTGCCGGGCGTGGGCCTGTCGCCGGACCGCATGCTGCAGGGCCGCGTCTTCGCGTACGCGGACCAGCACCGCTACCGCATTGGGCCGAACTACAACGATCTGCCGGTGAACCAGCCGATCGTGCCGGTGAACACCTACTCCGAGCGCGGCCCGATGCAGTACTTCTTCAACAACGAGGGCGAGCCGAACTACTCCCCGAACCGCACGGACAAGGGTCAGGGCTACCTAGACAACGGTGAGGATTCTTCCTCGATGCAGGACTACGGCCAGGCGGACAACCTGTACGTGAACCCGGATCCGCACGGCACGGATCTCGTGCGCGCGGGGTATGTGAAGCACGAGCTTGACGACGATACTTCGCAACCGCGCGACCTGTACGAGAACGTGTTCGACGACGCGGCGAAGGAACGCTTCATCGACAACATCACCAACAAGATGCTGGCGATTGAGCACAACGACGTTGAGGAGCGCACCTTCAAGTACTGGGGCATGATCTCCGGCGACCTGGAGCAGAAGCTGCGCACCGAGCTGGCGCGCAAGCGCGAGGAGGCCGCGGAGGGCGACCAGGATAAGGCGAATAAGGAGGCTTCCTCCGCCAACCCCTAAACCGGGTCCCCTGAAAGACGAGTGAACCCCGTACCCGAAACGTTTGAACTAGCCCCCGAAAGTTGGACTGAGAAATCAGTTACCGACTACCGGGGAGCAGTTCATTTTCGGGTACGGGGTTTCGCAGTTGCGCAAGCGCTGGTGCGGGGGTCTGCGCCTACGTGGTCGGTGTGGCCTCCTTGTCAGTGACGGTCACGCCGAAGATGGAGCGGGCCATGATGTAGGAGGCCACCGAGCCGATGATCCACACGCCGAACACGGCGAGGATGGAGCGGATGAGATCCCCGAGCGAAAACCCGTCTGTGGACCAGGAGAAGATGAGTTTGGCCAGGATGAGGATGGGAAACGCGATGCACACCAGGGGGCCGAGCAGGTTGACCCGGGTAAGTGCGTCGGGGGCACGCAGCTGCAGGAGCATCGTGGCCACCATGCAGATGGTGGCCGCGATGACTAGTGCGGCAACGATGATTTCGGCGATAGTCATTAGCGGCGTCCTCTCGAAATGATGCGGGCCATGGCGATGGTGGGGATCACGCCGCACACGATCGCCGCGAGCAGCGGGATTTCAAAGCCGATCATGGTTTCGTGCCAGAGTGTCCACACCATGAAAATGGTGACCATGGCGTAGAAGATGACGTCGGCCATCACGGCCCGCGACAGCTCGTCCTTGGTGCGGATCAAAGCGACCAGGACGACGAGCAGGCATACCGCGATGATGATCAGGCACGCGGAGATGATTGTCTGGAACATGGGCTAGTCCATCCTTTCTGCCGGGGGCACCGCGTAGTCCGGCCTGTCGGGTCCGAGGTCGACGTAGGGTTCCCAGTCGACGGCGGCGGCGTCGATAGGCGTCTGTTTCAGCTCCGGCTTGATGTGCTCCTCCATGTCCGCGAGCGACTCGACGATGGATTGCGGATCCGAGCCGAAGACTGCCTGCACGATGAGGATGTGTGGCTCTCCCGGTGTGGAGGGGTGGCGCAGGCCGGTGGACAGCGTGCCGGGGGTTGCGGTGATTGAGGTGGTGAACCAGAAGATCTCCCAGTCCGCGCGGAGCCGCAGCGGGTAGTACACGATGATCGGCTCGAAGGCCGCCTTCGGGTTGAGCGCTGCGACGACCGCGTCCCAGCCGGCCTTGAAGATCTCTTTGATAATCCAGAACGTGTATCCGATGAGGTGCAAAATGTCGCGCATTACTTCGCCCCTTCCGTAGCGGCGGCGGCCGGTTCGGCGGCCGGGTCAAGATGCCCGTAGGAATCCGGGTCCGGGATGCCCACCGGGTCATCGCCCAACACGGTGCTCGTGTAGGCGTCCACGTCCAGCAGGTCGTCTACAGCCGAGGTGGTGATGTCCCACATCTGCCCAGCGAAGACGAACATAGCTAGCGAGAGCACCATCATCACAGCAGACGGCAGCATGAAGCTCGCGCGCACGTTGAGTGCCTTCGGGTACCTCTGCATCGGGCGGCCCCAGAACACCTTCTTCCACAGCCGCATCATGGAAAGCAGCGCGCCGAAGGAGGCGACGATGATGGCGGTGATTGCCACCCAGGAGCGCCAGTCGCCCGGCGCAGCGGCGGCGAGGACGATGGTCACCTTGCCGAACAGGCCGGAGAACGGCGGGAAGCCGACGATGGAGAATGCCCCGGCGACGAACACCGCGGAGGTCCACGGGTCGCGCCGCGCCAGGCCGGACAGCTTCGACATTGTGCCGGTGCCGTAGGTCTCCTCGATCGCGCCGACGTTAAGCACAAGCGCGCCGATGGTGATCATGTGGTGGAGCGTGTACAGCAGGCCAGCGGCCAGCGCGTAGCGGGCGTTGTCCTGCGTGAACGCGAGCATGATCAGGATGAACGGCATGCCGTTGACCATCTGGTAGGCCAGCACGCGGCGCATGGTGTGCTCCGCCAGGCCGGCGAAGCCGCCGATGAGCATGGAGATGACCATCACCACGATGAGCAGCGTGTTCCACCGCGGGTCCATGTCGAACATGATCACCCAGATGCGGAAGAGCATGTACACCGCAACTTTGGTGTGCAGGCCGGAGAACAGGCCCATCACAGCGGCGCTTGTCGACGGGTACGTGCGCGGCAACCACGTGTGCACCGGGAAGACACCGGCCTTCGCGGCGATCGCGATAACCACGATGCCGGTGGCCACCGTCGCCGGGCCGTTGCCCGCGGCAACACCCTGCAGCGAGGCGAGGTTCACCGCGCCGGTGACGGCGTAGAGGTAACCCACGCCCATCACGAGCGTGGTGGACGCCAAGAGGTTCACCAGCACGAACGCACGCGCCGAGACGAGGCGGTGGCGGGTACCTGTCATGGCGATCAGGCCGTAGGACGGCAGCAGCATGACCTCGATCATGACGAAGAAGTTGAACAGATCCGCCGTGAGCAGCGCGCCGGTGACACCGGTGATGAGCACCAAGGTCAACGGCGTGAAGTAGCGGGCCTGGGTCTCGCCGACCCTGATGGCGAACCAGTTGGAGCTCAGCGCCACGATCATGGTGGTTACCAGCATCACCGCGGCGAAGCGGTCCGCCAAGAACGAGATACCCACGCCGCCCTGGTACAGGCCGATGACGTGGCTGACCGGGCCGTTGTCTGCGGTGTAGCTGTACAGCCAGACACCGGCGGCGAGGTTGACGGCCGGGATGAGGAGCGCCAGCGCGTCGTTAAGCGGCTTGTACGGGTTGAGCGCGGCGACGGCCGCAACGATGAGCGGAACTGCGACTAGGACGGGGAGAATTGCGTCGACTGCCATTACTCTTGCACCTCCCAGTCATTGACTTCCTGGAGTTTCTTCGGGTTGAGGCGGGCGTTGCGGCCCGCGGTGGACAGCGCCGATGGGCTTAAGTGCATCCGGTCGTATCCGAAAGACTCGCTGGTGGGCTGTTCCGCCGTGTCGTCGTTCTTGCCCAGGGAGGCGAGCATGAGCAGGATTGTCGTGGTGGCCATCGCGATCACGATGGCGGTGAGCACGAACGCCTGCGGTAGCGGGTCCGAAATGTCCTCGAACGCGGTACGCGAGGGGAACGCCTCGCCGCGCCACGCGCCCACACCCGCGGCAAGCAGTGTGAGGTTCGCGGCGTGGCCGAACAGCGACATCCCGAACACGATGCGCACCATGCCTCGCTGCAGGACGAGGTAGACCGATCCGGCCATGAGGACTGCGATGGTAAGTGCCATAACCATGGTGGCCTACTGCTCCTTTCCGTTGCCGGGGTGGGTGTCTGCCGAGTAGGTCGAGGTGACCGGTAGCGGCGAGTCGGCGGGGTTGATCGGATCGGGGTGCGCATCCACCGGGTCGTCCGGCGGCTCCGGTGCGGGCACGTCCGGCAGCGGGTTGGCTGCCTCGCCGCGGGTGTACACCAGGTCTGAGACCTCCATGCCCGGGCGTAGGTAGCCGCCGAGCGAGTTGATCGCGGCGGTGACCATGCCCAACACGGCGAGGTAGATGCCGAAGTCGAAGATGAGCGAGGTGGAAAGGTGCTCGCCGGCGATCTCGCCGTGGATGGCGTAGAGGAACCCGCCTTCTACGAAGCCGAGGAAGCCGGAGGCAATCGCGATGATGATGCCCCAGCCGGTGAGCCGGATCGGGGTGAGCTCTTTGACCACGTCCGCGTCCGCCCCGCGTGAGAGGTAGTTCAGCGCGAATGCGGTTGCCAGCACCAGCGCGGCGACGAACCCGCCGCCCGGGGCGTGGTGGCCGCGGTAGAAGATGATGACGGAAAGCACGAGCAGCACCGGCACCACGAGCGCGGAGGCCTTGCGCAGCGGGATGGAGTTTAGCTGCGACTGGCCGAACGGGCGCGGGCGGGTGCCGGCCTCGAACATGTGGCGCGGCATGGAGCCGACCACCGCGGCGATGACCACTGCGGCCATGCCCAGCACGGAAAGCTCGCCCAGGGTATCGAAGCCACGGAACTCCACGATGATCACGGCGACGATGTTGTCCGCGCCGGTCGCCTCGGCGCCTTCGGTGAGGTACCACTCGGCGAGTTCGGAGCGGCCGCGGCGCCCGGTGAGCGTGTACACCCCGGCGAACGTGACAATGCCCGCGAGTACAGCGCACACGGCCGCGAAGATCTTGCGGGAGCGCTTCGTTTCCGGGAACATGCGCGGCTGGAAACGCAGCACCATCATGATCACCACCACGGTGAGTGCCTCCACCAGGAACTGCGTGAGCGCGACATCGGGTGCGCCGAGCATGAGCATCTGCAGGCTCATGCCCACGCCGACGGTGCCCAGCAGCACCGCGGTGGCCAGGCGGGAGCGGGTGAGCACCATCCCCAGCACCGAGATCGCGATGATGGCGAACGGGATGAGGTCCCACCACACGTCCAGGCCCTCCGCGCGCGGGGCGGGCGTGACACCATCCACCCCGTCGGTGAGCAGCATCGTGCTCCCGCCCAGAGCGAGCAGCAGGGCGATGAGAGGGAAGATGTGGCGCGAGGGGTTGAAGCCGTCGGCAATCGCGCCGAGGCCTTCACCGGCTTTCGCCATGCGCTGCACGAGGCCGAAGAGCAAGTCGTTGCCGCTGACCGGAAGCAGTTCGCGGTTCTCCAGGCGCGCCCAGACCGGTTTACGAACGAAGATGAACGCCACGCCGGCCACCAGCACGAGCATGGAGACGATGAACGGGGCGGTTACGCCGTGCCACAGCGCGAGGTGCGAGTGGTACGCGCCGTCGCCGGTGACGGCTTGGACGCCGGCAGTCACGGGGTTGTCCACCCGGGCGAGCATGAACGGCAGCACCGCGGACATGAGACCGGGAAGGGCTGCCGGCAGCCAGAAGTGCACCGGCGCCTCGTGCACGCCGGACATGTCCTTCGGGCCGTCCACAAACGCGCCGAAGATGATCTTCGCGGAGTATACGAAGGTGAGGAACGCCGCGATACCGCCGATAACCAGCAGGAGGACACCGTACGGGGTGGAGTGGAATGCCTCCAGGATGGACTCCTTGGACACGAAGCCGAACAGCGGCGGCACGGCGGCCATCGAGGCGGCCGCGACGCACATGGAGGCGAAGGTGAACGGCATCTTGTCGTAGAGCTTGCCCAGGCGGCGCATGTCGCGGGTGCCGGTTTCGTGGTCCACCACGCCGATCAGCATGAACAAGGAGGACTTGAACAGTGCGTGGGCGAGTGTGTGCACGAGTGCCGCGGCGATGCCCAAGGTGCCGCCCACACCGATCGCCGCGACGATCCAACCCAGGTGGGAGACCGTGGAGTATGCGGTGAGGTGCTTCAGGTCGGTCTTGGTAATAGCGAAGGTGGCGCTCATTAGCGCGGTGAACAGGCCCACCACCAGCAGGGTCGTGTTCCAAGCGGGGACGCCGTCAAAGATCGTCGCAAAGCGGATGAGTAAGTACACGCCCGCCTTCACCACAGCCGCGGCGTGCAGGAACGCGGAGACCGGGGTGGCCGCGGCCATGGCTTCTGGCAGCCAGAAGTGGAAGGGGAACTGCGCGGCCTTGGTAAACGCGGACGCAGCGATGAGCAGGGCCACCACCAAGGTGATGGTGTTATCCCCCCACACGTCCGAGGCGAGGATGTCCTGCAAGCGCGTGCTGCCGGCCTGCACAGAGGCCACCGCCAAGCCGGCCAGGAGGGTCAGCCCGCCGAAGAAGGTAAGAATCAGGGTGCGGTAGGACCCGTCCTCGCCCGAGGAGCCAGAGCGCGCGATGAGCATGAACGACGCGATGGAGACGAGCTCCCAGGCGATGAAGAGCAACACGGCGTCGTCCGCGAGCACCAGCAACAGCACCGACAGGGTGAACGCCGTCATGATGGTGTAGAAGCTGGTGTTGCCGTCTCGCTCGGGCAGGTACGCGGCGGAGTACAAAAAGACCACACCGCCGATCACAAGCGCCAGCAGCGCGAAGAAGATGCCCAGGCCGTCTGCGCGCAACGCGAAGTCCACGGACGCGCCCGTGCCCATCACGTCGTGCGCCCACTCGAAGGACCATTCGAGGTCGGTGCCGCGGGAGACTTCGGCGAACTTGGAGCCCAGCACGGCCGCGGCGGCAAACAGCAGCGCCGCGAGCGGGTACCCGGCCTTCTTGTCTATGGCTCGCACGAGGATTGGTGAGAGCACCACCGTCGCCGCGACGAGCCCGATGACAAGGGGAAGTGTCATGGTGAACCCATTTCGTTCCATGGTTTTGGCAAGAACCCTTACGACAGTATCAAGGCTGTCGACGCGGTTCTAACGATGCGCGTTTCCGGCGGTGCGCCTCCTGCAGCAAGGCCCGGGCGGATGCTAAGAACAGTGCCATGAAATCGGGCAACGCGTGGCGGTTGGTGTGTGCGCTTTTGGCGCTGGTAGTCGGGGCGTTTTTGCCCATGAGCCCGGCCGACACATGGGCGAACGCGGGGCGCGATTCTGAGGTTTCGGGCGCCCCGCAAGTTGGCCCGGACAATCTTGGCGACGCGCGCCGTGCCGCCGGTGAGGCCGGCCAGCAGGCGAAGGTGCTCAAGGAAGGCGCGGGGCAGCTCGCCGCGGGCATCGGCGAGGCGCAGGGGCAAACGCAGCAGCTTATCGACGCCCTCACGGCCGCCCAGTCCGGATCCCAAGAACTCGCCGACGGCATGGTCCAGCTCCAAGCCGGCACCGGCCAGTTGGGCGCGGGCGCGACGCAGCTGGCGGACTCCATCGGGGAGATTGTGGGCCAGGTCGCCGGGTTTGAGGCGGTGCGCGGCCAGGTGGTCGGCGCGATCGACCGCTCCCTGGAGGAACTCAAAGACGCGAAAAGCCCGGAGGCGGTGCAGGCGCGCGAGTCCTTGAAAGGCCTGCGCGAGCAGGCGCAGACCGCCCAGCTGCCGCCGGACGCGGTGGCAAAGATGAACCAGCTTCGCGACGGCTCCCGCGAACTGGCCAACCAGCTGGCTGTGCCCGGATACGGTTTTCACGACGGTATATATACAGCCACGAACGGCTCGGCAGAGTTGGCCGCGGGCCTGCGTGAGCTTCAGGCGCAGACCGGGCAGGCCACCGGCGGTATCGACGAGTTGGTCGCCGGGGTGGAAAAGATCAACCAGATGGCGGGCATGAACGCCGATAAGGTCGCCGCGGTTCGCGCGGCGCTTCCGGTGCCGGCGGTCGCGCCGGGGGCTGACGGTGCTGAGCCAGCCGGCTCGACCCTGGCCCCGGTGGCGGCGATGCTGCTCGCGGCGATGGCCGTACTCGGCGGCACCGCGCTGGCGGGGGCGGCGTGGTTCGCATCCCGCGGGCGCTGGTGGATCCTCGGAGCCGGGTCCGTGGTCGTGGCCGCCGCCGGCACGATTTTGGCCGGGGTGATCGGATCCGGGTTTGGCCTGCAGGAATACGCGTTGGCGTTCGCCGGCGTGCTGGCGGGCGCGCTTTCCTCGGCCGGTCTCGCGTCCGTGTTGGTGCGTGCACTCGGGCCGGGTGCTGGCCTGGGGGCGGCCGGCGTGGTGGCGCTGGCGCAGACCGGTGTTGTGGGGTGGGTGTGGCGCACTGCCACGACCGCGCAGGTGGACACGCTGTGGGTGGCGCTGTCGCAGGCGGCGCCGATGCACTGGGCGACAACGGCGGTTTCTGCCGCGGGCAACGGTGGCGACTACCGGGGCATTGTCTCGGCGCTGCTGCTGAGTGCGCTGCTTGCGGCCGCGGGGCTGACGGGTGCGCACGAGCGCGGCTAACTCAGCTAAACAGCGCTTTTGGGGGTTGCGGGGGGTGTGCGCTCCGTCCTGCCGGTGTGTCTGGGTCCATTGTCTTGAGGGGGTTCGTGCTGACATTCGGTGGACCTTGTCGGACGGGGCAAAAAAATATGTGCTTTTAGGAGAAGGGAATATTTGGTAGGCTGCAGTGGTTTAACCGTGAGATTAATGCGCTCAAAATGCGCGGAGTGTGCCCAGATGGTTGCGAGCGCGCTCTGCAAAACCCATAAGGAGTATCAATGACTAATTCGATCCGGCGAGCGCGCAAGTTCAGCCGCTCGGGCGTTGCTGCGGCGTCCGTCGTTTCTTTGGCGCTTGGCGCTTTCAGCGTTGTGGGCCCGGGGCCGCTCGCCTCTGCTGCGGAGGGGGAAGCCGATGGTGACACCTCCCTGACCGGCGGCATCCGCGGTGCCGACGGTTCCGGGGTGATAAACACAGGCAAGCAGCTGGACTCTGACCTGGATGCGGGGTCGTGTGTGGTCGCGCCGGCACAAGGGTCGGAAACTGGAAGTCAGGCGGGTTTCAGCTGGGACACGGTTGAGCCGTCCAACAATACAACCGACAAACGCACTTGGGGCGTGTCCGTCGCCTTCGATAACTCGCAGGACCGCACGTTTTCTTCCTGGGAGTGGAGTAGCAGCAGCCAGAGAAATGCTCCCGTCACGCTTGGATCCGTGCCGGCAGCGCCTGCCAGGCAGTCCCTGGGGCCGGACATCACCGCGTCCGACCAGACCGACGAGCAACTGATGATTACCAATCCTGGCTTCCGAATTACCTACGGGTTGCAGTCGGATCTCACCGCGGAGAAGGTTGCGCAATTCGCCCAGGCTGGGGCCGACTCTCCTGTGCGTTACGTGTGGAAGGCCGAGTACACTCGAGACAACCCTACAGGGGAGAAAGCCACGGCCAACTCGGAGTTCCTTGCCCTGGTCAACCCGTGGCCGAACGAGGACAACGAATGCAACCCCATCAAAGTAGATTGGGAGGGTATCCAGCAACACGTGATTGTGCCGGGTGAGGAGACCAAGGTCGGCCACATTGACGTCCCTGCACTCTCGAACGGCAGTGTCGACGACTCGCTGTCCCGCATGATCGTGGAGGCCTACGACGGCAACGGCAAGTACATCGCTTCCAGCGACACCAACGCTTCGAACGGCGGCAAGCAGCTGCTGCGTGTCGACGAGAAGGGTGACATCTACTACACCTGGCCCGAATACCGCGGAACTGATCTGGCGGCCCAACAGAACGTGCAGTTCTCCGTCGTGGCGCGGCCGCGCACTACGAAACAGTTGGAAACGGCGAATGCATCGAGTGGGTGGTACGGCCTCTCTGAACCCAAAGTTTTCGACATCTCGAATTCGTTGCCGCGCTACAAGACTCCGAATGAGATCGGCAGAAACACCATCTCGCTCGACGACACGGAGTTCCACGACCCGCAGTACAACACGGACGAGCAAACAATCACGTCCGGCATTGAGACTGACGGCAGTCTGACGAATCAGCCGCAGCAGGTCGTGTTCAAGCAGGTCCCGGACCTGATCGCGGACCTGGTGAAGAAGAAGGGCGACGGTGGCTTCGAAGCCAAGGTTGTCATGGACCAGCGATACGTTTTCGCGGGCTGGAAAGCCGAGATGGATCCGGAGACCTACGACGTCACCGTCACCTCTCCCGCGAAGCCTGAGCCCGGTACCTTCGCGCAGCCCAGGGTCGTTGTGGAGTACTCCAACGGCTCGACTGATGAGCTGAGCCTCCTCGTGATCGTGGACCCGAACCACACCCAGATCACCGATCTGGTGCGCCCGGCTGTGGCTAAGGGTGAGGTCAATAAAGCGATCACCTCTCAGATCACCACCAAGTCCATTATGAATGGCTACGCTCCGGTCGCCCCGGCGACGTTTGAGGTCGATCAGTCCACCGTCCCCGCTGGGTGGACCGTCACCGTCGATGACACCGGCAAGGTCACGGCGAAAGCCGACAGCACTGTTGTGCCGGGTACCGTCATCACCCCGAAGATAACGGCGACCTACCCGGACGGTACGGACGACGTGGTCGAGCCCCAGTTCCAGGCCACCGTGAACATCAAGATTCCCGATTACGACACGGTGACTAACAAGCCGGGCACCAATGTGACACTGACGCCCAAGGTCCCGGATGTTGGTCTGACCGGCAACGCCAGCGATGCGGCGCCGACCCGCTACACTTTTGATGACGGCGAGACCGAGAAAACCGTCAAGGACGCCGCGGGTGACTGGAAGATCACCATCGACGAGAAAACCGGCGAGATCACCACCACCATCCCGCGCACCGCACCCGAGGGGCACGTGCTCAACATCCCGGTGCTTGCGTACTACAGCGACGAAACCGGACAGGCGCCGCAGCAGATCAAGGGCACCGTCGTTGTGCTCAAGAGCGACGTGGCACCGAACTACACGGTGGGGACCACCGGCCCGAACCAGGCTGTGGACCACCAGGTGCAGGATGCGCCGAAGGGGTCGACGTTCTCCTTTGGCAAGAACGGCGACCAGCCGATCCTGACGCAGGAGGTTAACGGCTGGAAGTACACGATCGACCCGGAGACCGGTGTCGTTACTTCTACGCCGCCGGCAGACTCCAAGCCGGGCGACAAGAACACCGCGACCGTCAGGGTTGAAACCGAGGACGGTTCGGTCGCGCATGTTCCCGTTACCACCGTGGTGAAGCTGACCAACAACTGGGAGGCTGAGCCGAACTACCCGGTCGAAACGGTCTACCCCGGTGATACGGCAACGCTGCCAGTCACCCTGCAGAAGCCGGACAACGTCAACGTCGCAAAATACGAGTTGGGTGATGTTCCCCAGGGTTGGACTGTCAGCATCGACAAAGACGGCAAGATCACTGCAACCGCCCCGGCGGATGCCGCGCCGGGCAGCCAGGTCGAGATTCCCGTCACGGTGACCTACGAAGATGGCTCGGAGGACACCGCTAAGGCCGTCGTGAACGTTGTCGACGTTCCGACACGCCCGGTGCCGTTCGGAGTGGAATACGTCTACGATGACACAATTCCTGCTGGCGAGTACAAGACTGTCACCAAGGGTGTGGCAGGTGAAGAGAAGCAGAAGCGCGACGGCACGTGGGAGCAGACCACTGCGCCGACCAACGAGGTCGTGCACGTCGGCACCAAGCCGGCTGAAGCATCCAAGGACGTAACCTGGACCGCGCCGATTCCGTACAGCACCACCACCCGCCCGAACCCGGCGCTCGCTCCGGGCGAGACCAAGGTCGTGCAGCAGGGTGTGAACGGTGAGCGCACTTACACCGCCAAGTTCACCGCTACCGGCGACCAGGCTTCGGTCGTCGAGTCCGAGGACACCAAGCAACCGGTCGAGGAGATCATCGAGTACGGGCCCCGCCTCGCTGACCAGGAGCTGGTCACCGAAACCACCCGCAAGATCCCGTTCGAGACCACCATCGTCTACGACAACACTCTCGAGGCAGGTACTCGGGTCGTCGATACGCAGGGCGTTGTCGGTGAGGAGAAGGTCACAAGCACGCAGAAGCTTGTCGACGGCAAGCCCTCCGGCGATCCGAATGTCGAGACGACCACCGTGACCGAGAAGCAGGATGCTGTCATTCGCGTGGGCACCAAGCCGACTACCACGACGGCGACGACAACTGCGACCACCACTGAGAAGTCGACGACCACCGAGACGACCCGCGTTGAGGTCCCAACGACGATTACGACGGCGGTGCCTACGACGGTGTTCTCGACGACGACCGTTTCTGGTACGCCGACGACGATCACGGAGACCAAGGAAGTTCCTACGACCATCACCACGCAGGTGCCGACGACGGTCCCGACCACGGTGAAGGAGACGTCAACAACGACGCAGCAGGTCCCGACTACCGTGAAGGAAACCGAGACTAAGTCGGTTCCAACGACGATCACGACGGCGGTGCCCACGACGGTGTTCTCGACGACGACCGTTTCTGGTACGCCGACGACGATCACGGAGACCAAGGAAGTTCCGACCACCATCACCACGACGGTCCCGACGACGGTGCCGACTACCGTTCCGACAACGGTTGAGAAGACCACGACGCAGCAGGTCCCGACGACGGTGAAGGAAACCGAGACTAAGTCGGTTCCAACGACGATCACCACGACGCTGACCTCCACCAAGGAGATTCCGACGACGGTCGAGGGCAAACCCACGACTACTACGGTCACCACGGAGGTCCCGACCACGATCACCACGACGGTTCCGACCACGGTAAAGGAAACCGCTACGTCCACGGCCACCACGACCGTGACCAAGGAGCCGGAGCCGGTCAACGCGTCCGAGACCGTGAAGCTCCCGTTCACGACCAAGATCATCTTCGACGACTCGCTTGAGCCGGGCACCGAGGTTGAGGACGTGAAGGGCGTCGACGGCGAGGTGAAGGTCACCTTCACTGACAGCAAGGCCACGGCCGAAACCGTCAAGGAGCCGGTGCAGCGCGTCGTCCGCGTAGGCAGCAAGCCTGCCGAAGGCGTCGAGTGGACCGAGGAGGTGGCGTACGACGTCAAGGTTGAGGAGGACCCGAACCTCGAGGCCGGCAAGTACGTCGTCACTCAGCAGGGCAAGCCTGGCCAGACCGTCCACAAGACTGACGGCACGGTGGAAACCACGGAGCCGACGGATCACATCATCAAGGTCGGCACCAAGAACGCTGACGCTGTGGATAGCGAGTTCAAGTCGCCGATCCCGGCGCCGGTAGTGATTCAGTACGACCCCAACCTGCCTGCTGGCACCGTCCAGGACGATCCGGCTAACCCGGGCGTCGACGGCGAGAAGACGGTGACCGTCACCCGCAAGATGGTCGATGGCCAGCCGGTTGGCGAGCCGGTGGTCACCGAGAAGGTCATCACCGAGCCGCAGCCGCGCATCGTCAAGGTCGGCACCAAGCAGCCAGCCGCCGGTGAGCAGGTCACCTGGACCGAGCCGATTCCGTTCCAGACCACCTTCCGCGAGAACCCGGACCTCGCACCGGGCGAGACCAAGGTTGTCCAGGAGGGCAAGGACGGCGAGGCGACCTACTACGTCGAGTTCAAGGCCAACGGCGAATCTGCCACGGTTGAAAACACGAACCAGCGCGTCGAGCCGGTGGAGCGCATCGTCGAGTACGGCCCGCGCGCCAACGGTGACGAGATCTCCTCGCAGGTGACCCGCCCGGTCGAGTTCAAGACCAGCGTCATTTACGACGACACCCTCGAAGAGGGCAATCAGGTCATCACCCAGGGCGAGCTCGGTGAAGAGGTTGTCACCACGACGCAGAAGCTTGTCGACGGCAAACCGTCCGGCGACCCGGTCACCACCACCGAGGTGACCAAGGCCCCGGTGAACGCGGTCATCCGCATCGGCACCAAGAAGCAGGGCACCCCGGATCCGGAACCTGAGGTCTCTGAGGTTGTGGATCTTCCGTTCACCACCAAGATCGTCTACGACCCGACCCTCGAGCCGGGCCAGGAGATCGAGGACGTGGCTGGTGCCAACGGCCAGGTCAAGGTGACCGTCGTCAATGGCAAGGCCACCGTCGAGACGGTGAAGGAGCCGGTGCAGCGCGTCGTCCGCGTGGGCACCAAGCCTGCCGAAGGCGTCGAGTGGACCGAGGAGACCGCGTACGACGTCAAGGTTGAGGAGGACCCGAACCTCGAGGCCGGCAAGTACGTCGTCGCCCAGCAGGGCAAGCCTGGCCAGACCGTGCACAAGACGGACGGCACGGTGGAAGCCACTGAGCCGACGGACCACATCATCAAGGTCGGCACGAAGGTGACCGTCGAGAAGCCGCAGTACAGCCCGGTGGCGTTGCAGCCTGGACAGACCGCCGACATCCAGCCGGCGAACGCTGTAAAGGGCAACCAGTACCGCAAGCTCGACTGGCCGGAAGGCTGGGAGGGCACGGTCGACCCGGAGACCGGTCAGGTCCACGTGACCACCCCGGCGGATGCGAAGCCTGGCGACAAGGCCAAGCTGCCGATCGAGGTCACCGATGCTGAAGGCAACACCTACACCGTCTACACCGAGGTCGTCGTTTCCGGCAAGGACGTAGTGCCTGCGCCGGACACCGATAAGAGCTCGTCGGATACGGCGAAGCGTTGTGTGGCCAACGCCTTCTCCAAGAACAGCCCGATCCTGTGGATGCTGCCGGTCGCGCTGCTCGGCGCTGTGGGCTACGGCGTGAACGAGGCGTTCGGTCCGCAGATCCAGCAGGCGACTGCGCAGATCAACGAGCAGATCCGCCGCAGCATGCCGGACTTCGGCATCGGCCACGGTGCGCGGCAGCCGGAGTGGGTGCGCGAGATCAATGCTCAGGTGGACGCGATTAACCGCCAGTTCGCCCCGGTGGCGAAGCAGCTGGAGCCGATCGGTATCGCGCTCGGCGCGATCGCGGCGATCTCGCTGACGGGCGTGCTGATTGCTCAGGCGTGTACCGAGGAGGGTTTCGACAACGGCTTGACCATCTTCAAGTCGAAGGATGGCGAAGCGAGGTCCTCGCGTAACCAGTAACGCAAACAGCGTGCTATAACGCGCTCTCGATAGGGGCGGTCCGGAAACGGGCCGCCCCTATCGGTTTTCCAGCGCGACTAACGGCCGTCAGTTAGCATGCCTATTTATGTATCGCTCCCGCATCCCCGCCGTCGCCCTCGCGGTCGCGCTGCCCCTTGCCGCCGTCCAGGTTGTCCCCGCACCCGTCGCAGCCGTAGAACAGTCCGCAACGTCCATCCCGCAACAGACCGAGAAGCGCGCCCGCCTCGCAGCGCAGGCCATCGAGGAACTCATCAACGAGTACCGTGTCGCGAACGGCCTGCACCCCCTCGTGACGCATGAGCTTTACGACGCCCAGGCGCTCGCGTGGTCAAAGCAAATGGTCTCGGACCTGCCGACCCTCGGCTACCCCAGGAATGACTCCCCGTTGGGGGAAGACGGTAGCGCATTCCGCCACTCCGATCCGGCGGAGTGGGGGCACTCCGGCGAGAACATTCTGTTCGACAACGGTGTCGTTAATCCTGATGCCGATGATCCGGCCCCCGGCCTCCGGGAAGAGAAACCTTTCCAGGACACCGAGGAAGATTGGGCCCGCGCGGCAGCGATCCTGTTCGAGGACTGGCGGAACTCGCCAACGCACAACGCCAACATGCTCGCCCCTGAGTTCCAAGGCATGGGGCTGGGCCTCGTGCTCGCCGACAAAGGCGTGGTCTGGGGCACGACCATGTTCTTCATCGACAACACCCCGTTGCAAGGTGCGGGCGGCAAGAGGGGCAGGATGGCCCGCGACCCGCTCACGGCGCGCGCCGTCGCGAGCGGGGAGCCGTTCTACACGCCGTCGGGGGCCCGCGAGCTGCTCGGCATCGGTGCCGTGGCGGACCCCACCGACACGAAGGGGCACGTGGTCTCTCGCGAGGTTGACTTCGGGGAACAGGGCATCTTCGAAGTCATCGCGGAGTCCGAGTTCAGGACTGGCCCCGACACGTGGGAGAAGTTATTCCTCGACAAAACGAAGGACGCCCCTCAGGGGTTGGATCCCGAGGTAACGGGCACCAAGATCCAGGCGGAGCCCGTGAAGCCAACGTCCACCCCGAAGCCGTCCACCCCGAAACCGTCCACCCCGAAACCGACCACCCCGAAACCGTCCACCCCGAAACCGTCCACCCCGAAACCGACCACCCCGAAGCCGACGTCAGCCACGCCAACGAGCACTACCAAGAGCCCTGCGAGCGCGCCGAAAACCAGCGACGTGGTGGTGACGCCGACGGGTGGGCAGGGGAGCGTCGATAAGCAATCGCCCACCCCGACACCGACTGGAACTACGACTTCGACCACCACTTCCAAGGAGCCGAAGCCGGTGGAGCCGAATCCGAAGGATGAGGGCTCGAGCAAGGCAGGCATCGCGATCGGTGTTGTGCTGGGTCTGCTCGCTGTGATCGGGATCGCGGCCGCGGCGCTGCCCATGGTGGCTCCGGATCTCGCGCGGCAGTTGGGAATACCTGGCGCTTAGCGGTGGAGCTGAGAGCGAAGCGAGTTCTTTTAAAAATTCTAGTGCCCGGCCGCCACACCGTATGTGAGTTATTGGTTGCCCTTTTTATTAGAGGAAGCTTATTGCACTGCTCTGACCAGGGTAGACTTGCCGATAACCTAGAATTAACCTGAGGGTCGCTTTCTGGCAAGAATTTGGTCGTAGCTTCACAGCTGGCTGAAAACAGCCCTCCCTTCTTTTGATAAGGACCGTTCATGCGTTTCTCAACGAAGGCAGTTATCGCCGCTGTGAGCGTAACCGCGCTGACGATGACGGCGCTGCCAACCGCCGGCGCACAGACCGCGCCATTCCAGTCCTTCAACGGCAAGGACACCTGCATTTCCATTCTCCCCGACGGCACCGTCCGCGCCCCGCAGCCTGGCGAGTGCGCCCAGTTCGGCAAGGGCGGCCAGGGCAACACCGACGCCAAGGCCCGCAACGTGATTTTCATCCTGGGTGACGGCATGGGCCACCAGGAAATCACGGCCGCTCGTAACTACCTCAAGGGCGCCAACGGCCGTTTCGAGGGCCTGGACAATCTGACGGCTTCCGGCGCGTACACCACCTTCGCCATCGGCAAGGACGGCAAGCGTCAGTACGTCACGGACTCCGCCGCTTCCGCAACCGGCTGGGCCGCGGGTGTGAAGACCTACAACGGCGCGCTTTCGGTGGACATCACTGGCAAGCCGCACGAGAACCTGATCGAGATGGCGAAGAACGCCGGCATGCGCACCGGTAACGTCTCCACCGCCGAGATCCAGGACGCCACCCCGGGTGCCCTTGGTTCGCACATTTCCCAGCGCGGCTTCTACGCGCCGTCCGGCGAGAAGAAGGTTGTGCAGGGTGCAGAAGCCCGCGAAAACGGCGGCCTGGGCTCCATCTCCGAGCAGATCATTGATACGCGAGCCGACGTCACCCTCGGCGGCGGCCGCAGGTACTTCGACACCGCTGTCGTCGAAGGCGGCGAGAACCGCAACCCGTTCCTGAAGGAAAAGGACAACGTGGATTGGGAGGCCGGCAAGACCGTTCGCGAGAACGCTGTTGCCAAGGGCTTCAGGGTCGTCGACGACAAAGCCGGCCTAGACGCCATCACGGTGGCGAATCAGGATCAGCCGGTGCTCGGCCTGTTCAACGACGGAAACATGACCCGTCGTTACGAGCAGACTGTGCCTACCAAGAACGGCGGCACCCTCGACCCGCATGAGTGCAAGGCCCAGGACACCGGCAACGAGCCGACGGCTGCCGAGATGACCCGCAAGGCAATCGAGCTTCTCGACGACAAGAACGCCGAGAAGGGCTTCTTCCTGCAGGTCGAGTCTGCCTCCATTGACAAGGCGGACCACGCCGCTGACGCCTGCGGCATGATCGGCGAGACCGAGCAGATCGATGAAGTGATCAAGGAAGCGCTCGACTTTGCCAAGAAGGACGGCAACACGATGGTCGTGGTCACCGCTGACCACGCCCACACCGCTGAGATCGTGCCGGACGGCCAGCGGTCTGTCGCTCCGGTGACGCGTCTGAAGGTGGCGAAGGACTCCCGCGAGGGCCAGGACAACGCCATGTCCGTCTCCTTCGGCACCGTGGCGTGGAAGGACAAGGACGGCAACGACACCTTCGCTTCCAAGAAGGACGGCGACCCGTTCGACACCCCGAAGTTCTCCATGCAGCACACCGGCTCCCAGGTGCGCATCGCTGGTTTCGGGCCGGGCTCCGAGAACGTGAACGGCCAGATCGACCAGACTGACACGTTCTACGTCATGGCTAACGCGCTCGGCCTCAATGGAGGCACTGAGGGCGGCCAGAAGCCATGGGACATCAACAAGGGCAAGAAGATCCAGTCCCTCGCTACCCGCAACGAGGCCAAGTCCGGTGAGGAGCTGTGCTACCAGATCAAGGCTGGCGAGGCCCCGAAGGTGGGCGACTGCGCCCAGTTCGGCACCACCGGCCAGGGTGTAGACAACTCCAAGGCCAAGAACGTGGTTGTGATGATCGCGGACGGCACCGGTGACCAGGAGATCACCGCAGCCCGCAACTACCTCAAGGGTTCCGCTGGCCGCTTCGAGGGCCTGGACAACCTCGACTACACCGGTTACCAGACCACGTTCTCCTTGCGTAAGGAGACCGGCCTGCCGGATTACGTGACCGATTCCGCCGCTTCCGGCACCGCCTGGAACTCCGGTATCAAGACGTACGACGGCGCAATCGGCGTGGACCTCAACGGCAAGCCGGTCGCCACCATGGGCGAGATCGCGAAGGCTGCTGGCAAGAAGATCGGTAACGTCACCACAGCTGAGGTGCAGGACGCAACCCCGGCTGCCTTTGCAGCACACGCATTGAACCGTGCGGACTACGCTCCGTCCGGCGGTAAGGACCTCAAGCAGGCGCAGGACAAGCAGCTGCGCGAAAACGGCGGACTGGGCTCCATTTCCGAGCAGATCGTGGACCTGCGCGCCGACGTCACCCTCGGTGGCGGTGCAAAGTACTTCAACGCCGAGGTGAAGCAGGGCGGTAAGTGGGGCGAGAACGGCAACACGTGGACCGCTGGCAAGTCTGTGCTGGACAACGCCAAGGACAACGGTTACAAGGTTGTGGAGAACGCCGCTGAGCTCGACGCGCTGAAGAAGTCCGACGAGCCGGTCCTCGGCCTCTTCTCGGAGGGCAACATGCCGCGCCGCCTGGACCGTCTGGTGCCGGTGAAGGACGGCGCGAACGGTGATGCGAACGTGTGCGCAGCGAACCCGAAGTTCACCACCGAGGTCCCGACCTTGGCTGCAATGACCACCAAGGCGCTCGAGCTCCTGCAAAACGACAAGGGCTTCCTGCTCCAGGTCGAGTCCGCATCCCCGGACAAGGCTGCCCACGACGCTGACCCGTGCGGCATGTTCGGTGAGGTTGGCCAGTTCGACGAGGCCATCAAGGCTGTGCAGGACTGGGCAAACAAGACGGGTGAAGAGACCCTGATCATCGCCACCGCGGACCACGCGCACGCCACTCAGATCACCTACAACGACACTGAGACCTCCGGCCTGACCTCCAAGGTCCGTACCGCCGACGGCTCCGACATGACCATCAACTACTCCAACATGGCTGAGCTGGAGTCCACCCGTAAGCCGGGCACCCCGGGTTACAACGAGCACACCGGTACGCAGGTGCGCATCGCAGCATCCGGCCCGGGCGCGGCCAACATCACCGGCCAGATCGATGAGACGGACATCTTCTTCGTGGTGAACAACGCACTCGGACTCGAGTCTGTGAACCACGGCCTGAAGTTCGAGAACCAGATGAAGCCAATCGAGGGCACCAAGCAGGGTGCGCAGTCCTCTCAGGGTGAGGGCAGCTCTGTGAAAAACCCTGCTTTGATTGCTATCTGGGCAATCGCCGGTATCGTCGGTCTGCTTTCCCTGATCGCACTCCTCTTCCCGATCCCGGTGGATAACATCCTCGGCCCGATCGCGAAGCTCTAAGAGCAACATCTGCAGGTGGGAGCGGGGGACTCCCACACACAAACCCTGGGAATGGGCGATTTCGCCTCAGTCTCAGGGTTTACTGCTCAGGGTATGCGCACGCGGCGAGGGCGGCGACCATTCGGCCGGTCCCGGGGCCCGAACTACTTCCAGCTACCTACTTCCAGCTATTTGCCCGTAAATAGCGAATAGCCGGAAGTAGGTAGCTGGTTTTAGGTGCGCCCGCCGTGAATAGGCGTGCCGCCGTGAATGCGCCCACCGTGGATAGGCGTACGTGGTGGACATGTGGGTGACACGACAAAAAAGAGCAGCCCCCACATCCCACTGAAAGGGGCGGGAGACTGCTCAAGTGTGTATTAGCGCGATCTCAAAACGCGCGTCCCGGTACTGGAAAGCTAATTCCAGCCGACCTTCAGGGTGGTGGATCTCTCGATCCAATTCCGTCAGGAACTCAGATTCTACTCTCGATAGCGGGCAAGTCAAGGTTATCTACGCATGTTCAATGGTCACGATGTTTACTTTGCCTTGTTGAATATCGTCGAAGTTGTCTAGCTCGAGAGCGCGTCGCAGTCGCGCAGCTGTACGTGCCTTCGGGCTGTTCTTGCGCTCTGCATCCATGGTCCCGTGCCGTCTCTCGTAAGCGATTGAGCTAGCAACAATGTCCGCGAGTTGGACGAAATCACTTGCTCGTGAGTCGATGTCGTAAGCTTCTACCACGCATCTTGCCCCCAAAGATCGGTTTACTTCAGCTTTAACCTTTTGGGCTGCGCTTTCACCCTTCGGCGTCTGTACAAGGTCGAGGAAAACGTTGACCAACTCGCCACGGTTAATATTTCCCCGAATGAGAAGAGAGGCCATTGTTGCCTGCTGCTCCCAAGTGGGTTTATTCGGGTGGAAGGACTTCGTAGCGTCGTACACGGAGCCGCCGACGCGGACATCCGCCTGAGCGACGGTCTCCACTAAATCAAAGTAAAACTCTAGATTGTTTCGCTTGATGTCAGCGAAATGAATCTCCTGGTGGTAGCCGTACTTCTGCCGGAGATGGCGAACGTCGCGATCAAGCTCCTGTGGGTTTCGAACCTTGATAAAGCCCACTACGAAGAAACCGCCTGAGGAATTTCTAGAACCTGATTCATCTAAGTAGATGGTTGAAACTGGGACGCGGCTCGGTAGTGTAAACAATTTCTGACTCGGCACGCATCAAGATTACAACCTCTAAAGATGCGTTAACTCAGTCCTAGATTGGGGGCAACCCGAAAGGTCCTCCACAGCACCCGAACCCTAGCTTCCAACGCCGAAAACCCCAGCCGAAGCTGGGGTTTCATCTGGTCGGGATAACAGGATTTGAACCTGCGACCTCTTCGTCCCGAACGAAGCGCGCTACCAAGCTGCGCCATATCCCGGTGGTATCTCAGGCGGTTGCCCGCGGTACTCGATACACCATACTCCCGCGCCCCGCCGCCACCAAAACGGCAGGTGAGTGGCCGATTCGGCCGCGGAAACCGGCTAGGAGGAACGCTCCGTCACGCGGATCAGGGCGGCGGACGGCGGGCAGAACAGTCGCACCGGCGCGTACTTCGAGGTGCCCAGGCCGTTCGACACCTCCATCCACATATCGCCGTAGTGGTGCAGGCCGGAGGCGCGCTCGCGGTCAATGTCGGCGTTGGTCACTATGGCGCGTTCGCCGGGCAGGCAGATCTGGCCGCCGTGGGTGTGGCCGGCGAGGGCGAGCTGGTAGCCGTCCGACTCAAACGCATCGAGCACACGCCGGTAGGGGGCATGCAGCAGGCCCACCGAAAGGTCGGCGTCCGCGTTGGGGGCGCCGGCGACCGCCGAGTAGTCGTCCAGGTCGTGGTGCGGGTCGTCCACGCCAGCCAGGGCGAGGCGTACGTCCGAGGCCTTGAACTCCAGGCGCTGGTGGGTGGCGTCGCGCCAGCCGCGTTCGATGAAGGCGGCGCGCATGCCCTCCCACGGCAGGTCCACGTAGGACGGCTCGCGCTTCTCATCGAGCACGTACTTCATGGGGTTTACCGGCCGCGGCGCCCAGTAGTCGTTGGTACCGAAGACGAAGGCGCCGGGGCGGTCCAGCAGCGGCCCGAGCGCGTCGAGCACCCACGGCACCGCGGCTTCGTCGGAGAGGTTGTCGCCGGTGTTCACCACCAAGTCGGGCTCGAGGGAATCCAGGGAGGAGACAAAATCGACCTTTTTTCGCTGCCCCGGGATCATGTGCAGATCTGAGATGTGCAGGATGCGGAACTCGCCGCGGCCGCGCAGCACACCGGGCGCGAGCAGGGGCAGCTCGTACTCTTTGAGGTTGAAGTTGTGGAGTTGGGCGTTGCCCCACGCAAGCGTCGATAAGCTAAATGCCCCAAGGGAGCCGAGCGCAACCTTCCACTTCTTCATCCGCCCAACTGTACGCTGTTGACTCATGAGTGCATTGAAAGACCAGATCCGCGCAGACCTCAAAGAAGCCATGAAGGCGAAGGAAAAGGAGCGCACCGGCACGATCCGCATGCTGCTCGCCGCGATCCAGACGGCGGAGACCGAGGGGTCGAAGCACGAGGTGGACGACGAGGAGATTCAGAAGATCATCGCGCGCGAAGTGAAGAAGCGCCGCGAATCCGCCGAGATTTACCAGACCAACGGGCGCGAGGACCTCGCCCAGGCAGAGTTGGGCGAGGCGGAGATCCTGGCTGGCTACCAGCCGAAGCAGCTCACCGACGAGGAGCTTGCATTACTTATCGACGAAGCCGTCGCCGAAACCGACGCCACCTCCATGGCCGACATGGGCAAAGTGATGAAGGCCGCGACCGCGAAGGCCGCGGGCCGCGCCGACGGCAAGCGCCTCTCCACCGCGGTGAAGGCGAAGCTGGCTTAGCTGAACACGTCCGCCAAGGCGTCGCGTGCCTCGCCCAGCGAGCGCTCGATGCCGCCGACGTCAATCGGGGGGTCCCAGGCGCGCCCGGGGAGCGGGCGGGAGCTCGGGGCTGAGGTGCCCGTGGGTGGCGTGGTGCCCGTGGTCGGTGCTGTGGATGTGCGCGCGCCGGAGCCGTCCGAGATGTTCAGCGTGATTACTGAGCCGGCAGAGAGGTTCGGGTCGCTCGGCACTGCGGAGACCACCGTGCCCGCCGGAGCGCCGTTGCCGAAGACGGTGGACACGGTGACGGTGAATCCCTGGGATTCCAACTGGGATTTCGCCGCGGTCTGGGTCATGCCCACCACCGCGTCGAGGGCCGCGCGCTTCGTGCCCTGTTGGTACACCTTGCTCGATTCCGGCAGGCCCGCGCCCGCCGCTCCCGGCACCCCGTTGGCCGCCTGGAACCAGATGTCGGCCGCCTCGTTGCCGCCGAAGAGGTCGCCGTTGCCGCACTGGCGCACCGGGCCGGTGCACAGCGGGCTGGTCTGCGTGCCGTCGTTGAAGATGTACGTCGCCGCAGCCATGCCCAGGTTGAAGCCTAAGAAGGCGGAGGACTGGTGGGATTCCGTGGTACCCGTCTTCGCGGCCACAGGAGAGGTCCATCCGTGGCGCTTCGCTGCTTCCTCGCCGGTGCCGTCCACCGCGTCCTTCGACATGCCGGCGGCGAGTGCTGCGGCGACCTCCGGGTCCACGGCTTGCTCGCACGCGGGGCGGTCGATGAACACCTGCTGGCCGCGCTCATCGGTGACGCTCTTAATCGGGTTCGGCTCGCACCAGCGCCCGTTGGACACCAGCGTGGCGCCTACGTTAGAAAGCTCCAAGGGGTTTACGGCCGTGGGGCCGAGCGTGAACGCGCCCATGTTCTCCTCCTTCGCCGCCTGCGCGATGGAGCGGCCATCGCCGAAGGAGTTCTCGTCCAGGTAGGAGCGCAGGCCCAAACGCACCGCGGTGTCCACCACGGGCGCCACTCCGGTCTGCTGGATCAGCTCGATGAACGTGGTGTTCGGCGATTGGGCGAGTGCGTCCTGGAGTGTCATGCGCGGGGCGTAGCTGCCGGCGTTTTCCACGCAGTACGCGCCGGGCGGGCAGCCGGCCGCGCCGCCGGTGCCCATGCCGTACACCTCGGAGCGCGCCGGGGTGTCCAGCATGGTGTCCAGGCCGTAGCCCTGGTCCAGCGCCACCGCGGCGGTGAAGATCTTGAACACGGAGCCCGCGCCGTTGCCCACCAGCGATGTCGGCTGCGGCATGATCGTCTGGCTCTGCTCCAGGTCCAGGCCGTAGTAGCGCGAGGACGCCATGGCCTGGATGTCGCGCGAATCCTGGCCCGGCTTGATCACATTCATCACGCCCGCCACGCCGTTGGTGTACGGGCTGACGTTGCCGCGCACCGCATTCACGGCCACCTCCTGCACCTGCGGGTCCAGGGTGGTGGTGATGGTGTAGGAGCCGCGCTCGATCTCCTCCTGCGGCAGACCCTTCGAGGCGAGGTATTCCAGGGCGTAGTCGCACATAAAGCCCGCGTCGCCGGCGGTGATGCAGCCCTCCGGAAGCGTCTTCGGTTTGTCCAAAATACCCAGCGGGGCGCCCGCCCACCGGTCGGCTTCCGTCTGCGGGATGTAGCCCTCTGCCGCCATGTTGTTCAGTACCACGTTGCGGCGGTGCACGGCCCCGTCCGGGTTGGTGTAGGGGTTTAGGCCCTCCACAGACTGTAGTAGCCCGACCAGGAGCGCGGCCTGCGCCGGGTTGAGCTCCTTGGCGCTGGTGTCGAAGTAGGTGCGCGCCGCGGCCTCGATGCCAAAGGCGTGGTTACCGAAGGACACGAGGTTCAAATAACGGGTGAGGATCTCGTCCTTTTCCAGCGTCTTGTTCAGATCGGAGGCCATGCGCATCTCGCGCAGCTTGCGCGGGATGGACTGCTCGGTGGCGGCTTTGGCCTCCTCCTCGTCGTCTGCCTCAATCAGCCAGAGGTAGTTCTTCACGTACTGCTGGTTGATGGTGGACGCGCCCTGTTCCACCCCGCCCGCGAGGATGTTCGTCACCAGCGCGCGGGCAAAGCCCTGCATGTCCACGCCCTCGTGCTCGTAGAAACGGCGGTCCTCCGTGGATACGAGTGCGTCTTTCGCGAACTGAGAGATGTCCTCGCTTTCCACCTCGTAGCGGCGCTGTTTGTAAATCCAGGCCAGGGGTTTGCCGTGAACGTCCGTGACGGTGGTTACCCCCGGCACCTCCCCGTGGGTGAGGTCGGCGAGGTTGGATTGCATGGTTTCGTCTGCGCGCGCAATTGCGGCCCCGCCAAGACCTGCGACGGGGGCGAGACACAGCGCGGTGGCAACTCCCGCCGCGAGCAGTGCAAGCAGCAGGTTTCCAAGGCTTTTCAGTGCGGACACGCTCTTACCTTAATTGACGTATTCGCCGTGGGGGAATAGCGCACTCCCCCCGTTATTGTGATCCATTCGACAAGTTTTGGGGGGTGTGATTACATCTACAGGTGGACGGCTAAGTATGCAGTTCGGTGAATAAAAGTGTCCGGAAGGAGCAGGATGATGACCACCACACTTCGCAACACGGTGCCCGCTACGCATAAGGCGGTAACCACGTCCCGCAAGTGCGATGCTTCCGGAACCCTCGTGTACGACCGTGGCGAGTGGGTCACCCAGGCGCAGTGCCGCGGCGGCGACCCAGACGCGCTCTTCGTGCGCGGTGCAGAGCAGCGTAAAGCGGCGGCCATCTGCCGCGCGTGCCCGGTGCTTATGCAGTGCCGCGCGGATGCGCTGGACAACCGCGTTGAGTTCGGCGTGTGGGGCGGGCTCACCGAGCGTCAGCGCCGCGCCGTACTGCGCAAGAACCCGCACGTCACCGACTGGGCTGCGCACCTCGCTTCGGGCGCTGAAGTGATCGGCCTGTAGGGCGCGGAATTTCGGTACTGTGGCGCCCATGAAGAAATGGGAATACGCCACGGTGCCACTGCTCACCCACGCAACGAAGCAGATTCTGGATTCTTGGGGCGAGGACGGTTGGGAACTCGTCGCCGTCACCCCGGGTCCGAACCCGGACAACGTTGTCGCATACATGAAGCGGGAGGCTGAGTAAATGGCACAGCAAGCACAGACTTGGACGGAGCGCCTCGCGGAGCTGGGCATCGAGCTGCCTGCCGTCGCGGCGCCGGTAGCCGCGTACGTTCCGGCTATCCGCGCAGGAAACCAGGTGTGGACTTCGGGCCAGTTGCCGTTCGCGAACGGTGAGCTTGCGGCCACCGGCAAGGTGGGCGCTGAAGTGCAGGCCGAGGATGCCGCGGGCTACGCGCGCCAGTGCATGCTCAACGCGCTTGCGGCAGTGGATGATCTTGTAGGTATCGACAACGTCGCCCGCGTGCTGAAAATCGTCGGTTTCGTGGCTTCCGATCCTGCGTTTAACGGCCAGCCTGCCGTGGTCAACGGCGCGTCCGAGCTGTTGCAGGAGATTTTCGGCGAGGCTGGGGCGCACGCACGTTCCGCCGTCGGCGTTGCGGCGTTGCCGCTCGACGCGCCGGTTGAGATTGAGCTTGTTGTGGAGCTGAAGGCCTAAGCGCCATTTGGGTGGGCAGTTGCTTATCGACGCTGCCGTGAATCGCGTATCGTTGAACCTATGCAGCATCCCGCTTACAGCCAATTGCGTCCAGTGACAACCTCCGCCGCGGTTGTGCTGGCGCCTAACCCCAGCTACGCGGCGCTCGAGGGGACTAACTCGTGGGTGATCCGCGGGCCGGAAGACGAATACAGCATTGTCGTCGATCCCGGCCCGGCGGATGAGGGGCACCTGAACGTCCTGCAGTCCAAGGCGGACAAGGTGGCGCTCACCCTGCTTACGCACCGCCACCACGACCACGCGGACGGCGCGGTGCGCTTCCGCCAGCTCACCGGCGCGCCGGTGCGTGCGTTCGACGCGCAGTACTCGCATGGCGCTGATGAGCTCGAAGACGGCGAGATTATCAAGGTTGACGGTGTCACCCCGCAGATCAAGGTGGTCTCTACCCCGGGGCACACCAGTGACTCGGTGTGCTTCTTCATCTACTCCGGTGAAGCGGATAACTCGGAGCTGGAGGGCATTATCACCGGCGACACGATCGCTGGCCGCCACACCACGATGATCTCCGAGACGGACGGCGACCTCGGTGCGTACATGGAGACCCTGGAGATGCTCGAGGAGAAGGGCAAGGACGTCAAGCTTCTGCCCGGCCACGGCCCGGAGGGCGATGACCTTTCCGCGTTTGCGCGCAAGTACATCGACCGGCGTAACCAGCGCCTCGACCAGATCCGCGGCGCGCTGAAGGAGCACGGTGAGAACGCGGATGTGAACACCATCGTGGATGCGATCTACGACGACGTGGATCCGGTGCTGCGCGGCGCCGCCGAGCAGTCCACCCGCGTGGCACTGCGCTACCTGCAGCGTTCCAACTAGCGCCACCCCAGTACAACCCCAGTACAACCCCAGTGCGCTCTAGCTCGACAGGACCGAGCGCACGAAAAAGGGCCGTTTTTCGGCGGAAGTCGAGAACAGGGGGTCGAACTAGCGGGCGCGGCGGGCGAGGTGCTCGGTGTCCACGATGAGCACGCTCTTGCCCTCCAGGCGGATCCAGCCACGGTGGGCGAAGGTGGCCAAGGCCTTGTTCACGGTCTCGCGCGACGCGCCCACCAGCTGAGCGATCTCTTCCTGTGTGAGGTCGTGGTTCACGCGCAGCGCGCCGCCCTCGTGGGTGCCGAAGCGGTTGGCCAGCTGAAGCAACGTCTTGGCTACGCGGCCGGGCACGTCGGTAAAGATAAGGTCAGCCAGCGACGCATTGGTGCGGCGCAGGCGGCGGGCCAGCACGCGGAGAAGCTGCTGGGAGATCTCCGGATGATTGTCGATCCAGGTGCGCAGCATGGTGGAGTCCATCGTCGCCGCGGTGACGTCGGTGACGCAGATGGCTGAGGAGGTGCGCGGGCCCGGGTCGAAGATGGACAGCTCGCCGAACATGTCGGACGGGCCCATCACGGAAAGCAGGTTCTCGCGGCCGTCGGGGGCGTGGCGGGCGAGCTTCACTTTGCCGTCGATGATGATGTAGAGGCGGTCGCCGGGCTCGCCCTCGTCGAAAATAGTGCTGCCCTTGGGGAACTTCACGGTCTCCATTTCGCCGATCAGCGCGGAGACCGCGTCCGAGTCGACCCCCTGAAAGATGCCGGCGCGGGCGAGGGTGTCCTGTACGCCTTCCATTCGTCCTCCTCTAACGGGTGCCGTGGCTTTGGTCACCAAAAGTAATTTTCGGTGTGACCGTCACACTGGTGACCACACTGGCCACGAACTTTACCATCATGGCGACCCGGCGGGCAGGAATTGCCCAATCCTTAAGTGACGTTTAGCGGGTGCCCTCCACCACGCGTGTTTCCATCCGCTCCATCAGGAGGGGAAACGCGCCGAGCACGAGCGGGATGAGCGCCACGAGAACCACAGTCATGAATGCCATTCTAGGCCCCGCCCCGATACCATGGCTTTTATGCCCGAATCCCTCACACCCGTAAAGCGACGCCGCCCAGGATCCCACCCGGCGGCGAAAGGGCGCGAGACGGAGCTGGGGCGCACCCGCCGGGCCCGTCGCATCAACCGCACGCTCGCCGCGGCGTTCCCCGACGCGCACGCGGAGCTGGATTTCACCAACCCGCTCGAGCTGCTCGTGGCCACCGTGCTCTCCGCGCAGACCACCGACGCGCGGGTGAACCAAGTCACCCCAGAACTGTTCGCCCGCTACACCACCGCGGAGGCCTACGCCACGGCGGAGCAGGCGGATGTGGAGGAGATTATCCGCTCCGCCGGGTTCTACCGCTCGAAGGCGAAGAACCTGATCGGGCTGGGGCAGAAGTTGGTGGCGGAGTACGGCGGCGAGGTGCCGGAGAAACTGGAGGACCTAGTCACGCTGCCGGGGGTGGGGCGCAAGACGGCGCACGTGGTGCGCGGCAACGCGTTCGGCATGCCGGGGCTGACGGTAGACACGCACTTCCAGCGCCTGGTGGGCCGCCTCATGCTCACTGAGGAGACGGACCCGGTGAAAATCGAGCACGCCATCGCGGAGTTGATTCAGCGCAGCGAGTGGACGATGTTTTCGCACCGCATCATCTTCCACGGCCGCCGCGTGTGCCACGCACGCAAGCCGGCTTGCGGCGCGTGCCCGATCGCGTTCGATTGCCCCAGCTTCGGCGCGGGCCCGACGGAGCCGGGTGAGGCGGCGGCGTTGGTCACGGGCGAGGAACGCGAACACATTCTGGAGATGGTTGAGGGATGAAGAAGTCGATCTGGGTAAGCGTCGTCGCGCTCGTTGCGGTGACGGTGTTGGTGATCGTGGGGGCAATCACATTGCTTAGCGACGGCTCCGCGGAGCCATCCGCATCTCCCGAGACGACGAGTGCCTCTGGGGTGGCGGGGAAGGCACCGGGAGGCGTCGATAAGCAATTGCCCCGATTCGATGTCGCCGCACGACCCGACTGCCCGGCCGGCGGCGTGGGCGGGTTCGATCTGCCGTGCCTCGGCGGGGAAACCACCGAGCAGGAGCGGGCGGATGTGACCGTGGCGGTGGTGTGGGCGTACTGGTGCCCGCCGTGCCGCGAGGAGCTGGGCATGATCGACGAGTTTGCCGCGGCGCACCCGGAATGGGAGGTGCTCGGCGTGCATTCCGACCCGAACGCTGCGGCGGGCGCAGACCTACTCAACGAGCTGGGGGTTAAGATGCGCAGCTACCAGGACGACGCGGGCAAATTCGCCGGGCTGCTGGGCCTGCCGCCGGTGGTGCCGGTGACGGTGGTGTTTGCCCAGGGGGCTCCTGTGGGCATCTTCCCGGACACGTTCACCAGCCCGGAAGACCTCGAAGCCGCGGTGGAAAGCGTGATCTAGATGGCCGACGTGCAGCTGCGGCCCGAGGCGGCGCCCGATTGGCTCGCGCCGCTGGTGCGCGCGCTTGAGCGGGGCGAAGAGGCGAGTATCACCCGCCAGCTGCTGGCCACCCGCGTGCGCCAGAAGGAAGGCAAAGACCAGGCGGCGGTGCTGATCTGCTTCACCGGCGAGCGGCTCGAGGATGCAGCGGTGCTGATTACGCACCGCACCCCGACAATGCGCAGCCACTCCGGGCAGATGGCGTTTCCCGGCGGGCACATTGACGCCACCGACGCCGGGCCGGTCGACGCAGCACTTCGCGAGGCGGAGGAGGAGACCGGCCTGGCGCGCGAGCGTGTCGTGCCGCTTACGCTCATGCAGGCCGCCACCACGGGCGGGTCGAACAGGCGGGTGCGCCCCGTGGTGGCGTACGCGCCGCGCCCGGGTGAGGTGTATTCGGCGAGCCCGAACGAGAACGACGACGTGTTTTTCGTGCCGCTGGCGGAGCTCGTGAACCCGGAAAACCGTGAGAACGTCTCCTGGCACGGCTGGGTGGGGCCGGCGTTTTGGGCGGGTTGCTACTTGGTGTGGGGCTTTACTGGCGTGCTCGTGGCGGTGGTGCTGGAGCTCGGCGGGTGGGCCAAGCCGTGGGACGAGCGCCCGCGCGACCTTGCGGAGGCGCTCGAGCGTTCCTGCAACAACGAGCAGTAGCGCGGCTGTAACATCTCCCCGGTGATGTGGATGCCCATTGTGATTGACGTGCTCATTGTCGCCATCGTCGTCGGCGCGTTCGTCGGCGGCTGGCGCCAGGGCGCGTTTTCGTCCGTGGTGTCTGCGGTGGGCATCATCGCCGGGCTGATCGTGGGCTTGGCGTTCGCCCCGCCGCTGCTGCAGCTGGCCGACACGCAGCTCGCCCGCGTTGTGCTGCTGTTCGGCGTGGTGGTGGCGTTCGTGGGCTTGGGCAACGTGGTGGGGGTGACCATCGGCGCGAACTTCCGCGATTCGGTGCGCGGCCGCGGCGCGCGCCGGGTGGACTCGGTGCTTGGTGCGCTGTTCCAGTCGGTGGCTGTGGGGTTGGTGGTGTGGTTTATCTCCATCCCGCTCGCAGCGTCGATGCCAGGCATGCTTGGCGACGGGGTGCGCCACTCCCGGGTGCTCGGCGGCATCGACGCCGCCACACCGGACGCGGCCGCCCAGCTGCCGGCGAAGTTCGCCGCGCTTCTCGACGAATCCGGCCTGCCCCCACTCGTCTCGCCCTTCCAGTCCCCGCGCGGCGCTGAGGTGGCCGCGCCCGACGAGGCTGCGTTGGACCCGGCGGTGGTGGAGAAGTTCCGCCCCAGCGTGGTGCACGTGATGGGCGATGCGGAGTCCTGCCGGCGCCGCCTGATGGGCTCCGGCTTCGTGGTGGCCGAAGACTACGTGCTGACCAACGCGCACGTGGTGGCGGGCACCGAGCGGGTGGCGCTGGATACCGCGGTGGGCGTCAAACCGGCGGAGGTGGTGCTCTACGACCCGGATACCGACATCGCGGTGTTGCACTCCGACCAGCTGGGCCTCCCGGAGATCCCGTGGGCCAACGAGCGGCTGCGCCAGGGCGACGACGCGGTGGTGATGGGCTACCCCGAGTCCGGCCCGTTCGAGGCGGCTCCGGCGCGCATCCGCGGCGTGATGCACATCGCGGGCCCGGACATTTACACCACGGGGCGCGTGGAGCGGGAGGCCTACACCATCCGCGGCGATATCCGCCAGGGCAACTCCGGCGGCCCGCTGCTCACCCCGGCCGGTGAGGTAGCCGGGGTGATCTTCGGGGCTTCGATGGACACCCTAGAAACGGGTTACGCGCTGACTGCACGTCAGGTGCAGCAGCGCGTAGGGGATGTAACGCAGCTAGCGCGGCCCGTGGATACGGGCGCGTGCGTTACCGGGTAACAGCGGTGGAGCCGCCGGTGGTGCGGTTGGTGCCGTTGGTGCGGACCTCGGTGACGCGGGAGTTGCGCTCCGGCTGAGTACGGGTCTCGGTACGGGTCGGCACGGTGCGGGTTTCGGTACGGGTCTCAGTGCGGGTGGTCTGAGCGCGCGGCGCGGCGGTGCCCGGGCCGGTGTACAGGCCGGACTCGTTCTTGTTCAGGTTGCGCTGCGCTTCGCCCGGCTTGAGGTTCTTCAGCTCGCCGACGCTGTCGATGGTGCGCTTCGGGCCCTTGATCTTCTTCATCTTCTTAAAGCCCATGAACGCGGTCAGGCCGGACAGGGCGAGCATGATGAGGAACACGATGAGGAACGCCCAGCCGCGGTGCATCCAGCTCGCCAGCATCTCAGCAAGGGCGAAGAAGAGGAAGAAGGTGGAGTACAGGGCGATCACGCCTGCCACGGCGAACATGCCGCCGCCGATGGCGCCCTTCTTCGCCTCGCCGATCATCTCGGTCTTGGCCAGCTCGATCTCGCTGCGCACGAGGGTGGAAACCTGCTCCGTAGCGTTCGAGATCAGCGTGCCGATGGAGTCCTGCCCGGGGCGGGTGGTGTCGCTGTCGCGGAGGGGGATGGAGTCTACCTTCGCGGAAACTGCGGTCGTTCCGCTGGTGTACAGACCGTCTTTACTCACTTTGTCTCACCTTCCTGGGTGTCGTTTATCCCAAATAACACTAGCTACAACTTTACTGTTATGCCCAACACATGCCCGGAGAGCGCAAAAAACGATGTGAAAAAGATGCGAAAAAACGCGTGTTTTTCTCCGTAGTATGCGGGGGCATGAAGGTGTTGCGGAAGATCGGGCAGTACGTGGCGGAGTTCGCGCTTACGGTGGCGATCTTCGTGGTGCTGGTGATGTTCATGCGCGATGTCAACGAGCACCGTTTCCCCGCGATAGCGTCCGGCGGCGTGTCGCCAGCGGACAAATCTGCCTACGCCACCGGCGAGGGGGTGCGCGCCATCGAGGGCGATTACCTCAACGGCTTCCACTTCAGGCCGGAGGTAAAGAGGCACGAGGGGGTGGTTGTGGTCTTCGGCGGTTCGGAGGGTAGTCCCAACTTCGACACGGCGCAGATGCTTTACGACGATGGCCACGAAGTGTTGAGCCTGTTCTTCTTCGGCCAGCCGAACCAGGCGCCGGCGCTATCCCGCGTGCCGCTCGAGCAGTTTGATGAGGTGCGCGCTTATATCGACGAGCACGTGCCCGGCGGCCCGGTGACCGTGCTGGGGGCGTCGAAGGGCGCGGAGCTCGCGCTCTTGCTCGCGGCCCACGGGTTCGAAGTGGACAACGTGGTGGCGTACGCGCCGGCGCACTACTCCTACTCGGGCCTGGATTTCTCCAGCTGGGAGGACGCGCCCTCGTTCACGCTGCGCGGCGAGGACGTCCCGTACGCCTCCATTCGGGACGCGTCCTGGCTCACCGGCATGCGGGTCGGCTGGCAAACGATAACGAAGTACCCCGTGTCCTACCGCGCAACCTATGAGCAGGCGGTCGAGGCCGCGGACGATGCCGCGCGCATCGACCTTTCCGGCTTCGGCGGCAACGTGCTGCTCTTCGCGGGCCAAGACGATCGCATGTGGCAGTCGGAGGTGGCGGCGGACACTTTAGCGTCGATAAGCAACCGCTTCGAAGCGCGCGTTTTCCCCGACGCCGGGCACGCGTTCATCCCTGATGGCGAGGAGCGCGGCGCGGGGTGGGAACGCCAGCTCGGCGGCACGGCCGAGGGGAACCGGGCGGCGCTGCGCGAGTCTGACGAGCTGCTGCTTCAGCGCTTGCGCGAGTGGCACTAGCTAGGCTGAGCGCTTGTCGCGCATGGAACGCGCGATGGCCACCCCCACCGCGGCGACTGCGGTCACGCCCGCGAGCACACCCGCGCCGATGGTCACCTCGCGCGCATTCGGTACCTGCACCAGCGGCTCCGGGTTTTTAAAGCTTCGGACCTGCCAGTCGTTGGCGACGGCGTGCTTCTTCAACGCACGGTCCGGGTTCACCGCCACCGGGTGGCCCACCAGCTCGAGCATCGGGATGTCTGTGGCGGAATCAGAGTAGGCGTAGGAAGCCTCTAAGTCGTAGCCCGCCTCTGCGACGCACTCGCGCACCGCGTCGGCCTTCGCGTCGCCCTTGAGGTAGCGGGTCACACGCCCGGTAAGCGCGCCGTTTTCCACCTCCAGCTCCGTGGCCACCACGTTGTCGATGCCCAGCTCGCGCGCGATCGGCTCCACCAGGATGCGCGCGGAGGCGGAGATGATGGTCACCTCGTGGCCCTGCTTGCGGTGCCAGTCGATGAGCTCGCGCGCCTCGGCGTAGATGGCGGGGGTGACCACGGTGCGCATCGCGTCCGCGGTGATGCGCTCGACGTCTTCGACGTCCCAGCCTTCGATCATGCGCGCGAGTGTGTCGCGCGTGGTGTCCATCTTCTCGCTGGATTGGCCCACCAGCATGTAGGCGGCCTTGGTGCGGTAGATCTCGAAGGCTTCCTGGCGGCTGATCAGGCCGTTGGAGAGGAACTCTCGGCCGTACGCGAACGCGGACGACGTGGCAATGATCGTCTTGTCCAAGTCGAAAAACGCCGCGACTGGGCGTTCGCGTGTGGGCCGGTTCATGGGTGTGAAGTGTAGTCAATGCTGGGCTGGCGTGTTACCTGTGTGACGGGAGTGGCAAGTTATCCACAGAAGTTTGTTAGAGCGTCAACAAAAACGGGGGTTTATCCACAGAAAATTTGAGGGGGTCTTGTTTCGTTCGTTTCGGCCCGCCACGCTTACGGCCATGGAACTGAAACCACCACCCACACTCGCCGGCGGGCCCATCGTTGTCGCAGTTGAGGACGCCGCGCTGCACCCCGAGGCGGTGCACCTCGCCGCCGCCACCGGCCGCCAAGTCATCGACGCCGCCGATAGCGCCCAGCTCGCCCGCTACGCGCCGCAGGCATTCGCAGTGCTTATCGACGCCTCCCGGGCCCTGACCATCCCACCAGCCCCCAACGTGTTCACCGTGGGCCACGGCGTGGACGCGCTCGCGCCCGGCACCTTCGTCCTGCCCGAGCAGGCGGCCGACCTGCTGGGTGCGATAGGAAAGCTAGCGCTCTCCGGGGGCGTGCCCACACGCGCCGGGCGCGTCGTTGCCGTGGTGGGCGCTTCCGGGGGCGCGGGCGCATCCGTCACTGCGGCGGCGATCAGCAGGGCCGCGGCGCAGCACGACACGGTGACGCTCATCGACGCGAACCGGCTCTCCGGCGGGCTCGACCTGTTGCTGGGCATCGAGCACGAACCCGGCGCCCGGTGGGGCGAGATCGCGGTGGGGGAGGGTGCCATCGCCCGCGAAGACATCCGCCGCGCACTACCCTCCACCGGCGACCGGATTGCGGTGCTCACGTTCTCCCGTGCGGCGGTGGGCGAGCAGCATCGCCTCGGCGCGGAGGAACTTGGGCGCGTGGTGGAGGCTGTCTCCACCGAGGGCGTGACCGTGGTGGACACCTCACCTGCGCTCATACCGCCGCGCTGCGACCTCGCCGTGATTGTGCTGCGCCCCGAGCTGCGCGCGGCGGCCGCGGCGAGCAGGCTGGTCGCCGAGTGCAACGCCGCGGGGTTGCCGAGCGCGCTCATCGTGCGGGAGAACAACTGGTCGGCGCTTACCGACGCCGAAATCGAGCACACTACCCGCTCCCGCGTACTCACCCGGGTGCGCGACGTGCGCGCGCTCACGCAGACAGTGGAACGCTCCGGGTTGCCCGCGCGCTTGCCGCGCCACCTCGCCCGTGCGGCCGAAACCGTGCTGGGGGAGGTGGCGTAAATGGATACCGCAGACCTCATCGCGCGCGTGCAGCGCCGCCTAGCGGACGAGCCCGCCTCCCCGGACCCGGCCCGCGTCGCCGCCATCATTAGAGAGGAAGCGGTGGTGATCAGCGACATCGGGGTGCTCGACGTGATGCGCAAGCTTCGCGACGACACCACCGGCGCCGGACCCCTCGAGCAACTGCTCGCCGACCCGGCCGTCACCGATATCTGCGTCAACGGTGCCGACGCCGTCTTCGTGGACACCGGCAGCGGCCTCGAGCGCAGCCCGCTCACCTTTGAATCGGAGGCTGCTGTGCGCCGACTGGCCACCCGGCTGGCGGCCGGCTGCGGGCGCAGGCTTGACGACGCCCGCCCGTACTGTGACGGCCACATCACCCGCGCCGACGGCACCCTGCTGCGCTTCCACGCCCTGCTCGCACCCACTGCGCAGGCCGGCACGTGCATCTCGCTTCGCGTGCTGCGCACCGCTTCCGCCACCCTGGAGGACCTGGTGGAGCGCGGCAGCTTGGGGGAGGAAACGGCTGCGGTGCTGCGCGGAGTCGTCGATAAGCGCAAAGCGTTCGTGGTGGCGGGCGGTACCGGCTCCGGTAAAACCACGCTGCTCTCCGCGCTGCTTGCGCAGGTGGCGCCCACCGAGCGAATCATCGCGATTGAGGACACGCTCGAGCTCACTCCAGCGCACCCGCACGTGGTGAACCTCACCTCGCGCGGCGCGAACGCCGAGGGTACGGGCGAGATCACCATCGCAGACCTCGTGCGCCAATCACTGCGCATGCGCCCGGACCGGATCGTGGTCGGAGAGATCCGCGGGGCCGAGGTGGTCGACCTCCTCGCCGCGCTGAACACCGGCCACGACGGCGGCGCAGGCACGCTGCACGCCAATTCCATCGATGAGGTACCGGCTCGCTTCGAGGCGCTCGCCGCCCTCGGAGGCATGGATCGCGCGGCGCTGCACGCGCAGCTCGCCGCCGCCATCGACGTGGTTGTGGTGGTGAAACGCCGCCGCGACGGCACCCGGTTCGTGCACCAGATCGGGGTGCTCGAGGGCGAGCCCGTGCGCGCACGGGTGCTTTGGGACGCCGAGCGCGGCGCCCTCGACGGGTTCGAGGAGCTTGCGTCATGAGCCCGCTGTTTGCTGTCGCCGCCGCCCTATCCGCGGCCGTCACCGCCCCGCCGCCCGCTAGGCGCGCCACCGTGGCCGAGGTGCGCCCCCCGAATGCCGGTGTCATTCCACTGCTCGTGGGCCCGGTGGTGCTGGCTGCCTTGGTGTTCGACCGGGCCAGCCTGGTGCTCGCATTCGCCTCCGCGGCGGCCACCGCGCTGCACCAGTTCGAGCTGAGGCGCCGGGAGAAAGCCGACGCCCGGCGCGGGGAGGCGGCAGCTGCGCTGCTCGGGCACCTCGCCGCCGGAATGGAGGCCGGGCTCACCCTGCCGCAGGCGCTTGAGCGCTGCGCCCAGCAGCTGCCGGAAGATGCGCCGCGGGAGCTGGCCCGCGATGCCGCGCACATGGCGCATCAGGCCCGCGGCGGCGAATCGTTCGACGCGGCCACGCCTGAGCTGTCGCGGGTGGCCACTCTCATTGGCGTTTCCTCACGCTACGGGGTGCCCGCCGCCAGCCTGGTCGCCGCCGCACGCGACGAGCTGGACCACGCCCGGCGCCACCGCGCTGCCACCACTGCCTCGCTTGCGGGTCCGCGCACCACCGCGCTCGTTCTGGCGGCGCTGCCGCTTGCCGGCATCGCCATGGGTGTCGCGATGGGCGCAAATCCCGTGGGGTTCCTTACCGGCGGGGGAGTAGGCGGGGTGCTGCTCGTCGTGGGCACCGCGCTGGTGTGCGCCGGGGTGGAAGTCTCCGGCCAGATCATCCGGAGGGCAACGCGATGAGCATTTGGGTCCCCGCAGCACTCGCGGCCGCAGCGTTCGCCGTAGCGCCGACCGCCCCGCACCACCGGGTCCGCGCCCAGCCCGTCACGCCGTCGATCACCCCTCGCGACGGCCCCCGGGATGGCCCCCGGGATGGCCCGGCCTGGGCCGATCCGCAGCGTGCCGCCAGCGATATCACCCTGTTCGCCGCGTGCTTCCGCGCCGGCCTGCCTCTCCCCTCGGCGGCTGGGGCGGTGGCCGACACGCACGGGGTGGCGCGCAGCCCCTGGCGCACCGTAACGGCGCTGTCGGCGCTCGGCGCCCCACCGGAGCGGGCATGGACCGAGCTGCATACCGTCCCAGGCGGGGAAGCGCTGGCCAGCCTGGTCACCATGTCTGATGCATCCGGCACCGCAATTGTCGACGGCTGCCGCCGCATCGCTGCGGAACTCCAGGCAGACGCCGCCGACCGCGCCAAAGCGAAGGCGGAACGCGCCGGGGTGCTTATCGCGATCCCGCTTACCGCGTTCTTCCTTCCGGCGTTTTTCGTCCTGGGTCTCGCGCCGGTGGTAATCAGCCTCGGCGCGAACCTCATCTAAGTAATCGCACTTGAACTCAGAAACCACACTCACTCGCAAAGGAGAATTCCCATGCACACCTTCACCAACGCCTACCTCACCGCCCGCTTCCGCGCCGCCGCCATGCTGGCGAAACTGCGCGAGGAAAAAGGGATGAGTACTATCGAATATGCGTTCGGCTCGCTGGCGGCAGCCGCTCTCGCTGGCGTGCTTTATCTCGTGGTCAATGGTAACGGGGTAACCACCGCTATCGAAAGCGTGATCACCGACGCGCTGAACGACCGCCCGAACTAATGCAGACCATCGAGGCCGCGCTGTCGCTCTCCGTACTGGTGGTGGTCGCCGCGGCGATCGTGTCCGGTATCGCCACCATGGGCGCCTACATCACCGCAGTGGATGTGGCGGGCGCGGCGGCGCGGGCCCACGCCCTCGGGGTGGAGTACTCCGCCCCACGCGGGGAGGTGGACATCACGGTGGCGGGAGGTCTGGCCACAGCCACGGCGCAGATCCCAGCGCCGGTGGGCACCATGAGCGCTACCGCAATCTTCCCCGTGGAGTTCGAATGAGCCGGATCAAGAGGGCATTGCTTGACGACGCAGGCTCCGCCACCGTCACCGCCACCGGCATCATCACCGCGGTGGTGTCCCTGGCACTCGTCGTCGCGGCTGCGGGCGCGCACACTGCGCACTCCCACCGTGTCCGGGTGGCGGCCGACCTCGCCGCGGTGGCGGGAGCCCAGGCGCTCTACAGCGGCGCGGACGCCTGCCTCTGGGCCGAAACAACCGCCTCGCACAATGGGGCGCAGCTGCGCTCGTGCGAGCTCCGCGACGGCGACATCATCGTCGAGGTGCGCCGCGGCACCACCGACGCCGCGGCCCGCGCCGGGCCCTAAGCAGTCATGGACACCAGCGCGCCGAGCAGCTTCAACGCGGCGTGCTTGTCCAGTGGCTGGTTGCCGTTGCCGCACTTCGGCGACTGCACGCACGACGGGCAGCCGTGCTCGCAGGCACAGGAACGCACCGCCTCGTAGGTTGCCTCGATCCACTCGTGGAAGCGGGCGAAGCCCTCGTCCGCAAAACCGGCTCCGCCTGGGTGGCCGTCGTAGACGAACACCGTGGGAAGCATCGTGTCTGGGTGCAGCGCGGTGGACACCCCGCCGATGTCCCAGCGGTCGCAGGTGGCCAAAAGCGGCAGCAGACCGATCGCAGCGTGCTCAGCGGCGTGCAGGGCCCCCGGGGTCTCCCCGGCGGTAATGCCCAGCTTGTCCAGCACCAACGGGTCGATCGTGTAGGCACAGGCGCGGGTGATCAGGCGCTGCTCCGGCAGATCCAGCGGGATATGCTCGCTCACCGTGCCGTCGGCAAGACGCACCACGTACCCGGTGACCCGGTCCACCACCTCAACGTCCACGTTTGCCACCCACAGCCCCGGCGACGGGTTCACCAGCGCGGACGCCTCACCCAGGATGGTGATGTCCGTGGTGGAGCGCGCCTGCGTGGAGTAGTCGGGCTGCTCCGGCGCCACCAGCGCGACGTAGTCGTCCAGGTCCAGCGACTGCACCACGTAGTACTCGCCCTGGTGGATGTACACCGCTCCGTCGTGCACCTGGCTCATTGCGCGCACGGCATCCACGGTGCCCAGCAGGCGCCCGTCGGTGACGTCCACGATCATCACCTGCTCGCCGGTCCCTCCGCGGATAGACACCGTGGCGTGCGCCGACTCCGGGGTGACGGCCCCCTCGAGCTGCGGCACCGCGAACCAGCCGCGCGGGCGACGCCGCAACAGGCCAGCGTCCTCGAGTTCCGCCACCACACCGCGGGCACCGAACGCATCCACGTCTGCTTCGCTCAGCGGTCGCTCTACCGCGGCGCAGTACACGTGGCCGCGCAGGATGTGCGGGTTCTCCGGGTTGAACACGCTCGCCTCCACCGGTCGGCCCAGCAGCGCTTCCGGGTGGTGCACCAGAAAGGTGTCCATCGGCTCGTCGCGGGCCACCAGCACCACCACCGAGTCCTGGCCACGCCTGCCCGCGCGGCCCGCCTGCTGACGAAACGACGCCACGGTGCCCGGAAAGCCCGCCATCACCACCGCGTCTAGGCCCCCGACATCGATGCCCAGCTCAAGTGCGTTCGTGGTGGACACACCAAGCAGATCCCCGGCGTCGAGGGCGCGCTCGAGGCGGCGGCGGTCCTCGGCTAGGTACCCGGCCCGGTAGGGCGCCACGCGCTGCGCGAAATCCGCGCGCCCGGCGGAAACCAGCTGCTCCTGTGCGCGCATGGCCACAGTCTCCGCGGCGCGCCTGGAACGCACGAACGTCAGCGTGCGTGCGCCCTGCAACAACAGCTCCGTCATCACGGCGGCCGCTTCGGTGGTGGCGGGGTAGCGTACCGGCGCCCCGTTTTCTCCCTCGGCGCCTTCGATGAACCCGGGCTCCCACAGTACGATCGTGCGCTCGCCGTGAGGTGCGGTGTCCTCCGTCACGGCCCGTACCTTGCGTCCGCACAGTCGCTCCGCGTGCGCCGCCGGGTCCGACGCGGTGGCGGAGGCGAACACCAACGTGGGGTGCGAGCCGTATACCGCGGCCAGACGCAGAAGACGCCGCAGCACCAGCGCCACGTTCGCGCCGAACACGCCGCGGTAGGTGTGGCACTCGTCCACCACCACGTACTTCAGGTGGCGTAACAGCCGCGCCCAGCGGGCGTGCCCGCTCAGAATCCCCGCGTGCAGCATGTCCGGGTTGGTGAACACGAAGCGGGTCTGCTCGCGGATACCCGAGCGGGCCTCAGCCGGGGTGTCGCCGTCGTACGGGGCGGGGTGCACGGAAGATAAGGCATCCACCCCGCGAGTGAACCGGGAGACCGCCTGCAACTGGTCGGAGCCCAACGCCTTGGTGGGGGTGAGGTACAACGCGCACGCCGTCTGGTCCTCGGCCAGGGTGGTGAGCACCGGCAGCAGGTAGCCCAGGGACTTGCCGGAAGAGGTGCCGGTAGAAATCACCACGTCCTGGCCCGCGTACGCATAATCGGCGCATGCAACTTGGTGGGTGTAGGGAAGTGCTACGCCATCGTCGATAAGCAATTGCTTCAACTCGGGCTGCACCCAGGCGGGCCAATCGCCGAAACGGGCGGGGCGGGCCGGCTCGTGCTCGATGTGCGTGACCGTCGATGACGGCAGGCGACGAGTGAGCGCCGCGAGGAGTTCATCACCGAGCGAGACCATAGTGGGGAAAGTATGCCACTTTACCGTGCCAACGCTTACTTTTCGTGGCACACTAGTGGTCGGTCACAGATAGTGTGCAAGCCGTGTGTGATCGATATCCAGTTTGAACATTGAAAGGCATCATCACCATGGCAACCGGCACTGTGAAGTGGTTCAACGCAGAGAAGGGCTTCGGCTTCATCGCGCCCGACGACGGGTCCGCGGACGTGTTCGTCCACTACTCCGAAATCCAGGGCTCCGGCTTCCGCACCCTGGAAGAAAACCAGCAGGTTGAGTTCGAGGTCGGCGAGGGCGCGAAGGGCCCGCAGGCGCAGCAGGTCCGCGCGATCTAACCCCGCAAAAACCGCCGCCGAAAAAACAGCCATTTTTCAAAGCCCCGAAAAAACGGGGCTTTTTTGCTGTGCCGCCCTTGCTGCGTATCGGCCCCGGTTAGACCGCGCTGATGCCGCGGCGCACGTCATGCCACTCAAACAGACGGTTCTGCAGTCGCTGGATGATGAATCCCACGGTGGCGCCCAGGAGCACACCGACCACCATGGCCAAGAGGGGGTAATCCGAAAACAGCGAGCCGCCGAGGTAGCCCACGCCGACGGAGAGGAACGCCCACACGACCACGCCGATGGTGTCGTAGAAGAAGAACGCGAACCAGTTGTAGCGCACGCTGCTCAGCACGATCGTGGCCACCCAGCGGGCCCACGGGATAAACCGTGCCACGATGATCGTGGCACCCGCGCCGCGGTTCATGTTGCGCCGCACCCAGGAAATCGCCTGGCCCGCTTTCGACTCCGGGTCGAGCGCGTCCACCCTGTTGATCAGCTTGCTGCCGAGGGCGAAACAGATGTTGTCGCCAATCACGCCGCCGATGATCGCCGCGAGGATCACGGCGCCGACATTCGGCACCCCCTGCGAGGCAGCGAATGCGCCCGCGAGGTTGAGCACCGTTTCACTCGGCACCACCGGCGCCAGCGCATCCAGAACAATCAGTACGGTGACCAGCGGGTAGAAGATTGGCATCGCCATAAGTGTGTTGAGGAAGCCAATGAGCGCATCGATCACGCCGAGTCCACCTTTCCGTACACACGCCTGCCCCGCCAAAATACGCTTTCGCATATCCGTGTGCTAGTTGTCTGATAAGAAAGAGTGAGTTTTGCACGCGAGTAAAGAGGGGTCGTTAAGACGTGGCTGCCAGCGGTAAGACGCTAGTGATCGTGGAGTCCGCGACGAAGGCGAAAAAGATCCAGAAATACCTGGGCGACGACTATATTGTCGAGGCCTCCGTCGGCCACATCCGCGACCTTCCCGGCCGCGCCGCGGACATCCCCGCCAAGTACAAGAAAGAGCCCTGGGCGAAACTCGGCGTGAACCCGGAGGACGGCTTCTCCCCGATTTACGTCGTGTCCACCGACAAGAAGAAAAAGGTCGCGGACCTCAAGGCGAAGCTGAAGGACGCGGACAAGCTCCTGCTCGCCACAGACCCGGACCGCGAAGGCGAAGCGATCGCCTGGCACCTGCTGGAAACCCTGAAGCCCAAGGTTCCGGTGGAGCGCATGGTGTTCAACGAGATCACCGAATCCGCCATCCGCGAAGCCGCCGAAAACACCCGCGAGCTGGACATGGACCTGGTGGATGCACAGGAGACCCGCCGCATCCTCGACCGTCTCTACGGCTACGAAGTTTCCCCGGTGCTGTGGAAGAAGGTCATGCCGCGCCTTTCCGCCGGACGCGTCCAATCCGTGGCCACCCGCGTGATCGTGGAGCGCGAGCGCGAGCGCATGGCGTTCATCCCGGCGGAGTACTGGGACCTGACCGCGGAGCTGACGCCGCAGTCAGGAAAAACAGAGGATTTTTCTGCCCGCCTGGTCACCGTCGACGGCAAACGCATCGCGCAGGGCCGCGACTTCGATGACAGGGGGAGGTTGAAGTCCGATGCGGTAGTCGTCGATAAGCAATATGCGCATGCGCTTGTCGACGGTTTGGGAACCGCCCCCATGCAAGTTTCCGGGGTGGAGGAAAAGCCGTACTCCCGCAAGCCCTACGCGCCGTTTATGACCTCTACCCTGCAGCAGGAGGCGGGGCGCAAGCTGCACTTCACCTCCGCGCGCACTATGCGCATCGCGCAGCGCCTGTACGAAAACGGTCACATCACCTACATGCGTACCGACTCGACTTCGCTGTCGAAGCAGGGCCTGGACGCCGCGCGCTCGGCGGCGCGGGAGCTGTACGGCAATGAATACGTCACGAAATCGCCGCGCATCTACGACCGCAAGGTGAAGAACTCGCAGGAGGCCCACGAGGCCATCCGCCCGGCTGGCGAGCGCTTCGCCACCCCCGGCCAACTCGCCGGGTCGCTCGACGCGGAGGAGTTCAAGCTCTACGAGCTGATCTGGCAGCGCACCGTCGCCTCCCAGATGGAAGACGCCCGCGGGACCTCGATGAAGCTGACCTTGCTCGGTTCCGCCGACGGCACCCCCTGCGAGTTCGCCGCCACGGGACGCACCGTGACCTTCCCGGGCTGGCTGCGCGCCTACTCCGACTCCAACGACAAGGAGACGCGCCTGCCACAGCTCGCCGAGGGCGACCAGCTGGACACCAAAAACGTCACGGCTGACGGCCACACCACGAACCCGCCGGCGCGCTACACCGAGGCGAGCCTGGTGAAGAAGATGGAAGAGCTTGGCATCGGCCGCCCGTCGACGTACGCCAGCATCATCAAAACCATCCAGGACCGCGGCTACGTGGTCACCCGCGGCAACGCGCTGGTGCCAAGCTGGGTCGCGTTCTCCGTCGTGGGGCTATTGGAAAACAACTTCGACGCGCTGGTGGACTACGACTTCACCTCCTCCATGGAGGACGAGCTCGACGAAATCGCCCACGGCAACGAGAACCGCACCGAGTGGCTCTCCGGCTTCTACTTCGGCGACGCCGACGCGAAGGAATCGATGGCCGAGGCCGTTGCGAAGCGCGGCGGGCTAAAGCACATGATCGAGGACAACCTCGAGCACATCGACGCACGTCAGGCGAATTCGCTGAAGCTTTTCGACGACGCCCAAGGCCGTGCCGTGGTCGTCCGAGTAGGCCGCTACGGCCCCTACATCGAACGCGTGGTGGGCGAAAAGGGCGGCGAGCCGGAGTACCAGCGCGCCAACCTGCCGGAATCCGCCACCCCGGACGAGATCACCCTGGAGATGGCGGAGAAACTCTTCGCCACCCCGCAATCCGGCCGCGAGCTGGGGCAAAACCCCGCCAACGGGCGCACGATCGTGGCGAAGGAGGGCCGCTTCGGCCCGTACGTCACGGAGCTTGTGCGTGACGACGAGCGCGCCGTCGCCGAGGCCCGCGCCGAAGAAATCGTAGCCGAGGAGCGCGCAGCGGAGGACGCCCAGCGCGCCGAGGAAGGCAAGCGGGCGAAGAACTGGGAGACCAAGACGGCCACCGCCGCGAAGGAAAAGCGCATCAACGAGCTTGTCGACGAGCAGCTGAAACCCGCCACCGCCTCCCTGTTTTCCAGCATGGAGCCCGCCACCGTCACCTTCGACGAGGCGATGCAGCTGCTCTCCCTGCCACGCGAAGTGGGCGTGGACCCGGCCGATGGGGAAGTGATCACCGCCCAGAACGGCCGCTACGGCCCGTACCTGAAGAAGGGCGAGGATTCGCGCTCGCTGGCCAGCGAGGACCAGATCTTCAGCATCACGCTTGAGGAGGCGCGCCGGATCTACGCCGAGCCGAAGCGCCGCGGCCGCGCCGCCGCGAAGCCGCCGTTGAAGATGCTGGGCGACAACGACGTCTCCGGCAAGCCCATGAGCATTAAGGACGGCCGCTTCGGTCCGTACGTCACCGACGGTGAGACGAACGCCTCGCTGCAGCGCGGCGACACCCCGGAGACGGTGACGGACGAGCGCGCCAACGAGCTGCTTTCGGCACGCCGCGCACGCGAGGCTGAGGACGGGCCGAAGAAGGCGAAGAAGACCGCCAAGAAGAAGGCCACCAAGAAAGCTGCGAAGAAGACCGTGAAGAAGACGGCAAAGCGGCCGCGCCAGACCACCAAGCGCGTCGTGAAGGCGAAAAAACGCTAGTTTTTTGGCGCGGCGTTTAAGCCCGGTCGGCCATGGTGGAGCGCACCGGGCGCGCCAGCTGGGTCATCTTGCCGCGGCCGCGCAGCTCCACCGACTTCATCAGCGTCCAGCGCTGCTGCTCAACCTCGTTAGCGGCGCGCAGGGTCGCCGCGTTGGTGAGCACAAGCCCCGGCGTATCCTTCGCCATCTCTGTGAGGCGTGCGGCGCCGTTGACCGCGTCGCCGATGACGGTGTACTCGAAACGGTCGGAGCCGCCGATGTGGCCGGCCACCACGTGCCCGGAGGCCACACCGATGCCGGCCTTCAGCTCGAGCTCGGAGAGTTCGTCCTGCAGTTCGCGGGCGGTTTGCAGGGCGTGCGAGGCTGCGTCGTGAAGCGCGACTGGCGCCCCGAACACCGCGAGTGCCGCATCGCCCTGGAACTTGTTAATCACGCCCTTGTTGCGGTGCACAACCTCAACCACCACGTCGAAGAACTCATTGAGTGCTTCCACAACCTCTTCCGGGGTGTGGTTCACGGCGTAGGTGGTCGAGCCGATGACGTCGATAAACAACACTGCCACCTTGCGGTCCTCGCCGCCGAGCTCCAGTCGTTCCTCGAGCGCTTTCTGCGCCACCTCCGCGCCGACGTACTTGCCGAAGATGTCGCGCACGCGCTGGCGGTCGCCGAGGCCACGCATCATCTCGTTGAAGCCGGCTTGGAGGACGCCGATCTCGGAGCCGTCGTAAATGTCCACCTGTGCATCGCCCTCGCCGCGGCGCACGCGCATGATGGCGCCCTGCAGCTCGCGGATGGGGTCCACCACGCTCATCACAGCGAACATCGTGCCCATCAGGCCTGTAGCCAGCCCGGCGACGATGAGTGCCGCGATTGCCGGGGTGAGCTCGCCGACGTGGCCCGTGAAAAAGCCGTGGGCCTGGGCGCGGGTGAGCAGAAGCACGCCGACCATCGGCACGGCGGAAGTGGTGAACCAAGTGAGGTAGAGCCGGGACTTGATCGGCGGCTGCAGCGTGGAGTCCTCGAAGCGCCGCGCGAGCGCCTCGGCGGCGATCGGGCGCACGAGGCGCTCCGCCTGCAGGTATGTCAGCACGGCCATGACGAAGCAGGTCAGCCCCGTGGTGATCAGGACGACGAGACTCAATCGGGTGTCGACACGCACTGCGGCTGCCGTGACAATCGCGATGCCTATTACCCACACCGCCACCACGATGATGGTCTGTAACACCGGCAGCCGCATGACCAGGTGGCGGACCATGTTCGGGTCGTGGTCGTCGGGGCTGCGCTGCCACTCCAACACCGGCCGGAACAGGAAGAAAGTCACCACGGTGCCGACGAGGACGGCTGCGGCCGCGTACCCGATGCCGATCAGCCCGAGCTGGCCGTCGAGGCCTAGCTGGTCCACCTCTTCCATGGGGATGAAGTAGCGGATAAACACCATGCAGGCGATCGCGCCTGCGAGGTTGGTGCCCAGCACGGTCGCGGCGTACAGGGGCCACGAGGTGCCCCTGAGCCACTTCAGCCCGCGCCAGAATCTATCCATGGTGTATCACCTTAGCGGTTCACGTCGTGCGCCCGAGTACGCTGTACGTTCGTGACTACCCGCAGCGTAAGCGAGCGCCTTGCCGATACCCCCGCCGTGCGCGAGACCATCATGTCCGCGGCCACGGCAACCAGGGGTGAAGGCGGTTACGCGATGACCCACGCCTGGCTGTTCACCGGCCCACCCGGGTCCGGGCGGTCGAACGCGGCGCTCGCGTTCGCGGCGGCGCTCGTGTGCGAAAACCCCGACGTGGTCGGCTGCGGTGAATGCAAGGCGTGCCGCGACGCGCTCGCCGGGCGGCACACGGATGTAGTGCGGGTCGTGCCTCGTGGGCTGTTTATCAGTGTGGATTACGCCCGCGAGATTGTCCGGGACGCAGCACGCTTGCCGACGGTGGCCCCGTGGCGCGTGGTCATCATCGAAAACGCGGACCGCCTCCACACGCGCGCCGCGGATGCGCTGCTCAAGACAGTGGAGGAACCGCCCGAGCACACCGTGATCATCCTGTGCGCGCCCTCCGACGACCCGGAGGACTTCTCGCAGACGCTGCGCTCGCGCTGCCGCCACCTGTACATCCCCGCGCCCTCGGTGGACGAGGTGGTCCGCATTCTCACGGAGGAAGAAGGCGCAAGCGAATCGGACGCTCGCCTCGCCGCCGCGACCACGATGTGCCACGTCGGCCGGGCCCGCAGGCTCGTGCGAATGGGCGAGGACAACAAGCCCAACCAGTCCCAGATCCGGCGCGCGATGGCGATCAACCTCGCCGAGTCGGTCTTCGCCGGCGCCCGCGCGTTCCAAGAAGTGGGGGCGCTGATCAAGGCGGCGGAGAAGGAGGCCGTGGAGGCCTACGCTGCGGACGACGCCGCCGAACGCCGCAAGCTCGAGGAAGCCTTAGGCGCGGGCGCGAAGGGGAAGGGTGCGGCCAAGGCGCTGCGTGGCGTGGCTTCGTCGGTGAAGCAGCTCGAGGACGAACAGAAGAGGCGCGGAACGCGCCGCAAGCGTGACGTCTTCGACCTCGTGCTCGTGGATCTGGCCGGGGTGTACCGCGACGCTTTGGTGGTCCAATCTGGGGCGTCCGTGCCGCTGACCCACCCAGACTTCGAAGGCCTCGCCCGCGAGATCGCAGAACGCGTCAGCGCCGAAGGGCTCACCGAGTGCCTCGACGCGATCAGCCAGTGCCGTGAGCGCCTCGGGCAAAACGTGTTACCCATGGTGGCGTTCAACGGGATGCTCGGCCGGATCCGGCTCGCCTGCAACGCCAAGTGAACCGGCCCTGAACAGCCGGTTTCACACATGCAGGGGGCCTAGTTTAAGCTTGCTGTTCGGTACAGCCTTCTAGCGCTGTCCGGCCACCTTAGCTCAGTCGGTAGAGCATCTCACTCGTAATGAGAAGGTCGCGAGTTCGATTCTCGCAGGTGGCTCATTTTCGTTTCTGACGGTAGTACACGCGCCGGCGCACGTGCGCGACGGTGTCGTCCTCCTCGTCCACGATGTCGGTTTCGAACCAGTGGAAGTACTTCGAGCCGTCCGCGGTGCGCTCTTTGATGAGGTCGTAGGTGGCGTCGTCGATGGTCATTTCCGCGGTGAGGCGCCCGCGGCCGGGTTTCACGAAGTCCACCTCGGCGCCCGCGTCCCATATGTTGTAGCCGCCGCCGAGCCGCGCCATTGAGGCGAGCATGTAGAACGGGTCCGTCATAGCCATCATCGTGCCGCCGAAAGCGGTGCCCACGCCGTTTTGGGTGAGCAGGTTGGGCTTGTGCGTGACGACGACGCGGGAGCCGTCGTCAGCGAACTCGCGCACGCGCACGCCCGCCCCGAAAAACGGGGGCCACAGCCACATGAACCGGCGGAGGAAAGCGGGGGAGAGCTTCATGAACCCAAAGTTTAGATACTGGGCTAAATACCGGGTAGGAAGCGGGGCACGACTTTGCCGACGGCGTTGCGCGGCAGCTCGTCGATAAAGTGCACGTCCCGGGGTACGGAATGATCCGCGAGGCGGGAGCGAACCCAGTCGCGGACCTCATCGGCCGAAATTTCGGCGTTTTTTACCACCCATACCGCGATGCGCTTGAACGTGTCCGGATCGTCCACGCCATGGGCGTACACCTCGTGGATGCCCGGCATGTCGTCGAGGACCTCGGTGACGGACTGCGGGTGGACGTTCTCGCCGCCGACGATGATCATGTCGTCGCTGCGCGACTGCACATGGAGGAAGCCTTGCTCGTCGAAGTAGCCGAGGTCGCCCATCTCCACCAGGCCGTCGATTTCCACGATCTCGGTGTTCGGATTCGTGTAGCCCTTCAGCGCAGTTTCGTTGTGTAGGAAAATTCGGCCGGTTTTTCCGGTGGGGACTTCGTTGCCGTGCTCGTCGAAAAGCTTCAGCACTGTGCCCGGCGGCACCTTGCCCACCGTGGTGGGGTCTGCCTGCATTTGCTGCGGCGAGGCGGCCGCGGCGAGTGCGAGCTCGGTTGAGCCGTAGACGTTGGCCAGGATGGGGCCGAAGCGCTGCGTCGTGCGACGCAGCAGCGCCGGGGTGACGGCGTTGCCGGCGGTGGCGAGGTAGCGCAGGCTCGACGTGTCGAAGCGCTCGTTGCCCTCCAAGTCGAGCATCTGCTTGAAGAAGATCGGGGAGGAGATCAGCCCGTCGCAGCGGAAATCCTGGATCTGCGCGAAGCAAGCTTCCGGGTCGAAGACGCGGCGCGTGACAATCGTGGAACGCGTGGCCAACGCAACCTGCAGCGCCGACCAGCCCCAGGTGTGGAAGATGGAGGCGGAAAGCTGCACGGTGTCGCCGGCGCGCCACGGGATGGCATCCAGGTAGCCCGCGATGACGAACGGCAGGCGCGGCTCGGGACGCAGGATGCCCTTTGGAATGCCGGTGGTGCCCGAGGACATGAGCACCATATTGCCGTGCTTCGGGAAGCGGGGCAGGGCTGCGTCGCACGGCGGCGCTTTGACGATGTCTGCGATGGATAGGCCAGCACCATTATCGACGTGGGCGCGCACCACCGTCACGTCGACATCTGGAATGCGGTCGGCGAACTCGTCGTCGATGAACAGCACGTTGATGCGGTTTTCTGCGATGATGCCGCGCAGTTGCTCTGTCGACGAGCCGATGTTGAGCAGGAAGATGTGCCCACCGGTGTAGCCCTTCGCGCCGAGGGGCAGGATGATTCCGCGGCCGTTGCGGGCCATCACGCCGATGCGTAGCTCGTCGAATGCCTCCCGCTCGGCGAGGCCGATCAGCCACTTCGCCAAGGCGCGGGCGTCGTATCGGAGTTGGCGGTAGGGCAGTGCCCCGTCGTCGTCGATAAGCGCAATGCGATCCGGCACAGCCGCCGCACCCTGCTCGATCTCGCGGGCGGTGGTGAACCAGTACCTGGTGAGGTTGGGGACGAGCTGCGCCGCGGCGCGTGGGCTGCCTTCAAGGCTGACGAGGCCCGAGCGGAGCACCGCGGGGACGAACCGGGCGAAGGATCTCGCCAAAAACATAGGGCGTTGGGTTGGGCGCATTTGATTAAAGTAGCGCATGTGACTCCTGAGCCTTATGTTGCGACATGGAAAAAACGGTTTAAAGTAACATTCCGACAAAACTTTAGGGCAACGAAGTAGGCCGAGAGAGGTCCAGGGAAGGTAAGGAAGGTTCCACATGCTCACCCGCCGTAAAGTCGCCGCAGTCGTAGCCGCAGCAGCATCCGTTCTCGCCAGCGTCGGACTGGTAGCGCCGGCCGCGGAGGCGCAGGAACGCAACATGGTCATCCTCGGTGACTCTGTCGTCTCCGACCCAAGTGGGCCACAGTGGGCCCGTGGGAAGCTGGGTCTCGACCCGCGCGGCTTCTCCGACGTGACGAATTGGTGCCCCACCAGCCCCACCAACTGGGGCAAGCGCTCGGCCGCCAAACTCGGCATGCCCGCGCGCGACTACTCCTGCACCGGCACCGTCTCCATCCAGAAGGGGCCGCAGTTCGCATCGCAGGTCACCCGCGCCGTCAACGACCGCGGGCTGAGCCCGGCCACCCAACGCGTAATCATCACCACAGGTTTCAACGACACCTACCACCGCGACGGCCGCGACACCCCCACCTTCCGCCGCGACTGGGTCAACGCCATGGCGCCGCAGGTCCGCCGGATCCGCGCCGCCGCGCCCAACGCGCGCATCCAGATCGTGGGCTACCCGAAGATCACGTCTAACGGCAACGCCTGCCTGTTCCACATCGCGCCGAACGTCTCCGACACCACACCGTTCGCACCGCTGGTGCACTGGGAAGACATGATCCAGTGGGCCCAGGTGGACCTCGCCCGCGCAACAGGCGTCGAATTCCTCGACCTGAAACCGTCCACCTGGCACAACAACATGTGCGCCCCGGACGACAAGCGCATGTGGGCCGGGCTCGTCGACTTCTACGGCGGGCCGGGCAACCTTCCGGTCCACGTGAACCAGCGCGGCCACGAGCACGTGGCGAACGTGATCGCGCGTTCCTAACTACCCTGGGGCGGCATGACACAAACAGTGCAAGGAGTCATTGCCAGAACCAAAGGTGCCGAGGTTGAGGTTGTAGACATCGTCATCCCCGACCCCGGCCCAAACGACGTAGTGGTGAAAGTTCAGGCCACCGGCGTGTGCCACACCGACCTAGCGTACCGCGACGGCGACATCGAGGACGCGTACCCGTTCCTCCTCGGCCACGAAACCGCAGGTATCGTCGACCAGGTCGGCTCGGAGGTCACCCACGTCGAGGTCGGCGATTTCGTCGTGCTGAACTGGCGCGCAGTCTGCGGCCAGTGCCGCGCCTGCCGCAAGGGCGACCTGAAGAACTGCTTCGACACCTTCAACGCCTCGCAGAGCATGACGCTTGACGACGGCACCGAGCTCACCCCCGCCCTCGGCATCGGCTCCTTCGCCGAGAAGACGCTGGTGCACGAAAAGCAGTGCACCAAGGTGAACCCGGACGAGGACCCGGCGGCTGCGGGCCTGCTCGGCTGCGGCATCATGGCCGGCCTAGGCGCTGCGGTGAACACCGGAGCGGTGCAGCGCGGCGATTCTGTTGCCGTGTTCGGCCTCGGCGGAGTAGGCCTGGCCGCGGTGGCGGGTGCTGTGCTCGCGGGCGCGACGAAGGTGGTGGCGGTTGACGTCGATAAGCGAAAGTGCGATGCCGCGACCGAAACATTCGGTGCAACCGACGCCATCTGCGCGAAGGACATGAGCGAGGACGAAGTCATCGAGCGCGTGCGCGAACTCACCGACGGCTTCGGCGTCGACGTATCCATCGACGCTGTGGGCATCCAGCCCACGTGGCGCCAGGCGTTCTACTCGCGCGACCTCGCCGGGCGGATGGTGATGGTCGGCGTGCCCAACCAGACCGACCACGTAGACATCCCCGCGATCGACCTGTACTCCCGCGGCGGCTCCATCAAACCCGCCTGGTACGGCGACTGCCTGCCCGAGCGCGACTTCCCCGCGTTCGTCGACCTGCACATGCAGGGCCGGTTCCCGCTCGGCGAGTTCGTCTCCGAGCGCATCGGCATCGCGGACATTGAAGAAGCTTTTGCCAAGATGAAGCGCGGCGACGTGCTGCGCAGTGTTGTGGAGTTCTAATGCGTATTGAAAATGTAGTCACCTCCGGCCTGTTCAAGCTCGACGGCGGCGAATGGGAGGTGGACAACAACGTGTGGATCGTGGGCGACGAGCGCGAGGTGTACATCATCGATGCAGCGCACAACGCCGAAGCCATCGCCGAGGCGGTCGGCTCGCGCAAGGTGAAGGGCATCATCGCGACCCACGGCCATTCCGACCACATCGACGCCGCGCCGGAGCTTTCCAAGCTTGTCGACGCCCCCGTGTACCTGCACCCCACCGACGGATTCTTGTGGCAGCGCGAAAACCCGGACGCCCACTACCTGCCGCTTACCGACGGCCAGGTATTCACCATCGCCGGCACCGACCTCAAAGTGCTCTCCACCCCGGGGCACTCGCCCGGCTCCGTCGTGCTCTACGCCGAGGAGGCGGGCGAGCTCTTCTCCGGCGACACCCTCTTCCAGGGCGGGCCGGGAGCTACGGGGCGTTCGTTCTCGTCCTTCGACACCATCATCCACTCCCTGCGGAAGTCGGTGCTCGACCTGCCAGCGGAGACGGTCGTGCGCACCGGCCACGGCGACCACACCACCATCGGCGAGGAAGCCCCGCACCTCGAGGAATGGATCCGGCGGGGGTACTAGCGGGCTAGAACTGGATGCTCAGCTGGCCCGACAGGACCGCCAGCAGGCCGAGCACCGCGAGGACCGCGACAATCACGCCGATAACCGTGCCGACGGAACTGCCACTCGGGTTGTTGTCGGGCTGCGGGTTGGTCGGGCTTGTAGGAGTGGTTGGTGAGGGGCGTTGCGGCTCGTTCGCCGTGATGGCGTTGAAGGCTTCCAATGCCTCAGCCTGGGCGGTTTCAGCATCAGAAAAAACGGCGGTTTTTTCTTCGACCGTCTGACGTGCGGCTTCGACGGCATCGCGAGCTCCGGGAAGCGCGTCCCGTGCAGCATCCCGCTCGTCGAAGAGTGCTGGGGCGACGGGGTTCGGAGCACTCGGCGCGTTCTGTGAGGCTGTGTCTGCACGGTTGAGGCGGGTAATTGATGCTTCCACGCTGCTGCGAGCCTGCGCAAGTTCCGTGTTTGCCCGCTCGACACCGGTGGCGGTTTCGCGCTCGTGTTCAGTCGCTGTATCAAGCCGCTGTTGCGCTGTCTCGCGTTCGGCCAGGAGATCGGCGTAACCGCGCGACAGTGACCCAATCTCGCCATTGAGGCGGTCGACTCTTGCTCCATACTCAGCAGCCTTCGCCGGATTCGCGGCGTGCGACATGTCCACGCGCCGGTCGAAGTCCGTGTTGAGGCCCTGCACCTTTCGCATCTGGGCAGCTTTGCCCCCCAGGATCTTGGCGTTGTCCACCATCGCACCGTTGGGGTCGCGCGGTGCAGTCCAGTCCCCGAGGCCGAGAAGCTCCTTCGCCCCGCTGGCGTAGTAGTGGGGGTACTCGGAACGCAACGCTGTAGTGGTGGCAGGGGACTGGTTGTAGAAACTGCCGTTGGTGAGTTTTGTGTCTTCGATAAAGAACATGGTCGTCGCTCGGAAGGCCCCCTTTTGATCGATGTCCACACCCATCCCGATGCCTTGGAAAATCGACTCGAGCATGTTCTGGTTGTGCCCGGGAGAGTTGCGCCACCCATTGAAGAACCTCTCCGCGAGCTTCCCCCAGTCGTCGGAGGTCATGCTCTCCGGGTCGTAGTACCCGAGCAGGGCAATGTTTTCTCCCGAGTAACCCCACTTCTGCTTGTCAGAGTGCTCGAAAATATCAAGGCGCGACATCTCGCGGCTATAGCCTTCTGCCTGGACGTTGTAGCGCACGTGCGTGCGCAGTGGCGCAAGTCCGTTCGCGATGCGGTACTCGTTCACCATCTCCAGGATTGCCTGAGCACACAGACGCTGGTACTCGATCTGGGTGAATTGGTGGTTTGCGAAAAACGTCTGCCAAGCGCTTTGCGCATCCCGCTCGTTTCCTTTGCCGATGATGGTTCCGGCGAGCTCGTCGAGCCGCCTGTCAAACTCCGCCACCGCCGATTCCTGGCGCGCTTTCTCCTCGCGTGCCGCCGCTGCGGCATCTGTAGCGTCCCGCAGTGCTGCTTCGGCGCGGGCAAGCTGGGCTTCCGCCTCTGCTTTCTCCGTGGTTGCGGCGGCGTGCTCCTCGCGCAGTCGGGTCAATTCTGCCTCGAAGGCGGACTGGTTGTCGCGCTGCTGCTTCGCCACGGCCTGTTCAGCAGCACGCACCCTCTCCTCAGCCGTGTCCAACTCGGCTCGCGCATTTGCGAGCGATTCTTCGGCGGTGGCGAGATCGGCGCGGGCCTGGTCGGCGTCGGCGGTGGCGCCGTCGAGTGCGGCGCGCGCATTGTCACGGTCGTTTTGCCACTGGGTGAAAGTGGTGTGGACGGTTGCGGAGGCAGTGTCGCTGATTACCTGGGCGCGCGCGGGGACAGGTGCGACAACACTCGCGGCGAGCGCGAGAGCGACTGCGGAAGAGGTGAAACGGGAGACAGCCATGAGGATCCTTCCGGGAAACATTTACCTAGTAATAAACATATCCCAAGGGTGCTGCTAAGGGTGGGCTGGGTCCTTCGGCTCCTCCCCCGGGGCTACCGCGTTCTGCAGCGCGACCGCCCGCGCTAAGCGCGCGTACCGCAGCTCCTGCTCGCGGAAGCGCGTCCACGTGGACACCGTGGTGAAGAAGAACGCGATGATGAGCACGTAAAGCATCAGGTCGGTGCCCCTATCGACGCCGAGCCAGTTCGCCAGGACGGTGACGTCGTCAGGCCTTGCGATCGCCCACACCGCGGCGAGCATCATCACCACGAACCCGACTTTCACCCACGCCTTCGCGTTCGCCTTGCGGCGGTTGATAAAGAAGTAGGCGGCCAGCGCGACAATCGCCAGCAGCAGCAACGCTTGGATCACGGGAGCCTCCTTGCCACGAGCCCGTCGGCGAGGATGTTCACGCCGTTGATCAGCGACTGTCCCTTGCTCATGGAGTACTCGGTGTACAAGATGTCCACCGGCTCTTCGTCCACGCGCCAGCCGAGTTTGTCGATCATCGCCACAATCTCCGAGGCGTGCGACATTCCGTTCATCCGGATGTTCATCTCCTCGGCCACCCTGCGGTTGAAGACGCGCAGGCCGTTATGGGCGTCGGAAAGCCCGAGTCGCCTCGTGCGCGGCGACAGAAAAACGACGGTTTTTAGCACCAGCCGCTTCAGCCAGGGAACCTGCGAGTTGTCCTGGCCCGCGAAGCGCGTGCCCACGATGATGTCCAACGGCTCGGCGCGCAGCCGCTCCACCATGCGCACCACGTCTTTGACTTGGTGTTGGCCGTCCGCGTCGAAGGTCACGAAAAAACGCGCGTTTTTGTGGGCGCGGGCGTACTCCACGCCGGTTTGGATCGCCGCCCCCTGACCCAGGTTCACCGGGTGGTTCACCAGGTGCGCCCCGGCCGCGTGAATCTGCTCGGAGGAGTTATCCTTCGAGCCGTCGTTGACGGCCACGATGTTGGGGAACGTCTCGCGGGCGTTTGAGAGCACGTCGAAAATGACCGTGCCCTCGTTGTAGCAAGGCACGATCAGCCAGGTATCTGCGAACGCTTCGCGGTGATCGCTCATGTCAGAAGGAGAGATTACCCCGGGCGGTGGAACAGCACACCGTAGGCGCGCTTGAGCAGCCCGGTGGGCAGGAGCCGGTACGCCGAGCGCAGCGCGAAGTTCAGCACCGCCCGCGGTTTCGACACAATCCCGTAGCGCACAAGGTTGCGCTGCATGTGGCGCTCTGAGGCGAACATCTCGCGGCCGGTGCGGCGTGCGAACTGCGCGTCGTCGACTCGGAAGTAGGTGAGGGGTTCGGGGAGGTTGTGTAGGCGCCAGCCGTCGCGAAGCAAGCGCGCGAACAGGTCGTAATCCTCCATGAAATGCACGTCGAGGTACCCGCCGGCTCTCTTGATTGCAGCAGTGCGCATCATCACCGACGGATTATTCAACGGCGAATTCATCCTCGCGTAGCACGACGGATCCTCAGGCAGCGCGCGGATCGTGCCGGAATCACCCGGCTCGCGCGCGAATTCCTCCACGGCGGTCCCCACGGCGGCAACGTCCGGATGCTCGTTGAGAAAAACGGCCTGTTTTTCGAATCGCTCGGGTTTCGCCACGTCATCGGAGTCGAGCCGCGCCACGAACTCCGCGTCGATCGTCTCCAGGCCCGCCTGCGACGCCCTGCCGGACCCCACATTTTCAGGCAGGCGCAAAAAACGGGCATTTTTTTGCTTATCGACGAAGCTCCGCACCACAACCTCCACCCCCTCCGCCACGGGGCCGTCAAGCACGATCACGATGTCGTCCGCGGGCCTTGTTTGCCCCGCGATCGAGTCGAGAGCGCGCTTCAGATCCGCCGGGTCCGTGCCGCGATAGGCGGTGATCAGCGCGGCTATGGTGCTCATGAGCTAGTCCCTCGCCGCGTCGATGAGGTAGCGGCCGTAGCCGGACTTCAGCACCTCGTTACCTAGGCGCACGAGTTGGTCCGCGTCGATGAAGCCCTCGCGGTACGCCGCTACCTCTGGAGAGCCGATCACCGTGCCGGTGCGTTTCTGCAGCACCTCGACGTAGGAGCTGGCCTCGCTCATCGAGTCGATGGTGCCTGTATCCAGCCACACGTCCCCGCGGTGGAGGCGGTGCACCTTGAGGCGCCCCTGGTTCAGGTAGGCCTCGTTCACGCTGGTGATTTCAAGCTCGCCGCGGGCGCTCGGCTCGATCGTCTTCGCGATCTCCACCACTGCGTTGTCGAAAAAGTACAGACCCACCACCGCGAAGTTGGACTTCGGGTCGGCCGGCTTCTCCTCGATGGATAACGCCGTGCCGTCGGGGGCGAACTCCACCACGCCGTAGCGCTGGGGGTCGGACACCTCGTAGGCGAAGATCGCGCCGCCGTCGACGTTGCGGATTTCTCCGAGGATGTTGGACAGACCGGAGCCGTCGAAGATGTTGTCGCCGAGCACCAAGGCCACCGAGTCCTCGCCAATGAAGTCCTCGCCGATGATGAAGGCTTGGGCCAGCCCCTCCGGCTTGGGCTGCTCGGCGTAGTGGAGCATGATGCCGAAGCGGGAGCCGTCGCCAAGCAATCGCTCAAAATTCGCCCGATCTTCGGGCGTGGTGATGATCAGGACCTCGCGGATGCCGGCGCTGATGAGGGTGGACAGCGGGTAGTAGATCATCGGCTTGTCGTAGATGGGCATGAGCTGCTTCGAAATGCCCTTCGTGATGGGGTAGAGGCGCGTGCCCGAGCCGCCCGCGAGGATGATGCCCTTCATGTCTACGACAGTGTAGCCAGGTAGATCGCCAGGGCAGCCCGCCAGTTACTCGGGGAAAAACCGGCGTTTTTTATCTTGTCCAGGCTGAGCGTGGATTCCTTCGGGCGGGGCGCCTCCGCGCCGAACTCGGCACCGTACTGCTCGGTGGTCACCGGGTGCACGTCGGAGGGGTCGCAGCCCATGCCGATGAACACCGCACCGGCGATCTCGTCGCGGGAGGCGGTGTCGCCGTCGGAGGTGATGTTGTACACGCCGTACTCCGCGCCCGATGCAAGCAGGTGCGCGATGCCCTTGGCCAGATCCTCGGCGCTGGTGGGGCGGCCGCGCTGGTCGGAGACCACTTTCGGGGAGACGCCGCGCCGGGCGAGCTGCGACATCGTGGCCATGAAGTTCGGGCCGTCGCCGAACACCCAGCTTGTGCGCACCACGTAGTGCTTGCGCGCCACCTGCGCCGCGGTGTCGCCGGCGGCCTTGGAGGCGCCGTACGCGGACAGCGGGGAGGCGGGCTCGTCCTCGGTGTGGGTTTCAACGGTGCCGTCGAAGATGTAGTCGGAGGAGACGTGCACCAAGGTCAGGTCGTGCTCGTTGGCGAGGCGCGCCAAGCCCGCCGGCGCGTCCGCGTTCACCGACCAGGCGGTCGCGCGGTTCTGCTCCGCGCCGTTGACGTCGTTGTAGGCGGCGCAGTTCACGATGGCCCAGTACCGCGAAAAGTCCAGGTCGGGTGCATCGGTGATGTCGAACTCTGCGCGGGTGAAAAAATCGGCCGTTTTTTCGTCCCACACCTTCTGCAGGGCCTTCCCCAGCTGACCGCCAGCGCCGGTGACCAGGATCTTGCGCGGCGGCATCGGTTCCGCGTCGGCGAGCATGGGGTGCGCGAGGTCTTTCTCCGAGAGCTCCGTCGGCTGCAGCGGCCAATCGATTTCGCGGTAGGAGCAGAACGCGCCGCCGGGCGCATACCGCTGATTCACCAGGTAAATGTAGGTGGTGTTGTCCTCGAGCGCCTGGAAACCGTTCGCCACCCCGCGCGGGACGAACACTGCGGTCTCGGGCCCGATCTCGCAGCCGAACGTCTCCCCGTAGGTTTCGGAGCCCTCGCGCATGTCCACCCACGCGCCGTACACGCGCCCGCTCGCCACCGAGACCCACTTGTCCCACGGCTCTGCGTGCATGCCGCGTGTCGCCCCGCGCCGGGCATTAAAGCTCACGTTCTGCTGCCGCGGCACGAGCACCTGCCCGGCCCAGTTTTCCTTGAACCAGCCGCGGTTGTCCTCGTGCAGCGTAAGGTCGTGCACCTCAAGGCCTGCGATCATGTCACTGTCCCCTTTGCGCATATTGCTTTTCGACGTCATCCTTGCCCGGCCTCCACCACCACTCGTTGGCGCGGTACCACTCAACCGTTTCGGCAAGCCCCTCGCGGAAGTCTTTCTTCGGTGCCCAGCCGAGCTCGCGGCGTAGTTTTGTGGCATCCATGGCGTAGCGCTGGTCGTGGCCCGGCCGATCGGTGACGTGCTCGTAGGTGCCGCCCATGAGCTCGCAGAGCATCTCCACCACTTGCTTGTTCGTGATGTGGTCGTTGTCCGCCCCGATGTTGTACGTCTCGCCCGCACGGCCGCGCTCGAGGATGGTGAGTACCGCGTCGTTGTGGTCGTCGACGTGGATCCAGTCGCGCACCTGTAGCCCGTCGCCGTACAGCTTCGCCGGGCGCCCGTCGATGAGGTTGGTCACCTGGCGCGGGATGAACTTCTCAATGTGCTGGTACGGGCCGAAGTTGTTGGAGCAGTTCGAGATCGTCGCGTTCAGCCCGAACGAACGGATCCAAGCCCGCACCAGGTGGTCCGAGCCTGCCTTCGTCGCCGAGTAGGGCGAAGAAGGGTTGTACGCAGTCTCCTCCGTGAACTTGTCGTCGCCGCCGAGCGGCAAGTCGCCGAACACCTCGTCGGTGGAAATGTGGTGGAAGCGCTTCCCGTGCTTACGGGCCGCCTCCAGCAGCGTGAACGTGCCGCCGATATTCGTGTGGAGAAAAACGGCCGGATTTTCCAGCGAATTGTCGTTGTGGGACTCAGCGGCGAAGTGCACGATGATGTCGTTGTGGGCCGTGAGGTCGTCGATAAGCAATTGCTCCGAAATATCCCCCTCGACGAACTTGACGTCCAACCCGTCCAAATTCGCCCTGTTGCCCGCGTACGTGAGGCTGTCCACCACCGTGATCTCGTACAACCCGCACGCCCTGCGCACGAAGTTCGAGCCGATGAACCCCGCGCCGCCCGTGACCAGCATCCTTTCCATGCCCGCCTACCTTACAAGGCCCGCGACGTGCACCAGCGCACCCGCGAGCGGGCCGGCGTAGAGGGCGACGATCACCGCCGTGGTCACCCCCCACGGGCTGAGGAACAACAGGCCAAACGACACAGCACCGGCCACGATCCACCCTGCTACGTACCACGGGTGGCGCTCCAGCGACAGTGTCGCAACACCCGTGATCATCAACGCGCCCATGAACGCCGACGCGAGTGTGAGCAGACCCAGCTGCAACCCCGGCATCGCCATTTCGGGCGGGAACGCCACCGACAAGATCCACGGGCCCAACGCCCACGCCGCGACAAACCCCACGGCACCCAACGCCAGAACCGCCGCCACCGGGCCCGCGAGCGCCCTGTGCACACGGTCGCGCTGCTCTACAAAACGGACCACGAGCGCCGACTGGAAACGCTGCAACGGCACGAGCACCGGCGCGCGAGTGAGCATCACCGCGTTATTCACCGCGCTGACCGTCAACGACACCGCCGGCGTATCCGGAAACGCCGCACTGACCGCAGTGGGGAACCCGGTGATCATCGCCGCCGAGGCCCCCGACGCCAACATCGCCGAGACCACCCGGCGCACAAACGCCTCCCGGTCCACATCCAGCGCAACCCGGATGTTCACCCGCGCCACCGGAGAAGCGCTAAGAACAACGCACCAGCTCACCGCGCCCAACACCGTGATAGCCAGAAACGCGGGCAGGCCCCACCCGAACGCCCACGCCACAAGCGCGAGCGCGAGGCGCAACCCCGAGTCCAGGGCCACCAGCGAGGCGTACTGGCTCCACAAGTTCACCCCGGACAAAATGCCCGACAGCACCGCCTGGAAGATGTAGCTCACCAGGCCGAACACCAAAAGCGTGGTGGCCAGCCCAGGGGAGGGCGGCACCAACACCCGCATCGCAAACACCCCGACGGCAACGACCGCCAGCGTGGTCAACGCGGCCGCCAACGCGCCGAGTTTCCACGGGTTCGCGGAGCCTTTCACGCCAGTCTCGCGGGAAGAGGCGACGGCGCGTGTGGTTTCGTGCGTGATGCCGTCGATAAGCCCGGCGCTGGCAAAAAACAAGCCCCAAAACGCGGAGAAATAGCGGTACTCACCCGTCTCGACGTCCAGCCCCCACGTGGCCACCCACATCAGCACGAAGCCACTGAGTGCCGCGAAGATGGTGGCCAGGGACAGGTGTTTCACCCCCGGCATCTTAGTGCAGGGCGGCTACAGAAGCTCCGAGATGCGGTCCAGCGGGCGGAACAGGTCGTCCGGCTCGAAGCCGAATTCTTTGCCGTGGTCGTGCTCCAGCTGTGCGATCTCTCGTTCGCAGCGTTCCCGGTCGCGGTGGATGCGGTAATCGTCCAGAAGCTTGTGGCCCATTGCGAAAAACTGTGTGTTTTTCGCCTTCGCGTCTTTACGTCGGTCGAGTGTGGACGCCCACCGCGGGTTCAGCGGCGTGGTCATCTCGTACAACATCCCCTCGGGCTGCACGATTTGGTACGTGCCGTCCCCGAAAAGCCACACGATCTCACCCGTGGCCGGGTCGGGGATGTAGAACGCCGACTTATCGGTCTTCATGTTGTGATGCTTTTGGCATAGTGCGAACAAATTGCCCGGTGTGGTGGGCCCGCCCGCTTCGAAGGGGATGCGGTGGTCGAGTTGGCAGCCGCTCGCATCGCGCCCGCAACCCGGGTAGATGCAGGTCCCGTCACGCGCCTCGACGTACGCCCGCATGGTCTGGGTCGGTTTGTACGCATCGGTCACCGCGTCCTGCTCCCCGTCCAGCGGGACCCGCTTCGCGCGGTCCGCCATCTCCTCGAGCCGCGCCGTGCCGTCCGCGTCCGTCCACCCGCACCCGCGCAGGTAGAACGGAGTGCCGGCGATGCGCTTGCCCGTTTCGTCCAGCGGGGTGAAAGCGTAGAGGGTGATCTTCGGGTCGCTCTCGCCGCACAGCAGCTTTTCGACGGCTTCCGCCACCGACACCTTCTCCTCCCTCGCCACCGATTCTGCCCGGGCCTTGAAGGTCTCCATCACCACCGGGTCCGTGTCCACCTCCATGCCCGCTTTGAGCTGCTGGCCGTCGTGATGGTCGTAGAAGTTGACCTGCGTGACCTCATCTTTGCCACGGGCCTTCTCCTCGCGTTCCTTGCGCTTCTTCGGGTCGAAATCCGTGTCTGGGTTCAGGCGTGCGATAAGCGCCCTCAACCTGCGGGTGATGGTGGTCGGGCCGGGGAGTTCCTGTCGCGGTCGCTTCGGGGTGAATAAGTCCACCAGCAGCTTGTCAGCCGCTTCGAGATGTGCCGGATCCGGGTCGACGCCGAGGAGGTGAAGTGTTGAGTCGACGGTTTCTAACCTTTGGACGTCGAGAAGCATGTGCTCATCCTGCAGCGCGCGCAAACCCGGCAGGTCGTGCAACCGCACGTAGGAGAACAGGCCGGCGTCGGAACGCACCTTGCCCCGGCCCGACATCTTCGACAGGTGCATCACCGTCTCTTCGTAGTCGTAACTGCCGAAATCCTCGTGTGCGAAGCGCGAAAACATGGCGTACTCGGCGGCGACGATGGCGCGAGCGGCGCTGGCCGTCGGGTTATCTTCTACCTGGATAAGGAAGTGCGGGCCTTGCATGGTGTCCCCCGTGGGTGCGTGCGTAAATTAAGCGGAATGAGTGTGTGAATGCACACGATATAGCACGCGCCGACGCGTTCCTGACCAGCGAAAACGCAGTTAAGCGATGTGCTGCTCAATCCAGGTATAGATCATCGCTTCCACACGGGCCACCTGGTCGTTGTCAGCCGCCCCCGCGTGCCCGCCCGCTGTGTTCTCAAAGTAGTCCACCGGCTGGCCCGCCTCGTGCAACGCCAGCGCGAACGTGCGGGCGTGGGCCGGGTGCACGCGGTCGTCGCGGGTGGAAGTGGTGACCAACGCCGGGGGATACGCAGGCTCGGTACGCACGTTGTGCAGCGGCGACCAGCGTTCAATAGCGGCGCGCTCAACCGCATCGCCCGGGTCACCGTACTCCGCCATCCAGGACGCGCCGGCAGATAGCGTGTGGTAGCGCAGCATGTCCGTCAGTGGCACCTGCACTACGGCCGCGCCGAACGCCTGCGGGTACTGCGTGAGCGCCCCGGCGGTGAGCAGGCCGCCGTTGGATCCGCCGCGAATCGCGATCTGCTCCGGCTTCGCGTACCCGCGCGCCACCAGGTCCTCCAGCACCGCTTTGTGGTCCTCCCACACTTTGTGCCGGTTCGTCTTCACCACCTGCGTGTGCCATTCGGGCCCGAACTCGCCGCCGCCGCGCAGGTTCGGCTGCACAAAAAACCGCCCTTTTTCCAGCCACGCCATGCCCCGCACGTTTGAGAACCCCGGGGTGAGCGAGACCTCGAAGCCGCCGTATCCGCCCACCAGCGTCGGGTGCGTCTCCCCGTCGAAGGTGCCGGTGATGAAGTAGGGGATCCGCGTCCCGTCTGCCGAGGTAGCCCAGTGCTGACGCGTTTCCAAGCCGGACGTGTCAAAGTGCGAAGACGCTTGCTTCACCGGCTCGCCGTCGCGAAGCAGGGTGGTTGGGGTGGTGAAGCTGGAGGCGGCGATCCAAGTCTCGTCGCCGTCGAGCGCGCTTGTGGCCACTACGTGGGCCGCCGCAGCATCGGGCAGCGCAATCTCTTCGCGCTGCCAGGTACCCAACTCGATGCGGTAAATGCGCGTCGCCACATCCACCAGGCACGTCAGCAGCAGGTGGTGCTTCGTGAACGCGATCTGCTCGACAGTGGCATCTGATTCCAGCACCGTGAACTCGCGCGACCCTCCAAGGAACGCCTCTAGCTCGACCACCGCCAGCGCACCCGCCGGCACGTCGCCGTAGGTGGTGCGTGGTTGAATGAACAGCCACGGCCCATGGGGGATCGCATCGCAGTCCGTGGGCAGCTCGAGCTCCACGCCGTCGACCCAGGTGCGCGAGTTGTAGAAGTCCAAGGCCCGCTCGATCACTATGCGCTCGTAGCCCGGGGTGGGGTCGTAAGATCCGGATACGGCCACGTCAGAAGGCTCGCCCGAAAAAAGGGCCGTTTTTTCGCCCGCCCTGGTCCACCGGCTCACCCGCATCGGGTAGCCGGATTCGGTGAGCGACCCCTCGCCCTCGTCGGTGCCCACCAGGATGGTGTCGCGGTCCACCCAACTCACGGATGTCTTCGCCTCGGGCACGCAGAACCCGTCTTCCAAAAAACGCCCGTTTTTTAAATCGAACTCGCGCACCACCGTCGCATCAGCCCCGCCGCGCGAAAGGTACACGAGCGCCCTGTCCCAGGTCAGAGGTAGCACGGCGGCGCCTTCCACACCCAGTCCTCGCCCTCTGAGGCAGCAAGCTTATCGACGTCTAAAGCCACCTCCCATTCCCCAGATTCGAAACCCTCGGAGGTGGTGCGACGCCACAGGCCCCGCGGGTGGTCTGCGTCGCGCCAGAAGTTATACAGGTACTCCCCGCGTCGGCGCACCTACGGGATCTTGTCCTGCGCGTCTAGTGACGCGCGGATACGCTCCCGCAGTTCGGCGCTTTCCAGCTTTGCCTCGGTGGCAGTCGACCACTCGCTCGCCCAGGCGAGGGCGTCGGGGCCGGAGATTTCGTCGAGAAGCTGCGGTGCGATCGAGCGCATTTACACGCCCAGTGCCGGCTTCAGCGTGGTGGCCCACGCCTTTTCCACGTCGGTGCGCCAGTAGGACCAGGAGTGGGTGCCCACGTTGCGGAACTCGTAGTGCGCCGGGATCTTCAGGCCCTCCAGCTTCGCGCGCAGGTCGTGCGTGCACTGGTTGATCGCGGCCTCAATGACACCGCCCTCAACCTGCAGGATTGCCGAGTTCAGCTGCGCCGCGGCTGGCTGCAACCCCAGTCCCACCAGGTAAGAGACCTGATCCTGGCGGCCCGCCAGCCCCGTCGCGGTGGAGATGTACAGCTTCGTGCCACGCAGCTTTTCGGCGCCGAGCAGCGCGTCGTTGTAGCGGTTGTACTTGCCGCCCATCGGGCCCCACATCTGCTCCGGCTGCGCACCGCCGCGGTTCACGGTCAGACGCGCGTAGTTGTAGGCGTGCGGGGAGCTAGTGGCGGCGCAGCCAGAGAAGGAGGCAGCGGCCTTGTACATGCCGGGGTTGTGTTGCGGCAGCACAAGAGCGGACGTGCCGGACATGGAGAACCCGGCGATAGCACGCTTGTCGTTTGCATTCATCGTGCGTTCGATGGGGCCGGGCAGCTCCTTGGTTAGAAACGTCTCCCACTTCTGCGGGCCCTTCAGATACGGGGTGTTCAGGTTGTTGTCCACCCAGTCCGTGTAATAGGAGAACGCGCCAGCCTGCGGGATCACCACGTTGACGCGCTTGCCCTGGAAGAACTTCACGGTGGTAGCCATGTTGACCCAGTCCTGGTCTTGCTCCGCACCACCTGCGCCGTTGAGCAAGTAGAGCGTCGGCGCCTTCTGCACGCGCTTACCGGCCGCGTCGGTGGCGGGGATGACGGCGACGGGGATGTCGCGCTTCATCGAAGGTGAGAAGACCTTAAACGACAGCAGGTTCCTGTGGTCCACCTGCTTCACCCAGCCCTGAGGCGTGCCGGTGTTGGTTACCAGGGGTGGGCTGGAGGGAGCATCCCACGTCTTCACAACGCCGGCAGGCTGCGGAACCGCCGTCGCGACGGGTGCGAGGGCGAGCGCCGTCGCGGTGACTGCGGCGACAATCGCCGATTTCAGGTGCTTCATGGGAAACGCTGTCCTTTCGCCGGTCTTGCCTGCATTCATGCGGCATTGTACGGTACGGCAAGTTATCGTACGTTACGGTAGTTGCCAGCGTGACGTACGTTGTCTGCCCCCACCCCCTCTAGCGAAAGGCTTTCCCGTGAACCCGATCGAAGCAATCCAGCTGCAAATCAACGAGGTCCTCGGCCAGGTTATCCACGCTGGCTCCTCGATGTCTTCCACCATCGCATTCAACCTGGGCATGTTCTAAGGCTCAGGAAACCCCAGAGAACCCAAGCAAAAAGGCGCGATCGAAAAATCGCGCCTTTTTTCGTGCCCCGGTTTTCTGCCCCCTCAAGTGACCGAGCTCAACGACACCTTAGAGCCCAAGCGCCGGCTTGAACACCCGGTCGAAGGACAGCTTCAGGTCGTCCTTCCACACCGGCCAGGAGTGGGTGCCCACGTTGCGCAGCTCCGCAACGAAATCCTCGTCCGACTGGATCACTTCGCCAGCGGCGCGCTTCATACCGTTGCCCTGCATCTTCGCGATGAGGTCGTGGGTGCAAGCGTTCATCGCCGCCTCAATCACACCGCCTTCAACCTGAAGCGTGTACGCTTTCGCTGAGCCCACCGAGGATGCCTCGAAGTCGCTGTACTGCCCGGTGTCCTTCAGGCGTTTCGCCAGGGTGCCCGCCATGTCGGACTCGGCAGCCAAACCGGTGCCGGTAGACAGGTACACCTTCGTGCCCTTCAGCTGCGCGGCATTGACCAGCGCGTCGTTGTAGCGGTTGTAGTCCGAGCCCATCGGGCCGAAGACGTGGTCCGGGGTCATGCTGGACGCGCCACGGTTCACTGTCAGGCCAACAAAGAAGTTCGGCAGCGGGGTGGAGGTCGCCGCGCAGCCGGAGTAAGAGCCGACCGCCTGGTAGAAACCCGGGTTGTGCTCGGCCAGCAGCAGGGTGGAGGTCGCCGCCATCGAAAGGCCGGCCACGGCGCGCTTGTCGTTGGCCTTCGCGTACCGCTCAATGGCCTGGGGGAGTTCCTTGGCAAGGAAGGTCGACCACATTTGCTTGCCCTTGTAGAAGTGGCTCTCTTCCGGCGATACGGGCGGCTCCGCGGCCCAGTCCACATAGTAGGAGAACGCGCCTTCCATTGGCACCACGACGTTGACGCCCTGGCCGCGGAACGTTTCCACCATCTGCGGCAGTGCTTGCGCCACCCAGTCGGTGTTCTGCTCAGACCCGCCAGCGCCGTTAAGCAGGTAGATCGTCGGAGCGTTGTCGACGATGTTGTTGTTCGCGTCGTGGGCGCGGAAGAACGCGATCGGGATGTATCGCTCCATCGACTCGGACTTCACTTCGAGCGCCTCGCCATGTGGTAGCGCGCCGTACTTGGTCAGCGAGTACCACCTTTGTGGCTCACCCTTGTAAGTCTTCGGCGCCTCATTGAGTGCGCGCACGGGCGGATCGGTCGGCTCTGCCTCGGGCACGGGCTCGGGGTCCGGCAGGTTTTCGTCCGTGACGGGCTCGCTATCGCCTTGAGGTAGTTCAGCAGGCTTTTTGCTTATCGACGGCTCCGCGGCACCCTCTACCTTCCCGTCCCCAACCTCTTCCTCCGGCGCCTTCTCAGCAGCCGGTGCCTCCTCGGGCACTTCCTTCACGGAGGTAAGCACTTTCTCGTCCGCCGCCTGGATCACGGGGCCGGGGGCGTCGGCTTGGTCGGCAACGTGGGGAACCGCGGAGGCGGCGAGGATGGCGACGGTTGCCGCCGCGACGGCGGGACGGGTGAGTTTCACGGGTGTGACTCGCTTTCCATTCAAGGGCGCGGACATGCTCTTGAGACATTTTGCCAGAGGTGCACGTACCATATGAACCGTGAGTAAAGAACATTTTGACGTTGTTGTCCTCGGCGCGGGCCCCGGTGGCTACGTTGCCGCTATCCGTGCAGCTCAGCTTGGTAAGAAAGTGGCTGTCATTGAGAAGCAGTACTGGGGAGGTGTGTGCCTGAATGTGGGCTGCATCCCGTCCAAATCGCTGATCAAGAACGCAGAGGTTGCGGAGATCTTCAACCACGAGGCGAAGACGTTCGGCATCAAGGGCGACGTGGAGTTCGACTACACGGACGCCCAAAAGCGCTCCCGCAAGGTCTCCGAGAAGATCGTCGGCGGCGTGCACTACTTGATGAAGAAGAACAAGATCCAGGAGATCAACGGCCTGGGCTCGTTCAAGGACGCCAAGACCATCGAGATCACCGAGGGCGACGACAAGGGCATGACCGTCACCTTCGACGACTGCATCATCGCCACCGGCGCAGTGGTGCGCACCCTCCCGGGCATCGAGCTGTCCGACAACGTGGTCTCCTACGAGGAGCAGATCCTCAACCCGGAGGCCCCGGAGAAGATGATCATCGTCGGCGGCGGCGCCATCGGCATGGAGTTCGCCTACGTGCTGTCCAACTACGGCGTGGACGTCACGGTCATCGAGTACATGGACCGCGTCCTGCCGAACGAGGACAAGGATGTGTCCAAGGAGATTGCGAAGCGCTACAAGAAGCTCGGCGTGAAGCTGCTCACCGGCCACGCCACCACCGAGGTGCGCGACAACGGCGATTCCGTCGAGGTCGACGTGAAGAAGAACGACTCCGAAGACGTGCAGACCCTCACCGCGGACCGCGTGATGATCTCCGTCGGCTTCGCTCCGCGCACCGAGGGCTACGGCCTGGAGAACACGGGTGTCGAGCTGACCGATCGTGGGGCTATTGCTATCGACGAGCGCATGCGCACCAACGTCGACGGCATCTACGCCATCGGCGATGTCACGGCGAAGCTCCAGCTGGCGCACGTCGCTGAGGCACAGGGCATCATCGCCGCCGAGACCATCGCGGACGCGGAGACCCTCGAAATCGAGGATTACATGATGACCCCGCGCGCCACCTTCTGCAACCCTCAGGTCGCCTCCATGGGCTACACCGAGGAGCAGGCGAAGGAGAAGTGGCCGGACCGCGACATCAAGGTCGCCACGTTCCCGTTCTCTGCGAACGGCAAGGCAGTCGGCCTAGCGGAGACCGCCGGCTTTGGCAAGCTCGTCGCGGACGCAGAGTTCGGCGAGATCCTCGGCTGCCACCTCGTGGGCGCAAACGTCTCCGAGCTTATTCCGGAGGTTGTGCTCGCGCAGCGCTTCGACCTCACCGCCGGTGAGATCGCTCGCTCGATCCACATCCACCCGACGCTGTCCGAGGTGCTCAAGGAGATCGCTCACGGCGTCGAGGGCCACATGATCAACCTCTAAGTAGCATTTGCTTATCGACGCGGTCGTCTAGGGGCCCGGTCGCGCCACTCGCTCAAGGGCCGTAGTGGTCTTGGCAGTAGAGCGGGCCTCCCATCGATGAGCTAGAGGCGCCGCGCCAGATCGGGGTAGTGGAGGACCACCCCGTCCTCGTCGACCTGGAGCTCCACATCCACCCCGCGCGTTCCGCTTTTGTACCGCACCGTGCGCTCGTCGACGGAACTGTAGTACTGATCCGACGCGATCACGCGTAGTGATGGCATCTCAATCCAGGCCATGATCAGCCTCGTCTCCGGCACTTCTTGCCCCAATAAGTCGAGCCGCCTGATCGGCATGGTGTTGGTAACTGGGCACATCCCCAGATCGCAGTCCAACGCTTCACTGAGATCCTCCTCAGCGGCGATGCCGGGGTGCGTGTCCGGGGCTGCGAGCTCCGCTGGCTGCTCGCCACTCACCGAAGTCTCGCTCGTCCACACGCCGTCGGAATCCCGCTCCAGCTTGAGCATTCGGTTCCACCCCTCGCCGAGCACGTGGACGTGGATGGCCTGCGTTGTCCAGTCATCTAGCGCTTCTAGTATCCACCGTGCCGAATATCCGGGCCCGATCTGGATCCCGTTCGCCCTGAGCCCGTCAGGTTCGAACGACACCTCCGCCTGGTTCTGTATCTGCGGGTCATCTGGGTGTTCCCAGTAGTAGCTGCGCTCCATGTCTCAGAGCCTACGCAGGCACGCGGCGCCCGATAACGAGATCGACCCCGCTATCTCGCTTCGGAGATAGCGGGGTCGAGCGTGGGGTTAGCGCAGCTCTGGGCGCGCTACAAGATGGTTAGCCCTTCTGCGTCGGGTTGTCGGTGCCGGCAACTGCTGCAGCGAGGGAGTCGAGGGACTTTGCGAGGAAGTCGTCGTCGAACGTCTCGGACATGCTCAGCAGGTTCTCCTCCAGCTCGTCGCGCTGGTAGGTCAGCTTCACCTCGGTGTTGTCGGCGTCGATAGGCTCCAGCTCGTAAAGCCACTTCGCGCCGACGGTGACCTCGGCGGTGGTGTTCTCCACGTTCTTCCAGCCGATAATGCGGTCCTCCTGGAAGGCGAAGACCTCGTTCTTGGTCTGGTAGTCGCCGTCCTCCTTCGTCATGTTCATGGTGAAGATGTCGCCGACCTTCTCTAGGCGCTGGCCGTTGTCTGCGGATACAACCATGCCGGAGTCGTCGGTCTCAGAGTGGCGCTCCGGGTTGGAGAGGATGTCGAAGATCTCCTTCGCCGGTGCGTCGATCTGTCGGGTAGCGGAATTTTCAGTGTTCTTATCGATAGCCATGCCACGAGCGTACCCACTTTCACCTGAGCTGGCAGTAAGGGGAAACTTACCAACCAAAGATTGACACTGAACGGGGTCAGATTTGCCGATCCCCCACGACGGATACCCGACTATGGCAAACCTCACAATCTATAGCCGGGGTGCGTCGTATGGTGCGGGTGGGACTTCGGTCTGGGGTGCGCGGGGCAATGGGGTGGGAAAACGCCTGCAGATTCAAGGTGTGGAAGGGGGCGAGATTTCGTATCGTGTTTACGACACTGGAGGTGCCATGACTGTACAAAACGCAGACCGTGAAGCCATTCGTCACGGAAAAATCACTGAGAAGCCGCTGCGCGAGCGGCCGTCCTACCCCACGTGGGCTCTGAAGCTGACCATGGCCATCACTGGCCTCATCTTCGGTCTCTTCGTTCTGGGTCACATGGTGGGCAACCTGAAGATCTTCATGCCGCTCAAGGCCGATGGCACTGCGCCGATCGACGAGTACGGCGAGTTCCTGCGCACCATCGGTGAGCCGCTGTTCCCGCGCGAGGGTTTCCTGTGGATCCTGCGCATCATCCTGCTGGCCTGCCTGGTGCTGCACATCTACGGCGCGTTCGCGCTGAGGTCCCGCTCCTCTAAGTCGCGCGGCAAGTTCAAGCGCACGAACCTTATGGGCGGATGGCAGTCTACTGCTACCCGCGCGATGCTGGTCACCGGCATCATCCTGCTGCTGTTTATCGTTTTCCACCTGCTCGACCTCACCGTCGGCGAGGTTGTGGCGTCCGACGAGTTCGTCCACGGTGCGGTGCGCGACAACCTGCTCGCCACCTTTGCGCCGGGCCGCTGGTGGGTCACCTTGGTCTACGTGGTGGCGAACCTCGCGCTGCTGCTCCACCTCACTCACGGCGTTTACCTCGCAGTGAGCGACTTGGGCTGGCTGGGCAAGCGCGGCCAGGGCCTGATGGTTGTGCTGGCTTACATCCTTCCGTTCATTGTTGTCGCCGGTAACGTGATCATGCCGCTCGCTATCGCGTTCGGCTGGGTCCCGGATTTCGCTCGGTAACGGCTAACTAGGAGAAACACATATGACTACCTCTATTACCTCGAACCAGGGGCACGGCGAGGAGCAGCTCCACGCGCCCACCTCCCAGGGCCAGGCGCTTTCCGACGAGTTCCGTCAGCCTGAGTCCGTCGTCCCGGGCGTGACCCCAGGCGAGGTGCTGGAAAGCCACGAGCCGAACCGCGACGAAGTCCGCATGCGTGACATGTGGGAGTGGCAGAAGGACCACATGCAGCTGGTCTCCCCGCTGAACCGTCGTAAGTTCACCGTCATCGTGGTGGGCACCGGCCTGTCCGGCGGTGCTGCTGCGGCGGCGCTCGGCGAGCTGGGCTACAACGTCAAGTCCTTCACGTACCACGACGCTCCGCGTCGCGCGCACTCCATTGCTGCGCAGGGTGGCGTCAACTCCGCCCGCGGCAAGAAGGTGGACAACGACGGTGCGTACCGCCACACCAAGGACACCGTGAAGGGCGGCGACTACCGCTGCCGCGAGTCCGACTGCTGGCGTCTCGCCATCGAGTCCGTCCGCGTGATCGACCACATGAACGCGATCGGTGCTCCGTTCGCCCGCGAGTACGGCGGCACCCTGGCCACCCGTTCCTTCGGTGGTGTGCAGGTGTCCCGCACCTACTACACCCGTGGCCAAACAGGCCAGCAGCTGCAGCTGTCGACGGCTTCCGCACTGCAGCGCCAGATCCACCTTGGCAACGTGGAGATTTTCACGCACCACGACCTGATGGACCTGATCGTCACCGACAACGACGGCAAGAAGCACTGCAACGGCATTGTCACCCGTAACCTCATCACCGGCGAGATCGCCCCGTTCACGGGCCACGCTGTGGTGCTGGCTACCGGCGGTTACGGCAACGTGTACCACAAGACGACCTTGGCGAAGAACTCCAACTCTTCGGCCATGATGCGTGCGTACGAGCGCGGCGCCTACCTGGCGTCCCCGTGCTTCGTCCAGTTCCACCCGACGGGTCTTCCGGTGAACGCGAAGTGGCAGGCGAAGACGACGCTGATGTCGGAGTCGCTGCGTAACGACGGCCGTATTTGGACCCCGAAGGAAAAGGGCGACGACCGTAACCCGAACGAGATTCCGGACGAGGAGCGCGACTACTTCTTGGAGCGCCGCTACCCGGCGTTCGGCAACCTCGTGCCCCGCGACGTGGCGTCCCGTGCGATTTCCCAGCAGCTCAACGCCGGCTACGGCGTGGGCCCGCTGCACAACTCCGCGTACCTGGACTTCTCCGACGCGATCGAGCGCCTCGGTGAGGACACCATCCGCGAGCGTTACTCCAACCTGTTCGAGATGTACCAGGACTCCACGGGTGAGGACCCGTACAAGGAGCCGATGCGCATTGCCCCGACCGTTCACTTCACCATGGGCGGCCTGTGGACGGACTTCAACGAGATGACCTCCATCGACGGTCTGTTTGCCGCCGGCGAGTGCTCCTGGACCTACCACGGCGCGAACCGCCTGGGTGCGAACTCGCTGCTGTCGGCTTCTGTCGACGGCTGGTTCACTCTCCCGTTCACGGTGCCGAACTACCTCGCCGACCACCTCGGTGAGGAGGTGCTCCCGCCGGAGTCGGCGGAGGCACAGGACGCTGTGGCCCGCGCAACGGACCGCATCGAGCGTCTCATGGCCATCCAGGGTCCGGATCCGCACGGCCCGGAGTACTTCCACGAGCAGCTCGGCGACATCCTCTACGAGCACTGCGGCGTGGCCCGCACTGTGGAGGGCCTGAAGGAGGGCATCCGCAAGATCCGTGCTCTGCGCGAGGACTTCTACACCAACATTCACGTGCCGGGTTCGCCGAACGACATGAACCAGACGCTGGAGGCAGCGCTGCGTCTCATCGACTACATCAACCTCGGTGAGCTCATGTGCGTCGACGCCCTCGACCGTGACGAGTCTTGCGGTGCGCACTACCGTATGGACCACCTCACCGACGACGGCGAGGCTGAGCGTGACGACGAGAACTGGTGCTTCGTGTCGGCTTGGGAGCCGGCTGGCGAGGGCGAGTTCATCCGCCACGCAGAACCCCTGCACTTCGATTCGATCCCACTTCAGGCAAGGAACTACAAGTAAATGAAACTCACACTTGAAATCTGGCGTCAGGCCGGTCCGGATACTGAAGGTAGCTTCGAGACCGTCCAGGTCGACGACGCGGTGGAGCAGATGTCCATCCTGGAGCTGCTTGACCACGTGAACAACCGCTACGTGGAGGAGGGCAAGGAGCCGTTCACCTTCGCGTCGGACTGCCGCGAGGGCATCTGCGGCACCTGCGGACTTTCCGTGAACGGCCGCCCGCACGGCGCCGACCACAACATCACGGCCTGTCTGCAGCGCCTGTACAACTACAAGGACGGCGACACGCTGAAGATCGAGCCGTTCCGCTCCGGCGCGTTCCCGGTGATCAAGGACCTGGTGGTGGACCGCTCCGCGCTGGACCGCGTGATGCAGCAGGGCGGCTACGTCTCTGTCAACGCAGGTACCGCCCCGGACGCCGACACGATGCATGTGAACCACCACGACGCGGAGACCGCGCTGGACTACGCGGCCTGCATCGGCTGCGGCGCCTGTGTGGCGGCGTGCCCGAACGGTGCGGCCCACCTGTTCACCGGCGCGAAGCTGAAGCACCTCAAGCTGCTCCCGCTGGGTAAGCAGGAGCGCGCCCGCCGTGCCCGCAACATGGTGGACGAGCTGGAGACGAACTTCGGCCACTGCTCCCTGTTCGGCGAGTGCGCGGATGTCTGCCCGGCCGGCATCCCGCTGGACGCGGTCGGCGCGATCAACGCCGAGCGTGCCCGCGCCGCTTTCAAGGGCGGCGACGACTAAGGCTGGCGTATACTTACGTACCAGCATTACCTTTGACGAGCAGCCAGACTAGAAGGATTACAACATCATGGCTTCCCACCAGACAGCAGTTGCGGACATTCGCAGCGAGTCCTTCCCGGACTACGACGGGCGTATCGAGGACGGTCGTATTGAGAGCGCGTACATCGACGGTTACGACCCGGTGTCGCTCGGCGCGCCGCACTCCTCGCTCTCGCGCAATTCGACGTGGGTTGCGATGGGTTTGATCCTCGCGTCGCTGTTCGGCATCGGCATCGCCGTGTGGGGCGCGGGCGCGATGGCATTCGGCTTCGGCTCGCAGACCCACGGTCTGGCGCAGCGCCTCTTGGTGCTGGGCGTGATTGAGGCTGTTGTCACCTTGGTGGCTGGCTTCGTCCTCATCGCGATTGGCCGCAAGGACTACAAGGCGTACCGCAAGCGCACCGGTCGCCGGAACTAGCGCTCCGGAAACCCCCCTAAACACTCCCCGTTGAAAAAACGGGGAGTTTTTTGCGCTTTAATCAGGAGTATGAGTCATGCCCTGATGCCTTCACCGAGCAATGAGGCCGAACGCAGGAGAACGCTGCGCAACCACAAGATCTTTGTCACCAGCTTGTTGGTTGTGATGGCCGTGATCTTTCTGGGGTGTTCGTGGTGGCAGTCGCAGGGCACTGCGCCCGGTTGGGTGGGGTATGTCCGCGCGGCGGCGGAGGCCGGCATGGTCGGTGGTCTGGCGGACTGGTTCGCGGTCACTGCGCTGTTCAAGTACCCGATGGGTATCCCGATTCCGCACACGGCAATCATTCCGAACAAGAAGGACCAGGTCGCCGGCGCACTGAGTGAGTTTGTCAGTGAGAACTTCCTCAACGCGCGCACGATCACGGACAAGGTGATGCAGGCGCAGCTGCCTGAGAAGGTCGGCGCGTGGCTGTCGCGGCGTGAGAATGCCGAGCGGGTAAGCGAGGAGGCGGGCACGTTCGCGGTGCGGCTCGTCGAGGGCATCGATGCGCGCGAGGCGGAGAGCTTCATCCAGTCGCAGGTGGTGGACAGGTTCGCGGAGCCGATCTGGGGCCCGCCGTTGGGGCGCGCGCTCGAGGGGCTCATCGCGGACGGCAAGTTGGAGCCGGTGGTTGACGATGTGGTGTCGTGGGCGCGGCGCAAGGTCGACGGCATGGAGGGCAGCATTGTGCAGCTTATCGACGAGCGCATGCCGCGTTGGGCACCCCGCTTCGCCAAGGAACTCGTGGGCCAGCGGGTGTACGACGAGGTTTCGGATTTCGTCGCCGAGGTGGAGCGCCAACCGAACCATGAGGCGCGCCGCGCGATCCGGCGGCAGTTGAACCAGTTCGCCCAGGACTTGCAGTTTGACGGGGACATGATTTCTCGGGTGGAGTCGCTCAAGGGCGACGTGATGGGTTCTTCGGCGGTGCGGAGTGCTCCGGGGCAGCTCTGGGAGCAAATTTCCACGTCGGTGATTGCGGCGGCGTCGGATCCGGGGTCGGGGCTTCGTCGTAAAGCTGCCGATGCGTGCGTGGAATGGGGCCGCAAGCTTGTCGCCGACCCGGGGGTGCGCGAACAAGCCGAGCGGCGCCTGGAGAAGGCCGTGCACTACGCGGCCGACAACGGCGCGGACCAGATCGTGGGCATCATCGCGGAGACCATCGAGCGTTGGGACGGCGAGGAAGCCGCGGACAAGATCGAGCTGATGGTGGGCAAAGACCTGCAGTTCATCCGTCTTAACGGCACGGTCGTCGGTGCGCTCGCGGGCTTAGCTATTTACACTGTGTCCCAGATTCTTTTCTTCTAGCGAAAGGCAAACCGTCATGACCGATCAGGCGAACAACACCAACGACACTAACGGCACCAGCAACGGCGAGATTCGCGAGAACCTGCGCGAGGCTGGCGACGCGTTGCTGGCGGCCGGCTCCGCACTCGGCGCCGCGTTCAGCAAGGCCGTGGAGGGCCTGCCGGAGCGTTTCAAGAACGCCTCCGATTCCGCGCGTGAGACGCTGAACAACGCCTCCACCGAGGGTGAGGTGCGCACCATCGCCGCGAACTTCACCAACGAGGCGGAGAAGGCGTTCAACCAGCTGCGCGAGGGCGACCTGAAGCTCACCGAAGACGTTAAAGCGACGCTGCGCAGCAAGATGGAGGACATTCGCACCACCTTCAACGAGCGCATGGACAAGGCGGAGACCGAAGGCGAGGAGCAGGACGCGCTGCGCGACCTGCGTGAGCGTTTCGACGACCTCGTGGCGCGCATCCAGGCCCAGTTCTCGGACTCGGTGGAGGAGCGGGATATCATCGACGGGGAAATCGTCGACGGCGAGGAGAACCGGAAGTAACACATGGATGCCAGCACCCTCGAGCAAATAAACACCATCATGCGCATTCCCGGCCTTGTGAGCTGGGTGCTGCTCGCGGTGGTGGGTGTTGCGGGTATCGCCGGGGCGGTGTTCGCCGCCACGACGCGCCCGGATGCGTTCGAGGCCACTGGCCGCCAATCGAAGGCCGCGTGGACGGCGATTCTGGCTGTCTCCGCGGTGGCGTGCCTGCTGCGGCTGCCGTTCATCGCATGGTTCGGGGCGGTGGCGATCGGAATCTACTTCTTCGACGTGCGCCCGCAGATTAAGCGGGTCATTGACGACGCGTACGGCTGGTAGCCGTGGGCGGCATCCTGGGCGCCGGCGCGCACGGCTCCGTGGTGGAGCCCACGCGTGTCGCGGCTGCACGCAGCGGCCACGTGGTCGCAGTGGTGGGGTGGCCCACCGGCAGGCACGAAAGCGTGGTGAAGGCCGCGGAGGCGCGCCTTGCCGTGGAGCGGGGCGCAGGCGAGATTTGGCTCGCGCTCGACCCGGACGCCGATGAGAGCGCAATGCTTGCCGACGCCATCGCGGTGCACCAGGGTGTGTCCGTGCCTTTCGGCGTCATCTTCTGTGGGCCCGCATCCGTGGCGGCGGCCGAGCATAGCGGCGCTGACGTCCTCGCGGTACCCGACGGGGTAGAAGTTCCAGCCACCCGTTTAAGCGTGGCGGTGTTCGGGGGTGGCGCTAGCTTGCGCCCTGGAGTTGCCCGGGCATTTCCCGCTGCAGCTGCGCAAAGTTAACGTCCTCGCCCGCCATCGCGATGCGCAGGCCGCCGGGCACCACGGTGAAGTCGGCGATGCGCAGGCCCCCAGCGATCTCCTCGGCCACGCCCTGGGACATCGCCTCACTCAGCGCCTCGGTGACGCGGCTGGGCAGCTCGAAGCCGAACAGCTCGGTGCTGGCGGCTTCGAAGGCGAGCTCGCCGTCGGAGTTGAGCACGGGTCGCAGCTCCACGCCCGCCGCGCCCGCGGTGAAGGTGATAGTGAACGTGCCTTCGTTCGGGGTGGTGGACACGTCGGAGATGGTGATCACGTCGGACAGGAACCCGTCGCCAAGCTGCTGCTCCAACTGCTGGTTGAGCATGGCGCGGATGAACTCGTTCGGCAGCTCGGTGGTGACAAGCAGGGAGTCGGCGACGGGCTCGCCGTCAACGACGCGGATGTCGTCGAGCTGGACGGTGGTAGCTGGCTCGCCCGTGATTTCGTTGCCGTTTATCAAAAGCGTCGACGGCTGGTTGAGCGTCATGTGCGGGAACTTGCCGCGCAGCAGCCCGAAGGTGAGCGGGCTGTTGCCGAAGGAGACGTCCATGTTCGCCGCCGCCGGATCTTTGGTGACCTGGTTGGCGATGAACGTGCGCAGGCCCGCCTCCGCCACGATGAACAGCACCAACAGTGCCGCGAGGATGGAGATGACAACCTTCCAGGCAGTCTTCATGCCAGAATTCATGGGCCCTAGTTTATGGACGCGGGGCAACCGCCGCCCAATCGACGGTGACGGTGTTGTCGCGCAAGTGCGTGCGCTGGCGGGCCACCGGCCACTCGCGGGCCAGGTCGGCAAGGGCGACATCCCAACGCACCCGCGGGCCGTGGGGCGCCCAACCGGCGGCGCGCTCCCAGGCCTGATCTGCGGCGACGAAAAAATCGTGGATTTTTTCACCCGGCACGTTGCGGTGGATGAGCACCTTCGGCAGGCGCTCTGCGACGTCGCTCGGGTGGCGTACGTCCGCCGGGTCCCAGGACAGCGTGAGGCTTTGCGGGCCGGAGCCATCCAGGAGCACCCACGCGCAGCGGCGCCCCAGCTCGTCGCAGGTACCCTCGATGAACAGGCCGCCGGGGGCGAGACGCGAGCAGACCGTCTCCCACACCTCGGGCACCTGCGAGGCGTCGTACTGGCGCAGCACGTTAAACGCGCGCACGAGCTGCGGGGAGTAGCCGGCTAGCTCGAAACCGCCGAGCTCGAAGCGCACGCCGTCGCGAGGGGGCAGGACGCGCTGCGGGTCGATCTCCAGGCCCACTACTTCGGTGGCTGGGTTGATCTCGCGCAGCCATCGCGCCCACTCCACGGTGGTGGTGTGTGAGGCGCCGTAACCCACGTCCACGGCGAGCGGGTGACCGCCTTGAAACAGCGACTCGACCCGCGGGTGATAGCGGGTCCAGCGATCTGACCTGCGCAGACGGTTCACGCCGGTGGTGCCGCGGGTGATCACCCCGTACGGCTTGCCGGCGGCTTGGTCGGCGCGGAGGTTGTGGTAGTGGGGAATTAGAGGTTCTCGCTAATCCAGGCTTCGGTGAGCTTCGCTTCGTTCTCGCAGATCTCCTCGAGTGCCTCGGCCACCTTCGGCTCGAGCGCGGCGCCCATGAACGGGATGTCCACCTTCGCCTCAAGTTCGTAGGCCAGCTCGGTGCTCTCGCCCTTGCCGATCGCGGTGTACTCGCCGGCCATGTTCACCGGGGTGCCCTTCACGTCGCCGGTGAACGAGTGCTTCGCGGTGTCGCCCTCGAGCGCGCCGATGGTCACCACGCGCTTGAGCTTCAGGTCCTGCGAGACCATCGCCTGCGCGGCGGCGGGCAGGATGGACTTCGGCAGGATTTCAAACAGGGTGGCTTCGTTTCCGGAGAATTCGTTGAGCTCGCCCGGCTCGGGCGAAAGGTTCTTCGCCACGTGCTCCCAGTACTCGGACTTCGAGTAGGCCTCAGCCACCTTCTCAATGGGCTGGTTTACGGTCACGGTGATTTCACTACGTGCAGTCATGGCCATAAGACTACCGTGGTGGGCGTGTCTAACTCATCTTTCGCCCACCTGACCACGCTGCGCGTCGGCGGCACTCCGAAAGCTCTCGTGGAGTGCGCGTCGCCGGAGGCGGTTGCCGAAACCGTCGCCAAGCTTGACCGCGATGGCGAGCAGTTGCTTGTTGTCGGCGGCGGCTCCAACCTGCTTGTCGCGGAGGGGGAGTTGGATCTCACCGCCGTGCTCGTGCGCAATGAGGGCATTGAGCTTATCGACGACACCCTCCTGCGCATCCAAGCCGGAACCGTCTGGGACGACGTGGTCGCCTACGCCGTGGAGCGCGGTCTCGGCGGCATTGAGGCGCTGTCCGGCATCCCCGGCTCCGCGGGTGCGACCCCGGTGCAAAACGTCGGCGCGTACGGCGCGGAGATCGCCGACGTGCTCACGCGGGTGCGCCTGTGGAACCGGGAGACCGGCGTGGACGAGTGGGTGCCGGCCTCATCGCTCGAGCTCGCGTACCGCTACTCCAACCTGAAGTTCACCTCGCGGGCCGTGGTGCTGGAAATCGAGCTCGCGCTCGAGCGCACGGACGAGTCGATCCCGCTGCGCCACCTCGGCGGGCGCCGCGTGCCGCTGGTTGAGGCGCGCGAGTCGGTGTTGGGCACCCGCCGCGCGAAAGGCATGGTGCTCGACGCAGACGACCACGACACCTGGTCCGCCGGATCTTTCTTCACCAACCCGGTGGTGCCCACCCCGCTCGCCGACGAGATCGAGGCGAAAGTGGGCGAGGAGAAAATGCCCCGTTTTTTCGCCGGCGACGGAAACGAGAAGCTTTCCGCTGCTTGGCTCATCGAGCGCGCCGGGTTCCCCCGCGGTTATCCCGGTGACGGGCCAGCGACGTTGTCCACGAAGCACACGCTCGCGCTGACTAACCGCGGCCAGGCGGTGGCCGACGACATCGTGGCTTTGGCGCGCACGATCCAGGAGGGGGTGCGCGCCGAGTTCGGCGTTGACCTACACCCCGAGCCGGTGTGGGTGGGGCTGTAAGAAAAGCTAGCTACTTGAGGATGGCCAGCAGGTCGTCGCGTACTTCGCGGCGGCGGATCTTGCCCATCTGGTCGCGCGCGAGTTCCTCAAAGTGGTAGAAGGTGCGCGGGACTTTGTAGCGGGTGAGGTTTTCGCGGGCGTGTTCTTTGAGGCCCTCGGGGTCGAGCGCGGCGCCGTCGCGAAGCACCACGCATGCGACGACGTCTTCGGAGCCGTCGCTTCGGGGGCGGCCGACCACCGCGACGTCTTCGACGTCGGGGTGGCGACGCATGACGTCTTCCACCTCGGCGGGGTAGACGTTGAAGCCGCCGGTGATGATGAGCTCCTTGATGCGCGAGACCAGCTTGATAAAGCCGTCTTCCTCCATGATTCCCATGTCGCCGGTGCGGAACCAGCCGTCGTGGAAGACTTTCTCGGTCGCCTCCGGGTCGTTGAGGTAGCCGCCGAAGACCTGCGGGCCCTTGACCAGAATCTCGCCGGCTTCACCGAATGGCATGTCCTCGTCCAGGTTGTCGGGGTTGGCGATTCGCACCTGCGTATCCGGGAAGGGGATACCGATGTAGCCGGGGCGGCGGTCCGCGCTGCGGGGGTTGCCGATGACAATGGGGGAGGTCTCCGTCAGCCCGTAGCCCTCCACGAGGTGGCCGCCGGTGAGCGCCTCCCACTCCTCAATCACGTGCGCTGGCAGCGACGACGCGCCGGAGAAGCCGATCTGCACCTTGGACAGGTTGACGTTTTGCTCCCTCGCCGTTTTCACGATGCGCTCAAAGACGGTCGGCACGCCCGGCACGAAGGTCGGTGGGGTTTTCTTCAGCGCGTTCATCACCAGGTCCATCTTCGGCGCCGGCAGCAGCACGAGCTCGCTGCCCACCAAGACGGTGAGGGTGAGCGAGAACGTCAGGCCGTAGGCGTGGAAGAACGGCAGGGTGGCCAACATGCGCTGGCCCGGCTCCTGCAGTTCCTTGACCCACGCGCGACCCTGGGTGGGATTGGCGACCAGGTTGGTGTGGGTGAGCAGTGCGCCCTTCGGCGCGCCGGTGGTGCCGGAGGTATACAGGATCACTGCCGGGTCGTCCGGGGTGATCTCCGCGGGCGTTTCGATGTCGGCGCCCTCGCCGCCCACCGCGGAGCTGGTCAGCGCCTCCCACGGCACGGTGTTGGAAGCTTTGCTGGTCAGTGAGGCGCGCGCCTCGCGCAGCTTCGGAACCGGCATGCGCAGCGCGAATTGCTGCAACCTAGGCATCGCCTTGGTCATGTTCACGCTCACCACCGTTTCCAGCGGGGTGTCGGCGCGCAGCTGCTCGGCGACGTCGGCCGCCTTGTCCCACACGATGGCGATACGCGCGCCGTGGTCTTTGAACTGCGGGCGCAGCTCGTTGGCGGTGTAGAGCGGGTTGTGCTCCACCACCACGCCGCCGATCTTCTGCACGGCGAAAAACGCCGCGAGGTGCTGCGGACAGTTCGGCAGCATGATCGCCACGCGGTCGCCAGGGCGCACACCAAACGCCTTGAGGCCAGCGGCGGCCTTGCGTACCTCTTGGTCCAGCTCGGCGAAGGTTTGGGTCTTGCCGAAGAAGCGCGTGGCGGTCTTGTTCCCGTTGCGGGCGAGGTTGTCCTCGTACAGCTCGGACAGGGTGGTGGTGCCGTACTCCAGGGAGTGGGCGGTCCACTCGGGGTAGTACTTCAGCCAGGGTTTCGCTTCGTTCACGTCGAAAGGCATGTGCACCACCCTACGCGAACCTACGGTTGGGTAAGAAGGCTGACGAGGGTGTCGCGCACCTCGCGGCGGCGGATCTTGCCGGTCTGGTCGCGATTCAGCTCCTCGAAGTGGTAGAAGTCGCGCGGAACCTTGTACCTGGTCAGGCGTTCGCGCGCGTAATCTTTCAATGAGTCTGGGTCGAGCACGGCGCCGTCGATAAGCGTGATGCACGCAACGACATCCTCGGAGCCGTCCTTGCGCGGGCGGCCCACCACCGCGACATCCGTGATGTCCGGGTGCTCGCGCAACACGCCCTCCACCTCGTCCGGGTAGACGTTGAAGCCGCCGGTGATGATGACTTCCTTGATGCGCGCCACCAGACGGATGAACCCGTCCGGCTCCATCACCGCCATGTCGCCGGTGCGGAACCAGTCCTCGTAGAAGGCGCGCTCGTTGGCCTCCGGGTTGTTCAGGTAGCCGGTAAACACCTGGGGTCCGCGCGCAAGCAGCTCGCCCGGCTCGCCGTCCGGCACCGTCTCCGCCGGGTTATCCGGGTTCGCGATGCGGATCTCCGTGTTGGGGAACGGCAAGCCGATGTAGCCGGGGCGGCGGTTGCCGTCGAGCGGGTTGCCGGCGAGGATCGGCGCGGTCTCGGTCAGGCCGTAGCCTTCGATGAGGCGCCCGCCGGTCGCGGCCTCCCAACGCTCGATTGTGGAAGCCGGCAACGTCGCCGCGCCGGAGACCGACGAGTGGATCGAGGAAAGGTCCGCGCCCGTTTCCACGGCCCAATCAGTGATGCGCTCGTACAAGGTCGGCACGCCCGGAAGCACAGTGGGGCGCGTCTTTTTAATCGCGTCCTGGTACAGCTCGGGCTTCGGCGCCGGGACAAGCACCATCTGGCCCGGAGCGGAAAGGGCTAGCGCGTAGTTCAAGGTGAGGCCGTAGACGTGGAACAGCGGCAGTACCGCGAGCACCTTTTCCTCCACGGCGCCCCAGCGCTCCAACCACTCCAGGCCTCCCGCGAGCACCGCAATGATGTTGTGGTGCGTCAGCGGCGCGCCCTTGGGTGCCCCGGAGGTGCCGGAGGTGTACAGGATGAACGCGACGTCGTCCTGGGAAATGCTCGGGTTTTGCACCGTGCGGGTGCCGCGTGCCATGAACTCCCTCCACGGCAGGGTGTCCGGGGCGGGCGCGGTGAGCTCGGCGCGCTTTTTGGAAAGCGGCGGCACCGGAACGGAGAGCGTGGCGCGCAGGTGCCAGGGCATCTCCTCGATCATGTTCACCGAGACGACGGTTTCCAGCGCGGTGGTTTCTTGCAGGCGGGTAAAGGTGTCGGCGGAGCGGTCGAAAACGATCGCCACGCGCGCGCCGTGGTCTTTAAACTGCGGCTCGAGCTCGGCTGCGGTGTAGAGCGGGTTGTGCTCCACCACGGTGGCGCCCAGGCGCAGGATAGCGGTCACTGCGATCACGTGCTGCGGGCAGTTGGGCAGCGCGATAGCCACGCGGTCGCCTTTGCCCACGCCTAACGACGCCAACGCCGCAGCGCAGCGGCCAACTTTCTCGTTGAGTTCCGCGTAGGTGGTCTCGCGTCCCATGAACCAGGTGACGGCGCGCTTCGGCGCGGTGGTCACGGCCCGGTTGAACAGGCTGACCAGTGTGTCGCTGCCAAGCTCCGGGGTGGGGTTGGTCCATGCGGCGTACTGGTCTATCCATGCCTTGCGCTCAAACGCTGAGCTTCCAATCGCTCCCAATTACTTTCCTTTCGCTAACAAAACTTACTTGGACGACAATAACCTACGAAAGGGTAAGTTTGTGGCATGCGACTCGAAATTGTTTCAGGAGACATCACCAACCAGGCCGTTGACGCGGTGGTCAACGCCGCGAACTCATCGCTGCTCGGCGGCGGGGGAGTGGACGGCGCGATCCACCGCGCCGGCGGGCCCGAGATCCTCGCCGAGTGCAAGCGCCTCCGCGCCGAGCGCTACCCGGATGGCCTGCCTACCGGGGACGCGGTGGCCACCACCGCGGGAGAACTGCCCGCGCGCTGGGTCATCCATACCGTCGGTCCTGTCCACGGCCGCGGCACGCGCGACGAACTCGTGTCGTGCTACGTGCGCTGCATGGAGGTTGCGGGCGAGCTCGGCGCGCGCACGGTGGCGTTCCCTCTGGTCAGTTCCGGCGTGTACGGCTGGCCGCTCGACGACGCTGCCGCGTGCGCCATCGAAGGCGTTCGCGCCGCCAATGTGGAGGTCGAGGAGGTCCGCTTCGTCGCGTTCTCCCCCGAGGTGGAGCGGGCGCTCAACGAGGCGTTGGAAGAGCGCTAGAAAAAAGGCCGTTTTTTACGCAGGCGTTATGCTGCGGGTTTTCAACCGGTGCCCTACACTTAAGCCCCACACGAAAAAACGGGGGATTTTTTTGGGGGGATACCTGTGACCACGTTCCACGACGGAGCCGTTTATCCGGAGCTCGACCTCGCGCCACCTGCGGTGCTCGACCACTCCAACCTGCTCGACCCGGTGAAATCACCGCCGAAGCAGGGTTGGCGCAAGCTCGTCCACTCCGCCACGCGCGGGCGCGTCAACCCGGGTGGGTCGAAAAAGGAGCTCGAGGAGCAGATGCTTATCGACGCCATCCGGGCACCCCTTCGCGGCGACTACCGCATCGCCGTGATGAGCCTGAAAGGCGGCGTGGGGAAGACAACCACCACCGTCGCCTTGGGCGGCGTGTTCGCGGCGACGCGCGGGGACCGCGTGATTGCCATCGACGCGAACCCGGATCTGGGCACGCTCGCGCAGCGCTCCGCCGCGGCGGCCCCGGCCACCATCCGCGACCTGCTGCTCGCGCCGGACACATCGCGGTACCCGCAGGTGCGCGCCTACACCAACCAGGCCGCCTCGCGCCTGGAGGTCATCGGCTCGGAGCGCGACCCGGCAGTCTCGGAGGCGTTCTCGGAGTACGACTACCGGCGCGCCATCGACATCCTGCAGCACCACTACAACGTCATCCTCACCGACTGCGGCACGGGCCTGATGCACTCCGCCATGGCAGGTGTGCTCGACTTGGCGAACACACTCATCCTTGTCACCTCGCCTGCGCTCGACGGGGCGCAGTCCGCGGCGGCGACGCTGGACTGGCTCAACCTGCACGGCTACGACCAGCTCGCCGCAAACGCCGTGGTGGTGGTCTCATCGTCCGCGCCGGGCAAACCCACGATCGACATGCAGAAGGTCACAGAGCACTTCGCGCAGCGCACCCGCGCGGTGCACACCATCCCGTACGACAGGCACCTTGCCGAAGGGTCCGTGGTGGACCTAGAGCGCATGGCGCCCGCCACCAAGCACGCGTACCGGCTGCTCGCCGCCACCGTCGCCGCGGACTTCGGCTCCTGGCACCGCCACGCGGCCTGCTAGCGACAGCAAATGCCCGCCAAGAGATGCCCGTCAGCCGAGTAACCCGGCTGTTCCCGGGCTGGCTACTCGGTTGACGGGCATCTCTTGGCGGGCATCTGGGATGTGACGCGGAAACACAGCGGGAAGGAGCGCCTGAATCGCCTAGATAATCTTGCGTTCCCGCGCCACGTCCACCGCCGCGGTGCGGTTGTCCACGCCGAGCTTGTTGTAGATGTGGATGAGGTGCGTTTTCACCGTCGCCTGGGAAATGAACAGCGTCTCCGCGATCTGGCGGTTCGACGCGCCGGTCTGCAGCGCCTGCAGCAGCTCAATCTCGCGGGCGGACAGCGCCTCCTCCGGCTTCACCACGCGCTCCGCCAGCACGTTCGCCACCTGCGGCGAGAGCACGCGCTCGCGGCGGGCGGCGCGCAGCACAGCGTCGTGCAGCTCATCCTCCGGGGCGTCTTTGAGCAGGTAGCCCATCGCGCCGGCCTCCACCGCTGCAACCACGTCGGCCTGCGTGTCGTAGGTGGTGAGGATCAGCACCGGCGGCCCTCCCGCGGCCACCAGGCGCTTCGTCAGTTCGATGCCGTCCGCGCCGGGCATCTGGATGTCGCTGACCACCACGTCCACCCCGTCCGGCACGTCCGCGAGCCCGTCGCCTGCGGTAGCCACGACCTCGATGTCGCCGAAGGAGTTGAGTACGGCGGTGAGGCCGGCGCGGACGACCGGATGGTCGTCGATAAGCATGACGCTCAGCATGTCGAAGTTCCCTTCTATTGGCGCGGCAGGGGCAGCGTCGCGGCGAGCACGTTGCCCTCCACCGACAGCTCGCCGCCGGCTTCCTCCACGCGCGCCCGCAGCCCTTTGAGCCCGTAGCCTTCCGGGCCGGTGATGCCGCGCCCATTGTCGTAGATGTCTACGGTGGCTTGGGCACCTAGCTTATCGACGGTTACCACTGCCAACGTCGCCCCCGCATGGCGCACGACGTTCGAAAGCGCTTCGCGCACTACGCGCTCCGCGACAGATGCCGTGGGTTCAGGCAGGTCAACCGCCTGCACGCGGACCTCGAGCGGGTCGCCGAGGGCGCGCTGCCTGGCTTCCGCCGAGCGGGCGAGCCGCTCCACCCGGGCCGGCAGCGGCTCCTGCGAGGCGTTACCGGCCACGAAGCGGCGCGCCTCCGCGAGGTTGTCGGCGGCTGTCTCCCGGATCGTGCTCAGCGTGTCGCGGGCGGGGGCGGCGGCGTCGAGACCCGCGAGCTGCTTGTCCAGCGCGCGGCCCAGCAACACGATCGAGCTCAAACCCTGCGCCATAGTGTCGTGCACCTCGCGCGACAACCGGGCGCGCTCCTGCGCCGCGCCCGCGGAGTGCTCCGCCGCCGCGAGCTCCATCTGCGCCGCCTCCAGGTCCGCCGCGAGTTGACGGTAGTACTCCGCCTCCGCGCGAAGCGCCTGGTGGGCGTGCACGACGCCGACCGCCAGCACCGTGCCAATCACCGGACCGATCAACCCGCCGGGCCCGCTCTGCGGCACTGTCACCGTAAGTGTGTAGGCAAGCAAGCCCGCGGTCACCGCAATGCCCCACCACGCAGGCAGGACGAAACAGGCGATCATCACCAGCGGGAACTCCAGCCAGACGAACTCGCTCGACATTGCCGCCATCGCAACCCACAGCAGGATCACCGCCACCAACCACAGCGCGGCTTGCCCCGTCGTGTGTTTGTTCCCCCGGTGGTGCCGCACCGTACCGAAGAGGTACACCCCGGCGAACGCAGCCGCCACCACGAGCACCTGCCACGAGCGCGCCGAAGACAGCCCAACCACCAAAAGCACCGCCACGAGCACGTGCACGCTCACGCGTAAGGTGGTCAGGATGCGGTTTGAAATCATGAGGGCCACACTAGATCAACCGATCGGTTGACTCGCATTTCAACCACCCGCCCGATGTGGAACATGCCAGGTCACGGCCACAATGAGTGCCATGTTCGTAGGAATCAGGGAAATCAGGAAAGCGAAAGGGCGCTTCGGTCTCATCGTGGGTACCGTCGCGCTGATCACGTTGCTCGTGGTTGTGCTCACCGGACTGACCTCGGGCCTGGGCAAGCAGAACACCTCCGCGCTCGAGGCGCTCGACCCGGCATCCGTGGTGTTCGAGGACAACGAGGACCCGTCGTTCACTACCTCGCGCGTCGAGGCAACCGGCGCCGGCGTGCCGCTGGGCACGGGCCAGACGCTCATGCAGATCGCCGACGGCGACGAGGAATCCGTCGCGGTGCTCGCCCTGCCGAAGGGCACCGAGCTTCCTGGCGGTGAGGTGCTCGGTGACGGCGCGGTGGCGTCGTCAAGCCTTGCCCTGAACGAGGGTGACACTGTGCGCCTCGGCGGCACGGAGGCAAGCATCGACGCGATTGCCGACGACTTGCAGTTCTCCCACACCCCGGTCGTGTGGGTGCCCACCGAGACCTGGCAGCAGACCTTCCACACCGACGCCGACGGCACGGTGCTGCTTTCCGACGCTGAGCCTTCCGTAAGCGGAGGCGTGGCACTCAAGGATTCGTTCCGAGGCTTGGCCGCCTACTCCTCTGAGCAGGGCTCGCTGAAAATGATCCAGGGCTTCCTCTACGCCATCGCCGCGCTGGTGATCGTCGCGTTCCTCACCGTCTGGACGATGCAGCGCACCCGCGACCTGGCCATCCTGAAGGCCATCGGCGCGTCAAACAAATACCTGCTCAAGGACGCGCTCGGCCAGTCCGCGATTCTGCTGCTCATCGGCACGCTCATCGGCGGTCTCGCAGCCCTCGGCGTCGGCCTGGGCATGGCCGGTGTCGCCCCGTTCACCCTGTCCGCGGGCGTGATCGCGCTGCCGCCGCTGCTCGTGTGGGTGCTCGGTATGGTCGGCGCCCTCGTTGCCACCCGCTCCATTTCCAAGGTCAACCCGCAAAGCGCACTCGGAGGTGTCGCATAATGACTGCATCCAACACCACGTCCAGCACCACGTCCAACACCACGTCCAACACTGCATCCAAGCTCGAACTGAAAAACGTCACCGTTTCGTTCCAGGACGGCGAAGAGCGCCACACGGTACTGAACAACCTGAACTTCACCGCCGAGCCCGGGCAGCTGACCTTCATCGTGGGCGAGTCCGGCTCTGGTAAGTCCACGCTGCTCTCCGTCGCCGCCGGCCTGATCACGCCGGATTCCGGCACCGCCACCCTGGGCGGCCGCGAGGTCAATGACGCGGTGCGCCGCGACCACATGGGCATGATCTTCCAGCAGGCCAACCTCATCTCCGCGCTGAACGTGCGTGACCAGCTGCTGGTCACCGACCACATTCGCGGGCTTCGTCCGCGACGGGAACGCGCGGACGAGTTGCTCGCCGCTGTGGGGCTGGAGGGCCTCGGCGACCGCGACATGCAGGCGCTTTCGGGCGGCCAGCGCCAGCGTGTGGGCATCGCCCGGGCGCTGATGGGCTCCCCGGAGCTTTTGCTTGCCGACGAGCCCACCGCCTCCCTAGACCACGAACGCTCCGAGGAGATCGTGCAGCTGCTGCGCCACCTGGTGGAAACCCGCGGAATCGCCTGCGGCTTTGTCACCCACGACCAGTCCATGATCACTAGCTCCGATGCGGTGTTCAGGGTCGGCCAGCAGCAGCCTGCGCACGCAATGGCGTAGCCCACTACGCTTGGCTCTCATGCGCGTCGCCATGATTTCCATGCACACCTCCCCGCTTGAGCAGCCGGGGACCGGCGACGCAGGCGGCATGAATGTCTACGTTCACAACACAGCCACCCAGCTGGCGCGCCAGGGCGTCGAGGTGGACGTGTTCACACGCGCCACCCGCCCCAGCCAGGGCGAGGTTGTGGAGGTGGAGCCTGGCTACCGGGTAGTGAACATCGTCGCTGGGCCTTACGAGGGGTTGGAGAAAGACGACCTGCCCACCCAGCTCGCCGCGTTCGCCGGTGGCATCGTGCAGTTCGTGCGCGCCAACGGGCTCGCCTACCACCTGATCCACTCTCACTACTGGCTCTCCGGCCAGGTGGGGTGGCTGCTGCGCGACCTGTTTCACCTGCCGCTGGTGCACACCGGGCACACCTGGGCGGCGGTGAAGAACGCCTACTCGGGGGAGAATAACGAGTCGGAGGCGAGGCGGATCTGCGAGCAGCAGCTCGTCGATAATGCTGATGCCCTGGTGGTGAACACGGAGGATGAAACCCGCGAGCTCGCCCGCTTCTACGACGTCGACCCGGCCAAGATCGCCGTGGTCAGCCCCGGCGCGGATACCGAGCTGTTCACCCCGGGCACGCACCGCAACACCGAAACCGCCCGGCGCGATCTGGGCATTCCGGTGCACGCGAAGGTGGTGGCGTTTGTGGGCCGGCTGCAGGATTTCAAGGGCCCGCAGGTGCTGATTAAGGCCATGGGGGAGGTCCACGCCCGCGGCAAGGTCGATGCGCCGCTGCGCGTGATCATCTGCGGCGGGGCCTCGGGCGCGGGGTCTTCCGTGGAGCGCTACAAGGAACTCGCAGCTCAGACGGGTATCGAAAAAATCGCCCGTTTTTTGGGCCCCCGCCCGCCGGCCGAGCTCGTGCGCCTGTACCAGGCCGCCGACATCGTGGCGGTGCCCAGCTACAACGAAAGCTTCGGCCTGGTGGCGGTGGAGGCGCAGGCCGCCGGCACCCCGGTCGTCGCCGCCCGCGTGGGCGGTTTGCCACTTGCGGTGAAGGACGGCGAGACGGGCTTGCTTGTCGACGGGCACGGCACGCAGCGTTGGGCTGAGGCGCTAGAGCAGTTGCTTATCGACGACGCCCTGCGCACCTCCATGGCCCAAGCCGCCGTCGCCCACGCCGCGACCTTCAGCTGGGCCGCATCGGCGGCGAAGCTCGGCGAGGTGTACGCGGCCGCGACCGGCGGGTTTGAGCCCGGTGGGCGCGAACCTAGGGGAGGCGCTTAGCAACCTCGTACGCCGCCGCCGCGCCGCCCCAGTAGCTCAACTTCTCGGTGTGGTGCGCGACTTTCCGCTGGGCCTCCGCAGGGTTGAACTGGCCTTTGAGCGCCTGTTCGGCGACTCGTTGAGCGTCCTGCTGCGCGGCGTCGGCGGCCTTGCGGAACTCCTCGGTCGGATCGATCGGCTTGAAGTCCGGGTTGTGCTTCTCCACGTACTCGTTGACGTGCGCAGTCTCTTGGTTGCCTGTGGGGAACTGCGCCCGTGGCGCCTCCGGTGCTGAGATCTTGAACGCGTCGTTCACCTGGCCGTCCGGCACACCATAGGCCTCCTCCACGATGCGGTCGGCGGGCTGCGCCTTGCCCAGGGGGCCGAGCACGATCGAGGTCACGCCGATGACAGAGCCGTCGCGCGGGTCGTAGTTCACCCCGCCCGAGTCGCCGTGCTGGTAGTTCAGGCCCCAGCTGTACACGCCGTTGCGGGTGCGGCCGAGTTGCGTGCCGCAGGAACGGCCGGAGGTGGAGCCGTCCTTGCAGATGGGCTGGCCGAAGTTGTCCACGGCAATCTCTCCGGGGCGCAGCGTGCGGTAATCCTTGATGGTTGTCAGCTGCACAGGCGCGCCCTGGTTCCCGCCTGCCAAGTTGCGAGACTGGGACAGGTTGGTGGTGCGCACGGAGTCGTCGATAAGCACTGTGCCCCAATCCGCCGTCTTGATTGTCAGCATGGGATCAGACAAGTTCAGCGCGGCCGCGGGCGGCTGGTTGGAGCGCTCCCGCACGCCGACGCGCACGTAGTCGCGGCCCTGCGGCACCGTCACCACAGGGGAGACGGGTCGGCCGCCGGGCTGCGTGTTGATGCAGTGCGCGGCGGTGAGCATCACGCGGCGGGTCACGCCGTCGGCGTAGCGAACCGTGCCCGCAGGCCCCTGCGAGCACGTCGCTGCGAACGCGGCGGGCGGGGCCTTGATTGTCTGGCCCCACATGTTGGTCACGGTCTTCGGCACGTCCTGCGGGAAAATGCGGATCGGCGCGCCGGGAGCAACGAGTGCTGGCGCGGCGAGGGCCGGGGCGGCGGGCAAAACTACTGACGCGGCCAGACACGCCGCGGCTGCTTTCAAAGTGACTCGCATGACAACACACTAGCGCCATCTGCCGCGCAGGGTTGTGCCAAATCGTGGCATGCTGGAAGCCATGGGCAACGGAAAGCTGATTCTTGTACGACACGGACAGAGCGAATGGAACAAGTCCAACCAGTTCACCGGCTGGGTGGATGTAGACCTCACTGAGCAGGGCGAGGCCGAGGCGAAAAACGCGGGCAAGCTCATGGTGGAAAAGGATGTCCTGCCGGACATCGTGTTCACCTCGCTGCTGCGCCGCGCGATCCGCCCGGCGAACATCTCGCTGAACGCCGCAGACCGCCACTGGATCCCGGTGGTGCGCAACTGGCGCCTCAACGAGCGCCACTACGGCGCGCTGCAGGGCCTGAACAAGGCGGAGATCCGCGATGAGTACGGCGAGGAGCAGTTCATGCAGTGGCGTCGCTCCTACGACACCCCGCCGCCGGAGATCGACACCGACAACCAGTACGCGCAGACGGACGACCCGCGCTACAAGTTCCTCCCCGAGGTCCCGCGCACCGAGTGCTTGAAGGACGTCGTCGAGCGTTTCCAGCCGTACTACGAGGCGGCGATTCTGCCGGAGGTGCTGCAGGGCAAAAACGTCATGCTCGCCGCGCACGGCAACTCGCTTCGCGCGCTGGTGAAGTACCTGGACAACATTTCCGACGAGGACATTGCTGGCCTGAACATCCCGACCGGCATGCCGCTGGTGTACGAGATCGGGGAGCGCGGCAAGGTACTCAACCCGGGCGGCACCTACCTCGACCCGGAGGCTGCCGAAGCCGGCGCGGCCGCCGTGGCCAACCAGGGAAAGTAAACGCCTTAAAACCGTGACGCCGATTCTCGCGTTTTTCCTCGGCGTGCTGCTCACCGTGCCCGCGGTGGTCGCGGTGCAGCAGCTGCGCCGCTGGCGTGAACGCACGCGCGCCGATGAGCCGGGGGAGGTCTCCCAGGTCAGCACGATTAGCCAAGCGCTGCACCTCGTGACCCAGGGTTCACCCACCGGCATCGCGGTGGTCACCCGCACTGGCAAGGTGATGCTGTCCAACGCACGCGCCCACGACATGTCGCTGGTGCACGACGGCACCGTCAACCCGCGGGTGTGGGAGGTTGCCACCGAGGTCTTTGCCGACCAGGAGCAGCGCGTGCTGGACTTGGAGTTGCCGCAGCGCACCACCGGCAGCCGCATCCGCAACGTGCGCGCGTTCATCACCCCGCTCACGCTCACTGAGAACGATTATGCCGTGATCTACGGCTCCGACGAGAGCGAGAACGTGCGCATGGAAAACGCCCGCCGCGACTTCGTGGCAAACGTCTCGCACGAGTTGAAAACGCCGGTGGGCGGCATGTCGCTGCTCGCCGAGGCGCTGCTGCAGGACCCGACGGACCCGGAGACGGTGGAGTACTTCGGCGGCAAGCTGCAAAAAGAGGCGCTGCGGATGGGCGACATGATCACGGATTTGATCTCGCTGTCCAAGCTGCAGGGCGCTGAAGCGCTGCCGGACATGGCGCCGGCGCGTGTCGACGATGTGATCGCGGACGCGGTGTCGCGCAACCTTGTCACGGCGGAGAACCGGGACATTGAAATCAACGTGGGTGCACCGTCCGGCATCCGCGTGATGGCGGACCGTTCGATGCTCACAGTGGCGGTAGCCAACCTCATCTCGAACGCCATCAACTACTCGCCGAACGGCCAGCCGGTGTCGGTGACGCAGAAGGTCGTGCGGGAGGAAGTGGTGCTGATCCGGGTCACCGACCGCGGCATCGGCATCGCGCCGGACGACCAGAAGCGGGTGTTCGAGCGTTTCTACCGGGTGGACAAGGCGCGCTCGCGCTCCACGGGCGGCACCGGCCTCGGGTTGGCAATCGTGAAGCATGTGGTGGCTAACCACGGCGGTAGCATAAAGTTGTGGTCAAGGCCGGGCACCGGTTCGACGTTCACCATTGAGCTGCCGATCTTCGACCCGGAGTCGGCCCGTGAGAAAATGCCCGATCAGGTGACCGAGAAGGTGGAGGAGCTGTAAGTGACAACCATTCTTATCGTTGAGGATGAAGAGACCCTCTCCGACCCGCTCGCCTACCTCCTGCAGAAGGAGGGCTTTGACACGATTGTTGCCCCGGACGGGCAGACGGCGCTGCAGAAGTTCGGCGATGAGGCCGTGGATCTGGTGCTGCTGGACCTCATGTTGCCCGGCATGAGCGGCACCGAGGTGTGCAAGCGCATCCGCGCCGAGTCTTCGGTGCCGATCATCATGGTCACCGCCCGCGACTCGGAGATTGACAAGGTGGTGGGCTTAGAGCTCGGCGCGGACGACTACGTCACGAAACCGTACTCCACCCGCGAGCTGGTCGCCCGCATCCGCGCGGTGCTGCGCCGCGGCCCCGAGTCCGAGGTTGTCGAAGAGGTCGATAAGCAGATCCTCGAGGCCGGCAGGGTGCAAATGGATGTTGAGAGGCACACAGTGCTTGTCGACGGGCACCCGGTGCCCATGCCGCTTAAAGAGTTCGACCTGTTGGAATACCTCATGCGCAACGCCGGCCGCGTGCTGACCCGCGGCCAGCTCATCGACCGCATCTGGGGCGCCGATTACGTCGGCGACACCAAGACCCTGGACGTGCACGTGAAGCGCCTGCGCACCAAGATTGAGGCGGAGCCATCTAGGCCTACTCAGCTGGTCACCGTCCGTGGCCTGGGCTACAAGTTTGAGGCCTAAACTTTTCGCGAACTTTTCGCCGCGTCTGTCGCGGGGTGGGTCGCCTTGAGCTCGTCGTCAAGCTTTGCCCTCTTTGCGCAATGCTGCGCCACGATCTCGTAGGGCTTGTCGCCGATGAGCGCGGCGAGCTCGGTGGCCATGGAGCGCCACACGGGGGTGGAGCCGCTGTGGCAGTTCGGCGCTGCGGTGCACCACCAGTCGAAATCCTCGCCGCCGCCGCCCCATTGGCGCCGGTCGTACTCGCCGATGGTGGTGCGCAGGATCTCCTGGCCGTCGGAGCGCTCCTCCCAAGAATCCTCGCGTGAGAACGGCACCTGCCAGCACACCTCGGGTTTCGAGCCGACGATGTCGCGCCCCTCCGCCACCGCCCACTGGTGCAGGGCGCAACCGGTGCCGGTCTCGTGCCCGGGGCGGTTGGCGAAGATGCATGCGCCGTCGATCACTTTGGTTTTGATGTGCGGGCCTTCCGGGTCTTCCTCCGGGTCGGTGTCGTCGTACTCCAACCACGGCTCGAGCCACGTGGGGTCGCCCGCGGCGAAGAACTCGTCGGTGTCTGCGGGGCGCAGCTGCCAGAACTTCTTGTCCATGGCTTTTACTACCTCGTAGACGGTGTCGCGGTCTTCCTCGTCGGCGATGTAGGCGCCGTGGTTGCAGCAGCCGACGGCGGAGTTCGTCTCGTCGATGCCCAGGCATTCGGGGGTGCCGAAGCGGCACGACCAGGTGGATTCGAGCCAGGTGAGGTCGATGGTGAACAGGCGGGTGGGGTCGTCCGGGTGGACGAATTCGAACCACTCGCGGGGGAAGTCGGGCGGGGTTTCACGGCCGGCACTTATGGAGCGTCCGGCGGGGGAATCGGCGGGAAAGCCGAGAAAAACGGGCTTCGGGGCTGGTTGATTCACACCTCGGTACCGTAGACCCGTTAACCTAGGGGCGTGCGATTAGGTGTATTAGACGTCGGCTCGAACACCGTCCACCTTGTGGCGGTCGATGCGTATAGCGGTGGCCGCCCCACCCCGATGAGCGACTGGAAGCAGCCGTTGCGCCTTGTGGAGTTGCTGGACAAGAAGGGCAACATCGAGGACAAGGGCATTGAGAAGCTTATCGACGCTGTCCAGGAGGCAGCCGATCTCTCCGAGAATCTCAAATGCGAGGAGCTGCATGCGTTCGCCACGTCCGCGGTGCGCTCTGCGACGAACTCGGACGAGGTGCTCAAGCGGGTGGAGAAGAAGACCGGCGTGAAGTTGCGGGTGCTCTCCGGCAACGAGGAGGCGCGGCTGACGTTCCTCGCTGCGCGCCGCTGGTACGGCTGGTCGGCCGGCCGCATCACGAACCTGGACATCGGCGGCGGCTCGCTTGAGATCTCCACCGGCACCGAGGAGATGCCGGACCTGGCGGTCTCGCTCGACCTCGGTGCGGGGCGTTTGACCCACGAGTGGTTCGACACCGACCCGCCGGAGCGCAAGAAGATCAACATGCTGCGCGACTACATCGATGCTGAGCTTGCCAGCGTGGCAGATGACTTCAAGGCGCTCGGCGAGGCTGGCCTGGCGGTGGGCACGTCGAAAACGTTCCGTTCGCTGGCGCGCCTGACCGGTGCCGCGCCGTCGTCGGCAGGCCCGCACGTGCAGCGCACCCTCACCGCGCCGGGTCTGCGCCAGCTCATCGCGTTCATCTCTCGCATGACGGCAGCCGACCGTGCGGAGCTGGAAGGCATCAACTCGGACCGCTCGCACCAGATTGTTGCGGGTGCACTCGTCGCGGAAGCCGCGATGCGGGCGCTGAATATTGATACGTTAGATATCTGCCCGTGGGCGTTGCGCGAAGGCGTGATCCTGCGAAGGATCGACCAGGGCGCCGACCTGAAAGCCGATAAAGGAGACGACAACTAATGTCTGACAAACAGCTCACGGTTGCGGAGCTCCTCGCCCGGGCAGAAAAGGAAAACCCGGAGGCCCGCAAGCGTCCGCGTCGTCGCCGCAGCCTGGACGAAGGCGGCGTGACCGTCGCCGAGCTCACCGACTCTTTCAAGAAGGTCGACGTCAAACCTGACGAGGTAAAGCACTCCGCGCACCCGCTCGACGCGCCGGAGGAAACGCCGGAACCCGCAGCCGAGGTTGCGCCGGCCCCTGCTCCGGTGTCGCGCAAGATTGAGCTGCCGAAGCCGGAACCGGTGGAAGAGCCGGTTGCGGAAGATGCGCCGTCTACCAGCGAGACCACCGTGATCCCCAAGGTCACCGAGACGGCCCCGGCCCGCCCCGCGGAGCCGGAAACCGGCGAGATTCCGGTTGTTGAAGAGCCTGAGGTGGCCGTGGAGCCGGAGGACGATTTCGATCCGTTCGCCGAGGACTTCCGCGCCGAGCCGGAGGCCGCCGACGTGCCAGCCGAGCTCGACGAGCCGACCCCGGATGTGCGCGAAATCGAGGTGGAGGAAGCCTCCATCAACCCGATCGTGATGGTGCTGCTGGTGTTTGCCGGCGTGCTGATCGGCGTGCTGGGCTTCTTGGCCTTCCAGTGGCTGTGGGCGAACACGTCGACCATCGTTGCGGCGCTGCTCGCCGTGGTGGCGGTGGCTGCCGTGGTCTTCGGCGTGCGCGCGATGCGCACCGGCCGCGACGGGCTCACCATGACGCTCGCCGGTCTCGCCGCCGCCGTGATGGCGTTCGGCCCTGCACTGATCTAACTGCGCTAGGAACCTCTAACTGCGCTAGGAAGAGCCCGTGGGCCTAATGTTGGGCGCATGGAAAAGATCGCAGTCATCGGGGTCGGCAATATCGGCGAGGCACTTATCTCCGGCCTGGTCGCATCGGGCATTACCCCGGAATCCATCACCGCCACGAACCGCTCGCCGGAGCGCTCCCAGGAACTCGCGGAGCGCTACGGGGTGCGCACCACCGACGACAACGTCGACGCGGTGCGCGAAGCGGACGTGGCGTTTTTGTGCGTGAAGCCGGCGCAGCTTCTCGACGTTGCCGAGGAGATCAGCGGGGCACTGGCGGACTCCGCAGTGCACACCGTGCTCGTGTCCATGGCCGCCGGGGTCCCTATCGCGGCGATACAGGAGGCGGTGTCAGCCGCTGGCACCCCGATCGTGCGCGTGATGCCGAATACGCCGATGCTGGTGGGCAAGGGCGTGCTCGCGGTAGCGTACGGCCGTTTTGTGGACGAGGGGCAGCGAGAGGGCGTCGAAAAGCTTCTGCTCGCTGCTGGCGATGTTGTGGAAGTGCCGGAGAAGCACATCGATGCGGTCACGGCGCTCTCTGGCTCCGGGCCCGCGTACTTCTTTTTGGTTGCAGAGGCGCTTGTCGACGCTGGCGTGGCCCTCGGCCTGCCCCGCGACCTAGCCCAGCGCCTCGCGTGCACCACCGCCGAGGGCGCGGGCGCGATGCTGGCGGCGGAACAGGACCCAGTGCGGCTGCGCGCAGGTGTGTCCTCGCCCGCGGGGACCACGGCGTACGCGGTACGCGAGCTGGAGGAGTCCGGAATTCGCGGTGCGTTCTACCGGGCGACCGAAGCGTGCGCGCGGCGATCTGAGGAGCTGGGGAAGTAGTTAGGGAGTAGCTTCAGTCCCACTATTCACAATTGTTGCTGTGGGTTAACTGCCTGCACTTTGAAAATTTTCGGGCACTTAAGTCGCACTCGGCGCATGTTTCACGTTAGGGTGGTTCAAGCACGTACGTGTCCAACCTGCAGGAGGGGAAGCCTGCAGCGCGTTTCGCGTGCCGAGAGGTATGAGTTCAATTGGTGAATGAAGAAAAAGGAAAGTTCCTGACGGTCGCCGAGGTCGCGGAGATCATGCGCGTATCGAAGATGACCGTCTACCGTCTCGTCCACTCCGGCGAGCTGCCTGCGGTGCGCGTGGGTCGCTCGTTCCGTGTGAACGAAACCGCGGTTAACGAATACCTGGAGTCCTCCGTCTACGACGTGGGCTAAAAAACCGGGTATTTTTGCTGCGCCTGTCCCGTTCGGGGCAGGCGCAGTTTTTTGCCGGTCAATCACGTGGCTGTATGCTTGGCATGTTCAAGGCTGGCACCTTTTACTTTTCGGAGTGTGCACCTCCGCGTCGGCCGCGTACGTACGAACTAGCTAGAGGAAAAGAGGAGAGCCAATGGGTTCCGTGATTAAGAAGCGCCGCAAGCGTATGTCGAAGAAGAAGCACCGCAAGATGCTCCGCCGCACCCGCGTGCAGCGTCGTAAGCTGGGCAAGTAAGCCCCGCAACAACCCGCCCGAAAAAAGGCGGGTTTTTTCATGCCCGCGCCAACCTGCAGTTTCTTAAGATGGGAAGGGTCAATACTCGTTTACGTCTCAGACCGAAAGGACCGAGCAATGACTACCGCTAACAACGCGGGCAACAGAAACCCCGACGCCATCTTCGAGCCGGCTACGCTCGGCCCGGTCGAGCTGCGCAACCGCTTCATCAAGGCCGCCACCTCCGAGGGGCGTTCCCCGGACGGCAAGGTCACCGACGAACTCATCGCTTACCATGAGGGCTTCGCCGCAGGTGGGGTTGGCATGACCACCCTGGCGTACTGCGCGACCTCCCCGAAGGGATTCTCCGCCCCGGGTCAGATCCTCATGTCCAAGGACGCGCTGCCGGGTCTGAAGGACTTCACCGCCACCATGCACCAGCACGGTGCGAAGGCGTCGGCGCAGCTGGGGCATGCGGGCCCGGTGGCTACCCGCCAGCAGATCGGCGAGACGCCGTGGGCGCCGAGCCGGTTCATCAACCCGACCAGCTTCAACTACTGCCGCGGTATTGACAAGAGCGAGATCAAGACGGCGGTGCGCGAGTTCGCCGACGCCGCAGAGCTGGCAGCCGAGGCAGGGTTCGACGCGCTTGAGCTGCACTTCGGCCACCTCTACCTGCCCAGCTCCTTCCTGTCCGGCTGGATCAACCGCCGCGACGACGAGTACGGCGGCAACATCGAGAACCGCTCCCGCTTCGCGCGCGAGATCGCGGCGGCGGTGAAGGAGCGCGTGGGCGACGACGTGGCCATCATCGCCAAGATGTCCATGACGGACGGCATCCCGGGCTCCATCGAGCTGCCGGATTCGCTGCAGACGGCGCAGATGCTGGACGCGGACGGCAACGTCGACGCGATCCTGCTCACCCAGGGTTCCTCGGTGCTGCGCCAGATGTGGCTGTTCCGCGGCGACCCGCCGCTGAAGGGCTTCGCGGAGCACATGCCGTTCCCCTTCAACGTGGGTGTGCGCATGTTCGGCAAGCCGATGCTGGGCGACTTCGAGTACAAGGACATGTACATGTTCGACGACGCCCGCCAGTTCCTGGACAAGGTGCACAACTCCAAGCTGATTCTGCTCGGCGGCCTGACGCAGCGCGAGCACTTCGAGAAGGGCTACGCCGAGGGTTTCGAGTTCTTCGAAATCGGCCGTGCGCTGCTGCGCGAGCCCGACATGGTGAAGAAGATCCAGGCGAACGGCAACTACCGCACACTGTGCGACCACAACAACTACTGCATGCCGTCGGTGTTCGGCAAGACGCACTGCATCTACTCGCCGGATTACGCCATGGAGCCGGAGGACCGCCAGATCCGCCCGGAGGAAACCGCAGGTGGTTCGACCACCATCGAGGCTTCGAACCCGAAGAAGTAAAAAACTAGCGTTTTTTCCGCCGCCGCCACACGCCCCAGCCAACAAGCCCGATGAGGGCGGCTGGGGCGGCGGCGCGTTTCACGGCGCGGCGCATGGAGCGGTAGTCGCGCACAGCCCAGCCCTGCTCCTCGGCGTGGCGGCGCAGCGCGCGGTCCGGGTTGATGGCCACCGGCGAGCCGACCATTTCCAGCATGGGCAGGTCGTTGATGGAGTCGGAGTAGGCGGTGCACTGCTCCAAGTCGAGCTTCTGCAGCGCTGCGAGCGCGGCGACTGCGTGCTGCTTGCCGGGGCCGTGCAGGATGTCGCCGACGAGGCGGCCCGTAAATTTGCCGTCTTTTTCTTCCGCCACGGTGCCCAGCGCGCCGGTGAAGCCGAGGCGTTCGGCGAGCGCTTGGCCGATCTGCACGGGGGTCGCGGACACGAGCCAGACCTGCTGGCCCGCGGCGAGGTGCATGGAGGCGAGTTCCACGGTGGCTTCGTAGGATTTGTCGAGCATGTGCTTATCGACGATCTCCCGGCACGCCTCCTTCAAATCCTCGACGTTTTTTCCCTTCACGATCTCCAGCGCCTGTTCGCGGCCCTCCGCGATGTCGTCGGCGTTTTCGGAGCCGGACAGGCGGAAGCGCAGCTGTTTACGCAGGGCGGGCAGGAGTTCTTTCAGCGTGATGAAGCGCTTGCGGAACAGCCCCTCGGCCAAGACGATGAGCGAAGAGCCCTGGATGAGAGTGTTGTCCACGTCGAAGAACGCGGCTGCCTCGGTGTCCTGGGGCACCTCTGGGTCCGGCTGAGTGATCTTTTGCCGGCCCGCGCTGGCGAATGCGCCGCCGACGGAATCCACACCAAGCGCGAAGTCCTCGAGTTTGAGGCCGAAGGTGTCCTCCACGGCGGCGGCCACGGCGGCTTCACCGGCGGTGCGCTGCGCGTCGTCGCCGATGGGCGGCAGCGCGGTGTCTTCGAGGAAGCGGCGCAGGTTGCCGTGCGAGATGGACCATTGCGCGAGGAAGTCGCGCTGTTCGGACATGGTGGTGCGGCCCCTTTCGCTGGCGGTGTTAGCGTGTGCAATCGTACAACGCGCGGGCGAGGAAGGAGCAGGTGTGAAAACGGTTGAGCTGATGGTGCGCGAAAGCTGCGGGTCGTGCGAGAGGGTGGCGGGGCAGATCGCGCCAGTCGTCGAAAAGCATGGCGCGAAGCTGGTGCTTGTCGACGTTGACGCGGACCCTGATGCGGCCGCCGAGTACGGCGACCGCGTGCCCGTTGTGGTCGTCGACGGCGAAGAGTTCGCGTGCTGGGAGGTGGACAACGCCGACCTCGCGGCGGAGTTGGCGCGCTAGACGGCTATACTTTAGTTTGATTTTTGCCGTGCCGAGGGAGGTTTGTTTGTGAGCGTGCTGGTCGTGGGGATGTCGCACAGGTCGGCGCCTGTGGCCCTGCTTGAGCGCCTCAGCATGGATGAGACGGTGCAGCACGGGGCGGGATCTGCGCTGGTTGCGCAGCCTTCGCTGTCGGAGGCGATGATCGTGTCCACCTGCAACCGGCTGGAGGTCTACGCGGTGACTAACGCGTTCCACGCCGGGGTGGAGGACGTGCTGAAGGTGCTCGCGGACGTGTCCAGGGTGGGCGCGCCCGAGCTGCGGCACTACCTCTACGTGCGCTACGCCGACGCGGCCGCGGAGCATATGTTCCGCGTGGTCAGCGGCCTGGATTCGATGGTGGTGGGCGAGCAGCAGATTATCGGCCAGGTGCGCGCCGCCTACGTGGACGCCTCTGAGCGCGGCACGGTGGGCCCGAACCTGCACTCGCTCGCGCAGACGGCACTGCACACCGGCAAGCGGGTGCACGCGGAGACGGCTATCGACGAATCGGGCGCCTCAATGGTCACCGCGGCGCTGGAGGAGACGCTGCGGGCGATGGGGGCGCAGGACTTCTCCGGCACCACGGCGGTGGTGCTCGGCGCCGGCGCGATGAGCTCTTTGGCCGCCACGCACCTGGGCAAGCAGGGCGTGGACCGGCTGGTGATAGCGAACCGCACACGCTCACGCGCGGAACGCCTCGCCGAGCACGCCCGCGAGGCCGGCGTGGCGGCGGACGTGGTGGATTTCTCCGACCGCGCGGACGCCATCGCGGGCGCGGACGTGGTGGTTTCCGCCACAGCCTCCGACGGGTTCACCATCACCCCGGAACTGGTCGGCGGGCCGGTGATGCTCGCGGACCTGTCGCTGCCGCGAGACATCGACGATGCGGTCGCGGACCTGCCGGGCGTGCACCTGGTGAACATCGAATCCCTCAGCGAGTCGCTGAACGGCGCAGATACCGCCGACTCTCGTGCCCTTCGCAGCGCCGAGGCGATCGTGGACGAAGAGGTGCGCCAGTTCAGCTCGGAGCAGCGCATGCGCGAGGTCGCCCCGGCGGTCACGCGCCTGCGCAGGGGAGCGGCCGAGATCTCCGGCCAGGAATTGGAGCGGCTGCGCACGCGGCTGCCCCATCTGCCCGAGGAGGATTTCGAGCAGATCGCGCGGATGGTCAAACGTGTCGTCGATAAGCTTCTGCACGCTCCGACCGTGAAGCTGAAGGAGTTCGCTGCGGCGCCCGAGACCGTGAGCGCGGAAGAGGTGGTCGAGGAGCTGTTCGGCTTCGAGCACACCTCGGTGGCCGTGTCCGCGGAGCGCTTGCCGCTGCTCGGGGAGATGGGCGCACCGGCCGAGAAAGAAACCGGCAAGGAATAGGAAAGGCACGAGGATGCTGCAGATTGGAACCCGCGGGTCGCACCTGGCCACCACTCAGGCCGGGCACGTGCGCGACGCGCTCATCGAGGCCGGATACCCGGCGGAGCTGAAGATTGTCTCCACCGCGGGCGACCTGTCACAGGCGCCGGTGGAGCGCATCGGCGTCGGCGTGTTCACCTCCGCGCTGCGCGAGGAGCTTTTCGCGGGCGGGGTGGATATCGCGGTGCACTCCATGAAGGACCTGCCCACCGCCTACGAGCCGCGCACGCACCTCATCGTGCCGGTGCGCGAGGACAGGCGCGAAGCGCTCATCGCCCGCGACGGGCTCACGCTCGCCGACCTGCCCGAGGGTGCGCGTGTGGGCACTTCCGCGCCGCGGCGCATCTCGCAGCTGCGCGCTGCGCGCCCCGACCTGGACATCCGCCCGCTGCGCGGCAACATTGAGACGCGCATGGGCTACGTGGAAGCAGGCGACCTTGACGCGATCGTGCTCGCCTACGCGGGACTTGCACGCGGCGGCTACGGGGATCGGGCTACGCAGCTGTTCGCGCCGGAAGAGTTCATGCCGGCGCCGGCCCAGGGCGCGCTTGGAGTGGAGTGTCGGGTGGACGACGCCGCGGCGCGCGAGGCGATAGACAGCCTCTTCGACGCTGACGCGGCCGCGCAGGCGCGCGCCGAGCGCACTGTGCTCGCGACGATGGAGGCGGGATGTACTGCGCCGGTGGCTGCCACTGCCACGATTGAAGGCGGCGAGGTGTCGCTGCGCGCCGGCGTGTTCGCCCTCGACGGCTCGCGCCAGCTCACGCACGCCGCGACCGGGCGCGACCCGGAGGCCGTGGGGCGTGAGGTGGCCGAGGAGCTGCTTTCCCGCGGCGCGGCAGAGCTCATGGATTAGCCAGGGGAGTGACCGCGCGGTAGCAGGGGAGTAGCCGGGCGGTAGCTCTGCGGTTTTGATATGGGGCAGCTCGCCTTTAAGGTGGAGATACCATACTAGATTTTCCTCCGTACACCGGGGTCGCCTTAGGGATATTCCTAGGCGCCACTGGCAGTGCGGGGGCAATTGTTTGTGCCTGCAAACCATATTTTTTGAGACCCAGAAGAGATCTTCTATGACACAGTCCGCCCACGCCCCCCAGCCGCTGGGGAAGGTGATCTTCGTGGGGGCAGGACCCGGCAACCCGGAGTTGCTCACCGTCCGCGCCCGCGAGGTGATGGAGTCTAATTCTATAGCGCTCGTTGACCCCGAGGTGTCTGAGGGGGTTCGAAGCGTTGTCGCGTCCGCGCTCACCGTGCCGAAGGCGAAGTTGGAGGAGGCGAACAAGGCCTACGAGAAGCTTTGCGCCGAGGCCAAGGAGGCCGGTGCGCGCCGTAAGCCCCCGCGCCCGGAGCCGCCGACGGCGGCTGAGCTGGAGGAGGTTGAGCTGGGGGAGGGCATCGTCGACAAGCTGAAGCAATCGCTTGACGACGCAGCCTCCGCCTTCGAACGCGGCGACGGCGGCGACGGCGACGTCATCCGCCTGGTGGCCGGCAACCCGCTCACGCGCGATTCGGTGATGGAGGAGATCTCCGCCGTCGCCGCGGCCGGGCTGGAGTTCCAGGTGGTGCCGGGTATGTCGCTGCCGTCGACGGTGCCGTCGTTCGCGGGCATTGCGCTGGGGTCCACCTACACCGAGACCGACCTAGCGAACGAGCCGGTGGACTGGGACCAGCTGGCCCAGGCGCCGCAACCGCTGGTGTTCCAGGCGCTGCAAGAGCACTTAGAGACCATGGCGGCCGCGCTGATGGAGCGTGGCTTCGCGGGCACCACCGCGGTGACCATCACCACGAACGGCACGACGCGGCTGCAGCGCACGTTCGACGCGACGCTGGAAACCGTGGGCAAGCTGGATGCCGACTTGGCCGGTGCGCTGGTGGTCACCCTCGGCACCGTCGCCGACGACCGTTCGAAGTACTCCTGGTGGGAAAACCGGCCGCTGTACGGCTGGCGCGTGCTCGTGCCGCGCGCGAAGGAGCAGGCCGGCCCCATGAACGCCCGGCTGAGCCAGCACGGCGCGATTCCGCACTCCGTGCCCACGATTTCGATGGAGCCGCCGCGCAACCCCGCGCAGATGGACCGCGCGATCAAGGGCATCGTCGAGGGGCGCTACCAGTGGGTGCTGTTTACCTCCGTCAACGCGGTGAACGCTGTGTGGGACAAGTTCGAGGAGTTGGGCCTGGACGCGCGCTCGTTCGCCGGTGTGCACCTGGGTGCGGTGGGGCAGAAGACCGCGGACGCGATCAAGGCCCTCGGCATGCAGGCGGAGCTGGTGCCGCACCGCACGAAGCAAAACGCCGCCGGGTTGGCCGAGGCGTTCCCGGAGTACGTCGAGGACATCGACCCGGTGGGCCGTGTGCTGCTGCCGCGCGCTGATCTGGGCTCCGACGTGCTGGTCGACGGCCTGGTGCAGAAGGGCTGGGAGGTCGACGACGTGGTCGCCTACCGCACCGTGCGCGCCGCCCCGCCGGCGCCGGAGACCCGCGACATGATCAAAACCGGCGGCTTCGACGCCGTGTGTTTCACCTCCCCGTCCACGGTGAAGAACCTGGTGGGCATCGCGGGCAAGCCGCACGCGCGCACGATCATCGCCTGCATCGGCCCGGTCACGGCGCAGGAGGCGCGCGAGCAGGGCTTGCGTGTCGACGTTGTGCCGGAGGAGGCAGACGTGGACCATCTGGTGGACGCACTGGCCGACCACGTGGCGTCGCTGCGCGCCGCAGGACAGCTGCCGCCGCCGCGCAAGAAGCGTCGTAAGGCGGCCAGCTAGCGGGGAACTACAATGGCGCCCATGTCTGAGATCACCCGGCGCCCCAGGCGCCTGCGCCAGAACCCTGCGATGCGCGAGCTCACCGCTGAAACGCGCCTGCACCCGGCGGATTTCATCTTGCCGCTGTTCATCGCCGACGGGCTTGACTCCCCGCGCGAGATCGCGTCCATGCCGGGTGTGTACCAACACACCGCGGACTCGCTGAAGACCATCTGCCACGACGCGCTCGAGGTGGGCGTGAAATGCGTCGACCTGTTCGGCGTCCCGCGCGAGGAGGACAAGGACGCCACCGGATCGGTGGGCATCGCCGAGGACGGCGTGCTCAATGTCGCGCTTGGGCAGCTTCGCGACGAGTTCGGCGACGACCTGCTCATCATGGCCGATACCTGCCTGGACGAGTTCACGGACCACGGGCACTGCGGCGTGCTCGCCCATGATGCCCGCGGCAACGAGTACGTGGACAACGACGCGACGGTTGAGCTGTACTGCGACATGGCACTCGCCCAGGCCCGCGCCGGTGCCCACATTGTGAGCCCGTCCGGGATGATGGACGGCCAGATCGGCGCCATCCGTGCAGCCTTGGACCGCGAGGGCTTCACCGAGGTGGCGATCATGGCCTACTCGGCGAAGTACGCCTCCAAGTTCTTCGGCCCGTTCCGCGACGCCGTCGGCTCCTCGCTCAAGGGCGACCGCCGCACCTACCAGCAGGACCCGGCGAACGTGCGCGAGTCCCTGCTCGAGGTGGATCTGGATGTGGCCGAGGGAGCGGACTTTGTCATGGTGAAGCCCGCCATGCCGTATCTGGATGTGCTTGCCAAGGTGGCGGAGGTCTCCCCGGTGCCGGTTTCGGCCTACCAGGTCTCCGGCGAGTACGCGATGCTTGTGGCCGCCGGGCGCAACGGCTGGCTCGACTTCGAGGAATCGATGATGGAGGCTCTGACATCCATCAAGCGGGCTGGCGCGGAGCAGATTCTCACGTACTACGCGATTGAGGCGGCGAAGCGGATCAATGGCTAGCCTTCCACCCGTGAATCCGCAGGCGCCGTCGCGTGTGGAGCCGCGTGCCGTCGATAAGCAAAATGCTCCAGGCGGCGTGCCCGAGGCCGTGCGCTACATGCTGCTGAGCTGGGCCGTGATGATCGCCGGCGAGTTTTTGCACCAGATTCTTGTGGTCACCGCGGCGGTGCTCGATCCGGCGCCGCTACGCGAACAGGCCAAGGAACAGGCGAAAGCCGCGGGCGAGCAAGCCTCGGACGCGATGTTAAACGTGAGCGTGTACGGCGCGATCGCGGTGATGGCGCTGATCCAGCTTGTCTTCATTCTGCTGCTCGCGCTCGCGCTGCGCGCCATTAAGCAACAGAAGAGCTGGGCGGCGAACGCGCGGCGCCTGCTGCAAGTTTTCGGCGTGTTTTTCGGCGTGCGGGTGCTTACCCTGTTCATGCTGTCGTCGGCCGCGACCTCGCTGCCGGTGGCGTTCTACGCGTTCGATGGCATCATTCAGATCATCCTCGGCGTCGCCGGGGTCATGGGCATCGTGTACTCCGCGGACAAGGCGTCCGTGGAGTGGACAGAATCCAAAGCCAACCGCAAGGAGCAGTAAATGGCAGGCATGTTCCCGACGATGGTGTCGGACCCCGGCGACCGCAACCGCCGCTTCACCGGCGAAGTAGGCGAGCGCTGGCCGGGCACCCTGCGCACCAGCTACTACCTGTGCCTGGTGTCCGCGGTGCTCATGCTGGTGATCGGGTTCGCGCAACTCGCGAAGGGCGCGCCCGCCGACTTCGACCCGGACTCCGGCTCGAAGTTCATGCTTAACCTGCGCGTGCTGGCGTGGGGAAACATCATCTTCGGCATCGGCCTGACGTGTGCCGCCGCCTACTTCCCCAAAGGCTCGAAGACGGCGCGGCGGGTGGCGGCGGCGTTTATCGGGCTGACCATTTTTGTGAACCTTGCGGGATTTGTGGTGAACGTGTCCGGTTGGGCGTCGTTTACCGTGGTGATCGTGCTGGTATTTGCGCTGTTTTTCGCCTTCCGCCCGGACGCCAACGCGTACGTGGACAAAATGAGCGGCGACGTGTGGCAGGGCGTGGAGTAGACCATGGAACAGGGTGGAGGGTTGGAGCGCCTCGACGCATCCATCCAGGCTGCGCACGAAGCGGCGAAACACGCAGGCATCGACCCCACAGCGGCGGCGGTAGACCTCGACGGGGAACTGGTTCGTCCGAACGCCTCCTACGCGTTCAAGCTTGAGGGCGTGGAGGACGGACCCCAACTCAGCGAAATCGAGGCGGCGTTGGAGAACATCAAGGGTGTCTCCGCCAGGCTGGTCTACCCCAACCGCATGGCGTGGGTGACCGCCCCGGCGTCGCTTCCGCTCTCCGCGATCACCGAGGTGATCGAGCGCTTCGGCGTGAGCGCCAACGTTACTGATTCCACCCTGTGGCGCCGCGCCAACGGACGCTACTGGCAGGACCACCCCATGCCACGCCGGGCGAAAAAGCGGCGCAGCGACGAAGCGACGCTGATAGCCCGTGCCCAGGGTTTCGCTGCCCGCGGCCCCCGCGCAGTGCGACCGGCAGGCGACGTGCTGTTTACCGCCCGCGACCTTGTCACGCCGGTGCGCCTGTGGATGGCAGTGGCGCTGACCATCCCGGTGCTCGTGCTCACCTACTTCCCCTCGCTGGAGTTCCCCGGCTGGCAATGGGTTTGCCTCGCACTGGCCACCCCGGTTGCGCTGTGGTGCGCCTCCCCGTTCCACCGCGCGATGGCCGGTGGTGTGCGCCGCGGAATGTCGGCGCTGGACGGGGCGAGCTCTATCGCAATTCTGGCGTCCTACGTGTGGTCGGTGGGAGTGCTGCTGTTTACCGACGTCGGTTCGCTGGGCTACACCTCCTCTGCGGAGTGGGTGCCGCTGAACATGCAGCGCGGCGCGGAGCTCTACCTCGAAGTCAGTTGCGCGGTGACCACGCTGCTCTTGGCGGGGCGCTACTACGCCATCCGGGCGCGCTCGAACCTGCTGCACGAGCTCGATGCGCGCCGACCCGGGGCGGAAACCCAGTACGAGGTGAGCCACCGCCTGCGCCCCGCGGCGGGCGGGGCGGAGAAGCTGCCTGCCACCGAGATCCGGCGCGGCGACGACGTGCTGGTGAAAGCCGGTCAGATTATCCCGGCGGACGGGGAAGTGGTCGGCGGCTCCGGCGAGGTTGACCAGGAGCTGGTGGACACCCGCCGCGACCCCGCGTTGAAGGTCGGCTCCCGGGTGTATGCCGGCACCGTGTTGCGCGCCGGGGAGGTCAAGGTACGCGCCGAGCGCGTCGGCCACACCACGCGCTTCACCGCCATCCAGCGCTGGCTGCGAGATGCCACGCAGCACGAAAACGCGGCCACGCTGGCTGCCACCCGCAGCGCGAACATGCTCATCCCGGCCGCGTACGTCATCGCGGTGCTGGACTTCGGCCTGTGGCTGCTGTTTACCGGAAACTGGAACGCCGCGGTGTCTACGGCGCTGGCGATCCTGATTGTGGTGGCGCCGGTGAGCCTTGCGCTCTCGCCCGCGCTGCCGACGCGCGAGGGCCTGCAGTCCGCGGTGCGAAACGGGGTGCTGGTGCGCGATTCGACCACCATGCGCACCCTGGCCGCCACGGACACGGCCGTGTTCAACCGTGTGGGCACCCTGGTCACGCCAGAGATGCATGTGGAGACGGTCACCGCCGCGCGCGGGGAGAGCACCGAGATGGTGCTGCGCGTCGCCGGCGCCTTGGCCGCGGATTCGGGCCACCCGGCGTCCAAGGCGATGGTGAAGGCAGCGCGTGAGGCCCGCGACGCGCGAAACGGCGACCCGGACCTGCCGAACTGGATCGAGGTGGACGACGAGGAGCCCACGCCCGACGGCGAGCTTGGCGGCCGCGTCACCTTGCACTACGGCCAGCGCACGGAGACCATTACTGCCTCGCTGTGGCGCCCGACCAATCTTTCACAGCTCACCGGCCGTCTCGGCGCGGCTGCGACTGCCGGCGGCACGCCTGTGGTGGTGCGGTGGCAGGGCAAGGACCGCGGCGTGGTCACGCTCTACGACCCTGCGAAGGACGACGCGATCGAGGCTATCGACCGCCTCGAGGCGATGGACGTGGAGACGGTGATGCTCACTCGCGACACCTACCCGGTGGCGCGCCGCTTCGCGGACTTCTTGGGCGTGTCCCAGGTGCTGGCTGGCATCCCGGCGCCGCAGAAACCGGGGGCGGTGCGCGCGCTGCACACCCAGGGAGCGACGGTGGCGATGGTGGGCGACCAAAGCGTGCTGCCCACCTTGCGCGTGGCCGACACCGGCATCCTCTACGCCGGCGGGGACTTAGACGCGGTGCGCACGGACGACACGCGCTGGGAGCGCGCCTGCAGCGTGGTGCTCATCCGCGACGACGTGATGGCGGTGCCGCAGCTCATCGAGCACTCGCGCCGGGTGACCCGCATCGCGAACGCGAACATGACGTTCGCCACCGTGTACAACGCAGCCGCGATCACGCTTGCCGCGGCCGGAGTGCTGCCGCCAGTTGGCGCCACCTTGCTCATGCTGGGAAGTTCCCTGCTCATCGAGGCAAATTCCAGGCGCGCTCGCCGGTTCCCGGGCTGAATCGGCGGCACCGGTAGGCTTGGAAAGCATGACCGGCACCGCACATGGACGCACGCAGAGACGTCAGCTTGCACACGCCCCGCTCATCGACGCCGCCTTGGGCCGCACCCCAACCCGAACCCCGGTGTGGTTCATGCGCCAGGCGGGCCGCTCGCTTCCGGAGTATCGCAAGGTGCGCGAGGGTATTGCCATGCTGGACTCGTGTTTCATGCCGGAGCTGCTCGCCGAAATTACGCTGCAGCCGGTGCGCCGCCACGACGTTGACGCGGCGATTTTGTTCTCCGACATCGTGGTCCCGCTCAAGGCAGCCGGGGTGGACGTGGAGATCGTGCCGGGGAAAGGCCCGGTGGTGGGGGCGCCGGTGAGGAGCCGTCAGGACGTCGATAAGCTGCCTCTGCTCGAAGGCGACGTGCAGGAAGTGGCCGACGGCATCCGGATCATCCTGGACGAGCTCAGCGACACCCAGGCGCTCATCGGCTTCGTGGGGGCGCCTTTTACGCTGGCCAGCTACCTCGTGGAGGGCGGGCCGAGCAAGAACCACGAGCGGACCAAGGCGATGATGCACGCCGACCCGGAGACGTGGCACACGCTCATGCGCCGGCTTGTGCCCACCATCAAGGCGTTCCTGCGCACGCAGGTCGAGGCGGGCATCGACGCGATGCAGCTGTTCGATTCCTGGGCGGGTTTTCTCACCGAGCGCGACTACCGCGAGTATGTCCTGCCGTACTCCACCGAGATCCTGGAGTCGGTCGCGGGCGAGATTCCGCGCATCCACTTCGGCGTGGCCACCGGCGAGCTGCTCGGCGCGATGAGCGAGGCGGGCAGCGAGGTCATGGGCGTCGATTGGCGTGTGCCACTCGACGTTGCGGCAGCACGCTTTACGACGCCACGTGTGCTCCAAGGCAACCTCGACCCCGCCATGCTCTTCGCCGGGGAAGACGTGGTGCGCCGCGAGGTGACCCGCATCAAGGGCGAGGCCGCGCGCGCCATCGACGCAGGCCTGGCCACCGGCCACATTTTCAACCTGGGCCACGGCGTGCTGCCCACCACCGACGCGGACGCCGTGACCGAGGCTGTGCGCATCATCCACGAAGAGCTTGAAGGGCTTGAAGAGGAGGCCTAATGAACATCGCAATCATCGGCGCCGGCTTGGCAGGCCTGACCTGCGCGTACGAGCTGCGCGATACCGGCGCCAAGGTGGACGTGTACGAAGCGACCGACCGTATTGGCGGCAAGCTGCACACCGTCGCGTTCGAGGGCGGGCCAACCGACATGGGCGCGGAAGCTTTCTTGGCGCGCCGCACCGACGCGGTCGAGTTTTTCCGCGAGCTCGGCCTGGGTGACTCGTTGATGGAGCCGTCCGGCCTGCGCTCGCTTGTGTGGGTCGACGGCGAGGCACGCCAGCTGCCGACCGGCGGTGTGATGGGCATCCCGTCCACCTCCGAGACGGTGAAGCACCTGGTCAGCGAGGAGACCGCAGCGCGTATCGACGCCGAAGGCGAGACCGGCTTCGAGTGGGAAATCGGCGGCGACGTCAACGTGGGCGCGCTGGTACGTGAGCGCTACGGAGACGAAGTGGTGGACAACATTGTCTCCGCGCTACTCGGCGGGGTGTACTCCTGCACGGCCGACGACCTGGGCCTGCGCGCCACCGTCCCGCAGCTGGCCGGGGAACTCGACCGCATGGCCGCCGACGGGCTGGTGACCCTCTCCGGCGCCGTGGCGAACCTGGAGCGCTCGCGCCGCGAGATGCCCACCGGCCACGGCGCGGTATTCAACGCGTTCAAGGAGGGCTACCAGGAGGTCTACGAGGCGCTCGCGGAGCAGTCCGGCGCGGACATCTACATCGACGCGTTCATCTCCGGCATCGAACCCGCCCCCAACGGGGGTTTCAAGCTGAAGGGCGGCGAGGACACGGTCTACGACCACGTGATCGTCGCCGTGCCCGCCCCCACCGCCGCGCTGCTGCTCAAGCCGCTCGCGCCCGAGGCCGCGGAGTCGCTCAAGAGCGTGAAGCTGGCGAACTCGGTAGTAGTGGGCATGCGCTTTGCTAACGACGAGGGGCTGCCGCAAAACTCCGGCGTCCTCGTCGCCAACGGCGCCGAAGACGTCACCGCGAAGGCATTCACGTTCTCCTCGCGCAAGTGGCCACACCTCGCCGAGCGGGGCGGCGCACTGGTGCGCGCCAGCTTCGGCCGCTTCGGCGACACCATCGCCATGAGCGCCGACGAGGACGACCTGGTGGACTGGGCCCTCGACGACCTGAAAACCATCACCGGCTTTGACGGCCGCGAAGCCGGCCTGGAGGAAATCTACGTGCAGCGTTGGCTCGGCGGCCTGCCACGCTTCGACGAGCACCACTTGGCCACCGTGGCAGAGGTCCGCGGCGCACTCGAGGGGCTCGACGGCATCTCCGTCACCGGCGCTTGGGCCGCGGGTGTGGGGGTGCCGGCGGTGGTGGCGGACGCACGGGTGGTAGCGGCAGCCGTCGCAAAGCAACTGCAAACCTAGGGGTTTCCGCGCCGCGTGCACTAGGTTGATCACCTATGGAATCACACGCGCGCGACGCCGAGCAGGCCGAAGAATCTTCGGCCCAGACTTCGGCGCAGACTTCGGGGGACACTTCGGCCGAGACTGCGGCGGAGAAGGAGTGGTGGGAAGAAGAGGGCCTGCCGTGGAACTCCAAACCCACGAAGGCGGACTACTGGTGCCTCGCCTGGTTCGGGTTTGCGGGCCTGTTCGGCATGGCCATGATCCCGCTGCGTGCGTGGCTTCTGGGCCTCGACCCGCCGATCATGCTGGCCCTGACCGGCTCGCGCCTCGGCGCGGCATCCACAGGTGCGCTGGCCGCGGTGGGGCAAGCCGACCACTGGCTTGTCATGCTGCTCATCGGCTCCGTGGTGGCCATCAAGTTCGACTGGATCTACTGGTGGGCCGGCAAACTGTGGGGCCGCGGCATCCTGGAAGTGCAGGGCGCGAACTCGAAGCGCGCCGCCCGCAACATCGAGCGTGTCGAAGGGTGGGCGGTGAAGCTCGGCTGGCTGGGCATCTTCCTGGCGTACCTGCCGATCCCGCTGCCCATCGCGTTCGTCGTGTTCGTGCTGATGGGCATTACCGGCATGCCGGTGGGCAAGTTCATGCTTTTGGACTTCATCTCGAAGACGCTGTGGTCGTTTTTGTACCTGGGGCTGGGCTGGTGGATCGGCGAACCCGTGGTGTACGTGCTTGACCAGTACGCGAAGGTGGCCAACTGGATCGCGATCGCCCTGATTGTGGTCGTGTTCGTGGGCGTGTTCCGCAACCAGTCGAAGAAGGAGAAAGCAGCCCAGATGACGATGGGCGGGGCAGTCGACGCGTCTCACTAGCAGGGCCCGTTTCCGGCCGGGGGCAGGGGCGCCAACCAGGCCACCTAGTCCCGGTACACCACCACGGAGGAGAGGTCCTCGTCGCCGTGGCCGGCGTCCTGCTGCGCCTCAAGCGACGCAAGTGCCGCACGCACGGCGGGCAGGTCGGTGCTGTCGGCGGCGTCGAGCATCAACCGCGCGTCCTTCGCAATCGCGTCGACGGAGAAGTCGCCGGGGTCGGTGGAACGCTCACCCAGCACGAACGGGGCTTTCATGTTCACGATGAACTCCAGGCCCGTCCCACGCAGCATCTTCACCACCTGCTCTGCGGAAATGCCCTGCGCGGCACCCAGATCCAGGGCTTCGCGGAACCCCTCCAAGGACACCGCAAGCGCGAGGTTTGCCAGCAGTTTGCCTACGGCTGCGTCGGCGGCCGATTCGACTTCTACCAGGCGTTCCGGGTTGGCGGCGGCCCACGGGGCGACGACAGTGGCGACACGGGAGCGTCGATAAGCATCTGCTCCTCCGACGTACACGCCGAGCTTGCCTTCGCGCGCGGGCGGCAGCGAGCCGACCACCGGGGTGTGCACGAAGCCGGGCACGGCGGCGGCGAACTCGGTGGCGTCGTCGGGCGAGATGGTGGTGGCGTCCGCCCAGGTCACGCCGTCTGGGATGAGGGCGGGTTCGATGACTACGGAGCGGATGTCGTCGGGGCCGAAGAGCGAAGTGATCACCAGCTCTGCGCCCTCGACGGCCTCCGAGGGCGACGCGGCGGCGGTGGCGCCCTTTGCCACCAGCGGTTCGCACTTGGATGCGGTGCGGTTCCACACTGTGAGCTCGTGGTCGCCAACAAGTTTGAGTGCCAGTTCAGTGCCCATGCGGCCGAGGCCTAAAAACGCGATTCTCATATGGCCTACGATAGACAACCATGACTGCCCAGAACCCGACCTCAGCGAACACCACCCGCTCCCACGAGCTTTTCCAGCGCGCTCAGCGCGTGACCCCCGGCGGGGTGAACTCGCCGGTGCGCGCGTTTGGCTCGGTGGGCGGGCAGACCCGGTTCATTGCGAGTGCGCAGGGTTCGCAGCTTATCGACGTGGACGGGAACTCTTACGTGGACCTCGTCGGTTCGTGGGGCCCGATGCTGCACGGCCACGCGCACCCGGAGATTGTGTCCGCGGTCAATGAGGCGCTCTCGCACGGCTTGAGCTTCGGCGCGCCGACGGAGGCGGAGGTGCAGATCGCGGAGATGATCACGCAGCGCACCAGCGTGGATGAGGTGCGCATGGTCAACTCCGGTACCGAGGCGACGATGTCTGCGGTGCGTTTGGCGCGCGGTTTCACTGGCCGGCCAAAGGTGCTCAAGTTTGAGGGTTGCTATCACGGGCACGTGGATGCGTTGTTGGCGTCGGCGGGCTCAGGCTTGGCGACGTTTGCCTTGCCGGATTCCCCGGGCGTAACCGGTGCGCAGGCCGCGGACACCATCGTGGTGCCGTACAACGATGTGGCGGCGGTGGAGCGGGCGTTCCTCGAGCACCCGGGCGAGATCGCGGTGATTATCACGGAAGCGGCCTGCGGCAACATGGGCACCGTCGCCCCGCAGGACAACTTCAACGCGAAGCTGAAGGAGATCGCGCACGCGGACGGTGCGCTGTTGATCGTCGATGAGGTGATGACGGGCTTCCGCACGTCCTACTCCGGCTGGTACGGCGTGGACGGTGTAGCGGGCGACCTGACCACCTTCGGCAAGGTGATTTCCGGCGGGCTGCCGGCGGCGGCGTTCGGTGGGCGCAAGGATGTCATGGAGCGCCTCGCCCCGAATGGGCCGGTGTACCAAGCGGGCACCTTGTCCGGTAACCCGGTTGCCATGGCGGCTGGCATGGCGTCGCTGCGCCTGGCCAGCGAGGATGCGTACCCGGCGCTGCAGGAAAACGCGGACACGTTGGCGCGGCTGATTTCCGAGGCGTTGGAGCGCGAGGGGGTGGCGCACCACATTCAGCGCGCCGCGACGATGCTTTCTGTGCGCTTCGCGGAAGGCGAGGGGACGAACTTCGCCGAGATGCAGGCGGCGGAGACGTTCCGTTACGCCCCGTTCTTCCACGCGCTGCTGGATGCTGGCGTGTACGCGCCGCCGAGCGCATTCGAGACGTGGTTCGTCTCCACCGCTCTGACCGGCGAGGACTTCGGCCGCATCGAAGAGGCGCTCGGCGCGGCAGCGAAGGCCGCGGCGCAGGCTGAGGCTTAGGCGGAGACGTAGGCGATGGAAGAACAAAAGCGCACCACAGTGCACTTGGTCCGCCACGGCGAGGTGTACAACCCGAAACAGGTGCTCTACGGGCGCATGCCGGGCTACCACTTGTCTTCGCGCGGGAAATCCATGGCGGCAAAAACGGCCCGTTTTTTCGAGGGCCGCGACGTGGTATACCTCGCGGCGTCGCCGCTGGAGCGCGCCCAAGAGACGGCGGAACCGATCGCTGAGGTCACGGGACTAGACATCGATACCCGCGAGGACATCATTGAGGCCGCGAACACTTTCGAGGGGCTTCGCACCAAGGGGTGGCGCACGCAGCTGCTCAACCCGATCCGCTGGCGCCACATGACGAACCCGTTCGAGCCGAGCTGGGGCGAGCCGTACGACGAGATTCTTGCGCGCATGCTCAAAGAGGTGGATCACGCGGCGTCGAAGGCCGAGGGCCGCGAGGCTGTGTTGGTGTCGCACCAGCTGCCGATTGTCATGGTGCAGCGCCACGTGCAGGGCAAACGACTGGCGCACATGAGGCGCGAGTGCGACCTGGCCTCGGTGACCTCACTTGTGCTTGAGGCGGGGCGTGTTGTTGACTTTACGTACGCAACGCCCGCTGCATCGATCTAAACAGAGCGATCTGAGAAGAGACCTGAGAAGAGAAGGACCTTATGCGAAAGCTCCTCGCGCCCGTGTGCGCCGCCGCGGCGCTGGTGTTGGCAGGCTGCGGCGCTGGTGGCGACGACGGGGGGACGTTTTCCTTCCATTCGCCGGGCGGGCAGACGGAGATTTTCTACGAGCCGGAGGAGCGCGCCCCGCTCGATGGCTTCGAGGGCGAGAGCCTGATGGAGCCGGGAGAGACGATCGCGTTGTCCGATTTCGACGGGCAGATCGTGGTGCTCAACGCGTGGGGGCAGTGGTGCGCGCCGTGCCGCGCGGAGGTGGACGACTTGCAGGCCGTGCACGAGCATTTGCTTGAAGATGCTGCCGGCACCGTTTTAGGCATCAACGTGCGGGACCCGAACCCGCAGATCGCCCGCGATTTCGTGGTCGATAACGGGGTGACGTACCCGTCCATCTACGACCCGCCGTTTGTCACCGCTGCGCACCTTGGCGGGGTGCCAAGTTCCGTCATCCCCACCACCGTGGTGCTGGACGCGCAGCACCGCCCGGCCGCGGTGTTCCTGCGCGAGATCACGGCGGACGAGCTCATTGAATTGGTGGACAGGCTGAAGGAGGAGGCGTAGATGGGGGAGGCGTTTTCCAGCCTCGCGGCCGACGGGCCCCTTCTGCTCGGCTTGTTCGCGGCGGCGTTGGCGGGGCTGGTGTCGTTCGCCTCGCCGTGCGTGATCCCGCTGGTGCCGGGCTACATGTCGTACCTCACCGGTGTGGTGGGCGGCGAGATGGAGTTCGCCGAGGAGGGTGTGCGCGTGAAGAGCAAGAACACGCGCGTGGCGGGCGCGGCCGCGTTGTTCATCGCGGGGTTCACGCTGGTGTTCTTGCTGGCCACAGTGTCGGTGTTCGGCGTGGTGAGCTTGATCCAGCTCAACGCGGACACGCTCATGCGCGTTGGCGGCGTGGTGACCATCGTGATGGGGCTCGTGTTCATGGGTGCCGTCCCGGCGTTGCAGCGCGACACGCGGCTCAGCCCGAAGCGCTGGACCACGATCCTCGGTGCGCCGCTTTTAGGCGGGGTGTTCGCCCTCGGCTGGACGCCCTGCCTGGGCCCCACGCTCGCGGCGATCATTTCGGTGTCTGTGGGCACCCAGGGGCTTACGGCAGCGCGCGGGGTGCTGCTGGTCGTGGCGTACTGCATCGGTCTGGGCCTGCCGTTTTTGCTGGTGGCGCTGGGGTCGATGCAGGCGGTGAAGTCCATCGACTTTCTTCGTAAGCATTCCCGCGCCATCCAGATCATCGGCGGGGTGCTGATGATCGTGGTGGGGCTCATGCTGCTCACCGGCGCCTGGAGCAACTTCATCGGCTGGACCCGTAACCTGGTCGGCGATTTCGGCGGGACGGTCATCTAATGCTGCAGATGCTGCGGAAGTTTTGGCACTGGCTGACCAGCATGCGCACCGCGCTTCTGCTGCTGTTCGTCCTCGCGCTCGCCGCGGTGCCGGGCGCGCTGTTGCCGCAGCGCCAGGTGAGCAGCTCGCTTGTGGACGACTACTTGCGCGCCAACCCCACCATGGGCCCGATCTACGACAGGCTGCAGCTTTTCGACGTGTTCGAGTCCACCTGGTTCGTCGCAATCGTGCTGCTGCTCATGGTCTCGCTGGTGGGCTGCATCATCCCGCGCTCCATGGATCACTGGCGCGCCTACACCACCCCGCCCACCCGCGCCCCGAAGTACTTGGCCCGCATGCCGATGCACGCTGAGGGTGAAGTGGAAGGGGATCTGGGAAGCGTCGATAAGCATGTGCGCGAAACCCTGTCCAAGTGGCACCTGCAGGCGTACGAACCGGACGAAGACCGCGCCGGCACGTACTCCATTTCGGCGGAGCGCGGGTACGCGCGCGAGCTGATGAACCTGGTGTTCCACATCGGGCTGGTGGCCATGATTGTCACCTTCGCGCTCGGGCGCATGCTCTACTACGAAGGCCAGGTCATCGTGGTGACCAACTCCGAGGCGGAATCGGCGGTGCCGGTGGAGCGCTCCACGGTGTTCTGCAATACCTCCCCCGCGAACTTCGACGTGTTTCGCGCCGGGGCGCTTTTCGACGGCACCGGGCTGACCCCCTTCTGCTTCGACGCACAGAACTTCCGCGCGGACTACCTCAACACCGGCCAAGCGCTCGGGTTCGCCTCCGACATCACCTTCACCGACGACGTGACGAAGCCACAAGACGAGTGGGAGCCGTACACCCTCGAGGTGAACACCCCGCTGCGCGTCGGCGGCGACCGCGTGTACCTGCAGGGCCACGGCTTCGCCCCGCAGATCACCGTGACATGGCCCAACGGCGAATCGCGCACCCAAATGGTGCAGTTTCGGCCCACCGACACCACCACGTTCCTCTCCTCCGGCGTGATGCGCTTCGACCCGCCCGCCGGCATGTACCCGGACCTCACCGAGCGCCGCGAGCACCAGATCGCCGTGGAGGGCAACTTCGCGCCCACCGCCGAGTGGTCCGGCCCCAACGACGACCTGCTGTCCTCCGCGTTCCCACAGATGGACGCCCCGGCGGTGTCCGTGGACGTCTACCGCGGCGACGCCGGCCTGGACACCGGCCGGCCGCAAAACATCTTCGTGCTGGACCAGAACCTCATCGCCGACGGCAGGCTGCAGAAAGTCGAGCGCCTCAACCTCACCCCAGGCCAGGAGGCGACGGTCTCCGACGGCGACGGCGGCGAGGTGACCGTCCGCTTCGACGGTGCCGCCGAGTACGCGAACTACCAGATTTCCCGCGACCCCGTCCAAGGCTGGGTGCTCGCCTCCACCGTGGTGATGATCGCCGCGCTCGCCGGCTCCCTGGCCATTAAGCGCCGCCGGATCTGGGTGCGCCTGCGCCCGCAGCCGGGTGGCAAGGTCGTCGTGGAAATCGCCGGGCTGTCGCGCACCGACCGCGCCGGGTGGGGCCCCGAGTTCGAGCGCATCGTGGAGGAGCTTCTCGGCACCGCGCCGAGCGCCCCGGACGAGGTAGACGAGGACGCGGACATCCTTTTATAAAGCCCCGCTGGTGGGGTAGGTTGAGTTCATGCTTGTCGATTCCACAATGGCAGAGCTCTCCGATCTGACCTTCCGCACCGCGTTCATCATTTACATCGTCGCGCTGATCATGTCGTTCGTGTACTACGGCCGCGTGAACAGCGTCATCGAGGTGCGCCGCGAGAAGCTCAAAGCACAAGCCGCCGCCAGCTCAAAGGTTGCGGTCGGCGCCGGAGGCCCGCCGGTAGTGGAGGGGCAGGAGCTTATCGACGCTTCCGTGTCCGACCCCAATACGGACCCCATTACCGACGAGGAGTACGAGGCCAAACTCGCCTCCGCCCGCAAGTGGGCCGGAATGACGCAGGCGCTGGTGTGGGTCGGCGTGGCGTTGCACCTCGCCGCCTTTGTTACCCGCGGTCTCGCCGCGAGGCGCTTCCCGCTGGGCAACCTGTACGAGTACATCCTGTTCATGACCGCGGTGGTGATGGTGGTCGCCGCCGTGGTGATCCAGCGACGCGGCTGGCACACCGTGTGGCCGTGGCTTCTGTTCCCCATGGTCATCGCGATGTTCTTGAACTCCACGGTGTTCCACATGCAGGCCGCGCCCGTGGTCCCGGCGCTGCAGTCCTACTGGATGCCGGTGCACGTGTCCACCGTGTCCATCGGCGCGTCCGTCGGTTTGGTCTCCGGCGTGTTCGCGCTGCTCTACCTGTTGCGCATGTGGCAGCCAAAGGGGTCCGAGCACGGATTCTTCGGCATGTTGGCGCGCCCGCTGCCGAGCGCGAAGACGCTGGACCAAATCGCGTACAAGACCGCGGTGATCACTCTGCCGCTGTTCGGCATCGGCATCGTCTTCGGCGCTATCTGGGCGGAGGTGGCCTGGGGCCGCTTCTGGGGCTGGGACGCGAAGGAAACCGTCTCCATGATCACGTGGATCCTCTACGCGGCGTACCTTCACGCCCGCGCCACGGCCGGTTGGAAGAGCACCACGGCCGCCTGGATTAACGTGTTCGCCATGGGCATGACCATCTTCAACATGACGTACGTCAACACGGTGCTGGCCAGCCTGCACTCGTACGCGGGGCTGGGATAGTGAAGGTACTCATTACTGGTGGTGCCGGCTACATCGGCTCAACCATCGCGTCGTGCTGCGACGATGCTGGCATCACGCCGGTGATTCTGGATGATTACTCCACCGGCCTGCACGCCTTCGGCGAGCGTTTCGCCTGCTACGAGGGCGACATCGCGGACGTCGAACTGCTGAACCGCATCGGCGAAGAGCATCCGGACATCGACGCAGTGGTGCACTGTGCAGCGAAGATCGTGGTGCCGGAATCCGTCGATAAGCCGCTTGCGTACTACGACAACAACGTGGGCAAATCCATCACCCTGCTGCAGGCGCTGGACCGCCTGGGCGTGCGGCGGTTCATCTTGAGCTCCACGGCGTCGATGTACGAGCCGGGGCCGGACTACATGGTGGACGAATCCAGCCCCGTCGACCCGCAAAGCCCGTACGCGGCGTCGAAGTTCCTGCTGGAGCGGGTGCTTAAAGACACGGCGGCGACCGGCAGGCTGAACGTGATTGCGCTGCGCTACTTCAACCCGATCGGCGCGGACCCGAAGCTGCGCACCGGCCTGCAGAACCCGGCGCCCACGCACGCGATGGGCAAGATGATTGAGGCGCACAACGCAGGTCGGCCTTTCACCGTCACCGGGGTGGACTGGCCCACCCGCGACGGCTCGGGCCTGCGCGACTACATCCATGTCTGGGACCTCGCGCGTGCGCACGTGGCGGTGCTTGAGCGTTTCGACGAGGTGAGCACCGGCTACGACGTGATCAACCTGGGCACCGGCCAGGGCACCACCGTCTTCGAGTTGGCGGAGGCGTTCGGCGAAGCCACCGGCACGCCCTTGGACGTGCGCACCGGCCCCGCCCGCCCGGGCGACGTGGTGGGGTGCGCGAGCCGTACCGACAAGGCGCGCGAGGTGCTGGGCTGGACCGCGGAGCGTTCCATTGCCGACGGGGTGCGCGACGCGCTCGCCTGGGCCGAGAAACTGCCCGCGGTGTTGGCGGGGGAGGAGACCTAGATGACTACACCGCGCAACGCGCCGCGTAAGAAGACCGGCAAGCCGGCTAGCGAGAACCCGAAGCTGATTAAGCTCGGCCAGCAGATCAGCGAGCGCCGCCGCGCCACCGGGCGCCTGCAGCAGGAGGTGGCGGACTCAGCCGGGGTGTCGCGCTCCACCTTGCACACCATCGAGCACGGAGGTGCGGGTGTGCGCTGGGAGAAGCTCATCGCGGTCGCGGAGACGCTGGACCTCGAGATGGTGCTGCGGGAGAAAAATTAGGCGTTTTTTGGGTCGTCCCCGCCACCGCGGCGGCGCCGGCGCTCCTCTTCCTCGAGGCGCTTGCGTTCCGCCTCTTCTTTCGCGCGGCGTTCTTTGAAGCGGTTCTTCTCGATGTTCCACAGGAACTCTTCGTCGTCGTCCGGTCCCTTGATGGCCGGAGGCTGCTCCTTCGCCGGCGTGCCGTAGCGTTCTTTCGAGCCCGGGCCGAAGGCCCGCCACAACAAGAAGATGGCGAGGGCGACCAGGAGGATAAGTAGCACTCTTCCCATGACTTCCAACATACTTGGTCGCCCGTTAGGGTTATGCACTGTGAACGACGCAGCCCGAGCCCCCCAAGACACAGCCGCAGAAGCAGTGGAAGCCCCCGAGGTTGACCCGCGCGCGAAATCCCGTGCGAACAAGGCGGTGGCCCTCTACGGCCTGTACCGCCTGTTGCTGTTTATCGGCCTGACGGTGCTCATCCAGGCGTTCGCCATGCTCATTGGCGCGCCGGTGCCGGTGATCATGTCGGCGCTGTTGGCGCTCATTGTGGCGTTCCCGCTGTCCATGCTGGTGTTCAAGCGCAGCCGCCTCGAGGCGAACGCCGCGGTGGCGGAGCTGCAGCGCCAGCGCACGGAGCGCAAGGAGTGGGTGCGCCGCGAGTTGGACGGGCGCTAGGGGGCTGGGGTCGTCCCCACCCGTCCGCCTGCCCGCCCGTCCCCCCACCGCAAAACCGAGCCAGAGGAAGCGGACCAGGGAGTTATATTCACGCCCCGCCGGTGAATTTAACCGTATGGATCGGGTTTGGTGGCTCGGTGTGGGAAAAGGCGGCGGTTTTTCGTGGGGGAGGGAACCGGGGGCCGCTTGGCGGAGTCTAAGCGTGTATGGGGATCGATAAAGAGAATCAACAGGTGCTGCGGCGCTGGGATCAGCGGAAAAACGAGCTGCGGGGGCAGTTCGTCGATTTGCGCGGGCTGCCGCGAGAGAAACTGCCCGAGATGCGGGGCGAGTGGATCGAGGTGGACCCCGTCATCTGGTTTCCCAAGAAGGTGTGGCGCGAGCTCCCGTTCCACGAGCGGCGCTGGGTCGAGGTGGAGGCCGCCGCGATGAGCAGCAGATCGGCTGTGCTCGTCGGCAGGTCTGCGGCGCGGAAGCTGGGGATGTGGGTGGTGAGCCTGGATGACGAGTGCGTGGAGGTGGCGCTTCCGTCGCAAGGCAGTTCGCCTAACCGTAAAAAGCGGCGGAATTTCATCTTCCGGCGCTCCAGGCTGGTGCCGGAAGAGGTGCTCACCTACGAGGGCCACCGGGTGACTGACCCGGTGCGCACGTTTATCGACATCGCCCGCTACCACGGCTTCGCCGAGGGGCTAATCGCGCTCGATTATGTTCTGCGGCGCGGCAAGACGGTCGACGAAATCGAGCGAAAGATCCGGCTCATGGGCCGGGCGAAGGGGATCGCCGTCGCGCGGCGCTGCCTGAAGTACGGGGTGGCCAACTCGGAATCGCCGTACGAAACCCTCGCCAGGGCGCTGTTAATCGAGGCGGGCATCGGCAATTTGGCTCCGCAATTCGAGGTCGGCGGGAAGTTCGTCGATATTTGCGTCGACGGCTGGCTCGTGATCGAGATCGACGGCGACCTCAAGTACGAGGGGCCGGGCGGGGAAGAGGCGTGGAAGGCGGAGATGAAGCGGCAGAAGTTTATCGGCAATCAGGGGTTCGTCTTCCTCCGGTACAGCCCGGACTTCATCCGCGACTACCCCGAAAAGTTCATCGCGCAGGTGCGGGAGACTCTGGCGTCGCGCGAGGCGCTCGCTCTTCGGATTGGGTAGGGCCGTCCCGCGGCCAAAACCGAGCCACAGGAACCGGTCCATCCGTTTTATTCGCGCTGTCGGTGTAAATATAACACCTTGGATCGCACCCGTTGGCTCGGTTTTGGCGGGGTGGGGCCCGAGAACCCCCTAGAACACCGCGGCGATGACCAGCATGGCCGGCAGCGCGAGGAACGTGGTGAGGAAGACGGTGTCGCGCGAGATCACTTCGCCGGAGCCGTACGTCGCGGCGTAGTTGTACACGTTTTGCGCGGTGGGCAGGGCGGAGAGGATGAGGGCGGCGTAGAGCTCGTCGCCAGTAAGCCCCAGGGCGGTGCCTACCGCCCACGCGATGGCGGGCATGCCCACGAGCTTCAGCGCCGTGGCGGTCAGGGTGGGGCCGCGGTGGGAGGCGAGGACTTTCTCGCCGGTGAGCGAGGCGCCGAAGCTCATCAGGATCAGCGGGATCGATGCCCCGCCGAGAATCTGCAGCGGGGCTAACACCGGCTCCGGCACCTCCACCTCGAGTGCGGAGACCGCAAACCCTGCGAACGCCGCGACGACCACCGGGGCGGTAAGGCCGGACCACATGGACTTCATGAACCCGGACGAGCCGCGGTCCAGGCCGGCGATGATGACGGGGGAGAGTACCGCCATCTGCAGGACGAGGGCGGGGACGACGAAGGTGGCGTCGCCAAGCACGTAGGTGGCAATGGGCAGCCCGATGTTCACCGAGTTGTAGTAGCTTGCCGACGCAGCTCCCGCCATGGTCTCCGCGGTGTCCTGCCTGAACGCCGCGGCGCTGATCGCCCAGTACACCAGCATGGTGGCCGCGGTAGCCACCGCGATCACCAGCACCACCGGCGAGAAGAACGCCGAGGTGTCCGACGTAGCCACGGAGGAAAAGATGAGCGATGGCGTGGCCACGTAAAACGCGATGCGGTTGAGCATCAAGCGCTCATCGCCGGGGCCGATGACGCCTTTTTGCGAAAGCAACCATCCCGCCGCGATGACGGCGAAGATGATTGCGAAGCCGGTGAGTACGTCGAGCACGTCTTCGAGCTTAAGCCCGTGCGCGCTGTGCCAGGTTGTTACCCAGGGATTGGATGGCTTGCACCACGATGATCAGGATGATCACGGTGGTGAGCATGGCCACCGAATCGAACTGTTGGTAGCCGTAGGAGATGGCCAAGTCACCCACGCCGCCGCCGCCAATGGTGCCCGCCATCGCGGTGGCGGAGATCAGGCCCACGGTGGCGGTGGTAATGGCCAGGATGATGGAGCTTTTCGCCTCAGGGAGTAGGAAGTGGCGGATGGTCTGCCACATGGTTGCGCCCATGGAGTCGGCGGCTTCCGTGATGCCGGGGCCGACCTCCAGCAGCGACTGCTCGATAAGCCTTGCGATGAACGGGGCGATGTACAGCGTCAGCGGCACGAGCGCCGCCGTGGTGCCGATGGCGGTGCCCGCGATCACGCGCGTGAAGGGGGAGATGGCCACAAGCAGGATGATGAAAGGAAGGGAACGCACGATGTTCACCAACACGTTGAGCAGCCCGTAGACGAATTTGTTCGGCTTTAGGCCGCCGGGGCGGGTGATCACTAGCGCGAGCGCGAGCGGGATACCCACCAGTGCGCCGATGAACAGGGAGATGCCCACCATGTAGAGCGTCTCGCCGAAGGAGTCGACGTACATGGACGGGGTCACGCGCGAACCGGTCGTGTCGCGCCACCAGGTGTTGAGCTGTTCCATTTACTCCACTTCCTTTGCTTGCACGCCCTCGAGACCGCCCAGCCAGGCAAGAGCGTCCGCGGTGTTGCCGCCGCGCAGGCCGAGCAGGGTGGTGCCCACGGTGGTGTCGGCGAGCTCGGTGCCTGACGACGCCAACAGCTGCGCATCCACACCGAAGTCACTGACCAGGTGGGTAAACACGCCTGCGGCGGCGTCGCCGGTGTGGGTGAGCTGCACGACCCGGTCGTACACGCCGTCCCGGACGGCCGCGTGCACCGCGTCGGGGATCTCGCGGGGCACTACCGTCTCCACGAAGCGCTGGGTGAGCGGGGCCTGCGGGTCGGCGAACACGTCGGCCACACGGCCGAACTCGACCAGCTTGCCGGCTTCCAGCACGGCGACCTCGTCGGCTAGCCGGGCAACGACGTCCATCTGGTGCGTAATCAACAGGATGGTCACGCCCAACTCGGAGTTGATGCGCCGCAACAGGTCCAGGATCTGGGTAGTGGTGAGGGGATCGAGGGCGGACGTGGGCTCGTCGCAAAGCAAAATGCTCGGATTGGTCACCAGTGCACGCGCAATGCCCACGCGCTGGCGCTGACCGCCGGAAAGCTGGCGCGGCTTGTGATCCGCGCGGTCCGCGAGCCCCACCATCTCGAGCGCCTCAGCGACGCGACGCTGCGCCTCCGCCTTCGGCACCTTCGCCAGCACGAGCGGGGTGGCCACGTTCTGCGCCACCGTTTTCGTCTCCAAAAGGTTGTAGTTTTGGAACACCATCGACACCTCGCTGCGCAGGTTGCGCAGCTGCTTCGGGCGCAGCGTGGCGGGCTCAACGCCGAGGGTCTCGACGGTGCCGGACGTGGGAGTTTCCAGCCCATTGACCGTGCGGATCAGCGTGGACTTGCCCGCGCCGGAGGTGCCCACCACACCGGAGACCCCGCCCTTGGGTACGGTAAACGAAATATCGTCCAGCGCCGCGAATTGGCCGGAAGCGGTGTCGAAGGTCTTGGAGACGTGGTTGAAAACGATGGCGTGTTCAGACATGTGGGTTTACTGCAGCGATTCCGGCAGGAACCAGTAGTTGTTCTCGTTGTTGGCGTCGAAGTACTCCTTGAACTCCTCGGAGCGGTACGCGTCAGCCACGGCCTTCGCCCACTCGGAATCCTTCTTGTCCTCGGTGGTGGTGGCCACCAGGATCAGCTCCGGGCGCAGGGTCTCCTGGAAAACCTGCAGCTTCGGATCCAGGCCCGCGGCGTAGCTCATGGAGCCCGGGATAACCGCCCAGTCCAGGTCCGGCAGCGAGCGAGACATATTCGCGGAGTCCATCGGGATGATCTCCAGGTTGTGCACGTTGTCCTTGATGTCCGCCTCGGAGAGCAGTGTGTCGTCCGCGGCGTCGTTCAGGGTGATCCAGCCCGCGTCCACCAGCACGTGGATCGCGCGAGACTTGTTAGAGCCGTCCTGCGGGATGGCCACCGACTGGCCGTCCGCTACCTCGTTGATGTCCGTGTGCTTATCGGAGTACAGGCCAGCCGGCACCGTGGGCACCTCGGTAATCGAGGTAAGGTTCGCGCCCTTCTCCTCGTTAAACACCTTGATCCACGCGGAGTGCTGGTCCACGTTCAGGTCTGCCTGATCCTCGGCGAGCGCCGCGTCGGCCTGGTTCAGGTCGGTGAAGGACTGAAATTCAACGTTGTAGCCCTCCTTCTCCAGGATGGGCGCGACACCGTCGGTGAACAGCTCCGAGTACGGACCAGGGGAGGTGGCCACGCGGATAGTCTTCGTGTCGCCAGCGGCCTCGGTGTCGGCGCTCTCGCCGGAGCAGGCCACCAGGCCAAGGGACAGGGCGGCAGCCGCGGTGACGGCGGTGAGTTTCTTCAGCATTTGCGTGCTTCCTCTCTTCAGGGCAGAATAACCTCCCGAGAGAATAAACAACTCTGTCTATAAGTTCAAAACTAGGCTGTCTAAGGTCTCGTCCGGCGCCGCGAAGTTTGACCCCCAACCATCGCTGAACAGCAAAAATCCCCGGGCGGCACCCGGGGATTATCATTCACGCGGTTGGCTTACTCCGTGATCACCACGTCCGCGTCGCCGTACAGGTCGTTCTCGTCGTACGGGTCCGCGAACGGGCTGTACACCTGCGGCTCGGTGGCAATCACCGGGGTTTCCAGCTCTGTGGACACCTCCGTGCGGGTCTCTGTCTCGGTTTCAGTCTCAGTTTCCGTGACGCTGTCGAAGTATTCGTCGGCGCTGCCGTACTCGTCGCCAGGCACCGCGAGCGGGTCCTCGGCGAACGGGTCCTCTAAGAACGAGTTCTGGCTCGACGGCTCATCCTCGTACGGCACCGTGCGCCCGAGCGCGGCGCCGCCGAACGCGAAGGCGAGAGCGGAAATCAGCGCCCACGCCAGCATCGCGCGGCCGTTCATGCCCAGCACCGGGATAAGGTCCGCGCCCTGCGCGCCGCGGCGCACCACCAGGATGGACGCCACAGCTAGCGGCAGCGCCGCTAGCCCAGCCAGCGACGGCAAAAACGACATGCACAGCGCCACCGACACGATGAACGGCACGAGCGTGAGGACGCAGAACAGGGTGCGCGCGTGCTCGTCGCCAATGCGCACCGCGAGGGTCCGCTTACCCGCGGCCGCGTCCGTGGGGATGTCGCGGATATTGTTCGCCAGGTTCACCGACGCGGAGATCGCACCGACGCCCAAGGCGAGCAGGAAGCCCTCCCAGCTCACAAACCCGGACTGCACGAACTCGGTACCCATCACCGCAACGAGCCCGAAGAATACGAACACGGCCAGCTCGCCGAACCCGGCGTAGCCGTACGGGTGCTCCCCGCCGGTGTAGAACCACGCCGCCAGGATGCAGGCAGCGCCGATGATGATCAGCCACCACGCCCCAGCCGTGATGGTGAGGATAAGCCCCACAACCGCCGCCAACGCGAACGCCGCGTACGCCGCGAGCTTCACTTCCTCCGGCCGGGCGAGCCCGGACGCGGTGAGGCGTGTCGGGCCCGTGCGTCCCTCATCGGTGCCGCGGATGCCGTCGGAGTAATCGTTGGCGTAGTTCACGCCCACGATCAGCGCCCACGACACAATGAGCGCGAGCAGCGCCCGGCCGATGTGCGCCTGGCCGTACAGCGCGGCCGCGCCGGTACCGGCGACCACGGGGGCGATGGCGTTCGGCCACGTATGCGGACGCGCCGCCTGCCACCAATCGTGGAAGGTGGCGGCGTTTCCTGTGCTGGGACCTTGCGGTACGGCGGACTCGGGCGCGGGAGCAGTCATGCCCACCATCATGCCCTGTTCCGCTGGCGGGGGCTAGAGCGTCTCCAGCTCGTCGTGAAGCAAATGCCCCCCTAGTGGTCGTGGCCTTCGCTTCCATCGTGCTCCGCGCCGTGCTGGTGGCCCTGGAGCTCGCCGTCCTCGCCGTAGCTTTCGTCGCCAGGCAGCATGGTGCGAACGGCGATGTCCTTGATCTCGGCGGTGGAGCCGTCCGCGAATTCGAGGGTGACAGTAACGGCGTCGCCGGCCGGGATCTCCGGCGCGTAGTCCATCACCATGAAGTGGTCCGCGCCGGGCTTAAGCTCGTGGGATTCGCCGGCGGGGATGATGATGCCGCCTTCCTTCTGCTGCATCACGCCGTCCACAACCTCATGGATCTCGTAGGATGCCTCGCCCAGGGAGGTGGAGAAACCGGTGAGCTCGATGTCCTCGTCGGTGTTGTTCTGCAGCGTGCCGAAGATGGAGGTCATATCGTTGCCGTCCGGCGCATCCGCGGCGTTCTTAGCGCGCACGGTGGCGTTGAGGAAATCAACGTCGGCGGCGTCCGCGGCTGCAGTGGCCCCGGTGGCGTCGGTAGCGGTAGTGGTCTCCTCGTTCGCGCAGGCGGTGAGGGACAGTGCCAGTGCGCCAGCGGCGCAGGCTGCGAAAACACGGCGGTTCATGGAATGCTCCTTCTGTCTAATCAGGGCATCTGCCCTTGGTGCTGCGGTGCCGCGCTTGCGGGCGGACACGTCATGAGGGAGTAGTCGCGCGCCGGGGCCGGGAAGTTCCCCGGCCTCCTAGTCCATCTGCAGAACCGCGCGGAGGTCGGCAAACGGCTCGGGGCGCACACGGTGGGTCACTACCCGTCCTGAGCGCTCCTTTTCCAGCAGTCCGGCGTCGGTGAGTTTCTTCAGGTGGTGTGACACCGTCGGCTGGCTTAGGCCGGAGAGCTGCGCCAACTCGGTAACGCTCATCGGCTCGCACCCCTCGGCCGCGAGCCGGGAGAGCAACTGAAGGCGGCCCGGTTCCGCCAACACCTTGAATAGGGCGGCGTAGTGCTCGGCCTCATCGTCGTTGAGCGGGCCCGCGCTTAGGGAACAGCATGGCGCATCGGAATTCATGCTCCCACCTTCTCATATTGACGAGCGCCAATACCAGCGCTTACCATTCGCATTGATGAGCATCAATACCAAGCCGCCCCGCCTGTCCTTCCTCGACCGCTTCCTGCCGGTGTGGATCCTGCTGGCCATGGCGCTGGGCCTCGGCCTGGGCCGCGTGGCCCCCGGCTTGGGTAACACGTTGAAGAGCCTGGAGGTCGGCGGCATCTCCCTGCCGATCGCGCTTGGCCTGCTGGTCATGATGTACCCGCCGCTGGCCAAGGTGCGCTACGACAAAACCCGCGAAATCACCGCCGACAAACGCCTGATGACGGTCTCTATTATCCTGAACTGGATCGTCGGCCCCGCGTTCATGTTCGCGCTGGCGTGGATCTTCCTGCCGGACGCCCCGGAGCTGCGCACGGGGCTGATCATCGTGGGGCTGGCCCGCTGCATCGCCATGGTGCTGGTGTGGTCCGACCTGGCGTGCGCGGACAGGGAGGCCACCGCCGTGCTGGTGGCCATCAACTCGGTGTTCCAGGTGCTCATGTTCGGCGTGCTCGGCTGGTTCTACCTGCAGGTGCTCCCGAGCTGGCTGGGCCTGGAAACCACCTCGGCGGACTTCTCCTTCACCGCCATCGTTACCGCAGTCCTCGTTTTCCTTGGCATCCCGCTTCTCGCCGGCGTGTGCTCGCGCATCATCGGCGAGCGCACCAAGGGCCGCGACTGGTACGAGAACACCTTCCTGCCCAAGATCTCCCCGCTGGCGCTCATCGGTCTGCTGTACACGATCGTGCTGCTGTTTTCCCTGCAGGGCGACCAGATTCTTTCGCAGCCGTGGACCGTCGCCCGCGTCGCCGTGCCGCTGCTCATCTACTTCGTGGGCATGTTCACCATCGCGCTGATCGTGACCAAGGCAACCGGCATGAACTACGCCCAATCCGCGTCCGTGTCCTTCACCGCGGCCGGCAACAACTTTGAGCTGGCGATCGCGGTGGCAATCGGCACGTTCGGCGCCGAGTCCGCCCAGGCGCTTGCCGGTACGATCGGCCCCCTCATTGAAATCCCAGTCCTCGTCGGCCTTGTCTACGTCATGCGCGCCCTCGGCCCGCGCCTCTTCCCGGCCGACCCAACCCTTCCCAACTAAGGAGCCCCCATGCGCCCCAAAGTCCTCTTCCTCTGCGTCCGCAACAGCGGCAAATCCCAGATGGCCGCAGCGCTTGCCGAAAAGCACGCGGGCGAGCGCCTCGAGATCCACTCCGCCGGCACCGAGCCCGGCACGAAACTCAACCAGGAATCCGTCGAGGCCATCGCGGAAGTCGGCGCCGACATGTCTCAGGGTGTGCCAAAACCGATCGATCCGGAGGTGCTGCGCACCGCCGACCGCGTGGTGCTGCTTGGCTCCGAGGTCCAGCTCGACGCCCCCAACACGGAGCGTTGGCTTATCGACGAACCTTCGGCCCGCGACATCACCGGACCCGAACGCATGCGCCTGGTGCGCGACGACATCGACGCCCGCGTGCAGAAGCTCGTGAGCGAGCTCCTGGATAAGGCCTAGAACGCCGGCACCATCGGCTTTCGCTGCTTGTGCCGCAACCGGGACGCCTGCATGCGCGCCGGCGAGGTGTCGCGGTAGTGGGTAGTCGAGGGGGAGGTCGCGTACTTCGGATTTGTGGACGGTTTACGGGAGCGTAGCTTCTCTAGCCTCACGCTTACGCATTGTTGCACGAATTACACGGTTGTGCTTTGTACGCGCCAATACGCGACACCATCGACCGTCGCGGCTCAACCATGTACTCGCGCTTCCACAACCAGAGGCTCGCAGACCTCCTCATTGCTGAGGCGGTCATTTGGGAGTCGGCCCTCGCGGAGCCCTAGTAGCCGCCCGCTTATCGACGACTTCGGGTCACCATCCCCGCACGTCACAGCCGTGTCGGGCCCACTTGCTACGTTCTTTGTCGTGCTCGTTGTGGGCACCCCTTCCTAGTGGCGCGCTCGTCTCCGCCACTAGGCGGGACGGGTGCGCTCTCTGGTGAGGGTTCACTCCGACCGTGGGAAGGGGGTGAGATGGATGCCTAAGCGCAAATCCGGTGATCAGCCGGACAAGCCGAAGGCCCGGAAAGCGATCCGTGAAATCGCGATCCGGGCCGTGGGCGGGCTTCTGGCCAATCTGCTCGCGGACATCGTCCGTGAGCTAACAGGCTGGCCAGATAGCTAGTCTCACCAAACCCTCGCGCTGTACCTCAAAGCGGCGCGGGGGCCTAGCCGTGTGGGCCGACATGATTAGCAGTCATGTCGCATCCAATTGTAACCGCTGCGCCGACACGCACAAGAGGTCAACCTGCGTGAGCTATTCTCCCAACCCTCGTACGATTCGGTTCGTCTCCATCGCCACGCGCGTGACCTTGCCAACCAGGTCCACGATGTAGCGCGGGTTTCCTACCTCGTCCGCCCAGTCGTTCGGGTCGTTCACAATCCCGGATGCCTTGTCTTTCTTCACCTGGTACCGGTCGATGATCCACCCGAGCGCCGAGCGCGATCCCAGCTGGTATTCCTCGGCTTCTTCCGGGATCCCGCTGATGGTCACGAACTTGTTGTAGATCATCTTCGTCGTGTCGTTGACGTTCTTCCCAGTTTCGGGGTCCTTCTTCTTCGCCCACTTTGGCTTCAGAACACGCCACGTCTCGCGGTCATCCGGATCACCTTTCACTTCTACCTCAAGCGGGTAGGGCTCAAGATCCTCGTAGTTCACGTGCAGGTCCATCAGCTCTCTACCGGCGGCCGCAAACTTATCGAACTCCTCACGTTCCGAAGGCGTCTCAATATGCGGCAGCATCTTCTTTAGGTCCGCCGCGTACTTTGTGCGGTACTCCGGATCGTGCAGTTTGCCGTACACGAAGTGGAAAATGTCGTCACCGGTGATGTCCTCGCCGAGCGCATCGCGGTACAGCTTCTTCATCTCTTCAGTCACGTTATCCACGCGCAAATACCCGTCGACAACTTCACCTATCTGCCCGTACGTGGACAAGTCGGTTATCTCTCCGGGAAGATCCGAAACGCCGATCAGCTCACCGTCGAGTCTTTCAGTAGTTTTCCATGTGAAGCGCGAGAAAAACTGCCCGCCTCCTGAACCATAAAAGGCTAGATCTGGCACCAACTGGGTCGCCATGACGGAAAAAGGTTTGTCGTTCCCTGGGTTAACGACATAGAAACCAATATTTGGGGTGGAAGGAGAGGGGAACATGCTTGGGAGCCGACCCCTAGTGTTGTTGAGGTCCTCGTCGAAAAACACTTTCTGCTTCTGGAATGGTCGATACTGAGCATTGATGACGGATCCGCCGAGACTGAGCGACTTTCTGGCTTTCAAGCGGTTTGTAAGTCCGAGTGCCCATTTAATAGCAGTGGGATCCGAATACTCCGGAGCACGGTCGAACAGTTCCGAGGAAGTTTCGCCGTCGGTGATCTCTGCCAGCGCGCGATGATAGGTTTTACTTAAACGATTTACGTTAGTCCGTACAGTTTCTTCCGAGAAGTTGTAGACCCAAGCGTCACGATTCGTTGCGAGCCCTAGTGAATAAGAAACGAAGAAGGGTTTCGTGTCTGAATCTTTCTTTACTCCGATGGCGGGATATGTCGAAAACTCAGTGGACCGAACATGAATCCAATCTCCATGTTGATTAGGAGATATATGTTCCCATTCAATCGTCTCTAGCCGCGATTCTTTAACGATTCGGAGCTTTTCAGGTGCTGACAGGTAGTCTCCGATATCTCGGTAGAAAATCCTCGTAGTCTTAGGCTGTTGATCCTTAACAGCAATTAGGATTGCGACAGTTGCACGCGATCCGGACCCGAATACTTTGCCACCTTCGCGTTTGGAAAGCTCACCGGAAGTTCTCTGGTTGCCACGAAGATTGAAGACATAAATGGCTGCGAACTCTTCTTGGAGACTTTTACGAATGCCATCTGCGTTGTTAGCGTCGATCCAGCCACCATTCGTCACGAAAGCCATCACTCCGTGGTCATCGATTCGGTCCGAGGCCCATCTGATTGCCCGAATATACGAATCGTAGAGCTTGTTTTTTAACTGGACTTCCGACCTCGCGGCGTAGGTTTCCTCGATTCTGCGATCCAAGCTTGGATAGATGAGGTTCGCATTATTGTCGTTAGCCGACTTTTGGCCCGCGGAATACGGCGGGTTGCCAACGATCACGTTGATGCGAGCTGCCTTCTGCCTCTCAACGGATGCGTTGTTCTCGGCGAAGATCTCGAGGTCCGGGATGTCATCGTCCTCGTGGATCTGGAAGGTGTCGGCCAACGCGATGCCTGTGAACGGTTCGTACTCGGGTTCGGGTTCGCCGGCGATACGCGCGTGTTCCGTGCGCAGCGCGTTGTACGTCGTCTCGATGTTCACGGCAGAGACGTAGTAGGCCAACAGCATGATCTCGGTAGCGAAGAGCTCGCTCGCGTACTTGCGGGCGAGGTCCTCCGGTTTGATCAAACCGGACTGTAGGAGGCGAACCATGAATGTGGAGGTTCCGGCGAAGGGGTCGAGGATGGTGACGCCTTCGTCGGTAAGCCCCTTACCAAAGTGCATGCGAGAAACGTCGTCGGCGGCGCGGAGGATGAAGTCCACGATTTCCACCGGGGTATAGACGATGCCCAGCGCCTCCGCCTGCTTCTTGAAGGCCTTGCGGAAGAAACGCTCGTACAGATCTTTAATCACTTGCTGCTTGCCGGATGCGCTGGTGACCTCCGACGCGCGGACACGAACAGACTCGTAGAACTTATCAAGGCTGGCGGTTTCGGATTCCAGGTTGGCGTCGGAAAGCGCCTGCACCATACGCTCCATCACCTGGGCGACGGGGTTGTGCTCGATGAAGTCGTGGTCCTCGAAAAGCGCGTTGAACACCGGTGCGGTGATGAGGTGCTGGGAGAGCATGCTGATGGCGTCGTTCCGCGTGATGCCGTCGTTGAGGTTGTTGCGCAAACCTTCCACAAACCGCTCAAACTCGCGCTCAAGCTTCGGACTCGCGTTCTCGAGGAGTTTGTTGATGCGGACGACCTGGTTCTCCGCGATCACTGCAACATCGTCAGCCCAATCTTCCCAATAGGTGCGGGTACCCACCTTGTCCACGAGCTTGGTGTAGATCGCCTCTTGCCAACCCTCTAGCGAGAACAGTGCGACCTGCTGCGCAGTAAGCTCGCCCGAGCTATACGGGGTTGTGTCGGTAGTGGTATCGCTCTTATCGAGCTTCTCCTGATTCTCTTGCTTCTCCTTATACGGATCGATCACCGGCTCCACGATGATCGGAAGCTCTTGCGGCGAACCCTCGTTTAGAGCAATCGAATTTACTTTGGCGTTGAAGCGATCGTCATGCGCTCGCAACGCGTTAAGGATCTGCCAAACGACCTTGAAACGGGTGTTATCGTCGAGCGCTTCAGAAGGCGACTTCCCCGGAGGAACAGCGACGGGGAGGATGATGTAACCGTAGTCTTTGCCTTCGGACTTGCGCATGACGCGGCCGACAGACTGGACCACGTCCACCATCGAGTTGCGAGGGTTGAAGAAGATCACGGAGTCGAGCCCGGGGACATCGACACCCTCTGAAAGACAGCGGGCGTTCGTGAGGATACGGGTTTCGTCTTCATCCATCGAAGCCTCAAGCCACGCGATCTTGTTGCCACGCTCCATCGCGTTCATGCTGCCGTCGACGTGCTGGGCTGCGACCGAGAGATCGACGTTGTGGAGCGAGACATCGTTTAACGCTGCGTGCTCTCGAAGCGTTTCCTGGTGGCTCGCGATGAGGCCCGGGTACGTATCTGCGATAAGTCGCGAGGTCTTGATGTCTTTTGCGAAAGCGACTGTCCGGCGCATGGGGGCCGCGTTCTCTTCGAACCCGCCTTTCCCACCCTGCAGCCGGCCAGAGCGCTTGGCCAGGCCGTTCCATGCTCCAATCATTGCTGAGGCCGTGGATAGGTTCATGCCGTCTTGCGTGTGGCGTGCCATTGCTTCGGCAGCGACATCTTCATCGACTGTCATGACCAAAACGCGGTAGTCGGTGAGTAGGCCTTTATCTACCGCTTCCCCAAAGCCGAGCCGGTGGAACTCGGGGCCGTAGATCGCCTCATCATCCATCGAGGCGATCTCCGCAGAATGCTCCTCAGCTTTGACCTTGATCGAGTCATCGAACAACCGAGGCGTTGCAGTCATGTAAAGGCGGCGCGAAGCTTTTATGTATTCGGGGTCGTGGATGCGGACGAAGTTTGACTCGTCTGTGCCAGCAAGCGTGACGCCGGTGGTGCGGTGTGCTTCGTCGCAAATGACGAGGTCGAAGTCGTTCAGGCCCTTCTCTTGGGCCTCGCGTACGGCAGGCAGCGACTGGTACGTGGAGAAAACGACGTTGAGACCCTTTGCCCGTTTTCCGGAGTCAAAGCGGGCTGCAATGTCAGAGCCATCGGTAGACACGGGGACTTCGAGATCATAGGGAGCGATGTCCTCAGCCTGACGGCTCGCCTTGCTGTCAGAACACACGGCGAAGCTCTTGAGGTCTAGGCGGGCTTGAGCGGTCCATTCTCGCAGGGTCTGCGCCAGGAGGGCGATTGAGGGGACAAGGAACAGAACACGGGCGCGGCCGCCGTTTTCCTCAGCAACCTGTTCGGCAAGGCGCAGTGCGGTAAAGGTCTTGCCCGTTCCGCAGGCCATGATGAGCTTTCCGCGGTCGTGTGACTGGAACCCAGACATCACGTTTTTAATAGCGGCTTGCTGATGTGGGCGAGGCTCGAAGGTCTCGCGCCGCGTGAGGTGCACCTGCATCTCAGAACCGGGGAACACTACGTCCCAGTTGACGGGGGACTCAGCGATCTGGCTATAACCGATACGGCTGGTTGGGATCTGCTGATTTTCTAGAGCTTCCTCCGCGTTCTTCGACCACTTATCCGTGGTGGAAATGATGTAGCGGTGCACGAAGTGCTCGACCGCAGACTCGGTTTCGAAAGAATGCCCCGAGGCTTCGAAAAACGAATCGATGTTTTGCTTCTGGATGTACGTCGAATCCTTGTAAAACTTCGCCTGGATAGCGACCCATTTTCCGTCGTCCTTGCGGCGTGCAACGAGGTCGATACCTGTGTCAGTCTTGCCCCCGTTGTAGCGCCACTTGTCCCAACGCTGCACTTCGTCGAACTGCGCCGAGAGGACAGGATCCGCCTCGAAGAAATTCACCATCAATTTCTCAAACGCGATCCCGTATTTTCCCTGGGGCTGGTTTTCGCGGAGCTGCTCGAGGACTTCACCAAATGACGACATGCGTTTCATTTTGCCGTGCTTGTGCAACGGGGGAGGCGAATTGTCGGAGTGAAGTTGACTCTGCCGTAGGGCGTCCATACCCTTAGGTACTGCTCACGCTTGGTTTCCTTCCTGTGTGAGCGGCCCGCCCAATTATGGTGTTGCAGCACCGGGCGGGCTTTTTCCGTGCCCCTTATTACTGTGGTCCAGGGTCCATCACTCCGCTAGGCGGAGTACCCAAGCGCTGAGGGTCCCGTCGACGATTCTGTTGTGGGTGTATCCCTGGCCGAGCACCGATGCCGCGGCGAGAATTTGACTGATCACCGCAAGTGCTTCAACTTCCGAGGCCTCAGCCGGGTTTCTAGAAGCTAGATAATCCCCGATCGGAGTTCCGCCGAGAAGGCTCGCAGGATTCTCCGGGGCGAATGCTGCGAAGTCCTCGGCAAACTGTTTGCGGAGTTCCATTGTGGAGTCGAGCGGCCCTTTAAGGGACTCCGCTTGGTCAAATTCGTCGAGGTACTTCGTGATGGGCGCATACTTGTTGGCCGAGCGCTCATCTCCATCCGCCTCAGCGGAACCTTGAGTGTCTGCTTGCGTAATAGCCGCACCTTTGAGTGCGCGGAGGGTGAACACTAGCTCATCATTTTCGATCCCAAGGTGGTCGAACAACCCGCGGAGGAAACTGATCTTGGAGTCTGTGTTGGTTGCGGTGAACACGATCAAGCTTTCGTCCACACGCCGCCATTCAGCAGGTGTCTCCTCTTGCGCACGGATGATCTTCAGAGGGCCGTAGTCCTTCACGTACCCCAGAATTTCCGACCTGTGCTCCCGCACCAGGTGTGCAAGCAGCACCCGCACCATCTCAGCCCAGGATTCGACAGTCTGGTGGAAGTCTCCGATCTGGAACGAGACAATTTCCCTGCCCTTAAAACTTCCTTCGTCGCCCATCGGTTCGGTTGGCAGAACTGCAGCAGGGGGTTCAAATGTGGTGGTTGGAGCGATCCAATACTTCAAGGCTTTCTCAGTGAACGCTTCAGTGCGCTCACGCATTTCCTCGACGCCCCAAGAATCTGCAGTCTTGACCATGTCGTTAAGGCGGTAGGGGGTGCCGTTCAGCCCATCCTGCATTGTTTTCTTTCGCTCGAAAGGAGCGTTGGAATATGAGGAGTTGTATCCGGTAACGGTGAGATTGCCGATACGGTTCAGCCAAATCTCATGGATTTCGTCAGCATCCGGTCCAAGTTCTTCCTTCCATGCAGGGGTGAGAGTCTGTGGCATGATGTGCTCGATCGAAATGTCGCCGTTCTGAAGAGCTCTCGAGATATCACGCACATCGTTCGAATCGCCGTTCTCAAGCACGTCGAAGATGTAATCTCGCCACGCCGCGCGCAATGCGTACATGTTCTTCGTGGAGAAGGCTTCGCGGAATTCCGCGTCGCTGGGGAAACGACCTGACCCAGTGCGTCGGAGCAGCGAGTACGCAAAAACTTCTGCATAGGGCTGGCTGTCTGTACGGAGCTTCGACACTTCCGAGAACGCGGTTGCGAAAATCTTGTTCAAGGCGTTGGTCGCAATGCCGACGACGAAGCGGCGCGTGATGTATGACTCGATCGTTTTCAAGACCTTGTAGAAGTCGTCGTATGAGGTCTCGCCGTTTTCGACTTCGCGGAGGAGCGGCATGAGGAACGGGACCGTGACGGCACCACGGATCGGGTTCATGCGCGCAAGCAATCGATCGACTGAAGCATTGCCGGTTGCCGCGTTTTTCAGTTTCTTGAAGTACCCCGAGTACTCGTAAAGATCACCCAGCACGTCTTCCGTTTTCAGATCTCGCTTTGCCACGTACCCCTTGAAAGCCTCGTAGACATCTTGCTCTTTCGGCGTGGAGGACGTCTTCGTTGTGAGATACCAACGGATGAACGCGTCTGTTTCGAAACCACTGTTTTCCTCGATCGGGTTCCAACGTTCTTCGTAGAGTCGAGTCTGCGTTTTGGAGTCATGCCCCATGAGCACGAAGTTGCGGATCTTGTCTGCTTCCTTGAGCTCGAGACCAGTGGAGTTGAGGGACTCGAATATGCGTTGTGCGTCGTCGTATGCCTCCAAGTCGAGGTGCATCACTTCGAGAGCGCGAATGGCGTCCCAAATTTGATCCGCAGTAAACGGAGTTTTCGCAAGCCGCTGGCGGAAGTACCGATAGTTCTCGGTGATGTTCGATCCGTCCACGAACTCTTTCTCCGGTCCAAAAAGGCGACGGTATGCAGCATCATCGTCTTTCACCGGCTTAAGCTTGAATTTCGTTTCGTCTTTGTTCGATCCGACGCGTAGATAGTCGAGTTCGATTTTCTGTGCTAGTTCATCGTCATCCGATTCGATCTCGCCTGCTCGCAAAGCGTTCGCCAAAGCGAGCATCAGGATGCTGACCGTGGTCAGGCGCTGCTGGCCGTCGATAACAACCCACTGCCAGGACCCCTCTGGCTTGCCCACCACGGCACCGAAGAAGTGCTTGGGGCGGTCCTTCTCAATGATCTCCTCAAGGTCTTGGAAGAGCCTTTCGCATTGTTTGATCTGCCAATCATAATTCCGCTGGTAAACCGGGATGAAAAGCGTTTTATGGTTGCCGTCGAAAGCGTTGAGAATGGGGTTAGTTGTGCCCTTCATAGTGAATGGTCTCCAGTGCGATCAATGCGTGCAACGTCAACATATGTGTATCAAACTCACGATTAGGGTTCTGGTTGTCAACGAAGATCGCTTGCCGGCAGGGGCTCGTCGTAAAGCTGCCCCTGCAACTTCCGGTGTTGCGCGATGACCGATGATCCGCATGCGTGCCATCTTTCAAAGGCGTCGCGTCGCCCCATCGAGTAGTAGTTATGAATTGGAACAGGCACGGGCGAAAGGACGGTGCAGATGAACGTGTACACGGTTACCGCAGAGCGCGGTACTAGCGGGGTATGGGTTCTGGAATGCGAAGAATTAGGCGTGGTATCGCAGGCTGAGCAGCTCGGCCAAGCGAAGGCGGCGGTGGTGGAAGCCATCGCGTATCAATCCGGGTTGGAGACGAATGCCTTCGAGGTTGAGGTTGTGCCAGTTTCATCCGAGAGAACTACGTAGCTTCACTTGCCGGGCGGGCAACGCACGTCGACATGCCTGGCGGGTGTCGAAGCGCGAGCCCGTGAATCAGTCGGATAAGCCGAAGGCCCGGAAGGCGATGGTTGAGACCGCGGCCAGCAGCCGGATTGCGCAGACGTGTTCGAGGTCGTGGGGAAAGCCACGATGAACGGCAGCGGAATGTCGCATTCGAGCTATCCCGAAAGTTGAGGGAACCGCTTGCGTGGTTGTCGCGTCTAATGGTCATGAAGAATTGGAAAAATTTCCCATGGCTTGTAAGCGGCCTGGCGGTAGCGGTTGCGTTGTCCTATGGAGTGGCTCTGGCAATGGGACCGCCAAGAATGACATCGCAGGTACTGGATTTCACTGCGAAACTGATCGGCCCCTTGGGCGCGGCGTTCATTGCGTGGGCGGGTGTCTCGCACACCGTGCTGAATTCTCGGAGGCAAGAAACATCCAGAGAATGGCATCAAGATCTACGTTGGGCAACCGAGCTATGCGCGTCAGAAAATCCATTTGAGGTGACGGTGGGAATCGCGCTACTCGACGAGCTTGACGACTATAGCTTCCTGGAGCCTGATCAAGTTAGGATTGTGGGGACGATTTCCGAGACGGTGGCAAACGCGTTTTACCACGATTTCGAAGCTGGCGTTGAAGGGGCTGATGGCGATGACGGATAAGCAGAATTCGGAAGAGCCGCGGCCGCTGCTCATTGCGAAGCGGCCGCCACATATGGGTGAGGTGGCGGCGGCCAAATTCATCATCAAGCGAGTCGAAGAGGGTAAAAGTGACCGAGAGATCACGCCTCTTCTGCGTTGGCTGGCCAACTACGGCCAGGTTGACGAGAGCCGGGTGCCTGACATCGTGCTGCACCCGGAGGATAACGCCCGGTAAGGGAGTGGCACCGGGGTGGGGAGCGTCGATTAGCAAGAAGCCCCTCGATAAAGCGGGTGAGGGGGCGTCGTTGCTTGAGGGGCAGGCGCGCGACCCGATGGGCGGACGTTAGTGCTTGTGCTCGGTCTGTTCCGCGTTCTCGCCGTGGCCCTCGTGCTCCGCGCCGTGTTGGTGGCCCTGGAGCTCGCCGTCCTCGCCGTAGCTTTCGTCGCCGGGCAGCATGGTGCGCACGGCTACATCCTTGATCTCGGCGGTGGAGCCGTCGGCGAACTCGAGGGTGACCGTGACGGTGTCGCCGGCGGGGATCTCGGGGGCGTAGCCCATGATCATGAGGTGCTCGGCGCCGGGGGCGAGGGTGTGGGACTCGCCGGCCGGGATGACGATGCCGGTTTCTTTGGCTTGCATGACGCCGTCGACAACCTCGTGGATCTCGTAGGACGCGTCGCCAAGCGAGGTGGTGAAGCCGGTGAGCTCGATGTCCTCGTCGGTGTTGTTCTGCAGCGTGCCGAAGATGGCGGTCATCTCGGTGCCCTCCGGGGCGTCGGCGGCGGGCTTGGCACGCACGGAAGCGTCGAGGAACTCGATGTCGGTGGCTTCGGTGCCGGCGGTGTTGTTATCGGTGGCCTCCGCTTCGGTGGCCTCGGTAGTTGCGGCGGCCTCGGTTGCGGTGGTGGTCGCCTCGTTCGCGCAAGCGGTGAGGGACAGAGCCAGTGCGACTGCGGCGCAGGCGGTGAGAACGCGACGGTTCATGGGGTCTCCTTTCCTAGCCCGGACCGTTGCCCAGGGGTGGCGGCGCCGCCGTTTCCGGCGGGCATCTCGTGGGGGAGTAGTCGAGCACCGGGGCGCGGAAGTTCCCGGGTGCCCCTGGGGTGCGGGTCTGGTGGGTATGCTTCCGCGCCAAAATGCTGGTTGAAACGGCGCCAAAGTGCTGGTTGAAACGGCGCCAAAGTGCTGGTTGAAACCGCGCCAAAGTGCTGTCTGTGCAGATAGAGGGTATGGTGTGGGAGCTATGGAATACTTGCCGAGACGCGCCGATGAATTGATCTCGGACGCCCTGACTTTCAGCGGGGGTGTCGCAATCCAGGGGGTAAAAGGTGGCGGGAAAACGGAGACGGCGAAGCAATTCGCGAAGAGCATGCTCCGGGTGGATGTAGACCCCAATGTGGCGCCAGCGCTCGGGATAAACCCGGGAAGTCTTCTCGAAGGTGAGACACCACGCCTCGTAGATGAATGGCAAGAGGCACCGCTGCTTTGGGACCTGGCACGGCACGAAATTGATGAGCGACGGGAACCAGGCCAATTCATTTTCACTGGCTCGACTGAGCCGACACAGAACGCAACCAAACACTCCGGGGCGGGGCGGTTTGTGCGGATCACCATGTCAACTATGACTTTCTTCGAGTCCGGGGATTCGGACGGATTGGTTTCTCTTCGCGATGTTGCTGCAGGCGTTGAGGCACCGTTTGTCGCGGGAGAGTTTTCGGATATTCAACTGGCGGAGCGCATGTGTCGTGGCGGGTGGCCAGCGAATGTTTCAGAGTCTCTCGACCATGCGATGAAGCGAAATCGGAGTTACCTGGAATCCATCATCAACGTTGAAATAAACGCAATCGACACCGCTCGACGAGATCCGGAACGTGTCCGAGCTCTTCTGGCATCCCTTGCACGCAATGTGGGGACAGAGTGCGATCTTTCGACGCTCGCCAGCGACGCGGATCTGAACCGGGGAACCGCACAGCAGTACTTGGATGCGTTATCGAGAATTTTCGTTTCCACGGATCAGCCCGCTTGGTCACCCCTGTTACGGTCGCGGACACCGTTGCGAAAATCTCCGAAACGCCACCTGGTGGACCCGGCTTTAGCTATGGCAGCCTTAGACCGACGGCCGAAGGACCTGTTGGCGGATCTGAACTATATGGGGCAGCTTTTTGAGTCTCAGGTCGTTCACGACCTCCGCGTGTACTCCGATAACACTGTTAGCCATGCTCGGTTGAAGAACGGATCGGAGGTCGACGCTGTGGTCACTGTTGACGGCGAAACCATTCTTGTTGAGGTAAAACTAGGCTTCTACCCGCAGGTGATCGAGAAAGCCGCAGAAAGTCTCCACGCTTTCGCTCAGCATCTGGTTGATCAGCCCAGGCTAATGATTGTGACCGGTGGTGGGCCCAGCTACACAAGGCCTGACGGTATTGCCGTCGTTCCGCTGAACAGGCTCAAGCCGTAGAAGGTAGGGCGCAATTCGCTGGTGTGGTTAGCGCTGCGTGAACAGCTCGAGCACGGCTGCGCGGTCGACCTTGCCCGGGCCGAGCTGAGGCAGCGACGGTACGACCTTGATGTCCTTCGGTACTTGCCAACGGGGCAGGTCGTCGAAGGCGTCCATGAGGTCGGCGAGGGTGGCGGAGCCGGTGTAGGCAGCGCAGATGCGTTGCCCGAAACGCTCGTCAGGTGCGCCCACCACGCAGGCCCCGGTCACTCCGTCGATGTGTAGCATGAACTGCTCCAGCACTTCCGGGTGCAGTTTGAAACCGCCTGAGTCGATGATGTTGTCGAGGCGGCCTTGGATGGTGAGGTTGCCGTCGATAAGCATGCCTGCATCCGAAGTGCGGAACCAGCCATCCTTCAAATCATCGGCACTCGGCAGGTTGTCGGCGTTGCGGTAACCGCGCGCCACCATCGGCCCACCGAGATGGATGCGGCCCTCTGCGTCGATGCGCACCTTCGCGCCGGCGATGGGGCGGCCGTTGTAGACACAGCCGCCGGAGGTCTCGCTCGACCCGTACGTGGTCACAGTATGAATGCGGAGTTTTCTCGCGGATTCCAGCAGGCGCGGGTTGGCGGCGGCGCCGCCGATGAGGATGGCGTGGAAACGTCGTAAAGCATCAATGCCCTGAAGCGTCGAGGTGGCCTTCGCCAACTGCATCGGGGTCAACGCGGTGTACGTGCGCTCGCCGGTGTCCGCGAGCTCATGGGCGCGGGCGGCGAACTCGGCGACGTTGAAACCGCGGGAAAGATCCAGGTAGGCGGGCTCGACGCCAGCGACCATGCTGCGCACGAGCACCTGAAGGCCCGCGATGTACGCCGCGGGCATGGCGAGCAGCCACTGGCCCTCGCCGCCGAGCGCCTGATGCGTGGCGTCGGCGCTGGAAATGAGGTTCGCCGGGGTGAGCATCGCGCCCTTCGGCGTGCCCGTGGAACCGGAGGTGGAGACGACCAGGGCGATGTCGTCGTCGATCGGCGCGCCGGGACTCAGAGTGTTGCGCAGCAGGTTAACGCGGGTGCGGTCGTTCGTGGGCACGGGCAGAAGCGTGCGCTGCCCGGTGAGCGCCTCCTCCAGCGCCGGCATGATGGCCAGCGGATTCGCGGGGTCGACGGGCAGCAGCTCCAAGCGGTTCACCTGAGCCAGCGTAGTTGGGGTGGGGTGGTGGGGGTTGGTCGGCTGATGTAGACGCCAACGTTGAGGCCTACAGGTAGGTGGGTTAGGCGCACGTCACTCCTGGGGCTGGCCTGGGATTTTAGTCGGGTGTGTATCACTTTGCGCTAGGGCAGCGATATGGCAGGTGACATGACCGCAACCCAGTTTGAAGGAGACCTCCCATGAAGAAGTTCATCGCGCCGGTCGCAGCAACCGCGACCGCGCTTGCTCTCGTCACCCCGATCGCTCCGGCGAATGCGGCGCAGTTGACGAAAACCATCCAGGACGGCCAGGTGCGTTGCCGTATCGACCTTGGCAGAACCACAGATGCTGAATACGTTGCCGGCACAAAAGCTGGCAACTACGCCAGAACTCTGACGAACGGTGCGGAGGCCATTGCTTTCGTCGACGGCATCGAAGCTGCCGTGAAGGGTGCAAAAGCAGTAGGTGACAAATATGTCGTTACCGACGGTGTGCTGCACGTGCTTTGGGAGCCACGAGGACTGACCACCGAGAAGTCCGTTCTGGTACGCAAGGCCCAGGCACGTGATGCTGCAATTGAGGAGCTGGCCAAGCTGGGCCTGGCAAAGGACGCTGCTGCGTTCTACCTGGATCAGAAAGAAACAGCCCAGAACCCCGAATACGGCATCAACGCGGAACCGACAGCTGAAGCGAAGTGGTACATCGGGATCAACGGTGGCACCAACCTGCTCGCCGCTCCTCCCGCTGGATGGGTGCGCGGCAAGGTCGGTGAATCGCTGGCGAACAAGGTGCCGTCGCTGACCAATGAGCAGCGTTACTGGTTCATTGAGAACGTGAACGCCAGTTACTTCGGCAAGGTGCGCAGCGAGTTGGAGTGGACGTACGAAAGCGTACTGCGAACAGCTACGCAGTGCACTCAGACCGATCCGGTAGTAGTGATGTTCCCGTCATCCTTCACCCCTGGTGTGGAACGGCAACAGTATGCGAAGAACACTGAGCTGCCGAAGCCTGAGGACGCAGCTCCCGCTCCGGCGCCGAAGCCCGACCCGAAACCAGAGACCGAGAAGCCTGCTCCCGAGAATCCGGTCCCGGAGAAGCCCGCTCCGCGCCCGAACCCGAACGAAGGTAAATCCAGCTTCGATGCGGAGCTGAGCAAGGTTATCGGCATCATCGCTGCGGTGCTCGCGGCACTTGGTGCGCTGTTCGGGATCCTCAACGCGCTTGGTGTGAAGGGCCTGCCGACCATCCCGCAGATCCCTGGCCAGTGGGGTTAAACCGCAACTAAATATTCGAAAAGGCGGCCGCCGGGGTTTCCGGTGGCCGCCTTGTTTGGGTTGTGGGGTTAGTTGTTTGCGAGGGCGAAGCCTGCCGCGCCGATGGCTGCGATGAGCGCGATGATGACGGGGATGATGATCGCTGCGATGTTGACTTCGCCGCCGTTTTCGACTTCGTTCTTGGCGTTGTCGAGCTGCTTTACGGCTTGGTCGGCGGCCTGGTTGGCGGTGTTGTTGGCCTGGTTGTTGGCTTGGGTGTTGCCGGCGTTGGCGCCTTCGAGGGTGCGGGTGTTGTTTGTCTGGATGGTGGTTGCGGTGTTGGCGACCACGGTGTTGGTGTCGGTGTTGGTGATGGTGATGTTGACCGGCAGGTTGGTGTATTTCTTCGCCGGGGTGATGCTAAACGTCAGGGTTTTTGCTTGGTTTGCGGCCAGGGTGATGGTTTCTTTCGCGCCTCCGCCGGGGAATGCGGCTTCGATGGTGTAGGTGGCCAGGTCGATGCCGGGGTTTTCTACCTCCACGACCACATCAGCGGCGTCGCTTGGGTTGGTGGTGATGGTGGCGGGGATGGTGTTTCGGATGCGTGCGGTGTAGTTGGCCTCTTCTGCTGCTGCCGCTTGGGCTTGTGCGTTGTGGTTTTCGGCAATCGCGTCGCGATCTTCGTCGGTGAGTTCGCCGCCGAGGTAGGCGTCGGCTTTGCCGATGGTGTGGTTGGCGGGGCTGAGTACGTCCCAGTCGGCCGGGATGGTGCGGGTAACGCCTGCGTCGGTGCGGGTGTAGGCGGTGGTGGAGTAGTCGAAGTGGTTCCACTGGTGGTTGTAGCTCATCACCGAGTGGTAGTCGGGGTGCATGACGTTGTTGTTTAAGCCCTTGACGTAGTCTTTGTGGCCGTTGTGGCGCAGCCCCAGGGTGTGGCCGAACTCGTGGAGGATGGTGTTGCGCAGCTCGTCTTGGGTGCTCATGCCGGCGTGGTTGGCGACGTAGAAGGAGTTACCGCCCACAGTTGCCACACCGGTGGAGTAATCCCTCGGGCCCATCTGGTCGCCGATGACACCCACACGAAACAGGTGCTGGCGCGCCCCAAGGAGGTTCTTCTGGTTTTTGAGCAAGCCGACTGCCTGGTTGACACCGCTAAACGCGTAGCGGGCGTAGTCTTCGGTTTCCCCGCCGAAGAACTGCGGGTAGTTGTCGATGTTGGTGTAGGTGACACCTGCGTCGATGTGGAGGGTGTAGTCGTGTTCGGCGAACTTGTCGACGATTTCATCGAGGATGCGCTTGGTGGGGCGGTAGGTTTTCCGGTTCGCCCGCGCACAGGTTGCCTCATCTGCCTTCGGGGCATCGGTGTGGCAGGCAAGGGTTTCATACTCCGATGCCATCCAGTTCAGCTGCAGGAAGATATCAGCACGATTAGGGTCAGCGCCCCACTGCGGCAGCGGCAGCACCGTGCCGTCTTCAAGGGTCACACCGTGGGTTTCCCACACATCCGGGATACCGTCGCCGTCAGAATCGGTCAGCGCGCCGGCTTCGACACCGTCGATGTCGACAAGCTCATCCACACCGTCAACCTCAGCGCCGGTGTTGGCGTCGTTGATGATCATCTCGGCGATATCAGCGGCCGAGATCTCATCATCGAGGTTGCCGGGACCACCAAGGGCAGCGCCGGAGGAGATTACGTACTCGTCAGCCTGTGCAGCGGCTGCTGCGCTTGCCGGGGTGGCTTGCATGCCGGTGAGGGCAAGTGTTGCGGCCAGCACGGTGGCGATCGTGGTGCGCAGCGACATGATGGTAGCTCTCCTTGAGGTGTGAACCCTTGAGGTGTGGACAAGGTGTGTTTCGTTGTTGACCCCAAGTTTATGCACCAGGTATGCGCAGGTAAAACGCTTGCCCCGCGCACAAGAAAACGGCGTGATCGTTGAACACTTCTTCCCGATTGTTCAACATGGTTAGGTATTTTGACGTGCGGATTGTTCAACCATCCGCCCCGGTGCCGCGCGGTGTGCGGGGAAGTGTTGAACGATCAATCCGCAGTCGGGTGTGGATGGTTCAACAATCCCCAAAACTGCATAGTATGCACCCATTTACAACCCTTACACCGGCCGCACCCTGAAACCCCGCGACCTGCGTGTTCTTCGAAGTGTGTACAACTCACCTGCCGTGGCGTGGTGACCTATAGGCGTTGCCTTAAGGTGGTGGCGCGGGATTGTTGAAACATCGTGGGATTGTTCAACGCTTCCCCACACCCTACTACCCCCGCTATTTACCCCCGCCGGGGTGAGGATCGGCTCACACACCACCAACAACACCCCAAAACAAGGCCCCGGCACGAAGAAAGGGGGCCCGCAGGCCCCCTTTAGCGTCGATAAGCAAGCGCCCCCTGAATCGCGCCCTGTTGTACCTAGTAGTAGAAGGGGAAGTCCTCCCAGTTCGGGTCGCGCTTTTGCAGGAAGGAATCGCGGCCCTCGACGGCTTCGTCGGTCATGTACGCCAGGCGGGTGGCTTCGCCGGCGAAGACCTGCTGGCCCATGAGGCCGTCGTCGACAAGGTTGAAGGCGAATTTGAGCATGCGCTGGGCGGTGGGGGACTTGCCGTTGATTTCGCGGGCGACCTGGATGGCCTCGTCTTCTAGCGAACCGTGGGAAGCCACGATGTTCACCGCGCCCATGCGCTGCATCTCCTCGGCGCTGTAGGTGCGGCCGAGGAAGAAGATCTCGCGCGCGAACTTCTGTCCCACCATCTTCGCCAGGTATGCGGAGCCGTATCCGGCGTCGAAGGAGCCGACATCGGCGTCGGTCTGCTTAAACCGGGCCTCCTCGCGCGACGCGATAGTCATGTCGCACACCACGTGCAGCGAGTGCCCGCCGCCGGCCGCCCAGCCGTTCACCACGGCGATTACCACCTTGGGCATCGTGCGGATGAGGCGCTGCACCTCCAGGATGTGCAGGCGCCCGCCTTCGGCTTTCGCACGCGCCTCGTCGACGGTATCGGCGGTGTCGCCCCCGGCGTATTGGTAGCCGGAGCGGCCGCGGATGCGTTGGTCGCCACCGGAGCAAAACGCCCAGCCGCCGTCCTTCTCGCTCGGCCCGTTGCCGGTGAGCAGCACGACGCCGACGGAGGGGTCGCGGCGCGCGTGGTCGAGTGCCTTATATAACTCGTCGACGGTGTGCGGGCGGAACGCGTTGCGTACCTCGGGCCTGTCGAAGGCGATGCGCACGATCCCGTCGGCGCGCGTTTCGCCCGCGTGGCGGTGATAAGTGATGTCGGTGAAATCGAACCCCTCAACCGCGCGCCATTGCGCTGGGTCGAAGGGTTGGGCGGTGGTGTAACTCATGGGGGTAATGGTAAACACGTTTTCGCCTAAGAGCTTTAAGTTAGGGCAGCCTTGCTTTATTGTTAGGGGTATGCAGCAAGAGCATGTGCTTATCGACGTCCCCGTCGGCCACCGCACCACCATCACCACCGTGGGTTGCCCGACGGCGCGTCGCCTCCGCGAGCTGGGCCTGCGCGCCGGCGCGGACGTTACCGTCATGCAGAAGACGGCCGGCGGCGGCCGCATTATTAAGGTGCGCGGTTCGCACTACGCACTTGGCGCCGAAGCGCTGCGCGGTATTGGCGTGGCGACGCTGGGCCAGGCAGCGTAATGGCCGACTGCCACGGCGCGCCCGTCGCGCAGCACGCGCCCGCGGGTACGCCCACCATCGCGCTGATCGGTGCCCCGAACGCCGGCAAGTCCACCCTGTTTAACGCACTGACCGGCGCGAGCGCCACCACGGGCAACTACCCCGGCACCACTGTGGAGGTCTCGCGCGGCGTGTGGAAGCCGGCGAAGGGCACCCCGAACAAAACCACCTACAACATCGTGGACTTCCCGGGCGCGTACTCGCTCGACCCCGTCAGCCCGGACGAGGCGCTCACCCGCGAACTCCTCCTGGACACTCCGGCGGGGGAGCGGCCGGACCTTGTGATGGTCGCGGTGGACACGGCCAACATTGCGCGAGGCCTATATATTGCAGCCCAAATCGCGGAGCACCCGTACCGCGTCGTGGTGGTGCTGACAAAGGGTGACGTGGCATCGCGCCAGGGCCTCGAGGTGGACCCGGACGTGCTGGCCGCCCAACTTGGAGTGCCGGTCGTGGCGTTGGATCCGCGGCGTAGGGATGTGTCGCGGGTAGCGGAAGCCGTCGATAAGCAAATGCTTGCTCCTTCGGCCCCGGTGCGCGCCGCGGTGCCCGGCGACGAGTTCGCGCAGGCCGACGACCGCTTCGAGTGGATCGACAACGCCGTCGCCGCAGCCACCCTGCGCGACGAGCACCGCGACACCTTCACCGAAACGGTGGACAAGTACGTCCTGCACCCAGTGCTCGGGCCGATCATCTTCCTGTTCGCGATGTTTCTGGTCTTCCAGATCACCACCACCGTCGCAGCCCCCATGCAGGACGGCCTCGACGCGCTGTTCACCGGGCCGCTTACGGATTGGGCAAACGCGGCCCTGGACGCGGTGGGGCTGGGGTACCCGTTTGTGAAGGGCCTGATTGTCGGCGGGCTGATCGGCGGCGTGGGCATGGTGCTCACTTTCGTGCCGCTCATGGCCTTGATGTTCCTGTGCCTGGCCGTGCTGGAGGATTCCGGCTACATGGCCCGCGCCGCAGTGGTGGCCGACCGCCTCATGCGCGCAATCGGGCTGCCGGGCAAGGCCTTCATCCCGCTCATCGTCGGTTTTGGCTGCAACGTCCCGGCGATCTCTGCCACCCGTGTGCTGGCCACGCCGGAGCAGCGCCGCCTCACCGCGCTGCTGGTGCCGTTCACGTCCTGCTCCGCGCGCCTGACCGTGTACGTGATGCTCGCGCAGACGTTCTTTCCCGAGCACGCCGGGTTGGTGGTGTTCGCGATGTACGTCATCTCGATTGCGCTGGTGGTGCTCGCGGGCCTGCTGCTGCGGCACACGCTGTGGCGCACCATGGGCTCGGACCCGCTGGTGATCGACCTGCCCGTGTACCAGTGGCCCACCGCGCGGCTGTCGCTGTCCGTGATGTGGACCAGGCTGAAGGGCTTCCTGCGCACCGCGGGAGGCATCATTGTGGCCACCGTGGTGGTGATCTGGTTCCTGCAGTCCACCCCGGCTGTTGCCGGTCACGGGTGGGGCGATGAGGACCTTGCGCCGGAGGATTCCGTGTACGGCGTGGTCTCCGGTACCGTCGCGCCCGTCTTCGAGCCGGCCGGCTTCGGCTCCTGGTCGCTCACCGGCCCGCTGATCACCGGGTTCCTGGCCAAGGAAGCCGTGATCTCCACCTGGGCCCAGACGTACGCGCTGGAGGATCCCTCGAACGAAGCGCCGGAAGCGCAGGGCACCTCCGATCTCGCCGCCGCGGTACGCGCCGACTTCGATAAGACCTCCGGTGGCCACGGCATCGCCGCGGTGTGGGCGTACATGATCTTCCTCATGGCCTACACCCCGTGCGTGGCCACACTCGCCGCGCAGCGAAGAGAAATAGGAGCGAAGTGGACCATCTTCGGGCTCATTGGCCAGCTCGCGCTGGCGTGGGTGCTCGCGGTCGCCGCGTTCCAGATTTTGAAGGTGTTTATTTGATGTTTGGTTTCAGGCGGGAGCACGTCGATAAGCAACATGCTCAACCGAAGCGGCCGATGGAGGCCGTGGTCGCCGCCATTGAGTCCGGGGCGCGCTCGCGAGCCGAAATCCGGCGCACAACCGGGCTGACCGAATCCACAGTGGACGCCGTCATCGGCCACCTCGAGCGCACCGGGCGCCTCACGCTGGAAGAACTCGGGTCTTCGTGCGCGGGCGGCAACTGCAACTCCTGCATCGCCGCGGCCGCAAATGGCATGACCTGCGCAGACAAGCCGAAACAGAGCGGGCCGGTGGCGCTGGTGCTCACCAAGCGGCCGGGAGTGTCGTGATCCCCGAAGCCGACGAGATCCTCGAGCGCGCACACGTGGTCGCCTTGCCGATGGCGGTGCGGTTCCGCGGCATCACCACCCGCGAGGCATTGCTTATCGACGGCCCCGCGGGCTGGGGCGAGTTCTCCCCATTCATCGAATACGAACCCCACGAGGCGGCCGCCTGGCTGCGCTCCGGCATCGAATCCGCGTTCACCGGTCTGCCCGAGGCTTCAGGCGCCGTCGAGGTCAACGGCACCGTCCCCGCCGTCGATGCCGCGGAGGTCGAAGGGGTGCTTGCGCGCTACCCGGGGGTGCGCACGTTCAAGATCAAGGTGGCGGAGAAGGGGCAATCGCTTGACGACGACCTCCGGCGCGTCGCCGCCGTTCGCGAGCTACGCCCGGGTGCCGCGCTGCGCGTTGACGCGAACCGCGGCTGGAGCGTCGACGAGGCGGTTCGGGCCGCTGACGCGCTCGGGGAGCTGGAGTACATCGAGCAGCCCTGCGCCACGGTGGAGGAGCTCGCCGAGGTGCGTCGGCGCCTCCGTAGTTCTCCGTCGCGTGCTGCCAGGACCCCGATCGCGGCCGACGAATCCATCCGTCGCGCCGCCGACCCGTACCGCGTGGCGGAGCTTGCCGCGGCGGACGTGGCGGTGTGCAAGGTCGCTCCGCTCGGCGGCGTGGGCAACCTGCTGCGCATCGCGAGCGACCTGAAGCTGGACGTCACGGTGGCAAGCGCCCTCGACACCGCGGTGGGCATGGACGCCGGGCTGGTGGCGGCGAAGCTCGCCGGGTCGCGCGCGGCGGGGCTGGCCACGCAGCGGTTGTTTGTGGAGGACGTCGCGGAGCCGCGGGAGCTTGTCGACGGCGCCTTGCCGGTGACGCGCACCACCCCCGACCCGGAACGCCTCCACGCATTACGGGCATCCGGGGCGCGGCGCGATTGGTGGTTTTCCCGCGTTCGCGAGTGTTTGGAGGTGCTGGAGACCTCACTTCGGGGGTAATTTCCCGTTTCTACCTAGCAATAGGTGTAACGGGCGTAAGGTTCCGGCCATGTCTACTCCCGTGACCCACGAGTCGTCCGAACTTTCCGACGGCGACCTTGCGAAATCCCCCGAACCCGGCGAGTGGCGCCGCCAACTCATCGGGCTCATCGCCGGCATCGTGCTGGCTGTCATTGTGTACTGGATCTTCCCGTCCGGCGCGGCCGAGACCGTGCAGCAATCCTCCGGCGCGAAGGCGGACGTGGAGTACTCGGCACAGGCCATGCGTGTCGTCGCCGCGACCACGGTGCTCATGGCGGCGTGGTGGATGACGGAAGCGATCCCGCTCGCCGCCACTGCGCTTTTGCCCATCGCGATCTTCCCCATCATGGGCGTCGCACCGTTCAAGGACGTGTCCTCGCCCTACGCCTCCGCGACGATTTTCCTGTTCATGGGCGGCTTCCTCATGGCGCTCGGCCTGCAGCGCTGGAACCTGCACCGCCGCCTGGCGCTGTACGTGGTGAAGGTGGTGGGCACGTCGCCGAAGCGCATCATCTTGGGCTTCATGCTGGCCACCGGGTTCATGTCCATGTGGGTGTCTAACACCGCCACCGCCGTGGTGATGCTGCCGATTGGTACCTCGGTGCTCATGCTCACCGCGGAGACCGTCGGCGGCATGGACAAGCAGAAGAAGTTCGCCACCGCACTCATGCTGGCCATTGCGTACTCCGCCTCCATCGGTTCGCTCGGCACGCTGATTGGCACCCCGCCGAACGCGCTGCTGAAGGGCTACATGGAGGAAGCGCACGACATCACCATCGGCTTCGGCCAGTGGATGCTCGTCGGCCTGCCGGTGGCCGTGGTGTTCACCTTCATCGCCTGGGGGCTGCTCATCACCGTGTTCAAGCCGGAGATCGACCAGATCCCGGGCGGCAAGGAGCTCATCGACGATGAGATCCGCAAGCTCGGCCCCTGGACGTTCCCGCAGGTTGCCGTGGGCGTGATCTTCCTCGTCGCAGCACTGGCGTGGATCTTCATCCCGCTGGGGATTAGCCGCTACGGCTGGGAGTTCCCGTACGACGACGCCATCGTGGGCATTATCGCCGGCCTGCTCATGTTCACCGTCCCGGCCAAGGGCGACGGCAAGCGCCTGCTGGACTGGGAGACGGCGAACGAGATGCCGTGGGACGTGCTCCTGCTCTTCGGCGGCGGGCTGTCCCTGTCGGCGATGTTCACCTCCACCGGCCTGTCGCTGTGGATCGGTGAGGCCGCCAAGGGCCTGGCCGTCCTGCCGACGTTCCTGCTGCTCGCCGCGGTTGCGACGCTGGTGCTCTTCCTCACCGAGCTGACCTCCAACACCGCCACGGCAGCAACGTTCCTGCCGATTATGGGTGGCGTGGCCGTGGGCATCGGGCTCACCGAGGCCACCGACATGAACGTGCTGCTGCTGGCCATCCCGGTTGCGCTGTCCGCTACCTGTGCGTTCATGCTGCCGGTGGCCACCCCGCCGAACGCGATTGCGTACTCGTCCGGCTACGTCACCATGGGCGAGATGATCAAGGGCGGCGTTTGGCTGAACATCATCGGCCTGGTGCTCATCTCCCTGGCCACCTACTTCATCGCGGTCCCGGTCTTCGGGCTGGTGCTGTAAGAGTGCTGTAGAAGTGCCGTAGGAGCCAACCTGCACACACAACGGGCGCGCCGGCGGGTGCGCCCGTTTTCGTTCCCGGCGTCTTCGGGCTCAATTCTGCACGGCCACGCCGCGCGCTAGGCTTCAGGGCATGGACAACGAGACGCGACAGTACGGGTCGCCGGAGCGCGGCCCGCGCAAGCAGCGCCCGAAGCAGTACTTCCCGGAGGAGAGCTACCGCGAACCCGCGTACGAGGCATCCTACCGGGCAGGGTACGAAGCGGGGTACGAGCGCGAGTACCGCGAACCGGAGTACGCCTACGAGCCGGCATATCGCGAGCCCGCCTACCGTGAGCCCGAGTACGCCCCGCAGCCGCAGGGTTCCAACGCGGGCACGATTGCGCTCGGGGTGCTCGCGGCGGGCTCGTTCGTCGCGGCCGTGAGCCTGTTTTTCCTGTGGCGCGGCGCCGCGGCGGAGGCAGATAAGCCGCCGGTGGTGGAAACCGAGGTGATCACCACCACCGAGACGGAAACGAAGACGGAGACCACCACGAAGTTCCCGTCCATCTTCGGCGAGCGCGACGAGCCGACCGCTACCCTGCCCGACGACGAACCCGCGCCGCCGCCGGCCCCGGAGGCGCCGGAGATCCCGCCGGAGGTGCGCGATGAAGCGCGCGAGATCATCGACCAGCTGCGCGATGGCGCAGGTTCGTGGTTCTAGGAGGTAGGGCATGGATTCAACGACTCTCGCGGCTGCGGTCGCCGAGCGCATCGCCGCGCACTGCACCGATGTGGTGATGTGCCCGGGTTCGCGCAATTCGCCGCTGACCTACGCCTTGCTCGCGCGGGCGGATGTCACGGTGCACATGCGTATCGACGAGCGCGCCGCCGCGTTCACCGCCCTCGGGCTCGCGCGCGTGCAGCGCCGTCATGTTGCCGTGGTCACCACCTCCGGCACCGCTGTGGCGAACTGCTTCCCGGCGCTGGTGGAGGCGCACATGTCGCACACCCCGCTCGCGGTGGTTTCGGCGGATCGCCCCGCGCGCCTGTGGGGCACAGGCGCGAGCCAGACGATTTGGCAGGAGGGCATCTTCGGCCGGTACGCGCGAACGCAGCAGGTGCATGAGCTTGACGACGTCTCCGCGTTGGACTTCTCTTCCCCCCAAGTGCACCTGAACGTCTCCTTCGACACCCCGCTGGTGCCGCAGGCCCTACCGGAGATGGTGGGGGCGCCGCGCCGGGTGGGCCCGGGGGCGCTGAGCCGCGGTGGGTTCTTTACAGACCACGGCGAGGTGGATATTGACATCACCCGCGACACGTTGGTCATCGCGGGTGACGAGGCGTGGGAGGTGCCGGGCTTGGAGCACGTGCCCACCATTGCGGAACCGTCCGCGCCCACGCCCTTCCACCAGGTGCACCCGCTGGCGGCGCGCTTTTTCGCGCAGTCCGAGGTGGCGATTTCGCACGACGGCGGCGACTTCGCGGCGTCGACAAAGCCGGAGCAGGTCGTGGTGGTGGGGCACCCGACGCTGCACCGCGACGTGATGGCGCTGCTGGCGGACCCGGACATCCGGGTGATCGGGTTGAGCCGGACGGAGACGTTCACGGGCCAGCCGGACGTGCGCGGCACCCGCGTGAAGGTTACCGGCCAGCCGACGGATACATGGATCAAGATCTGCGAGGCTGCGGGCGAGGTCGGCGCGGAGACGGTGCGCACGGCGCTTGCCGGTGAGGAGTTCGGCTTCACCGGCCTCCACGTCGCGGCGGCGGTCTGCGACACCTTGGCGGTGGGGGACACGTTCGTGGTGGGGTCGTCGAACCCGGTACGCGACGTGAGCTTTGTCGGCATGCCCTTCGACGGGGTGGACACGTACTCCCCGCGCGGCGCCGCTGGTATCGACGGCACGCTTTCGCAGGCCGTGGGCATCGCGCTGGCCACGCAGGCTCTGCGCCCGGACGAGATTCGTGCCCCGCGCACCGTGGCGCTCGTGGGGGACCTGACGTTCCTGCACGATATCAACGGCCTGCTCATCGGGCCGGACGAGCCGCGCCCGGGCAACCTGACCATCGTGGTGGCCAACGACGATGGCGGCGGCATCTTCGAGGCGCTCGAGCCGGGTGCAGCCGCGGTGCGCGAGCGCTTCGAGCGCGCCTTCGGCACCCCGCACGGCACCGAGATCGCAGACATCGTCGCCGGCTACGGCGCCGATTACCGCCGCGCCGACAACCTGGCAGAGCTGCACGAAGTCCTGCGCGACCTCGAGGCGCAGCCCAGCCCAATCACGGTGGTGGAGGCGCGCACGACACGTGCGACGCGCCGGGCGCTCGCGGAGAGGCTGAATAAGTAATGCGGCTGCGCAGGCGCGCCCACCAGCTCGTGCTGGCGCTCTACGCCTGCGCGCTGTTGTCCTGCGCGGCGATGGTGTTCGGTCCCTGGATCAACGACGCGCGCATTGCGGCGGACCCGGGACGCGGCATCGGCACCGTCACCGACGTGGGACGGCTGCGCACCTACGTCGAGTACGTCGACGAGGAAGGCCAGGTGGTCTCCCCGCCGGGTGGGCTGTTGTACCCCACGGGGCTCGGGCAGGGCCAGCAGGTGTGGGTGACGTACGCGAAGAATGACCCGGATCTGGTGAAGGTGGAGGGGCGCGCCTGGACGCTGTCGCTTATCCCGGCGCTGTCCTCGCTCGCCGTGTCCACCGCGGTGGCGGCTGCGGCGTGGTTCGCGGTCACGCGCTGGGTTCCCGAAAGTTCACGCCGGGTTTAACTGCAGTTGGGCGTACGTTCGGCTTCGGGTGCCACACTTGGGGCCATTATGCGTGTGGGAATTGTGGCGGAATCCTTTTTGCCGAACGTCAACGGCGTGACCAACTCGGTGCTGCGCGTGCTGGAGCACCTTAAGCGTGAGGGCCATGAGGCGATGGTGGTCGCCCCGGGTGCCCGCGACTTCCAGGACGAGATCGCTGATTACCTGGGCTTTCCCATCGTGCGGGTGCCTACGGTGATGATTCCGCTGGTGGATTCGCTGCCGATCGGCGTGCCCACCACCACGGTCACGGCTGCGTTGGCGGAGTTCAAGCCGGATATCGTGCACCTGGCCAGCCCGTTCGTCCTCGGCGGTGCGGGGGCGTTTTCGGCCCGCCAGCTGGGTGTTCCCGCGGTGGGGTTGTACCAGACGGACGTGGCGGGGTTTGCCACGAAGTACCACGCGGCGATGGTGGCAAATATCGCCTGGGATTGGACGCGCACGATTCATAACATGTGCGAGATGACACTCGCGCCGTCCAGCGAGTACATCCGCGAGCTGGAATCCCACGGCATCAAAAACGTGCGCCATTGGGGCCGCGGCGTGGATACGGAGCTGTTCAACCCGTCCAAGCGGTCTGAGGTTCTGCGGCGGGGCTGGGATGCGTCGGCAAGCAAAAAGCTCGTCGGCTTCGTGGGGCGCCTGGCGGCGGAAAAGAGCGTGCACCGGCTGGCGGCGCTGGAGGCGGATCCGGACATTCAGCTGGTGATTGTGGGCGACGGCCCCGAGCGCGACGCCCTGCAGGCGCTGATGCCCACCGCCGTGTTCACCGGGGCGCTCTCCGGCGAGGAGCTGGCGCGCGCGTACGCCTCGCTGGACCTGTTCGTGCACACCGGCGAATTTGAGACGTTCTGCCAGACCATCCAGGAAGCGCAAGCCTCCGGCGTGCCCACCATCGGCCCCCGCGCCGGCGGCCCCATCGACCTGATCATACACGGCGACAACGGGCTTTTGCTCGAGGTGGAGACCTTCGAGCAGGAGCTTTACGACGCCGCGCGGTGGATTCTCGACGACGCCCGCCACACCACACTGCAGGCCGCCGCGCGCGAGTCCGTGGCGGACAAGACCTGGGCCGCGCTCGGCGACCAGCTGCTGGGTTACTACTCCGAGGTCCTGGACGGCTACGAGCGCAACGTGGTGCACCTGTTCGGCCGCGACGTGGCCCTGCCGCGCTGGGCGCCGGCACGCTTAGGCCAGCCGCGCAAGCGTCGTGCGTAGACACCGCGTAGGCGCATGCGCGCCGCCAAGTAGAGTGGCGAGCATGTCCGTCGGCGACCTGTCCACCAGTACCCAGAACTACCTCAAAGGCATCTGGGCGCTTTCGGAGTGGTCAGATACGCCGGTGACACCGTCGTCAGTGGCCAAGCACCTTGGACTGCGCAAATCCACCGTCTCCGACGGGGTGCGCAAGCTCGGCGAGCAGGGCCTGGTGGAACATAAGCCCTACGGCGCCATCGAGCTGACCGACACAGGCCGCACGTACGCGGTGGCGATGATCCGCCGCCACCGCCTGATTGAAACGTTTTTGGTGGAGGCGTTGGGCTACACCTGGGACCAGGTGCACGACGAGGCCGAAAACCTCGAACACTCGGTGAGCGACTTTATGGTCGACCGCATCGACGCGTTTTTGGACTACCCCAGCCGCGACCCCCACGGTGACCCCATCCCCTCAGCCAGCGGGCGTGTTGATGCCCCCGAGGCCGTCCCACTGACCGGCGTGCAGCCGGGGCAGAAGGCCACGATTGAACGCATTGCCGACGACGACCCGAAACTGCTGCAATTCTTCGACAGTCACGGGCTCGTCGTCGGCGCAACCCTCGAGGTGGGAGAGGGTGCCCCTTACTCCGGCGCGGTCGCGGTCCGGCTTGCCGGCGCGGCGGAGGCGGTGCCGCTCGGCGAGGAAGCCACGGATTCCGTCTTCGTGCGCGTGGATGCGTAACGACGACCCCGCAGCACCCCATGCGGGCCGAACAGGTACACCACACCAAACACCACACCTTGGGCGAGCACGATCATGCCGCCAGAGGCCGTGTCCAGGTAGTAGGAGCAGTACAGGCCCACAATCGCACACGCCGCCGACATGGTCGGGGCGATGATCAGCATCGTGCCGAATTTGTTGGTGAGCAGGTAGGCGGTCGCACCCGGGATGATCAGCATCGCCACCACCAGGATCACGCCAACGGCCTGGAGTGCCACCACTGACGTCAGCGCCAGCAGTGCCAGCAGGGCCGCACCGAGCAGGCGCGGATTCAACCCAATCGCGTGTGCATGGGTGGGATCGAACGCGTAGAGGGTGAAGTCGCGCCGCTTGAGCACCAGCACGCTCAACACGATCGCTCCCAGGATGGCCACCTGCAGCAGGTCCCCACGGGACACACCAAGCAGATTGCCGAAGATGATGTGGTTCAGATCCGTGTGCGAAGGGGTTACCGAAATGAGCACGAGCCCCAGCGCGAACATGGTGGTGAACACAATGCCAATGGCCGCATCCTCCTTCACCCGGGACGTATCGCGCACCAGCCCGATCAGTGCCACCGCAAGGAACCCGAACACCACCGCGCCGACGGCAAACGGCACGCCCAGAATGTAGGCCAGCACCACGCCGGGCAGGACAGCGTGGCTTACCGCATCGCCCATCAGCGACCAGCCAACCAACACCAGCCAGCACGACAACAGCGCGCAGACAATCGACGCCACCAGCGATGTTGCCAGGGCGCGCACCATGAACTCGTAGCTGAACGGCTCGGTTAACAGCGAGATCATGCCGGCACCCCCATCCCGAAGCCCTGTACCAAATTGTCCGGCTCTAACACCACTTCAGTCGGGGCGTGCATCAACACCCGGCGGTTCAACAGCACTGTCTCCGGCGCGAGCTGGGGCAAGGCAACCAGGTCGTGCGTCACCACAAAAATAGTGGTGCCTTCTGCCGCGAGGTCACGCAGCAGCTCAGTGATGGTGGCCTCGGAATGTTTGTCCACGCCGGCGAAGGGTTCGTCGAGAAGCATGATGCTCGCACCCTGAGCGATACCGCGGGCGATGAAGGCACGCTTCTTCTGGCCACCCGAAAGCTGACCGATCTGGCGGTCTGCGAACGACTCAAGGTGGGTGCGCTCAAGCGCGCGATCCACAGCCGCAATGTCCTCCGCACGCGCGTGGCGGGTAAAGCCCATGTGGCCGTAGCGGCCCATCATGACCACATCACGCACTGTGACCGGGAACTGCCAGTCCACGTCCTCGCTCTGCGGGACGTAGCCCAGCACCTGCGTCTTGCGGGCGCGCATGGGGTCGATGCCGTTGATACGAACCGTGCCGCGATCCGGCTTGACCAACCCCATGATCGCCTTGAGTAGCGTGGATTTGCCCGCGCCGTTCATCCCGATCAGCCCACAGATACGGCCTGGTTGGACGCTCAAAGTTGCGCCGTCGAGCGCGACGACGTCGCCGTAGCGCACCGCAACATCGTCAACCGCGATTGCGGGGATCACTGCTTGCCCCCGTTCAAACCGTCGATGATCACCTTCGTGTCGTGGCGAATCAGATCCAGGTAGGTCGGCACCGGACCGTTTTCCTCAGAAAGCGAATCGACGTAGAGGGTGCCGCCGTACTCCGCGCCGGTGGCCTTCACGACCTGCATCATCGGCGCGTTAGAGACCGTGGATTCACAGAACACAGACGGGACGTTGTTTTCCTTCACAAACTCGATCGCGCCGGCGATCTGCTGCGGGGTGGCTTCCTGCTCAGCGTTGACCGGCCAGATGTAGCGCTCGGTCAACTTCGCGTCGCGAGCCAGATAGGAGAACGCACCTTCGCAGGTGACCAAGGCGCGCTGCTTGTCGGGGACAGCGGCGAGCTTGGTTTCCAGCTCGTCTTGCACAGCCTGCAGTTCCTGCTTGTATGTTTCGCCGTTGGCCTTGAAATCATCGGCGTGCTCCGGGTCGAGTTCGCTGAACGCGTCGACGATGTTGTCCACGTACTTCTGCACGTTCACCGGACTCATCCAGGCGTGCGGGTTGGGCTTGCCGGCGTAGGCGTCCTCGGCGATGTCGATCGGGTCGACACCTTCGCTGACCACGGCGTGGGGCACGTCCAGGTCGGCGACGAACTGGGAGAACCAGTTTTCCAGGTTCATGCCGTTGTCCAGGATCAGGTCGGCGTCGGAGGCGCGCGAGATGTCGCCCGGGGTGGGCTCGTAGCCGTGGATTTCCGCGCCGGGTTTGGTGATGGACTCCACCCGCAGGTGGTCGCCGGCGACGTTCGAGGCGATGTCCTGGATCACCGTGAACGTGGTGAGCACGACGGGGGTGTCTTTGCCGCCTGCGGTGTCTGCGCTGTCCTGCGAACAGCCTGCCAGGCCGGCAGCAAGCGCAGCCGTGGCGGCGAGCGCGAGCACCTTGGATTTCAACATGTTGGTCCTTTTCTTTCTGTGTTCTTTCTGGGCACTTTCCGTGCGGTTAGAGAAGCGGCGGCGGGCCGACGCGGTGGGACGTGGCAATGAATCGGTCGAGCTTTTGCGGGGATTCGTCGCGCAGGTAGACAGCGAGCAGCCGCATCAGGTTGAGCGTGACGTCTTCCGGATTGGCGCTGGAGCGCACGAGCCGCGCGGACGCGAGGTAGTCGCCTTCGCGTGCGGTCTCGAACAATGCGATGGCTTCGAGCCATGCGCCCATGTTGGAGTCATCAAGTCCCATACCGGCGAATAATAGAGTTCGTTACGCCGAACTTGCAAGTGCTGTGTTGTCGTACGGCCTCCGTTTGTGGGTGGCAAAGTAGACTTGCGCACCATGGCCAAGGCGGATCTGGACAAAAAACCCTTCGACGTTGCCGGCATGTTCGACGACGTGGGCAAAAATTACGACAAAACCAACACTGTGCTGTCGTTCGGCCTGGACAAGCACTGGCGACGCCGCACGCGCGAGCGCCTCAACCTGCAGCCCGGCGAGCTCGTGCTGGATCTCGCCGCCGGCACCGCCGTATCCACTGTGGAGCTGGGCAAGTCCGGCGCGTGGGTGGTGGCCTGCGACTTCTCCCAGGGCATGCTCGCCGCCGGCAAAGACCGCGACGTGCCCAAGGTCGTCGGTGATGCGATGCACCTGCCGTTCGCCGATGGCACCTTCGACGCGGTGACCATCTCCTACGGGCTTCGCAACGTCCACGACTTCGAAGCCGGCCTGCGCGAAATGGCGCGCGTGACCAAGCCGGGCGGGCGCCTGGCCGTCAACGAGTTCTCCACCCCCGTCGTGCCGGGTTTTCGCACCCTGTACAAGGAGTACCTGCCGCTGGCGGTGCCGGCGCTGGCGAAGCTGTTTTCCTCCAACGCGGAGGCCTACGAGTACCTCGCCGAATCCATCCGCGCCTGGCCGGGCCAGGAAGAGCTCGCCGCGGCGATCAACGCCAACGGCTGGTCGGACGCCGGCTGGCAGAACCTCACCGGCGGCATCGTCGCGCTGCATAGCGCGGTCAAGCCGGCCTAGCGAACGTCCCAGAGCGGCTGGTCGCCCGACACCGCCCGCGCGCCCTTGCCGGCCATGCGCCACAGCCTTGCGACGAGGTCCGTGTCCTCCTCGGCCACCAGGTTGCCCATCAGCCGTGCCGCTGCCGGCATGAGGTAGCGCCCGCCCAGCCCGCGCAGTGCCACCGGTCCCGCCAGCGGCAAAAACTGCGGGTACGTCAACAGGCGTGCCAAGGTGCGGGCCAGGGTGAACGCCTCGCCGTAGCGCTCGCGCAGAAGCGCCGGCCAGGCAAGGGTGAGGTCGTCGCCGGCCGCGATCAGCTCGACGGCGGCGACCGCTGTTTCCAGGCCGTAGTCGATGCCCTCGCCGTTGAGCGGGTTCACGCACGCCGCGGCGTCGCCGACCAGCGCCCAGTTCGGCCCCGCCACGTTGGACACAGCCCCGCCCATCGGCAGAAGCGCCGAGGCCACCGACTGCTCCGGCCCAAGCTCCCAGGCCTCGCGCTGTCGCTCGGCGTACTGGCCAAGCAGCTTCTTCGTGTTCACCCGCGCCGGGCGGGCATCGGTAGAAAGCGCGCCGCAGCCCAAGTTCACCTCCCCGTCGCCCAAGGGGAAGATCCAGCCGTAGCCGGGTTGGATGTCACAGGAGGCGTCGCGAAGCTCAACGTGCGAGTGCATCCACTCCTCACCCGAATGCGGCGAGGCGCAGTAGCTGCGGGCGGCGATGCCGTACACCTGGCCGCGGTGCCACGTGCGCCCCAGCATCTTGCCCACGGGCGAGCGCACGCCGTCGGCCACGATCACCCACTTGGCGCGCACCTCCTGTTCCGGGCCCTGAGGGGTCTCCACCGCGGCGATGCGCCCGCCGTCCATCCGTACGCCAGTGGCAGGGCAGGAGTGCCACACCTCGGCGCCGGCGGCCCGGGCGGCATCCACCAGCGCGGCGTCGAACACGCGGCGCGGGCTCGCCGACCCGAAAGTGCCGTACGCCCCGTCGGGCCACGGCGCGGTGACGTCCCCGCCGAAGCCGTGCAGCTTCAGCCCCCGGTTGCGGTAGGCGGGCAGCACATCTTCCAGCCCCAGCCGCTTGAGCGTTGCGACGGCCCGCGGGGTCAGCCCGTCGCCGCAGGTCTTGTCGCGGTCGGGCCCTTGGGCGTCGATAAGCAATGTGCTCAACCCCGCCCGCTGCGAGGCGATCGCCGCGGCCGAACCGCTGGGTCCGGCGCCGACGACGCAGACGTCGAAAAGTTTGCTCACCCGCAACATTGTGCCAGAGCGCATCGCGCCACTTTGATGCTGATACGGTTAGTGAGTCTTATACCCACCTTTGCAAGGACGCTCTCGATGACGCAAGGCACCACCCCGTCCCCGCGCAACGGCTTCAGCGCCAACCTTGGGGGCGAGGAGCTCAACGCACGCATGAAGTCGGGGCTTAGCGCCGTAGAAGACCTGCTCATGCAGGAGCTATCGCGGGGCGAAGACTTCATCACCGACAAAATCACCCACCTCGCTGCCGCCGGCGGGAAACGCTTCCGCCCCATGATGGCGCTGCTGTGCGCCGAGTTTGGGCCCGAGCCGAGGCACGACAACGTCATCCGCGGCGCCGTGGTGACCGAGATGGTGCATCTGGCCACCCTGTACCACGACGACGTGATGGATGAGGCGGAGCGACGCCGCGGCGTGGAATCGGCCAACGAGCGGTGGAGCAACACCGTGGCCATCCTCGCCGGCGACGTCCTGTTCGCCCACGCTTCGCGCCTGATGAGCCAAACGGACCTGGAAACCGTCGCGCACTTCGCCGACACCTTCGAGGAACTGGTCACCGGCCAGATGCGCGAAACCGTCGGCCCGGGCGAGGGCGAGGACCCGGTGGAGCACTACCTGAAGGTCATCGATGAGAAAACGGCCGTGCTCATCGGCTCCGCCGCACACCTGGGTTCGCGGCACTCCGGTGCGTCGCCCGAGGTGGTCGAATCGTGCACCCGCGTGGGTAACGCGGTGGGGATGGTCTTCCAGATCGTCGACGACATCATCGACATCTTCTCCGACCCGGAGCAGTCCGGTAAGACCCCCGGCACCGACCTGCGCGAAGGCGTGTTCACGCTGCCCGTGCTCTACGCGCTGGAGGAAGACTCGGAGGCAGGGGAGGAGTTGCGCGGCATGCTCACAGGGCCATTGCTTGACGACGCTTCCGTCAACCGCGCCCTCGAACTCCTCCGCGCCACCCGCGGCCGCGAGCGCGCGCTGGAAACAGTGCGCGGCTACCTCGATGAGGTGGAGCGCGAGCTCGACGCGCTGCCGGACGTGCCGGCGCGCGAGGCGCTGCGCCAGATGACCCGCCTGACCGTCGACCGCGTGGGGTAGACCTGCGGATTTGCGTTCCGTGCGGTGCGGTGTTGTAGAGTAAATCCCGCACTTTAAACGTGCACGCCAGGTTGCCCGAGCGGCCAAAGGGAGCGGACTGTAAATCCGCCGGCATTGCCTTCAGAAGTTCGAATCTTCTACCTGGCACAGAATAAGGACACCCCGTCGTTTCCATCACGGAAGCGACGGGGTGTTGCCGTTGCGGCGGGTGCGTGCGGTGCGGGGCTCGGTGGCGCGGCGGAGCTTCGTCGTAAAGCGTGCCTTGCGTGGATGCGAAAACGTGAACTGTCCAGGCGATTTGTGTTTGGAAACGGTATCGGGTTAATCTTCTCAAGGCTTCAACGGAGCGGGTCAGAGCGAAAGCGAAGATCCACAACTTAGAGGCTGTGCCCCCTTAGCTCAGTCGGCAGAGCGTTTCCATGGTAAGGAAAAGGTCGACAGTTCGATTCTGTCAGGGGGCTCTGTTGTTTGCTGGGGCTTTCCCACTCGATAAGCGGGCGCCAGCGAGCACATGGCGGTGTAGCTCAGTGGTAGAGCAAGCGACTCATAATCGCTGTGTCGAGAGTTCAATTCTCTCCATCGCTACTCACCTCAAGCGGGTTTCCCGTGGTAGGGTTAGGCGCACTGTTTCCAAGCGGTGCCCTAGGGGCGTGGCGCAATTGGTAGCGCAACGGTCTCCAAAACCGTAGGTTGCAGGTTCGAGTCCTGTCGCCCCTGCCAAAACACATGGAGGAGTTTTCGTGACAAATCCCAACGGCCAGAACCCTTCGCAGCCGACCGGTAAGCGTCAGCTGCGCGGGGTTTCCGCTGTCTCCACCGACACGTACGAGGAGAAGCACGCCCCGGCGAAGCAGGAGCCGAACCCGGAGGAAGAGCGCGGCGGTTCCGTCGGCCAGTTCCCGGGTGAAGTTGTTTCGGAGATGAAGAAAGTCATCTGGCCCACCGGCAGCCAGATGCTCAACTACACCCTCATCGTGTTCGCGTTCATGATCGTCATGACGCTGCTCGTGTGGGGTACCGACCAGCTTGCGGCGTGGCTGATTCGCTGGATCCTCGTCCCTTAAGCTAAACTGCGCAGAGTACACGTTTTCCCGCCGCCTCCAACCGGAGGTAAGGCGGGATAAATTTTTGCCCGGTACCCTGGGCACAACAAACGCGAACCTGTGAGGAGATGACAATGACTGAGGCAAACAAAGACGTCCAAGGTGCAGTTGAAAACAACGAGCAGGAGATGATCGACGAGGGTGCTCCGGTGCAGGAGAGCACCGACCCCACCAACGACGGCGACGACCACCCGGGCGGCACCGACAACGAGGCAGGTGACTCCTCCGACGAGGAGCCTGCGAGTAGCCCCGGGGAAGACACCGTAGCCGACGCTGCCGCTGCAGACGCTGATTCCGCGGAAGCCTCTGAGGTGGAAGAGGAAGCGGTGCAGGATACGGACTTGGCGGTCGCGGAGTCGTCGATAAGCGATGGCGATATAAGCGACTTCGACGCCGAGTACAAGAAGCGCCTGCGCGAGTACACCCGCGAGCTGAAGAAGCAGCCGGGCGACTGGTACATCATCCAGAGCTACTCGGGCTACGAGAACAAGGTGAAGACAAACCTTGACATGCGTATCCAGACCCTTGAGGTGGAGGACTCCATCTACGAGGTTGTCGTGCCCGTCGAGCAGGTGTTGGAGAAGGACAAGAACGGCAAGAACAAGCTGGTCAAGCGCAAGCTTCTGCCCGGCTACGTGCTCGTGCGCATGGACATGAACGACGCGGCGTGGTCCGTGGTGCGCGAAACCCCGGGCGTGACGTCGTTCGTGGGCAACGAGGGCAACGCCACCCCGGTGAAGCACCGTGATGTGGCGAAGTTCCTTCTGCCGAAGTCCGCCGCCGGCGCGAAGCCCGAGGTCACCGCCGAGGGCGAGACCGTGGTGAACATGCCGGAGGAGCAGTCGCCGTCCAAGGTTACGCACGACTACCAGGTGGGCGAGGCCGTGACCATCCTGTCCGGCGCGCTGGCCTCCGTCTCCGCCACGATCAACGCGATCGACCCGGAGACCGGCAAGATCGAGGCGCTCGTGTCCATCTTCGGCCGCGAGACCCCGGTGGAGCTCACCGCCGACCAAATCGAGCGCATCATGTAAGCATTTTGCTTATCGACGGCTCCGTCGGTAACGTTGCACGTCGCCCGTGTCTATTTCGCGGGCGACGTTTTCGTTTCATCCCCGGTGGCTGGCACACGCTGGCATCCGGAAGCTCCCGCGGCTGGCCATTGCCGCAGGTGCTGTACCTAGGAGGTTTTTATGGCAAAGAAGAAGGTCACTGGTCTGATCAAGCTTCAGATCGAGGCTGGCATGGCAAACCCGGCCCCGCCGGTTGGTCCGGCTCTTGGTGCGCACGGCGTGAACATTGTTGAGTTCACCAAGGCGTACAACGCTGCGACCGAGTCCATGCGCGGCAACATTGTCCCGGTGGAGATCACGGTCTACGAGGACCGCTCCTTCGACTTCATCCTGAAGTCCCCGCCGGCTGCGTCCCTGCTGCTCAAGGCTGCTGGCCTGCAGAAGGGCTCCGGCGTTCCGCACACTGACAAGGTGGGCAAGGTCACCTGGGATCAGTGCAAGGAGATCGCGGAGACGAAGAAGAACGACCTCAACGCCCGTGACATCGAGGCTGGTGCGGCGATCATCGCCGGTACCGCGCGCTCCATGGGCATCGACGTGATCAAGTAACACCCCACTTTTTCCGTGGCAGGGCCTTTAGCCTGGCCCGCACCACATTCCCCGCTGCGCTGAGCGAGTGCGGCATGAAAGGAACTGAACATGGCTAAGAAATCCAAGCGTTACCTCGAGCAGCTGGCGAAGGTGGACCGCGAGGCGCTGTACCACCCGCTCGACGCAGTCACCCTGGCGAAGGAGACGTCCTCCGACAAGTACGACGCCACCATCGACGTCGCAATGCGCCTGTCCGTCGACCCGCGCAAGGCCGACCAGCTGGTTCGCGGCACCGTGAACCTGCCGCACGGTACTGGTAAGACCGTCCGCGTGGCTGTCTTCGCTGAGGGCGAGAACGCAACCAAGGCTCAGGAGGCTGGCGCCGACATCGTTGGCACCGACGAGCTGATCGAGCAGATTAACAACGGCCAGATCGACTTCGACGTTGCCATCGCAACGCCGGACCAGATGGCCAAGGTTGGCCGCGTCGCCCGCGTGCTGGGCCCGCGTGGTCTCATGCCGAACCCGAAGACCGGCACCGTCACCCCGGACGTGGCGAAGGCCATCCAGGACTCCAAGGGCGGCAAGATCGCTTTCCGCGTGGACAAGGCTTCGAACCTGCACGCGCTGATCGGCAAGGCATCCTTCACCCCGGAGCAGCTCGCTGAGAACTACGGCGCGCTTCTCGACGAGGTCATCCGCCTCAAGCCCGCATCCGCCAAGGGCATCTACCTGAAGAAGATCGCCGTCTCGGCGACCCAGGGCCCGGGCGTGCCGGTTGACCCGAACGTGCAGAAGAACTACTCCCAGAAGGACTAGTTCCTGGAGTTCTCGGGGTGCTCCGTTTTCCAGGGGTCCTAGCAGTTTCACCCCTGGAAACTGAAGCCTGATACCCGCCACGGCTGCGTTTCTTGCGCGGCCGCGGCGGGTTTCTTTTTGGTGTTCGGGAGCTCGCCAGGCGCTGGTTGCTGGCTGCCGGTTCCCAGCCGCCAGCCGCCAGCCGCCAAGCCGCCAGCCGCCAAGCCGCCAGCCGCCAGCCGCCAGCCGCCAGCCGCCAGCCGCCAGCCGCCAAGCCGCACTTTCCGCCGATAAAGGCGCTGTTCCCCGCCCGGGTTGTAGACCCCAACGCTGGGGTCTACTTCGCCGGCACCGCATGTAGACGCCAGCGCTGGGGTCTACCACAAAAGCGCAGGTCGTAACATCTCTGGCGTCTACAACACACGCTGGGGTCTACTTCAGACCGCCGCAATGTAGACGCCAGCGCTGGGGTCTACAACCGCGAGGCGTGATCGTGCCAAAGATGACATCGGCGGCCGCATTTGCCCGGGAAACGGGAGCGGAATGGTTTTCAACCTTGGGGCTGCCATCTTTCCCACGAGGGCAGGGTGGGGCCCGGCCGCTGCCGCCAAACCCAGCTAGAAGGATTGGCAATTTCGGTGAAAAACGACGAAGTTGCCATCCCAACTAGCTGAATTCAAGGCTGGCGGCCCAGGCCCTACCGCTGGCGGCCCAGGCCCTACCGCTGGCGGCCCAGGCCCTACCGCTGGCGGCCCAGACCCTGCCGACGGCGCGGCCGGGCCCAAAACACCATCCCGCCACACTGCGATTTGGTTCCTCGCGCAACGCCAAGTAAAGTACCCACCCGAAGTTTGAGTAACGCTCAAGTTTCACCGAAGACCGTCGGCCACTCTGGCAACAGAGTCGAAGGTATCCCGCAAGGGGTCGGCCCACGCAGGAGAAACGTGGCACATTCTACGATGCCTCGTGCTTCTGCACGGGGTTTTTCGCTTTCTCTAGCGAAGGGCTCCGGCGGACAGGAAAACGAAGAATCGGAAGGAGGCGTGTGTCATGGCAAACCCGAAGAACACCAAAGAGCTCGAAGAGCTCAAGGGCAAGTTCGCTGAGGCTAACTCCATCGTGCTCACTGAGTACCGTGGCCTGACCGTTGGTCAGCTGCAGGAGCTGCGCGGCGAGCTGGGTTTTGATGTCGAGTACCACGTCGCCAAGAACACCCTCATCAAGATCGCTGCGAACGAGCAGGGGATCGAGGGTCTCGATGATCTTCTCACCGGCCCGACCGCTGTCGCCTTCATTCAGGGCGATGCAGCTGTCGACGCTGCGAAGGTGATGAAGAAGTTCAACAAGGACCACGACGCGTTCGTGATCAAGGGCGGCTTCATGGACGGCAACGTCCTCGATGCTTCCCAGGTCGACGCTCTGGCCGAGATGGACAACCGCGAGACCACCCTTGCGAAGATCGCTGGTGCCTTCCAGGGTTCCTTGGCAAAGGCTGCCGGCCTGTTCCAGGCTCCGGCGTCCAAGACCGCCCGCCTTGTCGCTGCGCTGCAGGACAAGCAGGACGAAGCTGCATAAGACTTACACCACATACAACTGGGCGAACGGGTAAACGGTCGCCCGCAACAGAAAGGATGCCATTATGGCTAAGCTGTCCAAGGACGAGCTCATTGAGCAGTTCAAGGAAATGACCCTCATCGAGCTTTCCGAGTTCCTGAAGGAGTTCGAGGAGGTCTTCGACGTGACCGCTGCTGCTCCGGTTGCCGTTGCGGCTGCTGGTGCTCCGGCTGCTGGCGGCGAGGCTGCCGCTGAGGAGAAGGACGAGTTCGACGTCGTGCTCGAGAACGCTGGCGACAAGAAGATCGGCGTGATCAAGGTCGTGCGCGAGCTGGTTCCGGGCCTGGGCCTGAAGGACGCCAAGGAAATGGTCGAGGGTGCTCCGAAGGCTATCCTCGAGGGTGCCAACAAGGACGACGCCGAGGCTGCGAAGACCAAGCTGGAAGAGGCTGGCGCTACCGTCACCCTCAAGTAAGCACTTTTCGCTTATCTGCGTTTCCCCCGTCTCCGCGTTTCACCGCGGCGGCGGGGGTTTCGCTTACCCTGGGGCGCTATGGAGAAAATGCGCGAGCTTATCGACGTCACCAACCCGGCAACCGGAGCCGTCCTCGGGCAGGTTCCGCGGGGCACCGAGGACGACGTGGAGGAGGCGTTCACCAGGGCCCGGCGGGCGCAGGCGCAGTGGGCGCGGACGAGCTTGGGGGAGCGCGCCCGTGTGCTGAAGCGCCTGCACAACCTGGTCATCGACGGCCGCGATGAGCTGATGGATCTCATCCAGGATGAGAACGGCAAGAATCGTCTCTCGGCGCTGGAAGAAGTGATGGACGTTGCGATGACGGCGCGCTATTACGCCTATAACGGGGCGAAGGTGGTGCGGACGAAGCGTCGTAAAGCATTTGCTCCTGTGCTCACCTCTACCTGGGAGCAGCGCCCGCCGAAGGGCGTGGTGGGCGTGATCGCGCCGTTTAATTACCCGCTTTCGCTGGCGGTGTCGGATGCGCTGCCGGCGTTGATGGCGGGCAATGCGGTGGTGGTCAAGCCGGACGAGCGCACGCCGCTTTCGGCGCTCAAAGCCCAGGAGCTGCTGGCGCTTGCGGGGCTGCCGGACGGGGTGTTCCAGGTGGTCACCGGCACCGGTGAGGAGGTGGGCCAGGCGATCGTGCAGCGTTGCGACTTCCTCATGTTCACCGGTTCCACGGCAACGGGGGCGAAGCTGGCGCAGCAGGCGGCGGCGCGTCTGATTGATTACTCGATGGAACTCGGCGGCAAGAACGCGATGATCGTGGCGCCCGATGCGCCGCTCGAGCGTGCGGTGGAGGGTGCGTGGGCGGCGTGCTTCGCCAACTCGGGGCAGCTGTGCATTTCCATCGAGCGGATGTACGTCCACGCGGATGTGGCGGAGACGTTCATCCCTGCGTTCGTGGAGCGCGTGCGGGGGATGAAGGTGGGTGCGGGGCGCGAGTGGGAGCTGGATATGGGCTCGCAGATTTCGGCCGAGCACACCGACCGCATCGAGGCGTTTGTGAACGACGCGGTGGCGAAGGGCGCCCGTGTGCTTACAGGTGGGCACCGAACGGGGCCCGCGTTTTTCGAGCCCACAGTGCTTATCGACGTTCCCCCGTCCGCCGACCTGCACACCCAGGAAGTGTTCGGCCCCGTGGTGTACGTCGAGGTGGTGGAGTCGCTGGCGCAGGCGGTGAAGCGCGCGAACGCGAGCGACTACGGGCTGAACGCCTCAGTGTGGGCGGCGCCCGCGACTGCCCGGCAGCTCGCGTCGCAGCTGCAGTGCGGCACCGTGAACATCAACGAGGGCTACGCCCCGGCGTGGAGCACGATGGACGCGCCGATGGGTGGCTGGAAACGTTCCGGTACGGGCCGACGCCACGGTGAACACGGCATTTTGAAGTACACCGAGCCGCGCAATGTGACCTTAACGCGCGGGATGAATCTGGTGGCGAACGGGCTGCCGCGCGCCGAGTTCGCCGACGCGATGGCGGCGGCGTTGAAATGGGGCCGGGGGCTGCTGCGCTAAACTGGCGCACCATGCTGCCTAAATCCAGGGTTTTGTCCACGCTGCTCGCCGGGCTCGGCGTGGCGTTGATGGTCGCTGGGTTGCTCGCGCCGCGGGTGCTGCTTTCCGGGGCGCGCCTGCCGTTGGACTTGGGGCAGGCGACGTGGACTATCGAGGACGCGGAGGGCACGCGCGACGGCGAGCCGGCTCCGGTGGTGCGTCAGCTACACATGGAGATCCAGAACCCGTCTGACGACGACACCGCCAGCGTGCGCATCGGCGATACGGTGCGCGCCGGCGATGCGGGCAGCGATTTCGACAACCTCGTCTCCGCGTCCACCTGGTCCTACGTGCTGGACCGGGTCACAGGTAGTGCGCAGGGGGACGCGCAGGTACAGCTGGTGATGGCTATGCCGCCAGCGCAGGTGCCTATCGACGGTGCCTGGTTGAAGTTCCCCGCCCCCGCGCCTAAGGAAGCGGTGCAGGTGTTTGACCCGATGCTGCGCGGATCGACACCCGCGCAGTTCGTGGGTGAGGAAGAGATCGCGGGGCGCACCGTGTACCGCTATTCCCAGGTGGTGGAGCCGACGAACGTTGCGCTGCGATACGCGGACATGCGCAACACGCTGGCTGTGCCGGGTGAAAACGGCGGGCAGATTCGCACCTTCCTCTTCCACCGCGCCGAGCGTGAGCTGCTGGTGGACCAGATCACCGGGGTAGTGGTGGGCATCGACGAGATGGTGGACGACTACTACGCCACGGAAGACGGGCGGGGAGTGCGCAACATCGTCACTTACGACGGGAAGATGGACCGCGCGCAGACCGAGGAACTGCTGCGCCGCCTTGGGAACTCGCACGCGCCGTCGACGCAGCGGGCGTGGCAGTGGGGGATTGCCGGCCTGGGTGCGATGTTGCTGGCGGCGGGATTGATTGGGGCGCTGCGCCCGGGGCGCCGGTAGGTGCCGGGAGTCGCCGGCAGCCGTCGATAAGCCGTCGATAAGCAAAGTGCCCCAAAACGCCGTTGCGGTTGCGGCCTGTGCGCAGATCGGTGTTAGACTTCCCCGCATTGTGGCGACGGGCTGAGGGATCCCGGATCGCCTTTACAAGTTCCAGCTTTTGGTCTAAGCTGAGTCGTTGCGCTGGAAGCCGTCTCCAGCCATCTGCAGAAACCTTGTTCAACGTCAATTTTGGCTGCATTTGACAAGGTGATTTTGCTGTTTCTGGGGGCGGGTCTTCCGAAGCAGACCGAATGCTAACTTTACCTGCGGAAACGCCACCAGCTCGCGCAAGCCAGAGCGGGCTGGGCGACGTACCGCCCAAGGTGCTGGAAGGACCCAACTTGGCAGTCTCAGACCAGACCATGAATATGGCTGATATCCCCGGGGCTCCCGAACGTTACTCGTTCGCGAAGATTAATGAGCCCATTACCGTCCCCGGGCTTCTAGATGTGCAGCTCGAATCCTTTGCGTGGCTCGTGGGCACGGAGGAGTGGCGCGAGCGCGAGCAGGCGAACCGTGGCGCGGACGCCCGCGTGACGAGCGGCCTGGAGGACATCCTCGAGGAGATTTCTCCGATTGAGGATTACTCCGGCAACATGAGCCTGACGCTCTCCGAGCCGCGCTTCGAAGACGTGAAGTACACGATCGACGAGGCGAAAGAGAAGGACATCAACTACTCAGCTCCGCTGTACGTCACTGCGGAGTTCATTAACAACGACACGCAGGAGATCAAGTCCCAGACCGTGTTCATCGGCGATTTCCCGCTGATGACGGACAAGGGCACCTTTATTGTCAACGGCACCGAGCGTGTCGTTGTCTCCCAGCTCGTGCGCTCGCCGGGTGTCTACTTCGACGAGACGATTGATAAGTCCACCGAGCGCCCGCTGCACTCCGTGAAGGTGATCCCGTCGCGCGGTGCGTGGCTGGAGTTTGACGTGGATAAGCGCGACACCGTCGGTGTGCGCATCGACCGCAAGCGCCGCCAGCCGGTCACCGTGCTGCTCAAGGCGCTGGGTTGGACCACGGAGCAGATCACGGAGCGCTTCGGCTTCTCCGAGATCATGATGTCCACGCTGGAAAACGACGGTGTGAACAACACGGACGAGGCGCTGCTGGAGATCTACCGCAAGCAGCGTCCGGGCGAGCAGCCGACGCGCGATCTGGCGCAGTCGCTGCTGGAGAACTCGTTCTTCAAGGCGAAGCGCTACGACCTGGCCCGTGTGGGCCGCTACAAGGTCAACCGCAAGCTGGGGCTCGGTGGCGACCATGACGGTCTGATGGTGCTCACCGAGGAAGACATCGCCACCACGCTGGAGTACCTTGTGCGCCTGCACGCCGGTGAGACCGAGATGACGTCGCCGGAGGGCCAGGTCATCCCGATCAACACCGACGACATCGACCACTTCGGCAACCGCCGCCTGCGCACCGTGGGTGAGCTGATCCAGAACCAGGTCCGCGTCGGCCTGTCCCGCATGGAGCGTGTCGTGCGCGAGCGCATGACCACCCAGGACGCGGAGTCGATCACTCCTACGTCGCTGATTAACGTGCGCCCGGTCTCTGCGGCTATCCGCGAGTTTTTCGGCACCTCGCAGTTGTCGCAGTTCATGGACCAGAACAACTCCCTGTCCGGCCTGACGCACAAGCGCCGCCTGTCCGCGCTCGGCCCGGGCGGCCTGAGCCGTGAGCGTGCCGGCATCGAGGTGCGAGACGTGCACCCGTCGCACTACGGCCGCATGTGCCCGATTGAGACCCCTGAGGGTCCGAACATCGGCCTGATCGGCGCGCTGGCTTCCTACGCCCGCGTAAACCCGTTCGGCTTCATCGAGACGCCGTACCAGAAGGTTGAAAACGGCAAGCTCACCGACCAGATCGACTACCTCACCGCCGACGAGGAGGACCGCTACGCCATCGCGCAGGCGGCCACCCCGATGGACAAGGACGGCAACCTCACCGGTGAGCGCATCGAGGTCCGCCTGAAGGACGGCGACATCGGCGTCGTCGGCCCGCAGGGCGTGGACTACCTCGATATTTCCCCGCGCCAGATGGTTTCCGTCGCGACCGCGATGATCCCGTTCCTGGAGCACGACGACGCGAACCGCGCGCTGATGGGCGCGAACATGCAGAAGCAGGCTGTGCCGCTGCTGCGCTCCGAGGCGGCGTACGTGGCCACCGGTATGGAGCAGCGCGCTGCGTACGACGCGGGCGATGTGGTCATCTCGAAGAAGTCCGGCGTGGTGGAGAACGTCACCGGCGACTTCATCACCGTGATGGACGACGAGGGCGGCCGCGACACCTACATGCTGCGCACGTTCGAGCGCACCAACCAGGGCACCTGCTACAACCAGACCCCGATCGTGGATGCGGGCGAGCGCGTCGAGGCCGGCCAGGTCATCGCCGACGGCCCGGGCACGAAGGACGGCGAGATGGCGCTCGGCCGCAACCTGCTGGTTGCGTTCATGCCGTGGGAAGGCCACAACTACGAGGACGCGATCATCCTCAACCAGCGCGTGGTGGAGGAGGACATCCTCACTTCCGTGCACATCGAGGAGCACGAGATCGACGCCCGCGACACCAAGCTGGGTGCCGAGGAGATCACGCGCGAGATCCCGAACGTCTCGGAGGACGTGCTGAAGGACCTCGACGAGCGCGGCATCATCCGCATCGGTGCGGACGTGCGCGACGGCGACATCCTGGTGGGCAAGGTCACCCCGAAGGGTGAGACCGAGCTGACGCCGGAGGAGCGCCTGCTGCGCGCCATCTTCGGCGAGAAGGCCCGCGAGGTGCGCGACACCTCTCTGAAGGTGCCGCACGGCGAGACCGGCAAGGTCATTGCGGTGCGCCGCTTCTCCCGCGAGGACGACGACGATCTGTCGCCGGGCGTGAACGAGATGATTCGCGTCTACGTTGCACAGAAGCGCAAGATTCAGGACGGCGACAAGATGGCCGGCCGCCACGGCAACAAGGGCGTTGTGGGCAAGATCCTGCCGCAAGAGGACATGCCGTTCATGGCGGACGGCACCCCGGTGGACATCCTGCTGAACACCCACGGTGTTCCGCGTCGTATGAACATCGGCCAGGTCCTCGAGGTGCACCTGGGCTGGCTGGCGAAGGCCGGCTGGACCGTGGACCCGGACGACCCCAAGAACGCCGCGCTTCTGGAGACGCTTCCGGAGCAGCTCTACGACGTCCCGGCCGACTCGCTCACCGCAACCCCGGTGTTCGACGGTGCGACCAACGACGAGATCGAGGGCCTGCTTTCGAACTCGAAGCCGAACCGCGACGGCGACGTCATGGTTGACGGCCAGGGCAAGACCGTGCTTTTCGACGGTCGCTCGGGAGAGCCGTACAAGTACCCGATCTCGGTCGGCTACATGTACATGCTGAAGCTGCACCACCTGGTGGACGAGAAGATCCACGCCCGCTCCACGGGCCCGTACTCCATGATTACGCAGCAGCCGTTGGGCGGTAAGGCCCAGTTCGGCGGCCAGCGCTTCGGCGAGATGGAGGTGTGGGCAATGCAGGCGTACGGTGCCGCCTACACCCTGCAGGAGCTTCTGACCATCAAGTCGGATGACGTGGTGGGCCGTGTGAAGGTCTACGAGGCGATTGTGAAGGGCGACAACATCCCGGACCCGGGTATCCCGGAGTCCTTCAAGGTGTTGCTCAAGGAGCTGCAGTCCCTGTGTCTGAACGTCGAGGTGCTGGCAACTGACGGCACCCCGATGGAGCTCGACGGCGACGACGACGAGTTCGACCAGGCCGGTTCCTCCCTCGGCATCAACCTCTCCCGTGATGAGGGTGCTGCGGCCGATACGGCTTAACGTCGTAAAGCAATTGCTTTTCGACGTCTCGACGAACGATCTTCCAAAAACTACTGAAAAGGAACTTTTACGTGTTTGACGTAAACCTCTTCGACGAGCTTCGCATCGGCCTGGCCACCGCCGACGACATCCGTCGCTGGTCCCACGGCGAGGTGAAGAAGCCGGAAACCATTAACTACCGCACCCTGAAGCCGGAGAAGGACGGCCTGTTCTGCGAGCGCATCTTCGGCCCGACCCGCGACTGGGAGTGCGCCTGCGGCAAGTACAAGCGTGTCCGCTACAAGGGCATCATCTGTGAGCGCTGCGGCGTTGAGGTGACCAAGTCCAAGGTGCGCCGTGAGCGCATGGGCCACATTGAGCTGGCCGCCCCGGTGACGCACATCTGGTACTTCAAGGGTGTGCCGTCGCGTCTGGGCTACTTGCTCGACCTGGCGCCGAAGGACCTTGAGCGCATCATCTACTTCGCTGCGAACATCATCACCTCCATCGACGAGGAGGCACGTCACAACGACATGTCCACCCTCGAGGCGGAAATGATCCTGGAGAAGAAGGAAGTCGAAGCCGACGCCAACTCCGAGATCGCCGACCGCGCGCAGAAGCTGGAGGAGGACCTCGCTGAGCTCGAGGCCTCCGGCGCAACTGCGGCTGCCCGCAAGAAGGTGCAGAACGCGGCCGATAAGGAGATGCAGCACATCCGCGAGGCGGGTGAGCGCGAGGTGGAGCGCCTCGACGAGATCTGGACCACCTTCCAGAAGCTCGCGCCGAAGCAGATGATCATCGACGAGAACCTCTACGAGGAGCTCGTTGACCGCTACGAGGATTACTTCACCGGCGGCATGGGCGCCGAGGCGATCCAGACCTTGATCCGCAACTTCGACCTCGACGCCGAGGCAGAGGAGCTGCGCGGCATCATCGCCGAGGGCAAGGGCCAGCGCAAGGTCCGTGCCCTGAAACGCCTGCGCGTCGTCGCGGCGTTCCAGCGCTCCGGCAACGACCCGGCCGGCATGATCCTGGACGCGATTCCGGTTATCCCGCCGGAGCTGCGCCCGATGGTGCAGCTCGACGGTGGCCGCTTCGCCACCTCGGACCTGAACGACCTGTACCGCCGCGTGATCAACCGCAACAACCGTTTGAAGCGCATGATCGACCTGGGCGCGCCCGAGATCATCGTGAACAACGAGAAGCGCATGCTGCAAGAGTCCGTTGACGCCCTGTTCGACAACGGCCGCCGCGGCCGCCCTGTCACCGGCCCGGGCACCCGCCCGCTGAAGTCCCTGTCCGACCTGCTGAAGGGCAAGCAGGGCCGCTTCCGCCAGAACCTGCTGGGTAAGCGTGTGGACTACTCCGGCCGTTCGGTGATTATCGTCGGCCCGCAGCTGAAGCTGCACGAGTGTGGTCTGCCGAAGCGTATGGCGCTCGAGCTGTTCAAGCCGTTCGTGATGAAGCGCCTGGTGGACAACGACTACGCGCAGAACATCAAGAGCGCGAAGCGCATGGTGGAGCGCCAGCGCCCCGAGGTGTGGGACGTGCTCGAAGAGGCCATTTCGGAGCACCCGGTGCTGCTCAACCGCGCACCGACGCTGCACCGCCTTGGCATCCAGGCGTTCGAGCCGAAGCTGGTTGAGGGTAAGGCCATCCAGCTGCACCCGCTGGCGTGTGAGGCGTTCAACGCCGACTTCGACGGCGACCAGATGGCTGTGCACCTTCCGCTGTCCGCGGAGGCCCAGGCCGAGGCCCGCGTTCTCATGCTGTCCTCGAACAATATCCTGTCCCCGGCGTCCGGCAAGCCGCTGGCTATGCCGCGCCTGGACATGGTGACGGGCCTGTACTTCCTCACGATGCTCAAGGGCGAGAACGAGATCGGCGGCGAGGGCGCGTACGCACCTGCCGACGAGAACGGCCCGGCACGCGGCGTGTACTCCTCCTACCGTGAGGCGATCATGGCGTATGACCGCGGCGTGCTCGGCCTGCAGGCTCCGATCAAGGTGCGCATCGACCACCTGCGCCCGACCCCGGAGATCGAGCAGGAGCAGTTCCCGGACGGCTGGACCAAGGGCCAGGCCTGGATGACCGACACCACGCTCGGCCGCATCATGTTCAACGAGCTGCTGCCGTTCAACTTCCCGTACCAGGAAGGCGCGATGGTGCGTAAGGGCGGCGGTGCCGGCAAGGTGCTGCTCGGCGACATCATCCAGTCGATGGTGGAGAAGTACCCGATGATCACCGTCGCCCAGACGCTGGACAAGATGAAGGACGCCGGCTTCTACTGGGCCACCCGTTCCGGTGTGACCATCTCCATGTCCGACGTGCTCATCCTCCCGAACAAGGAGGAGGTGCTCGAGCAGTACGAGCGCGAGGCCGAAGCTATTGAGCGCAAGTTCTGGGAGAAGGGTGCCCTGACCGAGGAGAACCGCTACGACCGTTTGGTCGAGCTGTGGCAGGACGCCACCAACAAGGTGGGTCAGGCTGTGGAGGACCTCTACCCGGACGACAACCCGATTCCGATGATCGTGAAGTCCGGTGCTGCCGGTAACATGCGCCAGATCTGGACCCTGGCCGGCATGAAGGGCATGGTTGTGAACTCCCGCGGCGAGTACATCACGCGCCCGATCAAGACCTCCTTCCGCGAGGGCTTGAGCGTGATGGAGTACTTCAACAACTCCCACGGTTCCCGTAAGGGCCTGGCGGATACCGCGCTGCGTACCGCCGACTCCGGTTACCTCACCCGTCGTCTGGTGGACGTGGCGCAGGACGTCATCGTCCGCGAGCTGGACTGTGGCACCCACCAGGGTGTCAAGGTGCCGGTGGCGGAGGCGACCGCGAACGGCTTCGTCCGCGACGACCTCGTGGAGACCTCCGTGTCGGGCCGCGTGCTCGCTGCCGACGCGAAGGACGCCGAGGGCAACGTCGTGGTGGCAGCTGACACCGAGCTCTCCGAGGAGCGTATCGACGAGCTCGTCGCCGCCGGTGTGGCCGAGGTGAAGGTGCGCTCCGTGCTCACCTGCCAGACCCCGACCGGTGTGTGCGCGAAGTGCTACGGCAAGTCCATGGCCTCTGGCCAGCTGGTGGACATCGGCGAGGCCGTGGGCATCGTCGCTGCGCAGTCGATTGGTGAGCCGGGTACCCAGCTGACCATGCGTACCTTCCACCAGGGTGGTGTCGGTGGCGACATTACCGGTGGTCTGCCGCGTGTTCAGGAGCTGTTCGAGGCCCGCGTGCCGAAGAACCGCGCCCCGATCGCGTCCGTGGCGGGCACCATCTCGCTCGAGGACGAGGGCAACTTCTGGACGTTGACCATCCACCCGGACGACGGCTCCGACGATGTGGTCTACGAGAAGCTGTCCAAGCGCCAGGGCCTGGCGCAGGTGCGCCGCCCGATGGAGTCCAACCCGGACGCCATGATCGAGCGTGGCCTGCGCGAGGGCGACCACGTGACGGTGGGCGAGCGCCTGCTGCGCGGTGCGGCTGACCCGCACGACGTGCTCGAGGTTCTCGGCCGCCGCGGTGTGGAGAAGCACCTCATCGATGAGGTTCAGGCTGTGTACCGCACCCAGGGTGTGTCGATTCACGACAAGCACATCGAGATCATCATCCGCCAGATGCTGCGTCGCGGCACCGTCATCGACTCGGGCTCCACGGAGTTCCTGCCGGGCACCCTGGTCGACCTCTCCGAGGCACGTCAGGTTAACGCGGCTGCAGTTGCCGACGGCGGCGAGCCGGCGGAGATGCGCTCCGAGATCATGGGTATTACCAAGGCCTCGCTGGCCACGGAGTCCTGGCTGTCGGCGGCCTCCTTCCAGGAGACCACCCGCGTGCTCACGGACGCCGCGATTAACAAGCGCTCCGACAAGCTCATCGGCCTGAAGGAGAACGTGATCATCGGTAAGTTGATCCCGGCCGGTACGGGTATTTCCCGCTACCGCAACATCCAGGTCAAGCCGACCGAGGCGGCGCGTTCCGCGGCGTACTCGATTCCGAGCTTCGGCGACTCCATCTACGGCGACGACGGCTACGGCGAGTTCACCGGCGCCTCCGTCCCGCTGGACGAGTACGGCTTCGAGGAGCTCTAAAGTAGGCCCAGCACTTCTGGCTTAGCTCGGTCTGCTAGCCCGGTCCCCGCTGAGGGGCCGGGCTTTTGCTTTCCGACGGTATCCGCTGCAGGTCGCTATTCTGCGAAATGGACGCGTAGACCGATTTTAGTGCTGTGCGTGGGGGTGTTTCGAAGTTCGGTGTGCGACACCACACGCCCGGGTTTCGCTACCCGCGTCGCCGCCGTTGTTGTCGCGCCCTGCTCCATCCAGTTCGCCTTGCTTGAGAGCTGGGCGATTCAGGTCTCATCATGAGGGTAAGACCATCGAAATCCGTGGGCACCCAATCGTGGCGGTGAGTCCGGAACTCCATTCCTTGCTCGTTATCGGAGGAATACACCAGCAGAGCCCGACCGTCGCGCACGAGCTGCACCGTCCTTTCCCAGAGTAAATCGCGGACGCGTGCAGAGGGCGCTCCGACGAAAGTACCTGGTGTGAGTTCGGTCAGCCATTTGGTTAGGTCACCTCGTAAACCTGCGGGGCACGCAGTGACCACAAGCACGATCATGAATAAATCCCGTCGTTTGCCCAATTTACTCCCGACGCAATGACCTCGAGCTCGCTCCACAGCAGCAGCTCGGCCTCGCTGTACGATTCGTTGTCGGGCACGTTCATTACGAACTTGAGATCGCGGACCATCCTTTGCATGAGTCGTTTCTCGACGACAGCGTCACGCATTATTCGCCGCACAACTAAGGCTGGCTGGCCTTCCTCCCGGGCAACTGCGTCGAAGGCCGCAGGAATGGCAACCTCAGCTTTGTATAGGTCGGCGATGTCGTACACGAATGAACGATCTGTTCCCGTGTGGATGACACCGAGAGCGGGGATGAATCCCATTCCAGCTACTACGGCGTGTGCAATCCCGTACAGCGCGGCACTCGCTGCGGTAAGAGCCTGGTTGATCGGAGACGATGATTCGAAGTCGTTGGGATCGTAGCTTCGGCGATCCCAGTACACTCCAGTGCGCGCCGCCTCAGCTGCGTACACTTTCTTCATTCGTGCTCCCTCACGACCCCTGAGCTTCGCCATGGATAGGCCAGTTAGGTCTTCGCCGGGAAAACGGAGACCGTACATCCGTTTCGCACAATCCAATCGCTTCCTCTGGTGGGAGACGATCTCGGCTTGAAGTTCAGCCATACGCGATGACTTTGCTGGGGGCCGTCCGCTGGCGTAATAGCGAACGCCACGCTCGCCCACCCAAACGGTGGATGTTCCCGCGTCCCCAAGGAGTGCCATTGCAGCGTAGGTGATTCGCGTTCCCGGGCCGAGAAGAAGGACCGCTAACTGCGTGGCCGGGATATGGGCCACTCCACGCTGATCGGTGATGGTGAGCGCATTTCCGTCTCGGTTGACCGTGGCGCGCTCGACATAGAGAAAAGAAATTCGGTCTGCCATCTGGGCCAGAGCGTGTCGGGTAATCGGCAGTTCTTGCGGCGTAGTCAACTTACTTCACCGGCGCCAGTGTGAGCAGCCCGCACCCATACGCACGTGCACGGCCAATACCGTGGGTCAAGCCATGGCGAATCGCTTCGACGTCGGTGATTTCAAGTGTGCCGGAGAAACGGGCCTTAGCGATGCGCACCTGGTTTCTTGCGCTCCGGCCCCCTTTACCCTTCCCGAATACGTCGGTCCATCGCTCGATCACCATCGGCTCGTCACTGGCGGCCCAGCGAGAGCGCTCTTCATCAGAGCAGGGGTCATCGATACGCGGTGCAAGCGTGAAACCCGACTTGGGTGCCTGCTTGTACAGCCAGTCCAATTGATGCTTCACGGAGACGTGCGCTTTCACCTTTCCTCGTTTGCCGTTTGGTTCTGAATAGGTGGGATTGGCAACTATCTCGAAGTGCCAGCGTTGTCCTTTCAGCAGCGAATCGAGGAATCTGGTGTAGTCGGCCGTCTGCGCTGGCCTGCTTTCCCATCCTGCTTGCTCCACGATCACAGCCCCAGTGGGTTTCTCCGGACCAACGATATACAAGACGGACTCATGATCATGCTTGTCCACGCGCCAGAGCACACGAGCATCCTCCTCGGTGATATCCGGTGGGAAGGAAGCTCTAACTGCCGCGTGCATCGACTGCGGGTCAGTGAGCAATTTGCGGCCGCTTCGACGTGCGGGGTTAATTGAGATCCTTGTCAGCGTGCTCACGCTCGCACCACCGTTTCGAAATAGATGTCCCGGGGAGACGAATGCTCTTTGCCTTCGGGATTTTGCATTTCTACGTCACTGCAACGAATAACGTCGCGCCATCCGTAGCGGCGGTGTTGCGGGTCGAACGAAAGAGGAACGTCCTGCCGTGGCACGCCGTTTGTCTCTGTAGCCAATGCATCGCGGTAGAGCGCCAAGAAAACTTGTTTGGGGGACTGTCTTTTATATTGCGCGGTTGCGTACCACGTTCGGTGTTCACGCAGTGCTCGCTCCCCGCCGGTGTCGGCGATGCCAACAACGAGGCCTGGGTGCACCGGGCAGGATCGACGACCCATAAAAAGGGGGTACGCGGGAGCCTTCAACGAGTCTGCGATGCTCTCGAGTAGAGCTCGGTCGTCAGATTCCACTGCTGCGAGGAATGCAGCATCGGAGAGAAAGTAGCGTTTGACCAGCTGTGCAGGCTCGTTCGGTTTGGTTTGCCATTCTTGCGCAGTTTGGTAATCCCGCAGCAGGCTGCCCGATTGATCCACTCTCACCGCCAGGTTGAGAGCCGCCAGATCCTCTATCTCATCCGTTCGGCGCCTCCCCTGGGCAGCGGCAATAAGACCGACAATCCCGGACTTCGTTGGAGTAGTTGCCGTGGCGCGGACTTTGAACCGGGACTCATCGCCCCACGATTGCATCGGCCCCTTCAATAAGAGCAGAAGTGAGTGAGACACTAGTTATCACCTGCGATGCGCTTCAGCTCCATGTCGACGCGTTCTGTGAGACCAGCCAGCGTGGTTTTCTCGGCGATGCCCTCAAACGGCGCAGCGAGCTCACCCATCCCCAGAACAAATGAAGCAAGGGGTGCGAAGCCATACACGTCCTGGACGTCGCGTGCCTCCTGAGCCAGTCGTTCAGCCGCGACCTGGCGCCGAGCCTTCGGGACTTCGTTCTCACGCGTTTCCTCGAGCACGGGAGTCTCAAACGCGTTGACCAGGGAGACGGGACGTGTATCCCGGATTGTCACATACACCAGCTCAGGGAGTGTCTGGTTAGCGAAAGTGTTGATTTTACCGGTGGGCATTGATGCAATGAACGCTTCAATGAACTGACCGGCTGCTTGGCGTGCCGCTTCGCCCGAGTCGAGGTTTTTCTCAAGCCCAGCCAAGTTCACGGTGGCGTAGCGGTACAGCGTTGAGGACATCATTTGCACGGTGCCGATCATGCCCGCACCTGTCTCTTCCCCTTCTTCGGCAAGGTCATCTACTGCGGTGAAGTAGTCGAAATCCGGTGTCGAGCTGTGGATTCCGATGGCGTGTGCCACCTGCACTGCGGCGTCAACGTTGTACGCTGCGTCGTCAGCCACCATGCGACCAAACATGGCCATGTCCACAGAGTGGTTGGTATCCAGAATTGCCTTGGCGTCTTTGCTGGACAGCTTTTCTTCACCACGGGAAAGCAGCTCTTGGACCGCTCGTTCAACCTGTTGCTGGCTGAGGAAGATGAGGTATTTGGTCCGGGGGTAAGGGCTCGGCTCCGGAGCTTCCGGATCATTCTTCTTCGATTTCTTTTCCACCTCCGTCGTGATTCCAGCCGCTTTGAACAGTTTCTGGGTACGAGCGATCGCGTCTTCTTGATCTAGCCCTTCGTCCTCGAGGATGAGAGCGATCTTTTCGGGGAGTCGCTTCGAGCGGTCACCGATCAGCTCCGGATCGAAGTGGGCCTCAAAATACCGGCGGATTGCCCGCTTCCAGGACTGGGAGGAAACCCGCTGCCGTGGTACGCCTCCGAACACTGCTGTCTTTGGAGCTCCAGTGTCGTCACGGTTGATTAGGGACGGGGGGATGGTTTGTAAAGCGTGAATGTCGATGATGAGGGACATGGGAGATGCCTTTCTAGGATGAAGTGACGGGGAAGTCAGGAGTGGTGTTGTCGGAAAGCGGTTCATCTTGCTGGGATGGGCGGAGCATGCCGACCGCGTAATCGCGGCCCCAGCGAAGAAGCACGCCATCGCGGCGCTCCGGGTTCTGCAGGCTGCGCAGGTCCACAGCTAACGCGCCATAGTCGAATGAGAGTTTCTCCCGCTTCAATAAGGAGACCAAGGTGCGGAGGTGAAGCAAACGAGACGCTTCGTCGCGGGCGGTTTGCATGGCGTCGAACCGAGGTTTGAGGGAGCTTGAGTCGCGGAGTGTCTGAAGCCGGCCGCAAGCCAGAGCGAATGAACGTTCCTCCGAATGTGCGGGTGTGTTAGCGCTTTGCATGTGTGATGCAAATAAAGTGAGGGCGTAGTAAGCGGCTGACTCGGATGGGGATGGGGCGTCGCCATGACCAATCTCGCCTTGGCTCAGTGCAGGAGTGAGTGCGCTGAGGACGAGTTGGAGAGCAAGTGGGTCGGTGCCGAACTGGCGTGCTGCGCTCTTCCGAAGCTCTGCCAGTACCCGGCGCGCTTCTGTTCCCTCGATTGATTCGGGCCGTTCAAGATAGCTTGACTGTAATCGGTTTGCCGTGTTTGCCACGCTGAACCGGAGGTTGGGTTTACTCATGGTTGGTCACCTTTCCGGCGAAGTTCCTTTTGTTCTCGTTCGTGCTCACGCAACAAGGGAAGATCTTGGCTGAGACGGTATAACAGATTGCGGTACAGGGATCCGGCACTGATCACGCGGCCCGCACTCTCTTCGCTGCCGTCGACAATGCGGCCGACCAGCGCTTTTTGTCCTGCGCCCCGCACCTTTTCGTCTGCAATCTCGAGGAGCTGATTGCGGATCTGCCGCTGCCAAGCGATCGCTTCGTTCTCGATCTCGTCGAGGTTGAGGTTGCGCAGCCAACGGATGAAGAGAGGTTCCAAGACGGTGTACAGGCGGTCGGCCGCATCTGCGTCAAAGACGTACTCGCCGCCAGCGGCAAGTTCGAGCTGACCGGCGAACCAACCAAGAGAAACAGCGGCGTTTTTGGTTACTTCCGCGGCATCCCTCACATACTGGCGGTGTACGCGAGAGAGGTTGTCGTCCTGTAGGAGCGAGAGGGGGAGACCGATGTCTCCGGTAACCACTGTTCCGACTGACGAACTCTGAGGGCCGTAACCCATCGATACGATGCTGACATCCGCAACTTCGTTGGACCGCTGATGTCGTGCGATCGTTGAGAAATTGATCAGATTGGCGGGCCGTTTGGGGGCGTGGTCAGAGTCAGTGAAACCCGGGTCTGATTCCGTAGCGATAAGCGCGTCGAGAGACCGCCACATGGTGCGTTGCGCGTCGTACGGCTTCGGGTAGAAGGCTAGCTGGCCTTTCTTGGTCTGGTTCTTGCTAAAACGGTACGGCGTCATTGGGTCGCCGAAAATGTTTTTCCCTGCATCGGGAACGCGGTCGCCATTACTGACGAGGACCGAAACCACCAGGTCTCCTTCTGGGAAGAGCCGTATCCGTCGAGACTGCCACGTAGCAAGATCCGCGGCCCCTTGTGGTTGTGGTGCTGGCGGGTCTTTCAGCTTTCCCGCACGGTCGTTTCGCTGGGTCGCAGAGTCGGGTTCCCGTTCCCAAACTGGAAGATCGTCGGACGCGTCCGATGAAAGTACGTCTGCCGTGGTGTTCAGGAGGAGTGTCTCCAACAATGAGCGACCTTTGATGACAGTGCCACCAGTCATCCCAGTCCAGCCAGTGCCGATGGGGTAGCCTTTGCCCCTCTTGACGCGGGGGTCGCCGATGGCACCGGATTTGATGCCGGAGTAGTCGTACGCTTGTGTGTGAATGAGCCAGCGTGCCGCTTCTGCAAACGTCAGGGCCCTGCGGCCTTCATGCGTCCTCATAGTGAAGTAGTCCTGCTCCGCGTCAGGCAGGATTCGGGAAACCGGTTGACGTGTGGCGTTGGTAGTCTCAAGGTCTCCCACCTGCATGAATGGAGCGTCCCTATCAAATAGATCGAACCTGTTTTGGTGCTGGCTAAGGTAATCCAACACGCAGTCATCTCTGCCATCTTCGAGTAGCTTTTGTCTCTTCGCTATGAACCACTGTTCCCACCTCGGCGCGTTCGAGGGGGCGCTGAGGTGGGCTCGCCAAAAGATCGCCAGCAGGACACGCAGTACCGCATAGTCCTGGGTGGGGGAGTCGCCGAGGATTCGAACGGGTGTTGAGGTTCCGTCGAAGATTTGACGGATACTGAGTTCCTCAATGCCCTCAGTGGTTGCGCAGATGATCCATGGCTGCTCGATCAAATTGAACGACGGATGATCGTCTGGCTTTGACACTTCTTTCTCCTTTCTATTGATTGCGGTGGGGCCGAAAGTGACGCTACGGGGTCAGCTAGAGATTACCGCTCTGACCATCGCTAGTTATTTCTAATCCGAGCTCCGAGCTATATCGAACCTTGAATCGGCCAAGTTCTATTTCGCCAGCGTTGTTGAGAGGGAGTGCAAGTTGCCCCTTGAGTAAGTGATGCTTGTTCCATGCTGTCGGAGTCTGCTGCTCCAGAGTGCCGACTACGTCTTCAAAATCACTGTCGTACCTGGTCATTCTTGCGGGGAGTCTGACGGTACTTGACGCAAGCTGGAGTGCCTGGCGGTAGTTTAATTCCGGATTTCCGGTAATCGCCGACTCGGTACCGAACGGGATGTACTCCAGCTCATCGCCAACGATCGGTATGACTTCGACAGTTGGTTCCGTATCGCGAACTTGTGCGGCACCAATTTCATCATCTGCGAGAGTGACGGTGGCCTGTTGTACGTCTCCGAACAGGTCGCCCAGCCTCGTGCAGTCTCTTGGTGACCTCAAGCGGAAGCTCTTCGATCTCCCATGTGCGGCCTGTTCTCGGGCGCTATGCGCGGCCTCCGCTTTTTCCCATTCTTCTCCCCATTCCGGTGGTACGTCATGGTTGTGGCCATAGACCGAACGCACGAGTGCAGCGACATCGTCTGGGCGAGTGAAGACGGTGGGCAGATGCAGGATCGTTGAAAACAGAATCTTGGAACCGTAAATAGCCTGAGCGCCTGATTCGATCACTGGGTACGGGGTGCGGCTCTCGATCCCACGAATGAGCACTTTCGGTTGCCGCAGTTTGGAAGGGCGGTCCGAGTCGGGACGTTGGTGGCGGTGCAGGCGCCCAATACGCTGGATGAGAAGGTCCATAGGCGCGATATCCGTGACTAATACATCTGCGTCGATATCCAAACTTTGTTCTGCCACCTGGGTGGCAACGACGATTTTGCGGTAGGGTCTGCCTTCGCCGCGGTGAACGCCGGGGCCGAGTTCAGAGCGAAGACGGTCTTCTTTCTGTGATCGTTCCCATGCCATAAATCCCGCATGGTGAAGCTCAACTTCGTCGGGGTAGGTCAGGGTTAAGGCCTGATAGGTCTCCTGTGCACGGGCGATTGTGTTGCAGATGATCAGGGCCACACCGCCGTCTTCAAGTAGAGCTTCGATCTGATGCTCCAGCGTCTTGAGGGCATCTTCGACCACCTCGATGGTGGCCTCGAGGTTGGCGGGACTGGGGTCTGGCGTGATGGTGCGCTGGTTGGACGACGAGGCCACAGTGATGAGGGGGTACGCATTCGATGGGTTCGAGATCTCGCGGCCTGTGTACGCCCTGACCAAATTGTTCCGCCGATCAGGCGGGAGGGTAGCGGACATCATGATGACTGTGGCGCCGTAATGCGCAAGCCATTCGAGGGTGGTTTCGAGGTAATCGGAAGTATAGGTATCGTACGCGTGCACTTCGTCGAAGATGATGATCTTTCCTGCCAGTGCCACATGCCGCAGCATGGAGTAGCGCTGACGGAGTGCCATCATAAGGACCTGGTCGATGGTCCCGACAACCACGTTGGAGAGCAAACCGCGGCGCCGCCCGCTCATCCATGCACTTGCAATTACGTTCTCACCTGCCGGGTAATCTTCCCCGATTCCTTTGAACCGAAGATGCTGATACGGCTTGGAAAGCTGATTCTTGGAATGGGCGAGGGACAGTGACGCCACCGATTCCGCTTCGGAGGCGTTCTTGGCCCATGCGATGGTTCGCTCCAGCAAGCCGTTAGCGGTTGCCATCGTTGGTGCCGCGAAGTAAATCCCCTGAGCCCCGGTTGTATTCGCAATAATGTGGGCAGCTGCTAAGGCCGCCTCGGTCTTGCCCACACCCGTTTCAGCCTCAAGGATGATTAGCGTGGGTTCGGTGACGGATTTGGCCGCCTCTGCCATCGCCACCTGCACGTTCCTTGGGCGATAGCCCTCGGGCCAGCCAAACGAGCTTTGGAATAGCTTGTCGACGTCCCCTTCGAGCGCCCTTCCTTTCCACGGTTTTGTGAGGTCGGTTGCTGACATTCCGAACTGGATTCGCTCCTCCTGGCTCCCAGTAACCACCATTGGAAATGCCTCAGGATTGGACGCAATCCAGTCCGCAATAACCGCGAGACCGGTAAGTAATTGCATGGTCGATGGGTCGAGCTCTGAACCGGCCTTCAGAGATTCCAATGTGTTTCGCACGCCTACGGAGTCTGCGATCGTGTCCAGCAGTTCGCGGTGAACCTCCTGCCATTCCTTGGAGTAGGTAGACAGAATCGTCTCAATGTGGTCTCGTTCTCCGTCCGGGGAGGGGAGACCGTGGTGGGCGTCAGCTGCAGAAGCGAGGAACTCCGCGGCGGGGTAATCAAATCCCTGGTCCATGAGCCAGCTTGTGATCAGTACTCCGGAACAGATGCCGTGTGGCATCTTGTCTCGCCCTCTCTCTAAACCGCTCACTCGCAGTGGAAAGCCCGCATCGGCCAGGTTGGAGGTGAGGTGTTCGTATCCCCCTCTTTTCTCAAGCTGAGTTTGGAACTTTAAGCATGCCTTGCCCACGTCATGGGTGCCGGCAAGCCAGATGTATAGATCCCGAACCTGGTCCGCATCCAGGCTCAACCCCTCCATCAAACGATGTTTGATCGGATCTGCAACCCAAGTGTCGTAAACCGCTCCCGCTACTCCGGCCGCATCGATGAGGTGCTGGGGAAGGCTAAGGTTCCCGCTTTCGTCTCCCGATTTCGCCCACAAAGCTTTTGCTCGGTCGCTAAAGGTAGGGGCGGGAGCGGGTGTTCGAGGGGCTTGTTCGATTGGCGGGTGTTCGTGTCGGCCTTCCATGCTCTGCTCCTGTGTACAAGGGCTGTCTCGAGGGTTTTGTTGTATGTGGTGAAAGTTACCAACTTATTTCTCATATAGAAACCCTAAAACCCATCAAAACAAGTTAGATATTTAATATCCGGGTGTGATTTCTCGAAACCGTGAAATATATTTAATCCATCCCCGGATCTCGGGGATGAGCCGTTGTTTTGATGCGTGCGGCTTACCTCCCCGCGTCAGCGGGGTAAGCTGTCCGAGTTGTGGGGCAAGTTGTGCCCTTCCTGCTGTTCAGGAAGGGTGCTCCCCGCGTGAGCGGGGATGAGCCCCGGATAGAGCAGCCGAATCCTAGTCGGCAGGTGTGCTCCCCGCGTGAGCGGGGATGAGCCCGTTGCTCACTCGTGGTTTCCTTTTGCTGCTTTGTGCTCCCCGCGTGAGCGGGGATGAGCCGAGGATGTCTTCGGCGTCGTCGCGGCTGATGGGGTGCTCCCCGCGTGAGCGGGGATGAGCCTATGGAACAAGGGACACCGCCGATGTGGTGTCGGTGCTCCCCGCGTGAGCGGGGATGAGCCCACACCGAATGGATGCAGCGAATCACCCGCGGCGTGCTCCCCGCGTGAGCGGGGATGAGCCCCCATGACCAGCAGCCAGCCCACCCGCGACAAAGTGCTCCCCGCGTGAGCGGGGATGAGCCCCATGCATGGGGGCATCAGTATCAGTGCTTGTTGTGCTCCCCGCGTGAGCGGGGATGAGCCCCCGGCGCGCCCGTCATGGTGCAGAACATCGAAGTGCTCCCCGCGTGAGCGGGGATGAGCCCTGGTCAAACAGCCCGGCGATGATCTGGAACTGGTGCTCCCCGCGTGAGCGGGGATGAGCCCCAGGCCGTCAGAAGTTCACCTAGCCCGGCGCGGTGCTCCCCGCGTGAGCGGGGATGAGCCCTCCAAGTTAAGAGAGGCTAGAGTCCTGGTCAGGTGCTCCCCGCGTGAGCGGGGATGAGCCACCAACTACGTTCACCCCGGCGACGCACTCGCATGGTGCTCCCCGCGTGAGCGGGGATGAGCCCTGACCGCACACCTGTTTCAACCATCCTCACAGGTGCTCCCCGCGTGAGCGGGGATGAGCCCGACTCGGATCTATCGATCGCTTTGCTCGAAGTGTGCTCCCCGCGTGAGCGGGGATGAGCCCGCATTTGCTCCGAGTGCTGCTTCTCAGAGCGGGTGCTCCCCGCGTGAGCGGGGATGAGCCCAAGAATGGGGGCCACAACACCAGTGACGATAAGTGCTCCCCGCGTGAGCGGGGATGAGCCCACCTCAACCCCGGCGGTGACACAGTTCGACACGTGCTCCCCGCGTGAGCGGGGATGAGCCTGAGCACACCGAAGCCCGCTGACGGGTGGATTGGTGCTCCCCGCGTGAGCGGGGATGAGCCCCCGCCACCATCACCAACCACGGCGGCTGGATCGTGCTCCCCGCGTGAGCGGGGATGAGCCGGGCACCCGCTCGCTGACAAGTGGGTGGAAGAGCGTGCTCCCCGCGTGAGCGGGGATGAGCCTCCAGCGACCTGCGGTAGACGGCGCAACCCCCAAGTGCTCCCCGCGTGAGCGGGGATGAGCCCTGCTGGACGCGCTGGGCGAAGCCCCCGCCGTCGTGCTCCCCGCGTGAGCGGGGATGAGCCCCTGGAACCTGCCGACTAGGATTCGGCTGCTCTGTGCTCCCCGCGTGAGCGGGGATGAGCCGGCATAATCGAAAGTCTCGTAGATGAATTCAAGGTGCTCCCCGCGTGAGCGGGGATGAGCCCATTTGTTGTGTGCGCGCACCATGTGAGGGGAAGTGCTCCCCGCGTGAGCGGGGATGAGCCCCGCCTAGAGCCAGTAATCCGGCAGGCCGTCGCGTGCTCCCCGCGTGAGCGGGGATGAGCCCCCGGCGTGCTACCAGTTGCACCAAGGGGAACCGTGCTCCCCGCGTGAGCGGGGATGAGCCCGCGTTCGTGGAGCTTGACGTGACCGTCGATGAGTGCTCCCCGCGTGAGCGGGGATGAGCCCGACAACGACGAGATAGAGGAGGTAGCGGAATGGTGCTCCCCGCGTGAGCGGGGATGAGCCCCCGGGTGTCTGCCAGTCGCGCCGGTTTAACGTGTGCTCCCCGCGTGAGCGGGGATGAGCCCAGCAGGTCGGCCGGGGTGATAGTGGTGTGGAAGTGCTCCCCGCGTGAGCGGGGATGAGCCCAGCTAACGGTCTCCCGAAACGATCCGACTAACGTGCTCCCCGCGTGAGCGGGGATGAGCCCACCGGCTCGAGTAGTTGCGCGCCGAGGCGAGAGTGCTCCCCGCGTGAGCGGGGATGAGCCCGACTGCACCCCACCCTCAGCCACCAAAGGCACGTGCTCCCCGCGTGAGCGGGGATGAGCCCTCCTCACGCTGCACATAAACGAACCGCGTCGCGTGCTCCCCGCGCGAGCGGGGATGAGCCCCTTTGGAGGTCACACATGGCACGCGACTATTAGTGCTCCCCGCGTGAGCGGGGATGAGCCCATGCTGTCATATACGATGTTTACATCGCGCTGGTGCTCCCCGCGTGAGCGGGGATGAGCCCTCCGCGGAGCCGGGCACCCCGTTCTCCGGTTGGTGCTCCCCGCGTGAGCGGGGATGAGCCCTGGTCATTCATAAGCAAACTATCCACGGTGCGGTGCTCCCCGCGTGAGCGGGGATGAGCCCTATCCAAGGAGTTGAATCATGGGTCAGTTTGTGTGCTCCCCGCGTGAGCGGGGATGAGCCACCAGCTGGCGGATAAGGGCATCACCTCGTTTCGTGCTCCCCGCGTGAGCGGGGATGAGCCCTATCCAAGGAGTTGAATCATGGGTCAGTTTGTGTGCTCCCCGCGTGAGCGGGGATGAGCCGCTCGCCCAGTGCACCCCGCAGTCGGTGCTCGGGTGCTCCCCGCGTGAGCGGGGATGAGCCTTTCGCCAGGTCAGCGGGCCGAATGCCGACGAAGTGCTCCCCGCGTGAGCGGGGATGAGCCCCGGGGTGACGAGTTCACCGCCGATGATGTGCGGTGCTCCCCGCGTGAGCGGGGATGAGCCCTGCTGTACGCCTGGTTTAGCAAGAAAGAAGACGTGCTCCCCGCGTGAGCGGGGATGAGCCTCAACCCGGGTGCGTCGGTGCCGATGTCCGGGGGTGCTCCCCGCGTGAGCGGGGATGAGCCGTCCAATTTCGAGAACCTGCTCCGGTTTGACGAGTGCTCCCCGCGTGAGCGGGGATGAGCCGTGTTAAACCCGAGTTCTGGCGAAGCCCCGACAGTGCTCCCCGCGTGAGCGGGGATGAGCCCGGCAGGGTGTCGAACTGTGTCACCGCCGGGGTGTGCTCCCCGCGTGAGCGGGGATGAGCCCACGTCCGCGTTCAACCGCGCCCAGTGGGACGAGTGCTCCCCGCGTGAGCGGGGATGAGCCTGCACATGAACCCACCAACCACGATGGAGAACAGTGCTCCCCGCGTGAGCGGGGATGAGCCCCTTTTACGTGGTCGGTTGATGGTGGAGCGTAAGTGCTCCCCGCGTGAGCGGGGATGAGCCTGCTTTGCTTGAGCTGTACGACCGCGAATGCGGGTGCTCCCCGCGTGAGCGGGGATGAGCCGCCTCCGATTCAGTCCAAAACCTGGACGAGAACGTGCTCCCCGCGTGAGCGGGGATGAGCCCAGCTGTTGGAGGAACTGAATGCCGACGACGACGTGCTCCCCGCGTGAGCGGGGATGAGCCGGAGGGACTGCGTGATGAGCGGTTGCAGGATGGGGTGCTCCCCGCGTGAGCGGGGATGAGCCGGAGGGACTGCGTGATGAGCGGTTGCAGGATGGGGTGCTCCCCGCGTGAGCGGGGATGAGCCGGGAACGTTAAGGGAACGCAACATGGCGCGCAGGTGCTCCCCGCGTGAGCGGGGATGAGCCCACCACTACCCTCGTGCCGGTCCGTGGACTTGAGTGCTCCCCGCGTGAGCGGGGATGAGCCCACGTGCACCCGCTGGTACCCCTCGAACAGCGCGTGCTCCCCGCGTGAGCGGGGATGAGCCCTTTATGGACCGCCTCACACATACAGACGCCAAGTGCTCCCCGCGTGAGCGGGGATGAGCCCTTGCGGTGATCGCAGACGCCTCCACATTGGAGGTGCTCCCCGCGTGAGCGGGGATGAGCCCGGTCACCAGCGTCCGCGCCACCAGAGAAAAGAGTGCTCCCCGCGTGAGCGGGGATGAGCCCGGAGCATGGGCATTCTCCTACTTCGTGGATGCGTGCTCCCCGCGTGAGCGGGGATGAGCCGGGACAGACCCATCTGCGACGCAGACTCTTCCAGTGCTCCCCGCGTGAGCGGGGATGAGCCCTTCGCGGCACAAGATGATCTGCTGTTGTCGCTGTGCTCCCCGCGTGAGCGGGGATGAGCCCCTTGTCGGAAAAAGAATCGTGCTGGCGCGGGAGTGCTCCCCGCGTGAGCGGGGATGAGCCTCCGCCCTAGCCCGCATCGACAACCCCCACTGGGTGCTCCCCGCGTGAGCGGGGATGAGCCTGCTGCGAAGCTGAACGCGCTTGCCGCGCAGAAGTGCTCCCCGCGTGAGCGGGGATGAGTCTAACGGGGGCCTAGTTGCATCAGTAGGCCCGAAGTGCTCCCCGCGTGAGCGGGGATGAGCCGGTTTCGGAATGCGGGCCGTGACCAGAGTTCGGGTGCTCCCCGCGTGAGCGGGGATGAGCCCTCGGCCTGGACACCGTCAAAGCCGACCAGGCAGTGCTCCCCGCGTGAGCGGGGATGAGCCCTCGGCCTGGACACCGTCAAAGCCGACCAGGCAGTGCTCCCCGCGTGAGCGGGGATGAGCCCCAGGCTGCCGAGTAAGACTACTGGGGAATTTAGGGCAATCGCTCGCATAGCATCGGCGCGTCTGGCAGTTGGTTTTACCCCGGCCGAGTGGGAGGCTATGCGGCAACGGGCCGAAGAGTTGCGCGGAGAGAAAGGCGGGCACAAAAGAGCGAAGAATCTCGAGGCGTTGCAGGCGTTCATCGACGCTATACCCGCTCCCGACCAAGACCCCGCCACCGAAGGAGGGCCCCACCTCGACGCGTGCACCTGGTATGGGATGCCCGCGTGGGAGAGCGGCGAAGGTGCAGTCGTGTTCCTGCAGGTTGCTTCCAAGTTGGGGTGAGCGCTACTCCACCCTTGGGGTCCAGGGCACCGCACGGCTTGACGACGGCCCCATGCGGCCCACCGGTTACGCTGTGGCGTCGCTCAGCGGCGACGTGCCGGAGCGCATCAGGGAACTCGTCGGGCGCGCCGCAGGGGCGCCGTAATCAGGAAAGCCGCGCTGCGATGCGTCGTTCGCGCTCAGTGTGTTTCGGCGCGCTTGCGGGGCAAGTGCGGGATGTTCATGGGGATGATGGTACGGGGAATCGTCGAGAAGCGATTTGCTTTCCGGCGATTTCTTGCGGTACCGTTGCCGAGGTTTCGCCCGCGTCCAGCGCGCGGTGCGAAGGTCAAAGAACTCCATGCGACTCGCTCACAAGGTAGTTCATGCACACGGCAGGGCCCCGGAGAAGAGCCCCCATTTTTGCATGTACGGCCACTGTGAAGCGGGACGCGAAACAGAAAGAGCGTGAATGCCTACTATTCAGCAGCTGGTCCGCAAGGGCCGCACCGATAAGAGCCAGAAGGTGGCCACCGCTGCGCTGAAGGGTTCCCCGCAGCGTCGCGGCGTGTGCACCCGCGTGTACACCACCACCCCGAAGAAGCCGAACTCTGCACTCCGTAAGGTCGCGCGTGTGCGCCTGACCTCCGGCATCGAGGTTTCCGCATACATCCCGGGCGAGGGCCACAACCTGCAGGAGCACTCCATGGTGCTCGTGCGCGGTGGTCGTGTGAAGGACCTGCCGGGTGTGCGTTACAAGATCATCCGCGGCGCGCTGGATACCCAGGGCGTCAAGGACCGCAAGCAGGCTCGCTCCCGTTACGGCGCGAAGAAGGGGCAGTAAACAATGCGTAAGCAGCAAGCACCGAAGCGTCCCGTAGTTAAGGATCCGGTTTACGATTCTGAGCTGGTCACCATGCTGGTGAACAAGATCCTGCAGGACGGCAAGAAGTCCACCGCCGAGCGCATCGTGTACGGCGCGCTTGAGCAGTGCCGCGAGAAGACCGGCACCGACCCGGTGGGCACCCTAGAGAAGGCTATCGGCAACATCCGCCCGGACCTCGAGGTTCGCTCCCGCCGTGTTGGTGGCGCGACCTACCAGGTGCCGGTGGACGTGAAGCCGGCTCGTTCCACCACCCTCGCACTGCGTTGGATGGTGACGTTCACCCGTCAGCGCCGCGAGAACTCCATGACGGAGCGCCTCGCTAACGAGATCCTGGATGCATCCAACGGTCTTGGCGCGTCCGTGAAGCGTCGCGAGGACACCCACAAGATGGCTGAGGCCAACCGCGCCTTCGCCCACTACCGCTGGTAGTCCCAGGAGCGATTTGCTTATCGACGATTCGAAGAACCCGGCCATATGTGACTGCGTCCGGGTTCTTTCGCTGATAAGCACAAGCTCACACTGCCAACGAGCACGATCAATGGCAGAATTGACCAAGGACAAATGACCGACACGGCGCTGCATAGGCGTCGACGACCTACAAAGTTGGGGTATTAAACGTGGCACAAGAAGTGCTTAAGGACCTGAACAAGGTCCGCAACATCGGCATCATGGCCCACATCGATGCTGGTAAGACCACCACCACCGAGCGCATCCTGTTCTACACGGGTATCAACCGCAAGGTGGGCGAGACCCACGACGGTGGCGCGACCACCGACTGGATGGAGCAGGAGAAGGAGCGCGGCATCACCATTACCTCCGCCGCGGTGACCTGCTTCTGGGAGGGCAACCAGATCAACATCATCGACACCCCGGGCCACGTCGACTTCACCGTTGAGGTCGAGCGCTCCCTCCGCGTGCTCGATGGCGCCGTCGCCGTCTTCGACGGCAAGGAAGGTGTGGAGCCGCAGTCCGAGCAGGTGTGGCGCCAGGCCGCGAAGTACGACGTGCCGCGCATCTGCTTCGTCAACAAGATGGACAAGCTGGGCGCCGACTTCTTCTACACCGTCGGCACCATCGTCGACCGCCTCGGCGCGAAGCCGTTGGTCATGCAGGTTCCGATCGGCGCTGAGGACGACTTCGACGGCGTGATCGACCTCATCGAGATGAAGGCACTCCTGTGGCCGGGCCGTGTCGAAACCGGCACTCCGCCGCAGATCGAGGAGATCCCGGCGGACCTGCAGGAGCTCGCGGACGAGTACCGCGAGAAGCTGCTCGAGACGGTCGCTGAGTCCGACGAGGAGCTTATGGAGAAGTACTTCGGCGGCGAGGAGCTGACGAAGGAAGAGATCAAGGGCGCCATCCGCAAGATGACCGTGAACTCCGAGATCTACCCGGTGTTCTGCGGTACCGCGTACCGCAACAAGGGCGTCGAGCCGATCCTGGACGCCATCGTCGACTACCTGCCGAACCCGCTGGACATCGGCGAGGTGCACGGCACCTCGGTCGACGGCGATGAGAAGCTGACCCGTAAGCCGAGCGTCGAGGAGCCGTTCTCCGCGCTGGCGTTCAAGATTGCGGTGCACCCGTTCTTCGGCAAGCTCACCTACGTGCGCGTCTACTCCGGCCAGGCCATCCCGGGCGAGCAGATGCTCAACTCCACGAAGTCCAAGAAGGAGCGCGTGGGCAAGCTCTTCCAGATGCACGCGAACAAGGAGAACCCGGTCGAGCACGCTGACGCCGGTAACATCTACGCGTTCATCGGTCTGAAGGAAACCACCACCGGTGATACCCTGTGCAACCCGGATCACCCGATCATCCTGGAGTCCATGGACTTCCCGGATCCGGTTATTCAGGTGGCCATCGAGCCGAAGACCAAGGCCGACCAGGAGAAGCTGGGTACCGCTATCCAGAAGCTGGCGGAAGAGGACCCGACCTTCACCGTCCAGCTGGACGAGGAGACTGGCCAGACCGTTATCGGCGGCATGGGCGAGCTGCACCTCGACGTGCTGGTGGACCGCATGAAGCGCGAATTCAAGGTTGAGGCGAACATCGGTTCCCCGCAGGTTGCGTACCGCGAGACCATCCGCAAGAAGGTCGAGTCTCTGGACTACACCCACAAGAAGCAGACCGGTGGTTCGGGCCAGTTCGCGAAGGTCATCTGCACCATCGAGCCGTACAACCCTGAGCCGGAGGAGCTGGAAGAAGGCGAATCCGCAACCTACAAGTTCGAGAACGCCGTCACCGGTGGTCGCGTGCCGAAGGAGTACATCCCGTCGGTCGACGCAGGTATCCAGGACGCTATGCAGTACGGCTACCTCGCCGGCTACCCGCTGGTGAACATCAAGGCCACCCTCGAGGACGGCGCGTACCACGACGTCGACTCCTCCGAGATGGCGTTCAAGCTCGCCGGCTCCCAGGTGCTCAAGGAGGCCGTCGCCAAGGCGAAGCCCGTCCTGCTCGAGCCGGTCATGGCCGTCGAGGTCGTGACTCCGGAGGAGTACATGGGTACGGTCAACGGCGACATCAGCTCCCGCCGTGGCCAGGTGTACGCAATGGAGGACCGCTCCGGCGCGAAGGTGGTCAAGGCGAAGGTGCCGCTGTCCGAGATGTTCGGCTACATCGGCGACCTGCGTTCTTCCACCGCCGGCCGCGCGAACTTCACCATGGTGTTCGACTCCTACGCTGAGGTTCCGCAGTCCGTGGCGCAGGAGATCATCGACGAGCGCAACGGCAACAAATAGGCCTTTGCCCTAGGGGCCGCGTGCCAGCGGCCCCGGAGGGTAGGGGCCGGGCTGAAGTTGCGGGAAGAACCGCAGTTTCAGCCGGCCGTTACCCTCTCGTTGATCCGGTATTTCAAGGATCGGCCGGTTTGAAAAACGGCTCTTAGATATCTAGGATCTTGTAACTGGCACATTGTGAAATGGCCCCCTACGTAAGCCCAGTAGGGTATGACGTTTGGGGCAAATGTAAATCGACGTGGTTGCGACAAGCGCGTAGCCACCTGAAGTCCAGGAGGACATACCTTGTCTAAGGAAAAGTTCGAGCGCTCTAAGCCGCACGTGAACATCGGCACCATCGGTCACGTCGACCACGGCAAGACCACCACCACTGCCGCTATCACCAAGGTGCTGGCTGACGCTTACCCGGAGGAGAACAAGGCCTTCGCCTTCGACTCCATCGATAAGGCTCCGGAGGAGCGCGAGCGCGGCATCACCATCAACATCTCCCACGTGGAGTACAACACCCCGAAGCGCCACTACGCTCACGTGGACGCCCCGGGCCACGCCGACTACATCAAGAACATGATCACCGGTGCGGCTCAGATGGACGGCGCCATCCTCGTTGTGGCTGCTACCGACGGCCCGATGCCGCAGACCCGTGAGCACGTGCTGCTCGCTCGCCAGGTCGGCGTTCCGTACATCCTTGTTGCGCTGAACAAGTGCGACATGGTTGACGATGAGGAGATCATCGAGCTCGTCGAGATGGAGGTCCGCGAGCTGCTGGCTGAGCAGGACTACGACGAGGACGCTCCGATCGTTCACATCTCCGCTCTGAAGGCTCTTGAGGGCGATGAGAAGTGGGTTCAGTCCGTGCTGGACCTCATGCAGGCCTGCGACGACGCTATCCCGGACCCGGAGCGCGAGACCGACAAGCCGTTCCTGATGCCGATCGAGGACATCTTCACCATTTCCGGTCGCGGTACCGTGGTTACCGGTCGTGTGGAGCGCGGTGTGCTCAACCTCAACGACGAGGTCGAGATCATCGGTATCCGCGAGAAGTCCCAGAAGACCACCGTTACCTCCATCGAGATGTTCAACAAGCTTCTCGACACCGCTGAGGCCGGCGACAACGCCGCTCTGCTGCTCCGTGGTCTGAAGCGCGAGGACGTTGAGCGTGGCCAGGTTGTCATCCACCCGGGCGCTTACACCCCGCACACCAAGTTCGAGGGCTCCGTCTACGTCCTGTCCAAGGACGAGGGTGGCCGCCACACCCCGTTCTTCGACAACTACCGTCCGCAGTTCTACTTCCGCACCACCGACGTGACCGGTGTTGTGAAGCTGCCGGAGGGCACCGAGATGGTCATGCCGGGCGACAACGTTGAGATGTCCGTCGAGCTGATCCAGCCGGTCGCTATGGACGAGGGCCTGCGCTTCGCTATCCGCGAGGGCTCCCGCACCGTCGGCGCTGGCCGCGTTACCAAGATCGTCGAGTAATCAAAGTCCGAGCTTGGGCGCCTAGCCCGAACCGCGTAAGAGGCCGCTTCTCCACAAGGGGAGGCGGCTTTTGCCGTTGCTAAGCTTTTGTGTCGTGCACGATAACGACCCCACCCGCATCCCGGGCATAATCCGCGCCCTCCAAGATGCCTGGGAGGGCCAGCCCGACCTCACGCTGCCTGCCTTCATCGGCATGCTGCACAACAGGGGGCTGACGTGGGGGAGCACGGAAGAGGAGTTGCTTGAATTGCTCGCGAAGGTGCGTCAGGAGCATCCTTCGCTTATCGACGCTCCGTTGGCCACCCCCATCCTCATCACCACCGCATCCCCTGCGCTGTTGGTCACACTCACGCCGGACAGCATGGTGGTGGTGCGCAGTGCCTCGAACCCGGGCAGCATGCCGAGCATCTGGCGCTACGAATCCATGAGACCCGCCGGCCCGGGGCGCCCTTTGGTGCTCACTGACGAGGAAGGCGTGCAGCACCGCTTAGGCGTCGTCACACTGGTGGCGCGTGTAGATGAGGAAACGGCACCTTCCATTAACAGCTTGAAACGCGTTGATGTGGGGAACGCCCGCTGGCTCGTGCAGTTGGAGGGCGGCCGCAGGGCGCTCATCGGCCAACGGGTCCGTCTGTGGGAGCAGCGCCGCCGGGAAGTCGAGGCGACCACAATCGCATGGGAGCGCATTGAGGTGGGTGCGCACATGAAAGTGGCCCCAGCCGGCGGCGGCGAGCCGCTGGTGCTGGGGCCTGTAGAGCGCGTACTGCTCGTCGAGGTTTAAGCGGGAACCCTATCGAGCTGTAGCTTCCACACCGTGTCGATCTCCATAGTGTGGTTTGCCATGCGGAAGTCTTGGTCGGCTGCTTCAACGACCCGCACGATGTCCTCCAAGGGGTAGGAGGGGTTCGCTGTGATGGTGAACGTGGAGGTCGGCCGCTGGCCCACCATTGCTACGCGGCTGGTTGCGTTGTGCACCTCGTCGACGCCTTTGAGCATGTCGCACGCCGCGTCAGATACACGCTGCACGTTGATCAGCGTCTCGCCGTGCTCCGGGTCCGCTGGCATGATCTCGCGGTTAGAAAACGCGCGCGAGCGGATGTTCGCCAGGAGTACCCATAGGCCAAGGATGCCTAGAGCGATCGTCGCGCCGATGAGGGCGTTGATAAACCAGTTTTCATACGGCACGTCGCTCAGTTGACTGCGGTTGAGCTGGCGCACCCCGTCGCTCAAGTACGGGATTTCCCAGTACTCAGCAATGGGTACCAACGCCAGGAGAATGCACAGCACCGCGACGAGGAAGGTGATCAGGCGGTTGAAAAACGACATCGTCTTGGTCATCGCTGCTCATCCTTCACGGGCGCGGTTGTGGTTGTCGTGGTGGTTTCGGTGACCACCACCTGCTCCTCGGGCTGTGCCGGGGCGGTGTCCAGCTGGGCCGCCTGCTGAGTTGCGGTCGTACGGTCCTGAGGCGCGGGGGTTTGTGTGTTCTGGTTCGGCAGCACCTTCACGGCCACGGCGGGCGGCGTTGCGAGGCCCTTGAACTCGTTGTTCAGCGAGCGCGTGACGCGCTCCTGCAACTGCGAGCCACTGCCGTCGTCGGTGACCTCAACGCTTACCTTCTTGCGGTTTGCCTTGGACCGGACATGGTCCATTCCAGTGTCGCGTCGCGTGGCGTCCGTAGCCTTTCGCGCAATGTCCACGGGCCGGGTCCAAATGGACACGGGGGAGTGGACGCGCACGTGAGTGCGGGGGCGTGGCTTGAACGCGAGCACGAGTAGCCACAACCCCACAAGGGCTAGGACCACGGCGATGATCACCGCCGTTACATCGGAAACAAACGAGCCGAGGAAGTCCAGGGCTTGTCCGGTCCAAGACTGGCCCGGGTCTTCGTCCCGGTAGTAGTGGTACCAGAGGTCGCGCCCAGCAACGCCAGCAAGCGCGAGGAGCACGATGCTGGTGATCACCGATACCCATCGCGACCCTGGGTTGCCCAACGGTTCATCGCCCGGGTGCGGGCCGACAGGTTGGTGCACGCCTTCTGGCGCAACTTGCGCGTTAGCGGGTGCGGTCATAGTACTTCACCACCGGTTCGATCCTGATTTCCTTCAACGGCTGCGGTGCAGGCGCACTTGGCACGTACACCGGGGTTGGCGGTGGCGGGGCAATGTGCGCTGGACGCCACTCGGAACGCACCTCGACAGGCCGCTGCGGCGGGCGGTTGATTGACACCTCGCGCATCGGTGGGCGCAGGGGCAGCGAAACCTGCTCTGCGCGGACCGGGTTTCGCACCTCCACCGGTGTGAGCGGCCCCTGCGGCGGCACGTAGGGGGAGTGCACTGCTGCGATCCGGTACGTCGGTGACCACGGGGTGGCCGGGGCGGGTGGGAATGGTACGCGGGCCTCTGTGGGGTACGTGTGCACCTCAGTAAGTGGCCGCGGTGCGGGAACCTCCGGCGAGTATGCAGCAGGCGGCGGGGGCGCGAAAATCTCGGTCTCCACCTCCACCGGCTCCGGTGTTGCGACGCTGGCAACAAGAACGGGCGCAGGAGTTTCAATGTGTTCGACTTCCGGCGGGGCCGGGGTGACCACATCGCGCATCTCATCGATGTTCGAGCTGACCTTGACAGGCGTGAGCTCCTCGCGCTCCTTGGTCTGCGGGTGCACGACCTGCGTAGGCGTGACCTCAATGGGCACCGGAATGACAAACACCTCGTGGTGCGCCACTTCGTCCCAGGTCACACGGCGACCGCTGGCAAGCGCCTCGACGTTCGCCACAGTCACCTTCACTCGTGCGACATCCACGCCGGTTAAGGCTCGCACGTGGGCGATGATGGTGGCGCGCACAGCGTCGGTGATAGCGGCAATCGGTGCCGGGTAGGCGCAGGCGATCTCGGCCTCGATATTCGCGGTGCCGGTGAGCTGATCCAAGCGCACGTCGATGCGCGGGAAGCTGCGGCCGGCTAAGCCCGCGAGTTTGGCGTCAATGTCCTCGCACCCCGGGACCGACGAGGCCGCCACCTCGGCCACGCGCTCAACGGTGCGTTCGCTGACGTGGTAGAAGGTGGTATCCATTAGCCTCGGCCTCTGCCGTTTCCGCCGCCGATCAAGGTGGCAAGGTCCACGCGGCCGTCAAGCTGGGCACCTACGACACCACCGACGATGGTGAACAGCAGCAACCACAGCAGGCCTGCCCAGCCGCCGAAGGTGACAAAGAAAGCCACGACGACACCGATGATGACGCCGACGAGCGCCTTGTTAGCAAAGATATTCATGTGAGAACCACGTTTTCGTGTGTTTTAGAGGTTGGGGCGGGGCGTAGGCAGCTTGCTCAGCTACCGCTATTGTGCGTCGCCCGCGATGACATCGACAAAGTCGACATCTGCGGCGTCCATGACGGCCTTGCGCACGTCTTCCGCCACAGACGGGATGTCCCGGCCTGACTCGACGTCGAAGGTGAAATGGATTTCGTAACCCTGTTTCCCGTCGCGCTCGACGGCACGCAGACCCTCGATGCGCTGACCGGGCAGGTACATCGCAATCTCGCCGACGCGTCCGCCGTAGAGCGTCTTCACGCCCTCTACGGCGACCGCGGCGTCGCGCACGCCCTCCGCAACCTCAGCGGTGACGGGGGAGATAGGCATGATTACTGAAGCGGCTGCTGGTTCACCGGCTGGTTAGGCTGGTTCAGAGCCTGGTAGTTCTGGTTCGGCTCCTCGAAGGTCTGCTCGTTCGAGTTGTCCTGCTCCGGCAGGTGCACGTCGTGCACGGTGACGTCAACACGGTCCACAACCAGGCCGGTCATGCGGGTCACGGCGACGGTGATGTTCTCGCGGATGGCGTTTGCGAGCTCGTGGATAGCAACGCCGTACTCAGCGATGATCGCAACAGCGACGGAAGCGTGGCCGTTGTCCACCGCAACGTTGACACCCTGCTGAACGTTGGTCGAGTTGGTGAAGGTGTCGCGGACCGCACCCCACATACGGGCAGCGCCGCCACCCAAGTTGTGCACGCCGGAAACCTCGCGGGCTGCGATGCCGGCAATCTTGCCCACGACGTTGTCGTCGATAGCGGTGGTGCCGTGATCCGTCTCCAGGTTCTCGTTGCGCGGGCGAACCTGCTCCGGCTCGACTGCCACGGAGGTGGAGTTCGGGGTGGGGGTGTTCTCGTTGGTCTCGTTGAAGTTGTTCTCGGCCATGACGGTCCTTTCGGGTTTGAATGTCTCGACCGCACCCCGGTCTTCTCCGGGGCACGCACGGTCTAGGTGTCCAGCGTACACATTTCGTCGATGGATCCGCCGGGGTCGAAGACGGGTTGATACCAAGTTGCAACAAAGGGGAGGGGGAAGGCTGGAAAAGGAACTCGTCGATAAGCATCTTGCTCTTCACCGACCTGTGTGTTTTAATAGTCGGGTTGCCTTGACATGGCCCGCTACGGAGTTCGCTCCGGGTAGGCGGTGGTGAGGCAAACATGACACCTTCCATACCGGAAGTTCTTCCCGCCGAAAGGTGGGAGCCGGTGAAGGGCCATGGCAAATACACAGCGGCAGTACGCGAGGGTCACGCACCCTTCCCGTGTCTGACACCCAAGATGGCGACAAGCAATTGCCCGCGTCGATCTTTGGGAAGCACTGACGCCCGTGTGTTTGCGGGCCACTCACCTTCCGGAAGTGTCATGACAGTCAATGAAACGACACTGGCGTTGAGCCATGGGCCCAGCCCGGACAACGTTATAGAGAAACTAGAAGCTACAACCCCACCGCTTCGACCCGTTTCTCACTCCGTTCGAAACGAGCGGAAAGGAAAAGGGAGAACGTGGGGATGCGAGGAAGAGGTAAGCGTGGCGGAACAGAAGATCCGCATCAGGCTCAAGGCCTACGACCACGAGGCGATTGACGCATCCGCGAAGAAGATCGTCGAGACGGTCACCCGCACGGGTGCCCGCGTCGTTGGGCCGGTGCCGTTGCCAACCCAGAAGAACGTGTACGCCGTGATTCGTTCTCCCCACAAGTACAAGGATTCTCGCGAGCACTTCGAGATGCGCACGCACAAGCGCCTCATCGACATTCTCGACCCGACGCCGAAGACGGTTGACGCGCTCATGCGCATCGACCTGCCGGCCAGCGTTGACGTGAACATCCAGTAACCGAGTAATCCCCAACGTAAGTAGTGGAGAACCAACACATGTCTGACAACCAGATCAAGGGCATTCTGGGCACCAAGCTCGGCATGACCCAGATCTTCGACGAGGACAACCGCGTTATCCCGGTTACCGTCGTCGAGGCTGGGCCGTGCGTGGTCACCCAGATCCGTACCCCTGAGACCGATGGCTACTCCGCCATCCAGATCGCTTACGGCGACATCGATCCCCGTAAGGTGAACAAGCCGGAATCCGGCCACTTTGAAAAGGCTGGCGTGAACCCGCGTCGCCACGTCGCAGAGATCCGCATGGACGACACCTCCGAGTACGAGGTCGGCCAGGAGTTCAACGCGACCATCTTCGACGGCGACACCTACGTCGACGTCGTGGGCACCACCAAGGGCAAGGGTTACGCCGGCGGCATGAAGCGCCACGGCTTCGCCGGCCAGGGTGCTGCGCACGGTAACCAGGCCTCCCACCGCCGCGTGGGTTCCATCGGTAACGCCGCAACGCCTGCCCGCGTGTTCAAGGGCAAGCGCATGGCTGGCCGCATGGGCGGCAACCGTGTGACCACCCAGAACCTGAAGATTCAACGCATCGACGGCGACAACAACCTCATCCTGATCAAGGGTGCCATCCCGGGCGTTAAGGGTTCCGTTGTTACCGTCAAGACCGCAGTGAAGGGCGGTGCTCACGCATGACGAACCTGACGCTTGACGTCCAGACCGCAGACGGGGCCACCAACGGCTCCGTGGAACTCCCGGCCGAGTACTTCGACCGCGAGGCCTCCGTCGCGCTGATGCACCAGGTTGTGAACGCGCAGCTCGCTGCCGCACGCCAGGGCACCCACGCAACGAAGACCCGCGGCATGGTCTCCGGCGGCGGCCGCAAGCCGTTCCGCCAGAAGGGCACCGGCCGTGCTCGCCAGGGTTCCATCCGCGCTCCGCACTACACCGGCGGCGGCACCGTTCACGGTCCGCAGCCGCGTTCCTACGCGCAGCGCACCCCCAAGAAAATGATCAAGGCAGCCCTCGCGGGTGCCCTGACCAACCGCGCGCAGAACGACCGCATCCACGTGGTTGAAGACCTCGTCCCGGGCCAGACCCCGTCCACGAAGTCCGCACGCGCGTTCATCGAGCGCCTCACGGACCGCAAGTCGGTGTTGCTTGTGATCGGCCGTGATGACCTGAACTCCCAGCGTTCCGCACGGAACCTGCCGAACGTGAAGGTCATTGAGCCGGGACAGCTCAACGCCTACGACGTCCTCAACGCTGACGATGTCGTGTTCTCGGTCGAGGCGCTGCACACCTTCATCAACCGCGGCAACGTAGTGGCTGCAGCTGCGGAGGAGGAGAAGTAAATGGCTAAGATCGCTAACCCGCGCGACATCATCATTGCGCCGGTGCTCTCCGAGAAGAGCTACGGCCTGATGGAGCAGAACACGTACACGTTCTACGTGGACCCGTCCGCGAACAAGACCCAAATCAAGATTGCCGTGGAGGAGATCTTCGGCGTCGACGTTGCTTCGGTGAACACCGTCAACCGTGAGGGCAAGCGCAAGCGCTCCCGCACCGGTTACGGCAAGCGTAAGGACACCAAGCGCGCCTACGTCACCCTCCGCGAGGGCAGCGACTCCATCGACATCTTCGGGGGTGCGACGGCGTAACCGCCATCGCACGACGAAGAAGACGATAGAAAAGGAACCACTATGGCTATTCGTAAGTACAAGCCGACAACTCCGGGTCGCCGTGCCAGCTCTGTCTCCGAGTTCGAGGAGATCACTCGCTCGACCCCGGAGAAGTCGCTCGTGCGCCCGCTCCCGAAGAAGGGCGGCCGCAACTCTCACGGCCACATCACCACCCGTCACCGCGGCGGCGGCCACAAGCGCCAGTACCGCGTTATTGACTTCCGCCGCAACGACAAGGACGGCGTGCCGGCCAAGGTTGCGCACATCGAGTACGACCCGAACCGCACCGCGAACATCGCGCTGCTGCACTACACCGATGGCGAGAAGCGCTACATCATCGCCCCGAAGGGCCTGAAGCAGGGCACCATCGTCGAGTCGGGTCCGAACGCAGACATCAAGGTTGGCAACAACCTGCCGCTGCGCAACATCCCGACCGGTACCACCATCCACGCTGTGGAGCTGAAGCCGGGCGCTGGCGCCAAGCTCGCCCGCTCCGCAGGTACGTCCATCCAGCTGCTGGGTAAGGAAGGCAACTACGCAGTGCTGCGTATGCCGTCTTCTGAGATCCGCCGCGTGGACATTCGCTGCCGCGCCACCGTGGGTGAGGTTGGCAACGCCGACCAGATCAACATCCGCTGGGGTAAGGCCGGCCGCATGCGCTGGAAGGGCTGGCGCCCGACCGTGCGTGGTGTGGTTATGAACCCGGTTGACCACCCGCACGGTGGTGGTGAGGGCAAGACTTCCGGTGGTCGCCACCCGGTCTCGCCGTGGGGCCAGAAGGAAGGCCGCACCCGCAACCCGAACCGTTATTCCAACAACATGATCGTGCGGCGCCGCCGCTCGAAGAAGCGCTAAGAGGAGGTAACAAGACATGCCACGCAGCCTGAAGAAGGGCCCGTTCGTCGACGAGCACCTCCTCAACAAGGTGGACGCTCAGAACGAAGCTGGCACCAAGCAGGTCATCAAGACCTGGTCGCGCCGTTCGACCATTCTCCCCGACTTCATCGGCCACACCTTCGCCGTTCACGACGGCCGTAAGCACGTGCCGGTGTTCATCGATGAGTCCATGGTCGGCCACAAGCTCGGCGAGTTCGCACCGACCAAGACCTTCAAGGGTCACGTTAAGCAAGAGAAGGGACGTCGATAAGCAATGGCTGACACCATCACCACTGCATCCGCGACGGCCAAGTTCGTCCGCGTCTCGCCGATGAAGGCGCGTCGCGTGCTCGCACTCGTCCGCGGCAAGTCCGTGGCTGAGGCGCTCGCGATCCTGAAGTACGCGCCGCAGGACGCCGCGAAGGACGTTGCGAAGGTTGTCGCTTCCGCGGCAGCAAACGCCGAGAACAACTTTGGCCTGGACCCGCGCACGCTCGTCATTGCCGAGTGCTACGCCAACGAGGGCCCGACGATGCGCCGCTACCAGCCGCGCGCCCAGGGCCGTGCCTTCCAGATCCGGAAGCGCACCTCCCACATCACTGTTGTTGTCGAGTCCAAGGAAGGGGCCAACTAATGGGCCAGAAGATTCACCCGCACGGCCTGCGCCTGGGTATCACCGCCGACTGGAAGTCCCACTGGTACGCCGACAAGAACTACGCTGATTACGTCGCCGAAGACATCAAGATCCGCGAGTACCTGCAGAAGAACCTTGAGCGTGCAGGCATCTCCGACATCGTCATCGAGCGCACCCGCGACCGCGTCCGTGTGGACATCCACACCGCGCGCCCGGGCATCGTGATCGGCCGCCGCGGCGCCGAGGCTGACCGCATCCGCCGCGAGCTGGAGAAGCTCACCGGCAAGATGGTCGCGCTGAACATCCTCGAGGTGAAGAACGTCGACGCAGACGCCACCCTGGTTGCGCAGTCCATCGCCGAGCAGCTGGTCAACCGTGTCGCGTTCCGTCGCGCCATGCGTAAGGCGATCCAGTCCGCAATGCGTAACCCGCAGGTCAAGGGCATCAAGGTCATGACCTCCGGCCGTCTCGGCGGCGCCGAGATGTCGCGTGTTGAGCGCTACCACGAGGGTCGCGTTCCGCTGCACACCCTGCGCGCCGAGATTGATTACGGCACCGCAGAGGCACACACCACCTTCGGCGTCATTGGCGTCAAGGTGTGGATCTACAAGGGCGATGTCGTCGGCGGTGTCCGCGAGTCCGAGCTCAACGCCCCGAAGAACGAGCGCGGCGGCCGCGGCGACCGTGACCGCCGCCCGCGCCGCGGCGGCCAGCGCCGCCAGCGCGCAGAGCAGAAGAAGGAGGGCTAATTCATGCTCATCCCTAAGCGCGTGAAGTACCGCCGCCAGCACCGTCCGGGTCGTTCCGGCGTGTCCAAGGGCGGCAACACCGTCACCTTCGGTGATTACGGCCTGCAGGCTCTCGAGCCGGCCTACATCACCAACCGCCAGATTGAGTCCGCTCGTATTGCGATCAACCGCCACGTCAAGCGTGGTGGCAAGGTCTGGATCAACATCTTCCCGGATCGCCCCCTGACCCAGAAGCCGCTCGGCGTGCGTATGGGTTCCGGTAAGGGCCCGGTGGAGAAGTGGGTGGCTAACGTCAAGCCGGGTCGCGTCATGTTCGAGATGTCGTACCCGAACGAAGAGGTTGCCATCGAGGCGCTGCGCCGCGCTGGCGCGAAGCTTCCTTGCAAGACCCGCATTGTCCGGAAGGAGGACCAGTTCTAATGGCTAACGGTACCCCCGCATCCGAGTTCCGCGAGCTCAGCGACGAGGAGCTGACCGCCCGCCTGAACGAGGCGAAGGAAGAGCTGTTCAACCTGCGCTTCCAGCTCGCCACCGGCCAGCTGACCAACAACCGCCGCATCGGCACCGTCAAGCGCGACATCGCACGCATCTACACGGTGCTGCGCGAGCGCGAGCTCGGCCTGTCCGTCGTTCCGGGAGCTGAGGCTTAATCATGAGTGAGGCAAACGTGACTGATACCAACACCGCAGGCAAGGGCCCGAAGCACACCGAGGCTCAGCCGAAGGAGAAGGGCCTGCAGAAGCGCCGCCGTGGATACGTCGTGTCCGACAAGATGGACAAGACGATCGTCGTCGAGGTTGAGGACCGTAAGTCCCACCCGCTGTACGGCAAGATCGTGCGTACCACGCAGCGCGTGAAGGCACACGACGAGGAGAACACCGCCGGCATCGGCGACCTCGTCCGCATCGAGGAGACGCGCCCGCTGTCCAAGGACAAGCACTTCCGTCTCGTCGAGATCATTGAGAAGGCTCGCTAAGCTTCTCGACGATTCCTTGGCTCACCCGCCTCGCCCCGCACGGGCGCGGCGGGTTTCGCCGTTTGCGGGGGCCGCGGGTTACACTCGCCGGTATGAAGCGACTGATGCACCCTAGGGCGGTGCCTTCCGTTGGCTGAGCACCACACTGCCATCGTCGTCGGCGGTGGCCAGTCCGGGCTTGCCACCGCGTTTTACTTGCGGCGCTTCAAAGTGGATTTCATCATCCTGGATAACCAAGAAAAGCCAGGTGGCGCTTGGCTGCACACGTGGCCGTCTCTAACTCTCTTTTCGGCCGCGGGGTTTTCCAATCTGCCTGGTTGGCCTATGCCTCCTCACCCGGGATACCCGCCAGCGAGTCACGTCATTGATTACCTCGAGCGCTACGAGAAACGCTACGAGCTGCCCGTGAGACGGCCTGTAGAGGTCAGCGACGGCGCCCACCAAGGTGGGGTGTTCCATCTGGATACGTCCGCCGGTGAGTTCACGGCGGATCATCTTGTCGCCGCGACGGGCACGTGGTCCGCGCCTTTCGTGCCCCACTACCCGGGCACGTTCCGCGGCAAGCAGTGGCACTCGGCTACCTACCCCGGGCCCGAGCCGTTCCGCGGGAAGAAGGTTGCGGTGGTCGGCGGGGCGAACTCTGGTGCGCAGATCGCCGCGGACCTGATGGGCACGTCGGAGGTCACGTGGTTCACGCGTGAGGAGCCGCGCTGGATGCCGGACGAGGTGGACGGCCGCGATCTTTTTCTGCGTAGCCGCCGCCGGATCCTCGGTGGCAGCGCGGGGCCGGACCTCGGGGACATCGTGGCGCTGCCCCACCTGCGCGAGCTTCGAAACAACGGTGAGCTCTCCGCCACCCCAATGTTCCACAGCCTTGACGAGCTCGACCACGACCACCTGATCTGGTGCACCGGGTTCCGGCCAGCCCTTGGGCCTTTCCGTCAGATCATGAACGGCCGCGAACCCGCCGTCGAGAATCTGCACTTGGTGGGATACGGCAACTGGACCGGCGACGGTTCCGCGACGTTGATGGGAGTGGCGCCGTTTGCGAAGCAGACCGCCCAGGAGATCTCCGGATAGTTTTCACATCTTGCAAGTCAGCCGCGCCTTTCCGCGCATGGGCAAACGGGGTGTAGGTTTTTCCCCATGTGTGGAATCGTCGGATATGTCGGGCCCGTAGGAGGGGACCGCGACGCGAAGAATGTGATCATCGAGGGCCTGCGCAGGCTTGAGTACCGCGGCTACGACTCCGCTGGTGTCGCCGTCGCCCAGGGCAACGCTATCGCGTGCCGCAAGAAGGCGGGCAAGGTCGCCGACTTAGAGGCGGAGATCGCGGACAACCCGCTCGCTGCCTCGAACCTGGGTATCGGCCACACACGCTGGGCCACCCACGGCGGGCCGACGGATGAGAATGCGCACCCGCACGTTGTGGGCGACGGCTCCATGGCGGTTGTGCACAACGGCATCATTGAGAATTTCGCGGCGCTGAAAGCGGAGCTCGTCGATAAGGGCTATGTGTTCGCCTCCGACACGGACACCGAGGTCGCGGGCACATTGCTTTACGACGTCTACGTGTCCGCCGCCGAACGCGACCTCACTAAAGCGATGCAGCTCACCGCAAACCGCCTCGAAGGCGCGTTCACCCTGCTGGCCATCGAAGCCGAGCACCCGGACCGAATCGTGGCCGCGCGCTGGAACTCACCGCTGGTCATCGGCGTTGGCGAGGGCGAGAACTTCCTGTCCTCGGATGTCTCCGGCTTCATCGAGTTCACCCGCGACGCCGTGGAGATGGACAACGGCCAAATTGTCACCCTCACCCCGGACAGCTACGAGGTGACCGACTTCAACGGCGCGCGCGCCGAAGCGAAGCCGTTCCGCGTGGAGTGGGACATCACTGCCGCCGAGAAGGGTGGCTTCAACTCCTTCATGGAAAAGGAGATCCACGATCAGCCGGCCGCCGTGCGCGACACCCTCTACGGCCGCTTCGACGCCCAAGGCAAGCTCACGCTGGACGAGCTGCGTATCGACGAGTCCCTGCTGCGCTCCATCAACAAGATCATCATCGTGGCCTGCGGCACCGCCGCCTACGCGGGTCAGGTTGCGCGTTACGCCATCGAGCACTGGTGCCGCATCCCCACGGAGGTCGAGCTCGCGCACGAATTCCGCTACCGCGACCCGATCGTGGACCAGAACACCCTGGTAGTCGCCGTATCTCAGTCTGGCGAGACCATGGACACGCTCATGGCGGTGCGCCACGCCCGCGAGCAGGGCGCGAAGGTCATCGCGATCTGCAACACCGTGGGTGCCTCCATCCCGCGAGAGGCCGATGCGTTGCTGTACACCTACGCCGGACCCGAGATCGCCGTGGCGTCCACGAAGGCGTTCATCTCCCAGATCGTGGCCGCCTACCTGCTCGCCCTGTACCTCGCGCAGGTGCGCGGCAACAAGTACGCCGACGAGATCAGGGCAATTATCGACGAGCTCCAGGCCATGCCGGAGAAGATCCAGCAGGTGCTTGATCGCGGGGGACAGGTGCGCACTCTGGGCGAGGAGCTCGCAGACTCGAAGTCGGTGCTCTTCCTCGGCCGCCATGTCGGCTTCCCGGTGGCGCTAGAGGGCGCACTGAAGCTCAAGGAAGTGGCCTACCTGCACTCCGAGGGCTTCGCGGCCGGTGAGCTGAAGCACGGCCCGATTGCACTGGTGGAGGAAGGCCAGCCGGTGTTCATCATCGTGCCGAGCAAGAAGTCCCGGAACAACCTGCACGCCAAGGTCGTGTCCAACATCCAGGAGGTCCGCGCACGCGGCGCGGTAACCGTCGTGATTGCAGAGGACGGCGACGAGGATGTCGTGCCGTACGCCGACCACATCATCCGTATCCCGGAATCAGCAGGCCTCATGCAGCCGCTGCTGTCCACCATCCCGCTGCAGATGTTCGCTTGTGCTGTTGCCGAGGCGCGCGGCTTGAACGTGGACCAACCGCGGAACCTGGCGAAGTCCGTCACGGTGGAGTAGCCAGCTACCTCGATCCGGCCAACTCGTGGGCGTGCGGTGTGTCGGCGCCGGGGCGTGAGACGGTGATCGACGCGGCGCGAGCGGCGAACTGAAGAATCTCGCGCCACTCTTCCTCGCCCAGGGAGAGGAGCCCCGCGAGGTCGAGCCCACGGCGGTCGAATTCGTGCACGAGCGCGGCCATCACGGTGTCGCCCGCGCCAATCGTGTCCGCCACCTCTACCTCAATGGAGGGCACTGTGACGGAGCCGAACGGCGCGCGCACCGAGATGCCCTTACCTCCCAAGGTGGTCACTACTACGGGAACGTGGGCGGTGTCGCCAATGAAGCCCACCTCCTCGTCCGAAAGCTTGAGCACCGTCACGTTCTCCAACATGCCGCGCAGAAAAAGGCGGTGTTTTTCAGACGCGAAGGCGGGGCGGATGTTCGGATCCAGGCACACCACCGCGCCCAAATCCGCGGACTCGCGCGCGGCGGCCGCATAGCGCAGCGACGCTGGCTCCAGTGCCAGCGACAGCGTCCCAAAAACCGCGTACCCGGCGGAAACCGGCACGGGTTCCGCGAGGCGATCGGCAGTGCCGTCGACGTAGAAGGTGTACGACGCCGAGCCGTTCTCCGCGAGGGAAGCCACCGCCAAGGACGTGGGTTCGTTACCGGTGGGGCAGTGGGAAAGGTCCACGCCAACGTCGATAAGCGAAGTGCGAAGCGCCTCCCCGAACGCATCCGCGGACAAGCGCGACTGGAACGACACCTGCGAACCCATGCGCCCAAGAGCGCGGGCGACGTTAAACGGGCCGCCGCCGAGCGCCGGTGTGAGCGGCGCGAGCGGGTGCGGCGAGGACGGCACGAGGTCGACGAGCGCTTCTCCGTAGACGGTGATCATGGGGGACCGCGCGCCTACCGTACCGGGCCAGCCTGGCGGTAGAGGCGGTGGAAGTGATGCACCGGGCCGTGACCCTGGCCCACGTTCAGGTCATCGGCGTGGGCGATCGCCTCGTGCAGCCACTCGGAAGTCCACGTCACTGCGTCGTTCGCAGCGGCGGGGGAGCGGTCGCCGAGGGCCAGGCGAGTGGCAAGCGCAGACGACAGTGAGCAGCCCGTGCCATGGGTGTTCTTGGTGTCCACACGCGGAACCCCCGCGACGTGGACCACGCCGTCCGGCTGTACAAGGGCGTTCGACGCGGCGCCGGATTCAAGGTGGCCGCCTTTTACCAGCACAGCCACCCCGGTCGCGTTGGCGTACTCCTTGCCCTGCTCTACTGCGGTGTCGAAATCTTCGGCAGGCTCATTCTGGGTGAGTACGGCGAGCTCCGGAATGTTCGGGGTGACCACGGTGGCGTGATCCTTCACAAACTGGCGCAGCGCCTCCTCGGCATCCTGGGTGAGCAGGCGATCGCCGCTGGTTGCCACCATCACCGGGTCCACGACTACGACGGGCACGCGACGGCGCTTGAGGAAATCGGAGACGGTCTTGGTGGTTTTCGCATCGCCGAGCATGCCGATCTTCACCGCGTCGACCTCCACATCGTCGAAGACGGAGGCGAGCTGCGCTTCAAGGAACGCCTGCGGCGGGGTGTGGATCTCGCGAACGCCCTGCGTGTTCTGCGCGACCAGGGAAGTGACCACGCACATGCCGAAACCTCCCGCGGCGGCGATGGACTTCAAGTCCGCCTGGATCCCGGCGCCGCCAGTCGGGTCGGTGCCGGCGATTGAGAGAACGTTGGGGATTTGGCTGTAAGCGCGGCCTGTCATGGAGCCATCCTTTCGCGATTGCGGATAGTGATGGTCCCGACGGTACCGAAGACGAGGAGGTTCGCGTCGTGGCGGCGGGTAACCTAAGCACATGGTTTCGGTGCGGCCCACGATAAAGGTGCTTAAAGTTCTGGCAGGTTCGGGAAAACTGCCGAACAAAACATCGATGGCGTACCAGTGCGCACAACGTGCCACGGAAAACGAAATAAAGTTGCAGTACCTTCGTGAGGCGGTTGCGCACGCTCAAATGGAAGTCGCCCTAGTCGAATATGCTCAAGCTCGTTTTGACAGGGGGATTTTCGAGAGATTGAAGGCTTTCAATTTCCCGATTTTCGAAACACGCGACACGGGGGGATCCGCTTGGCGAGGGGCTGTAATCCACGACGGAGGGGAAGAAGCTTGGCTGGTTTACGCAGACAGCCATGATCATTTTCACGCGGAAGCAAAAACCGTCATTTCCAGTATGCGTGCGGCGGGAACGCTAGGACCGAGCAAACTGGATTTGCGCATTCTGAATCTCCAGAAAGCTGTTCAGAAGCGACAAGAGTTTGAAAAATTGTTAATCACGGAGACGTTGACGGCAATTAAACAAGCCGTCGTTCTTGGCGAACAGGGGGAGATTCAGGCCGGATCGTTGAAGATCGCGCTCGGGATTGACACTTCTTCGTTCGATACATGGGACGTTGAGTCTGCCCATGATGAAATCGACATTTTATCTATCCGAATCACCAACTGGCACGACAACTATGAGGAACTGCAATCTTTCACTTGTGTGTTACAACGATTGCTGCGTGTCGACGAAGGAATGATGGAGGCATACGCAGGGCCGACCTACGTGCTTAACATCGGAATTTCACGTGCGGACCTTATTGCCATACTCGATATTCCCCGCGAATCTCTACGTGTGGCGGATTTTGCCCCTCCTCCTCCCGACAAGCTTCACTATTCGACTAAAGGTTCTCTCGCGGAGGCATATGTAACGGGGAATGCCATCCGAGCCGTCTGCGGCAAGTGGTGGGTGCCAATCGGCGATGACAAAACCCATGGCCATTTGCCGATCTGCCCCGACTGTGAACGGCTCGAACCCTATGCCGAAGCATTGCGCGCCTACCTCCGCTCGGTTACAGATCCTTGAGTTCGTCCATTTCTTCATGCGTAAAAGGCTCTTGCAGGGGGTCGGCGCTGGTGTTGTTGCCGTGAAGTGCCTCAGCCAGAATCCGGGCGCCTGCGTCGCGGACTTGCATGAAATTCCGCAGGTCGGACATTTTGATGCGCTGGTGAGACCCGACCATGTGAAATGGGAGATCGCCGTCACGCATAAACTTCAGCAGGTGCGGGCGGCTCATTTTCAGCAGCTTCGCAGCCTCGTTAGGAGAGACCTCGGCATCATCTGCGAGGACGTTGATCGTTTGCCCCTCGTTCAAAGCGACCAGAATGGACTCCAATAACAGGGCGAGGTTCGAATCTGGGGCGGAAGCAATGAAGTCGCGCAGGCCCGCAATTTCCTCTTGAGTAAGACTCTGGCTTTCAAGTTGTGCGATGACAGCGTTCGACATGCTCGCTCCCTCCAGACCGAAACCGCTAACTGATTATCTGTAATAACTGTAATTGCCGTACTCCGGTTTTGCAATAACACCGGCTTGTTGCGGAAGCGGGGATCCAGGTAGGTCCGGGTGGGATATGTAAGCGGTTACGCTGCGGCGATGGCGAGCTGCTCGTTGAAGCGCTCGTAGTCGCCGCGCACCTTCGCCAGCGGCTCCACCACAACGGTCTCCGACATCGTCGCGACCTCTCTCTGTAACGCGGCGCGGGTGCGCCGCTTCACGCTCGAGCCGATCAGCCCGCCGAACACCGCGGTGATAAGGCCCACCACAAGCCCGCCGAGCAGTCCGGCGAGGATGAGCAGCGTCGGAATCGGCCACCCTTCCACCTGCGGCACAAGGTCGGCGCCCAGCAGCGGGGTGAGGATGCCGGGCACGAACGCAACGAGCAAGTACCAGATCACGCCGAGCAGCGCGGCGAGTAGGAACAGCCACTGCAGCACAGTGAGCAGGCTCCAGCTTTTCGACGGCTCCGCGGGCAACCTCGTCCGCGCCACCGCCCGGTCCAACTCCGCGGGAAGTGCTTGCGAGACTTCATCGGCGCGGTCGGCTACGGCCGCCTCCCACGCCGGGGGTAGCCCAGCCGCAGCGTCCGCGGCGTAATCGCGCAGGCCACGGTTGGCCACGGCCTTCGAAGCGGCGTCGAGCTCCGGCATGGACGTGCGGTGCACCCCGACCTCGTCGGCGTCCTCGCGAAGACCCAGCCTGCGTAGCGGGTCCGGCTTGAAGCGGGTAATCCAGCTGGTTACCAGCCACCCGGTGCGCTCGTGCAGCCGCTTGCGGTAGGCAGCTGCGGTAGTCTCCGCGATACGGTCGGCGTCGGCGGCTTGGGTGAGCGCGGCATCCAGCTCGCGCTTGGCCTGCTTCGCCGGGGCCCGCGTTGCCTCGCTGGCAGGCGCGGCGAGGTCCCGCGTCACGGCCTGAATGTCAGCCTCGATGCGGGCGGTCTGCGCAGTATGGGCCCGCGCCACCTTGGCGATCGCGCCGCGCAAGCGCTCAATGCCCTCACCGGTGAGGGTGGAGGTGGGGATGACGGTGATGTTGCGCAAGCCGTCGTCGATAAGCAATTGCTCGAAGCTGCCCGCAACCGTGCCCACATCGCCGGCAGCGAGCAGATCCGCCTTGTTCAGCACCGCAAGCGTGACCTCGGAGTGCGTGGCGTGCGGGCGGATGAATTGATCGTGGATGACGCTGTCGGCGTACTTCTCGGGGTCCGTGACCCACACCAGCACGTCCACCTGCCCCGCAAGGCGCGTGGCGATCTCCCGGTTGGACACCTCGACGGAGTCGAAGTCAGGGAGGTCCAGCAGGATGAGCGGGCCCGCGCCGGGGGCGAACTCGCCCGCGCGCTCGCGGCGGTCCTCCACACCGAGCCAGTCCAACAGCTCCTCAGAGCCCGCGGGCTCCCAGATTGCGGCAAGCGGGGACGAGGTGGTGGGGCGGCGCGCCGCGGCCTTGCCCAAATCCTCGCCGACTACCGCGTTGAAGAGGGAAGTTTTACCCGATCCGGTGGCGCCGAAAAAGCCCACTACGGTGTGCTCGGCGGACAGCGCGCGGCGCTCGTTGCCCGCGCGGGCGACGTGCTCGAGGCGGTCCAACTGCTGCTGGCCCAGGTAGCCCCGGCCGATCTCGGCGGCGTCCTCGAGGGCTTCGAGCCGCTCGGTGAGGGTGGGTTTCTTTTTAAAGATTGCCATTGCCGAATGTCCCCCTCAGCTGGTCGAACAAACCGCGCAGCGTGCCCGTCTCGAAGCTTTGCTGGATATCGTCCTCGACCACGGCCGGTGCGTGAACCGCCGGGCGGATGCCGAGGAATTTCTCGTTGACCAGGCCGCGGGCAGCATCGGCGGTTTCCTGTATATGCTGCGCCGTGGCACCCTCCAGCAGCGGGTCCGTCACCTCGAAGTAGCGGGCGCGCTCCGCATCGAACAGTGCGGTGAGGCGCTCGTTGAGGTCGTTGCGCGCCTCGGTGGCCATGCGGCGTACCGTATCCTCGCCGAAAATGGTTTCCAAAAGCTTCTGGCCCACCACCGCGGACCCGCCCGCAATAGCCACCTCGCCGCCGGTCAGGCCCGCGGTGGTGGAAAAGACCACCAGCATGAGCGCCACGGTGACCACGTTGAGGCCGAGCGACATCACGCGGGCCCGCTGGCGCTTCTCGCCGGCGGTGCCCTGAATGCGCTCGAGCAGGCTTTGCTGCCAGTCCCGCACCAGCTGGGCCGCTTGCGCGTCGATGTCCGCGCTCGCCCGCGCCAACGCCTGGTCCGCGTCTTCGCGCAGCTGCGGGGCCACCGCGCCCAGGTGCGACCAGGAGCGTGCCGCGGCCGTGTCGGCGGCGTCCACGATCACAGCGTGCAGGCCGTGCTCGAGCTCGGTTTCCACCTCGCGCAGCGGAGCGGGCTCACCGGTGAAGAAGCTGCCCACCTTGTCCACGGCTTGGGAGAACCAGCGTTCAAACCCGCGGATTACGTCCGAGGTTCCCACCACGTCCTGCCAGCGGTCCATCACTTCCTGGCGCAGCAGCTTGCCGTCCGAGGTGGCGTCGATGACGTGCCGGTTCGCGCCGCGGTAATGCTCGGTGATCGTCTCGTCGATCTGGTTGCCGAACGCCTCCTGGCGCTCCCGGCGCTGCGCAAGCTGGTCCACGCGGTTCAGCGCACCATCCACGGCGCCCGCGACGGTCTTGCCGGCCACGTCGCGCCGGGTGGCCGTATCGTCGGCAAGCTGCGTGAGATAGTCCCGCAACGGTGCGACCAACCCTTCACCGAGAAACTCGTCCGGGTTCGCCTCCCCGCCCAGATCCTTCACAAACGGCACCTCAAACACCTGCGCCGATTCGAGCCCCGCCTCGGACATCATGCGCCTTAAGTCGTCCGGCACCGTCTGCGCGGCAACCTCGTCGAGCCGGTTGAGCACCACAACCACCTCGATGCCGCGCGACGCCGCGTCGTTGAGAAAGTTCCACACCAGCTGGTCCGCGTAGCGCGCCGGGGTGGTGACGAAGATCCACAGGTCGGCGGCGGCGAGCAACTGCGAAGCCAAGGCGCGGTTCGCATCGTCGATGGAGTCGAAATCCGGGGCGTCGAGCAGCGCTAAGCCCCCGGGCACGCTGCCCGTCTCCACCACCCGCAGCGTGGTGGACTGCTCGTTGCCCGCTCCGTGGGAGCGGGTGAGACCCGGCAGGACCTGCGGGGAGTTGAACCACTCGGCATCCCCCGGATTTGCCACCAGCACCGGCTGCCGGGTGGTGGGGCGGATGACGCCGGGATTAGACACCCGCTCGCGCAGCAGCGCGTTGACGAGCGTGGACTTGCCGGATCCGGTGGAACCGCCGATGACGGCGAGCAGCGGCGCATCCAGATTGGCAAGGCGGGGCAGGATGTAATCGTCGAACTGGTTAATCACCGCCCTGGCTTCCGGAGTCGCATCCGTGGGCAGGGACGTGTCGGCGACGGCATCGCGCACGGCGCGGACCGCATCGATGACCTCGGTGGTGTTGGGCGAAGAGGTAGTCACCCGGCTCATTCTTCCATGCCCGGACGACACGGGGGCTGGGTAGCTCGCCGGCTAGTCCTTGTAGTTTGTCTTGGTCAGGTTCAGCCAGCCGTAAATGCCGCCCATGATCAGCCCGCCGCCGATGAAGTTGCCCACCCACACAATGCTCCAGTGGCGCGCCACATTCGCGAAGGTGTAGCCGGGGATATTTTCCGGTCCGAACTCGAAGCCGGTTAGCGATGTCAGGACGAAGTTGGCGATGGAATGCTCGTAGCTCATCGCCGCGAACGCCGGGACGATCACGATGACACCGAGCAGCTTGGCCGTGTAGTCCTTGTCCGCCTGCGTTGTCAGCATGAACGCGATGTTGACCACGATGTTGGCCAGGATCGCCTCGATGAGGAGCTTCCCGCTCGGCTTTTCGAGTTTGGCCACCATCAACTGGTAGATAAAGCTATCCGTTGTCACTGCCTCGCCAATTGTTGTCGAGGCGATCATGGAGGTGATGAGCACGCCGCCGATGAGGTTGAACAGGGTGACAAAGCACACGATGGCGAAGCCCCTGCGCAGCGTGTTCTTCTTGTGAATCGCCCCATACGTCATGAACATCATGTCGCCGGTGGCAAGCTCTCCCTGTAGCACCACAATGACGTACAGGGTTGTTGCGAAGATGGAGGCGAACGCGTACCTACCCAACCCGGGCACCATGGACTCGGCCGCCGTTGCGGTGTTCGCGGCGAACGCCGTCATGATGCCCAGGAACACTCCCGCGAGCATCGCCCTCACCGCGAATCGCGCCGGTTCTTGGCTGAAAAGGTCGAGTTTGTTCTGGATGGATTTCGGGGCTGACTCGTGGAAGCTCACCGGGACGAATGTACGGCAGCGGATGGGGTTGCGCTCGGTGGGGTTGGCCAGCGTGGCAGAATACCCAAAAGTGGTACTCTCGTCGCATGGCTAGGAACACCTCCGTAACGCTCGGCGATCACTTCGACCGGTTCGTGGCAGCGCAATTAGCGACCGACCGCTATGCGTCGGCCAGCGAGGTGCTCCGCGCGGGTCTCAGGCTTCTGGAGGAGCGCGAAGAGCAGCTCGAACTGTTGCGGGGGGCTCTGCGACAGGGGTTGGATAGTGGCATAGCTGAGCCATTTGACATGGACCAGTACATGGCGGATATCAAGGCCTCCGGTGTATAAGTTCACTGTTCAGGCGAAGCGCGACCTGGATCAGATCAGGGACTACACGCTGGAGACCTGGGAAGCTGATCAGGCTTACCTCTATGTGGGCAAACTTCGGGGCGGCTTTGAGTCCATCGATCATGATCCGGGGGTGGGGAAGGCTCGACCAGATCTTGGAAACGGGATGCGTTCTTTCGCAGTGGGGAGGCACCTGGTGTTCTACACCCGGCATGAGGGAGACGTCATCATTGTTCGTATCCTCCATCAGCGGATGGATCCGCATCTTCACATGTAGGTCCCCGAATTCGGTGCCGTACCGTATGCGCGGCAAAATACGCGGAGCGATTTGGGCAAACGCCCCAGGTCGTGCTTTAATACCCCAGTTGTCTACTGCTGGTCGGTTGCGACGCGCGTTTCCGAGTGTCGTTGCCGAGACCCTTCGACGGTGCGCAACCGTTCGTCGATGAGCAATAGGCTCCGAAAGCAATTGACCACGTGCGTGCAGGACGGAAATCTGGCGCACATTGATCCAGGTCAGGAGACCAACTGTGATTCAGCAAGAATCGCGTCTGAAGGTCGCCGACAACACGGGTGCACGCGAGCTGCTGTGCATCCGCGTCCTCGGCGGCTCTGTCCGACGCTTCGCCGGCATCGGCGACACGATCGTCGCCACCGTGAAGGAAGCTGCCCCGGGCGGCAACGTCAAGGAGGGCGAGGTCGTTCGCGCCGTCATTGTTCGCGCGAAGAAGGAGACCCGTCGTCCGGACGGTTCCTACATCGCGTTCGACGAGAACGCCGCTGTCCTTATCAAGAACGACACTGAGCCGCGCGGCACCCGTATCTTCGGCCCGGTGGCACGTGAGCTTCGCGACAAGAAGTTCATGAAGATCGTGTCTCTCGCACCGGAGGTGATCTAACTTATGAAGATCAAGAAGGGCGATATGGTTCAGGTCATCGCCGGCAAGGACAAGGGTGCTCAGGGTCGCGTCATTGAGGCGTACCCGAAGCGCGAGAAGGTCCTCGTCGAGGGTGTCAACCGCATCAAGAAGCACGTCGCGAACTCCTACACCGAGCGTGGCACCGAGTCCGGCGGCATCGTGACCCAGGAAGCGCCGATTCACGTGTCCAACGTGATGATCCTCGACTCCGACGGCAAGCCGACCCGCATCGGCTACCGCTTCGACGAGGACGGCAAGAAGTACCGCGTGGCCAAGACGAACGGGAAGGACATCTAATGACTGAGAGCATTCAGAACTACACCCCGCGTCTCAAGACCCGCTACCAGGACGAGATTCGCGGCAAGCTGAACGAGGAGTTCGGCTACGACAACGTCATGCAGATCCCCGGTCTGACCAAGATCGTGGTGAACATGGGTGTCGGCGACGCTGCTCGCGACTCCAAGGTGATCAACGGTGCCCTCGAGGACCTCGCCGCTATCACCGGCCAGAAGCCGCAGCTGCGCCGCGCAAAGAAGTCTATTGCGAACTTCAAGCTCCGTGAGGGCATGCCGATCGGCGCGAAGGTGACCCTGCGCGGCGACCGCATGTGGGAGTTCCTGGATCGCCTGCTCACCGTGGCTCTGCCGCGTATTCGCGACTTCCGCGGCCTGAACGACAAGCAGTTCGACGGTAACGGCAACTACACCTTCGGCCTGTCCGAGCAGACCATGTTCTACGAGATCGACATCGACAAGATCGATCGCGTGCGCGGCATGGACATCACGCTCGTGACCACCGCCACGAACGACGACGAGGGCCGCGCGCTCCTGCGCCACCTCGGCTTCCCGTTCGCGGACAAGGACGGCAAGATGAAGCGCGCATAAGCGTTGGCTTCTGCCTGGCGAGTACCTCCGGCCCTTTTGGGCCGGAGGTTTCGTGTTTTTCGGGGTGCCTTTTGCAACTGAGGCGAGATGTTACGGATGGGATTACAAAACCCCTGGATGCTGAATTTGATTCCGAAATACTTCAGGCGGGGACGCTGGAGGGTTCCTCGAAGCACGATTAACCGCCACCATGAAGGTTGGGATATTATCCCCGTCGTATTAAATACATATGCTTAGTAGGGGACTCCATGTCATTTTTCTCCCGCAGCGCGATCATTGCGCCGAAGACTTTTAACCGCTGGCTCATCGTCCCCGCGGCACTGGCCATCCACCTTTCCATCGGCCAGGTGTACGGGTTCTCTGTATTCAAGAAGCCGATGATGGAGCACTTCGGCGTCGGCGAGGTCGCGGTGGGGTGGATCTTCTCCCTGGCCATCGGGATGCTCGGTATCTCCTCCGCACTGTTCGGTTCGTGGGTGGAAAAGGTCGGCCCGCGCGCCTCGATGGCGGTCTCCGGCACGCTGTGGGTGATCGGCTTCTTCGTGGCCACCCTGGGTATTAGCACCGGCAACCTGTGGCTGGTGTACTTCGGCTACGGTTTCATCGGCGGCATTGGCTTAGGCATCGGCTACATTTCGCCGGTGTCCACACTGATGAAGTGGTTCCCTGACCGGCCAGGCCTTGCCACCGGCCTTGCCATCATGGGCTTCGGCGGCGGCGCGCTGATCGCCTCCCCGGCATCGAACCGGCTCATGGAAGCTTTCGGCGGCGGCACCGAAATCGCCGACCGTGCAGCTGGCTTGCAGCCCACCTTCATTACGCTTGCGCTCGTATACGCGGCGGTGATTGCGATGGGCGCGTACTGCATCCGCCTGCCGCACCCCGACTGGACGCCGTCCGGGGCACCGCGTCTGAACAAGCCGTCGAAAGTCGCTATTGCCGGCGCGAACGTCAGCGCCGCCAATGCGATTCGCACGCCACAGTTCTGGTGCCTGTGGGTAATCCTGTTCTGCAACATCACAGCGGGCATCGGCATTCTGGAAAACGCCGCGCCGATGATCCAGGACTACTACCCGGCGCTCACCGCGGCCGCCGCCGCAGGGTTCGTGGGCCTGCTCTCACTTGCGAACATGGGTGGGCGTTTCATCTGGTCGTCCGCGTCCGACGTCATCGGCCGCAAGAACATCTACATGGTGTACCTCGGCGTGGGGTTCATTTTCTACTTCGTCCTTGCGAGCGCGGGTCACACAAGCCTCGCGCTATTTGTCATCAGCGCGCTCATTTTGCTCACGTTTTACGGCGGCGGGTTCGCCACCATCCCCGCGTACCTGCGTGATTTGTTCGGCGTGTACCAGGTGGGCGCCATTCACGGCCGCCTGCTCACGGCGTGGTCGGCCGCTGGTGTTGCGGGCCCTTTGATTATCAACATGGTGGTCGAGCGCCAGGCGGCTCGTGGCAACGAGGGGCCGCAGCTCTACCAGCTTTCGCTTTACATCATGTGCGCGCTGCTGGCAGTGGGCCTCATCGCCAACTTCCTGGTCAAGCCGGTCGAGCGCAAGTGGTTCGAAGATCCGGCGAAGGTGCAGGCGAAGATCGACGCCGACCGCGCGTCGGTGCTGAACGCCCAAACGGACGAGCAGGGCAAGCTACGCGCCACTTCCGGGGCCGCGCACACCGCAGTCGCGGGAGTATTGGCCGTGGTGATCGTGCTACTGCTGGTCTACGGCCTGTGGGAAACCGCCGTGAAGGCCTCCGGCATGTTCGTGGGCTAAGCAGCAGCAAAGCCCCCGAGGCCTAGGCGCCCGAGTACACGCTGAACCGCTCAGCGGACGCCTCGCCCACGAGGACCGTGTTCGTCTCGCGCGCGAGGTCCACGGCCATGGCGGTGACATCCGCGGTAGTCACCACCGCGCCGAAGCCCGCGGCGGCGGCCGCGCGCATCATCTCGAACGTCACGCGGGAGTCCACGGCGAGGATGGTGTCGGCGGCGGGCACGGAAGCGTCGAGAAGCATGTGCCCTGCAAGCTTGTGCACCGCATTGACCGCACCGATGTCCTGGCGCACCACGCCACCCGCCGCGGCGGTGGGAAGCGCGCGCTTGCGGTGCCTGCTCAGCTGGGACGGCACGGCGAAGACCGCCTCCGGGTCGAGTGGCATGAACTCCGGGCGCACGGGCAGGCTCGCGGCGAGCTCCCGCACGCGCTGCTCCGCGGAGATGCCGCACGATTGCGCGGGGATCGGGTCGATGAATTGCGGCGGGGCAGCGGGGCGGGCGAGATCGATATCCAACAGGTTGTAGGTGTTCTTCCCGCCAATCGCGCCCTCGCAGTAGCGCGCGGTGGCCACGTCGGCGGCGCTTTTGATCAACCCGTGGGCGAGCAGCACGCCGTGCGCGAGCTCAATGTCGTGGCCGGGTGTACGGAAGAGCTGCGCGACCTCTTCGCCGCGGGCGCGGATCTCTAGCGGCTCCTCCACCTCAACCTGGCCTGCGCGTGTATCCCGCGTACCGTCGGCGCCGATGCGGGTAACTGCGAAACTCTGCTTTAACCTGCTCACCCGGACGATGCTAACGCGAAGAGCGCACCGTCAGCGCAAGGCCCGCGCCGAGCAGGCACGCCACGGCGCACGCCTGGTACAGGCCGGGGTAGCCGCCGAGGTAGCGCAGGCCCGCCGCGGCGAGCAGCCCGTCCAGGGTGGGGTGCATACCGGTGCCGATATGCATGCCATGGAGAGGGATAGTTTTGCTCGCCATAGCACCAGCCTAATCAGGGCGGCAATCCCGCTAGAAACGCAAATCGAACTCCGTCGCACCATCGATGCGCTCCGGGTCGGTGCGCGTGGCGATGGACACCCGATTGAACACGTTGATCGTGCAAATGGACACCAATAGGTTGTGCGTGCCGTCCTCGCCAAAGGCCGCGACGCAGGCGTCCCACAATTCATCGGGCACGGAGGCGTAGCCGTCGATATGCGTCACCGCGTCCGTGAGCCGCAGGGCGAGCACCTCCTCCTCCGTAAACACGCCCGGGTGATTCGTCCAGTCCTCCGCCGCGAGGATCCTTTCCTCGGAAAAGCCATCGCCGCGTGCGTCGCGCCGGTGGGTGGCTATGCACGCCTTGCAGTCATTGATCACGCTCGCCCGGAGCGTGATCAAGTGCCCGAGCTCTCGGGGCGTATTGGCATTTGAGTACTTCACCATGGGTAAAAGCGACTTGAACGCCTCGCCTTTGAGCTGTGTGCGTGATTCGGCCATGTGGTCAGGCTACCTGCGCACACTTTGGTTATCCACAACCCCGCGCGCCCGAATTCCACAAGCACGTCGAGTGGTGTCTGGGTGCTGCGATAGAACTATTACGCACACGGTCGCAACGGCCGCGAGGACACATGAGAAAGGGGTGGGCGCGATGCGCGCAGACAATCACACACATTCGGCGGCTGTGGCCGGGGCGGGCAACGGCGAGAAGCTCAAGGAGAAAGTACAGAAGCTGCTCAACCAGGCCAAAGACAGGGAGGGCACGCCGGAAGGCGAGACGTTTTACGCCAAAGCGTTCAGTCTCATGGCGGAGTACGGCATCGATCAGCGCGATTTGGACCAGCCTGATGAAGGCGACGCGGTTACTCACCGCACCTACACCTTCAAGCATTCCTACACCGAGATGCAGGCGGGCCTGCTTCATGCGATCGCCTCGGGGCTGCACTGCACCGGGTTCACACACAGGGTGTACAACTCCACGCGAGTGGAATCTGCGACGATTTTCGGCCTGAAGTGCCACCTGGAGCGGGTGGACATGCTCTACGGCATGCTGCTGCCCGTCATGCTTGCAGGTGCCCAACGCGTGCGCGCGAGAAACGTGAGGGAATCAACGGTGATCATGCGCCGGTCATTCATGTCCGGCTACGCATCAGAGATCCGCGCACGTCTCGCGGAGGCGGAGGTGGAGGCAGCAGGGCCAGGTAGCGAATATGCACTAGTGCTTATCGACGACTTCGAGCGGGCCTCGCGTGCCTGCGACGACTACGCGGCGGCTAAAGGTTTCTACCTTTCCCAGCACGAAACGAACCGCTCCTTCGACCCCGGCGCCTACCTTCGGGGCAAGGCGGCGGGGGAGCGTTCCGACCTGGGGCAGACGCGGGTCGGGGCGCGGCCAGCACTGCCGTTCTAATAAGCCCTGTGTGCTCTTACTTCAACAGCCAGGCGGCCGCGGCGACGATCATCGCCTCGGACGCCCGGTCCAGGGTGGGCTGCAGATCCGGCACGAAGTGCGGGGAGTGGTTTGCCGCCGCGGTGGATTCGTCCGCAAACGCGCCGAGGCCCCAGTACGTGTACGGAGTGCCGAAGGCGTCCGGAATGTAGGAGAAGTCCTCGGAGGCCGGGACCGGGTCCAAGTCGATGGACTGCTCGCCGAAGTAGGCGTCGAAGGCGGCGCGCACCTGGTTGGTGACCTCCGGGTCGTTGTCCGTAAGCGGGTAGTGCTCTGCTGGCTCCCACTCCGGTTCCTTCGGGCTGCCGGCAGCCGCGCACTCGGCGCGCACCACACGCTCGATCGCCGCGCGCAGCTTCTCCGCGTCGCCGCGGGCGTAGGTTCGGGTGTTGATAAGCATCTCGGCCTTGTCCGAGATGATGTTGGACTTCACGCCGGCGTGCACTGCGCCGACGGTGAGTACGGCGGTGTTGCGCGCCGGCAGCTCGTGGGGCACGAGCGTGTGCAGGCGGGTGATAATGTGCGCGGCCAGCAGCACAGGGTCAACGCCTTCCTGCGGCATGGAACCGTGGGTGCCCTTGCCCCACACCGTGAGCTTCCCAGCGTTCGCCTCCGACATCACCGGTCCAACGCAGGTGCCCACGTAGCCGGCAGGCAACAGCGGCAGGACGTGCTGGGCGAGGAATACGTCGGGCTTCGGCATGACATCCGCGATGCCTGCTTTCACCATGACATCGGCGCCGCCGAACTGCTCTTCGGCGGGCTGGAACACCGCGACCAAGGTGCCGGACCACGCGTCGCGGTTGGTGGCGAAGGCTTCCACGGCGCCCAAGGCACCCATGATGTGAAAGTCGTGACCGCACGCGTGCATCGTCGGCTTCTCCACACCGGTGAACTTATCCAGCTGGCGTGCGGTGGAGGCGTAGTCCTTGTCGGGCGCTTCCTCCACCGGCAGGCCGTCGATATCAGCCCTGATTGCAACGATGGGCCCTTCGCCGTTTTCCACCACGCACACCGTGCCCGTCTCAGCCACCGGGGAGTAGGTCAGTCCGAGCTCGTCGAGACGCTCGCGGATCTTCGCCGCAGTATTGACCTCCTGCAGGGAAAGCTCCGGGTTTTGGTGGAACCAGCGGTAGAGCTCCTCGCGCTCGGAACGGGTACGCTCCACGGTGGACAGCAGGGTGTGCAGGGAAGAAGCGCTCTCGGTCATGCACGCAGTCTAAAGTGCGGTGCGACCCTTTGGAGGCGGAACAGGCAGCGAATTTGATTATTGTCCCAGCATGCGCGTAGGTTAGACCGTCGGACTTGCGCGCCGGATCTTCGGCGTGTGCAAGCCGACAATTTTTTGCACATCCAACTTTGTTGCAGGCCCCCCGCCATGATGCGGACCGCGTGCAAGGGAGGCGGCGAGCGCCCCACGTTACTGAGCGTGGGGAGCGTGAAGTAGCCCCCGACAGACCACGCGGATAACGCGGCTCGACGCTAATCGCATCGGGCCAGTAGGTGGTGGGAACCGCAACGAGAAAGGTAGACGGTCTCTTATGACCATGACTGATCCGATCGCGGACATGCTGTCCCGCGTGCGCAACGCTACAAATGCGCAGCACGACAGCGTGTCTATGCCTTCGTCGAAGATCAAGGTGAACATCGCCGAGATCTTGAAGCAGGAAGGCTACATCGAGGACTACAAGGTTGAGGACGAGAAGGTGGGCAAGTCGCTGACCCTCGACCTCAAGTACGGCCCGACCCGCGAGGCTTCCATTGCAGGCCTGCGCCGCGTGTCTAAGCCGGGTCTGCGTGTCTACGCGAAGTCCAACGACCTGCCGCAGGTGCTCGGCGGCCTGGGCGTGGCAATCATCTCCACGTCCCACGGCCTGCTCACCGACCGCCAGGCTCAAGAGAAGGGTGTAGGCGGGGAAGTCCTCGCTTACGTCTGGTAAAGGGAGGTTGGAAACACTATGTCTCGCGTAGGTAACGCACCCATCGCAATCCCGAACGGTGTCGAGGTGAAGGTTAACGGCCAGAACGTCGAGGTCAAGGGCCCGAAGGGCACCATGGACCTGGACATCCCGGCTCCGATCACCGCGTCCGTCGAGGACAATGAAATCGTGGTGTCCCGTCCGGACGACCACCGCCAGAACCGCTCGCTGCACGGCCTGTCGCGCTCGCTGATCAACAACCTCGTTGTCGGCGTGACCGAGGGCTACAAGATCAACATGGAGATCTTCGGCGTCGGCTACCGCGTGCAGCAGAAGGGCAAGGACCTCGAGTTCTCCCTCGGCTACTCGCACCCGATCCTGATCGAGGCGCCGGAAGGCGTCACCTTCTCCGTCGACGGCAACACCAAGTTCGCCATCGAGGGCACCGACAAGCAGCAGGTTGGCCAGATTGCGGCGAACATCCGCCGTCTTCGCAAGGATGACCCGTACAAGGGTAAGGGCATCCGCTACGAGGGCGAGCAGATCCGTCGCAAGGTCGGAAAGACGGGTAAGTAATCATGAGCAATACTGCAGAGAACACCAAGCGCACCCCGGTGGGCAAGGACATCTCGTCCCGCCGCCGCGAGGCGCGTCAGCGCCGCCACAACCGCATCCGCAAGACGCTGCGTGGCACCCCGGAGACCCCGCGTCTCGTCGTGCACCGCTCGTCTCGCCACATCCACGTCCAGGTCATCGACGACCTTGCGGGCCACACCCTGGTCTCCGCGTCGTCCATCGAGCCGGACGTGCGCAACCTGGAGGGCGACAAGAAGGACAAGGCCGCCAAGGTCGGCCAGCTTGTCGCTGAGCGTGCAAAGGCCGCCGGCATCGAGGAGATCGTCTTCGACCGCGCTGGCTACAAGTACCACGGCCGCGTTCAGGCGCTCGCCGAGGCAGCTCGTGAAGGTGGTTTGAAGTTCTAATGATCACCGCAATCAACACCATTAACGGAGGGATCGCGTAATGGCCGAGAACAACGGCGGACGCTCCGCCGAGGACCAGAACAACAACAACGACCGCAACGAGCGCGGCGGCCAGGGCCGCAACGACCGCGGTGGCCGTGGTGGCGAGCGCGGTGGCCGGGGCGGCCGTCGCGATGACCGCCGCAACCAGAACGACGAGCGCGATAAGTACATCGAGCGCGTCATCACCATCAACCGCGTTGCCAAGACCGTCAAGGGCGGCCGCAACATGTCCTTCACCGCGCTGGTAGTTGTCGGCGACGGCGAGGGCATGGTTGGCGTCGGCTACGGCAAGGCCAAGGAAGTCCCGGCCGCAATTCAGAAGGGTGCAGAGGAAGCTCGTAAGAACTTCTTCCGCGTCCCGATGATCGGTGGCACCATCCCGCACCCGGTGCAGGGCGAAGCTGCCGCAGGCATCGTGATGATGCGTCCGGCTGCTCCCGGTACCGGTGTGATCGCCGGCGGCGCCGTCCGTCCGGTGCTCGAGTGCGCTGGTATCCAGGACATCCTGGCGAAGTCCCTCGGCTCCGACAACGCTCTGAACGTGGTTCAGGCAACCGTTGCGGGCCTGAAGCAACTCGTGCGCCCCGAAGAGGTCGCCGCAAAGCGTGGCAAGGCCGTCGAGGATGTCGCGCCGGCTCGTATGCTGCGCGCACGCGCAGGACAGGAGGCCTAATTACAATGGCACTGAAGATTACGTTGCACCACGGCAAGGTCGGCGAAAAGCCGGCTACCCGCGCTAACCTCGAGGCCCTCGGTCTGCGCAAGATCGGCCAGAGCGTTGTCAAGCCTGACAACGCTGCGGTCCGCGGCCAGATCCTCAAGGTGCGCCACCTTGTCGATGTCGAAGAAGTTGCAGGGGAGGAGTAAAGCACATGGCTGATGTCATCAAGCTTCACGATTTGCGCCCTGCAGAGGGCTCCAACAAAGCCAAGACCCGTGTTGGTCGCGGTGAAGCGTCCAAGGGTAAGACCGCTGGTCGCGGTACGAAGGGCACCAAGGCTCGTAAGCAGGTTTCTGCTGCTTTCGAGGGTGGCCAGATGCCGCTGCACATGCGTCTGCCGAAGCTGAAGGGCTTCAAGAACCCGAACCGCGTCGAGTACCAGGTGGTCAACGTTGCGGATCTGGCGAAGGCATTCCCGGAGGGCGGCGACATTGCTATCGCCGACATCGTCGCAGCGGGCCTCGTGCGCCCGAAGCAGCCGGTGAAGGTGCTGGGCGAGGGCGAGATCAACGTCGCGCTCAACGTCACCGCCACCAAGTTCTCCAAGTCCGCGGCTGAGAAGATCGAGGCTGCCGGCGGTTCCGCGAACGCGGAGGCATTCGCCAAGCGCGCGGCCAAGAACGTCGAGGGCCCGGTTGAGTCTGCTGAGGGTGACGCCACCCCGGCCGCAGAAGCAACCGAGGGTGCTCGCGGCGTGCTCGACTCCGACCCGCTTCAGGGCGGCGCCGAGGTGAACGAGGCTGAGCCGCAGGACGAGGCGTAAGCCTTAAGTCCCGCGCACAAGCGCTCGCGCGAACAATCCCCCATTCGAACCCGCTGAGGGTTCGGGCGGGGGATTTTTCATGCGCAGGAGAACCAATGCAGGTTCGCAGCTGTGAAGAACCTGCCGAGCACCGGTGAATCTGCGAGCGTGCCTCGGAAGGGCGTACCTCAAATATCAATTCTTGCGGGGTGGCTGCTAGGGTAGTGGGGTCAAATCAGGACTGGCGGTTTCCGCGTGCCTGAATCCGATGAATTTGTCCACTATCTCCCGGCTGCAATTCTGGCGGCGGGGGCCAGGAGGCTTTGTGTCCGCAATTGCTCAGGCGTTTAAGGACCATGATCTTCGCAAGAAGATCATGATCACCCTTGCGCTGATCATTCTCTACCGCATCGGCTGCCAAATCCCCACGCCGGGCGTTGACTACGCGCTGATCAACGAACGGCTCGAAGAGGTCTCGCGCGGCGAGCAGGCGACGATGTTCTCCATCATCGGGCTGTTCTCTGGTGGCGCGTTGCTGCAGCTGTCCATCTTCGCCATCGGCATCATGCCGTACATTACGGCGTCGATTATCGTGCAGCTGCTCACCGTGGTGATCCCGCGGTTCGAGGAGCTGAAGAAGGAAGGCCAGTCCGGCCAGGCGAAGATGACGCAGTACACGCGTTACCTCACCGTGGCGCTGGCACTCCTGCAGTCCGCAGGCATTGTCGCGCTGGCGGACCGTGAGCAGCTCCTCGGCCAGGGAGTGCCTGTGCTGGTGGAGGACCGCAACATCTGGACGCTGATCATGATGATCATCGTCATGACCTCGGGTGCTGTGCTCATCATGTGGCTCGGCGAGATCATCACCGAAAAGGGCGTGGGCAACGGTATGTCCCTGCTCATCATGGCGGGTATCGCTACCCAGATTCCGTCCGAGGGTGTGTTCATCTACCAGAACTCCGGCGCGATGACGCTCACCCTCGTGGTGCTTGCGCTTATAGTGCTCGTGATCGGCATCGTGTTCATCGAGCAGGGTCAGCGCCGCATCCCGGTGCAGTACGCGAAGCGCATGGTGGGCCGCCGCCAGTACGGCGGGTCCTCTACCTACCTGCCGCTGAAGGTGAACCAGGCCGGCGTTATCCCGGTGATCTTCGCGTCCTCGCTGATGTACGTCCCGGTGCTCATCACCCAGATTGTCACCATGAACAACCCCACTCCGCCGGACAACTGGTGGATGAACCACGTCATGGCGTGGCTGCAGAACCCGGGTTCGTGGCAGTACATCCTCACCTACGTTGTGCTGATCATCTTCTTCTCCTACTTCTACGTCTCCATCCAGTACGACCCGGTGGAGCAGGCGGAGAACATGAAGAAGTACGGTGGCTTCATCCCCGGCATCCGTCCGGGCCGTCCGACTGCGGAGTACCTCGGCTACGTAATGAACCGTCTGCTTTTCGTCGGCTCGATCTACCTCGCGCTGATTGCAGTGTTGCCGAACCTGGCGATGGACGCGGGTATCACCGGCTCCGGCCAGATGGGTATGAGCGCCTTCGGCGGTACAGCCATCCTGATTATGGTGTCCGTGGCTCTGACCACGGTGAAGCAAATTGAATCCCAGCTACTCCAATCCAACTACGAAGGACTGTTGCGATAATGCGTCTCGTTCTCCTTGGCCCTCCCGGTGCTGGCAAGGGCACCCAGGCCGCGATTCTTTCCGAAAAGCTCGGCGTTCCCCACATCTCCACCGGAGATCTGTTCCGCGCCAACATCGGCGAGGGCACCCCACTGGGTGTTGAGGCGAAGAGCTACATCGACGCCGGCAAGCTGGTGCCCACCGACGTCACCGCCCGCATGGTGGAGGACCGCCTGAACCAGGACGATGCGGCCGACGGCTTCCTGCTGGACGGCTTCCCGCGCACTGTGGAGCAGGCTGAGATCCTCACTGAGCTGCTGGCGAAGAAGGGCGAGAAGCTCGACGGCGTCCTGAACTTCGTGGTGGATGAGGACGTGGTGGTGGAGCGCATGCTGGCCCGCGGCCGCGCCGACGACAACGAGGAGACCATCCGCACCCGCCTCGGTGTGTACCGCGACGAGACGGCTCCGCTGATTGATCACTACGGTGACGCGATCATCTCGATCGATGCTGTCGGCGATGTGGACGAGATCAACCAGCGCACCATGGAGGCACTGGGCAAGTAGCCCGCTTACGCGCAGGCCGGTGTGTTTCGCACCGGCTTTTTGCATTTTGCTTATCGACGACTAAAGGACACAACGCCCATGCCACTGCGCAAACGCAAAATTCCGGCGAAGACCCCGGAGCAGCTGGAGAAGATGGAGGCCGCTGGCCGCATCGTCGGGCTCGCGCTGAAAGAGGTGCGCGCCGCGGCGAAACCTGGTGTGAGCACGCTCGAGCTGGACCAGGTGGCCGAAACCGTGATCCGCGACCACGGGGCGTACCCCACCTTCCTCGGCTACAACGGGTTTCCGGGTTCGATCTGCGCGTCGGTCAACGACGTGGTGGTGCACGGCATCCCGAACGAGGTAGACGTGCTCGAAGAAGGCGACCTTGTTTCCATCGATTGCGGTGCGACGCTTGACGGCTGGGTGGGGGATTCCGCGTGGTCGTTTGGGGTGGGGGAGTTACCGGCAGGCGTCGATAAGCTCAATGCGGCAACCGAATGGGTGATGCAGCAGGGGATTGCCGCGATGGTACCGGGCAAGCGGCTCACCGACGTTTCGCACGCGCTGGAGCAGGCGACGTACGCAGCGGAGGAGCGCTTCGGTGTCTCGCTTGGCATTGTCGACGGCTATGGCGGCCACGGCATCGGCCGCACCATGCACGAGGACCCGTTTTTGGCCAACGAAGGCAAGCCGAACCGAGGGCCCGTCATCCAAGAGGGCTCCGTGCTGTGCATCGAGCCGATGCTGATCCTCGGCGGCGGGTTTGAAACCGAGGTGCTGGACGACGAGTGGACCGTGGTCACCCTCGACGGCGCACCGGCCGCCCACTGGGAGCACACGGTGGCAGCAACGACACAGGGTCCGCGAATTCTCACCCCACGTTCCTAACAGCGGGGTTTAGGGTTATACTTCCGCCATGTCTTACCGCCCCCGTCACGCTAAGCCGTCGCCGCTGAAGCGGCGTGCCACCACCTTCCTCGCCGGCGCCGGTGTCGTCGCCTCGCTGACCGCCCCGGTTGTCGCCGAGGCGGCGCCGGCCCCGCGCCCCGGCGTCCAGGCGCCGGCCGGCTCCAGCCTGGATTCCTTCACTGCCCAGGTGGAAAAGCAGATCGCCCAGCTCAACCGCAACGCCCGCAACGCCGCTTGGGACGTGCGCAACAACCTGCGCCGCCAGGCAGACTCGCTGGCGGCGATCGACCCGACGCTGCCAGCGCGCGCGAAGAAGGAAATCGACCGCATCGTCGAGCAGTTCTTCCCGGGCCTGATCGCGGAGAAGACCCCCAAGCCCAAGCCCAAGCCGAAGCCGAAGCCGGCTCCGGCCCCCGCACCGGCACCTGCGCCCGCTCCGCGCACTGGGTTCGACTACGGCCCGTGCCCGCCTGACGCGAAGGCCTGCATCGACCTCGACGGCCGCCGCTCCTGGCTGCAGAACAACGGCCAGATGTACTACCAGTCCGGCCTGATCGGCCCGGGCCGCCCCGGCTACGAAACCCCGCGTGGCACGTTCTACGTCAATCGCAAGGTCAAGGACGAGATCTCCTGGGAGTTCGGCAACGCGCCGATGCCATACGCGACGTACTTCACCTACAACGGCATCGCGTTCCACGAGGGCGACCCGGCCATCCTGTCGCACGGCTGCATCCGCATGTACCGCCACGATGCGCAGCGTTACTTCAACGACCTGCAGATCGGCGACAAGGTGTACGTGTACTAGCGCAAGCTAACGTCGATAAGCATCATGCCCCGCCGTGGACCACGCGGCGGGGTTTGTGTTTGCGCAGGTAAAGGCATATGATGGTACGTCGGTGTGTGTAACGCACCGACTTGACCGGTATTAAACGTCTGCCACCTGCTAAAACGTAGGTGCTGTAGGAAGTGGAGTGTATGGCAAAAGAAGGCGCAATCGAGGTTGAAGGCCGTATCATCGAGCCTTTGAAGAACGCGATGTTCCGTGTCGAACTGGACAACGGGCACGAGGTTCTTGCCCACATCAGTGGCAAGATGCGCCAGCACTACATCCGCATCCTCCCGGAGGACCGCGTCGTGGTGGAGCTGTCTCCCTACGACCTGGACCGCGGACGTATTACTTACCGTTACAAGTAAGTCTTTAAGCCTCCTCACCCAGATTGCCCGGTTCACCCGGGAATCGCCTACCTCTGGCCACGGTGGCTGGAGCCGCGCGTAACCACAACCCACTCTCCGGCACGGCCCGGACAAAGTGTTGTCTGGCGTGGACGGGTGGGGAGAAAACCACCGTAACAACCCGAAAGGCACGTACCTCATGGCACGTCTAGCTGGTGTTGATCTCCCGCGCAACAAGCGCATGGAGATCGCTCTCACCTACATTTACGGCATCGGTGCAACCCGATCCAAGGAACTGCTGGAGAAGACCGGCATTTCTCCCGACCTGCGCACGGACGATCTCTCCGACGAGCAGCTCTCCGCGCTGCGTGACGCGATTGAGTCCTCCTACACCGTAGAGGGCGACCTGCGCCGCGAGGTGCAGGCAGACATCCGCCGCAAGATTGAAATCGGCTCCTACCAGGGCATGCGCCACCGTCGTGGCCTGCCTGTCCGCGGTCAGCGCACGAAGACCAACGCGCGCACCCGCAAGGGCCCGAAGAAGACTATCGCAGGAAAGAAGAAGTAACCTATGCCTCCTCAGACTCGTGGTGCGCGTCGTGGACGCCGCACCGTAAAGAAGAATGTGGCTGCAGGCCACGCATACATCAAGTCCACCTTCAACAACACCATCGTGTCCATCACGGACCCGCAGGGCAACGTGATTTCCTGGGCATCTTCCGGCCACGTCGGCTTCAAGGGCTCCCGTAAGTCCACGCCGTTCGCCGCGCAGATGGCTGCAGAGAACGCCGCCCGCAAGGCCATGGACCACGGCATGAAGAAGGTCGACGTTTTTGTTAAGGGTCCGGGCTCCGGCCGCGAGACCGCTATCCGTTCGCTCCAGGCCGCCGGCCTGGAGGTGTCGTCGATCTCCGACGTGACGCCGCAGCCGTTCAACGGCTGCCGTCCGCCGAAGCGTCGTCGCGTTTAAGGCTGAAAGGAAAGAGGTAAGAGAAACATGGCTCGTTACACCGGCCCTGCTACCCGTAAGTCCCGTCGCCTCCGCGTCGACCTGGTCGGCGGCGACATGTCCTTCGAGCGTCGCCCCTACCCTCCGGGGCAGGCTGGCCGCGCTCGCATCAAGGAGTCCGAGTACCTGCTCCAGCTGCAGGAGAAGCAGAAGGCTCGCTTCACCTACGGCGTGATGGAGAAGCAGTTCCGCCGCTACTACGAAGAGGCGAACCGTCGCCAGGGTAAGACCGGCGACAACCTGCTCATCCTGCTGGAGTCCCGCTTGGATAACGTTGTCTACCGCGCTGGTCTGGCAAAGACCCGCCGTCAGGCACGTCAGCTGGTCTCCCACGGCCACTTCACGGTCAACGGCAAGAAGGTCGACGTTCCGTCCTTCGCCGTCACCCAGTACGACATCATTGATGTCCGCGACAAGTCCCGCAACATGCTCTGGTTCGAAGAGGCCCAGGACAACCTGATGGAGGCTGTCGTTCCGGCTTGGCTGCAGGTCGTTCCGGACACCCTGCGCATCCTCGTGCACCAGCTGCCCGAGCGCGCTCAGATCGACGTGCCGCTGCAGGAGCAGCTCATCGTCGAGCTTTACTCGAAGTAACCCAGTTACTTCACCACCGCGCACGCAAGGTTTACACGTTATCTTTGCGGGTGCGAAACATCCCGAATATCCATTCCTACCGGCTTCATATAGCGGGAGCCGACAAAGGAGAAGTTCATGCTCATCTCTCAGCGTCCTGAATTGACCGAGGAGTACATCGACACCAACCGCTCGAAGTTCGTCATCGAGCCGCTCGAGCCTGGTTTCGGCTATACCCTGGGCAACTCCCTGCGCCGCACGCTGCTGTCGTCCATCCCGGGCGCGGCCGTGACTTCGATCAAGATCGACGGTGTGCTCCACGAGTTCACCACGATCAACGGCATCAAGGAGAACGTCTCTGAGATCATCCTCAACATCAAGGACATGGTGCTGTCCTCCGACTCGGACGAGCCGGTAGTCATGCACCTGGCCGTTGAGGGCCCGGGCAACGTCACCGCTGGCGACATTGAGCCGCCGGCTGGCGTTGAGATCCACAACCCGGATCTGCACATCGCCTCGCTCAACGAGCAGGCTCGCCTGGAGATGGAGCTTGTTGTCGAGCGTGGCCGCGGCTACGTTCCGGCCATGCCGAACTCCGGTGGTGAGGCCGGCCGCATTCCGGTCGACCAGATCTACTCGCCGGTCACCCGCGTTGCCTACAAGGTTGAGGCAACCCGTGTTGAGCAGCGCACCGACTTCGACAAGCTCATCATCGACGTGGAGACCAAGAACTCCATGACCGCCCGCGACGCTCTGGCGTCGGCCGGTTCCACCCTGGTGGAGCTCTTCGGCCTGGCGCGCGAGCTGAACACGGCGGCTGAGGGCATCGAGATCGGCCCGTCGGCGCAGGAGACCGAGTACATCGCCGCGTACTCCACGCCGATCGAGGACCTGAACTTCTCCGTCCGTTCGTACAACTGCCTGAAGCGTCAGGAGATCCACACCGTTGGTGAGCTCGCAGAGTGCACCGAGAGCGATCTGCTGGATATCCGCAACTTCGGCCAGAAGTCGATCAATGAGGTGAAGATCAAGCTCGCGAACCTGGGCTTGACCTTGAAGGATGCGCCGGATGATTTCGACCCGACCCAGATTGAAGGCTACGACGCCGAGACTGGGGATTACGTGGACACCAGCGCGGACGAGACCGAGTAAGCCAAAGAGCACGCGCTCGCTTACGCACACTTAACCGCAAACGAGGAGTACGAATATGCCTACCCCGAAGAAGGGTGCCCGTCTCGGAGGGTCCGCCAGCCACCAGCAGCACATGCTGGCTAACCTGGCGCAGTCCCTGTTCGAGCACGGCGCTATCAAGACCACGGACGCTAAAGCGAAGATGCTGCGTCCGTACGCCGAGAAGCTGATCACGAAGGCGAAGAAGGGCTCCGTGGCTGACCGCCGCGCAGTTGCCGCTCAGCTGCCGAGCAAGGAGATCGCTGCATACCTGTGCAACGAGCTCGCGCCGCAGTTCGAGAACCGCGAGGGCGGCTACACCCGCTCGATCAAACTGCCGAACCGTTCCGGCGACAACGCCCCGATGACGCAGATCTCCCTCGTGCTCGAGGAGACCGTGTCTTCTGAGGCGACCCGCGCTGCACGCGCCGCTGCCTCCAAGCAGGCTGCGGAGCCGGAGCGCACCGTCACCGAGACCGAGGACGAGGTCATCGTTGAGGAGACCGTGGTCGAGGAGACCGACGAGCCCGGCGTGACCGAGGAGATCGTCGAGGTTGAGGAGGTGCCGGCTGACGAGGAGTCGCAGCTGGACGCCCCGGCCGCCGACGCCGAGGTTGACGAGAAGGTCGAGGAGATCGAGGCCGAGGACAAGTAAGTCCCCGCCGCTCACGTGCCCCGCAGTGTGACCACTGCGGGGCATTTCTCGTCCCTGGGCTACAATCCCCACCCATGATGCCCACCCCGGATGACGCGCTGCGCCTGCGTTTCGACATCGCGTACGACGGGACGGATTTCCACGGGTGGGCGCGCCAGAAGGGCGGGCTGCGCACGGTGCAGCAGACCGTCGAGGAAGCGTTGAGTTTGGTGCTGCGCGAGGACGTGCGCCTCACCGTCGCGGGCCGCACGGATGCCGGGGTGCACGCCAGCGGTCAGGTTGCGCACGCCGACATCTCGCGCGCGTCGTTGGATCAGCGCTCGCTCGACGGCGACCCGGCGCGGCTTGTGCGTCGATTAGCAAAGCTTTTGCCGGAGGACGTGCGGGTAATGGGGGTTGAGGAGGCACCGCCGCTTTTCGACGCCCGCTTTTCGGCCCTCACCCGCACTTACGTCTACCGGGTGACCACGCACCCGGCCGGGGCGATGCCTGCGCGTGCGCGCGACACCGCGGTGTGGGGTAAGCCGGTGGACTTGGATCTCGCGCAGGCGTGCGCGGACACGGTTGTCGGCCTGCACGACTTCGCGGCGTTTTGTCGTCCGAAGGAGCACGCCACCACCATCCGCGACGTGCACGCGTTTGCGTGGAGCGAGCCGGAGCCCATGTTGTACGAGGCCCGGATCACGGCGGACGCGTTCTGCTGGAACATGGTGCGCGCACTGGTGGCCACGTGTCTGACGGTTGGGGCGGGCCGTAAGCCCGAGTCGTGGCCGGGGGAGCTTTTACTTCGCGACGAGCGCGCGGCCGATGTCCCGCTCGCCCCGGCGAAGGGGCTCACCCTGGTCGGAGTGGAGTACCCGCCGGCTGCTCAGCTCGGCGCGCGCGCCGAGGCAACCCGCGCCAGGCGCGAGATGTAGGCTTCTTGCGTTACCGGGGAACGCCTCGGCTTGCGCGGGAAGGAGACGCACATGGGCACAGCTGCTGCGGCGTGGTTCGCGGTGTGCTTCTTTGTGCTCCCCGGGTTTTTGGTGAACTGGGTGGCCGGGCTGAAGGCGCCTGCGGCGATGGCTGGTGCGTTGCCGGTCACGTTTGGCGTGGTGGGTATGGCCGCGTGGTTCTGGGGGTTGGTGCGCGCCCCGTTCGGGCTGTTTACGTTTGCGCTCAGCGTGATTGGCGCGCTATGCATCGCGGGGGCGTGGCGCTATCTGTTTGCGCGACGGGCCCGCGGGCAGGAGGTGTCGTGGCGCCGGGCTCTTTTCCCGGGCTCCGGGGCGCAGCGTCGCAGGCGAAGCATCGCAGACCCGTACTGGATCCTGCCTGCTGTGGGCGTTGTGGCTGGCGCGGCAACGATCATCTCGGACCGGCTTTCCTGGCTGGTGCGCACGCCCAACGGGGTGATGAACATTGTGCAGGGCTGGGACGTGCAGTGGCACGCCAACCTGGTGCGCTTCATCATGGACGAGGGGGTCGCCTCGCCGACGCGGATGGGCGAGCTACTCAATGTGGAAACGCACGCGGGCCAGCTGTACCCGTCGGCCTATCACGCTGGAGTTGCCCTGTACGCAGAGGCGGCGGGGCTGGAGCCTATCCCGGCGTTGAACGTCGCCTCCACCGTGCTGCCCGGCATCGCTTTCCCCGTGAGCATGGCCTGCTTGGTGTTTGCGTTCTTGCGCTCCACGGGGCTGACGGCGCAGATCGCGGCGGGGCTGGCGGCCATATTCGTATACGCGCTGCCGCAGGTGCTGTGGGTGCCGGAGTACGTCGGCATGTGGCCGTACCTGTTCGCCATCGGTCTGACGGGCATGGTGGTGTGGCAGTTCGTCTCCGTGCCGGATGCGCGCGCCGGGGCGCTGTCGGCGGGTATCGGGTTCTTAGGAGTGTTGTGCGTGCACCCGTCGGCGGTGACGGTGGTCGTGCTCGCGGTGGTGTTGTTCTGGCTCACCTCCACCCTCGTGCGGCCGTCGCACAGCCGGGTGGGGGATACGGTGTGGATGGCGTTGCCGGCGCTTGTTGCGTCGATAGTGTTCCTGCCCCAAGTGCTGGCGGGTGCGGACCAGGCGAGCGAGGTGGCGGGCTGGCAGCCGCGCGATCTGAAAAGCTCGGGCAGTGCCTGGGGCACCGCGCTGTGGATGGAAACGCGACACGTGGAGGACTTCTTCCCAGGCTTTGACGCCACGGTGTGGCTCTGGCTGGCCGGCGCCGGCGCGCTGGTGATGGTGCTGTGGCGCTTCCAGGTGTGGCCGGTGCTGTTCTACGTCGTCTCGCTTGCGGCGGCGGCGCACGCGCTCGAACCCATCGACAACTGGTTCGGCGACGTGGTCGCAGTGGTGGCAAACCTGCACTACAACACCGCGCACCGCCTCATCATGCCGGTAGCGATGAGCGTCGTGGCGGCCGCGGCTATCGCTGTGGCGGCGGCGATTCGGTTGGTTACCCTCGCCCCGGCGGCGGAGCGCTACCAGCGGCACATTAAGGCGTCGGCCGCAGCCTCCGCTGCGTTAGCCCTCGTCGCAGGCGCTGTGGCGGTGCCGCAAGTGCGCGCGGCGGCGGAAACGGGCGCGAAGGCGGCGTTCGAGGCCCCGCGCACCATCGACCGAATGGTCAACGCAGACGACCTGGCGGCTTTCGACTGGCTGGCCAACCAGCCAGCCGCCCACGAAGGGGTGACCATGGGCGATCCGGCCGACGGCCACTCCTGGCTCTACGCCTACGCCGGGGTGCCCACCGTGTCCCGCCACTACCAAAGCGCGGTTGCTGGCATCGGCTCGGCGACGGAGACGCTGTTGCGCCACGCGGATTTCATCGGCGAGCAGACGGTGAGTAAGCGCAACCCGGCGGACCGCGCGGTAGAAGAGCTGGACGTGCGCTTCTTCATTGTCAGCCCGGGCTCGTTTTGGAGCCACCAGCTGCCGCGCTACGACATGCTGCGCGCCCCGTGGGTCTCCGAGGGGCTCACGCCGGTTTACAGCAGGGGCGATACAGCTATCTTCGCCGTCAACAGCGCGTTCTCGAAGGCCGAGCTGAAGGCGATGCGCAAGGACGCCCTCCAGCACGGCTCGGACAAGCTGCCGAAATTCGAAAGCGCCGCCGACCTCCTGGCAAACCAGGCGGGTCAAGCGGGGCAGCCAGCGTGGTAGTAGCGCTCTACTTGTCTTCCACGTACTCGAAGACCAGCTTGCCCAACTCCGGGAACTTCACGGTGATCGTTTCGCCGTTGATGGAGTAGGTGCCTTCCTCGAAGTACTTCTCGGTGGTAAACGAGCCGGTCTCCGGGTCGAAGAAGCATTTTTCGCGCTCGAGCGGGGAGTTCGGGGTTTCCTTGACTTCTACGGTGCAGTAGTGGTTGTCGCCGCCGTAGATCTTCAGTTCCGTGCGGGATTCGCTGTCGTCTTTGAGGCGGTAGTAGCCCTCCGGGATCTCGCCGCCGGCGCTTGCGCTGCAGGCGGTGAGTCCTGCGGCGGCGAGCATGAGGCTTGCGGCGGCTGCGGTGGCGCGTGTGTTTCGGTGCATGGTGTGTCTCCTTTTTTGGGTTCGGTTGCACGGTGTGGGGTCACCCTAAACCGGCATCGAAGCGTCACAGGGCGCGCGGGAGGACCGCTCCCCGTGTAGGGTGAGAAAGACTTACTCGGGGGAGGGGGAGCAAATGGCTCGTGTGTTGCCTACTACGCGTGCTCAGGTGTCTGGGCATAGGTTCATGCGTCGGCGTGTGGAGCACGGTTTGATGTTCGGGGATATCCGCATGATCCACGACCCGTTGGCGTCGCGGCGTCGCGCGGCGGTGTTTGGGTTGGCTGCGGTGGTGCTGATTGCGGGGGTGATGGGGTTGTTTGCGTGGATGCGGCCGAATCCCAATCCGGGCGAGGCGCCGATTATTCGGGCGTCGGACGGCAGCCTGTACGTGCGCGTGGGCGAGGCGGTGCACCCGGTGACCAACCTCACCTCCGCGCGGTTGATTGCGGGGGCGGCGGAGGAGCCGGCGCGGGTTGGCGACGAGCATTTGGCGGCGATGGGCCGCGGCATCCCGGTCGGCATCGTCGCGGCGCCGTCGATGTTCGCGCCGCAGGACAGCCCGGAGGCGTTTTGGTCGGTGTGCAACACCACGGTCATCGCGGGTGAGGCGCCGGAGCAATTGCTTATCGACGAAGCCGTGCTGGCCACCGACGGCTCCCGCCAATGGCTGGTCACCGCTGAGGGCCGCCAGTTGCTCCCGCCGGAGACCTCGCCGGAGGGGCGCATCGTGCGCCGCGGCCTGGGCGTGGGCGCGGGCACTCCGGTGTGGGCCCCGCCGTCGCAGATCCTCACAGCGCTGCGCGAGTTGCCCCCGATGGTGCTGCCGAACCCGCTGCCGGAATTACTGCACACCGGCGAGGACACTTGGCTCCTTCACAACGGTGCGGTGCAAAAGGCCACGCCCACGCAGCGCGCAATGCTTCTCGACGCGGGCGCCGCCGAGAAAACCGTCCCCCGCGACGAACTGGCCTCCTACCCGGACGGCGATCTCGAGCTGCGCCTGCCCGCGCACGCCCCGCGGTGGGTGGACCCGGAAACGCGCGCGGTGTGCGTGACGCAAGCACGCGGCGGCGCCACATTAGCGCAGGTGCCGGAGGGTGTGGAGCTGTCCGGGGCGTCGATAGCCACGCACTTCGCGGGTCTTGCGGGCGGCTCGGTGGGCGTGGACTCGGGCCACGGCTACCACGTGGTCTCCGCCAACGGGCTGCGCCACAGCGCGCCGGACAAGGACACACTCGCAACGGTGGGTGCCGAGCACGTGGAGCAGGTGCCGTGGGAGATTATCTCCCTCCTCCCGGAGGGCGCCGAGCTGAGCCGGGAGGCGGCGCTCACTGCCACCTATTAGCGGTACTCGCTGCGCCTGCGGGTCGCGGCGGCCGCAAGCGCAAGGACCGCTGCCGCGAGCAGCGCCACGCCCAGGTTCCCCAGGCGGACGCCGGCGCGGGAGACGCGCGCATCCGCGGGTTCGACGCTCAGCGGCGGGTTCTCCGCCACCGCGTCCGGGCGCAGCTGGGTGAGCACCGCAATCGGGGTCACTGCGCCACCACCCGGTTGCGCGGCGGCGTGCACCAGCTCGCGCACCTCGGCGGGCGAAAGGTGTGGGTGGCGTGAGAGCAACAGTGCAACCGCACCGCTGACCACCGGAGCGGCGAACGAGGTGCCCTGGTAGGCCCGCACGCCGTCATTGGCCAGGGTGCCGTCAGCCCAACCTGCCCCGCGCGAGGACAGCGCGTGCGCGACGTGGCCCTCGGCCGATAGCGTCGCCCCGAGTGAGTAGCCCGCGACAGTGTGCGCGTCATCGCGGGCGGCCACCGCCAGCACGGTGGGGTAGTGCGCCGGGTAGACGGTGAACCCCGGCTCGCAGTCGGGCGAGGCGTTGCCGGCGGCCGCGACCACCACGGCGCCTTCGCGTTCGGCGCGGGTGAGCGCGTCGCGCACCACCGCGTCGTCGATACGCGCGGCCAGCCCGGGGTCGACGCAGGACACGACGGAGATGTTGATCACCCGCGCACCCTCGTCGAGCGCGTTGTGAATCGCCTCGGCGAGCGTGCGCAGGTTGCCAGCGGCCGACTCCTCGCCGGGCGAGTCGCGGTAGTGCGCGGACGTCTGGCGCACGGAGACCACTTCTGCGCCCGGCGCGATGCCCGTGGTCGCCCCGGCGATCACTCCGGCGACAACGGTGCCATGTGAATCGCAGTCGAACAGCGGGTCCTCGCCCACGAAGTCCCTCCCGCCGCGCAATCGGCGCAGCTCTGGGTGGGCGGCGACTCCGGTGTCGATGACTGCGACGGTGATCCCGGAGCCCGTCGCAAAGCTGCGCAACTGCGAAACCTCCTCCGTAACCTGCGGCGCCTGAGCGCTCGCGGGTACCGCGCATGCGTAATCCTGCGCGGCGGCCGGCACCGGGACCAGCAGTGCGGCGAGCGCGGCCACGGGCATAAAACGCATGGCCTACAACCCCCTGATCAGGTCGAACAGGCCGGTGAGGTGCACCGCGAGCGGGAAGAACGCGATGATAGCGGCGGCTTCAGCGCGCTCGAACCACACCACGGTGGTGGGCTCTAAATCGCCCACTCGCTGCGCCCAGACCACAGCCGTGGCGGCGCCGAGCGATACTGCCATCGCAATCACCATCACCGCCGGGTGCACCTCGCCGCGCGCGGCCGACACCGCGGCAGCCACCACCGCGGCGAGCGAAACGGCGGTCAAACACGCGCGCGGCACCGCCCAGTGGTGCCTGGAGGCGTGCACCACCAGCGCGCCAGCGAGGCAGACACACAGCGCGAACGGCCACACCCCGCCGGCGAGCGCGATGCGGGCCAGCGCCGGAAGGGCGCACACCGTAACTGCCACGCTCAGCGCTGCGGCCACCGACGCCGCCGACCGGCTGCGCGCGTCCACATCGAGTTGGTACGCGTCGGCCCGGTCGAACTCCTCGCCAGCCGTGGGCACCCGGGGCACCGCCAACCCGGCAACGCGGGTGGCGGTACCCGGTGTGGCCATTACAAGCAGCACCGCGGCAAGCAATGTCAACGCCGCAGGTGCGAGTGCAGCCGGCAGCCACACGCCGAGCGCGCCGCAGGACACCATCGCGCACACCGCGCACACGAACGCGGCCTCCGCTGCGCCAAAGAGCCGCATGCCCATTCCGGCGCCGGCGGCGAGTGCTGCGGCAGCCGCGGCGGCAAACACCCCGTACGCCACGTCCGCCCCCTGCGGGTCTGGGCCCGCGACCCACAGCCCGGCGCACAGCGCGAAGCAGCACGGCACGGCGAAGTACACCGCGCGCGAGGCACCCACGACTGCAACGCACAGCGCCACCAGGCCGGTTACGGCCAGCGCCTGCGCCGGGGTGAAGAACACACCCGCGCACATAAAAAGCGCCACAAGCCCCGCGTACGTCGCTGCGACGTCCAAGCCCCGCAGCTGGCGCGCGGTGTGGCCCACTTCCCGTAGCGCATCCGCCGCGTCGCGCACCACCGGGGGCGCTACGTGTTCTTGGGGGCGGAGGGCCACCGCGGAGCCGTCGAAAAGCTTGAGCTGATACAGCGGCGTGTGCATGTCCAGAGGCGCCCCGCCGACGGTGGAAACCTCCCACGGGCGGTGGATCTCAGGCAGATCCACCAACCTGGCTAGCTCCGGCAGCACCTCTGCAAAGGTGGACGACGTGGGCAGCGTGACGTCGATGTCACGGTGGAACCCGGCGACGGAAACACGCACGGTAACGCGCACAATGTGGTGCGCCGAAGTGGCAACCAAAATTCTTCCCCCCGAAAAATCATCCGGCTAGTCAATCCCGTGCGCGGCACCCCATTCGCCGCGCAGTGGAACACAGTATGGCTTACAATTGCCCTCACGTCCACAGTTCGGGGGAACTGGGGAGCAATAAATAAGGGGGGGAAAATTTTGCTTGGCCTAGACCACAATCCGGTGCTCGTGCCCACGGCGAGCGAGCCGGAGCTGCCGCCGCTGCCGCATGGGGTGCTGCGGGTCGAACCGGTTCCCGCGGCACAGAAACAGCAGCCCGCGCCGGTGGTGAAAATTCTGATTCCGGTGGTCATGGTGGTGGCCATCGGCGCGGTGATGGCGTTGATGATGCTGTCCGGCCGCGCCATGAGCCCGATGATGCTCATCTTCCCGCTCATGATGCTGTTCGGCCTGGTGGGCATGTTCTCCCCGGGCCAGCGCCAGGGCGACATCGACGAGACCCGGCGCGTCTACCTGCGCCACCTTGACGCCCTTGCGGGCAAGGCGCGTGGCAATGCTGATCGGCAGCGCGAGCACTACACAACCTTGCACCCCGCGCCGGGCGAGCTGGCCGCGGCGGTGCCCACGGAGCGGGTGTGGGAGCGCGCGGCGTCGTCCCCGTTGGCGCTCACGGTGCGCCTGGGCACGGGCAACGGCGCGTTGTGCACGCCGGTTGAGGTGGAGGATCCGGGCAGCCCGGAGGATTTGGACCCGGTGTGTGCGGTGAGCGTGCGCCGCACCGTCGCGGCAGTCGGCACAGTTGCCGGAATGCCGATTGTGGTGCAACTCGACGCCTTTCCCACCATCACGCTCGCAGGACCGAGAGCACTCGAGGTGGCGCGCTCCATCGTGGTGCAGCTGGCGTTTTTCCACGGCCCGGAGCTCGTTTCCATCAGCGCGCCGTTCGGGTGGGCAAAGTGGTTGCCGCACTCGCGGTCGCGGGATGCACGGTTTCGCGTCGCGCTTATCGACGCCTCCGGTGACCACCCCGCCACCTCCGACGCCGACTGCACCATTTACGTGCACCCGGACCCTGACTACTGCATCGACGGCGACACCTTCCACCTCATCTGCGACGACACCCTGGGCGCGGTGACCGAGCAGGGCACGGAAACCCTTGGGGTGCCGGATGCGTTCTCAGCCCGCGAGGCGGAGTACGTGGCGCGCCGGCTGGCCTTTTACCGCCGCCCGGACAACGCGACGCGGACCCAGGGCGGCGGCCTGCTGCCCATGCTCGGCATCGCAGACATCGAGGCGCTGGATGCGCACACCATGTGGCCGGGCAGGCAGGGTTCGCGCCAGCGGCTCACGGTGCCGATCGGCGCAACCCCCGACGGCGACGCGGTGTACCTCGACGTCAAGGAGGCGGCGCACGGCGGCATGGGCCCGCACGGCCTGTGCATCGGGGCCACGGGCAGCGGAAAATCCGAGTTGCTCAGGACACTTGTGGCAGCGCTCGCCGCCACGCATTCACCCGAGGAACTCAACTTCGTGCTCGTGGACTTCAAAGGCGGCGCCACGTTCCTCGGGTGCGAATCACTGCCGCACACCGCCGCCGTGATTACTAACCTGGAAGACGAAGCGGTGCTGGTGGAGCGCATGTTCGATGCGATATCGGGCGAGCTGAACCGCCGCCAGGAGCTGCTGCGCGCGGCCGGCAACTTCGCCAACACCACCGATTACGCCGAGGCGCGCCGGGCGGCACCCGAGATGGATCCGTTGCCGGCGCTGCTCATCGTGGTGGACGAGTTTTCTGAGCTGCTCAGCCAGCACCCGCACTTCGCGGACCTGTTCGTGGCGGTGGGCAGGCTCGGCCGTTCGCTCGGCGTGCACCTTTTGCTCGCCTCCCAGCGTTTGGAGGAGGGCAAGCTGCGGGGCTTGGACAGCCACTTGTCATACCGCATTGGGTTGAAGACGTTCTCAGCGGGAGAGTCGCGGCAGGTCCTCGGTGTGCCGGATGCTTACGAGCTGCCAGGTGAGCCGGGTTCGGGCTACCTCAAGGCGGGCATGGACCTGGTGCGTTTCCGCGCCGCGTACGTCTCAGGCCCGCTCACCCGCGAGGTGGCGGAGCACCGCGAGGAGACATCCGGGGTGCGCGTATTCACCGGCGACGAGGTGGAGGCGGAGCCCGTGGTGCAGGTGGACACCGATCACTCCACGACGGTGCTCGGCGCGGTGGTGGAAAAGTCCCGCGAGGTCGCGGCAGCGCTGGGCATGTCGGCGCACCAGGTGTGGCTGCCGCCGCTGCCCGCAGAGGTTTCGCTCGCACAGGTCGCGCCAGGGGCAGTTGGGCTTATCGACGAGCCCTACCGGCAACGCCAACTGCCCCTTCGTATCAACCTGGAAGCCGCTGGCGGGCACGTCGCGATTGCTGGCGGGCCCCAGACGGGCAAGTCCACCGCGGTGCACACCCTTGTGGCGTCGTTGGCGGAAGCGGACTACGCCGTGTACGTCATCGACGCCGGCGGCGGGAACTTCCGGGACCTGGCGCACCTGCCGCACGTCGCAGGCGTGGCGGGCAAGGGCGACGAGGAACGCGTGCGCCGCGTGGTGGACGAGGTGCTTGGTGTCCTGGACGCTCCGCGCCCGACGGTGCTGGTGGTCGACGGCTGGCACGCATTGCTTGCCGCGGACGCAAAGACGGAGGACCTGCGCGACCCGCTGGCGCGCATAGCCTCCGAGGGCCCGGCCGCCGGGGTGCACCTGGTGGTTACCACGCAGCGCTGGAACGCCATCCGGGCGAACGTGCGCGACCTGGTTGGCACTCGCTTTGAGCTGAAGCTCACGGAACCAATGGATTCGATGATCGACCGCAAGGTGCAGGAGAAGCTGCCCGCCACCCCGGGCCGCGGTCTCACCCCGGACGGCCGTCACCTCCTCTTCGCCCGTGTCAACGCGGAGGACATCGCGCAGATCACCGACCGGGTTGCAGGTCGCGCGCCGGTGCCGCGGCTCAAGGTGTTGCCGCGCCACGTCGAGGCCGCCCCGCTTGTGACCGGGGAGGTCGGGCGCATTCCACTTGGTGTCGGCGGGGCCGGCCTGGAGCCGGTTTACGCGGGCGGGCACGTGCTGGCCATCGGAGCGTCCGGGAGTGGTAAGTCCACCTTCGTCGCTAGCGCCATCACGGCGATCGAGGCGATGCCGCGCGAGCAAGCGCGCATGGTGATCCTGGACCCGCGTCGCGCCCACCTGGGCCGCGCCGAGGAGACGATGGTGGCCGCGTACGCCGCTTCCAACAGCTCGATCACAGAGGCGGTCAGGGCGATGTGCACCACGCTTAACCAGCGTCTTCCCGGCGCGGATGTGACCGCAGAACAGCTCGCCCAGCGTTCCTGGTGGCAGGGCCCAGACATCTACCTGGTCATCGACGACCTCGACCTGGTGGGCGAGGATCCGTTGCGCCCTGTGGTCGCCCTCTTGCCGCACGCGCGGGACGTGGGCCTGCGCGTTGTGGTGGCCCGGAAGTTCGGCGGGGTATCGCGCGCGTTGTTCTCCGGCTTCCTCGCCGCGTTGAAGGACGTGCACCCGGATGTGTTGGTGATGGACGGCACCCGCGAGGAGGGACAGTTGTTCGGGGTGCGCCCCGGCCCGCAAGTGCCTGGCCGCGCCACGCTAGTGCAGAGTGAGCCGAAGGGCACGATTCAGCTCGCGGCTCCGTATCAGGAAGGAGGCGCGCTGTGACGACGGCTCAACGCGACACCGCGCCAGCGTTGCGGATCACCGCGACCGATATGTCCACAGTGTTCACCGGGGCTGCGAACGTGCACCGCTTCGACGCGCCGTCGAGCCGCGAGATCGCGAGCTACGTGCGCCAAGTGCTCGGCCCGCAGCCGGACGGCGCGCGGGTGCATATCGCCGCCGACCACGCGCGCCTGCGCGAGCTCGAGCACGCACTGGCCGGCTACGACATTGAGCTGGAGGTAGAGGAGCTTGAGCTTGACGACGACTACCTCCCCGACCCACCCACCGACTCCTGGCAGGCAGTCGAACCCGAGGGTGACCGCTCCGGCTGGATCATCGCCGCTGTGGTGGCCGTTGTTGCCGCCGTGGTGGCCGGGGTGCTCTACGCCACGGTTTTCTCCGGTGGAGGCGGGCCCGACGTCGCGGCCGACCCGGAGCCTGCGCTAGATCCCACGCCCATGCAGGACGAGGTGGCGGGTGAAGACGATGGTGGGGCACCGGAGGCGTCGATAAGCAATGTGCCCGAAGCAACCGTGCGCCTAGAAAAAGACGGCCTGAGCGTGGAAGTGCCCGCGGGGTTTGTGCTCGACGCGGACGCGGAGGGGGACACCTGGCGCGCGACCGGCGAGGACCCGAACTTCCGGCTGCACATCTTCGTCGAGCAGCTCTACCAGCTGCCCGCCGCGACGATGTCCGAGCAGCTCATCGCCGACATCGAGGCCGATCCGGAAATCGAGCTGGTGGAATCCGACGGGCATTTCGTCACCTACCTCGAGCGCGCCGCCGACGGCTCGCAAGCGCTGTGGAAGACGTGGCCCGAGGGCAACACGCAGCTCTTCGTCGGCTGCCACACCCGCTTCGAACCCACCACTGTGCAGCGCGCAACGTGCCGCATGGCCATGGATTCCGCAGAATTTCAAAAAACTTTTGCAACCGATGGAACCGAAGGCGCAAACCTTGCGTCTAATACCTAGCAGCAAAAATCCGGCTGCCTAGCTTCTCAAGAAAATACCGAGGGGGAAACCACACATGGAGCAGTTCGCAACAGAAGCCGACGTGATGCGCGCGGCCGCAGACCGCACGGACGAAACCAACGCGGACGTCAACCGCGAAATCGACCGCATCCAACAAGTCGCCGAATCCACCAGAGGTTTTTGGGTCGGTCGCGCCCAAGCCAGCTTCGACGAGCTGATGGTACGTTACGACGATGCCCAAAAGCGCCTGTCCGAGGCCCTGGCCGACATCGCGGTGAACATCCGCGACAACGCCAAGAACTTCGAAAACACCGACGCCACCAACACCGACAACCTCCGCCAGCTCTCCGGCGGCCTGGCACTCTAAAGAAAACGGGGGATACACCTATGGAAATCAAGTACGACTTCGCCCAGATCACCAACGCCTCGGAGGACCTGCGTTCCTCCGCAGCCCGCATCAACGGCGACCTGGCTGAGCTCAAGCAGATGCTCCAGCCCATGGCGGAGACCTGGAGGGGCAGCGCCGCCACCGCCTACCAGGCGCACCAGGCGAAGTGGGACCAGGCGGCCGAGGAGCTGAACCAGATCCTCAACCAGATCGCCACCACGGTTGAAGACGGCAACGCGAACATGCTCGCCGTCAACAACGCCGCCGCCAACAGCTGGGGCTAAGCGAGAAAAAGGGGGACGCCAAAAACTTGCGTCGGGGGCGCGCCGATCCATTCGGGGGACGGGCGCGGCGCGTACCCGGCGCATCCACTAGGGGGAAACGGGGGACCGGGGGATGCCGAAGGCGCCGGCGCAGGATGGGGGAATTCCTGCGGCGGCGCCTTTTGGTGTTTGGGTGCTTCACCGCGTAAGGTGTGCTCCCTGTGTGTTTGCATACGCCAGCCACGGGTCTCCACCGGCCGCCGCGGGCAGCGAAACACACGAGATACGTTTCTGGCCGGCAGCATCTAGACAGACTTTAAGGAGTCGTGCATGTCTACTTACCACCCGAAGAGCGGTGACATTACCCGTAAGTGGTACGTCATCGACGCGACCGACGTGGTGCTGGGCAAGCTCGCTTCCACCGTCGCAGACATCCTGCGCGGGAAGCACAAGCCGCAGTACGCGCCGAACGTCGACACCGGCGATCACGTCATTGTGATCAACGCCGACAAGATCCACATCTCGTCCAACAAGCGCGAGCGTGAGATGCGCTACCGCCACTCCGGTTACCCGGGTGGTCTGAAGTCCATGACTCTCGGTCGCGCGCTGGACGAGCGTCCGGACCGCGTGATCGAGGAAGCTGTGAAGGGCATGATGCCGCACAACAAGCTTTCCCGTCAGTCCATCAAGAAGCTGCACGTCTTCGTCGGCGACGAGCACCCGTACGCCGCCCAGCAGCCGGAAACCTACGAGTTTAAGCAGGTGGCACAGTAATGACCGAGCCGAACAACTTCGCAGAAGAGAACCTGGGCGCCGACATGGACCTCGACGCCGCGACCGCAGCGACCGAGGAGTTCAACTACACCATCGGCGACGCAATCGCACCCGAGGTCGACGAGACCGAGGAGACCGTTGAGGTTGCCCCGCTGCACGAGGGCCCGATCCAGACCGTTGGCCGCCGTAAGCGTGCCATCGCTCGTGTCACCGTGACCGAGGGCGAGGGCAAGATCACCGTCAACGGCCGCGAGTTCGAGGAGTACTTCCCGAACAAGCTGCACCAGCAGGATATCCTCTCCCCGCTGACGCTGCTTGAGCGCGAGGGCCAGTTCGACATCAAGGCGAACATCTCCGGCGGCGGCCCGACCGGCCAGTCCGGTGCACTGCGCCTGGCTATCGCCCGCGCACTGAACATCTACAACCCGGCTGAGCGCCCGACCCTGAAGAAGGCTGGCCTGCTCACCCGTGACTCCCGTGCCGTGGAGCGCAAGAAGGCTGGTCTGCACAAGGCCCGTCGCGCACCGCAGTACTCCAAGCGTTAATCGCTTCCGGGCATTTACGGCCGTCACCCGCGTTTCGGGTGGCGGCCGCTTCCGTGCGGCGGGCTAGGTTGCGACTGCCAGCCTGGGGTGGGCCGTCCGCGGGTGGGGTAGTGGTGTCAGGCATAATGTTGCGCATGACTCGATTGTTCGGAACTGACGGTGTCCGCGGCCTGGCTAACGAGGCGTTGACTGCTTCGCTCGCGTTGAAGTTGGGTGCTGCGGCGGCGACGGTGCTGACAAAGGACCGCCGCGCGGGCAAGCGTCGCCCCACGGCGATCATCGGGCGCGACCCGCGTGTATCCGGCGAGATGCTCGCCGCGGCGATGGCCGCCGGCATGGCGTCCAAGGGCGTGGACGTACTGCGCGTAGGCGTGATCCCCACCCCGGGCCTGGCGTTTCTCACCGACGATTACGGCGCCGATATCGGCGTGATGATCTCCGCCTCGCACAACCCGATGCCGGACAACGGCATCAAGTTCTTCTCCGCCGGCGGGCACAAGTTGCCGGACCATGTGGAGGACGAGATTGAACGCACGATGGCCACGTTGGAGGAGACCGGCCCGACTGGCACGAGCATCGGGCGCGTGATCGAGGAATCCCTGGACGCCCAGGAGCGCTACCTGGCCCACCTTGCGGAGGCGGTGAGCCAGGACCTTAACGGGATCCGCGTGGTGGTGGACTGCGCGAACGGCGCAGCGTACGAGGTTGCCCCGAAGGCGTACGCCGCAGCAGGAGCCACGGTGATCCCGATTTTTAATTCGCCGAATGCGTACAACATCAACGACGGCTCCGGTTCGACCCACATGGACCAGATCCAGGCCGCGGTAGTGGAGCACGGCGCGGATCTTGGCTTGGCGCACGACGGCGACGCCGATCGCTGCCTGGCGGTGGACGCGCAGGGCAACATCGTGGACGGCGACCAGATCATGGCCATCCTTGCGGTGGGCATGAAGGAGAGCAACGCGCTGCGCGACAACACGCTGGTGGCCACGGTGATGTCGAACCTGGGCCTGAAGCAGGCGATGGAGCGCGAAGGTATCGCTATGCGCGAGACGAAGGTGGGCGACCGCTACGTGCTCGAGGAGCTGGGCCGCGGCGACTTTTCGCTCGGCGGCGAGCAGTCGGGCCACATCGTGGTGCCTGCGCACGCCACTACCGGCGACGGGCTACTTTCCGGCCTAATGCTGATGGGGCGAATGGCGCAAACGGGCAAGACGCTCGCGGAGCTGGCGAGCGTGATGCAGGTGCTGCCGCAGGTGCTGATCAACGTGCCGGTGAGCGACAAGTCGCGCATTCTTGACGACGCTGCCGTGAGCACCGCCATCGCCGAAGCCGAGGCAGACCTGGGAGAATCCGGCCGCGTGCTGCTGCGACCCTCAGGCACCGAGGAGCTCTTCCGTGTCATGGTGGAGGCCGCAGACAAAGAGCAGGCGAGAAAAGTTGCTGGTCGGCTCGCGGCGGTGGTCGCCGCAGTGTAGTTTTGGCGGTGCACGAAAAAATTTCGCCCCGGTAGGGAACCGAAGGGGCGTTGGGGGAGTCTAACTAGGAGACAGGTTTTCTAGGTTTCAATCCTTTTGGGGGTGGGGAATTGGTGTACACGTTTGACATGGATGTTCAGGCGGTGCGCGCTCGGTACAGCGAGGCTATCGGGGCGTACCGCGACGCTGCCGCCGACATGGAGGCCAGTCGCCCGGCTGTGCCGCCGGCGGCGTTCGGAGAGGGCTTCAGTGAGCACGGCATGCGGATTGTGGAGGCGTTGGAGGAGCTCGGCGTGGCGTCGAGAAGCTTCCTGCACGCGCGCACCCGCAACTGGGAGCAGGTGCTTGCGCTCGCGTCGGCCGCTGCGGAAACGGATGCGGCGAACGGCGATGCGGTGGGCGGGGTGATGGCGCCGTGACCACGACAGCCACGGTCGAGCGCGAGGTGCGCGATCTCGTTGATACCGTCAGTTGCGCACCCGAGGTCACCGCGCGCCAACGCAGCGAGGTGCAGGGGCTGGCGGGGGACTTGTTGCGGGACCAGGCGTGCACGAACGGCTTGAACCTGCAGCTTTTCGCCGCCGCAGGGGTGTCGCTCGGTGCGTCGTGCGAACGGCCGGCCACGCCGGCGCGAACGTGCACCGCGGACGATAGCGTCTGGTTCGACGATGTGGGCATCCGCGGCCGCGAGCGCCGCGACGAGGAGCTGGAGAGCCGCCATTTCGACCGGGTGCGCGAGATCGGGGCCGACATCGAGCGTTGCTGCAGCGCAATCAGCGAGGTGGTAAGCACCGCCGAGACTGCCGTGCGCTGCCTGCTCGAGCCGGTGCGCCGCACCCTCGACATCGTGCTGCGCTGCGGCATCACCCAGCTCGTACAGCCCGCCGTGGATCTCGCCATCGAGGCGCTTTCGCACGCCCGCGAGGCCACCCGGGACCGCAACTGCGTCATCGAGCAGTGCCTCGAGCAGATCGCGAAATGCGTAAGCGAGGCGGCGCAGGATAGCCCGGCGCCGCAGGTGCAGTTTGAAAAGCAGGGGCAGCTTATCGACGGCTCCGCGTCCGCCCGCACACCTCCACCACCGGCACCAAACTGCAGGCGGGCGCGGTGGGCACACAGGCGGCGTCGGCACCGGGTTTCGAGGTGTCGTTTAACTTCGGCGTGGACGCCAAGCTGGATGCGCATCTCGACGCGAAGGTGAACGTAGCCGGTTTCCAGCCACCATCCGTGCCGCCGGTACTGCAGGACCCGACCGCGATGGTCGGCGCGTTCGGTGCCGTTGGTGCCGTGGCCGCGCTCGGCGCGCTGGAGTGCTTCACCTCGGCGGCGGAGTGCCCGCCGTGCCCGTGCCCAGAACCAGCATCGGCCCCGGCACCCGAACCGGCACCCGCGCCCGCGCCGCCTCCACCGGCCCCGGCACCAACGCCGACCGGCACGGGCGTGATCGCGCCGCCGCCTGAGCTCGCAGACGTGCCGGAGCCGGCACCACCGCAGGAAAAGATGGCGCACACGCAGGTCGCCGCGGTGCCAGCAGCACCGGATGCGCCAGCATCACCGGCCGCAGAGGGTGCGGCCCAGCCCAATAACGCCCCGGCGGAGGACCCGTGGGCTGTGAAGAAGACGGGGGAGTGGTAGGAAATGGATTTCGCAGAGTTCGCGGCGCAGTACCAGCGCCGCACCGCGAAGCGAATGGCCGACTTTGAGGCGGTTATGCGGGAAACGCAACGCAAGATGGAGTTCACCGCGCAGCAGCAGGCAATTGCGCGCGAGACGTTGCCGCGCCACCAGTACCAGCCGCCTCGCGGCGATTATTCCCTGCCGCGTCCGCGTAAAACGCAGCAGCAGAAGCGCCAGGTGCGTGCGGTGCTGCAGGCGCGGCAGCACGGTTCAGGCGGAGCTACCCGCGAAGAGGGCAGCCAGCCCTAAAACAGGGAGAAGCCCGCGTCGTCGCGGGTGAGGCCCGCCGCGTCGGCGAGCTTTTCGCCGGTGAGCGACTCCACGCCGGAGCCTGCCGCGTCCAGCTCGGAGAAGTCGGCGTACTTTTTGTCGCCGTTGAGCTGGTGCAGCAGGTATCCGGTCATCAGGCCGCGCACCGTCTCCTGCAGGCCGCGGTCGGACTTGCCCAGGCCGAGGATGCGCTTGACCACACTGTCCTCGGAAAAGCCTTGCTGGTCGCCCTTCTTCACCGTGCGGTATACCGCTTCGCCAGCCCAGTTGTACGCCAGCTTCGCGGGGTTGCCCGGGTCGAACAGCGAGTCGCTGTCCTCGCCGGGGCCGACCACCATGCCGGGGGTGAACAGGTTGCGCGCCGCCTCCACCGCGGATGGGGCCACGTTGGAGGGGAAGATCGAAGCAACGGCCTTCACCTTCGGGTTGTCCACTGCCGCGAGCACGGCCGCGCCGCCGCCCATGCCGTGGCCTGCGATGCCTAGCTTGGACGGGGCGATGGAAATGTTGCCGTTGCCCAGCCGCACGCCCGCAAGGATTTGCAGGCACGTCTCTAAGTCGGCGGCGAACCCGCGATGGTCGGGGTTGTAGCCCTTCTCGGTGTCCGGCGCCGCTACAGCGATACCCCAGCTGGCCAGGTGGCGCAGGGTGCGGTGGTAATCTTCAACGTCTTTCAGCCAGTCGTGGCCGAAGGCGATGGCGGGCAGATCCTTGCCTTCTTCCGGGGTGTACACCTTGCCGGGCAGGCCGGTGTAGCCCAGGTCGCCCACCATGACGCGGTGCGGGCCCCGCTTTGACAGATCGGACAGTTTTTTAAGCTTCGCAGACACGACGGCAATTCTACTGCAAGTCCTCCTCCGCTAGGGTGAGTCCGGCGCGCACTCGCAGCCCGCACTTCTTCGAGCACTAGACCCACATCACGCCGCAAAAGGAGATCCGAGATGCTTCCAGCACTGCAGCTCGCGTTCATCGATTCGGTGAATCTGCTGCTCATCGGCGTCATCGTGGCGGTCGGCATCATCGTGCCCAACGCGAGTAAGCGGTATGCGAAAACTACGGCGTTGCTCATCGCCGGCGACTGGCTGGGTGTCGCCTCCTTGGCGCTGATCATGCTCGCTATTTTCGACGGGCTCGGCGAGGTCGTGCAGCGCTTCGTGGAAGGCCCCGCGTTCGGCTGGCTGCTCATCGCCACCGGTGTCGCGACCGGCGTCCTTGCTCTGCGGGGCGGGGACAATTCGGCGCTCACGCAGCGTATCCTGCGTTCGCTGAACACACCGGGCCCGCTTACGGTGCTCACCGGCTTCATCCTCGGCCTGATCCAGTCCGCGACGTCTATGCCCTTCTACGGCGGGTTGGCGCTACTGTCTGCCTCCGGAATCGACGCGGCGGTGCGATACACCTCGATTGTGCTGTACGCCTCGGTGGCGCTTTCGCTTCCCACGTTGAGCGCCCTGCTCGTCGGCTGGGTGCGCAAGCGTCCGGATTCTGCAGCGGGCAGGGGGTTCGAGTGGGCGCGCAACCACCCGGAGACGGTCACGCTTACTGCTACGTGGGCGGTGTCAGTGATGCTGATCGTGTTGGGCGCGGCGCACCTGCTCTAGCATTGGGCGCATGTTCCCGCTGCGCGCTGTCATTGATTTAGAGGCCATCGCACAAAACACTCGCCTGCTCAAGGGGATCGCGGGTGAAGCCGAGCTGATGTGCGTAGTGAAAGCAGACGCCTACAACCACGGCGTCGAGCGCTGTGTGCCTGTCATGGAGGCGGCCGGCGCGGACCGGTTCGGCGTTGCCACGTTCGCCGAGGCTATCCGCGTACGTGCACTCACCGACCTGCCTGTACTCGCGTGGCTGTGGGAACCAGGCGAGGAGGTGCCGCTTGGCGTCGAGGTTGCGGCGCCGTCGGTGCGGCATTTGCAGGCGCTTATCGACGCCCATCCGGTGCCCACCGTCTACCTCCAAGTGGAAACGGGCATGCACCGCAACGGCATCGATCCTCTGGATTGGGAGAATGCCTTCGCACTGGCTAAGGCCGCCGAAGACGCGGGCAAGCTGCGGGTGGCCGGGTTGATGAGCCACCTGGCTGTCGCCGACGACCCCTCTGACGCCTACACCGATACCCAGGCCGAGCAGTTCCGCGAGACCATCGCCACTGCCCGCGCGGCAGGTCTGGAGGTGCCGCGCAACCACCTGGCGAATTCACCGGCCACACTGAGCAGGCCGGATCTGCATTTCGATATGGTGCGCCCGGGCGTGAGCCTGTACGGCCTGGAGCCGATTGCGGGGCGCACGCACGAGCTCACCCCGGCCATGTCGTGGGTCGGCGACGTGGTGGCGGTCAAACCGCTGCGCGCCGGCGAGACCACCAGCTACGCGCGCACGTGGGCGGCGCCGGAAAACGGCTGGACCGCTGTGGTGCCGGCGGGCTACGCCGACGGCGTGCAGCGCTCCTGGCAGGGCGCGGTGAACGTGACCATTAACGGCACCAGCTACCCGCAGGTGGGTCGCGTGTGCATGGACCAGATCGTGGTGTGGCTCGGCGAGAACACCGAGGGCGTGCTCCCAGGCGATCAGGCCGTGATCTTCGGGGCAGACGGCGACTCGGCGACAACGCTCGCGGACGCCGCCGGCACCATCAACTATGAAGTGGTGTGCGCCCCGCGCGGGCGCACCCGCCGCGAGTACCGCCTGCCGTCCGAGGGGCAGCGGATCTGCGAGGGCGCGGACGACACCCGCGAGCTGGGCCGCGAACTTGGCGCGCAGTTGCAGGCTGGCGACGTGGTGATCCTGGACGGACCCCTCGGTGCCGGGAAAACCACATTCACCCAGGGCATCGCGGAAGGCCTGCAGGTGAAAGGGCGGGTGACTAGCCCGACGTTCACCATCTCCCGGCAGCACCGCTCCACGTGCGGCGGGCCGGATCTGGTGCACGTGGACGCCTACCGTCTCGGCGGGGTAGCGGAACTCGACGCGCTCGATCTTGACACCGACTTGGACGAGGCCGTGGTGGTCGCAGAGTGGGGCGGGGGGCTGGTGGAGCAGCTCACGGACGGATACATCCATGTCTCCCTGGACCGCGAGACCATGGTGCAAAAGGACCCGGAGTCCGAGGCACGAATAATTTCGTGGCGTCGGGGCGGCGAGTAGGCTCTAGCTCATGCTCAAAACGACAAGCAGAGAACGTGGTTGGATCGCGCTTGCCGCGGTGTTGTGGATCGTCCTTTTGATCGGGATCATTTTCATCCCGCAGTCGCGCCCGTCGGCGGCGCAGGCTGGGGTGACCCCGACGAACTCGCTCACCCGCTCCATCGAGCAGATCAAGCCGGCCGGCGGTGTTGTGGCTGCGGAACTTGTGGACATGACCCGGGTGTACGACGAAAACCTCTACGGCGGCTTCATCACGGTGTGCCCGGGTGAGCCGGAGGAGTACGTCGAGATGAAGCTCGGCGCCGTTGGGTTGGAAAGCGACGCGCTCGATATGAGCGGCGACAACGGCTACATGCTGCTCTTCCCGGCAGCGGAAGGTGTGGAACCACACGTTGACACCGTCCCGCTTGATCGCGTGAACATCTGCCTTCAGCCGATGTTGCAGGGTGTTCCGCTGCAGCAACCGATGGCGTTCGGCAAGGCGCAGGGCCAGTGGCTGATGCTGGGCTAGGCCCCATGCTTGTTCTTGCAATCGACACCGCCACCACGGATCTCGTTGTCGGCATCGTGGACACCGCTCAAGGCACCACGCTCGCCGAGGTGGCCGTAGCCACCAGGGCGCACAACGAAGCGCTGGTGCCCGAGACCACGCGGCTGCTCGACGAAGCGGGGGTGGCGTTTAGCGACCTCGGCGCCGTGGTGGTGGGCTGCGGCCCGGGCCCGTTCACAGGGCTGCGGGTCGGCATGTCGACGGCGTCGGCATTCGCCCAGGCACTCGGCATCCCAGTCCACGGGGTGTGCACGCACGACGCCGTAGCCGCGCGGCTGGACGGCTCCGCCCTAGTGGTCACGGACGCGCGCCGCCGCGAGGTGTACTGGGCGCGCTACGAAAACGGCGTGCGCACAGCCGGCCCGGACGTGTGCAAGCCAGCCGATCTCGCATCCGAGCCGGTCGATGTGCTCAGCGTGCCGCCGCAGCTCGCTGAGCAGCTCAGCGTGGAAGCCAACGAGGTGACATACATGGCGCCCTCGCCAGCCGGGCTTGTTGCCGCAGCCGACCTATCCTCCGAGCCGGAGCCGCTCGTGCCGCTGTACCTGCGGCGTCCGGATGCCGTGGAGCCGAAGCCGGTGGACGTCTCCCCGGCGGTGCGATGATCTTCCGGGAGTTGGCGCCGAAGGACGCGGGCGACGTCGCCAAGCTCGAAGCTGTGCTCTTCGCCGGCGACAACCCATGGTCCCGCGACGTGGTGGCTGGCCAGATCGCCCAGCCCCACACCTTCTACCTGGGCGCCTTCGACGAGCACACCGAAGACGCGGACGGGGAGCCGGAAATGGCGGGCTACGCTGCGCTGGCAATGCTGGGCCCGCGCGACGACCCGGAGTTCGAGGTGCACACCATCGGCGTGGCGCCGAGCTACCAGGGCCGGGGGCTGGGACGGGCGCTCATGGAGCAGCTCACGCACACCGCCGACCTGCTTGACGGGCCGATGTTCCTCGAGGTCCGCACCGACAACCATGCGGCGATCGCGCTATACGAGCGATTAGGGTTTTTTACCCTGGCCACGCGCAAGCAGTATTATCAGGCCTCCGGAAAAGACGCGTATTCCATGATGCGCAGGCGCAAAACCGAGCGCGATTCAGGTGCAGGGAGGAACACATGAAGGTGCTGGGCATCGAGTCGTCGTGCGACGAGACGGGCGTGGGCATCGTCGAGCTTCACGACGACGGCACGATGGACATCCTCGCCGACGTGGTGGCCTCTTCCATGGAGCAGCACGCGCGCTTCGGCGGGGTGGTGCCGGAGATCGCTTCGCGCGCGCACCTGGAGGCGATGCCGCAGGTGATGGAGAAGGCGCTGGCGGACGCGGGCATTGAGAAGCCGGACGCTGTAGCAGCCACCGTGGGCCCCGGGCTCGCGGGCGCCTTGCTTGTCGGCGCCAGCGCGGCGAAGGCCTACGCCGCGGCGTGGGGCGTGCCGTTTTACGGCGTGAACCACTTGGGCGGGCACGTCGCGGTGGCGAATTTGGAGGGCGAGGAATTGCCGCACTCGGTCGCGCTGCTGGTCTCCGGCGGCCACACGCAGCTGCTTGAGGTGGATGCGGTGGGCAAGCCGATGCGCGAGTTGGGCACGACGCTTGACGACGCGGCAGGCGAGGCTTACGACAAAGTATCCAGGCTGCTGGGGTTGGGTTATCCGGGCGGGCCGATCGTCGATAAGCATGCTGCCCGCGGCGATAAGGATGCCGTGGCGTTCCCGCGCGCCCTGTCGCGCGCCGAGGACCTGCGCGGCGAGCACCGCTACAACTTCTCCTTCTCCGGGCTGAAAACCGCGGTCGCGCGCTACATCGAGGCGGCCGAGCGGGAGGGGCGCACGGTAGCGCTTGACGACGTGTGCGCGTCCTTCCAGGAAGCCGTCTGCGACGTGCTGACCGCAAAGGCTGTCATGGCCTGCGAGGACACCGGCGCGAACGTGCTGCTGTTGGGCGGTGGCGTTGCGGCGAACTCCCGGCTGCGCGAGCTGGCGGAGCAGCGTTGCGCCGAGCGCGGCATCGAGTTGCGCGTGCCCCGGTTCAACCTGTGCACGGACAACGGGGTGATGATCGCGGCGCTGGCGTCCCAGCTCATCCACGAGGGGGCCGAAGCGTCTCCGCTCACCGCAGCGACGGATACCTCCCTCGAGGTGGAAACGCCCCTGGTGTAGCCGGGGTTCTCACCGAGCGGAGCTGCCCTGAACGCATTACCTTGGTGGTGGTTAACCCCACCTACGCGAAAGGACCGGCCAACAACATGAGCACACGCAGCGACCGCGAGCGGTTCGGGTTCCTGGTGAACCCGGACCTTACTTACCACCGCATCGTCTTCGACATCGATAGCGCCAACCAGTTCCTCGGCCCCGTGGTGCGCGAGAACGTCCGGGTGGCGTTCGTGACCCAGGGCGAAATTTTCGAGGCGCTTTACTCGCCTGAGGCGCGCGACAATCGCGCCGCGCCGAACCCGGTGGCGTCGATGGCTCGCAACACTGCGGCCACCGACAACCCGAACTTCCTGCAGGATCCGGTGAGCGCGATCTCCGGCCCGGTGATTTTCCTGGGCCGCGATGGGCGCAGCATTGACGACGAAAGCGTGGAAGAAATCAAGCAGTCCATCCGCGCCGTGCGCAACTACCGCGAAGATAACGAAGAAGAGTGGCAGCTCTGGGAGAACGCGGTGTTGAACATGGGCACCCCGCTTACGTAGAACCGGCCGTTTGAGCTGGTAGTTAGGAGCCGGGCGCGCACCCCGTTTTACCCGCGGGGTGGTGCGCTCGGCTTTGTTGTGACTTAGCACTCGCGGAGGTAGAGTGCCAACCAGGTTGTGTGAAGCGCAGTTGTTCACCCGCGACGACGGCTGGGCCTGACAAACCTTGAACTTCAATCACCTTGAACCCGTAAACAACGACTTCAATTACGAAAGGTCACGTACAGGTACTGATCATGGCAAACGTCAACATCAAGCCGCTCGAAGACAAGGTCCTCGTCCAGATCGCTGAGGCTGAGACCACCACCGCCTCCGGCCTGGTTATCCCGGACTCCGCAGCTGAGAAGCCGCAGGAGGCTGTCGTCATCGCGGTTGGTCCGGGCCGCCTGGACGACAACGGCAACCGCGTGGCACTGGACGTCAACGAGGGCGACACCGTCATCTTCTCCAAGTACGGCGGCACCGAGCTGAAGTACGGCGGCGAGGAGTACCTGCTGCTGTCTGCCCGCGATCTGCTGGCCGTCGTCGAAAAGTAACTTCGAAGCAAGTAACGCAGAAAGGGTGTAGCCATACATGGCAAAGCTCATTGCATTTGACCAGGAGGCCCGTGAGGGCATCCAGCGCGGTGTGGACACACTCGCCGACGCGGTGAAGGTCACCCTTGGCCCCCGCGGCCGCAACGTCGTCCTGTCTAAGGCGTGGGGCGGGCCGACCGTCACCAACGACGGCGTGACCATCGCCCGCGACATCGACCTGGAAGAGCCGTTTGAAAACCTCGGCGCCCAGCTGGTCAAGTCCGTCGCTGTGCAGACGAACGACATTGCTGGCGACGGCACCACCACCGCAACCCTGCTCGCGCAGGCGCTGGTGGCCGAGGGCCTGCGCAACGTCGCGGCCGGCGCCAACCCGATCGAGCTGAACAAGGGCATCAAGGCGGCTGCCGAGAAGGTCGTCGAGGAGCTCAAAGCTCGCGCCACCGAAGTCTCTTCCTCCGAGGAGATCGCCAACGTGGCAACGGTGTCCTCCCGCGACAAGGAAATCGGCGAAATGGTCGCTGGCGCGATGGATAAGGTGGGAAAGGACGGTGTGCTCACCGTCGAGGAATCCCAGTCCATCGAGTCCTACGTCGATCTCACCGAGGGCATCTCGTTTGAGAAGGGCTTTTTGAGCCCCTACTTCATGACGGACCCGGATTCCGGCCAGGCTGTGCTCGAAAACGCGCGCGTGCTGCTCGTGCGCAACAAGATTTCCTCGCTGCCGGACTTCCTGCCCATCCTGGAGCAGGCCGCGTCCCAGTCCGTGCCACTGTTCATCATCGCGGAGGATGTCGAGGGCGAGGCCCTGCAGGCGCTGGTGGTCAACTCCATCCGCAAGGCGCTGAAGGTCGCAGCCGTGAAGTCGCCGTACTTCGGCGAGCGTCGCAAGGCGTTCATGGACGACCTCGCGGTGGTCACCGAGGCCACTGTGGTCGACCCGGAGGTCGGGGTGAACCTGAAGGACATCACCCTGGAGCAGCTGGGCACCGCTCGACGCATCACGGTGACGAAGGACGACACCGTCATCGTCGACGGCGCAGGCAGCGCCGAAGCGGTGGAGGAGCGCCGCGGCCAGATCCGCCGCGAGATCGCCACCACCGACTCCACCTGGGACAAGGAGAAGGCCGAGGAGCGCCTGGCGAAGCTCTCCGGCGGCGTGGCCGTGCTGCGCGTCGGCGCGGCGACGGAGACCGAGATGAACGAGCGCAAGCGGCGCGTCGAGGATGCCATCAACGCGGCGCGTGCCGCAGTTGAGGAGGGCATCATCGCCGGCGGCGGTTCCGTGCTCGTGCAGATCGCCTCCGAGCTTGAGCAGTTCGCCGAGGGCTTCGACGGCGAGCAGAAAACCGGCGTGCTGGCGGTCGCCCGCGCGTTGAGCAAGCCCGCCTACTGGATCGCCGACAATGCGGGTCTCGACGGGGCCGTGGTGGTGTCCAAGGTCGCCGAGATGCAAAACGGCGAAGGCTTCAACGCCGCGACGCTCGAGTACGGCAACCTCATCGAGCAGGGCATCATCGACCCGGTGAAGGTCACCCACTCCGCCGTGGTCAACGCCGCGTCCGTGGCACGCATGGTGCTCACCACCGAGGCGTCCGTGGTGACAAAACCGGCCGAAGACGAGGATCGGGCGGCAGGCGACGGGCACGTGCACTAGACGCTTTGCGCGTCGATAAGCGCACACAAGCCCAAAAACTCCCCGCGAGCAACATGCCCGCGGGGAGTTCGCTATGTGCGGCTACTTGGCCGAAGCCGCGGCAACCTTCATGCCGCCCGCAGCGCCACGCAGCACCGCCTGGCGCTCAGACTCACTCATGCCGCCCCAGATGCCATACGGCTCCGCCACACGCAGCGCGTGCTCGCGGCACTGGGAGAGCACAGGGCAGTTGAAGCAGATTGCCTTCGCGCGGTTCTCCCGCTGGGCGCGCGCACGGCCGCGCTCCCCGTCCGGGTGGTAGAAAACCTCCGAAGCTTCGCCCCGGCAGGCGCTGTGAAGCTGCCAATCCCAGAAGTCGGCGTTGGGGCCCGGAAGCGTGTGTGGCAAAGACATGTGGAGAGTGCTCCTTCAACGAGAAATCTCTGAACTGTGATGACCGAGAACGAAGTCTGGCTCCCTTGGGTTAACACTGGGTGTATCGGCGGTTACAGGTAGTTCCCAGAATGACCCTCTGCCCGGATTAGCGTGAAAATATTAGATGTGAGCTGGGCTGACAGCAAAGGTTACGGGCTGGTGAATTCCTTGCGAAATTCAGGTGTTGCCCGTGGGCGGATGTGTGACAGGTAAACGGTTTATGATGAAGCATCTGCCGCGCTTGATAGTGCGGAACCTACACGTCGGAGCAAGGAAGGAAACGGTGCGGTGCGGTCTAGAGCTACCCACGATGGTCCTGTCAGCTCCGGCTCTGATGAAGACGATGAGCTCGCCTCGCTGGTTTCGCCCGCTGCCAACGGGGACCAGCGCGCGATGCAGCGCATCATTGCGATCATCCACCCGCGCGTGCTGCGCTACGCCCGTGCACGCATGAGCGGCGGACGGATGCCCACCCCTGAGGACGTCTCCCAGGAGATCTGTCTCGCAGTAGCTTCCGCTCTGCCGCGCTACCACGACACCGGCAAGCCTTTCATGGCGTTCGTGTACGGGATCGCCTACAACAAGGTTGCAGACGCGCACAGGGCGTATTCGCGCGACAAGACCCACCCGACGGAAGAACTGCCCGACCGCGAGTACGCAGGGGTTACACCCGAGGAAGCCGCGCTTACAATTGAAGGCAGTAACGCTGTGCGTGCGTTGCTCGATGTATTAAGTGATACGGCGCGGGACATCATCATCCTGCGAGTGTTCGTGGGCTTGACGGCGGAAGAAACCGCAGAAGCGGTGGGCAGCACACCTGGTGCTGTACGTGTGGCGCAGCACCGTGCATTAGCGAAGCTGCGTGAGGAACTACGCCAGGATGATGGCCGATTTTTGGGCACAGGTTTGAGCAGGCAACCGGAAGGCGGGCAACCGTGAGTGAGCGACGGGGCGACTCAGTGAAGAGCGACGACCTCTTCCTCGACGCGTTAGCGCGCGGCGAGGACCCTTCGAACGACAGTGACCCCCTCGCCGGTTTGCTGCTGGGGTTGCGTGAGGACGTGGAGCGCCCCATGCCAGACGCGCCGCAGCTTCCGGGGGAGCACGAAGGCGGCGCAGACGTGGTGTCGCTGGATGAGGCCCGCAAGAAGCGCTACGCCACCAACCCGTGGGTTGCAGGCTTGGTGGGTGCGGCAGCGGCCTCCGTGGCGATCGTAGGCGCCGGATCAGCGCTGTACAGCCCTATGAACAAGGGCGAGACCACAATGGTGGAGCTGGCCACCACCTTGGATGAGTTGGAGGCTGCGAGCGAAAGCGGCGATGCCGATGCCACACGCGACCTGCTCGAGCAAGCTCGGCTTCTGTTGGCCTCCATCAACGAGACCAAGGTGCCAAGGCTCGGCCCGTCCGGCGACCCTGTGGTGGTCACCGTGACCCGCAATGTGACAACGACGAAGACTGCGCCTGAGCCACCGCAGCCCTCGGCAGCAGTGCCTGCAGAACCACGTCCGGAAACCGCGGTGCCGAGCCAGGTACCCGGCACGCAGACGCCAGGTACCGGTCAAGCGCCGACCGTGCAGCCAGGCCAGCCGGGCCAGCCAGGCCAGGGGGCAGGTGCAACCGAGCCAGCCCAGCCAGGGCTCACAGCCGCCCGCGCCGAGTAACCAGGAACAGCCGGTGCAGCCACCCCAGCCAGTGTCTCAGCCGGCTGCCCCGCCGGTGTCGGTGCATCAGTCGCTCGTCGCACCGTCGGTGGCGCCTCCGGTGGGCGTAATCGGCTCCTCGAACGGAACGGAGTAGCTAGCGTCCCTCGAGGCCGTCAAGGTAGCCCATGGCGTAATCCCAGGGCACGTATGCGTCGATGTTCGGGCTCGCGCTCGGCTCGTGCACCGGCGGCAGCTCGTTGTTCAGCGAGGCGATCATGTTTTGCTCCATGATCTCCCAGTCGTAGAAGTGCATCTGGTCGCAGTCGTCGCACTGGAAGTAGATGCCCAGGATGCCGCGAGGCTTCAGCAGGCGCTGTGCGTCGCGCACGTGGGCGAGGTCGCGGATGACTTCAACGCGCTCCTGGGCCGACAGTGGCTCCACCGGTTCGTCGTCTTCGATGAAGGATGCCGGGTCGTTGGGGTCGTCCGCGAACGGGTCCAGTGGCATCATGTCGTCGTAGTTCACCTGACCCAGCCTATTCAAGGAGCTTGGGAGTAGGCCAATCCGCCTACCGTCTTCGTCGCGGGGCGATATACCATGTACGGCAAAGCAAACCGCGGAGAGGAGAAAAGGTCGATGGCCGCAGAACGTGTTTGGACAGGTGGGGACGATCCGGAGAAGGTGGCGCTTCGGGGCTTGACGTTTGACGACGTGCTGCTGCTGCCCGCCGAATCGCACATTGTGCCCTCCGAGGTGTCCACCGCCTCCCAGTTCACCCGCAACATTCGCCTGGGTATCCCGGTGGCCTCCGCGGCGATGGACACGGTGACGGAGTCCCGTATGGCGATCGCGATGGCGCGCCAGGGCGGCATCGGCGTGCTGCACCGCAACTTGAGCGCCCAGGATCAGGCGGAGCATGTGGACGTGGTGAAGCGCTCGGAGTCCGGCATGGTCTCCGACCCGGTTACTGCGACGCCGGACATGACGCTTGACGACGTAGACCAGCTCTGCGCCCGGTTCCGCATCTCCGGCCTGCCGGTGGTGGACGGTGATGGGCGTTTGGTGGGCATCATCACGAACCGCGACATGCGCTTCGAGCCGGACTTCAACCGGAAGGTCTCCGAGGTTATGACCCCGATGCCGCTGGTGGTGGCCCGGGAGGGCGTCGATAAGCAAGAAGCTCTTGCGCTGCTGTCGGCGAACAAGGTGGAGAAGCTGCCCATCGTCACCGACAACGGTGCGTTGGCTGGCCTGATCACTGTGAAGGACTTCGTGAAGACGGAGCAGTACCCGAACGCGTCTAAGGACGCCGACGGGCGCCTGCTGGTCGCGGCTGGCGTGGGCACGGGTGAGGATTCCTTCGACCGTGCGGCGCTGCTGGTCGAGGCGGGCGTTGATGCGCTCGTGGTCGACTCCGCGCACGCGCACAACAACCGCGTGCTGGAGATGGTGGCGCGCGTGAAGAAGGAATTCGGCGAGCGTGTCGACGTCATCGGCGGCAACCTGGCCACCCGCAGCGCGGCGCAGGCGATGGTGGACGCTGGCGCGGACGCGATCAAGGTGGGTATCGGCCCGGGCTCGATCTGCACCACCCGCGTCGTGGCAGGCGTGGGTGCGCCGCAGATCACCGCGATCATGGAGGCGGCCGTGCCGGCGAAACAGGCGGGCGTGCCGATCATCGCGGATGGCGGCATGCAGTTCTCGGGTGATGTGGCGAAGGCGCTCGCCGCCGGTGCGTCGACAGTAATGCTTGGTTCCATGCTCGCTGGTACCGCTGAGGCCCCAGGCGACATCGTGGTCGTGGGTGGCAAGCAGTACAAGCGCTACCGCGGCATGGGCTCCATGGGCGCGATGCAGGGCCGTGGACTCACGGGCGAGAAGCGCTCCTTCTCCAAGGACCGCTACTTCCAGGCGGACGTAACCAGTGAAGACAAGCTGGTGCCGGAGGGCATCGAGGGTCGCGTGCCGTACCGCGGCGAGCTGGACTCGATCACGCACCAGATCGTCGGCGGCCTGCGCGCGGCGATGGGCTACACCGGCGCGAGCTCGATCGAGGAGCTGCAAACCAAGCAGTTTGTGCAGATCACCGCAGCTGGCCTGCGTGAAAGCCACCCGCACGACATCACCCAGACCGTCGAGGCGCCGAACTACCGCAGCTAAAAAGGGGCGTTTGACCAATGCGTGACTACGTCGAAATCGGGCTCGGCCGAGAGGCCCGCAAGGCCTACGACCTGCACCAAATCTCCATCGTGCCGAAGCGGCGCACGCGTTCCTCGAAGGACGTTGATACTTCGTGGCACATCGACGCGTACAGCTTTGACATCCCGCTCATTGCGCGGCCAACCGACGCGCTTGCCAGCCCCGAGTTTGTCGTCGAGATGGGCAAGCAGGGCGGTCTAGCCGTCATTGACGCCGAGGGGCTCTGGGGTCGGCATGCCTCCTTCGAGGACGCCGTGCAGGAGGTGCTTAACGCGGGCGGCGCTGAATCGGCTGACGAAGACGCCGATGATTTCCTGCGTACCAGTAGGGCACGCATCGAGACGCTGCAGCGCCTGCACGCAGCGGAGCTGGACACGGACCTGCTCACTGAGCGCATCGCCCAGGTCCGCGACGCAGGCGTGACCGTTGCGGTGCGCGTGAGCCCGCAAAACGCTCGCGAACTTGCGCCCGTAGTCATCAAGGCTGGCGCGGAAATCCTGTTCATCCAGGGGGCGACGGTCTCCGCCGAGCACGTGCAGCCGGGCGGGGAGTCGTTGAACCTGAAGGAGTTCGTGGGCACGCTCGAGGTCCCGGTGATTGCGGGAGGCGTGTACGACTACTCCACCGCGCTGCACCTCATGCGCGCCGGCGTGGCCGGTGTGATCGTCGGCGCGGGCGACATGGTCCGCGACACCGGCATCTACGTGCCGATGGCTACTGCAATCGCAGACGCGGCTGCGGCGCGCCGGGATTACCTGGATGAGACGGAGGGGCGCTACGTGCATGTCCTCGCCGATGCGGACGAGCTCTCCGCGGGCGAGATCGCCGTCGCGGTGGCCTGCGGTGCGGATGCCGTTATGCTGGGCCGCGGTCTTACCGGCGCCGAGGAAGCCGCCGCCGGTGGCGCGTACTGGCAATCCCAGGCAGCCCACCCGCAGTTTCCCCGGGGTGGAGTGGAAACGAGCGAATCCTCTGGGGCTTCGAGGCGCCACCCACTCGGGGTTGTGCTCTATGGTCCGTCGTCCGAACCGTGGGGTGAAGTCAACCTAATTGGGGGATTACGGAGAATTATGGCCAAATGCGGGTACACTGATTTGAAGTCTTTCCAAAAGGCCGAATTGTGTGTCCGCTCTTAATCGCAGAATTGGTTGAAGTTCACTTATGTCCAACCGTGTAACGATACTTCGAGACGCCCCAGAGGGCCCGTCCCACGAGGTTGGCGTCAACGACATCTTCTTTTCCGTCACTGACGCGAAAGGCGTGATGACCCACGTCAATGAGGTGTTCATTCGCCATGCGCAGTATTCGCCCGAGGAAATGATCGGCAAACCCCATAACTTGATCCGCCACGAGGAGATGCCCGGCGGCGCGTTCAAGCTGATGTGGGACACCATCGAGGATGGCCGTCCCTTCGCTGCGTACGTGCGCAACAGGGCGAAGAGCGGTTCGGCCTACGACGTGTTCGCCACCGTCACCCCGTTGCCGGACGGGGGCTACCTTTCGGTGCGTACCCGCCCGATGACGGAGCTGTTCGCGGCAGCGGGCGAGGTGTACCAGGAGGCGAACGCCGTTGAGCACGCCGCGCTCGACGAGGGTGTCGGCCGCCGCGAGCGCGCTGTGCGCGGCGCCGCCCGCATGGGGGAGCTGCTGCCGGACTACGACGCGTTTATTCGCGATGCGTTGCCGGCCGAGGTTGCTGCCCGCGAGGAAGCTGGCTTCACGCTACCGGAGGGCGAAGGCGAGATCTACGACGCGGCGCAGGCGCTGTACTCCGAGCTCGACTCGTTCATGCAGATCCAGACCGCGATTCAGGTTGCGGCCGAAGAGCTACGCAAGGCGTCTGAGACCTTGGTGGAAGAGAACGCGGTGACCAACAAGGTGAAGGCGGAGATGGAAAACGTCGTCGCCGAGGGCGCGTCGCGTACGCTGCTGCTCGCTCCGCTGCAGGTGTGGGCGACGATGCGTGGCATTATCGACGAAAACGCGCAGTCTCTGGCCGAGGTGGCCGAGGAGCTGTACGCGAAGACCTCTAACGCGCGCATGGCTATCGCTCTGGCTCGTCTGCACACCGCGCAGACTGCGCAGTTCTCCACGGAGGAGGACCGCTCGGACTCGATGCGTTTGCTTGTCGACGCGCTTGAGGGCGACGTCAGCCACATGGACGACGCGGTGTTCCTGCACTCCTCGTTCCGCCGCCGTGTGGAGCTGAAGGTGAACTCCATTACGGAGCTGACGAAGATTCCGCTTGAGATGATTAAGCGTTGGTCGCAGAACACGACCGATTCCATCATGGGCGACGAGGTTGCGCCGCTGGTGGAAGAGGTGCAGCGTGCTATGGATGCGGCTGACCGCTCCATCCACCAGCTGCATGTCTCTGCGGAGAACTTGGCGCAGGCGCCGTCGACGGACCCGGTGCGTGAGGCACTGGACCGCCTCAGTGCAGCAGTGCGCTAGTAAGCGCTAGCTTTCACGCCGCGACCATCTGCGTAGTCGCGGCGTTTCTGTGTGCCGGGCGGGAGCCGTCGATAAGCAATCGGCTAGTATTTGAAGCCGTGACTACCGATCAACGTCCTGTCCTTGTCGTCGACTTCGGTGCCCAGTACGCGCAGCTCATCGCCCGCCGCGTGCGCGAGGCCAATGTGTTTTCCGAGGTCGTTCCGTCCACTATCACCGCCGCCGAGGTCCGCGAGAAGAACCCGCTCGCGCTCGTGCTTTCGGGTGGCCCGTCCTCGGTGTACGAGGAGGGCGCCCCGCAACTTGATGCCGAGATTTTCGAGCTGGGGCTGCCGATTTTCGGCATCTGCTACGGCTTCCAGATCATGACGCAGGCGCTCGGCGGCAAGGTGGAGAAAACCGGTGCGCGCGAGTACGGCCGCACCCAGATGGAGGTCAAGGGCGGCAAGCTTCACGACGGCCTGTCGGCCACCCACCCCGTCTGGATGTCGCACGGCGACTCCGTGACCCAGGCGCCCGAAGGCTTCGAGGTGACCGCGTCCACCCCGGGCGCGCCCGTGGCGGCGTTCGAGGACGCATCCCGCAAATTCGCCGGCGTGCAGTACCACCCGGAGGTCATGCACTCCCCGCACGGCCAGCAGGTGCTTACCCGCTTCCTCACCGACATTGCGGGCTTGGAGCAGAACTGGACCGCCTCCAACATCGCTGACCAGCTCATTGAGCAGGTACGCGAGCAGGTGGGCGAGGGGCGCGCGATCTGCGGCCTGTCCGGCGGCGTGGACTCCGCGGTGGCTGCCGCACTTGTGCAGCGCGCCATCGGTGACCGGCTTACCTGCGTGTTCGTGGACCACGGCCTGCTGCGCCAGGGGGAGCGCGAGCAGGTGGAGAACGACTTCGTGGCCGCGACCGGTGCCAACCTAGTCACTGTCGACGAACGCGAGGCGTTCCTTTCCAAGCTGGCCGGCGTGACCGAGCCGGAGGCGAAGCGCAAGGCTATCGGCGCGGAGTTCATCCGCTCCTTCGAGCGCGCCGTCGCGGGAATCCTGGCGGATTCCGGAGACGGGCAGAGCGTCGACTTCCTGGTCCAGGGGACCTTGTACCCGGACGTGGTGGAGTCCGGCGGCGGCACCGGTACCGCGAACATCAAGAGCCACCACAACGTTGGCGGCCTGCCGGACGACGTGGAGTTCAAGCTCGTTGAGCCGCTTCGCCTCCTGTTCAAGGACGAGGTCCGCGCCGTCGGCCGCGAACTCGGCCTGCCCGAGGTGATTGTGAACCGCCAGCCGTTCCCGGGGCCAGGACTGGGCATCCGCATCATCGGCGAAGTGACCGAGGAGCGCCTGGAAACCCTGCGCGCCGCCGACGCCATCGCGCGCGAGGAGCTGACCAAGGCCGGCCTGGACGAGCAGATTTGGCAGTGCCCGGTCGTGCTGCTTGCTGACGTGCGCTCAGTGGGCGTGCAGGGCGACGGCCGCACCTACGGCCACCCGATCGTGCTGCGCCCGGTCGCGTCCGAAGACGCCATGACCGCGGACTGGGTCCGCGTGCCGTACGAGACGCTGGAGGCGATCTCCACCCGCATCACCAACGAGGTGGCGGAGGTCAACCGGGTGGTGCTCGACGTGACGTCGAAGCCGCCGGGAACCATCGAGTGGGAGTAACGGCGTAACGGGCCGACTATGCAGCTGCATAGTCGGCCCGCGCTGTTTATCGGGGCAGCTTATATATCCTGTCATGCGACTATGCAGCTGCATACTTCACTCGACGAAGTAGGCGCGGATATTGCCAACCCGTTGACGTAAATCGACGGTGAGCCGGTGGCCTTCGGCACCGTTATTGACTTCGCCGGCCGGGCAGTCAGTCTCGCCAACAAGGGTATCGCAGGTGACCAGCACGGGAACGTCCTTGGGTAGCCGCAGGTCGATCCGCCCGAATGTGTTGCGCACTTCGATTGCCACGTCCTCCTCCAGCGGATCGATGTCGGTGAGGTCTACGACGACCGGCCCGGCGAATACGTTCACGTCGTTAAGCGGGCTGTCCTCTTTCACAATGAACCAGTGCGCCTGGAACTTCGCTGTGGCCGCCACGCTCAGTACAACAAGGGTGAGTACTGCCGGAACCCAGAGCCACGGACGTGCGGAAGTATCCGCCTCTCCCTCAACACCAGGGAGCAAACTTGCCGGTGGTTGTGGCCTGCGCATGTATGCGAGGTACCAGCCGGCGCCGAGGATAAGCGCGCTGAGCAGCGTCGCCCAAAGCTTTCCTAGCACCGCGAGCACCGGGAACGCGATGCCGATGGCGAGGCAGAGCGCGAACGCGGTGCCGCGCTCGTTGCGCTCCGCGCTGGTGAGCCGCTCGCGGGGCGCCTGCAGGGACTCCCACGGGCTCACGGCGAGGCCTAAGCGGGGCATGTTGAGCCAGCACAGCAGGTAGAGGAAGAGTCCGCCGCCGAACGCGAAGCTCGTTGCGATGAACAGCAAGCGGATAAGGAGCGGGTCGATCTGGAAGCGTGCGCCGAAGCCTGCGCACACGCCGCCGATGATTCCGTTCCCGCCTTGCGATCGGGGCAGACGGGGAGGACGGGTAGCCCAGATGCTGCCGGGGGTGTTTGTGGTTTTCATGTGTCACTCCTCGAAGTACGCGCTTACGGATCCCACCCGCTGCGAAACGTAGAGCGTGAGCATTTCGCCTTCCTTGTCCGCGTTGTGTTTACCCTGCGGGCAGGCGGTTTCCCCGATATTCACTTTGCAGTTCACTTCCACAGGAACGTTGTTCGGAAGGACGACATCGAGTTCGCCGACCCCGTTGTTGAACTCTAGGGTCTTCGGCTCTTCGAGTGGCTCCAGATCAGAGAGGTCGATGCGGGTTTCTCCGACTAAAGCCTGGTAATCAGGGATCGTGTCAACGTCGTTGAATTTCAAATCGGCACTTCCGACGGGACCGAACCGCACCTCGAAGTGGCCGCCGCTTATCGTGGCCGCCGCTGCGAGGGGGAGAGCTACCAGCAAGGCAATCGGGAGCCAGATCCACCCGCTGGTTTTGGACTTCTTCGGCGCAGGTTCTGGTTCCACCGGCTCCGGCAGGTGCCACAGGCCGGGGGCGGCGCCGAGCGGGTCCCACGCCGGCGGCTTAAGGCCTTCACCAGGGTGCGGGTAGCCCTCCGGTGGGGTGAGGTGGGAGGTGTCGAGAGGTGGGGTACCGGTGGCGTCGTGAAGCGAAGGCTCCGGCGACCCCGGGAGGAGACCCGCGGGAGGCTCGGGCTGGCGCTGGTACGCGAAGTACCAGCCCGCTGCGAACAGGATGAAGGTGACCAGCACGGCGCGCGCGTCGCCCGCGATCGACATCGAGGGGAAGAAGATGAGCATGCCGAGCAGCAGCCACCAGCCGGTGGCGCGCTCGTTCTTCTCTACTTCGGTGAGCTTTTCGCCCGGGGTGACTACGGCGCTCCAAGGGCTGCGGGTCATGCCGAAGCGCGGCATGTTGATCCAGCACAGCAAGTACAAGAAGATGCCGCCGCCGAAGACGAGCGAGAGCACTGCGAAGAGCACGCGAACGAACACTGGGTCCACCTGGTAGCGGGCGCCGATGCCTTCGCAGACGCCGCCTACGACGGCTTTGCCGCCCTGGTCTTCCGGGATGCGGGGCGGGCGGGTGTCCCACATCTGCTTGAGGGGGCCTTGTGTTTCCATGCCTCCATCCTGCTTGGCGCGGCGCAAAAGCGGTATCGGGATCGCCCCTGATCTTTTCCCTCAGGGTCATCCCCGATGTGCTTGCCTGCGGTGTCGTGGAACCATGGTGGGTATGCCCGATCGCTCCCCGTATGCCCTGTATCCGAAGATGAAACGCGACCGCTCACAGCGCGTCGTCGCCGGTGTGGCGTCGGGTGCCGCGCGGCATCTCGGGATCGATGTGAAGTGGGTGCGGCTGTTTTTCGTGGCGGCGAGCTTCGCGGGCGGCTTCGGTGCGCTGCTGTACGCGGCGATGTGGATGTTTGTGCCGCTCAGCGACACCGGCGAGCCCGTCACGCGGCAGCGTCTCACGTCTGCCAACGTGGGGCTTGTGGCGCTCGGTTTCGCGGGCGCGCTGATGGCGCTGCAGGTGTCCTCAGGGGCGGGCGCGACTGTGGTGTTCGTGCTTGGCGTGCTCATCGTCGGTGCGGTGATCGCGCTGCAGGCGTACGACCGCGGCACGGGAACCGTGCCCAACGTTGCGGCGCTGACACTCGGTGCTGTACTCATCATCGCCGGGGTGTTGGCGGTCGCGCTGCTCGGGGAGTCCGCGGGTGTTGCCGGTGTCGTGATCTCCGTGCTGGTTACCGTCGTCGGTGTCGGGGTGCTTGTCGTGCCGCTCATTGTGAAGCTGGCGAACTCCCTGGTCGCCGAGCGCGAGGCGAAGGCGGTGGCGAACCAGCGCGCCGAAATCGCCTCCCGCCTGCACGATTCGGTGCTGCAGACGCTCGCGCTCATTCAAAAGGAGTCGGAGGATCCGGAGGCCGTCGCGCGCCTCGCGCGCAGCCAGGAACGCGAGCTTCGGGCCTGGCTTTTCGACGACTCCGTGCCCAACCACACCACGACATTCGCCGCGCTGCAGAAAGCTGCCGGGGAGGTGGAGGACACCTACGGCGTGGTCATCCAGCCGGTGACCGTGGGGGAGGACGTGGCATTCGACGAGCGCACCGAAGCCGTGGTACTTGCGGCGCGGGAGGCGATGGTGAACGCGGCGAAGCACGCCGGCGTGGATTCGGTGGACGTGTACGCGGAGCACCTCGCCAGCGAGCTCACCGTGTTTGTGCGCGACCGCGGAGCAGGCTTCGACATGGACGCGATTCCTGTAGATCGGCACGGGGTGCGGGACTCGATTATCGGCCGGGTGGAGAAGGTGGGAGGACGCGTGAGCGTGGAATCGTCGCAAAGCAATGGCTCCGAAATCGAACTAGCGTTGACGCTATGACCCGCGTGTTTTTGGTGGATGATCACTCCGTGTTCCGTGCTGGCGTGCGCGCCGAACTGACCAGCGCAAGCGCCGGCCAGATAGAGATCGTCGGGGAGGCTGGCAGCGTCGCGGATGCCGTGCGCGGGATCGCCGAGACTGGCCCGGACGTGGTGCTTTTGGATGTCCACATGCCGGACGGCGGTGGCTTAGCGGTGCTGCAGCGCGCGCCGGGACCCTCGTATTTGGCGCTGAGCGTCTCCGACGCCGCAGAGGATGTCATCGCGCTGATCCGTGCCGGCGCGCGCGGATACGTGACGAAGAACATCTCGGGCGCGGAGCTGGCCGAGGCGGTCGAGCGAGTGCGCGGCGGTGACGCGTATTTTTCGCCGAGACTGGCGGGGTTTGTGTTGGACGCGTTCGCCACGGGCCGGGTTGTGGAGGAGACGGACCCGACGGTGGACTCGCTCACCCGCCGCGAGCTGGAGGTGTTGCGTCTGCTCGCCCGCGGCTACACCTACAAGGAGATCGGGGAGCGGCTGTTCATCTCGGTGAAAACGGTGGAAACGCACGCCTCCAATATCCTGCGCAAGACGCAAACTTCGAACCGGCACCAACTCACGCGCTGGGCGGTGGCGCGGGATCTGGGGTGACTACCGGAGGTCACAGCGTCGTTTCGGGCGGCGTGATCAAGCCTTCGGGCGGCTCGGGGCTGCGCCGGTAGACCAAGAACCAGACAAGCAAGAACAGTAAGACGCTCGCCACGAATCCGCGGGAATCGCCGGCAGTGGATGCCGACGGGACGGTGATAATCAAGCCGACCAGGAGCCACCACCCAGTCGAGCGCTCACCCCGTTCCGCAGGGAGGAGCTGTTCTTTCGGGGTTGCAATCGCCTCTGCCGGGCTGGATGCGAGCCCATAGCGCGGCATAACGAACCAGCACAGCAGGTACATGAACAGGCCGCCGCCGAAGAATAGGGCAAACAGCACGAAAATAACGCGGACAAGGACCGGGTCGAGGTTGTAGCGGGCGCTAATGCCTTCGCATACGCCGCCGATGACGGCCTTGCCGCCTTCTGCTTTCGGGATTCGGGGCGGGCGAGTGGCCCCACATGCGTTGCAATGTCGATTCGCTGCTCATGTCCCCCATTGTGCTCTCGCGGCCGTTCCGCTCAAACCGAACTAGATCATGAGGAAATATATCTACAGGCAACCTAGGATTCCGTGGTCTCATCATGATCTAGTTCCCCTGGACGCCGCGGGCTTGCGAAATCCGGCCTGGGTCAGCAGGGAACGGGCCGTCTTATCCGTCTCCTGCAGCATGAGCGGGTCGGTGCCCGGCATTGGGGAAATGGTGGTATCCGCCCACTGCTTGCCGGTTGGGATGCCCACGATGTGCAGGCGTGTATCCAAAGAACCGTCCGGGTGGACGGTGCGTCGGGTGGCGTCGTCCGTCTCCGGCGAGGCGGAGCCGCTGAAGGGGCGCACACGCTCGGCATCGCGCAGTGAGGCGGTCAGCGGGTCGGGGGAGGTGCGGATGTCGGGGCCGGGCAGGAAGGCATCCGCAAGCGCGGTGGCGCGCACCGAGCGGGTGTGGCTGGTTGCGGTGTAGGTGTCGCCGTCGACTTCGACGATGGGGTCGGGGCCGAGGAAGGTGACCAGGCCGGCGTCGAAAAGCGCGAGCAGCTCGCGGGTGCGGAACAGCGGCGGGCCGGAGCCGACCATCTGGCCGAACGCCATGTACTGCGACAGGGCCGCTTCGCGCGCGCCGCGGCCGTTCTCTGTGGCGATGGCGCTGGGTTTGCGGCCGGCCGAAATCGCCCAGAGCCCGGCCTTGAGCGGGGAATCCCAGGCCGCGACGGCCTCGGCGATGTCCACGGTCATCCCTTCGGCGACGCGCTGCTGGAGTTCTTCAAGTGAGAGGTCCTCGGTGCCGGCGAGCGGGTCCACCCAGGCTGCCATGTCGAAAGCTTCAGTGCTCATGCCGTCCAGCGCGGCTGTCAAGGCGCGGGCGACGGGGAGGATGTCGTCGGGAGTCGCATGCGCGGCAAGGTCGGTGGCGTCGATGGCGGCGAGTATCTCCTCGAGCGGCGCGGTGAGCGCTTCGGGGCGCACGCGGGCGAGCACGCGGTAGTACTCGGCGTAGGCGTCGCGGGCGAGTGCGGGCCACAGGGTCCGGCCGAAGGACACTGGTGCGGATGCGGTCTCAGTTGCGGCCTCGATCGCGGCACGCAGGCGGGACAAGTCGGCCTTCGGCGGCAGGGAGTGGTACTCAGATTTCGGCAGGTAGGGGTAGCCGCGCCCCGAAGTCACGACGAAGTGCGGCTCGTTGCCGGAGGCGACGTAGCGCAGACCGGCGCGCGCGGAGTCGTCCTCGACGAAACGGCCGCCGCGGTCGATGGTGGTCAGCGCCATGAGGTCGAAAAAGCCCATGCCCATGCCACGTACCAGCACCCGCTCGCCGGCACCAATTCGCGTAATGTCCTGCTCCACGGGGTTCCCCGGCGGGATGTAGGTCAGCCCCGATTCGGCAAACGCCTGTTGTGCGGGCGTGGGGGAGGGGAGCACCCAGCCGGAGGCGAGCGCGGTGGAATCGGCGTGGACCACCCAGCCGTCGGTAAGCGTGAGTGCGTCCTGGTCGCCCTCGGCGGCGATCGCGACTGCGCGCGCGTGGTGCTCGACCACCTCCACGGAATCCGGCAACTGTGCCAGGGCAACCTGCCACGCCCAGCGCAGATACTCGCCGTACAGCGCGCGCGTGGGGTTGGACTCGGGCCGGGTGACGCGAATCTCCTCGGCGAAGGCGTCGGGGAGGGTAGGCGGGTAGGCGTCGATAAGCGAATGCTCCTTCTCGCCGCGCAGCGCCTGGATCCACTCGTACATGGTGGGCCCTTCGAATACGGGCGCGGCAACGGTCGCGCCGGGTTCGGTGAAGAGGGTGACGGCGCCGGCGAGGGTGTTCATGCACAACGTGCGGGTTTGCTCGGTGTCCCAGATGCGCCCGGCGCCGAGCTGGGCATCGTCGATGACGTGCAGGGTCAATTCGCCCTCGGCACCGTCGGCCGCACCGCGGGTGTTGAGGTATGCCGCGATGCGCTCCGTGATCGAGATGCCCCGTGGTCCGGCCCCGACGATTGCGATTGCTGCTCCCACGGTGATGTACCTCCACGATGTTGTGCGCTGCCGCATTTCCTTTACAGACCATTTAGTCTATTGATAGGGAACCAGATTGTCGGCCGCGGTAGCACCGCAGCGGTTTCGTATTAAGCCGAAGGACCTCGCGAAAACCCTCGTCGGCATAGCCATCAGGAGCTCGAAAGCTACTAGAAAGCTACTCGAAACCGAATGTTTCTAGTGTGAGCTGCGGAAATGCGTCTACTAGAAAGGCTTTCGAGTAGAATTTCAGGATGTGAAAAGAGAGAGTAGCTACCGAGATGACCCGCGTCTCCTCTTGCAAATACCGGAGGATCAATGGTTTGAGCGGAAGTCGTTTCGTATCAAGCCGAAGGATCTTGCGAAAACCATCGTCGGCATGGCCAACGCGGAGGGTGGGGTCGTCGCGGTTGGCATCACCGATCGGGAATTCGACGGGGTTCCCACGCCTGCCCAGGACAATGCCCTGAGGCAGGCATCGCTTGACCACACTGATCCCACGGTGCGCGTGCGGATCGAACCGTTTGACGTCGGCGATGGGGCGCAGGTGTACCTGTTTCATGTGGTGCCGAGCGAGAGTGTGCATTATCTGCGTTCGGGAGACTGCTTTTTGCGTGTTGGTGATGAGACTCGGCAGCTCAATGCCGACGGCATATTGGAGCTCCGCTACACCAAGGGGGAGCAGCAGTTTGACGCGACGGTGCCTCCCCGTGCTGCTCTTAGTGACCTCGATATGGATTTGGTGGGTGAATATGCCAGCGCCATAGGTTCTTCATCTGCATCGGATGCCCTCAAAGCGAGGAATCTCATCGACCGAGATGGCAGGCCGCGTACGGCGGCAATTTTGCTATTCGGCAATGACCCGCAGGAGTTTTTCCCCAACGCGCACGTTCGTGTGCTCAGATTCGGCGAGGATGAGCGGCGCGCTGGCTACCAGCAGCAACTTCTGCAAGACGAGCGTTTCGGCGGTCCGTTACCGCAGCAGATTCGGTCTGCTCAGAAAGCGATCGAAGGGATGCTGCCTCAGGTTCGCCGGTTGGGGAATTCCGGTCTGTTTGAGGACGAGAATCTCATCCCTCACGATGTCTGGCTCGAGGGGTTGGTGAATGCTGCTATTCACCGTTCTTACAGCATGGCGGGCGACCATGTGCGCTTCGAGGTCTACCCATCCCGCATTGAGGTCTCGAGCCCGGGGCGTTTTCCGGGCCTCGTGGATCCTACCCGCCCCGAATCTATTGCCCGTTTTGCGCGAAATCCGTTGATTGCCAGAGTGACCGCGGAGCTTCGCATCGGACAAGAGTTGGGGGAGGGAATCCGCCGTATGTTTGCGGGCATGCGGCGGGTTGGTTTTGCTGATCCGGTTTACTGGCAGACCAGCGGAAGTGTGGTGCTCACGCTGAAGGCGGTGCAACGGCTGGACCCGGGGACCGTGGACGCTCTCCCGCCTCACGCCGCCAATGTGCTTTCGGTATTGCAGGCGAAAGCCAGACCTATGTCCACCGGCGAGGTTGCTGATGCGCTGGGAATCTCTAATCCGCCTGCCCGGCGCGCCTTGCAGGCACTGCGCGAGGAGGGGCTCATTCATTGGAGGGGCAACAGTGCGCGCGACCCTCGGGCTGTGTGGTACTTGGAAGGGCCGTTACAGGAGCTCGAAAGCTACTAGAAAGCTACTCGAAACCGAATGTTTCTAGTGTGAGCTGCGGAAATGCGTCTACTAGAAAGGCTTTCGAGTAGAACCTTTCGAGTAGCTCTACGCGTACGCGAGCCTGCGTGTGCCGTCCACGTGCGGGTAAAGCACCCACGCGAGCCCGAACAGCGCCGCGCCGAGCAGCGCCGCACCCCACGCCGGCCACTGCGCGAGCGGCGCGAGCATCAGCGCGAGCCACCACAGCATCAAGGGCACGAGCATGCTTATCGACGGCACCGTGGCCACCTTGTTCTCCTCCGCGAACCGCCTCATTTCCCCGCGGTACGGGTGCGCCAGGGTGACGCCCACGGCGGCGGCGACGCACGCGAACGCGACGAGCACCTTCACGCCGAGCGCAGCTTGGGAGGCCATTACCGCGACCGAAACCGCCACCCCGAGGGAGCCGAGCGCGCGCACGGCGGGAGGCGTGGGGATTGGGGTGGGCAAGTTTCGCACTGCGGACGCGCTCACGAGATCCATGCCCGGCGACGTTACTAGGGCGCCGAACGTATCCGATAAATTAGCACCCCTGTTCGACCTCGACGCTTGCCCGTGTCGGACCTGGGGTGCATACTCATCCCCGTGAGCAGAACACCCTTTCGAGCAGTTCCGGACGGCCAGTCGAACCTGGCGCGCCAGCCGGAAACGCCTGCTCAGCCGACGCGCGCGGACCAGATCGCGGAGCTGCGCGCCCGCATGGCCGCCATCGGCGGAGAGGTGCCGCAGCAGGTTGTCGCCGACGAGGACGTGCTCGCGGTGTCGGGGCCACTTTCGACCGTGCTGCCGAATGGCGGGTTGCCGCGCCGGGCGGTCACGCACTTCAGCGACACACCCGCGCTGGTTGTGGAGCTTATCGCCCAAGTCGCGGGCGCGGGCGGGCGCGCCGGCGTGGTGGGGTGGCCGGAGCTGTCATACGCGGGTATGCCGGAGGATGCGCTGGAGCGCGTGGTGGCGGTGCCGGAGCCGGGCATCGACGATCTGGCGGTCGCCGGTGTGCTCGCCGAAGGGCTGGACCTGGTGGTGCTGCGCACGCGCACCGCGCTCGAGCTCACACCGGTGCGTGCCCGGCCGCTGCTCGCGCGCCTGCGCAAGGCCGACGCGGCGCTCGTCTTGGTCAACGTGCAGGTTCCCTCGCCTGCGCTCACGGTCACCGGCACGTTGTCCGCCTTCCACGGCATCGGCCGCGGCACGGGGCGCATTACGGGCATCGACTTCGACGTGCGCGCGGAAACCAAGGGCCGCCGCCCGGCGAGTGCGACGGTGACGCTCGGCGGCGGGGCGAAAAAGCCGCAGCTCAAGGTGGTCACGTGAGGGCGGCGGCGCTGTGGTTCCCGGATTGGCCGGTGCAGGCGGCGAAGCTGGATTCCGGCGACGAGCTGGCGGAGCCGATCGCTATCGCCGCGCACCACAGGGTCAAGGTGAGCTCGTTCGCGGCGCGCCAGCTGGGGGTGCGCCGCGGTATGCGGGTGCGCAACGCGCAGGCGGCGGCGCCGGAGCTCACGGTGGTTGACGACAACCCGGACCGCGACGGGCGCATGTTCGCGTCGCTCGCCGCCAGCTTCGACGACGTCGCGGCGAGCGTGGAGATCCTGCGGCCTGGCCTGGTGCTGGTGGACGTGGAGGCCGCCGGCAAGTTCCACGGCGGCGAGGAACGCGCGCTTGAGATGCTTATCGACGCAGCATCGCGCCGCGGCATCGACGCCTTCGCAGGCGCGGCCGACGAGATCGCCACGGCGGTGATCGCGGCGCGGGTCGGGGCGGTGGTGCCTGCGGGGCAGTCGCGGCACTTCCTCGCGTCCCAGCCGCTGGGTGCGCTGTCGGCGGAGGTGGCGCTCGGCGCGGACACCGCCACGGTGACCTCGCTCGGTCAGCTCGGCGTGCGCACGCTGGGGGAGCTCGCGGAACTGCCGCCGGCCGCGGTGACCACGCGTTTCGGGGCGGAGGGGATGCTTCTGCACCGTATCGCCTCTGCCGCGCCGGACCGCCGCGTGGCCCCGGAGCTGCCGGTGGAGGACCTCGCCGTGGCGGTTACGCCGGAGGACCCCATCGAGCGGGTGGATGCCGCCGCGTTTGCAGCCCGCGCGCTCGCCGCCAGCCTGCACGAGCGGCTGAAAGAGACCGGCCGCAACTGCCTGCGCCTGAAGGTGGTCGCGGAGCTTGGCGACGGCACCCAGGTCGAGCGGGTCTGGCGCACCCGCGACGCGCTCACCGAGGCGGCGACGGCGGACCGGGTGCGCTGGCAGCTCGACGGGTGGCTCACCGGCGGCGGCGCGGGGCAGATCGTGGCGCTTACGTTGGAGCCGCTCGAGCTCGCCGCGCCGGAGCCGGCGGGTGAGCTGTGGGCCGACCGCGCCACCACCGACGGGGCGCGGCGTGTGGTGGAGCGCGTGCAGTCGCAGCTGGGTATCGACGCGGTGGTGCAGCCGAAGCTGGTCGGCGGGCGCGGGGTGGCGGAGCGGGTGCGGTTGGTGCCGTACGGGGAGGCTGGGCCGGACGTCGATAAGCATGCTTGGCCCGGTGCCGTGCCCGCGCCGCTTCCTGCGCGCCTTGGCGGCGGCATCGACCACCCCGCCTCGCGCATCGTGCTTATCGACGCGCAGGCGAACCCCGTCATCGTCACCGCCGAAGCCCTCTTATCCTCCAACCCATACGCGCTCGCGTGGGGCGAGCGCCGCTTCCTCGTCACCGGATGGGCCGGGCCATGGCCGGTGGACGAGGGGTGGTGGGCCCAAAACGAGGTGATGGCAAACCGTGTCGCGCGCATGCAAGTAGTGGGCCGCGAGGGCGGCGGGGAAGGGGCCGCGACCGGCTGGCTGTTGGTGTGGAGCCGCCGCAGCTGGCGCGTGGAGGCGGTGTATTAGCGAGTTAGCTCTGCACGATATCCACCACGAGGCGCGTCGGGCCGCGCAGCACCTGCACCGAATACGGCAGCTCGGAGCGAAGCCCTACCACCACCTGGGTGCGGCCCTCGTACGTTCCGGCGTGGGTGACGTCCACAATGTTGCCGGTGTCGCCAGCATTCTCCACTGCCACGCCGTTGTCGCGGCCCATTTCGAAGGGGGAGACGGTGCCGTCGACGTTGATGTTCAAAAACGCGTTACCCGCCACCGTGAGCGGCTGGCCGGTGGTCTCCTGCATGGGCGTGGAGGTGTAATCCACAAACCAGCCCGGATCCCCCTGGCCTTCCAGGTCCACCACGACGCGGTCGAAGCCTTCGTGGGTGCCCACGCGCACACCGGTGACTGCGAGCTGTGCGGGCTCGGAGGGGCGCTCAGACTTCGGGGAGAGCTCCGCGGTGCCCAGCGGCTGCAGCTTCGAGGAGGAAGCGGAGCTGCCCAGCATGGTCGTCGGCCCGCCGGTGCCGTCCGGTCCGGCGCAGGCCACGCACGCGGAAATCGCCGCGGCGCATGCTGCCGTGGCGGCGATGCGGCGCGCGGCGACGTTCCTGCTGCGCCCTCCGGAGTTACTCAACACGGAAATCACCGTATTCAGGCCGCCGGGGCAAACCAAAAGGAATGGGCTGAAAACGCAAATGGTTACGCAAACGTTATTTCCTGGATGGTCGTCCAAATGCCCGTGGCTTAGGGTACCCTCAATTCCGCGTCGCGTGGTGGGCTAGAGTGTGGCGCATGACTACTCCGCTGCCATGCTCCGACGTTGAGGCTGAACCGCTCCCCGGCACCGCCAAAACCGGGTCTGCGTATGTGCTCTTCGAATGGCCGGACGCGTGGCCCCGCGACGTGCTCAAGGACGCTACGTTCGGCGAGGCGCTCACCGCCGACATCGCCGGGCACCTCGACGGGTTCGACGCGTCCCTTTTGCTCATTCGCCACCCAACGCGCGAGGGCCGCAACATCGACGACCACCACGTCTACCTCGTATTCGCCGAGGAGGGCGTCATCGAGGTGTTGCACGTCGACGGCCCGGAGGCGCTGCTTAACCTGGACCTCTCCGGCCCCGGGCGCAACGGCGCGCAGGTACGCAACCGCCCCCTGCTGCTCATTTGCACCCATGCGAAGCGCGACGTGTGCTGCGCGGTGAAGGGCCGGCCGATGGTGGCGCAGATGCACAGCCGCCGCCCGGGCGACTTAGTGTGGGAGACCTCGCATATCAAAGGTCACCGCTTCGCGCCAACGATGCTTCTCATGCCCTGGGCGTACAGCTTCGGCCGGATGAACGTCGAGGCCACCGACGCGATGCTCACCGCCGCCATCGAGGGCCAGTTCTTCGTGCCGGGCAACCGCGGGCGCGGCACCCTTGGGCCCGCGGAGCAGGCCGCGGAAATCGCCGTCGCCGAGCAGCTCGCTCGCACCGGCACGCAGGTGAGTTACGGCGGGTTGCAGGTGGGCAGCGCGCTTATCGACGGCTCCGTGGCCCACGTCGCTGTCAAGCATGCCGCCACCGACCGCACTTACCGCGTCGAGTTAACGAAGCAGCCCGTCGCCGGGGTGGTGGATTCCTGCGGTAAACCACCGAAGGAATCCTTCGCCTGGAAAGTGGAGTCGCTCACCTAAGTTGCGCGCGCGGGTGCACCTACCTTTAGGATGTCCCGCATGAGCAAACGAGCACTGCTGGCTACGGTGCTAATGGTGGCGGGGGTAGCCACCTCGGCGTGCGGGGCACGCCCGGAGGTTATGGGCACCACCGGTTTTGAAATGACCGCCGACGGGGACGTGGTGGTGCGCGTGCAGCCGTGCGGCACGCGGGTGGACTATATCTCCGTGAGCGATTTCCGCGAGGGCCTGCAGCAGAACCCGGGCGCGTTCAAGGCGCGCACCCCGCAGCAGGACCAATTCGTGTTCAACCTGAACGCACCGGCGGATTGGTGGGACCCGAAAGACCCGTTCACCATCCCGCAGGACACCAGCGCGCCGGTCCGGGCGGTGGCCGCGTCCACCGCGGACGACACAGAGACGCTGCCGGTGGCCACCACCGTGGGTGAAATTCTGGCGCTGCGCCCGGGTGAAATCCTCATCGGCGACAATATCGGCGAGGACGGCAACGACGCCCCGGGCGTGGCAGTGGTGACGAAGCAAGAGTTCGAGCGCTGCCCGCACCCGGAGAAAGCACCGAACGCCTAGAGGTAGCCCGCCAGCACCTCGTGCACGGCGCCGATGACGCGGTCGGTGGCGTCCTGAACCTCGGGCGGGGAGTGGCGGAAGCTGTGCGACACGGTAGCGATCTCGTGCATGGTCAAGTCGTTCCATGAATCGCCGAAGGTGATCAACTGATCCGGCTCCACCCCGACGCCGGCAAGCAGCTCCTCCACACCTGCACCCTTGTTGCGCCCCGGCGCCATGAGGTCGATGTAGTCCTGGTTCTGCGCCACGGTCACGCCATCGAGCGTGTGCGCCCATTCGACCACCTCAGCACGCAACGCCTCATTTCCGGGAACCCAAATGGGTACCACAGCGAAGCGGTGGGCGGGGATGTCGGCGCGCGTCATGGGCTCGAAGTGGGCGGTGAAGGTGTGTGCGGCGCCGGTGTTATTCGCAAACACGCCGTCGACGCGGCCGAGCGTGGTGCCGAAGATGGCCAGCCCTTCGCGTTCCCCGAACGCATCCAGGGCAGCGTGCAGCACGGCGGCGTCGACTTCGTAGCCGTAAATCAGCTCGGTGTTTGCGCCGTCGGTGGCGGAGCCGCCGTTAGACAACACCTGGTAATCGAACTCAAGCCCGCTGCCGCGTAGCGCGTACGCCAGCGCGGAACGGGAGCGCCCGGTGGCGGAAATGGCAAGATGCCCGGCATTGCGCCAGGCATCTATCGCGGCGATGTCGGAGGGGTTAATACCCGCGCCGGGGTGGTGGAGTGTGCCATCGAAGTCGAACGCCGCTACCTTCATGGCACCCAAGGCTAGCGACGCATGACCTTCTTCGACAGCCAGTTGCCCAGGAACTGGGCGAGCTGCACAATCACCACGATCACCAGCACCGCAGCCCAGGTCACCTGCGGCTCGAACGCGCGGTAACCGTAAACGATGGCGAAGTCGCCCACGCCGCCGCCGCCGATGTAACCGGCCATCGCGGACATATCGATCACCGCGATGAAGATGAAGGTGTAGCCCAAAATCAGTGGGCCAAGTGCTTCCGGCAGGATCACCGACGTGATGATCTTCCAGGGGCTCGCGCCCATGGAGCGCGCCGCCTCAATCACGCCCGGGTCGATGGCCACCAGGTTCTGCTCCACAATGCGCGCCACGGTAAAGGTGGCGGAGAAGCACATCACGAACGTCGCCGCCGAGCGCCCAATCGTCGTGCCCACCACCTGCAGCGTGAGTGGGTAGAGCATGGCGATCATGATGATGAACGGGATGGGGCGGAAGAAGTTCACGGCCACGTTGATCAGGGTGTAAATCACCTTGTTCTGCAGGATCGCACCCGGGCGGGTGGTGTAGAGCAGCATGCCCAGAAGCAGGCCGAAGAAGCCGCCGACCACCATGGTGATGGCCACCATCCACAGCGTGTCGCCGATCGCGTCGACGAAGACGGGACCAAGGTTGTCCCAGTTCGGTTCAGCAAGCAGGAACTCGGTCATCGCGTGATCTCCTCGATGTCGGTGTTGCGTTGCAGGGTGCTAAGGAACTCGTCGATGGCGTTGTTGTCGCCGTTCAGGCGCACCGTCATGCGCCCGAACGAGCGCTCCTGCAGGGTGGTGATGCCGGCGTGCACCGGCTCGACCGTCACGCCGGCGCGGCGGGCAGCCTCGGCGGCGCCGAAGAAGCCGGAATCCTCCGCGAGGTCCACGGTGAACAGGCGGCCCGGCTTGGCCAGCAGCTCCGCGCGCTCCACCTCGTCCGGACGGTTGCGCAGGCTGGTTGCGGCGAAGCGCTTCGCCACGTCGGTCTGCGGGTTAGCAAACACGTCGTAGACGCTGCCGTACTCCACCACGCGGCCGTCCTCCATCACCGCGACGTTGTCGGCGATAGAGCGGATGACATCCATCTCGTGGGTGATCACCACGATGGTGATGCCCAGCTCCTCGTTCACGCGGCGCAGCACTCCGAGCACCTCCTGGGTGGTTTCGGGGTCGAGTGCGGACGTGGCTTCGTCGGCAAGCAAAAGCGACGGGTTGGTGGCAAGCGCCCGGGCGATGCCCACACGCTGCTTCTGGCCGCCGGAGAGCTGCTCCGGGTAGTTCTTGCCGCGCTCCGACAGGCCGACGAAGTCGAGCAGCTCGGCCACGCGGCGCTCGCGCTCCTTCTTGTCCACACCTGCGAGCTTGAGCGGGTACTCAATGTTGCCCGCGGCGGTGCGGGAGGAAAAGAGGTTGAACTGCTGGAAGATCATGCCGACGTTGCGGCGGATTTCGCGCAGCTCTTTTTCTTTGCGGCCGACCACGTCTACGCCGTCGAGAAGCAAATGCCCCCCGGTCGGCATGTCCAGGCCGTTGATCAGGCGCACGAGAGTGGACTTGCCGGCGCCCGAGTAGCCGATCACGCCGAGGATCTCGCCCGGTTCGACGGTCAAGCTGACGTCGTCGACGGCTTTGACCTCGCGGTCTTTCGTTTGGAAGACCTTTGATACGTTCTGGAATTCAATCCGGGTGCCGGTCTTTGCCATCTACTTGTACTCCTCCGTGAGGCGGTCGAGGATCTCGTTGAGCTCCTCCTTGGTGCGCTGGACCTGCACCGCGGTGCCGTTGGAATCCTCGTTGAGCGCCTCGGTGACCTCGGGCGACTGCCACACCTCGACGAGCTTCTCGTACGTGGCGTTATCCAGGTCGTCCGCGGAGACCGTGAAGACGTTGATGTAGGGTTCCGCCAGCTCCGAGTTCGGGTCGTCCGCCGCCACGGAGGAGGCCGGGTCGATGCCCGCACGCTGCAGCCAGTTGTTGTTGATGATCGCGGGGCGGCCCTCGTTGTACGCATTCGGCGTCTGCGAAGCGTCCACCGCCACGACGGAGACCTTCGAGGCCTCCTTATCGATGTCCGCAGGCGTCGGCGTGAGCGTCGGCGCATCCGGCTTCAGCTTCAGCAGGCCCGCCTGCACCAGCACGTTGATGGCGCGGCCCTGGTTCGACGGGTCGTTCGGGATCGCAACTTCCTCGCCCTCGATGCCGTCGGTCGAATCGTGGTCCTTCCAGTACAGGCCGAGCACGTTGATCTCGCCCGAGCCGATGATGCGCAGGTCCTGGTTCGCCGTGGCGTTGTACTGGGCCTGGTAGTTGATCGTCTGGAACTTCGAAATCTCGATCTGCCCCTCCGTCTGCGCAGGGTTGACCTGCGGGTACTCGGTGAAGCGGACGATGTCTAGATTGATGCCCTCTTCCTGCGCCTTGTCCGCGAACACGGACCAAGCCTTCAGGTCGGCGTCGGTGGTGCCGATCTTCACGGTCACGGCTTCGCCGCCGGAAGCATTATCGCTTGTCGACGACTCCGTGCCACCGCACGCGGCAACACCGAAGGCCAGAAGCGCTGCGGTGGCCGCAGCTGCAAAACGGTTAGCTCGCATTGCTTACTTCTCCTGCAAGCGATCGAGGATGTCGTTGAGCTCTTCCTTCGGGCGGTACGCCGGAACGGAGGTGCCCTTGGAGTCCTTGGCCACGGCCTCGGCGACCTCGTCGGTCTGCCACAGCTCGACGAGCTTGTTCAGGGTCTCGTCGTCAATGTCCTCTGCGCGGGCGGCGAAGACGTTGATGTACGGCTCTGCGACCGCGGAGTTCGGATCGTCCTCGAAGATGGCCAGCGACGGCTCGATGCCAGCGCGGTCCAGCCAGGTGTTGTTGATGATCGCCGGGCGGCCCTCGTTGTACGCGTTCGGGGTCTGGGACGCGTCCACCGGAACGACGGTGACCTTGGAGGCCGCCGCGTCGATGTCAGCCGGGGTCGGCGCCAGCTCGTCGGCGACGTTGTCGGACAGGGTGAGCAGGCCAGCCTGGACCAGCACGTTGATGGCGCGGCCCTGGTTGGACGGGTCGTTCGGGATTGCGATCTCTTCGCCCTCGATGCCGTCGAGGGAGTCGTGGTCCTTCCAGAACAGCGCGAGCGGCACGATCTCGGTGGAGCCGACGATGCGCAGGTCGTTGCCGGAGGACGCGTTGTACTCCGCGAGGTACTTGATGTGCTGGAACTTGTTCACGTCGATCTCGCCCTGGGCAAGTGCCTCGTTAACCGGGGAGTAGTCGGAGAACTGCACGATGTCCAGCTCGATGCCGTTGTCGGAGGCGAGCTGCTGGAAGACGGTCCAGGCTTCCTGGTCGGACTCGGTGGTGCCGATCTTCACCGTTACGGTGTCGCCGTCGGCTGCGGCGTTGTCGGCGGTACCGGCGTTGTCAGCTGCCTCGTTGGAGCAGGCGACAAGGCTGGTGGCGGCGATTGCCGCTGCTGCGGCGGTGGCCAGAGTGCGGTTGAGACGCATGGCTTTCCTCCTGGAAATAGGGGTGCAACAAATTTACGGTTCGTGAATGTAGCACCTTACGAACCGCTTAGTCTATTCAAGATTCACCGGCGGGACCTGGGCGGGCTCTGCGGGGAGGCACTGGTGTTCGAAATCTGGTAGCGTTTTCGAACATGAGATTTAACGGGGGCGAGCCACTTTCGTGGTCGCGGCTGGAGCGCATCCTCTCCGGCCGCTCCGGCCCCGAGCCCGTGCCCGTGGAGCACACCGGCCAGCCTTCCTCCCCGTGGCCGCGCCCGTGCCAGCCGGCGGTGCCGTTCGCGGAGCTGCACGCCGTGAGCTCGTACAGCTTCCTCGGCGGGGCGAGCGAGCCGGAAGCCCTTGTTGCGCGCGCTGTCGAACTCGGCATTGGCGCGCTTGCCCTGCTGGACCGTGACGGATTCTACGGTGCCGTGAAGTTCGCGGAAGCCGCGGCCGCCGCAGACGTGGCCACGGTGTTCGGGGCGGAGCTCACGCTCGGCGACCGTGTGCTGCCCGTCATCGCCCGCGGCCCCGAAGGCTACAAGCGCCTGTCCCACCTTATCGCCGACGCGCACATGGCCACCCGCGAGAAAGATGTCGTGGCCTACCCGCCACTGGAGCTGATCGGCCAGCGTCTCGGCGGCACCTGCGTGGCGCTGGCCGGGTGGCGGTGGGCGGACGAAATCGATCGTCTGGTCGAAAGTTTCGGTGATGGCCACGTCGTGCGGGAATACGAGGTGACCATGTGTCCGGAGGACGCCGACCGGCACGCCACTTTGGACCGCTTTGTTCACATCTCGGCGATCGTCACTGCGGCCCCCGCCGCCGCCACGCGGGACGATGCACGCCTGGCCGCGGCGAAACGGGCCTTGGCTAGGCGGGAGTCGCTCGCCGCGGCGCACGGCGAGCTGCATCCGATGGGCGCGAACTGGCTGCGCTCCGGCGAGCAGCTCGCCCGCATGCTGCCCGGTTGCGAGGAAAAGTTGGCGTACACCGTTGAGCTGGCGCGGCAGTGCGCCTTCACGCTCGACCTCGTGGCGCCGGAGCTGCCGGATTACCCCACGCCGGACGGGCGCAGCGAGATGGAGCACCTGCGAAACCTCACTCTCGCCAGCGCGCAGTTCCGCTACGCCTCCCGGCCCGCGGAGGTGCGGGACAAGGCGATGGCGCAGATCCGTTACGAGCTCGGCGTGATTGAGGAGCTGAACTTCCCCGGCTACTTCCTCATCGTCTACGACATCGTGGACTTCTGCGCGCGCGAAAACATCCTGTGCCAGGGCCGCGGGAGTGCGGCGAACTCGGCGGTGTGCTTCGCACTCGGCATCACTAACGTCGAGCCGATCGCGGCGGGTTTGCTCTTCGAGCGTTTCTTGTCGCCGGAGCGCGACGGCCCGCCGGACATCGACTTAGACATCGAGTCGGGCCGGCGAGAGGAGGTCATCCAGTACGTCTATTCCCGCTACGGTCGCGACAACGCCGCGCAGGTGGCCAACGTGATCACCTACCGCACGAAGGGTGCAGTGCGTGACGCCGCCCGCGCCTTGGGCTACGCGCAGGGTGCGGCTGATGGTTGGGCGAAGGGGATAGCGCAGGTGCCGGATGGCGTCGATAAGCTTGCTGCTCAATTCAAGGGCCAGCCGCGACATTTGGGCATTCATTCGGGAGGCATGGTGATCTGCGACCGGCCCATCGCCGACGTGGTGCCGGTGGAGTGGGCGCGGATGGAAAACCGCTCGGTGGTGCAGTGGGATAAGGACGATTGTGCGTCCGCCGGGTTGGTGAAGTTCGACCTGCTCGGGCTTGGCATGCTCGAGGCGCTGCACCACATGGTGGATCTCGTGCGCGAAACCACGGGGCGAGAGGTGCGCCTGTGGGAGCTTTCGCTTGACGACGCTGACGTCTACTCCATGCTTTCCCGCGCCGATTCCGTCGGCGTGTTCCAGGTGGAGTCCCGCGCCCAGATGGGCACCCTGCCCCGGTTAAAGCCGCGGTGCTTTTTCGACCTGGTGGTAGAGGTCGCGCTGATCCGCCCGGGCCCGATCCAGGGCGGCTCCGTGCACCCGTACCTGCGGCGACGCGACGGGCTGGAGCCTGTGGAGTACGACCACCCGGTACTCGAGCGCGCCCTAGGCAAGACGCTGGGCATCCCGCTGTTCCAGGAGCAGCTCATGCAGATCGCCGTGGATGCTGCGGGGTTCTCGGGCCGGGAAGCAGATGCTTTACGACGAGCCATGGGCTCCAAACGCTCCCCCGCCAAAATGGCGGCGCTGCGGGCACGCTTCTTCGAGGGCTGCTGGCGCACCAACGAGATCGGCGAGGATGTGGCCGAGCGCCTGTGGCAGAAAATTGTGGCGTTTGCCGCCTACGGGTTCCCGGAGTCGCACTCGCAGTCGTTCGCGTCGCTGGTGTACTTCTCCGCGTGGTTCAAGTACCACTACCCGGCCGAATTCTGCGTGGGGTTGCTGCGGGCGCAGCCGATGGGGTTCTACTCGCCGCAGTCGCTGATCCAGGACGCCCGCCGCCACGGTGTTCGGGTGCTGCCGGTTTCTGTGAACGAGTCCGGGCGCGAGGCGCGCTGCGTCGACTCGTCCGCCATCCGGGTGGGGCTCGGCCTAGTGCGGGGCCTGGGTGCGGCTGCCGCCGACCGTATCGAGGAGGCGGCGCCTTTTTCCGGCATCCCCGACCTGTCAAGGCGCGCGGACCTCACCGTCGAGCATGTGGAGGCGCTCGCTCGGGCGGGGGCGCTGGATTGCTTCGGGGTGGATCGTCGTCAAGCATTGTGGCAAGCGGGCGTCGCCGCGACCGAGCGGGAAGGAATGCTGCCGGGCCTATCCGCTATCGCCGCCCCCGCACTGCCCGGCATGAACGCCTTCGAGCTCATGGCCGCCGACGTGGTGGCCACCGGCGTGACCCCAGGCGCAATGCCCGTGGAAATGGTGCGCTCGGCGTTGTCTGCCCAGGGCGTGGTGTGCGCTTCGGAGCTTCTGCGCGGCGTGGAGGACGGCACCCGCGTGCGCATTGCCGGCGTGGTCACGCACCGCCAGCACCCGGCCACTGCCGGCGGGGTGACGTTCTTCGGTATGGAGGATGAGACTGGGCTGATCAACGTGGTCATTCCGGTTGGGCTGTGGAACCGGCAACGTGTGCTCGCGCGCACCGCGAAGGCGCTTGTGGTGCGTGGCATCGTGCAAAACGCGTCCGGGGCCGTGTCTGTGGTGGCGGACAGGTTGGAGCCGCTGGCGATGGGGGAGTGGCTCACCCGCGGGTCGCGCGACTTCCGGTGAATTATGCGGCTGCATAGTCCGTTTTCGGGATTTATAGGGGATGTCGATAGGGGAGCAGTGCCGCGCCGGGTTATGTCGGCGTTATGCGGCTGCATAGTCCGTTTTCGGGATTTATAGGGGATGCCGATGGAGCCAGAGGTGGGTTGCGCTATGCGGCTGCATAGTCGTTTGGCGTAAATTATTTGAAAATCGAATAAATGAACTACTTGAAGGTGATGCTCATTAACAAAATGCTGGTGTCACCTTTAAAAAAGTTTAATCGAACTCTTTACTCGAACTAATAAACGACGTACACTTGTTCTACATCCACACATTCGGAGGGGAGACAGCGCAGTGGGAATCGCAGCTGAACAGTACGAAGACGATGGATTGCAATCCGCATCCATCACGTTTCGCATACAGGAATATCACGCCGCCTCGACACGGAACCGGGCCCGCATGCTCGACGCTGTCGGCATTTTCGACGAGCTGGGGCTCGCGGAGGCGCACGGGCTGAGCTCGACAAGCCAGTGGTTGCAACGCGAACTGCGCATCGCCACCTCGTTGGCCTATGAATACGCCCGCGTTGCGCGGGGCGTGAGGCGCTTCCGCGTGTTGTACGCGGCGTTCGCGGCTGGCGAGATCGCGTATTCCACCGTGCGCTACCTGTTGCCGCGTATGACGGAGGACAACGAGGTAGAGCTTGTGGAGCTGGCGAAGTGCCTCTGCGACAGTGAGCTGCGCCAAGCGCTTGCCGGGGTGGGCAATGAGGAAAACGTTGACCCGGCCGAACCGTTCTTCAAGGCGAATGTCTTGGATAACGGGATGCTTGACGTTCGTGGGTTGCTGCCGGCGGTGGTCGGGCAGGAGGTGCTCTCGGCGTTGAAAATCGCGCAGCTGGCCAGCTACGGCATCGAGGACCTTGACACTGATGCGCTCTTGGATCCTGAGGCCGTTGAGAAGCTGATCAACGAGGCAGAAAACCAGGAAGAAGCATGTCCCGGGGAGCAGGTCCGCGCGCCGGACAAGGACACAACCCTTAGCGCGGACAAAGTGCTCAACTTGCCGTCGCGCTACGGCCCGCCCGAGAAGGGCGACATGTACGCGGCGTTTCTCACCATGGTGCAGATGGTGCGCTCCAACCCGCTGAGCCCGCTGCGTACCCCGGGTGCGCAAGTGAACATCATGGTCACCGAGGACGGGAGGTGCTGGATGCCTGAGAATCCCTCCGCGCGGTCCGAAGAAATCCGCAGCTACGTGGCGAACGCCGTCGCGCGGATGCACTACCTCGACCGGAAAGGGCTCACGCTCAACGTTGGTAGAGCGCAGCGCTTTGCTACCGACGGGCAGGTGCAAGCACTGATCGCGGTCTGGGGGTACCAATGCGCGATGCCCGGATGTGCGCACAGGCGGTTCCTGCAGGTTCACCATATTAAGCCGTGGGAACACGGGGGCGCCACAAACCTGGACAATCTCATCCCGTTGTGTTCCGGCTGCCACTCGAACGTCAGCCACGGTATTGCGCACATCGAGTCTGCGGGCCCGAACCTGTACTTCCGTTTCAAAGACGGCTCGCAGTTCGTCTCGCGCAACCGCATGCTGCCGAGGAAGACGGCGAACTTTAAGGGTTCGATGGTGACCAACCCTCGCGTCGCGGGCGCATCTTTCGATGTCTAGCCAGGCTGGTAGCGTAACCGGCATGACTGAGCCTGCGCTGCCCGTGACGCCGCTGCCGACATCGGTGGAGTCGATGCACCGCGTGTCACAGAAGTTGATGATCCCCAGGTACGTCAGCAACGTACTGTGGGCGGTGATTCTGCTAGTGATCTTCTGGTTGTGCTACCGCCAGTGGGGCTGGGGCTGGCTCATCCCGTTCGGGTTCTTCGCGGTGTATTTCATCTGGCAGATGTTCCTCATCCCGTTCCAGGTGCGCAACATCGGGTGGCTGGAAACGGAAAACGAGCTGATTGTCAGCCGCGGCAAGATGTTCCACACCATCACTGCGATTCCCTACGGGCGCATCCAGTTCGTGGATGTGGAGTCGGGTCCGGTTGCGCGCGCACTGGGGCTCAAGGAACTGAAGGTGCACACCGCGTCCACTTCTTCGAATACGGAGGTGCCGGGCTTGCTTATCGACGAAGCTGACGCCCTCCGCGACCGCCTCGCCGCGAAAGCGCGCGAGTACATGAGTGGGCTGTAAACCATGGCGGATGTGCTCGAGGGATACCGCAAGGTCCACCGGCTCAGCCCGATTCTTCGGGTATGGGCGTTCGTGCTTGGCTTGGCCACACTCGCCGCGTTCAACTTCACGCTGCCCATTTACAACTGGCTGCGCGAGGAAAATGTGGGTCTTAACCAGGCGGCGTGGGTGCTCGGCGGCTTCGTGCTGTTTCTCTTCGTGGCGTTTGGGTTGTCGCAGTTGTGGTGGGCCCGCACGGGGTTCATCGTGGGTGAGGAAGAGGTGGAAACCCGCCGGGGTGTGCTGACGAACCAGGTGCGCTCCGCGCGCTACGACCGCATCCAGGCGGTGGACGTGGTGGAGCCGTTCGCGCCGCGCCTGTTTGGCCTGGCGGCAGTGCGCATCGAGGTGGCGGGTGCCGCGAGCGCAGGGTTGGACATCTCGTACCTGCCACGCGAAGAGGCGGATGAGGTGCGCGCCCAGATTCTGAGGCGCATCGGACAGGAAGGTGGTGCCACGCAGCTTGCCGATTCGGCACCGGATGAAGGCGATTCCCTCGTCCCGCCGATTCCGATTAGCCGGTCACTGGTGGCAACTACCGCACAGATGTCCACGCTGTTCACGCTGGCGTGGTCGACGGTGCCGCTGTGGACGGACCTCACGGCCGCCGCGATTGTGCCGGTGGTGATCGGCTTCTTCCCGCGTATCTGGGGCACGATCGATTCGTCGTGGCGCTTCAACTCGAAGAAGGACGGCGAGGTCTACCACCTGAACTATGGGTTGGCGAATAGGCGCCGGCAGGCGGTGCCGCGCGGGCGTATCCACGCGGTGCAACTGCGGCAGCCGATGTTCTGGCGTTTCTTCGGCTGGTGGACGGTCTCGGTCACCGTGGCAGGCTACGGATCGGAACGCAATAAGACCACCGGCACCTCCAAGCTTCTGCCGGTGGGCACGTGGGAGCAGGCGAAACGGGTTGTCGACGCAGTCGGCCCGCTCACGGCCGAGGAGCTCACGGACCTGGAGCACGCCACCTACCGTTCGCCGCGCAGGGCCCGTTGGGTTTCGCCGATCGACTGGCGCCGCCAAACGGTCACGCTGCGCCCGGATTTGGACGTGGTGCACCTCACCGTCGGAAGGCTGGGCCGCTGGTACCAGGCGGTGGAAATCCCGCACATTCAGGAGATCAGCTACCTGCGCACGCCAACCCAGCGTCCGTTGGACCTCGCCACGGTTGACCTAGAGCTTGTCCCAGGGGCCTTCAAGATGTCGTGTCGGGATATGGATACGGGTGAGGCACTTCAGCTCGTCGATAAGCTGCGCGCCCGTGAGCTGCCTCCCTTGCAAGCCGACGACATGTTCGTGGAAACGTCAGACGCCGCCCGGGAAGCCGAGCTGGCGCCAGGCCTCGTAGACGGCGACTGACGCCGAGTTCGTCAGGTTCATACTGCGCTGGCCCTCGCGCATGGGGATGCGCACCTGGCTGGTCACCCGTTCATGTTCGGCGTGCTCCGGCGGTAGGCCGGTCGGTTCGGTGCCGAAGAGCAGCGCGTCGCCGTCGCGGTACTGCACCTCGTGGAAGTACTTTTCGGTGTGGGTGGTGAAGGCGAACACGCGGGCGTCGGGAAGCGACGCGAAGCAGGCGTCGATGTCCGGATGGATGATCAGGCTGGCCAAGTCGTGGTAATCCAGGCCCGCGCGGCGCACGTGCTTGTCGTCGAAATTGAATCCGAGCGGCTCCACGAGGTGCAGCTGTGCGCCGGTGTTTGCGGCGAGCCTAATCGCGGCGCCGGTGTTTCCGGGGATGACCGGGTTGTCGAAGATGATGTGGAGCACGCCGAACAGTCTAGAATTAGGCGCGTGACTGCGATCAAACTGGACGGAAAACTCTACCGCGAGGAGATCTTCGCGGACCTCAAAGAGCGCGTTGCTCGTCTCAAGGAGCAGGGGATTACGCCGGGCCTGGCCACTGTGCTCGTCGGCGAGGACCCCGCCAGCCAGAACTACGTGCGCATGAAGCACAAGGACTGCGAGGAGTTGGGCATTGCGTCGATAATGAAGGAACTGCCGAGCGACTGCACGCAGGAGGAGCTTGAGCAGCTTATCGACGAGCTCAACCACGACGATGCCGTCACCGGCTACATCGTGCAGCTGCCACTGCCGAAGCACCTGGACGAAAACCGGGTACTTGAGCTCATCGACCCGGCGAAGGACGCCGACGGGCTGCACCCGGTGAACCTGGGCAAGCTGGTGCTGAACGAGCCAGCGCCGCTGCCGTGCACCCCGAACGGCTCCATCGAACTGCTGAAGCGCTTCGGCGTGGAGATGGACGGCGCGATCGTGTGCGTCATCGGCCGCGGCGTGACCGTGGGCCGCCCGATTTCTTTGATGTTGACAAAGCGCGACGTCAACGCCACCACGGTGCTGTGCCACACGGGTACGAAGGACCTCGCGGCGGAAACGAAGCGCGCAGACGTCATCATCGCTGCGGCAGGCAAGCCGCACATGATCACTGCGGACATGATCAAAGAAGGTGCCGCGCTTCTCGACGTCGGCGTCTCCCGCGTGGACGGCAAAACCGTCGGCGACCTGCACCCGGAGGTGTGGGAGAAGGCCGGATGGGTCTCCCCGAACCCGGGTGGTGTGGGCCCGATGACGCGCACGTTCTTGGTGCGTAACATCGTGGAGTCCGCGGAGCGCCAGGCGGGGATTAGCGCTGAGTAGCTTGGCCGGCCTCACCCTGGACAACCCGCACGACCGGGGCAATCGGCCGTCGCCGCTGCCGCTGTGGGCGCAGTGGGCGATGGTGGCGCTGCTGGTCGCCGGCGTGCTCGCCTCCGGGGTGTTCGCGGCCACCGAGCACTGGCGTCGCGCCACATTCACGCTGGGGGCAGCGATGGTGTGGCTGGCGTTCATGCGCGTGTGCTGCGATTCGAAGGTGATCGGGCTCGTGGCGGTGCGCTCGAAGCGGTTCGACGCGCTGTTTTGCACCTTTCTGGGGGCGGGGATGATGTGGCTGGCGTGGTCGGTGGACTCGCTGGGCTCGTAAAGCTGTTCGAACGCGGTCAGGTTCGCGTCGGCGGCGGCAATAACCTTGCAGGTGTCACTTTCCCGCCGCACTTGCCAGGAGGACCGCAATGAGCGAGCTGAACACCTTCTCTTTCGAATCTGATGTTTGGGGCACCCGCTTCGAAGCGGAGATCACCGTGTTTCCGCCGGGTGGTGGCGAGTTGTCGCCGTGGCAGGAAGACTACGTCGACGAACTTTTAGCGTCGTTACAGGAGGTCGTCGACCTGGCGATGCTGGAACTCGACTGGCGCGACGAGACGCTCGACGCCTACGTGTTGCTCGCGCACGCGTGGCAGCTCGTAGACCTGGCGAAGGACTCGGTGGATTCGAACCCCAAGCAGGCGAAGGAATACTTCGAGTTGGCGGAGCGCGACCTACGCGCGCTGCATCTGCTCGATGCTCGGTTCACCTCCGCGTACCACATCGCTCGGCGCGGCAAGGAACTCGCGGGCAATTTCGTGCTGGGGGAGACGCTGTACGAGCTGTGCGAGAGCCTGGAGACTTGGATGCCGGAGCGGCTGCACGGAGCGGGGCGCGCCGGGCGGGTTGTGGTGGCGGACGACAGGCAGAGTCCGGAGAGTTTCAGGGCAACCAGGGTGCCCGACCGCACCGCGGTGAGCGTGCGGATGGTGGACGCCGGCGAGCTAGAAGATGCGGAGTACAGCCGCGTGGGCCGGACAGTGCTTCCGGTGCCGATGTTTCGCGACGGCGGGGTGGAGCCGCGGCTGGAATGCGTGGTGGGCACCGGGCCGGTGGTGATGCGCTACCTGTTCAAAGCCGACCGGGAATCGTTTGCGCTGTTGCGCGACGTGGGGCACGAGATGCTGCGCCACGCCGATAAGACCGACGGTCAGACGCCCGTGGATTTCTACATCAACCTGGCGTACGCGAAACAGCTGAGCCTGATGGCGCATTCGACCCGCTTCGACGAAGACGGGTTGTACCGGCGAAACGTGTTGCGGGAACTGGAGGAAGCGCTCGGGGTCCTAGCGTTCTTCGACCCGGATTATGAGGTGCCGGAGCAACTCGCGGAGGTAGCCAGTGGGCTGAACGAGGACATGGGCAGTACCGAGGTGCTCTCGGTCGCGCGCAGTATCGACGCGTGGCTGCCGCGGAATCTAAACGAGTTAATTCCCAGGGGCTGGGACGAAGAACTCGACAGTGAGATGGGCACGAGCATTATCGACGGGCTGAACGCGGTCGACGGGAAGCGCTTCGTGGTGGTCTTCGACGAGCAGACGAAAGCCGAGTTCGCGGACACAGACCTGCCCAACAAGGACCGCCTCATTCCGTTCTCTCTGGGCCGGGAGCTTGACGAGGATGTCTTCGGACTCCAGCGCCAACAGCTGTTCCGCGCCTGGGTGTAGGCCGCCCGGCTAGATGTCGTAGATACCCTTGTCGGCGGCGATGGCGTGCGTTGACGGGGTTTTCTCCGTGAGCGTGATGAAGGAGCGCAGGATGCGGTCCATCTGGCGGGCCTCCACTAGGAAGGCGTCGTGGCCGACGGGGGAGGAGAGCTTCGACATGGCCAGCAGGTTGCCTAGGTTGCGCGAGAGGTGTTCCTGCTGGTGGTACGGGTACAAGATGTCTGTGTCCACGCCGACGATCATGGTGGGCACCGTCGATGAGGCGAGGGCCTTGTTCAGACCGCCGCGGCCGCGTCCCACGTCGTGGCGATTGAGTGCTTCGGTGATGGCGACGTAGGCGCCGGCGTCGAAACGCTTGGTCAGCTTCACGCCTTGGTACTCCAGGTAGCTCTGCACCGCGAAGCGTTGGTTGTCGTCGCGGAAGGTGCCTAAGGGGTTCTCGCCGGGTTGGGACGCGGTGCCGAAGCGTTCGTCGATTTCCAGCTCCCCGCGGTAGGTCAGGTGCGCGATGCGGCGGGCGGCGGCCAAGCCCTCGTCGGGGGATTCGCCGGTGGCGTAGTAATCCCCGCCGTGCCAGGCCGGGTCGCTGGTAATCGCGTTGATCTGCGCGGTCTGGATCCCGATCTGCCACGCGCTCGCACGCGCGGACACAGCCAGCACTAGGGCGTAATCCACCTGCTCCGGGTAAAGCAGCGTCCACTCCAGCGTGCGTGCGCCGCCCATGGACCCGCCGAGCACCGCATGGACACGCTCGATGCCTAGCTCGCGCATGAACGCGTGCTCTGCGCGCACCATGTCGCGAATCGAGATGGCGGGAAAGCGCGAACCCCAGCGACCGCCGTCGGGGTGCTCGCTCGCGGGGCCCGTGGAGCCGTAGCAGGAGCCGAGTGCGTTAGTGCACACCACGCACCACTTGTTGGTGTCTAGGGCCAAACCGGGGCCGATGACGCCGGACCACCACTCGTCCGCCTCCGAACCGGCGGTGAGCGCGTGCTCCACCAGCAAGATGTTGTTTCTGCCTTTGAAGTCGCCTTGGGGAACGCCCCATCGTCGATAAGCAATGTGCGCATCGGCGATCACCCCACCTGCCTCGGTGTGGAAATCGCCGATCGCGACGGTGGCCAGCTGGCCTTCGGGAGCGAGCATCTAGATCGCCGCGAAGCCGCGCTCGAGGTCGGCGATGATGTCCTCAATCGCCTCAATGCCCACGGACAAGCGCACGGTGGCCTGCGTGATGCCGGCGCGAGCAAGACCTGCCTCGTCCGACTGCGAGTGGGTGGTGGAGGCCGGGTGAACCACTAGGGAGCGCACGTCGCCAATATTCGCAAGGTTGGAGTGCAGCTTGAGCGCGTCGATGAACTTCCAGGCGTTGGTGCGGTCGTTTGCGTCGCCCGCGATGTCGAAGGACAGCACCGAGCCCGTGTAGGCCAGGCCCAGCTTCTCCTGCGTCGCCTTATAGGGCGAGCCAGCGAGGCCGGCGTAGTTCACCTTGGCCACCTTCGGGTTGTCGGCGAGGAACTCCGCGACCTTCTTCGCGTTGGAGTTGTGGCGTTCCACGCGCAGCGCAAGCGTGTCGATGCCCTGCAGCGCGACCCACGCGTTGAACGGGGAGATCGCCGCACCGGTGTCGCGCAGCAGGCCGGCGCGGGCGCGCAGCGCGAACGCCGGGGCACCCAGGTCGGCGTACTTCAAGCCGTGGTAGGCGGGGTCTGGCGTGGTGAACAGAGGGAACACATCCTCGCCGTCACGCTGGACGGTCCAGTCGAACTTCCCGCCGTCGACGATTGCGCCGCCGATGGCAGCGCCGTTGCCGGTGTAGAACTTCGTGGTGGAGATGACGACGATGTCCGCACCCAGCTCCAGAGGCTTGATCAGGGCCGCGGTGGCCATGGTGTTATCCACGATCAGCGGCACCTGGTTGTTGTGCGCAACCTCGGAAATAGCCGGGATGTCCAGCACGTCCGCGATCGGGTTGCCGAAAGTCTCGCCGTAGAACGCCTTGGTGTTGGGCTGGACCGCGGCTTGCCAACTCTCCGGCTCGTCCGGGTTGTCCACGAAGGTGAACTCGATTCCCAGCTTCGGCAGCGTGTGCAGGAACAGCGTCTCCGTGCCGCCGTAGAGGCGCGGGGAGGTGACCACGTGGTCCCCGGCCTGCGCGAGGGTGAGGATCGCGGCGGTTTCCGCGGCCATGCCGGAGGCGAACGCGGTAGCGGCGACACCGCCCTCAAGGGATGCCAGACGGTCTTCCAGCGCCTGCTGGGTCGGGTTGGTCAGACGGGTGTAAATCGGGCCGGGGTCCGAGAGGTTGAAGCGGTTCTCGGCATGCTGGGCGTCGTTGAAGACATAGCTCGTGGTCATGTAGATCGGCTGGTTCCGCGCGCCGTAATCCTGATCAACCTGCTGGCCCGCGTGGATGGCGCGGGTGTCGAAGGACCATTCCTGTGCGTTCGAGTTGTCGTAGTTCGCCATGCGTTGCAATTTATCCTGCTTGGTACGGCGCTTTGAACCAAGCTGTCTATTCGGTATGGTTGGCCTTTACTTTTTCATGAATATAAAGCTGGCTTAACCCGCGTTGGGTTCGATCGCCGCAAACCCCCGTTCGAGGTCCGCAAGGATGTCGTCGATGGTTTCAATGCGAGAAAACCTCCGAACTTCATCGGCGTCCTTGGCTTTCCAGGACGATTGAGGTCATCATGAACGGGCTGGCCATCGCCCTGCGCGACGCCGGGTAGGTTGTCGGCTTCGACACCCCGGAGGCGGAGAGGTGGATCCACCCTAAAATCCGCCCCAGAAGCAAGAAACAGGCAAGAAAACGTTTCCGCAGGTAAGAGATATTTTGGAGGGGTTTTAGGCCTGTGCTGGCGCCCTTTTCTGGTTACGAAGCAAGAAAGAGTGTGAACGTACGGGACGAGAAAGAATCGTGCACAACACACGGCCGGCCGCGGAGTACACCTCCGCGGCCGGCCGATTCGGGGTCAGCGAGTTACTTCTCCAGTGCGTCGATGATGCGGTTGAACGTCTCGGACGGACGCATCACGGCGTTCGTCTTGTCCTCGTCCGGCCAGTAGTAGCCGCCGAGGTCGGCGGGGGAACCCTGGGCCTCCAGGAGCTCCTTGTCGATCTGCTCGGCGTTGTCGCGCAGATCCTGCGCAATCGGGCCGAACACCTCAGCCAGCTCGGCGTCCTCGGTCTGGGAGGCGAGCGCCTCTGCCCAGTACAGGGAGAGCCAGAAGTGGGAGCCGCGGTCGTCGATCTCGCCCACCTTGCGCGACGGGGACTTGCCTTCCTCCAGCAGCTTCTCGGTCGCCTGGTCGAGGGCGGAGGCGAGCACGCCAGCCTTCTCATTGCCGTTGCGGTTCAGCTCGTGACGGAAGGACTCAGCCAGTGCGAGGTACTCACCGAGGGAGTCCCAACGCAGGTGGTTTTCCTCCTCAACCTGCTGGACGTGCTTCGGGGCGGAGCCGCCGGCACCCGTCTCGAACAGGCCGCCGCCGGCCATGAGCGGGACCACGGAGAGCATCTTGGCGCTAGTGCCCAGCTCGAGGATGGGGAAGAGGTCCGTGTTGTAATCGCGCAGCACGTTGCCGGTCACGGAGATGGTGTCCTCGCCGCGGCGGATGCGCTCGACGGACTCCTTGGTGGCCTCCACCGGGGACTTGATGTCGATGTCCAGGCCCTCGGTGTCGTGGTCGGCCAGGTACTTCTTCACCAGCTCGATCATGTTGCGGTCGTGGCCGCGCTCCGGGTCGAGCCAGAAGATGGCCTTCATGCCGGACAGGCGGGCGCGCTCGACGGCGAGCTTGACCCAGTCCTGGATCGGGGCGTCCTTGGTCTGGCAGGCGCGCCAGATGTCGCCCGCCTCCACATCATGGGAGATGAGCACGTCGCCCGCGGAGTTGACCACCTGGACGGTGCCGTCGGCTGGGATCTTGAAGGTCTTGTCGTGGGAGCCGTACTCCTCGGCCTTCTTCGCCATCAGGCCGACGTTCGGGACGGTGCCCATGGTGGTCGGGTCGTAGGCGCCGTTTTCGCGGCAGTCGTCGATCACGGTCTGGTACACGCCGGCGTAGGAGGAGTCCGGGATGGTGGCCAGGGTGTCCTGCTCCTGGTCGTCCGCGTTCCACATGTGGCCCGAGGTGCGGATCATTGCCGGCATGGACGCGTCGATGATCACGTCGCTCGGCACGTGCAGGTTGGTGATGCCCTTGTGGGAGTTCACCATGGCCAGGGCCGGGCCGTCGTTAAGCTGCTGCTCGATGGCGGCGCGGATCTCCTCGCCGTTGTCCAACTGGTCCAGGCCCTCGAGGATTGCGCCGAGGCCGTTTTCGCCGTTCAGGCCGGCGGCGATGAGCTCCTCGCCGTACTTGTCAAAGACCGGCTTGAAGTACGCGCGCACTACGTGGCCGAAGATGATCGGGTCAGAGACCTTCATCATGGTGGCCTTCAGGTGCGCGGAGAAGAGCACGCCCTCGTCCTTCGCGCGCTGAACAGCATCCAGGAGGAAAGCGTCGAGTGCCTTGGCGGACATGAAGGTGCCGTCGATAACCTCGCCCTCTTCGACCTTCAGTCCGTCCTTCAGGATCTCCTCGTCGCCGTTTGCGGTGACGAGCTTGATGGTCAGCGTGTCGGCGGCGGGCATGATGACGGACTTCTCGTTGTGGCGGAAGTCGTTGTCCTCCATGGTGGCCACGTTGGTCTTGGAGTCGGCCGACCACTCGCCCATGGAGTGCGGGTGCTTCTTGGTGTAGTTCTTCACGGCCTCCGGAGCGCGGCGGTCGGAGTTGCCCTCGCGCAGCACCGGGTTCACGGCGGAGCCCTTCACCGCGTCGTACTTGTCCTGCGCATCCTCGTAATCCGGGATGTCGAAGCCGGCGGCCTGCAGCTCGGCGATGGCCTTCTTCAGCTGCACGAGCGATGCGGAGATGTTCGGCAGCTTGATGATGTTCGCTTCCGGCGTCTTCGCCAGCTCACCGAGCTGGGTCAGCGCGTCGTCGACCTTCTTGTCGCCCAGGCGCTCCGGGAACTGCGCCAGGATGCGGCCAGCCAGGGAGATGTCGGCGGTATCGACGTCAATGCCGGCGCGGGAGGCGAACGCCTCGACGATCGGCTTGAAGGAGTACGTCGCGAGCAGCGGCGCTTCGTCGGTGCGGGTCCAAATGATCGTAGACATGGGTCTCCTCTAACTAAGTGTTTTGAGAGTTCAGCCCCCAAGCGTACCGCGTCGGCCGAGCCGGTATGGTGCAAACGCATGAGTCTCACCATCGCATCCGTCAACGTCAACGGCATCCGCGCCGCCACGAAGGTGCGCAACGAGGACAACTTGGGCATGCTCGCCTGGCTCGCCGAAACCCCGGCCGAGGTGGTGCTCATGCAGGAAGTACGCGCCACCGAAGCGCAAGCGGAGGCGGCGCTCGCACCCGCACTCGAGCGCGGGTGGCACCTCGAGGTCGCACCCGCCGCTGCGAAGGGGCGCGCGGGAGTGGGCATTTTGTCGCGCACAAAGCTTCACGACGTTTCGGTGGGCATCCCCGAATTCGAAGACTCGGGCCGCTTCATCGCAGGCACGCTTGACGACGGCTCCCGCGTCGCCTCCCTCTACCTCCCGTCAGGATCCGCCGGCACTGAAAAACAGGACGAAAAATACCGCTTTCTCGACCAGTTCGAGCCTCTGCTGGATACCTGGGCCGACGAGTACCCGGACATGGTGATTGGCGGTGACTGGAACATCTGCCACCGCCGCGAAGACATCAAGAACTGGAGGACGAACAAGAAGAAGTCCGGCTTCCTGCCGCATGAGCGCGCGTTCATGGACGCTGTGTTCGGTTGCTTCCCGGACGATGAGCCGCAGGACTTGGAGGACAAGGAGACTGAGGGCTGGGCGGGGGCGTTGGAATATGCGTCAGCTCACCGTCGTCAAGCAAACTGCTCCCCGAAATGGTTCGACGTAGCGCGCAGGCTGGAACACGCGCCGTACACGTGGTGGACGTTCCGCGGGCAGGCCTTCAACAACGACGCGGGGTGGCGCATCGACGTCCAAGCCGCGACAGCGAACATGCTCGAGCGGGCGGAGCGCACGTGGGTGGACAAGGCGGAAACGGTAGAAAAGCGCTGGTCCGACCACTCGCCGCTGGTGGTGGAGTACCGCTAGGCGCCGAGGGATAGTACCTGCAGCCCGGCTTCGTTAGCTGCCTCCAACATGCGCTTGCCGTAGGCAATGAGGGCGTCCGCCTGCATGTCCAGGGCAATAGCGACGTGTAGGGCATCCAGGGATCTTAGATGCCGGCCCGGAAGTAATCCGGCTTGGTTGAAAACAGGTCGGTCGATCTGTACGACGTGAAACTTCCGCAGCAGGTTGGAGACGAGCTGCTGGGTGAGATTCGTTTCGCGCTGCGCCGCACGTCGCAACTCGGTCACGCCTAGGTCAGAGATGTAAAGCTGCGGATTGACGTTTCGTATCGCTGCAACCAATTGCGGAGACTCGGCCTCCCTCAGCAGCAGTTTCAGGGCGGCGGACGTGTCAAAGTACCAGGCGATCATAGCTTCCAGCTGCTAATTGTTCCGCAGTGCTGCCAGAATTTCTTCGGAACTGCGTTCGCCGTCGACCATGTCGTCGACACTGAAACTGGCGGGCTCTGTGGGTGGGGTGATCACGAGGCGGCTCGTTCGCACATCGCGCGCTTCCTTACCTGCCCGGGTCCCAGCTCGCCTAGCCGCAGTCCGGCTAGTGCGGTACGTTCCCGACACAGGCTTTTTCATCTTTACCGACCTGCTGTTCATATGCACAGGGTATAGCCAAGCCGGGGCGGAGGGAATGGTAAATGCGGGAGCCAATCCCTGAACGGCGTTCAACTGGTGCGCTACACTCCCACACATTCCCTGTAGTTGAACGGCGTTCAGGAGTAAGAATGACGGCACCAACCGAGTCTCGCGACATTTTGGACATCGCCCGCGAAAAAGCGCTCGAGCAAGGCATCGGGCTGAACCAGGACGAGCTCGTGCAGATCCTGCGCATCGAGGACGAGCGCCTGCAGGAGCTTCTCGACCTCGCCCACCAGGTGCGCATCAAGCACTGCGGCGTGGATGTGTCGCTGGAGGGCATCATCTCGCTGAAAACCGGCGGCTGCCCCGAGGACTGCCACTTCTGCTCCCAGTCCGGCCTGTTCGAGTCCCCGGTCCGCGCGGTGACGCTCGACATTGCCGAGCTGGTGGAGGCCGCCAAGCAGTCGGAGAAGATGGGCGCGGGCGAGTTCTGCATCGTGGCCGCGGTGAAGAGTCCGGACCAGAAGCTGCTCGACCAGGTCGCTGAGGCCGTCACCGCAATCACAGACGAGGTGGACATCTCGATCTCCGCATCGTTGGGCATCTTGACCCGCGAGCAGGCGCACCAGCTCGCACAGATGGGCGTGAGCCGCTACAACCACAACTTCGAAACCGCCCGCTCGTTCTTCCCCAACGTGGTGACCACCCACACGTGGCAGGAGCGCAAGGACACCCTCGAACACGTGCGGGCCGAGGGGATCGAGACGTGCTGCGGCGGCATCATCGGCATGGGTGAGACGATCGAGCAGCGCGCCGAGTTCGCCGTCCAGCTCGCGGAGATTGAGCCGGAGGAGGTGCCGATGAACTTCCTCGACCCGCGCCCCGGCACCCCGTTTGCCGACCGCCCGCTCGTTCCGCAGGGCGAGGCGCTGCGCACCGTCGCCGCGTTCCGCCTGGCTATGCCGTCGACGCAGTTGCGCTTTGCGGGCGGCACGGAGCTTGCGCTTGGCGACGACGGCACCGAAGCCGGTTTGCTGGGCGGAGCCAACGCGATCATCGGCGGCAATTATCTGACCACGTTCGGCCGCCCGATGGAGCGCGACCGCGATGCCGTGGACAACGTCATGGAGACCACTTCTGGCCGCGTTTCGTTACCGATTACCCCGGTGGGGCAGAAGCAGCACTCCGGCCACGGTGCGCTCTACGACACGATCAAGTCGCTGTAATGCGTGTTCCGGATTCCACCGAGCTCGCCGACAAGGTGCTCTCCGGCGAGATCGCCTGGCCGCTCAACCCTGAGCGGCCCTGGGATGCCCCGCGGATCTGCCCAATTTGTGGGCGACGCATGGTGGTGAAAATGAACCCCGTGGCGTGGGAGGCGGTGTGCTCCCGGCACGGGGTGCTGCGCTCCGAGTGGCTGGAGAAGTAGTTAGCGAACGAACCGACGCGTGCGGGTGAACACCACTGCGCACGTTGCCAGAGCAATCGCTCCCGCGACGTTCACGGCGACGACGTACGGGTTGGGGTGGAAGTGATCCGCCGGATTCTCGGTGAGGATGCCAATCAAGACGCCTAGGAAACCGGCCGCGAGCACCCCGCCAACTACGAGCCACTGCAACCGGGTACCTAGGGCAAGGCCAATTGCCAGGCCAATAAGCGCCGCCGTCAGGAACACGACAAAGTGCAGCAGGACGGTCAAAGAGATAGAGGTGAAGTCCTGCGCCGCACCGTCTACAGTAGATGGCAAGCCGTACGCATCCACCCACATCACTGGTTCTGCAATGGTGATCAGAAACAGGTCATGGCGCTCGTATTGCGGGTTTTGGAATTGATGGAGCACCGCTGAAGCCGCGGTCAGGGGGCCAAGAATCGCTGCCGCGACGAGAGCGGTCACCGCAGCTGAATCCATCCACCTAGTGAAGCTAGCGCCCAGCTGGTTCATAGCCTGCCACTGCGCTCCGCCCGCCGCGAAAAGGAAACACAGTGCAGCTGCGCCCGCCATGGTCCACAATCCTCCGTCGGCGAACAGTAGGCGGCCGAGGGGTGTCGCCAGACACAGCAGGAGAAAGGCTCCCAGGTAGAGTTTCGGCTTGATGGGGCTGAGGAAGAGTTTCATCGTGCGATCCTTTCGGTGGCGAGAAGATCAATCAGTTCGGCATCGTCGGGGTAGGTGCAGTTCAGGTGCGTATCGACGGGCTCTGAGAAGACCGCTTTCGCCACGGGGCCGAGCGACGATGTTTCGATCGTGCGGTGTTGCGACGCCAGCTCAGCGATAACGTCTGCCGGGCCGGTAATGGTGGGGAAGGACCGGCGTAAATCGTCGATAAGCATTGGCTCCGAAACGCTCTTATCGAAGACTTGAATGACGTGGTTGGCCAAGCCCCTGAAATCTTCCGATCGATGTGAGGACATGACGATGGTGAGTTGCGGGTCCTCGGATATGTGGTCGATGAGTCGCTCGCGGACGCGCTTGCGGGTGGCGGTGTCGATGCCGTCGAAGGGCTCGTCGAGGAGCAAGAGTGGCTTATTGGCGGCGAGTGCGACTTCGAGGGTGAGGAGACGGCGTTCGCCGACCGAGAGTTCGTCAATGCGCGCGTCCGGAAATTCGATGGGGTCGAGCGGGCGGCTGGCGCGCGCGGCGCGTATGTGATCCGTCACGGTTGCACCGGCGAACTTCGCGTCCGGGCCAGCCGGTACAAACGCGGCATTAGGTCCCATCAGCGTGTGCAGGTAGTGGGTTTTGCCAGCAGCGTTGGGGCCAACTAGCGCATAGAAACCGGGGTTCATCGTGTGCGCTCCTTCTCAATCATGGCGGTAAGTTCCTCGGTAGAGATGTCGAGTTGATTGGCTTCGTGGACAAAGGGCTGGACGAAGTCGCGGGCGAAAGCTTCGCGACGGGTCGATAACACCTGCCCGCGCGCGCTGTCGAGCACGAACATGCCAAGGCCCCGGCGTTTCTCTAACAGGCCCTCGTTGAAAAGTTCGCTGAGCGCCTTCGCGGAGGTGGTGGGGTTGACGGAGTGGAACTGGGAAAGCTCGTTGGTGGAGGGAACTCGGTCGCCAGCGCCAAGGGCGCCAGCGCCGATGAGGTCCCGTAGCTCATCGGCAATCTGTTGGTATATGGGTTTACCACTCATGTGGGTAACCATAGCACTGATATTCCTGCGAGGGTAGCGAGATTAAAAACGTACCTTGTAGGTCTGCGGGGAGCGCCGGTCTCGTTTTGTTGGGCTCCTGGCCGACGGCGGGCTCGAAATCTATGAGGCGGACTTCCCCTCTAAGCATCGCGTATCCCGTCCGCAGCGACAGAATCCTGTCGCACGTCATGCGAGACTGCAACCGCTAGTAGCGGGCGATGTTTTGCACCGCGAACTTGCGTCCGTCGAGTGAGGTGGCCACGCCCACGCCGAGGTGAGTGGCGTCCGGGCGCAGCATGTTCGCCCGGTGGCCCGGGGAGGTAGCCCAAAATGCGACGATGGCGTCCGCGTTATCGCGGGCTTTCACCTGCGCAACGTTCTGCGCCGCCATTTTCCACCCGGCCGGGAACGTGTTCTGGTAGCCGGGCTGCTGGCGCAGGTAGCCGTCGCGGGACATCGTGCTCGCCCAGCCCTGCGCCAGCGCGCTCAGCGGCGGCAGCGGGCGCAGCGGTTTAAGGCCGTGGCGGGCGCGGTAGCGGTTGGTGGCGTCGAGAAGCGCCTGCTGCTGGTTCGTCGCTGCCGGCGGCGGCACGAACTGCGGGAGGAAACGGTGGGCGGTGGCCTGGGCTTGGCGCGCGGCGTCGTCGATAAGCTGGCGCGGGTCGGGCAGCGGCGGCAGGGACGATCCCGAGGACAGTGGCGGCACCTGCGCGTGGGCTGGGGCGGCAGGGGTCAGGGGCAGAGCGACGGCGGCCGCGAGCGCGGCGGCGAGAGGCGAGTCTTCACCCGTGCCAGCGTATCCGGTTCGTGGCCATGGCATAGGATTGTGGCCTATGCAGCGCGTACTTTCCGGAATTCAGCCCACCGCCGACTCCTACCACCTGGGAAATTACCTCGGTGCCCTCAAGCAGTGGATCGACCTGCAGGATGGCTACGACGCGTTCTACTTCATCCCGGACCTGCACGCGATCACCGTGGACCAGAACCCGGAGGAGCTGCGCAACCGCACCCTCGCCGGCTGCGCGCAACTTATCGCCCTTGGCATCGACCCGGAGCGCTCCACGCTTTTCGTGCAGTCGCACGTGCCCGAGCACGCTGAGCTGACCTGGGTGCTGCAATGCCTCACCGGCTTCGGCGAGGCGAGCCGCATGACCCAGTTCAAGGACAAAAGCGCCAAGCAGGGCCAGGACCGCACCTCCGTGGGCCTGTTCACCTACCCGGTGCTGATGGCCGCCGACATCCTGCTGTATTCCCCGCAGCTCGTGCCGGTGGGGGAGGACCAGCGCCAGCACTTGGAGCTCACCCGTACACTCGCGGAGCGGTTCAACTCGCGCTACGGCGAGACGTTCGTGGTGCCGGAGGGCATGATCGTCGAAGGCGCGGCGAAGATCTACGACCTGCAGGATCCCACCTCCAAGATGTCCAAGTCCGGGGCGAACCCGAAGGGCATCGTGAACCTGCTCGACGCGCCGAAGACGTCGGCGAAGCGCATCCGTTCCGCGGTGACGGACACCGACGGTGTGATTGCGTACGACAAGGAAAACAAGCCGGGTGTGTCCAACCTGCTGGTCATACAGTCGGCGCTGACCGGCAAACCTGTCGACGAGCTCGTGGCAGGCTACGAGGGCGCAGGCTACGGCCAGCTCAAGGTCGACACCGCCGACGCGCTGGAGGCGTTCACCACACCGCTCCGCGCGCGTTACGACGAGCTCATGGCAGACCGCGGCGAGCTCGAAGCCATCCTCGCCCGCGGCGCGCAACGTGCCCGCGAAGTGGCGGCCCCGCTGCTGGATGACGTGTACGACAAGGTCGGGTTCTTGGCGCCGAAGCGCTAAGGTCTGCGCCGGAGGCGTCGATAAGCAAAAGCTCCTCTACGATGGTTGCGGACTTTCCAAACCGACGACCACGAAGGGGCCCCATGGCAACCTCGACTTCGCCGCGTAAGGCGTACACCGACGACAGAGGCATCGAGCGTGCCACCAAACAGCAGACGGAGAGCCTGGAGGACAAGCTGGAGCAGAAAGCTCCCGCCGCCGCTCACCTCAAGCGGATGCAGGACCGCTTCGCTGCCCAGGGCGGCAACCAGTTCGCGGCCGGCATCACCTACTTCTCCGTGCTGGCTATCTTCCCGCTGGCCATGCTGCTATTCGCGGCTGCCGGTTTCTTCCTGAACGCGCGGCCGGAGCTGATCAACGAGATCCAGACTCAGATCACGCAGAACCTGGACGGCGATTTGGGGGATCTGGTCAATCGCATCATCGAAGCGGCCATCGACCAGCGCGGTGCCGTAGCGGGGATCGGTTTGCTTACCACCCTGTGGTCCGGCTTGAACTGGATGAACCACCTGCGCGCCGGCGTGACCACCATGTGGGGCCTCGACGCGAATGAGGGCGGCAACTTCGTGGTGAAGAAGCTGCGCGACCTGCTGGGGCTGATCGGCCTGCTTCTGCTGCTGATCATCGCGTTCGGTGTCACCGCGATCGGTGTCTCCGGCTGGACGAGTCAGGTGATGGAGCACTTCGGCCTCGGCGACTTCCCGGGCTCGCGCGCGCTCGTGTGGCTGGTCGGCTTCCTTGTCTCCGTGCTGGCGTCGTTCCTGGTCATGATGTGGGTGGTCATGTACATGCCGCGCACGAACGTGCCGGTGAAGTCGGGGCTCAAGGGCGCGCTGCTCGGCGCTGTCATTTTCGCGCTGATTCAGCAGTTCGCTGGCCTGATCATCGGCTCCGCCACCGGCAACCCGGCGGGCGCGATCTTCGGCCCGATCATCTCGCTGATGGTCGTGCTGTACCTGGTGTGGCGCGTGGTGCTCTACGTCTCCGCGTGGACTGCGACCACGGAGGAGTCCCTCGCCATGCAGCCGGCTGAGGTTCCGGAGCCGGCCGTGATCAACGTGCGCGCAGGCGCGGTTCGCCCGGAGGAATCCGGCGGCACCGCGGGTAAGGCGCTCGGCCTGGGCGCGGCGCTCGGCGCGATCGGCGTCGGCGTGGTTTCGCTGCTCTCGCGCGACTAGCGGCGGCGCCGCGAGCGCAGGCTCAGCCACAGCGCCAGCGCCGCGAGCACGCCCACGCCCGCCACGATGGCGGCGGGCAGCCACGGGTAGCGCGCCTCGGCAGAGCTGCTGCTTTGCGACGGCTCCGCTGCCTCAGGTACAGGCTCAGGCGCGGCCGTGGAGGTGACCACCTGTGCGACCGGCTCAAGCTGAGCCACCGAATCTTCCACCGGGTACGCGGCGTGCAACAGCATCTGCGCCTGCTCCCAGGCGCGGTGACCGTTGTTGATGGTGGTGTCCAGCACCACGGCGACCAGGCGGTGCCCGTCGTGGTCCACGGCGCCGACGAACGTGTGGTTCGCGTCGTCGGTGTAGCCGGTTTTGCCGCCGATGCCGTCCGGGTCGTTGAGGTAGAGCTTGTTGTCGTTGCCCAGCTCGAAGGCGGGCAGGTCACCGTAGCCGGGGAACTCGTACGTCTGTGTGTCCACGATGCGGCTGAACGTGGGGTTGGAAAACGCCTCGCGGTACGCCAGCGCCATGTCCCATGCGGAGGTGGACATCCCCGCGCCGTCCAGGCCGGAGTACGAGGTGGCGCGGGTGTCGGCCATGCCGATTTCCTTGGCCAGCTCGTTGATTTTCAGCAGCGCCACTTCGTCGCCGCCGAGCTTCTGCGCCAGCGCGTGCGCGGCGTCGTTGCCGGAGGCGAGCAGCAGTCCGTGCAGCATGTCCTCCACGGTGTACTCGCCGCCTTCGCCGATGCCCGCGGCTGAGCCCTCCTGGCCCGCTGATTCTGCGGAAACCTCCACGGTGTCGTTCAGATCCAGCTCGTCGATGACCACGAGCGCGAGTAGCACCTTGATAATCGACGCCGGCCGGTAGCGCCCGTGCGGGTCCTTCATCGCGATAACCTCGCCCGAATCGATGTCCGCCACAATCCACGCGGAGGCCAGCACGTCGCCAGGCACCTTGTAACCCTGCGCCGCCGTGACGCCGCACGGGCCGTCGTAGACCACGTCCAGGGGGCTCGGCGCCGGGGTGACGCGCTCGGAGGTGCTCACCGGCTCCGGCGGCCAGGTGGCCTGCGGGCAGTTGTCGGTATCCGGCGCCTTATCGCGAAACGGCGGCACCCACTCGCCGTTCTCGTCGAAAAAGCCGGTGGTGGGCACGGGGTCGAGTGGGGTGGTTGCCTCCTGCGCAGCCGTCGAAAAGCTTGTGCACATGCTTATCGACGCCACCGTAGCTACCACAACCCCCACATTCGCACGCTTCATTTACTGATCCTTCTGCTGGTAGCGGGCGACGAGCCGCTCAATGAGCTCGTCGGTGAGGGCATCGTCGGACAAAATGATATCCAGCATGTCCGCGTGCATCGCGTCACGCTCGGCCGGGTCCATCTCTTCGGTTTGCGAATCGTCGTAGGAATCGCCCGCGAAATCCATACCCACCTGGTCGAACAGGCTCGTGCCCTCTTCCTCCTCGGGCGGGGTGTAGCCGGCAATCATCTCGGCGTTAATAGCGGGGAACTGGCTGGTGAACTCGGTGAGGAACTCGTCCGCATCGTCCTGGGCGTCAGAGCGGCGCTTGCCCTTTCTCACCTCAGCCTCGATGCGGCGCTGCAGCGCCTTCTCCATCTGGCGGTGGCGCCAGGCCCGCACGCGCGTCGGCTCCAACCCGCGGGCCACCGCGCGGGAACCGGCCTCCGCCTTCTTCGCCAGGTGCGCCACCTGGGTCGCCGTGGCGTTGACGGTGGCGTTCACTGGGGCGAACTCGGAGTTCGTCGAGATGCGCCAGTTGCCGTAGTAACCCACGAGGAACAGCGCGAAGCTGACCAGCGGGCCGAGCGCTAAGGCCCACACGGAGTATCCCGTCCGGTCGCCCAGCAACACGATGACCGCGCAGGCCACCGCCGGCAAGACCGTGGGCTGGTTGCCGCCGAAGATGCTCGGCTCGCGCCCCGTGACCACGTCGCGGATCATGCCGCCGCCGGTAGCGGTGAACACGCCCATCATGATCACAGGCAGGACAGGCAGGTTGTAGGCAATCGCCTTCTGCGCGCCAGTAGCGGCCCACAGCGCCGAGACCAGCGCGTCGCCGTGGGATTGGAAAAACTCCCACGCCTTGCCCTTGAAGTAGGTAAACCGGGCGATAAGCGCGCCGGTGAACGCGAGGATTAAGTACTCCGGCTGACTCATCGCGGCGACGGTGCCTTGGTTAATCAGCACGTCGCGAAGCATGCCGCCCCCGAGCGCGGACAACATGGCGATGAAGAAAAACCCCACGATGTCGTAACCGCGGTGGCGTGCCATCGTGCCGCCGATGATTCCCATCAGCAGTACGCCGGAGACATCGAACCAGCGGTAGATGGAGCTAATGAGCGGGTCGACCTGGTCCACAGACATAGCCAGTCATTGTAGGCCCGGCCAGTGGCGGCGCCCGTTGGGGCTGGGTGCTTGGCCTAGAACTTGGAGAAGCGCTTAATCAGCTGGTTTTCCATCTCCGTCCACGCCTCGGCCTTATCGTTGAACGGCGCGGAGGGCACGTAGCCAGCGGCCTCGGTGGAGCCCATCATGTAGGCCAGGTAGTCCTGCATACGGGGGTTGGCCAGCAGGAAGGAGTTCAGCGAGTCGTCCTTCGCCCAGTCGGCGGCGTCCGCGAGCAGCTCGTACGCCTTGGTCATCTGCTGGGTGTCCACCGCGTCGGTGCCCTTCGCAATGTCGGCCGCGATGCCGTTGAAGGAGTAGGAGTTGTCCGGGTGGACCTCCACCTTCAGCTCGCCGGCGTTGGCGGCGTTCATCAGGTCCTCCCAGGTGGAGACGGACGCGAGGTCGTGGTCGTCGTTCTCCAAGATCCAGCGGCCGAGGTGCTTCGTGGACGGGAAGGTGAAAATCTCGCCGTACTTGCCCAAAAACACCGGCGAGGTGCCGAGGTAGGTGCGCAGCGTGTAGACGCTTTGGCCCTGGATGGAGATCTTCACCGGGTCGATGCCGGCGCGCGCCCACGGGGAGACGTCGTACGGATCCTCGGCCGCGGCGCGGCGCTCCTCGTCCGCGCGCTGCTGCTCGGCGGCCTGGGCGCGCGCCTCGGTGGCGGCGGCGATCGCGGCGGACGCTGCCGCGACCTCGTCGGCGTCAAGGTCGGCGGTGTCCACCACGCGCACCGCGCCATCGAGCGAGTGCACCACGGACTCCCAGTTGGTGAGCACCACACGGCCCACACCGGACCACTCCTGCAGGCCGTTTTCGCCGCTGTAGTGGTCCGAGCCGCGCGACACGTTGCCCAGGATGGAGTGGGAGGCGAAGAAGATCTGCGCCTGTTCCGCGCTCGCCACCTCGGCGAGCGAGCGCGAGAGCTGGAACACACGCGACAGGGATGTGACGTTCTCGTGGCTCGGGCGGCCCGCCAGGAATTCGGGTGCGCCGATGATGTCGTAGTACTGCTTCTCGTTCGGCACCACGCGGTCGTCGCCCTGCTCCTGGAACGCGCGCCACTTCGGGTGGTCGGCCAGGTCGTGCGCGGAGGTGCGGTTGATGTACGCGAGCAGCTCCTCTGGCGAGTGGAACGCCAAAACTGACGTGTCGTCGCCCAGGAACGCCTGCCATTCGGCGCCTTTTTCTTTCCAGGTGGGTGCCCACAGGGTGTAGAAGTCACCGTCGGTGAGCGAGATCTTGACAGGGAGGATTGCGCGCGTACTCATGGCCTAGCACTTTAGCCGGTCGGCCTCCAGAACCCGCGGAAGGTCATGCCGATGTTGTCGGTGCGCACCGGGTTGAGCGAGACAGGATCGCCCGCCTCGATGTACATTCCGTCACCCGCGTACATGGCCACGTGCCCGTCCCACACCGCCAGGTCGCCTGGCTGGAGCTCGTCGTAGCTAACCTGTCGGCCCATCGCCTGATCGGCGGCGATGCGGGGGATTTCCATGCCCGCCTGGCGGTACGCCCAGGAGGTCAGGCCCGAGCAGTCGAACCCGCCCGGCGCGCTGCCGCCCCACACGTACGGGGTGCCGAGCTGGCTCTTTGCGGCGGCGACAGCGGCCGCGCCGACGGGCGAGCCCTGCCCCGGCGCCGCGGTGGGTTCGCCGGCCGGTGCTGCGGCAGGTGCGACCTCCGGCGGGGCGGGGGCTGGTCCGTGGGGCCGCGGCGGCGGTGCGGAAGCGAGTTTCGCCAGCTGTTGCTCGGCTGCGCCGCCGCCCGCGCCGGGGCCGGGCATGGCCTTTTGCGTCGCCGCGGATGTGGCGGCCTCCAACTCCTGGGCGATTTTGCCCAAGTCCATCTCCAGCTGCTCGAGGGTTGCGGCCGCCTCGATGAGCGCTTTGGAGGCGATGGAGGACGCGTAGAGCCCCGCGCCGACCGGGCCAGCCGGGCTGGCGGCGATCGCCGGGATCGCGGCGGCGGAGCGCACCAGGCCCGCCGCGGTGTCGCCGAGCTCGGCCGCCGCGACAGTGACGAGCGTCGCGCCCCCTACAACCGCGTCGTTGATCGCGGTGCGGTGCTGCGCCAGGTCTGCGGCCGCCTCTAAGCGGGAATCGCCGCACGCGCCCACGATGCGGGCGAGGTCCCCGAACGCACGGAAATCCGGCATGGTGAAGTGCGGCAGGGTGGGCAGCAGCTCCGGTCTTTGCGCCAGGATGCGCCCGGCGACCGATATTGGGTCGAGCACAGGGTTGATGCCACCGTTGTACAAGGTTTGCGCCGAGGTCGGCGAGTAGATGCGCGACTTGTTCACAGCGTCGCCCCCAGCCGCGAGCTAGTGCGATTATCCACGGCCGCGGCCGCCTCCACGGTGAGGTCCATCACGTCGGCGATGCGGTGCGCCTCCTCGCGCAGCTCGGCCGCGCGCGTGTTTGCGCTGTCGATGGCCCGCCCGACCGCGCCGCTGAACGCGGCGAGCGGGCCAGCCGGGGGCACGTTGAGATCGGTCAAAGGGGTCAAGTTGCCCGCGTCGCGGCGCAACGAGTGAGTCAGGGCTTGGACAATTGCGGAGTCGAGTTCGAAAACAGTCATGGGTATTGGACGCGGGAAACGCGGCGCCGGTTCCGTCGCCAAGCAAAATTGCTCTGAATTAGCATGGGCCGCATGGATATCACGGTTGTCAACCACCCGCTCGCCGCCGCCCGCCTGACCAAGATGCGCGACAAGCGCACCAACAACTCGGGCTTTAGGGCCGCGCTGGCGGACCTGGGCGCGATGCTGGTGTACGAAGCCGCCCGCGGGTTGGAAGCGGAGGAGTTCGACACCGAAACCCCGGTGGGCACCGCGCGCGGCACCCGGTTGAAGCAGCCGCCGATCATCGTGCCGATCATCCGCGCCGGGCTGGGCATGGTGGACCCGGCGCTGTCCATGATCCCGGACGCGCAGGTGGGGTTCATCGGGCTCGCGCGCGACGAAGAGACGCACGAGCCGGTGCCATACCTCGAGGCGCTGCCGCAGGACCTGTCCGGGCAGCCGGTGTTCCTCGTCGACCCGATGTTGGCCACCGGCGGATCGCTCATCCACGCCATCGACCTTCTGGTGGGCCGCGGAGCGGACGACATCACGTGTATCTGCATGGTGAGCGCGCAACCGGGCGTCGATAGGCTGCAAGCTCACGGCGGACCCGTGCGACTTGTTACTGCGACGATCGACCCTGCGCTAAACGACGATGCCTACATCGTGCCCGGCCTCGGCGACGCGGGTGACCGCCTCTACGGCCCGCGCAACATCGACCTGTAGGCGACGTGTGGCGGTACTTACCGCCGCGCGCTACATTTGTGGCAACGTAGTTCACCGGCCGCGGGGGCGGCCGGAAGATTCGCACGGGGGAAGCAATGGGGGACGTGTTACCGCAATCGCACTGGGCAAGCTACGCGCTCGGCCTGGGGGAGCGAGTGCGCACCATCAGGGAGATGCGGGGCTTAAGCCAGACGCGGCTGGCGGAGATCGCTGGGGTGTCGCGCACGCTGATTTCGAACTTGGAGCGCAACGACTACAACTCGAAAGTTGCCGACCCAACCTTGTCCACCTGCTACCGCATCGCCCGCGCGCTGCAAGTCCCGCCGGCGGCGCTCTTGCCCGCGGCGGGTGAGGACGTCGCCGGACACTTCGCCTCCTGCCCTCCCACGGAGGAAGGCCCCGAAGAGATCGCTTTCAGCTGGCCCAGGGGCCCGCGCGACACAGCCCGCTTCCACGAGCCCTACCTGCGCCGCGGAGCCCCAGCGGGCACGCCGCCGTTCGTGGACATGGAGTTTCTGGGGTTTGCCGACGCATAATATCCGACCGTTTTCAAGACATGAGACGTGCGGCGCGTAGACTCTTCCGGTACAACTGCACGATTTGCAGAGTTATTTACAGAGTCATTTACAGAGTCATTTGCAGAGTCACGGAGAGCCGGGAGGAAACGTGGGCAACGCCGGGATTGGGGCGGAGGTCGACGCATGGTTTGCGGAGAATGAACAGCGCGTCATCGAATGGCGGCGTCACCTGCATGCCCACCCGGAACTTTCCAACGAGGAAGTGGAAACCACCAACTTCATCGCTGGCGTGCTCGAAGAATACGGGCTGACCCCGGTGCGGTTCCCCACCACCGGCCTGTACGTGGACATCGGCCCGGCGGACGGGAAGCGGCTCGCGTTCCGCGCGGACATTGACGCGCTCGGGGTGCCTGAGCAGACGGGACTGAGCTTCGCGTCCACCAACCCGGGGGTTTCGCACTCCTGCGGCCACGACATCCACACCACCGTCGCGCTCGCGCTTGCGTGCGCGCTGTCCACCATCGACCTGCCCAACGGGGTGCGCATCATCTTCCAGCCCGCCGAGGAAGTCATGGGCGGCGGCGCCATCGACGTGGTGAACTGGGGCGCGCTGGAAAACGTCTCCGCCATTTACGCCGTGCACGCGGAGCCGAACCTACGCGTCGGCGAGATCGGTGTGCGCGCAGGTGCCATCACCTCGGCCTCAGACGTGGTGCGCATCGAGGTCCAGGGCCCTGGCGGGCACACCTCCCGCCCGCAGCTGTCCGCCGACGTGGTGTACGCCATGGGCGCACTGATCACCCAGCTGCCGGCGCTGTTGTCGCGCCGGGTGGACCCGCGCACCGGCACCGTGCTCGTCTTCGGGCACGCCGAGGCGGGCGACGCCGCGAACGCTATCCCGAAGCGCGGGGTGCTTGAAGGCACGATTCGCACCGCGGACATCGCCACGTGGAGGGCGCTGGAGGAGCTCCTCACCGACCTCATCGATCTGGTTGTCGCGCCCACGGGCTGCACCTACCACCTGGACTACATCCGGGGCGTGCCGCCAGTGCTTAACGACGATGCCGCGACCGCACTAGCAGTACAAGCCGGCCGCGCGATCGACCCGCACGCGATTGTCTCCGCGCCGCAGTCCAGCGGCGGCGAGGACTTCTCCTGGTACCTCGAGTATGTGCCGGGCGCGATGATGCGCCTCGGCGGATGGAGCGGCGAGGGCGAGAAACAGGACATCCACCAGGGCAACTTGAACATCGACGAGCGTGCGATCGGCGTGGGCGTGCGTCTGTTTGGTTCGATCGTGGAGAAGTACTTCGGCGTGCCTGAGGAGTAACCGAGGGTAGACTGTGGCCGTATTTTGCCGGAGATGAAGTCTGCCCGAGGAGAGCTGTAGTTTTGTCCAAGAAGATCGTCATCATGGGCGGTGGCCCAGGCGGGTACGAAGCCGCCCTTGTCGCGTCGAAATACGGAGCCGACATCACCGTTGTGGAGGACCACGGTGCCGGCGGGGCGGCGATTCGCAAGGACGTGGTGCCGTCGAAAAGCTTCATCGCTGGCGCGAACATCAAGACCGACCTGCGACGCGCCGACGACATGGGGCTCAACCACACGCTTGGCGACGCGAAGCTGTCGCTCATGGCGCTCAACGAGCGTGTGAAGGCGCTGGCGGAGAAGCAGTCCGACGACGTGCGCCGGGGACTCGAGCGCAACGGCGTGCATTTCATCAACGGCCGGGCCAAGTTCGCTGGAGAGCAGACCGGGCACACCACGCACCGCATCGAGGTGGAAACCCCGGACGGGAACTGCGAAACCATCGAGTGCGACATGGTGCTGGTGTGCACCGGTGCGAGCCCCCGCGTGCTCAAGGGTGCTGAGCCGGACGGCGAGCGCATCCTGAACTGGCGCCAAATGTACGACCTTGAGGAGCTGCCCACCCACCTCATCGTGGTCGGCTCCGGTGTGACGGGTGCGGAGTTCGTCTCCGCCTTCGCCGAGCTGGGTGTGAAAGTGACCATGGTGGCCTCGCGCGACCGCATCCTGCCTCACGACGACGCGGACGCCGCCGACGTGCTGGAAACCGTGCTGGAGGGCCTCGGCGTGCAGCTGGAAAAGGACGCGCGCGTGGACCACGTGGACAACACCGGCGAAGGCGTGGTGGTCTACACCACCGACGGACGCGAGATCGAGGGCAGCCACGTAATGATGTCGATCGGCTCCATCCCGAACACGGCCGACTTGAACCTCGAGGCAGCGGGCGTGGAAACCACCCCGTCGGGCCACATCCACGTCGACCGCGTCTCCCGCACCAACGTGCCGGGCATCTACGCCGCCGGCGACTGCACCGACTTGATGCCGCTGGCCTCGGTCGCCGCGCAGCAGGGCCGCACCGCCGTGGACCACTCGCTCGGCGAGGGCGTGAGCCCGATCCGCCTGAAGACGGTGGGCAACGCCGTATTCACCCGCCCCGAGATCGCCGCAGTGGGTGTCACGGAGCAGCAGATTGTCGACGGTGAGGTGGACGCCGACATCTACAAACTGCCCCTGAACACGAACCCGCGCGCGAAGATGCGTTCTTTGCAGCACGGTTTTGTGAAGATCTTCGCGCGCAAGGGCTCTGGCCAGGTGCTCGGCGGCGTAATCGTCGCCCCGACGGCCTCCGAGCTCATCTTGTCCATCACCATCGCGGTGACGAACAATCTTACGGTGCGCCAGCTGGCGGAATCGATGGCGGTGTACCCGTCGCTGTCCGGCTCGATCACGGAGGCGGCGCGCCGCCTCATTTCGAAGTCCGACCTGGCGTAGCTGGCGCCTATCCCTCTACGCGCGCGTGGGGGAATGCGCGCTGCGGGCAGCGGGCGCGCGGGCACGTGTCGCACCCGGGGCCGATAGGGGTGGCGGCCGCCGGGTTCAAGTCCAGGCCGTCCGCGTAGACGAGCTGGCTGGCGTGCGCCGCGTCGCACCCCAGCGCCACGGCGTGCTCGCGCCGGGGTGCGCCGAACCCCACCGCCGGTCCTTGCACCATGCGGGCCACCCACATCTGCGTGCGCCCGTCCGGAGTGACGGAGACCTGCCGTGTCACGCGGTTGGGGGTTTCAAATGCCCGGTGCACCACCCACAACGGGCAGGATCCGCCCTCGCGGGAGAAGTGGAACGGTGCGGTCGCCTGGCGTTTCGAAATCGTGCCTGAGCGGTCGGTGCGGATGAACACGAACGGCACGCCCTCCGCGCCCGGCCGTTGCAAGGTGCCGAGCCGCTGGCAGGTGGACTCAAACCCAGTGCCGAAACGGGCGGAGATCACGTCCACGTCGTAGCGCGTCTCCCGCGCCGCGGCGAGGATCTCCGCATACGGCATTGTTACGGCCGCGGCGAAGTACTGGCCCAAGCCGTGTTCGGTGAGGCGGCGGGTGGCGGCATCGTCGATAGCAGCGACGCGCTCGGCGAACATCGACGCGTAGCTGAGCCTGCCGTAGTGGTAGGACAACTCGAAGCACTGCTGCGCCTCTGTGAGACCGGCGCGCAGGCGCACCTCGCGGCCTAATTGGTCGAGCTCGGAGCGGGGGCCCTCGACGTGCTGGTTGAAGCGCACGGTGTAGCCGAGGTCCCGGTCGAAGGCCGCCGCGAGGCGGGTCAGGCGCAGCTGGCGTCCGGCGAGGCGGGCTGCGAGGGCTTCGGCCGTGGTGTCGATGTCGTGGAAGTAGTTGCGGTTGGCCTGGAAGTAGTTGCGCGCGCCCTCGTAGGGGTCGGGGGCAGCGCCGCTGAGCGTGGCCGGGATGGCGCGCACCGCGGCGGCAATGGTGGGGAAGCGCAGCGCGAAGTCCGCCAGCTCGCTTTCGGGGATGGCGGGCAAGAGGTCTGCGAGCTCTGCAACCTGCTCGCGTTCCGCCTCGCCGGAGAAGTAGGCGGCGTCCACCCCGAAGGTGCTGGTGAGCTTGAGCAGCACCGGGGCGGTTACTGGGCGCTGGTCGTTTTCTAGCTGGTTGAGGTAGCTGGGGGAGATGTCGATCAGCTGCGCCATCTCCACCTGGGTCAGGCCGCGGCTTGTGCGCAGCATGTGGATCTGTCCCCCCGCGTAGAGCTTTGCCACTGTGCCGCACTCCTTCAATTGCCGTGTTGTCCTGCTGGTTTACAAACTATTGCAGAACGTCGTCGGGTGGGACGCAAAGTGTCACAAAAATTACTATGACCCGCGACACAAATGCCGCAATAGTATGAGATGCGACATTCCAGTCACCCGTATCCCTTGTATGAGGAGACATCTGCCAATGATCAACCACGAAGTACGCACCCATAAGTCCGCGGAGGACTTTCCCATTGAGGAGCATCTGGCCTACAAGGTGGCCAAGGTCGCGGCCGACCCGGTGGAAGTGCCGGAAGACACCCGCGAAATGATTATCAACCGCATCATCGACAACGCTTCTGTGGCGGTGGCTTCCTACGGCCGCCGCCCTGTTGCTGTCGCCCGCGAAATGGCGAAGGCCCACCCGGTGGACAACGGCGGCGCCGAGGTCTTCGGCGAGGACGGGAAGTACTCCGCTGAGTGGGCGGCGTTTGCCAACGGCACCGCGGTGCGCGAGCTCGACTTCCACGACACGTTCCTTGCGGCCGAGTACTCCCACCCGGGTGACAACATCCCGCCGATCCTGGCCGTGGCGCAGCACAAGGGCCTCAACGGCAAGCAGCTCATCCGCGGCATCGCCACGGGCTACGAGATCCAGGTGAACCTGGTGAAGGGTATCTCCCTGCACGAGTTCAAGATCGACCACGTCGCCCACCTCGGTCCCTCGGCCGCGGCGGGCATCGGCACCATGCTCGAACTCGACGTGGAGACCATCTACCAGGCTGTTGGCCAGGCGCTGCACACCACCACCGCAACGCGCCAATCGCGCAAGGGCCTGATCTCCTCCTGGAAGGCGTCCGCCCCGGCGTTCGCCGGCAAGATGGCCATCGAGGCCGTGGACCGCGCGATGCGCGGCGAGGGCGCACCGGCCCCGATCTGGGAGGGCGAGGACGGCGTGATCGCCTGGATGCTGCACTCCCCGGACCGCACCTACACTGTGCCGCTTCCGGCAGACGGTGAGCCTAAGCGCGCGATCCTGGAGACCTACACCAAGGAGCACTCCGCGGAGTACCAGGCGCAGGCGCCGATCGACCTGGCACGACGCATGAAGCAGACGATTGCAGATGCCGGCAAGTCCACCGCGGACATCGAGTCGATCGTGCTGCACACCTCGCACCACACCCACTACGTCATCGGCACCGGCGCGAACGACCCGCAGAAGATGGACCCGAACGCGTCGCGCGAGACGCTGGACCACTCCATCATGTACATGTTCGCTGTCGCGCTCGAGGACGGCACTTGGCACCACATCGACTCCTACGCGCCGGAGCGCGCGAACCGCCCGGAGACCGTGGAGCTGTGGCACAAGATCTCCACGGTTGAGGACGAGGAGTGGACCCGCCGCTACCACTCGCCCGATCCGAAGGAAAAGGCGTTCGGCGCCAAGGCCGTCATCACCTTCACCGATGGCACCGTGATCGAGGACGAAATGGCAGTTGCCGACGCAAACCCGCTGGGTGCGCGCCCGTTCGAGCGCGACAACTACATCCAAAAGTTCCGCACCCTGGCCGAGGGCATTGTTGACCAGGAGGAGCAGGACCGCTTCCTCGCGGCTGTACAGGACCTGGAGAACCTCACCGACCTGTCCGAGTTGAACGTCCGCGTCAACGCGCAGACCGTTGAGAACGCTCCGGAAATCCCGGGAGGCATCTTCTAATGTTCGCACCCGACAAAACCCCGAACGAACGCCGCAGGGCACTGCGCGAATCGCTGACCAGCGACACCATCACCAAGCTGCCCGGCGCGTTTAACCCGCTCACCGCGCGCCTGATCGAGGACATCAGCCGTGAATCGGCTGATGGGTTTGAGGGAGTGTACGTCTCCGGCGCGGTGCTGGCCAACGATTTGGGCCTGCCGGACATCGGCCTGACCACACTGACCGAGGTCGCGGCGCGCGGCGGCCAGATTGCCCGCGCGACGAATTTGCCAGTGCTTATCGACGCTGACACGGGCTTTGGCGAACCCATGTCCGCAGCCCGCACCGTAGCCGAGTTTGAGGCCGCCGGTCTCGCCGCGCTGCACTTGGAGGACCAGGTGAACCCGAAGCGCTGCGGCCACCTGGACGGTAAGGAAGTCGTGCCGCGCGATCTGATGGTCCGCCGCATCACCGCCGCGGTGCGCGAGCGCCACGACGACGACTTCGTCATCTGCGCCCGCACCGACGCCGCCGGCATCGAGGGCATCGACGAGGCCATCGAGCGCGCGAAGGCGTACGCCGACGCGGGTGCGGACCTCATCTTCACCGAGGCGCTCTACTCCGAGGCGGACTTTGAGAAGTTCCGCGCCGCCGTCGATACGCCGCTGCTCGCGAACATGACCGAGTTCGGCAAGACAGACCTCATCCCGGCCCCGCGCCTGGAGGAGCTCGGCTACAACGCCGTCATCTGGCCGGTGACTACCTTCCGCCTCGCCATGGGCCAGACCGAGGAGATGCTGCGCGATATCGCGAAAACCGGCACGCAGGAGCCGTGGCTGGACAAGATGCAGCACCGCTCCCGCCTCTACGAGCTCGTCCGCTACGACGAGTACAACCAGTTCGACCAGTCGGTGTTCACCTACTCCAAGGACACCTACTCCCAGACCTTCCAAACCGATTCACAGTAGACGCATCGCGTCTACCCGCAGAAACTCAAAGGAGACATCATGTCTGACCAGGAAATCCGCAAGGGCCTTAACGGCGTTGTCGCCGACTACACCGCAGTTTCCAAGGTGAACCCGGAGACCAACTCGCTGCTCTACCGCGGCTACCCGGTGCAGGAGCTCGCCGAGAACTGCACGTTCGAAGAAGTCGCGTACCTGCTGTGGAACGGCGAGCTGCCGAACGAGGAGCAGCTCGCGGAGTTCCGCGGCGGCTGCATGGCCAACCGCGACATCGACGAGGAACTCATCCAGATCATCAACTTCATGCCGAAGGACTGCCACCCGATGGACGTGCTGCGCACCGCAGTGTCCTACCTGGGCACGGAAGACCCGGAGAAGTTCACCCCGGATTCGGACCACCTGCGCGGCATCGGCCGCAAGCTGCTGGCAAAGCTGCCCACCATCGTGGCCACCGACATCCGCCGCCGCCAGGGTAAGGAGTACATCGCGCCGAGCAAGGAGAAGGGCTTTAGCGAGAACTTCCTCTGGATGGTCTTCGGCGACGACGAGAAGTCCCCGGCGAACATCCCGTCCGACATCGAGGCGTTCGAGAAGACCATGATCCTCTACGCCGAGCACTCCTTTAACGCCTCCACCTTCACCGCCCGCACCATCGCGTCCACGATGTCCGACGGCTGGTCCGCCATCACCGGCGCCATCGGCGCGCTGAAGGGCCCGCTGCACGGCGGCGCGAACGAGTTCGTGATGCACCACATGGAGGAGATCGGCGACCCGGCGAAGGCCGAGGAGTGGTGCCTGAACAAGCTGAAGAACAAGGAGCTCGTGATGGGCTTCGGCCACCGCGTGTACAAGAAGGGCGATTCGCGCGTGCCGACGATGGAGGCCGCCTTCAAGAAGCTCGCCGCCGAGCACCCGGAGAAGGACGCCCAGAAGTGGGTCGAAATGTACGACATCATGGCGAAGACCATGCACGACAACACCTCGATCAACATCCGCCCGAACCTGGACTTCCCGTCCGGCCCGGCCTACTACATCCTGGGTTTCGACATCGAGTTCTTCACCCCGCTGTTCGTCATGAGCCGCATCACCGGCTGGACCGCACACATCATCGAGCAGTTTGAGAACAACTCGCTGATCCGCCCGCTGTCCGCCTACAACGGCCCGGACGAGCGCCACGTGGAGAAGTAAGGTCTGCTGCTTCGCGGGCGTCGAGAGCACATTGCTTATCGACGCCCGCCTTTTCTGTTGTATTACCAAATCGCAAAAAACTCACCTGCGATGGCATAAAATACTGTCTGTTGATTTTTGCCCTTTTTCCGGAAAGGAACCCCCGCATGAACCCGGATAACCTCCCGCTCAACGACCTCCCCGCCTTCAAGAAAATCCTTGTGGCGAACCGCGGCGAGATCGCCGTCCGCGCGTTCCGCGCCGCGTTCGAAACTGGCGCGAAAACCGTCGCCGTGTACCCGCGCGAGGACCGCAACTCCTTCCACCGCCCGTTCGCGGACGAGGCGGTGCAGATCGGTGTGGAAGGTCAGCCTGTGAAGGCCTACCTGGACATCGACGAGATCATCCGCGCCGCCAAAAAGACCGGCGCCGACGCGATTTACCCAGGCTACGGCTTCCTCTCCGAGCGCGCCGATCTCGCCCGCGCCTGCCGCGACAACGGCATCAAGTTCATCGGCCCGTCCCCGGAGACGCTGGAACTCACCGGCGACAAGTCCGCCGCTGTCCAGGCCGCCGAGCGCGCCGGGCTGCCGGTGCTGAAGGACTCGGAGCCGTCGGCTGACCCGAAGGAACTTGCGGAGTTTGCGAAGGACTTCGAGTTCCCCGTCTTCGTCAAGGCTGTCGCCGGTGGTGGCGGTCGCGGCATGCGATTTATTGAGAAGCAAGAGGACGTCGAAAAGCTTGCTGCTGAAGCTTCCCGCGAGGCGGAAGCCGCCTTCGGCGACCCCCATGTCTACATCGAGCGCGCGGTGATCAAGCCGCAGCACATCGAGGTGCAGATCATGGCCGATTCCCACGGCAACGTGGTGCACCTGTTTGAGCGCGACTGCTCCGTGCAGCGCCGCCACCAGAAGGTCGTCGAGATCGCGCCCGCGCAGCACATCACCGAGGAGCAGCGCCAGCGCATCTGCCAGGACGCGGTGAATTTCTGCAAGGAGATCAACTACGAGGGTGCGGGCACCGTCGAGTTCCTCGTCGACGAGCAGGGCAACCACGTGTTCATCGAGATGAACCCGCGCGTGCAGGTGGAGCACACGGTGACCGAGGAGGTCACCGGCATCGACATCGTGAAGAACCAGATGTACATCGCCGCCGGCGCCAAGCTTGCCGACGTGCACCTGGAGCAGGACCTCATCGAGGTCAACGGCGCTGCGCTGCAATGCCGCATCACCACCGAGGACCCGGCGAACGGCTTCAGGCCCGACTCCGGCGTGGTCACCGGCTACCGCTCCCCGGGCGGCGCCGGAGTGCGCCTCGACGGCTCCGTGGCCGTGGGCACCATCATCACCCCGAACTTCGACTCGCTGCTGGTGAAGATGACCTGCCGCGGCCGCAACTTCCAGGTGGCCGTGGACCGTGCGCTGCGTGCCCTCAACGAGTTCTCCGTCACCGGCCTGTCCACCAACATCGGCTTCCTGCGCGCACTGCTTTCTGAGCCGGAGTTCCGCAACGAGCGCATCAACACCGGCTTCATCGCGGATCACCCGCACCTGCTCGAGGCGCCGGCTGCCGCGGACGACGCGGGCAAGATCCTCGAGTACCTCGCTTCCGTGACGGTGAACAAGCCGAACGGCGAGCGCCCGACGAACATCCAGCCGTCGAAGAAGCTGCCGAAGAACGACTACGGCGAGCTGCCGCGCGGCTCCCGCGACGAGCTGTTGGAACTCGGCCCGAAGAAGTGGGCCGAGAAGCTGCGCAACCAGACCGCGCTTGGTGTTACCGAGACGACGTTCCGCGACGCGCACCAGTCGCTTCTGGCCACCCGCGTCCGCACCAACACCCTGGTTGCGGCCGCGAAGCACGTCGGCCACCTCACCCCGGAGCTGACTTCGGTGGAGGCGTGGGGCGGCGCGACTTACGACGTGGGCATGCGCTTCCTCCACGAGTCGCCGTGGATGCGCCTGGACGAGCTGCGCGAGGCGATGCCGAACGTGAACATCCAGATGCTGCTGCGCGGCCGCAACACCGTGGGCTACACCCCGTACCCGGACTCGGTGACGAAGGCGTTCGTGCGTGAGGCCGCGACCTCCGGCATCGACATCTTCCGTATCTTCGACGCGCTTAACGACGTCTCCCAGATGCGCCCGGCCATCGACGCGGTGCTGGAAACCGGCACCACTGTCGCCGAGGTCGCCATGGCGTACTCCGGCAACCTGCTGGACCCGAACGAGGACCTCTACACGCTGGACTACTACCTAAACCTCGCCGATGAGATCGTCGAGGCGGGCGCCCACGTGCTGGCCATTAAAGACATGGCCGGTTTGATGCGCCCGGCGGCGGCGGCGAAGCTGGTCAGCGCGCTGCGTGAGCGCTTCGACCTGCCGGTGCACGTGCACACCCACGACACCGCAGGTGGCCAGCTGGCCACCTACCTGGCGGCCGCGAACGCGGGCGCGGACGTGGTCGACGTGGCCTCCGCGCCGCTGGCTGGCACCACCTCCCAGCCGTCCATGTCGGCGCTGGTGGCAGCGTTCGCGAACACGGAGCGTGACACCGGCATCGACCTGCAGGCCGTCTTCGACATGGAGCCGTACTGGGAGGCCGTGCGCCAGGTCTACGCCCCGTTCGAGTCCGGTATTCCGGGCCCGACCGGCCGCGTGTACAAGCACGAGATCCCCGGCGGCCAGCTGTCTAACCTGCGCACCCAGGCGAAGGCGCTGGGCCTGGAGGACCGCTTCGAGCTCATCGAGGACTACTACGCCGGTGTGAACGAAATCCTCGGCCGCCCGACGAAGGTCACCCCGTCGTCGAAGGTGGTCGGCGACCTGGCCCTGCAGCTCGTGGGGCAGGGCGTGAGCCCGGAGGAGTTCGCGGAGAACCCGCGCAAATACGACATCCCCGAGTCCGTCATCGGCTTCCTGCAGGGCGAGCTGGGCACCCCTCCGGGCGGCTGGCCGCTGCTGCGCGACAAGGCGCTGGAGGACCGCTCCGAGGTCGACCACACCGTGCAGGTGCCTGAGGAGCTTGCACCGGATCTGGAAAGCGATGAGCACACCGCCCGTCGCGCGGCGCTGGATCAGCTGCTGTTCCCGAAGCAGTACGCCGAGTACCAGGAGCACCTGCGCGCCTACGGTGTGACCGACCAGCTGGGCGACAAGGCGTTCTTCTACGGTCTGGAAGAGGGCGAGGAGACGATGATTTGGTACGGCGAGATCGACGAGAACCGCCCGCCGCTGGTGGTCAGCCTCGACGCCGTGGGCGAGCCGGACGAGAAGGGCATGCGCCAAGTTATCCTCACCGTCAACGGCCAGGTGCGCCCGATGGTGGTGCGCGACGAGTCCGCCGAGTCCTCCGTCGCCGAGGTGGAGAAGGCCGATTCTTCCAACCCGGGCCACGTCGCCGCACCGTTCGCGGGCGCCGTGACCGTCACGGTGAAGGAGGGCGACGAGGTCAAGGCTGGCGACCCGGTCGCGTCCATCGAGGCGATGAAGATGGAGGCCGCCATTTCCGCGACGAAGGACGGCGTGATCGAGCGCGTCGCCTTCACCCAGCCCACCAAGGTTGAAGGCGGCGACCTGGTGGTTGTGATCAGCTAGTTAGCCGCGCGCGAGATCGAGGGCCATGACGTTGTCGTGGCCCTCGACGTCTGTGAAGCCGAAGGTTTCGTAGCGGTGGCGCGCCCGCGGATTGTCCGGGTCGACCCACAGGGCGAGCTTCGGCGCGCCTTGGCGGCGGGCGAGGTCGGCGGCCGCGTCGAGCAGTTGCACCGCGAGCTGGTGGCCCGCGTACCGGTTCTCCACCGCGATGGCCAGCTCAGGGATGCCGGGCCCGAGGTTCGCGTTGCCCTCCTCAGGCGTGGCCCAGTAGCGCAGCCACACACCGCCTGCTGGGGTGCGGAACTGGTCGAAGGCGATCACGCCGCTTTCGCGCTCGGGGTCCCACTCGCCGACGTAGATGTCGGAGCCGTCGCGTTCCTTTTCCCCGATGGTGCCTTCCTCGTCGCCGAAGACCTCCGTGAGGTAGTTCAGGCGCCGCAGGTACGTGCGGTCTGATTCGGTCGCTTCGCGCAGGGTGAACGCAATCGGGGTATTCATGCGCACCACGGTACGCTTACCCGCATGGCAATTTCGCGTTCGCTTCCCGCCGTCGCAGCTGCCGTGGTGCTCGCGTCGGCTGTGGTCCCGGTTGTGGCCCCGGCCGCGTCGGCCGCCGCGGAGGTGGCTCAGGGTGCGGCGCTTCGCGTGGACGGGCGCTACACCTGCACGATTGGCTACAACGACGCGAAGCAGGGGTTGAGCTACACGGCGGGGCATTGCGGCAAAGCAGGAGCACGCGTATCGACGCCTGACGGTTCCGCAACCGGCACCTTCAGCCCGTCTTTGCTCTTCGGTTCCAGCGACACGGGCAACGACTGGGGCCTGGTGACATGGGACCCCGGTGTGCGTTTGGGCCCGAATCGCTTTAGCGGCGACGCGGTGGTGGACCCGGCGGACGTGTCGAAAGGGGACCGGGTGTGCTTCTACGGTTCCGCATCCGGCCGGATGCACTGCGGCGCGTACGTCGGCAGCCTGGCGAACAACGTCTACTTCGATGCCGGGGACGGCGACAAGGGCGATTCCGGCGGGCCGGTGTGGGTGCAAAACCGCGGGTTCATCGGCGTGTTCTCGGGCGCGAGCAAGATCTGGGATGACGGCGGGCTCGAGGTGAGCCTGTCGCGCGCGTCCCAGCCGATTAACGGCGACGCTGTGCGCGGGGAGCAGGAAATTGAGCTGCTCTCGGCCTACGGGCGGGTGCACACGCCGAAAGCGCACGCCGCCTACGTGCCGGGGGAAGGTGCTGCTGGCGCTGCGGCGAAGCTCACCCAGCGGGCGCAGCAGCGTTCCTCGGAGTCGTCGTCCTCAGCGATTGTGGGTAGCTCCGAAAACGCGGCGCTGCCGGTCATTGTGGCGATCGTGGTCGGGGTCGCGGTCGCGTCGATCCCGGTGCTGCTGAAGATGGCAGAGGAGTTGGCCCCGCTGTATCTGCCTACTTCAGCTCCATAAGCACAGCCGCCTTATTCACCTGGGCACCGGTCTCCACGGCAAGGCCGGTAACGGTGCCAGCCTTGTGAGCCTTGACCGGGTTTTCCATCTTCATCGCTTCCAGCACGACGAGCACGTCGCCCTCGGCCACCTCGTCGCCCTCAGCGACGTTGACCTTCACCACGGAGCCCTGCATCGGCGCCGCGACCGCGTCGCCGGAGGCGGCCACCTTGCCGGCCGCGCGACGCTTCTTCGGCTTGCGGCGAGCCGCGCCGCCTGCGACGAGTTCCTCCGGCAGCGCCACCTCGAAACGGCGGCCGTTAACTTCCACGGCGAAGATGCGGCGCTGAGGTGCGGTGGTGTCTTCTGAGTCTGCAGCGTCTGTAGCATCTGGGGCATCTGGGGCGTCTGCGACGGCCCCCTCAGGCAGGCCCGCCCACTCTTCCTCGATCCAGCGCGTGTACACGTCGAAGCCAGCTTCATGGCCCATACCGTTGCCCACGAAAGCCGGGTCGTCCAACACGGCGCGGTGGAACGGGATGACCGTCGGAATGCCGGACACCGCGTACTCGTCCAGTGCGCGGCGGGCGCGCTGGATCGCCTCCTCGCGGGTCTCGCCGTAGACGATCAGCTTCGCCAACATCGAGTCGAACTGCCCGCCGATCACCGAACCAGCCTCCACGCCGGAATCCACGCGCACACCCGGGCCCGCGGGCTCCGAGTACGCCGTGATCGTGCCCGGCGCCGGCATAAAGTTGGCGGAAGCGTCCTCGCCGTTGATGCGAAACTCGATGGCGTGGCCGCGCGGGGCCGGGTCTTCGTCGATAAGCAATTGCTCCCCGCGCGCGATGCGGAACTGCTGGCGCACCAAATCCACACCAGCGGTCACTTCGGTGACCGGGTGCTCAACCTGCAGGCGGGTATTGACCTCCAGGAAAGAAATCAGCCCGTCGGAACCCACCAAGTACTCCACCGTGCCCGCGCCGAAGTAACCCGCCTCGCGGCAAATCGCCTTCGCGGAGGCGTGGATGCGCTCGCGCTGCTCGTCGGTGAGGAAGGGGGCCGGGGCTTCCTCCACAAGCTTCTGAAAACGGCGCTGCAGCGAGCAGTCACGCGTGCCCATCACCACCACGTTGCCGTGCATGTCGGCTAGCACCTGCGCCTCGACGTGGCGCGCGCGGTCCAAGTAACGCTCCACGAAGCACTCGCCGCGGCCGAACGCAGCGGTCGCCTCGCGCGTGGCAGACTCGTACAGCTCCGGGATCTCCTCACGCGAATACGCGACCTTCATGCCGCGGCCGCCGCCGCCGAACGCAGCCTTGATCGCCACCGGCAGCCCGTGCTCGTCCGCGAACGCGAGCACCTCCTCGGCGTCCGCGACCGGATCCTTTGTGCCCGGCGCCATCGGCGCGTCCGCGGCTTCAGCGATGTGGCGGGCAGTGACCTTGTCGCCCAGCGCAGCGATCGCCTCCGGCGACGGCCCGATCCACGTTAGGCCAGCGTCAATAACCTTCTGGGCGAACTCCGCGTTCTCGGACAGGAAGCCATAGCCGGGGTGGATCGCATCCGCCCCCGACGCCTCGGCCGCCGCGATCACCTTGTCCATGTCCAAGTAGCTCTCAGCCGCAGTTGTGCCGCCGAGGGCGAACGCCTCGTCCGCCAAACGCACAAACGGCGCATCCGCGTCCGGCTCGGCGTACACCGCAACGGAGGCAATACCTTCATCCTTCGCCGCGCGGATCACGCGCACCGCGATCTCGCCACGGTTAGCCACCAAAACCTTGGTCAGGGAAGTGGGCAGGCTCGAAGCGGTTGTAGCAGTTGCCGGCTGGGTGGAAGCCACGAAGCAATCCCGTCCTTTACGTACTCGCGAACACGTCTGGTGGTATCTACCGAAGAAACATCGGATAAACGTCGCACCATGTTACCGCGCGTCCGCGCCTCACGCGTCGAACCGTCCCGTAAAACCGGCGAGGTTATTCGCCCTTCTCCACGGGTACGCGCACTAAGTTGCCCCACTCGGCCCAGGAACCGTCGTAAAGCGAAATGTCCTCAAAACCCAAAATGTGGTTCAGCACGAACCACGTGTGCGAGGAGCTCTCGCCGAGCTGGCAGTAGACCACCGTGCGCGCCGACGGGTCGAAATCGGCGTAAATCGCCTTGATGTCCTCCAGCGGGCGGAACCGCGAATTCGGAAAGACCGAACGGCCCCACGTCACGTTCACCGCGCCAGGGATGTGGCCGTAGCGCAGCGTGCGCACCCCGGGCTCGTCCGGCTCCGGCTCGATGCCGGCGAACTGGTCGGACGGGCGAGCGTCGATAAGCTGCGCAGGCTTTTCCTCCAACAACTCCGAAGCAAACGTGCGGAAGGGCGAATCCTTGCGCTCAACCACCGGATAATCCGACGCCGGGTACTCCGGCACCATAAACGACGTGTCGCGCTCCTCACCCATCCACGCGTCGCGGCCCCCGTCAAGCAGACGCACATCCGGATGCCCGAACAACTCAAACACCCACGCCGTGTACGCCGCCCACCAATTGGAACGATCGCCGTACACCACCACCGTGTCCTCGCGCGAAATGCCGCGCGAACGCATCAACTCCGCAAACGCCTCCCCGTCGATGAAGTCGCGCACCAGCGGATCATTCAAATCCGTGCGCCAATCGATGCGCACCGCCCCCGGGATGTGGCCGATGTCGTAGAGGAACGCGTCCTCGTCGCTTTCAACCACCTTCAACCCCGGCATACCGAGCCGCGCCGACAGCCACGCCGCCGACACAAACTTCTCCGGGTGCGCGTACTGCTGAAACTGCGGGTTGTCGTCGAACTCGATGCCCACCTTCGCTACCTCCATCACGCGGGAACGTCACGGTACCCTGCGCCCGCCAACGTTACCCACAATCAGCCCCTCCACGCGCGGAAACCACGGAAAAATAGCCCGTCCGGGGCTGCTAAAAGCGCGTGTGTGAGGTTCGGCACTGTCCCCGCGCTCGCCCCGCATAACTCACGTGCAACGTTTAGAGTCGAGTGAGGAACACACAGGTTACGGCCAACGTCGTTCCCGAATTTTAACCGTCGTGCGGCGCCACAATTTCCGCTGTGCCGCACGAGCGCACCTAGGAAAGGGATTGCAGTGAAAAAGGCGATTGTTGTCTTCGAGGTTGAAGGCGGCTCCGACAAGTACATCGACGGCCACCGCAAGGACACCATGCCCATCGTGAACGCGATCAAGGAGAAGGACTGGAACTCCGAGGTCGTCTACTACCGCCCCGAGTGGACCGAGGACCTGTTCAACTACGTCTCCGAGAACTTCGACGCCTACATCTCCCGCGTGAACCCGGGCAACATCCCGGGCGGCGAGAAGGGCTACTTCGACCTGCTCACCCGCCTTTCCGAGGCTGGCCTGGTCGGCATGTCCACCCCGGAGGAGATGGTCTCCTACGGCGCGAAGGACGCCCTGGTCAAGCTCAACCAGACCGACCTGGTTCCGGCAGACACCGCCGCGTACTACGACGTGGAGTCCTTCCACGAGACCTTCCCGACGTCGCTGTCTTACGGCGAGCGTGTGCTGAAGCAGAACCGCGGCTCCACCGGCTCCGGTATCTGGCGCGTGCGCCTCGCCGACGAGTCCCTGGCCGAGTCCGTCGAGCCGGGCACCGCCCTGCCGCTGGACACCAAACTGAAGTGCACCGAGGCTGTGGACAACCACACCGAAGAGCGCGAGCTCGGCGAGTTCATGGACTTCTGCGACCAGTACATCATCGGTGACAACGGCATGCTGGTGGACATGCGCTTCATGCCGCGCATCACCGAGGGTGAGATCCGCATTCTGCTGGTCGGCCCGCACCCGGTGTTCGTCGTGCACAAGAAGCCGGCCGAGGGCGGCGACGCGTTCTCCGCAACCCTGTTCTCCGGCGCGAAGTACACCTACCAGAAGCCGGAGGAGTGGCAGGAGCTCGTCGACATGTTCGCCGAGGCCCGCCCGGTCATCGCTGAGAACCTCGGCGGCGACAACATCCCGCTGATCTGGACGGCCGACTTCATGCTCGCCGACGACGACGAGACCGGCGAGGACACCTACGTCCTCGGCGAGATCAACTGCTCCTGCGTCGGCTTCACCTCCGAGCTGGACATGGGCATCCAGGAGCTCGTGGCCGAGGAGGCCATCAAGCGCGTCGAGGAGAAGCACGCGTAAGCCTTCACCCCTAGCGCTATGCCCCGGTTTGCGCCGGGGCATTTTGCTTATCGACGGCTACCGCTAGTCATACGTGCCCAACATGTACGCACTGGTACCGTCGTCCCACCTGTCGTAGAACGCGCCCTGGTCGCCTGAGACTGCGGTGACGCGGCCGCCCTCAGCTTCGAGCGTGACGTCGTAGTTGCCGGTGAACCCCTCCGCGGTGGAGCGGGTACGCTCGCTGAACCTGAAGCGCAAGGTGTCGTCGCCGTCGAGGTAGACGTCGTCAATGCGGCCAAAGATGCGCATTTCCCCGTCAGGCACGCCGTCAACGTAGATCGCGATGCCATCAGTGATGGAACCTGCTGTACCGGCCACGCCGTTGACGTCGCCAAGCTGCCCGCGAAATACGATCCAGCTGATAGGGGCGCACGGATCGTAGGCGTTCTCGATGTCGTCGATCCAGAAGTTGTAATCGCCGTTACTCACCGCCGGCATGCGCCCCGGGGCGGAGCCGTCCGGGTACATGTCGCGCGGATCCTTCGGCAGGGAGGCGCAGTCGCGCGGCCGCGGCGCCTTCGAGCTGGTCCGTTCCGGGCTCGTGGCATCCTTATCCTCGCCGAACTTGGCCTTGCCGTCGGCGTCCTCCTTGTTGCCATCCTTGCTGTCTGTGTCCTGGCCGTCTGTCTCGCTGTCGCCGGGGGCAGCGATGCTGGTGAACACCTCGGGGGCGGCGGCGGTGTCATTCCCGCCGGAGCCCGGGAGGTCGCAGGCGGCGGTGGCGAACACGAGTGGCAGGGCAAGCAGAGCGCGGGCGGCGCGGCGGCGATTGCGGAGCATGCCGGTAAGCATAGCGCCCATGCGCAGCAAAAACCCGGTTCCGCGCATCTGGTGCGGAACCGGGTGAATGGGAACGGACTTTACGCGTTCGGGGTGGAGTCCGGCTTGTCAGTCGGGTTGGAATTCTGCGGTGCGTCGAAATTCACCGCGGTCGAGCCGCCGGTGTTCTGCTGCGGTTGGCCCCACTGGCCCTGCTGTGGCTGGCCCTGCTGTGGCTGGCCCTGCTGTGGCTGGCCCCACTGCGGCTGCTGGTGCGGCTGCTGCTGGTGCTGCGGTGCCTGCGGCTGGCCCCACTGGCCCTGCTGTGGCTGGCCCCATTGCGGCTGCTGGTGCTGGTGCTGCGGTGCCTGCGGCTGCTGAAGCGGCGGCTGGTAGCCCATGTTGAACTGCGTGTTCGCGGTGGCTCCGAAACCCTGCGGCGGCGCGAACTGCTGCGGGTTGTGCATCGCCTCATCCCAGGAGGTGCCAGCGGTGGTGGCGGAGTAGATGTACTCGTTCGCCTTGTCCTTGAACTTCTCCAGAGCCGACTTGTCCAGGATGGACACGGTTGCGCTGGAGACGCCACCACCGTTGTTGGTGATGTCCAGGCTCGCAAGGATGGCGTTCAGTGCCAAAGCGGTGAACAGCAGGAAGAACAGGAAGAACACCCAGCTTTCCTGCATGCCGAAGAGGCTGAGGATGGCAAGGATGCCGAAGAGGATGAGACGGCCGGCCTTCACGGTCACGGACGCGTTGACACCGGCGACGGAACCCATGGGGATCGAGCGCTCCTCGAAGCCCAGCGGGATGATGCCGAGGATGGTGTTCGGGGTCTTCACCGCGATACGGCGGTTGGTGACAAGGAAGGTGGAGCGCAGCCAGAACAGGACGAGGTTAGGGCGGAAGGAGATGGAGTACAGGCCCTTCTCGCCGGGAGTGAGATTGATGTCGGTTTGAGCCATGCACGGGATATTAACAGCTGTCGAGCTTAAATATCTTGTTAAGGGGACCGATCCCCGCTTGGGCGCGGTCTACGCACGCCAGAACGCGGACGCTTCAAGCCCAAACGAGTAGAGCGCCTTGCGTAAAAACGGCATCGAAAGGCCAATTACGCTGGTCGGATCGCCATCAACGGAATCGATGAACCAACTGCCTAGCGCCTCGAGCGTGAACGCGCCGGCGCACTCGAGCGGCTCGCCGGAAGCCGCATAAGCATCGATGTCCGCGTCGGAGACGTCCCCGAAACGAATCGCGGTTTCGACCGGCCCGGTCACCCACGTGCCGTGGTACACGGCCGCGTGGCCGGTGACCAAGTGGGCCGTTTGGCCGCGTTGCGACTTCCACCGGCGAACCGTTTCTTCGGCGGTGTGGGGTTTGCCAAGCAGGTGCCCGTCGAGAAGCAGCATTGAATCGCAGCCCACCACCACGTCATCCGGGTAGCGCGGGGCAACCGCCTCCGCCTTCGCGCGGGCCAGGGCAGTTACGCGCTCGGAGGGGGAGACGTGGGAAAGCGAAGCGAGCAGCGCGTCCTCGTCAACGTCCGCCGGGTGGCAGACGGGATCCACGCCGCCCTGTTCAAGCAGCATGCGTCGCGACGGGGACTGCGACGCGAGCACCAGCCGCGGCATTAGAAGTACGCCGCCGAATCGAACGCGTGCGGATTGAACAGCGCCTGCGGGTGCAACGGGGATGCCTCATCGCCCCACAAGTTTCGGTCCGCCGGGACCGCCGCCTCCGCGCGCTGGCGCAGCATATCATTGAGGGCGCTGGCTAATGCGTCGAGTTCCTCGGCCGTGGGGTTGCCCTTCACCACTGAGATCTGGCTGGCTTCAATGCTTTTCATCATGGAAAAGGCCTCCTTACAGCGGAATGTTGCCGTGCTTCTTCTGCGGCGGGTAGGCCACCTTGCGCTCGAGCAGACGCAGGCCCTCCAGCACCTGTGCACGGGTGGCGCTCGGTTCGATCACCGCGTCGACCAGGCCGCGCTCCGTGGCCACGTACGGGTTCAAGTTGTCTTCGGCGTAGGCGGCTTCGTCGGTGCCGATGGCTTCGGCGGCGGTGGCGGCGTCGGCAAGCGCGATCTGCGCCGTCGGCCACGCAAAGACCAAGTCCGCGCCCAAGCCCTTCGAACCGAGCAACGTGTACGCCGGGCCGAGCGCCTTGCGGGTAACCACGGTGATCGTGCCCACCTGCGCCTCGGCAAACGCGTACGCCAGCGCGCTGGCGGCTACGACAGCACCGGCATGCTCTTCCTCCACTGCGGGCAGGAAACCGGGGCAGTCCACGAACTGCACCACCGGTAGGTTGAACGCGTCGCAGGTGCGGATGAAGCGCGCGGCCTTGCGGGCGCCGTCGCGGGTGAGACAGCCCGCGAGCACGCTCGGCTGGGTGGCCAGCACGCCCACTGCGCGGCCGCCGATGTGCGCAAAACCGGTGAGCACGCTGCCAGCGAACGTGGCGCCGAGCTCGAAGAAGTCCCCGTCGGTCACCGCGTTGATGATGTCGGCGGCGTCGTAGGGCTGGTTGTCGTCGTCCGGCATGAACGTGTCCAGGTCCGCGGTGGCGTCGGCGCCCGCGCTAGCTTCGGAGGCACCGAGCGGGGAGGCGGCGCGGTTGTTCAGCGGGAGGTAGCCCACGAGGGTACGGGCGAGATCGACGGCCTCAAGATCCGTCGCCGCCGTGAGCTGGGCCAGGCCCGTGCGGGTGGCGTGGACCTCGCGCCCACCGAGTGCCACTGCGTCCACTGCGTCCACTGTGTCCACAGCGTCCACAGCACCGTCAGCGTTCCCGTTCACCTTCGCCACAATGTCCGGGGTGGCCATGTGCAGGGCCGCGCCCTCGGCCATCACGGTCACGTCCGCGAGCGGCACCGGGGTGGCGGCCAGCGACGCCACGTCGCCAGCAACAACTGCGATCTGGGGCACCATGCCGGACGCGCGCGTAGCAGCCGCAAGGATCTGCGCCTGCATGTGCGCGGTGACGATGCCCTCCTGCCAGCGCGCGCCGACGGAATCATAGATGCCGATCAGCGGCACGCCGGTCTTGGTGGCCAGGTCGTAGATCTTCAGGATCTTCTCCGCGTATGCCTCGCCCATCCGGCCGTCGAAGATCGTCGGGTCTTGGGAGAAGACGCAGACCCTGCGGCCGTCGATAAGCCCATAGCCCGTGACCACACCGTCCGTGGAGGGCTTCGTGCGGTCCATCTTGAACGCCTCGACGCGGTGCTTAGCCAGGGCGTCCGTCTCTACGAACGAGCCTTCGTCGAGAAGCTTCTCCACGCGCTCCCGGGCGGTGGCGGCGCCCGTTGCGTGTACTGCGTCGATCGCGTCCTGACCAGCCGGCGCCTGCGCGTCGGCGAGACGGTTGCGCAGATCCTCAATGCGCCCCGCCGTGGTGGTCATGTCGGGTTTCGATGAAGTCATAGGGGGCAAGTGTAATCATTAGCCGCGGCGACGCGCACGCCGCACGCCCGCGGACACGCCCGAAGTATGGAGCGCAGTTAGTAGCGGGCGAAGTTCTGCACCGCGATCTGGCGGCCGTCGCGCGTCATGGCCACGCCGACGCCGAAGTGGGTCGCGTGCGGATCCATCATGTTCGCGCGATGCCCCGGCGACTTCGCCCAGGTGCGGATGATGTCGTCCGCGGTGGCATCCGCCCCGACACCCGCAATGTTCTCAGAGGCGCCCTTCCAGCCGCGCGGGTAGGAATCCGCGAACTTCGGACGGTGGTAGAACGCCCCATTCGCCGACAGCGTGTTCGCCCAATCCTGCGCGAGGTTGTTCAGGCGCGGCTCCACCTTCAAGGTGCTCAGGCCGTGCGCACGGCGGTAGCGGTTGGTCGCCGCCTGCAGCTCCTGCTGCGAGACGGCCCTGCGCGCCACGGGTTTCGGCGCGGGTTTCGGCGCGGGTTTCGGCGCGGGTTTGGGTGTGGCGACCACACGGGTTTGGGCCGGCTTGAGCGCGGGCTGAGGTTGCGCGACTTGGTTGCCGGCGCCGGCACCGCCGAGCGCGGCAAGAATAGTGAACACGATGGCGAGCAAGAATCCGATGAGCTGTTCCATGGGGGACACGAACCTTTCTTGGTTTCGGCCGCGGTGACGGCCGGGGGAAACTGACACTTCAGACGCTAAAACCGGAGGTTGGCGTGTGGTGGTGGGGAGGGGAGTGGTCCCCTTTAGCGTCGATAAGCAATAAGCTTTTCCCCATGACTGTGCGCGACATCCAAGCCATCCAGGACCGTGTGGCCGAGTACTGGCCCGAGGTGCGGTGGGTCGAATCCACCGGCTCCACCAACGCCGACCTGCTGCGCGACGGCGCGCCCGGCACCGTGCTCATCGCCGACGAGCAAACCAGCGGCAAAGGTCGGCTCGGACGCACCTGGGTGTCGCCGAAGGGGTCGCAGCTGGCCATGAGCATGGTCGTCGAGGTGCCCGACCCGCCGCAGCCGTTCGGCCTGTTGTCCATCGCGCCGGGCGTTGCGGTCACCGACGTTGTGCCGCAGGCGCAGCTGAAGTGGCCCAACGACGTGCAAATCGGCGGCAAGAAGATCGCGGGCATCCTCTCCGCGCTGGACCTGCCGCGGGTGGTGGTGGGCATCGGCATCAACGTGGCAATGCGTGAGGAAGACCTGCCGGTGCCCACAGCGACGGCGCTCAACCTCGAAGGCATCGACGTGGACTTCGACGATTTCGCCGCCGACATCCTGCGCGCCATGGGCATCCGCCTGCGCCAATGGGCCGAAGGCGACCCGCAACTGCTCGAGGACTACCGCGCCGTGTGCTCCACCATCGGCCGCACGGTGCGCCTCGAGCTGCGCGAGGGCGAAGAGACGGTCACCGGCACGGTTACGGGCATCAACGATGAGGGCGAAGTGCTTATCGACGGCTCCGCGTACGCCGTCGGCGATGTCCACCACCTGCGCCCGACGACGTAAGCGCACTGATTCAAACGCACCGATTCAAACGCAGCAGGTAACGTAACGGGGCATGTCGAAGGCGACGTTTCGGGTGCGCGAGGACGAAGTGGTCCTCGCTGACGTCACCGCGCCGCTTTCCGCGCTGACGTTTCCGCTGGCGGAGCTCATCGTGATCACCGGTGTGGCGTGGATGGCCGTCGGGTGGATGGACGTCACCCCGCACGTGGATCCGGCGGTGCGCAACCTCGTGGTGGCGGTGTGGGCGGTGCTTGCGCTGTGGCGTTTCATCGGGCCGCTTATCGCCGCGCGCCGCCGGCGCTTCATCGTGACGGACAAGCGCATCCTCGCCCGCGGGCGGCGCGGCGCGGTGGATTCCATCCCGCACCGCCAGATTCACTCGGCGCGCCGGGAACGCGGCGGGATTACGGTGGCGGTGTACGGCTACGAGCGGCCCATCCATTTCGAGCAGGTAGGCAAGGCGCGAGCGGTGGAGAAGGTGATCGCGGCGCAGCTCGGCCGCTAAAATTTTCGTCTAGCCCTTCACTTCTGTGGTGTGCAGCTGCTCGTCGAGGTCCTCGGGCGAAAGGCGGCCGGCCTGGAACTCGGCGGTGACCGGCAGGTGCAGCTCCATATCCGTGCCGGGGCACAGTTCGATGACGGCTTCGTCGACGGTGTAGTCGAGTACGTGGCCGCCGGAGGTGCGCGCGTCGTCGACGAAGTGCACGTGGCAGCCCGGAACACCGATGCCCTTCGCGTAGGCCGGGGTGCGGAACCCGCCGATGACGCCCTCGACGTCAGTGAAGCGGTGCTCGGCGTCCTCGTCCACGGCTTCGCTCATCGGCGGGTACGGCTTTTCCTGCTTCGTCACGGTGCGTACGACCACTTCGGAGAAGCGGCCGGTGATGCGCACGGCGTGGAAGTAGTTCGCGCTGGGTTCCATCTCGTCGATGAACTTGGACAGGTCGGCGCGCACCATGCCGCGTGGAGCGTCGGCGCTAAGCCGGGGCACGAAGTTGGTCACGACGGTAAATGGGGTGCGCTGCTCTAAGTCCGCCACGCGTGCTTTGCCGTCGGAGGTGAGTTGGTGGCACACGCCGTCGAGGATGAGCATCTCGCCGTCGAGCGCGTCGAAGGTGCCGAGGCCGAAGTTGCCTTTGGCCAGGATGTCGCCGATGGTCAGCTCGCCGTCGTAGATGCCGTCGAGGAGCGCTGTCATCAGCGAGTTTTGAAAGATCGTGTGCCGTTGGATGCCGTCAGCCATGACCGCGATGGTAGCGGGCTAGAGTGAAGGCCGTGAGTAACGCGTATGGAATGCCCGTTGTCGCCGTGATCGGCGATGGCCAGCTGGCACGAATGATGCAGACGGAAGCGATTGAGCTCGGGGTGGAAACGCACCTGCTGGCGGGTAGCAACGAGGCCTCGGCGGCGCAGGTGTTCGGCGCGGTGCGCCTCGGCGACTACACCTCGCTGGAGGATTTGCGCGCGGCGGTCGAGGGCGCCGATGCGGTCACCTTCGACCATGAGCATGTGCCGAACGAGCATGTGCAATTGCTTATCGACGAAGGCTTCCGTGCCGAACCCCGCCCCGAAGCCTTGATCTACGCCCAGGACAAGCTCAAGCAGCGTGTCCGCCTCGCCGAAGCTGGGCTGCCGGTGCCGGAGTTCGCTGCGATTGAGTCGCCGGCGGACGCGGAAGGTTTCTGGGACGAAGTGGATGGCCAGGTGTGTCTGAAGGCTACCCGCGGCGGTTATGACGGTCACGGGGTGTGGTTCCCGGCGTCGAGAAGCGAATGCTCCGAGCTGGCAGCCGACCTGCTGGAGAAGGACGTGCCGCTGATGGCCGAGCGCAAAGTCGCGTTCGACCGCGAGCTGAGCGCCATGGTGGCGCGCAACCGCTCCGGCGAGGTGCGCGCGTGGCCGGTGGTGGAGTCGCGCCAGGACGGCGGTATCTGCCGCGTCGCCATCGCGCCCGCCCCGCGCATGCCGCGCGCCATGTCCACCGAGTGCCAGGAGCTTGCCGTACGCGTCGCCGAGGGCCTCGGTGTCACCGGCGTGCTCGCCGTGGAGCTCTTCGAAGCCGACGGCGAGGTCTTCGTCAACGAGCTGGCCATGCGCCCCCACAACACCGGCCACTGGACCCAAAACGGCTGCGTGACCAGCCAGTTCGAGCAGCACGTGCGCGCCGTGCTCGATTGGCCGCTCGGCGCGACCACCATGACCGCGCCGGTGACGGTGATGGTGAACACCCTCGGCGGCGACGAGGACCCCCGGATGCCGATGCGCGAGCGCGTCGCAGCCGTGATGGAAAAGTACCCTTCCGCCAAGGTGCACCTCTACGGCAAAGACTGGCGCCCCGGCCGCAAGATGGGCCACGTCAACGTCTCCGCCGACAACCTTGAAACCGCGCTCGCCACAGCTGAAGACGCCGCGCACTACATCATCAATGCCCGCTGGCTCGGGCAGGAAGAGGGATAACTAAATGCAACCAGCAGTTGGCATCATCATGGGCTCCGACTCGGACTGGGACACCGTCGCCCCCGCAGCCGAAGTGCTCGCCGAATTCGGCATCGCCTTCGAGGTTGGCGTGGTGTCTGCGCACCGCACCCCGGACAAAATGCTCGCCTACGCCAAGGAAGCGCACACCCGCGACATCCAGGTGATCATCGCCTGCGCGGGCGGCGCCGCGCACCTGCCGGGCATGGTGGCTGCCGCGACCCCGCTGCCGGTCATCGGCATCCCGCGCGCGCTGGACACCCTCGACGGGCTGGATTCGCTGCTGTCCATCGTGCAGATGCCCGGCGGCGTGCCCGTCGCCACCGTGTCCATCGGCGGCGCGAAAAACGCTGGCCTCCTGGCGGCACGCATCCTCGGCGCGGCCGACCCGTCCGTGCAGCGCAAAATGGTGGACTACCAGGCGCGCATGGCCGACGAAGTTGAGCGCAAGGACGCCGCGCTACGCAAGCGCCTGCTGGGTGACTAACCCGATCGTGGTGCTGGGCGCCCGCATTATCGACGGGCAACCCTCCCGCATGCTCGCCGCCCGCCTCACCACCGCATTTGAGCTGTGGCAGCGTGACCCGCGCACAATCGTGGTCAGCGGATACGAAGAAGCCGGGGTGATGGCCGCGTGGTTGGTGGGGCGTGGGGTACCGGAGGCGTCGATAAGCATTGAGCCCCAAGCCCGCTCCACCAACGAAAACCTTGAACGTGCCTGGGCGCTGTGCCCCGACGCCGAGCGCCTGACGGTGGTGACCAACCGCTTCCACATCCCACGCACCCGAATCTGGGCCTGGCACCTGGGCATTCCCGTGGACACGGTTGCCGCGCCCACGCCAAGGCGCTCCTTGCTAAAAAACTACGCGCGCGAAGTGTTCGCGCTGCCGCACTCAGCCGCGCGCGTGGCCTGGCGCCGCCTGAGCAGGCGCCTCCTTCGGCGCTAATGGCTTCGGGCCGCCAAACGCCTCCCACGTGAGGTAGCGCCAGGCCTTCTCCAGTGGGCCTTGGCCGAAGCGGCTCAGCCACCACGTGCTCAGTACTACCTGCGCCGCGAGCATGACCGCCATCACCGCGAACCCGGTAGCGAAGTCCGCGTTCGTGGCGTTCGGATTGGGCACTGCAATCCCCAGCGCCATGCGCGCACCGTGGATGACGAACGTGGCGACGATGTAGTTCGTCAGCGCCATCCGCCCCAACGGCGCGAACACAGCACCTAGAGCGCCCCGCAGCGGGGTGCGCAGCAACGTGTAAGTCAGCGCGACGACCATTGCACTGAACACCAGCCCCGTGTAGTTCGCAACGAAGAAGTAGCTCGTGGTGCCCAACATCTTCAGCTGCACCACCGACAAGGCGACGGTGAGAGGGATAAGAAGAGCGAGGGATTTTGTGGCGGGGGAGGGGGAGACGTCGAGAAGCTTTGGCAAACCCCACTCCGCAAACGCAAACCCCAACATCAGCAAGCCCGGGATGACAAAAACGCCGCCGAAGAAGCCGCCGACCACGGTGAGGACTATGCCGCCCCAGGTGGCGATCGTGCGGCGCCTGCGGTGATCCTGCACATACGCCAGCGGGAACAACACCCCGAACGCGATCGACGCGTACGGAAACAGCGCCTCGCCCGGGTGGAGGAACTGGTGCGCGACACCGAGAAGGAGCAGCGGGATGAGGCGGCGCACCATCACCGACGCTTCGCTGAGGCCGCGGCGCCGAGCACCCGCCATGATCATCGCGAACCCGATGCCGAACAAAAACGTGAACACCGGGAAGAACCGGCGGTGCGCCAAAATCTCAAGCGTGCGGTAAAGCTCGGTGTCGCCGTGCTCGCCCGGGTACATGCCCCACTGCTGCTGCACGTTAACGAACGCGATACCGCACAGTGCGATGCCACGTATCACGTCGAGCGAAAGCATCCGCTCGTTGGTGCTCTGCCGGACTGCCATGAGGCTACTCCTTGCGCTCAGCTGCTACGCCAGGCAATCCACCCGCGTACGAGCAACCATTCTGCCAGCACAAGCGCGCCAGCGAGAAGCCCCGGCCAGATCTCGGGCGCGGGGCTGAACAGGTTCACTACCGCCTGGACAAGCGCGAGAAACGCGAAGAAGCCGACAAACCCGATCGCGGTCTGCCAGATGAGGTCCTGGCGGCTGCGCACTAGCGGGGCAGCTGCGGCAGATTCAGGCCGAGGTGCGGGCCTGCGAAGTGCACGATGCCCACGCCCACCGTGGTCAGAAGTGCGCCAACGCCCACCAGCAGACCGAAGAAACGCCACGCATTGTCGACCTCAGCCTGCGTGAACTCGGAAGAAAACGGGCCAGTAGCCATCGGCTCATCGGCCGACGCAGCCGGGGCAAGCGCCGACGCGGCAACGGCCACGGCAACGACGGGTGCGAGTCTACGAGCTGGCATTACGGTCACGTCCTCGAGTATCAGTCACGGTTTGCGAACAGCTTAGCCGAAACCCTCATCATTACCACGTTTCGTGCGGATACGATTTTGCCCCTGTGGATAACGCAGAGTTATCCACAGATTCGCGAAGTGGGGGTTTACGTGCGGCGCGGGGCCGTTTAGCGTGCCGAGCTATGACACCATTCGAAACATTTCTTGCGACGCAACCATCGGTCGACGCACTCGTCGGCTTCAACAAACGCGCAGCAATCGCGGCCGGGGTGATGCCCAACCTCGCCACGAAATGGGGCGCGATCCACGACACCTACTACGGGCCCACCCGCTGGACGAAACAACAACGAAAAGCACTCGAAGAGGCCCGGAAGTTCCCGCTGGCGCAGCTCGTGTACATGGAAGACCGGCTGAAAACCATCCCCAACCCGGCCGAGCGCTGGCGGGTGCGCCGCAAACTGCTCGAGCAGTGCTCCACACACGACGCGCTGAAGAAGCGAGCCGACCAGCTCATCATCGCGCCAGCGAAGGCTCCTCCGAAGGCACAGGTGACCGTGTCGCCGTCGAAAAGCGGCATGCGCACACTGCGAGTCACCGCCGACGAGCACGACATCGCCGACCTCGAACACTACCTCCGCCGCGACCTCGACCCCGACCTGCCCGCCGGGCCGCAGATGCTCAGACGCTTCCTCGACCTCATGCGCGGCGACGGCAAAAAAGGCGTGCCCTACGGCGTGCCCAGACCCATCGTGGTCGTCGGCATGGACCAGCACGAGAAAATCCTCCGCGGCGACGGCGACGACGTCATCCTCGGACTCACCGACGGCACCACCATCACCGGCGCCGAATACCTCGCGCTGCGGCCGCAACTGGCCGAAGTGGCGCTGTTCCACCCGCAACACGGCGCCGTGAACCTGTACCGGGCGGCGCGCTACGCCAACGACAAGCAACGCGACCTCGCACGCGCAACACTTACCACCTGCACATGGCCGGACTGCCGCCACGGCTCCGACAACTGCGAAATTCACCACATCAAGGCATGGTCCCAAGGAGGCGAAACGAACATGGACAACCTCGCGCCGCTGTGCAGCTATCACAACAGGGTCAACCGCGATAACCCCACCTTCGCCAACACGCGCGGCGGCGTCGAGCGAAGAGGCGGGGTGCCGATGTGGGTCTCGCCCGGCGGTTTCCCGAAGCCGAACGACACCCACCCCTACGGTGCGATGCGGGTGCTGTTCGGCGCCGGCGTCTAGCCCTTCACGCCGCCCGCGGTCAGGCCGGAGACGATACGCCGCTGGAACACCAGCACCATGATGATCAGCGGCACCGTAACCAGGGAGCCTGCGGCCATGATGGCGGCGTACGGGAACTCGAAGGCGCTCGGCCCGCTGAAGCGCGCGATCGCCACGGTGACTGGCTCGGTGGCGGTGGTGGACAGCTGGCGGGCGAGCATGAACTCGTTCCAGGTGGTGATGAACGCGATGATGGCGGTGGTGAAGATCGCGGGCGCGGCGAGCGGCAGCAGGATCAGGCGGAAAGCCTGGCCGCGGGTGGCTCCGTCGACGCGCGCGGCTTCCTCGAGCTCCCACGGCAGCTGCTGGAAGAAGGAGATCAGCGTGTACACCGTCAGCGGCAGCGCGAACGAGATGTTGGGGATGATCATCGCGCGGTAGGTGCCAATCCAGCCGAGGTCGCCGAACAGCTGGAACAGCGGTGTCACGAGCGCGATGCCGGGGAACATCGAGGCGGCGAGGATGATGCCGGTGACGATGCCTTTGCCCGGGAAATCCAGCCGTGCGAGCGCGTAGGCGGTGAACACGCCGACGGCGACAGCGATGGCGGTGGTGGCCAGCGAGATGAGCAGCGAGTTGCCGATCGCACCGAGGAAGTCGTTGCCCTTGTCCGTTGCCATGGCATCGCGGAAGTTCTCCAGCGTGACGTGGGTGGGCCAGGGTGTGGTGTCGAAGGTGTGCGCTTTGTCGCGCAGCGCTGTGATGAGCATCCAGTAGAACGGCGCGAGGCCCCAGAACATGATGAAGATGACGCCGAGGTAGTGGCTGATGCGTTTCATCGTGCGGCCTCCTCAGGAGCTTTTGCTTGACGACGTTTACCTCGCCGCGTTCGACTCCCCCCAACATCGGCACCGAGGAATCGGATCATGATGAACGCGACGGTGAAGATGAGCAGGAAGATCAGCGTGGATAGCGCGGACGCGGAGTTGAAGTTGCCCTGGCGCATGTCCTCGACCACCAGCTGCGAGATGGTGGCGGTGGGGGAGTTGGACGAGCCGGAGATCATGATGACGGGCAGGTCGTACATGCGCAGCGCGTCGAGGGTGCGGAAGAGCACCGCCACCATGAGCGCGGGACGTACGAGTGGCAGCGTGATGCGGGTGAACGTCTGCCAGCTGGAGGCGCCGTCGACGCGGGCGGCCTCGTAGACGTCCTTGGGGATCATCTGCAGCCCGGCGAGGATGAGCAGCGCCATGAACGGGGTGGTTTTCCACACGTCCGCGATGATCACGGCGAAGCGCGCGGCCCACGGGTCGGTGGTCCAGGAGATGTTCGCCCCGAGTAGCGCGTTGACGATGCCGTTCGGTGCGAACATGAACTGCCACAGCTTCGCCGTGACTGCCGTCGGGATGGCCCAGGGGATGAGCACGGCCGCGCGGATGAGCGCGCGCACCCGGGAGGGGTGGTTCATGATCAGCGCCATGCCCATGCCAAGGATCGTCTCCAGGGACACGGTCACCACGGTGAAAAACAGGGTGATGCCCACGGCTGGCCAGAAGTCGGTGGCCAAGACGCCGGGTGGGCAGGTGCCCACCGTGCCGGACGGGCTCATGCACTGGTTGGCAATCCAATACATGTAGTTGTCCAAGCCTGCGAACCCGCCTTCGACGAACACGCCGGTTGACGCGTCAAGGTGGCGGTTGGCCTGGAACGACAGCCAAACGGCGCGGACGATGGGGTAGCCGATGACGATCGCCAGCACGATCATCGCGGGCGCGACCAGCAGTGCGGCCTTACCCGAGTCGCGTTGCTTCATGTGGTTTACCTTTTCACAACCGCGAAACGCCCGCACCAAAATGCAGGATGCGGGCGTTGCGGTGGGTGCTTACTGCGCCTGGCGGATTGCCTCAGCCATGTCGGCGGTGGCGTCGTCGACGCTCTTGCCTGCGATTAGGATGGCGTAAACGTTGTCCTGGACAGCCTTCGAAATCGCCGGGTAGAACGGGGAAACTGGGCGCGGCTTCGCGTTCTCCAGGGACTCCTTCAGCGCCGGCAGGTACGGGTACTCGTCGATGAGCGCCTCGTCGTCGTAAATCTTCGCCAGCACCGGCGGGAAGGACTCCTTCGCGAACGACATCTGGTTTTCTTCGTTCACGATGAACTCGATGAAGTCCTTCGCCGTCTGCTTGCGCTCAGAGTTGACGTTGATGCCGTTGTTATAGCCGCCGAGCGTGGATACGCCGACGCCGTCCTTGCCCACCAGCGGCAGGACCTCGAACTCGATGCCCTCTTCCACCGCGTTGGTGTACATGTACGGCCAGTTGATGGCGAAGGCAGTGTCGCCACCGGTGAACGCGAGGTTGGTCTCCTCCTCGGTCGCGGCGGTGGAGCCCTTGGCGATGGTGCCGTCCTCGTAAGCGTCGGCAAGCGCCTGCAAGCCCTCCTTCGCCTCGGCGGACTCGACAGTCGGCTCGCCGACATCGTCGATGACGCCGCCGCCCCAGCCGTTGATGAAGCCCAGCGAGTTCACCGTCAGGCCCTCGTACTGCTTCAGCTGCGTGGTCAGGCAGTCAACGTCCGCCTCCATCGCGTCGCAGGCCGACTTGATGTCGGCGAAGGTGTCCGGCGCATCCGGCGCGAACTCGGTGTTGCGGAACAGCAGCTGACCGTTCGTGTTCTGCGGCATGGCGTAAAGCGTGCCGTTGTAGGTCGCGGAATCCACCGTGGACTGCAGCAGGCCGGAGGTGTCCACCGCGTAGTCGCCCTCGAGCGGCTCGAGCCACTGGTTGGCGGCGAAATCGGCGGTCCACACCACGTCGAGCGCCATCACGTCGTAGTCGGCGTTGCCGGCCTGGAGCGACTGCACGAGGGTGTCGCGCTGGTCGTCGGCCTCACCGGCGAGCTCGGAGAGCGTGACCTGCTCGTCCGGGTGCTCCTCGTTCCACTTCTCAATGATCGGGACGAGCTTGTCCGTGTCATTGCGGCCCATCGCGAAGGTGATCGGGCCGCGGCCCTCGCCAGCGTCGGCGTTGTCGGCGGCAGTCGTGGCGTCGTTGGCTGCGGTGTTGCCGGTGTTATCGGCGGCCGTGTCGTCGGCGGTCTCGCCGCCGCAGGCAACTAGGGCGGTGCTGGACAGTGCGAGGGCGCACAGCGCGGCACCGGTTTTGCGGGTAGCGTGCTTGATCATTCGGAACCCTTTCTCGTGAGCTAGTGCCTATAAACTAATATCCGCCCCCAAGGCCACAGGCAGGGTTCGGGCGTTTACCCGCTATCGGGGGTGGGATTTAGGTGCGACTGACGATGTGATCGACCTTCTCAGCTGCGGCGATCTCCGCCAGCCGGTCCGCGCTCACCAGCCCCGCAACCACCACCACGGACCCGCCCGCGGCGATCGGCGCGACCACGGTGGAGAAGAACTCCTCCCCGGAGGTCCAGCCGGGCACCAGCACCCGCTGCGCGCCCGCAGCCCCCGCAGCCCCGGCAGCGCCGGCAGCGCCGGTAGCGACGGCGAACTGCGAAAGCTCCGGGCTCTCACCGAAGTAGGCGTCGCCGTAGAAACGCACCGTCGGGCCGAAATCCACGGTTCCCTCCCGCAGTTCGCCGCCGGCTTCCACTACGCCGCGGCCGAACGGGTCGTCGGAGACCACCGCGCAGTCCGGCACGTCTGCGTAGCGTTCTGCCCGCTCAACCGTGGTGAAGACGATGTTGGGGCGCGGTGCCAAGGAACCGTCGAAAAGCGGTGTGCGCCCCGAGTTCAACGTGCCCAGCGCAATCACCGCCGACTGCCACGACACAGGCAGGTCGATGAGCGGCGATTCCCCCTCATCCGCCTCGAACTCCTCGTCAAGCATGTTGGCCACCTTGTTGGCCCAGTTGTCCAACGTCTGCGCGGAGAAATCCATGCGAAAGCCGCGCCCGTCGTCGTACAACGTCAGGCGCGGCGAAGCTGGGTCAGTGTGAAGCAGGGGTTGGAGCAAGCTCATGGCCGCCCATTTAACCACCAAGCATGATGGAGGCGCCCGGGCCGAGCTGCAGGTCGAAGATGTACCAGATGAACAGCAGCACCGCCCACGCGACCCAGAAGAACGGCACGAACACGATCAGGCGCGACATCAAGGTGCCCAAGCCAGCCTTCGGCTCGTAGCGGCGCAGCAGCGTGAGGATCACAATGATGTACGGGTTCAGCGGCGTAATGATCTGGGTTGCGGAGTCACCCACGCGGAACGCGGCCTGGGTGAACGCCGGCTCGAAGCCGAGGAGCGCGAACATCGGCACGAACACCGAAGCCATGAGCGTCCACATCGCGGAGCCGGAGATGACAAGCAGGTTCAGGCACGACGCGAGGACGATGAACGCGAGGATCGCCGCGAAGCCGGTAATACCCAGCGATTCAAGCGCCGCGGCGCCCTTCACCGCTGAGTAGGTGCCGATGCCGGTCCAGCTGAACAGGGCGATGAACTGGCCGAGGATGAAGGCGAGCACGAGGAAGCCGAGCATGTCGCCCATGGCCTGGGTCATCATCTCCACGATGTCCTTCATGCCCTTGATGGTTCCGGAGGCTTTGCCGTGCACAATGCCGATGACCATGAAGTAGGCGAACACGATGAACACAATCGACGACAGCAGCGGGGACTTCGGCAGGAAGCCGCCTTCTTCGTTGCGCCACGGGGAGTTCGGGATCATGAACGCCACGAGGAAAATCGCGGTGAGGATGAGGAATGCCCACATCGAGGCCTTCAGGCCGCGGTTTTCTTCGCGGGTGAGGGTGACGGTGACTTCGTTGCCGTCGGCGTCGGTGTTGGCGTTGAGGCCGTCGTCGCCTTCGACCATGTCTTCGGGCACGTCGAGTTTGCGCATGCGGGGCTCGAGGATGCGGTCGGTGATGAAGCCGGCGAGCAGGCCGAGGACGATGGAGGAGGCGATGTTGAAGTAGTAGTTGGAGATCGGGTTGACTTCGGTGGCGCCCAGGTTGGGCAGGGTTTCCATGACGGCGTTGGTGATGCCGGCGAATAGCGCGTCGAGTGAGGAGGGCACAAGCGAGGTGGAGTAGCCGGCGCCGACGGCGGCGAATCCGCCGAGGAGGCCGGCGACGGGGTGGCGCCCTGCGGCTTTGAACACCATGGCGGCGAGCGGCGGGATGACCACGAAGGCGGCGTCGGCCATGATGGAGGCGGTCACGCCGATCAGGCCCACGGCGTAGGGGAGTACGGAGCGGTTCGCGGAGCCGAAGAGTTTGCGGATTAGGGCGGAGAGCATGCCGGAGCGCTCTGCCACGCCGACGGCGAGCATGATGGGCAGCACTGTGGCCAGGGGCGGGAAGCCGAGGTAGTTCTCGCCCATGGTGGTGGTGAACCAGGTCAGGCCTTCGCCGGTGAAGAAGCCTTTGATGGCTACGGTTTCTTCGTCGCCGGGTACTTGCACCTCTGCGCCTGCCCACGCCATGAGGGTGGATACCACTGCGGTGAACAGGAACAGGATGAGGAACAGGGTGAATGGTTCGGGCAGTTTGTTGCCCACGTATTCCACGCCGCCGAGGACGCGGTCGATGGCCGTCTTTTTTTGCTGCGGCGCTTCTTTGGTCGCATTCATGGATAAGTTTGTACAAGGTTATGCGTATATGCGCAGGGTTTTGGGCATTTGCTTATCGACGCTCCCTTGTCCCACCTTCCTTCTTTACAGCCCTGAGCTGCGCGGAGTTGGTAGTGTGGCGGGTGTTTAGGGCCGTGAATTTCTTTCATTGACTAGGTAGGTGGATCTTTTTATGGCTGAGCAGCCGACACGTCCTTCTCCGGCGTTTTTGCGCCACATGGATGATGTGGTGCGCGAGTCCGTCGCGGCAGCGGCGCCGGATTTCACGGTGGATGCGACGTATCAGGGCCGCGACGAGGTGTGGCAGGCCGTGGCGCGCCGGGTGGACGAGGCGCGCGGTGACCTGGAGTTTGTGGTGCGTGACCTGCACGCCAACCCTGAGGAGGCGTTCCAGGAGCACCACGCGCAGCAGGTGCTCGCCGAGTTGTTGGAGAAACGCGTCTTCGACGTGGAGCGCGGCGCGCACGGTGTGGAAACGGCGCTGCGGGCGGAGTGGGCGAGCGACGACTACGACGTGGCGAGGCACCCGACGGTGGCGGTGCTGGCTGAGTACGACGCGTTGCCGGGCATCGGCCACGCGTGCGGCCACAACGTCATCGCGGCGTCCGGTCTGGGCGGCTTTTTGGGCGCGGTGGGTTCCGGTTCGGGGCGTGTGGTGTTCTTGGGCACTCCGGCGGAGGAGGGGCACTCCGGTAAGGAGTACATGATCCGCGGCGGCATGCTCGACGGCGTGGACTGTGCCGTGATGATCCACCCGTTCTCTTACGACCTGGTCTCCCACGCGTGGACGGGCCGCCGCACGCTGACCGGGACGTTTACGGGTGTGGCGGCGCACGCGTCGATGCAGCCGTACATGGGGCGCAATGCTCTCGACGCGGCGACGCTTGCGTACCAGGCGATGGGGCTGTTGCGCCAGCAAATGCCGCCGTCGGACCGCCTCCACGCCATTATTTCTGAAGGCGGTGCGCGCGCGTCCATCATCCCGGAGCAGGCCACGCTGCAGATTTACGTGCGCTCGCTGTACACGGACACGCTCATGGACCTTTCGCAGCGGGTGGAAGACATCTTGCGGGGTGCCGCCATGATGACGGGCACCGCCGTCGACATCGCCTGGGACACCCACCCGATGTCGCTGCCCGTGCGCAATAACGAGGCGCTCGCCACCCGCTTCGGCGCCACCCAGCAGGCGCTCGGCCGGGACGTGCTGCCGGGCGGGATCCTGCCGGATTCGCAGGCGGCGTCGACGGACTTCGGCAACGTCTCCCACCTCGTGCCTGGCATCCACCCGATGGTGAAGATCGCGCCCGAGGGCACCGCACTGCACACCACGTCGTTCGCCGACGCCGCGATCACCGACGCGGCGTTGAAGGGCGCCTACGACTCCGCGGTGGGGCTGGGCCAGGTCGTGGCCGACATTCTCAACGACGCTGACCTGCTTGCCGCCGCGCGTGAAGAGTTTGAGGCGGCGGGTGGGGCGGTAGCCGTCGATAAGCTGCTTGAAAGCTAGTTCACGCAGCGCGGACCGTCGCCGCCAGCGTTGATTTCGGGGGCGGCTTCCGCGGCGCCGAAGTCCTCGCCCGGGGTGCCCACCGGCGCCTCCTGCTCCGCCTCCTGGGCGGACATGGCAGCCGGGCCCGCGTAATCCTCCGCCACCACGGCAATCAGGCTGCCCGGCTCGAGCGTCTCGTTCACGGTCACCGGCACCCCGCCGAGCAGCTGCGCCAACGCCAGCGCCGCAGGGTCGTTGGCGTCCGCCGCGACCACCTGGCTCTCCCAGTACATGCCTTCCATCGCGTTCGACACGCCCGCGACTTCCAGGCCCTCGCCGCGCAACGCTTCACCGACGCGACCCGCCTGACCTGCCACGCCACCGGCGTTGAGCACCGTGACGTCGTAGTTCGCGAACTCGCTGGTGGGGGCTTCAGTGTTCTCGGCGGTGTCGTCGGCGTTTTCATCCTGCTCGGGCTCCACCACAGATTCCATGAACGCGTGCACCTGCGGCACATCCACGGTGACGATGGATTCGCCGTAATCACCCACACCATTGACCGATGTCACCGGAATCGTGGTGAACGTGACGTTTCCGCCAGCCAACCCCGACAGCTGCTGGGCGAACGACACCACGTCCCAGCCCTTGTCCAGGGTGACGGAGCGCCCCGCCGCGTTCGACAGCTCGCGCAACTTCGCCGGATTCGTCAGCGTGCCCGCGGAAAGCGTCTTCTGCACAAGCGAAGCCATAAACGCCTGCTGGCGCACGATCCGGTCCAAGTCGCCGCGCGGCAGGTCGTGGCGCTGGCGCACGAACGACAGCGCCTGCGCGCCGTCCAACGTCTGCTCGCCGGCGGGGAACTTCGCGCCCGAAAGCGGCTCGTCCACAGCCTCGTTCAAGCACACGTCCACACCACCGACCGCGTCGGTGAGCAGCACGAAACCGAGCAACCCAACTTGGGCGTAGTGATCGACTTCGACGCCGGTGAGCTCCGCGACGGCGTCGATAAGCCCCTCCTGCCCCGCGCGCGCCACCTGCTGCTCGAGTGCCGGGCCCTCCGACATCCCCTGCTCCTCAACAAGCTCCTCGCGCTTGTCCGCGGCGTGCGCGCCGTAGACGCCGTTGATCTTCAGATTTCCGTACTCCTCGGTGTGCACGTACGTATCGCGTGGGATCGACACAGCGGTTGCGCGCGAACCGTCCTCCGGGATGCGCACCACCATGATCGTGTCCGTATTCACCTCGCCGTCGGCGATACCCGCGTTAAGACGAGCGAGCTCCTGCTCAGAAAGAGGATTGCCCTGCGCATCCGTGCGTGAATCGGAGCCAACCAGCAAGATGTCCACAGCGCCGTCAAGCGCTTGCTCGTCCTTCTTTTTCTTCCCCCCGCCGCCGACGTTGAGCTCGGAGGCGCTCAACTGACCGCCGATGCGCCCCACCGCGAAATACCCCACACCCGAGACCACCAGCACAATCGCAGCGAGCACAGCAAGCAGGGCGCGTACCGCGGGATGGCCGGACTGCGACACATCCCTCACACGCGAGGGGGCTGCTTGGATATCGCGGGCACGCCGCGTGGGCTGAGTCACGGGCGGAATTATACGACATCGCCAGCCACGCCGAAGCGCCGTGCGCGGAAAACGCCTCCGCAGTGGGTAAGCTTCCCAGCATTGTGGAACACGTAACGCAACCCCCGCGGCCCAGGGCGCCGCTCGCCGCGATCACGGTGACGTATTCGCCGGGAAAGCACCTGGCGGCCCTTCTGGCGTCCCTCGAGGACGCGAGCAAGGATGAGGTATTGCTGGTGTGCGCCGACAACGGTTCCACCGACGGTGTGCCCCAGCGGGCGGCGCGCGAGCGTGACGACGTTGAGTTCCTGCCCACTGGCGGCAACATCGGCTACGGCCCGGCGATCAACGCGGCTGCCCGCGCATTGGCCCCGCGGCGCGAAGCCGGGGAGATTGACGGCGAGTACCTCCTTATTGTGAACCCGGACGTGGAGTTCACCCCCGGCAGCATCGATGCGCTGCGCGCCTGCCTCGACGCGCTGCCGCGCGCGGGCGCGGCGGGCCCGCGGATCCAGGAAGCCGACGGCTCCGCTTACCCGAGCGCGCGCGAAGTGCCCACGCTGCGCACCGGCATTGGACACGCGCTGCTGTTTCGCGTGTGGCCTAAGAACCCGTTCTCGCGCGCCTACCGGGCAGGGGAACGAATGGACACGCAGCGCACCGCCGGTTGGCTGTCCGGGGCGTGTCTCATGGTGCGCTGGGATGTCTTCGAAGCTCTCGGCGGTTTCGACGAGCGCTACTTCATGTACATGGAGGACATCGATTTCGGCGACCGGCTCACTCGCGCAGGCTGGGAGAACGTGTACTGCCCGTCGTCGGTGATCCTGCACGACCAGGGGCACGTGGCCGGCAAGCACCGCGGCGTGACTGTGGCCGCGCACCACGCCTCGGCGTACCGGTTCCAGCGCGACCGGCACCCGCATTGGTGGCAGGCGCCCATCCGGCTGGTGCTGCGAGTAGGGCTTTCGCTGCGGGCGAGGTTCGAGCGGTTGTTGGCGGGCGAGAAGTAAGCAAGAAGTAAAGGAAAAAGTCATGGCTGATGCATCCCACGCTGAAACGATGGCGTCGACGGACGCGGTCATCCTGGTCGGCGGACGCGGTACGCGCCTGCGCCCCCTGACGCTGTCCACCCCGAAGCCGATGTTGCCCACAGCGGGGTATCCGTTCCTCGCGCATTTGTTGGCGCGGATTCAGGCGGCGGGGATGCGCCATGTGGTGCTGGGCACCTCGTACAAGGCGGAGGTGTTCGAGGAGTACTTCGGAGACGGCTCGGAGTTCGGCCTCGAGATCGAGTACGTCGTGGAGGAGGAGGCGCTGGGCACCGGCGGCGGGATCCGCAACGTGTACGAAAAGCTGCGCCACGACAATGTGATGGTGTTCAACGGCGACGTGCTCTCGGGCGCGGATTTGGGTGCGATCGTGGATACGCATGTGCAGAAGGACGCGGATGTCACATTGCACCTGGTGCGGGTGCCGGATCCGCGTGCGTTTGGTTCTGTGCCCACCGACGCAGACGGCAACGTTGAGGCGTTTCTGGAGAAGACGGAGGATCCGCCGACCGATCAGATCAACGCGGGTTGCTACGTGTTCAAGCGCAGCGTGATCGGCCAGATCCCGGAGGGGCGCGTGGTGTCGGTGGAGCGCGAGACGTTCCCGGGCCTGCTTGAGTCTGGTGCGAAGGTAGTCGGGCACGTGGATTCGTCGTACTGGCGCGACATGGGTCGCCCGAGCGACTTCGTGCAGGGTTCCTCGGATGTGGTGCGCGGTATTGCGTACTCGCCGTTGTTGGAGGGCCGCACGGGCGAGTCGCTTGTCGACGGCTCCGCGGGCGTCGCGGCCGGCGTCATCTTAATGGGTGGCACCGCGGTGGGGCGCGGCTGCGAGATCGGGGCCGGTTCGCGCGTGGACGATTCGGTGATCTTCGACGGCGTGACCATCGAGCCGGGCGCGATGGTGCGTAATTCCATCATCGCTGCCGGGGCGACGATCGGCGCGAACGCGCGGGTGACTGACTGCGTGATCGGTGAAGGCGCGGTAGTCGGTGCGCGCTGTGAACTGCAGGGTGGCCTGCGTTTGTGGCCGGGTGTGGTGTTGCCGGATTCGGGAGTGCGTTTCTCTCCGGACGCGTAACCGACACGCCAAATCGGCTAAATAGTTGCCTCTCGCGACACACCTACTATATCTAGTACCCCCGAAGATTGCCCCCTCTGCACGCTAGTTGTGGCTGGTGTGACTCGTGTGGCGAGCGACGTGGGAAACGCCTGAGAAATATGCATCCGGGCCGGTTTTTTGTTGCACCTATTTAGGGCCCCGGTGTGTAATCACAACAGTGTGATGCGCACGGCCCGATGCCGTCGCGAAACCACTCGCACAACGACCAACGTAAGCAACCAGGAAGGCTATGGCGTGGAAAATAAAGCGGACGCCATCCTCCGCGGCGCGGCCGCGGGAGGAATGACCCTCGACGAGTTGTTTGGCGCTGTCGAGCAGGAGTGGCAGGACCAAGCGCTCTGCGCCCAGACGGACCCGGAGGCGTTCTTTCCCGAGAAGGGCGGCTCCACCCGCGAGGCGAAGCGCATTTGCAAGGCGTGCGCGGTGCGTGACGAATGTCTCGAGTACGCCTTAGAGCACGACGAGCGTTTTGGCATTTGGGGCGGGCTTTCGGACCGTGAGCGTCGCCGTCTGAAGAAGCAGATCGGCTAGCTCACCACGGAAAATCCGCGTCTATGCTGCGCGGGTCGATGTTGAGGTAGTTTGCCGTCAGTGCGGTCAGAACCCATGTGATGAGTTCTGACCGTTCTTTCGTGCTTACGGTGCGCTGCTCAATTGGCATGCGAAACACCACAAAGCGGGTCCGGGTCGGGTTGCCGTGACGGTCTACACCGGCGGCCAGTATGCGGCCCAAGGGGACTGGCCCGTCGGCGACGATATCGTCGGGAAGCACTGTCATGTCTGCCCGCAGCCGCATCCGCGGGACGGTGTCCACGGCCAGATCCACGCCCGCCAGGTGCTCGAAGTAGGAGTTGTGCAGCGGCGCGTAGGCCTCGAGCACGAGCTGGTCGAATGCGGCGGCGCGGTTGCGATACCGCGGCACGCCGACCGGTAGGAGGGGGCCGCGCGCCCCGCGCCCGTGCCGGTCACGTGCGGGGCGCAGGTGGGATGCGGGCGGTTGGGGTGTGCGGCTCATGGCCCTGATGCTACGTCGCGCGTCGTCGTGGTCCGGCTGGGCGCGCCGCGTTGCTCTTCTCAAATCTTAAACGTTGGGTTTAGACTTGGCGCCGTGAATGTTTACCGTCGTTGCTGCCGCCCGGGCTGCGGCCGGCCCGCAGTGGCCACGCTGATCTACGCGTATGCAGACTCGACGGCCGTGGTGGGCCCGCTCGCCCCGGTCGCGGAGCCGCACGCGTGGGATTTGTGCGAGCGTCACTCGGCGCACATCACCGCACCGGTGGGGTGGGACATGGTGCGCGTGGAGCAGGTGGAGCTGGATCGCGACGAGGACGATCCGGAGTTTGACCCGGACGGCGCCGACATCACCGCGCTGGCAGAGGCGGTGCGCGAAACCGGGCTTGATGCGGGACGTGTGACCACGGGGCTTGTCGACGCGTCGAAGGACCCCATCGAGTACGAAGCATCACGCGACTTCAACGACCCGGAAACGTCGAACCACCCGGTGCACCGCACTAAGCGGGTGGAGGAGCAGATCGCGGCGCACAAGGCCGCCCGCCGTTCGCACCTGCGCGTGGTGCCTGAGCCGGGGCGGGACCACTCAGCGGAGTAAGCGTCAGTAAACATCAGGAAACATCGGCGCCGGGGATATGATGACCGGCATGGCAATTCAGCACACGTCCGAGACGCTCAAGCACGTCATTAAGGCCTACGACATCCGTGGTGTTGTCGGCGAGCACATCGACGAGGATTTCGTCCGCACAGCGGGCGCCGCGTACGCCAGCATTCTGCGCGGGGAGGGGGAGGAGCGCATTGCGGTGGGCCACGACATGCGCCCGTCCTCACCGTCGCTTGCGGCGGCTTTCGCGGAGGGTGCGGCGTCGCAGGGGCTCAATGTGCTCGATTTGGGGTTGACCTCCACGGATGAGCTCTACTTCGTTGCCGGCACGGAGGATTGTGCGGGCGCGATGTTCACCGCTTCGCACAACCCGGCGCAGTACAACGGCATCAAGCTTTGCCGCGCGGGCGCGAAGCCGGTGTCTACGGATACTGGGTTGGCGCAGATTGGGCAGATGCTTATCGACGGGGTCCCGGAGTACCGCGGTGATCAAGGAAACGTCGATAAGCGCGATGCCCTTGAAAGCTATGCGGAGTTCTTGCGCGGGCTTGTGCAGCTGCCCACCGAGCGTCGTCTGACGGTGGCGGTGGATGCGGCGAACGGCATGGCGGGGCTGACTGTGCCGGCGGTGCTGGGGGACCTGGACATCCGGCCGCTGTACTTCGAGTTGGACGGCACGTTCCCGAACCACGAGGCGAACCCGCTCGACCCGAAGAACCTGGAGGACTTGCGCGAGTTCGTGGTGGCGGAGGGCGCTGACATCGGGCTTGCCTTCGACGGGGACGCGGACCGCTGCTTTGCGGTGGACGAGCAGGGCAACGCCGTCTCACCGTCGGCGATTACCGCGCTGATCGCGTCTCGCACGTTGGCGGAGCACCCGGGGGCGACGATCATCCACAACCTGATCACCTCGCAGGCTGTGCCAGAAATTGTCGCTGAGCTGGGCGGCGAGGCGGTGCGCACGCGCGTGGGGCACTCCTACATCAAGGCGGAGATGGCCAAGCGCGGCGCGATGTTCGGCGGTGAGCACTCCGCGCACTACTACTTCCGGGAATTCTTCAACGCGGACTCCGGCTTGCTCGCTGCGCTGCACGTACTCGCGGCGCTGGCCGAGCAGGACGGGCCGCTCAGCGAGCTCATGGCGCGCTACGACCGCTACGCAGCATCCGGCGAGATCAACTCCGAGGTCGCCGACCAGCAAGCTGCGACGCAGCGCGTCGTCGACGCGTTCGCGGACCGCGCCGAGTCGGTGGACGAACTCGACGGGGTAACCGTCACGCTGCCCGGCAAGGTGTGGTTCAACGTGCGCGCCTCGAACACGGAGCCGCTGCTGCGCCTCAACGCTGAGGCACCCACGCGCGAAGAGGTGGACGCGGTTGTGCAGGAGGTTCTGGGGCTCATCCGGGCGTAGAATCGCGCGGTATGGATGGCAGTTATACGCACGGCGCGGGGCACGACCCGGATGCCGTGCGCTTTTTCGATGTCGCGCACGAGGGCGCTCAGCTTCGTGCCGTGGCTTCGGCGGCGGGGCACCTCGCGCCGCTGCAGGGTGCGGACGTGCGAAGCGTGGTGGTGCTCGCCACCGACCATATCTCCCTTGCTGCGGTCCAAGCTGCAGTCTCGGCGCTCGCGCCGTTGGAGGTGCCGGTTATGGTGGCGCGGACACTGCCCGGTTTCGTCGGGCCGCTCGACGTCGTGGTCGTGCTGGGCGCCGAGGCGGGCCGCGACGAGGACTCGCGCGCGCTCATCAACGCAGCGCAGCGCGGGGCCTCCACGGTGCTTGCGGGGCCGCGGGAGGGGCCACTGCTTGACGACGCTCCGTCGGCAACCATCACAATCCCCGCCCTACCCACCGCCATGGGGGCCTCACCAGCGCGCGCAGCGGCGGTGGCCGCGGCGGTGTTGCGCGTGCTGGCGCGCCCCGTCGAGGTGGTCGCGGAGCGCCTTGAACTGCTCGCCGACGAGGTGGATGCGGAGGTCGAGTCTCTCGCCCCGGACCGCGATGAGACCGTCAACGCGGCCCGCCAGCTGCGCCTGTACGCCCAGGGCGCGCGGGTGGTGCACGCGGGAGCCGGCGCATTCGGAGACTCGGTGGCGCAGGTCGCAGCGGCGCTGTGGACATCGCGCGGGCTCGCCTCCGGCTACCTTCCCGCGGACGAGTTGGCAGGCGCGCTGCAGGCGGCGCGTGAGGCCGCGCCGGCGGCTGCGGCGGCCGACGACATCTTCCGCGACCCGTACCTCGACGGCCCACCTCAGCTGGTAGGTTTGAAACCCATTGTGTGGGCCTGCGGCGACGCGTACGGTCTCCTCGCGCCCGATGCGCGGGTGGAGACAGTGGGCGAAGGCGTGGGGTCCTCTGACGCGGCAGCCCAGGCGCTGCGCCTGACCACCCGCGCCTACGCGGCGGCCGCACTTACCGAGCCCGGCGAATAGCCGCTCGTTGAAAAACGTGTAAGGAGAATCAATGGAGCACCTCGAAGGAGCTCTGCGCCCCTACCCGTGGGGGTCGCGTACGCTGCTCGCGCAGCTGCGCGGCACACCCGCGCCAAGTGCCCGGCCGGAGGCCGAGCTGTGGTTCGGTGCGCACCCGGGTTCTCCGGCGACGATCGAGGGTCGCGGGTTAGACGAGATCATTGCCGCCGACCCGCAGGCGACTCTCGGCGAGCGTGTGGTGTCTCAGTACGGGGATCAGTTGCCGTTTTTAGTGAAGCTCCTCGCCGCAGACGCGCCGTTGAGCATCCAGGCACACCCTTCGCGCGAACAGGCGGAGGAAGGCTTCGCGCGCGAGAACGCCCAGGGCATTCCGATCGAGCACCCGAAGCGCAACTACAAGGACCCGCACCCGAAGCCGGAGCTGATCGTCGCGCTCACCGAGTTCCGGGCGTTGGCCGGGTTCCGTCCGCCGGAGCAAACCGCTGAGCTGTTCCAGGCGCTGCAGGTACCCGAGCTGGACCGCTTCGCTACGCTGCTGCCCACCGGCGGCGAGGGGGACATGCGTGCGCTGTTCACCACGCTCATCTCGCTGCCCGGCGAAACCCGCGCCACGTTGCTCAGCGCGATCGCCGAATCAGCTGCCGAGCTCACTGAGCAGACTGATGCGCCGGAGTGGATCATCGACGCCGCCAACGTGTTTCTCCAGCTCAACCAGCGCTACCCGGGCGACGTTGGTGCGTTGGCTGCGCTTTTGCTCAACGTGGTCACGCTTGCCCCGGGTGAGGGCGCGTTTCTGGGCGCGGGCCAGCTGCACGCCTACCTGTCAGGCTTGGGCGTGGAGGTCATGGCGAACTCCGACAACGTCCTGCGCGGCGGCTTGACCACAAAGCACGTGGACGTGCCCGAGCTGGTGCGCGTGGTGGATTTCTCCTCGCTCGCGTCGCCCTTGGCGGACCGAGAAGAGACCCCGGAGGCAACCGTGTTCCACCTACCGGAGGACAGCTTCCGCGTCACCGCGCACACGGTGCGCGGCGACACGCCCGTTGCTATCGACTTTGACGGGCCCACCATCGCCCTGTGCACCGAAGGAACGGTGGCTTGCGACGACTTTGTGCTGCGCCCGGGCCAGGCGGCGTGGATCGCAGCGTCGGAGCCAGCGGTGCGTTTCTCGGCGGAGGGCGGTCAGCCCGCCCAGTTGTTCACGGTTACTTCGTAACCCGGTTTACGAAGCGGTCCACGATCTCACGGGCCGCCGCGTCCGGTGCCTGTTCCTTCGGGTAACCGGCGACGTTTTCCTTGCCCGGCACATGGTGCGAGCGCGCCTCAGACGGGGCTGGCTCAGTCGGCTCCGCGGGAGCTGGCTGGCGGTCCTGGCCCTTCTCGGTGGTGTCTGTTTCCACATTTTGCGTGCCCTTCGGGTCCGCGTTGTCCGGCTGCTCGGAGCGCGGGGTCTCGGACGCCTTGGGGCTCTCAGCGGGCTGCGTGTCGCCGGCGCCGGTTGTCTCCCGTGGGGAGGTGCCCGCGGATTCGCTCGTGGCGGACTGGTTTGCAGAGGTCTCTTCGTTGCCAGCCTGCTTCGCGCTGGAGGCAACCGAAGGCTCTGAACCCGCAGCGGGCTGCGGCACCACGTTGGTGGGGCGGTAGACGTTGGTCGCCTGCTGCTCGGTCTTCTGCTTGCCGATTACAGCGTGGGGAGGCAGGTACGGGTCGTCCTCAACCGTGTAATTGGCGGCGGCGTTACCGCCTGCGGCCGCGGGCATGTCTGTCGCGTTGGCTTCTTGCGATGCCTCGGTGTTTGCGGATTGCCCCGCGTTGGCGTCGGCGCTGCGCGAACGGTCTTCGCGTTCGCGAGTCGCCGAGGCGCTGGTGGTTTCCGACGTGGGCTCTTGAGCGGATGTGCTCGCGACGGTCGCGCCGTTTCCGCCGGCCGCCTGGGCGGTGAATCCGGCGCGGTTGCTCTGTCCGGTGCTCGATCCTGCCCAGACAGCCACCCCTACAGCGGCTGCAAGCAGCAGGCCTGCGGCGAAGTAGACCGCGACGCGGCGGGTGGTCGGCTTCACGGGTGCTCCCTTTCGTCGTTCGTCACAACTTGATAACGGTTTGTGCGTTCAGGAACGTTTATAGCACGCCGGGGGTAGTTGGCAGAACCCCCTTTCATCTTCGGCGCGCCGTGAATTTTCCCGTGCACGGTCGCATGCGTCGCGCGCGTGACGTATATAAAGACAGTAGAAAAGCCTTTCAACGGGTACCTGCGAATGTAAGGAGTGCCGCTTTGAGCACCTGGGATCAGGAGATCTTCACGGTTGAGGTCAACGCCGATTTTCTCGATGAGTTGGCTGAGCTGGAGTCCGACGAAGTGATGGACGCTGTGCGCGACGCGGTGCTTCTGGGCGCGAACCAGGGCGCGGCGTCGGAGGACGAGGTACTCAACGGCCAGGCGGCTGCAACGATCGCGGCTATTTGGGCAGGCGCGCCGTTCTCCGCAGGCGAGGTGGTGGAGCGCTACCCGTTCATCCGGATGCGCCCGGATGAGCTGGACGAGAAGCTCACCGAGACCGCGGCGGAGATCTTGGAGGCGGCGGACACGGAGTTGGACCTCGAGCAGTTCATCGAGGCGCTCTCTTAGTCGCAATGATTATCGCAGTTGAGGGCATTGACGGGGCGGGCAAGCACACACTCGTCACCGCTATTCAGGATGAACTCGGCGCGCAGACGTTGTCGTTTCCGCGCTACGAGGATTCGATCCACGCGCAGCTCGCCCACGACGCGCTGCATGGGCGGATGGGGGATGTGACGGATTCGGCGTTCGCTATGGCGACGCTGTTCGCGCTGGATAGGCATGGGGCGAAGGAGCTTCTCGACGAGTACGTGGACACCGACGACCGCATCCTCATCCTCGACCGTTATGTTGCGTCGAACGCTGCGTACACTTCGGCACGCACGGGGGACGAGGCGGCCGCGGGGTGGGTGGCGGAGCTGGAGTTCGGCAGGCTGGGGCTGCCGAAGCCGGACCTGCAGGTGCTTGTCGATACTGCGCCCGAGGTGGCTCGCGAGCGCGCCGTGAGGCGCGAGGCGACCGACGAGTCGAGGGCCCGCGACCGCTACGAGCGCGACCGTGCGTTGCAGGCGGCGACGTTCCAGGCTTACGTGGATCTTGCGGAAGCGTCCTGGGCGAGCCGCTGGGTGAGAAGCGTCGACGCGGCGGTTATCATGCAGGAAGTGCAGGCGCAGCGTCAGCGTGCGCCCGAGAACTAAAGCGCAGGAGGAGGAACACGCCATGGCGCCGAAGATCCTCGTCGTGGACGACGACCCGGCGATCAACGAGATGCTGACCATTGTGTTGGAGGCGGAGGGCTTCCACACGCGGTCTGTCACCGACGGTGCCGAGGCGGTGGGGGCGTTTAAGGAATACGACCCGGATTTGATCCTGCTCGATCTCATGCTGCCGGGCATGAACGGCATTGATATCTGCCGCGAGATCCGTAAGGAGTCCGCGGTGCCGATCGTCATGCTCACCGCCCGCACCGACACGGTGGACGTGGTGTTGGGCCTCGAGTCGGGGGCGGACGATTACATCACCAAGCCGTTCAAGCCGAAGGAGCTTGTGGCGCGTATCCGCGCGCGGCTGCGTCGCACCGAGGCAGAGGCCGATACTGAGGTGTTCCACGTCGGGGACTTGGTCATCGACGTGCCGCAGCACACGGTGACCCGCGGCGGCGAGGAAATCCAGCTCACCCCGCTGGAGTTCGACTTGCTTTTGGAGATGGCGCGCAAGCCAAACCAGGTGCACACCCGCGAGGAGCTGCTTGAGTCGGTGTGGGGCTACCGCAACGCCTCTGATACCCGCCTGGTGAACGCGCACGTGCAGCGACTGCGCTCGAAGATCGAGCACGATCCGGAGAACCCGGAGATTATCTTGACGGTGCGCGGCGTGGGTTACAAGACCGGCAAGGCGGAGGCGTAAGGCCCTGAGTGCCCTAAAACGCGCGCGGGAACACGTCGCGCACGCCTGGTCCACCTCGCTACAGGTGCGGTTTGTGGGCACGGTGCTCATCGTGTCCACCGTTGTGATGTTTGTGCTGGGTTTTGCCCTGGCTTCGGTGGTCACCGACCGCATCACGGCGGCGAAAATTGAGACGGCGAGTGTGGAAATCGACCGCGCCCGCGTGAACGTGGAGTACCAGCTTGCAAACGCGGGTACGACGGGTTCGCTGCAGGCGCGCCTGAACTCTGCGCGCGCCGGGTTGACGCAGCGCGCGCAGGAGAGCGCGGACGCGTCGAGCTTCTACGAGCCGGTGCTCCTCGTTGAAGGGGTGAGTGGGCAGGTGACGTCTTCGCCGGAGGCGTACCAGATCCCGGAGCGGCTCGAGAGCTACGTCGACGACGGCAACGTGGCCTACCAGTTCGCGACGGTGGAGCGCTCGGACGGTTCGGCCTACGACGCGCTGATTGTGGGCACGCCGACGAACGCGGAAATCCCGAATCTGCAGCTCTACCTTGTGATGAACATGGAGTCGGAGGCCTCCACGGTGGCGTTGATGCGCGGCATTTTGGCCTCTGCGGCCGTGATTGTGGTGGTGCTTTTGGTGGGCATCGCGTGGCTGGCCTCCCAGCAGATTGTGGCACCGGTGCGTTCCGCCTCACGCACCGCGCAGCGCTTCGCCTCCGGCCACTTGCGTGAGCGCATGCCCGTGGAAGGCGAGGACGAGATGGCGGTGCTGGCCATCTCGTTCAACGACATGGCGGACACGTTGTCGAAGCAGATCCAGAACTTGGAGGAGTACGGCGACCTGCAGCGCCAGTTCACCTCCGATGTTTCGCACGAGCTGCGTACCCCGCTGACTACTGTGCGCATGGCGGCGGACATGATCGCCGGCAACGAAGACGAACTGGACCCGATGACGAAGCGCGCCTCCCAGCTCATGACAGAGGAGCTGGACCGCTTCGAGGCCCTGCTCAACGACCTGCTCGAGATCTCGCGCCACGACGCAGGCGTGGCCGATCTGTCCGCCACGACGATGGACGCGCGTACGCCGGTGGAATCCGCCTGGGAGCAAACCCGGCACCTGGCAGACGAGCTCGACGTGGAGGTCACCTTCGACCTGCCGGACGAGCCGCAGACCATCGAGGGAGATTCGCGTCGCATTGAGCGGGTGGTGCGAAACCTTATCGCCAATGCCATCGACCACTCGGAGGGCAACCCAGTGGCGGTGGTGATGCGCTCTAACGAAGAGGCGGTGGCGGTCACGGTGACCGACTCCGGCGTGGGGCTTAAGCCCGGACAGGACGAGATGGTGTTTAACCGCTTCTGGCGCGCCGATAAGTCGCGCAAGCGCCACTCGGGCGGCACTGGCCTTGGCCTGGCCATTGCGCGCGAGGACGCGTTGTTGCACAACGGCACCCTCGACGCCGCCGGAGAGTTCGGGGTGGGCTCGCAGTTCCGCCTGGTCATCCCGCGTCACCCGGAGGTTGGCTTCGAAAACGCCCCGCTTGAGTTGCAAGCGCCGGGCCAGGGTGACGTCGATAAGCAATTGCCCCTCACTCAGGAGGTGCCCGATGAAGCGCGCTAAACCCACTGTCGCTGTCGCGTCGACGCTGGTGTTGCTTACCGGGTGCGCGTCGCTGCCTACGAATTCGGCGCCGCACGTGATCCGCACGTTTACCCCGCAGGAGACTGAGATGCCCGCGGTGGGGCCGCAGGAGGGGCGCGAGCCGGACCTGCTCATACGCGATTTCTACGCCGCCGCGGCGATTCCGGATACGGATTACGAGACGGCGCGTTCCTTCCTCACGGAAGCCGCTGCCGGCGCCTGGGACCCGAGCGGGGACGTGCTGGTGGTGGACAGCATCGGCGTGACCACCACTCCGGGTGCGGCGGTGGGTGAGCGCACGTTTGCGGTGCACGGCTCGGTGGTGGGCAAGTTGCAGCCGGGCGGGTCCTACGCTCCGGAGCGCGGCACCTACGAGGCGAACATCGAGCTTGAGCTTGTCGACGGCGAATGGCGCATCGCCTCCCTTCCCGCCGGTGTGGTGATTGAGCGCACGGAGCTGCGCAACCAGTACCAGCCGTACAACCTGTATTTCTTTGACGCGGAGGATAAGGAGCTGGTCACCGACCGCCGTTGGGTGCATTCGAAGCGCGACACGCTCGGTTCGAGCCTGATTACGCTGCTTATGGAGGGCCCGTCGGAGCGCCTGCGCCCGGCCCTGACTGGGGCGCTGCCGTCGAGCGCGGCGTTCACCGGCTTTAACGACGGTGCTTACACCTTCACCGGCTTCGGCGGGGTGGACGAGCACGCGCGCACGCGTTTCGCGGCGCAAGTGGTGTGGACGTTGGCGTCGGCGGGCATCACCGGGCCCTACAACTTGCAGGTAGATGGGCAGCAGCTTATCGACGGAGCCACCGCCCTGGACACCGACGATTTCGCCGACGTGAGCCCTCTTGTTGAGGTGGTCGGGGAAACCACGCTGTACGCCCTTTCTGACGGCAAGATCAGGCGGCTCGAGGGCGGCGAATCCACGGCGGTGGACGGCATCCTTGGCGGCGAGGACGACATCGCCTCCGCTGACGTCACCGGCGGCGGCGAGTGGGCGGCGGTGCGCTCAGGCGACGGCGCCGACACGCTGTGGGTGGGTAAATTCGGCGTCCGCGGAACTGAGGTGCTTTCCGCCGATACCCTCACGCGGCCCACGTTCGAGCAGGGCGCGGGCGCGGTGTGGACGGTTGCGGACGGGCAGCGCATCATGCGAACCGTGCAGTCCGCGGCCACCGGCGACATCACCACCGGGCAGGTCACGGCGGAGCTGCCCGAGGGCGTGGAGGGCAACATTTCGGTGTTGCGGCTCTCGCGCACTGGCACGCGGGCGGTGATGGTGATTGACGGAAGTTTGTACACCGGCATCGTGAAGCGCTCGGCGTCCGGTGAGCGCTCGATTGTCAACGTGCTCGAGTACGCGCAGGAGCTCGGCGGCAGCGTGGTTGCGGCGGATTGGCGGGCGGACGGGTCGCTCATCGTGGGTACGTCGACAAGCAATCTGCCCGTCATGCGCGTGGAGCAGGACGGCTCCTCGATGGCTGCGCTGTCCACGGGCAATATTACGGCGCCGGTGGTGGCGGTGGCCGCGTCGCCAAGCACTGTGTATGTCACCGACGCGAACGCGGTGCTGCAGGTGCCCGCTTCCGGCGAAGACAACCCGATCTGGCGCGAGGTGCCCGGCCTGGAAGGCGTGCGCGCGCTGCCTATCGTGGCGCGGTGATCGGAAGGTGACGGGGTGGAGCGCGGCGGTATCCGAGCTGGTGCTGCCGAAGCGCTGCGCCGGCTGCGGCGCGGCGGGCGAGATGCTGTGCGCCGCGTGTAAGCGAGAGCTCGCCGTGCCGCCGCGCCGGGTCTTTCCGAACACCCCGGCGCACGCGCCGGTGTTTGCGCTCGGGCCGTACGCGGGCGCGCACCGGGGCGTGGTGTTGGCGATGAAAGAACGTCGCCATTTGGCGGTGCGGCCGCACGTGGGGGCGGTGCTCGACGCAGCGCTCGCGTACCTGGAGGCGCGCGGCGAGATCCCGGCCGACGCGGTGCTCGTGCCCGCGCCGACGCGGGAGCGCTCGGCGCGCGAGCGCGGGGGAGACCCGGTCGAGCAACTCTGCCGCGCCACCGGGCGAAAAGTGGCCCCGGTGCTTCGCCTCGAAGCCGGCACGGCGGATCAGTCGGGCCTCGACGAAGCCGGACGCAGGGCGAACCTCTCTGGCGCGGTGCGGCTGCGCGGGGTGCCGGCGGGCAGGCTCGTGCTTGTCGACGATGTCGTGACCACCGGCGCAACCCTCCAGGCGAGCGCGGCGCTACTCATCGCTTCCGGCGCTGACGTCGCCGCGTGCGTGGCGATCTGTGTGGCGTGACCGGCAACTCACAGCAGGCCCACAGGGGTCTTCGTCACATTGGTCATAACCAGTTGTATAGTGGTTGGTGACACAGTTCCTACGACCTAGGGAGGTTGCAGATGACTTCTGCAGAGCAAAACAGCGCAGCAAACGAGGCGCTCAGCCCGGACGCCCAGGTGACCATCACCGGTCGCAACGTTGAGGTTCCGGAGCACTTCCAGGAACGCGTATACGGCAAGCTCGCCAAGATTGAGAAGCTTGACCCGTCGCTCAACCACTTCACCGTGGAGCTCAAGCACGAGCCGAACCCGCGCCGTGAGGCGCAGGCCAACCGCATCCAGATCACTGCCACCGGCTCCGGCCACCTGGCTCGCGCCGAGGCGAAGGAGGACAGCTTCTACGCGGCGCTGGAATCGGCGGTGGGCAAGCTGGAGCGCTCCCTGCGCAAGGTGAAGGCGCGCCGCGAGATTTCGCTTTCCGGCCACCGCGCTCCGAAGTCCACCGGCGTAATGGCCGCGGAGCTGGAGCGCGAGGCAGCTGCGAAGGCGGCGGAGGAGAAGCCGGGCAAGTACGACGTTGACCCGTACGAAGATCAGGTCGACGACCTCGCCCCGGGCCAGATCGTGCGCACCAAGCTGCACCCGAACACCCCGATCAGTGTGGACGAGGCGTTGTCAGAGATGGAGCTGGTGGGCCACGACTTCTACCTGTTCATCGACGAGGAGACCCAGCGTCCCGCCGTGGTGTACCGCCGCCACGCGTTCGACTACGGCCTCATCGAGCTGGCAAGCGAAGAAGAGATTCGAGCCGAAGAGGACTAAGGCTTAAGGTCACACGGCGCCGCCTGTTTGGGCGGCGCCGTTTCGCACCCTTTGGGCGTCGATAAGCTGCGTGCGTACAATGACGGGTTGATACCGCACAAATCGTTGTAAAGGATCCCACATTGAGGTTTGGACTGTCTAAGCTGCTGCGCGCCGGAGAGGGGCGCACCGTCAAGCGCCTTTCCAAGATCGCGGACCAGGTGATGGCGCTCGACGAGGAGTACTCGGCGCTCACCGACGAGGAGCTCAAAGCCAAAACCGACCAGTTCAAGCAGCAGCTGGCGGACGGCGCTTCCCTCGACGACATCCTGCTCGACGCATTCGCCACCGCCCGCGAGGCGTCCTGGCGCGTGCTCGGCCAGAAGCACTTCAAGGTGCAGATCATGGGTGGTGCGGCCCTGCACTTCGGCAACGTCGCGGAGATGAAGACCGGTGAAGGCAAGACCCTGACCTCGGTGCTGCCCGCATACCTCAACGCGCTCGAGGGCAAGGGCGTGCACATCGTCACCGTGAACGATTACCTGGCCAAGCGTGACGCCGAGATGATGGGCCGTGTGCACCACTTCCTTGGCCTGGAGGTCGGTGTGATCCTCTCCGACATGCGCCCCGCCGAGCGAAAGAAGGCCTACGACGCGGACATCACCTACGGCACGAACAACGAGCTGGGCTTCGACTACCTGCGCGACAACATGACACGCTCCACGAACGACATCGTGCAGCGCGGCCACAACTTCGCCATCGTGGACGAGGTTGACTCGATTCTTATCGACGAAGCGCGTACCCCGCTCATCATCTCCGGCCCCGTCGACGGCTCCAGCCAGTTCTACAACGTCTTCGCGCAGCTCGCGCCGCGCATGCGCGAGGGCATCCACTACGAGGTGGACCAGCGCAAGCGCACCGTGGGTATCTCCGAGGAAGGTGTGGAGTTCGTCGAGGACCAGTTGGGCATCGACAACCTGTACGCCCCGGAGCATTCGCAGCTGGTGAGCTACCTCAACAACGCCATCAAGGCGAAGGAGCTCTTCGAGCGCGACAAGGATTACATCATCCGCCAGGGTGAAGTGATGATCGTGGACGGCTTCACCGGCCGCGTGCTGCCGGGCCGCCGCTACAACGAGGGCATGCACCAGGCCATTGAGGCCAAGGAGCAGGTGGAGATCAAAAACGAGAACCAGACGCTGGCCACCGTTACCCTGCAGAACTACTTCCGCCTCTACGACAAGCTGTCCGGCATGACCGGTACCGCAGAAACGGAAGCGGCGGAGCTGAACCAGATTTACAAGATGGACGTCGTGCAGATTCCGCCGAACCGTCCAAACCAGCGCACCGACCGCGACGACTTGATTTACAAGACGCAGGAAGCGAAGTTCGCCGCTGTGGCTGAGGACATCGCGGAGCACGCCGCCGCGGGGCAGCCGGTGCTGGTGGGCACCACCTCGGTGGAGCGCTCCGAGTACCTTTCGCAGCTGCTTACCCGTAAGGGTGTGGAGCACAACGTGCTCAACGCGAAGCACCACGAGGAGGAGGGCCGCATCATCGCCGAGGCTGGCCTGCCCGGCAAGGTGACGGTGTCCACCAACATGGCCGGCCGCGGTACCGACATCGTGCTCGGCGGCAACCCGGAGGTGTTGCTGGACGCGAAGCTGCAGGAGATGGGCTTAGACCCGTTCGAGGACGAGGAGCGCTACCAGGAGGAGTGGGACGCGCGCCTGCCGAAGGCGAAGGAGAAGTCGCAGCAGCTTGGCGACGAGGTGCGCGAGGCCGGCGGCCTGTACGTCATCGGCACCGAGCGTCACGAGTCGCGCCGCATCGACAACCAGCTGCGCGGCCGTTCCGGCCGTCAGGGTGACCCGGGCGAGACCCGTTTCTACCTGTCCATGCGCGACGAGCTCATGGTGCGCTTCGTGGGCCAGTCCATGGAGAACATGATGAACCGCCTCAACGTGCCGGACGATGTGCCGATTGAGGCGAAGATGGTCTCCAACGCCATCAAGGGCGCGCAGTCGCAGGTGGAGAACCAGAACTTCGAGATGCGCAAGAACGTGCTGAAGTACGACGAGGTGCTCAACGAGCAGCGCAAGGTGGTCTACGGCGAGCGTCAGGAGATCCTCGGCTCGAAGGACATCGCGGGCCAGGTGCGCCGCATGATCGATGAGACGGTTGGCGCCTACGTCGACGGCGCAACGGCTGAGGGCTACGTCGAGGACTGGGACTTGGACGGCCTGTGGAACGCGCTGGATTCGCTGTACGGCCCGAACGTTTCCGCGCAGGAGCTTATCGACGGCGACGCGTACGGCCGCCCCGGCGAGATCACTTCCGAGCAGCTCCGCAGCGCGCTTATCGACGATGCTCACGCCCAGTACGACCAGCTCGAAGAAAACGTCTCGGCGATCGGCGGCGAGGAGCAGATGCGCAACATCGAGCGCATGGTGATCCTGCCGATCATCGACACGAAGTGGCGCGAGCACCTCTACGAGATGGACTACCTCAAGGAGGGCATCGGCCTGCGCGCCATGGCGCAGCGCGACCCGCTGGTTGAGTACCAGAAGGAGGGCGGCGACATGTTCAACGCGATGAACGAGGCGGTGCAGGAGGAGACCGTGCGTCAGCTGTTCACGATGCGCAAGCAGTTCGAGGCGCCGGAAGAAGAGGCCGCGGGCGCGGCTGAGGAGGGCGGCTCGACCGTCATCTAGAGCACCCGGAACGACACCAGTTTGCCGCCTTCGACGCGGGCGACGTAGGCGTGGCGCCGACCGGCCGCGTCCACGGTGCCGAAGTACTCTCCGCCCTCGCGGGCATGGCAGGTGACCACTTTCACCTGGCCCGCGGGGGCGTTTGCGCGTTTGCGTTGCTGCGCACGGATGTGTGCGCGGACTGCGGGCACGAAGCTTTTGGTCATCTGGGCGGCGGGGTTGCGTCCGCCGAGCGCGGCGTCGATGGCTTGGTGGATGAGCGGCTCCATGCCCCGCGGCTTTGGCGGGAGCGCCGGCGTGGGTCTTGGCGTGGTTGCGGCGGCCGATGGTGTGGGTGTGCGCGGCACGAGCAGCTCGATGTGTTGGTGTCCCGGTGCGGTGTAGCGCATGGCAGGTGTGAAAGCCCTTTCTGCGTGCAGTGGTAGCAGGGGGCGGGCGCGCGGCGGGGTAGGTATCATTGTCCACGTTTACGCCACCCCAGCACAAGGGGGTGTTCACTACAGTGCGCAATCATTGCGAAAGGAAGGTTTCAGGTGGAGGGACTGATCATCGATTACGCGGGCGTCCTTGACATGGGCACCGAAGACCAGCAGCGCTGGCAGGCTCTCATCGAGGCGGTCAAGGCTAACGACGTTTCGGTGGCCATCCTGTCCAACGAGAAGGCAGAAGGCGAGACGGCCGACGCCATCCGCGAGTGGGAGTTCCGCGGCGTGGTGGATGCAGTGGTGCTTTCAGGCGAGATCGGGGCGGAGAAGCCGGAGCTCGCCGCGTTCCAAGCAGCCGCGGATGCGGTGGGCCAGGAACTCGGGGACTGCGTGATGATCGATGACGACATCATGAACGTCCGCGCGGCCGTGGAGTACAGCATGATCGGCATCCTGCACACCGCGTTCGAACGCACCGCCGTGGAGATCCAGTCCCTGTTCGACATCGAGGGCGAGTTCTAGTGCGCGTTTACATCCCCGCCACCTTCGGCATGCTCGCCGCGCTGCACGAAAACGAAATCATCCACGCCCGCAGCGGCTGGGGCTTCGCGGCGACGAAGGCGCTGCACGAGTTCTTCACCTCGGGCGACGAGGAAGAGATTGAGGCCGTCGCGTTCGATGACGCCGCTTTGGCCTCGATCCGTCTTCTGGCCATCGGGGACGAGGAACGTTTCCCGCACCGCCGCGTGGTGGTCTCTGCGGACGTGGAGGCGACCGAAGAACCGGACATGGGCGAATCGGTCGTGCGTCTGGCTGGCCCGGTGGCACTTGAGCAGGTCGCGGCGATCCACGTGGATATCGCAGAAGCTGAGGAAGCCACAGCCAAAGCGATCGAAGTTGTGGACGCCGCCGATCTCGGCGACGAGGACGCAGAGCTTATCGTCGGCGACGCCCAGGACAACTACATGGCCTTTTACGACCCGTCGGAGCTACCGTTTATCATCGAGCTGCTTTAGCTCCCACTCGTTGTTCGCGTGCAGCGCCTCTAAAAGGCCGCGCACCGCGCCAGCGCGCCGCCCGGTGGGGGATCCCGGGTCGAGCTCATCCCACGCGCATTCCGGGTCCGCTGGCGGTCCGAGGTGGGTGCAGCCCCGCGGGCAGTTCTGAGCCGCTTCCTCTAGGTCGGGGAAGACCTGCACGATCTCCTCGGGCGAGACATGCGCCAGGCCGAAGGAGCGAATGCCGGGGGTGTCGATGATCCAACCGCCGCCAGGCAACGCGAACGCCACCGACTGCGTAGAGGTGTGGCGTCCCTTGCCCACACCAGAGACTTCGCCTGTCTCGCGCTGCGCTTCGGGCACGATGCGGTTGACCAGCGTCGACTTGCCCACACCGGAGTGCCCGATGAGCGCGCTGACACGTCCGGCGATCAGCTCGCGCAGCGTCTCCACGCCATCTTCGACGCCGGTGCGCAATACCTCCACGCCCATGGCGGCGAGCTCTCGCTCGAACTCGGACGGGTCGGCCAAGTCAGACTTGGTCACGCACACCACCGGCGTGACCCCACCGACGAACGCGGCGATGAGCGCGCGTTCGACGAACCCGGTGCGCGGCGGCGGATCCGCAGCGGCAACAACAATGAGCAAAAGCTCCGCGTTGGCCACAATGATGCGCTCGTAGGGGTCCGTGTCGTCCGCTGTACGGCGCAGCACCGAAGTGCGGTCCTCGCGCTTGACGATGCGCGCAAGCGTGTCCTTCGCCCCTGAGGTATCGCCCACCACGCCGACACGGTCGCCGACCTCAATGGAGACCCGCTTGAGATCGCGGGCGCGGGTGCACTGTACGCGTGTGCCGGAATCCAACACCACTCCCCAGCGCCCGCGGTCCTTCGCCACGACCATGCCGAACTGCGCGTCGTCGTGGGTGGGGCGGTTCTTCGAGCGAGGGCGTTTGCTCTTGCCGGGGCGCACCCGCACATCGGATTCGTCGTAATCGGAAAAGCTGCGCCCCACTAACGCACCATCTCCTGCCACATGTCGGCAAACCCTGGGAGCGTCTTCGACGTTGTGTCGATGTTCTCCACCTCCACGCCGTCGGTGACCAGGCCTATGATCGCGCCAGCGGTGGCCATCCGGTGGTCGTCGTAGCTGTGCCACAGCCCGCCGCGGAGGGTGGCGGGTTGGATGCGGAGCCCGTCGGAAAGCTCCTCGCATGCCCCGCCGAGGTTGTTGATCTCGCGCGTGAGCGCCGCCAGCCTATCCGTCTCGTGCCCGCGCAGGTGCGCGATGCCGGTGAGCTCGCTGGGCGTGCTGGCCAGCGCCGCGACCGCCGCGACGGTGGGGGTGAGCTCGCCGATGTCACCCATGTCGATGCGGATGCCCTCCAGCCTGCCCGGCTGCGGCCCACGCACCCGCAACTGGTGCTCCGCGCCATCGGCGACCAACTCAGCTTCGCAGCCCATGCGCTCCAAGATGCTCATTATCGCTGCGCCCGGCTGTGTGGTGCGCGTGGGCCAGCCAGGGATGCGCACCTCTCCGCCCGTGACTGCTGCTGCGGCGAGGAACGGCGCGGCGTTGGAAAGGTCCGGCTCGATCGCCCAGTGGCGCCCGCGGATCGGCTGGGGTGCCACGGCCCAGCTGTCGCGGCCTGCGTCCACCTCCACGCCGGCATCCGCGAGCATGGCTACCGTCATCTCGATGTGCGGTGTAGACGGCAGCGTGCGACCGGTGTGGCGGATGCGCACCCCGCGCGTGAACCGCGGCGCGGATAGCAGCAACCCGGAGACGAATTGGGAGGAACCGGACGCGTCGATGTCCACTTCGCCGCCCTCGGCCTCGCCGGTGCCGTGCACGGTAAACGGCAGCGCGTCGCCGGCAACGCTCACGCCGAGGCCCCGCAGTGCCTCGAGGATGGTGCCCATGGGGCGGGTGCGGGCGTGCGTGTCACCGTCGAAAAGCGTCTGCCCCTGCGCGAACGCCGCAACCGGCGGCACGAACCGCATGACCGTGCCAGCCAACCCGCAGTCAACCTCCGCGCCGCGCAGCTCGCCCGGGGTGACGGTGATGGTGTCGCCCTCGTGCGCGAAGCCCACGCCCATGGCCTCCAGTGCGCCCTCCATAAGGTCCGTGTCGCGCGAGCGCAGCGCGCCGGTAATGGTCGACGGCCCGTCCGCGAGCGCCGCGAGCACGTACGCGCGGTTGGTCATCGACTTCGAACCCGGCACCGATTGCGTGTGGGTGATCGGGGTGGGGCAGTAGGGGGCGGGCCACGCTTGCGTCATGCGGATAATAATAGAGGTATGTGCGGACGCTTTGTTCTCTTCACCACCGGCCAAGACCTCTACGACGAGGTGGCCGCGCTCCCCGGTGTCGAATCGGTCGACGCACCCGACGGCACCCCGCCGCCGCGCTACAACATCGCGCCGACCCAGCAGGTGCCGCTGATTAGGTTCGAGGGCGTGCAGGCGCGTATCGACGCCGCCCGGTGGGGCCTTATCCCCGCATGGAAAAAAGACGAACAAGGCCCGCCGCTGTTCAACGCACGCGGCGAGACGGTGGCGGAGAAGCCCTCGTTCCGCTCCGCCTTCAAGTTGCGCCGCGGGCTGATGGTCCTCGACGGCTACTACGAGTGGAAGCAGGAAGAAGGCCGCAAGCAGCCGTACTACGTCCGCCCGCAGGAAGGTTTGCTATACGCGGCTGCATTGTGGGGCACAGGGCTTGAACGCTTATCGACGACAATGGTGACCACCGAAGCCACCGAAAACATGGCGTGGCTGCACCACCGTCTGCCGCTTTTCCTGCGGCGCGACGAGATCCGCACCTGGGTGGAAGGCACCCCTGATGAAGCGCTCGCGCTCGTGCACCCGTCGCGGGTCGCCGGCGAGTTTGTGTGGAACGAAGCCGCGCAGGAAGTAGGCAACGTGCGAAACGATTACGCGGAGTTGACTGGGCTTATGGGGCGCTGATGTCGGCGAACTCGCCGCCCGTGAGCTCTGCCAGGTCGGCCGGTGCAAGCTGCACTGAAAGGCCGCGTTGGCCGGCTGAGACGGTGATGGTGGGAAGGTCGCGCACGGAAGCGTCGATAAGCACCTGCAATTTTTGCAACATGCCGAGCGGCGAAATGCCGCCCACCACATACCCCGTGGCGCGCTGCGCCTTCGCAGGCTCCGCCATCTCCGCGCGCTTCCAACCCAGCGCCTTCGCCGCGTGCTTGAGCGACAAGTGACCGGAGACCGGCACGCAACACACCGCGAGTTCCCGCTCGTGCGCGACAACCAGCGTCTTTAACACCCCGTCTTCGTTCAAACCCAGCTCAATCGCCGCATGCTGGCCGAAATTGTCCTGCGACGGCTCATACGTGAGCACCTCGTGTCGCACATCCTTCACGGCGCTTAACGCCCGAGTCTTAGCTGCCATGGGGCAAGCGTAGCCGTGACCTACAATGGCGGGCATGCCGGATACCGACCTCAAGTCGCGCTTTACCGAGGAAGCAATGCCCCTCCTCGACCAGCTCTACGGCGGCGCGCTGCGCATGACGCGCAACCCCCAAGACGCGGAGGATCTGGTGCAGGAAACTTATCTCAAGGCCTACAACGCCTTCGACAGCTTCAAGCCTGGGACCAACCTGAAGGCCTGGCTGTACCGCATCATGACCAACACCTACATCAACTCCTACCGCAAAAAGCAGCGCCGCCCGCTGGTCACCTCCGCCGACGACGTGACAGACAACCAGCTCTACACCTCCTCATCCCACGACTCGACAGGGCTCGAGTCCGCGGAAGTCGAAGCGCTGAAGCTCATGCCGAACTCGCGCATCTCCGACGCCCTCAACGCACTCAACGAGGACTACCGCATGGTGGTTTACTACGCCGACGTCGAAGGGCTGGCCTACAAAGAGATCGCCGAAGTAATGGACATCCCCATCGGCACTGTGATGAGCCGGCTGCACCGGGGAAGAAAACAACTACGCGGCATGTTGAAAGACGTGGCACAAGAACGAGGCATCGGCCTCGACCACGCAGACATGCAGGATGCGAAGGAGCAGTAATGGCCACCGGACACAACCACGCAGACCCGCGCGGAAGCGAAGTAACCCACCTGCTGCTGTGCGAACTCTTCGACCCGGACACCACCGAAGAGCGACGCGAAACCATCCGCAACACCGTGGCGAACTGCCCGGAATGCGCGCAGCGGGCCGAGTCCGAGCTCGAAGTACGAGCTATGGTGCGCGATTGTTGTGGACACGCCCGCGCACCCGAGCCGCTGCGTGAACGCATCATCACCTCTATTACCCGTATCTCCTACACGGAGATCCGGTACAGGTAGGCGGCTGAATCGCTTGCTTTTGTTGGGCCCCTGGTGGGGCCCTTTTTTCGTGCCGGGGCCTTGTTTTGGGGTGTTGTTGGTGTTGTGTGAGCCGACCCTCACCCCGGCGGGGGTAAATAGCGGGGGTAGTAGGGTGTGGGGAAGCGTTGAACAATCCCACGATGTTTCAACAATCCCGCGCCACCGCCTTAAGGCAACGCCTATAGGTCACCACGCCACGGCAGGTGAGTTGTACACACTTCGAAGAACACGCAGGTCGCGGGGTTTCAGGGTGCGGCCGGTGTAAGGGTTGTAAATGGGTGCATACTATGCAGTTTTGGGGATTGTTGAACCATCCACACCCGACTGCGGATTGATCGTTCAACACTTCCCCGCACACCGCGCGGCACCGGGGCGGATGGTTGAACAATCCGCACGTCAAAATACCTAACCATGTTGAACAATCGGGAAGAAGTGTTCAACGATCACGCCGTTTTCTTGTGCGCGGGGCAAGCGTTTTACCTGCGCATACCTGGTGCATAAACTTGGGGTCAACAACGAAACACACCTTGTCCACACCTCAAGGGTTCACACCTCAAGGAGAGCTACCATCATGTCGCTGCGCACCACGATCGCCACCGTGCTGGCCGCAACACTTGCCCTCACCGGCATGCAAGCCACCCCGGCAAGCGCAGCAGCCGCTGCAC
>NZ_CAHJXO010000002.1 GCF_903645305.1 Corynebacterium sp. Marseille-P4321 | reverse complement strand
CTGACGTGGTCGTGGAGGTAGAAAACCCCGGCATCGACCTGGCCACCTACACCATCGAAGCCGCATTCCCCGGCGGAGGCGCGAAAGAAACCATCACCCTGGCCGCAAACCAAGCAAAAACCCTGACGTTTAGCATCACCCCGGCGAAGAAATACACCAACCTGCCGGTCAACATCACCATCACCAACACCGACACCAACACCGTGGTCGCCAACACCGCAACCACCATCCAGACACACAACACCAACACCCAACCCGCCCGCACCCTCGAAGGCGCCAACGCCGACAACACCCAAGCCAACACCCAGGCCAACAACCAGGCCGTAAAGCAGCTCGACAACGCCAAGAACCAGGTCGAAAACGGCGGCGAAGTCAACATCGCAGCCATCATCATCCCCGTCATCATCGCCCTTATCGCAGCCATCGGCGCGGCAGGCTTCGCCCTCGCAAACAACTAACCCAACAACCCAAACAAGGCGGCCACCGGAAACCCCGGCGACCGCCTAGTTTGTATTCGTGCCCTACTCCGCAATGCGGGGTGCATGAGTCTGCGGGGGAGTGTTGTCGCTATCTGTGTGCTGGTGTCATCGGTTCGTCATCCCGGCGCATCAACGGATCAGACTCAGAGGGGGGACCTCTGTTTCCGCATTGCGGAGTCGTTGGTGCCCACCCAATACTCCGCAATGCGGAGTGGTCGAGTCCGCAATCCCCACGGGCGCTGGCCTCACATCGACGCCGAGTCTGATACGCCGATTCCGGCCAACACTGCGGGGGTGAACTCGGCGTGCCGAACTCCACCTGTGCATCGTGGAAAGTCCCCGAGTGTGTCCGCATTGCGGAGTCGTTGGTGTCTACCCACTACTCCGCAATGTGGAGTGCATGAGTCTGCGGGGGAGTGTTGCCACGGTCCGTGTGCTGGTGTTGTCGATTGTCCTCCTGGCATATCGGGGGGCGTCTCAAGAAAACTCCCGTTTCCGCATTGTGGAGTCGTAGGTAGCCACCCACTACTCCGCAATGCGGAATGGTCGAGTCCGCAACGCCGTGTTACCGCTGTCCGCGTGCTGGTGTGATCGGTTCGTCATACCGGCGCACCTACGGATCTATCGCAGCGTGGGGAGCTGTGTTTCCGCATTGCGGAATCGTTGGTGCACACCCACTACTCCGCAATGCGGAGTGGTCGAGTCCGCAAACCCGACGGTGCCCCATCGACGCCGAGTCTGATACGCCGATTCCAGCGCCTCAATCCGGTGAACTCGGCGTGCCGAACTCCACCTGTGCTGAGTGGAAGGTCCCCGAGCGTGTCCGCAATGCGAAGTGGTCGAGTCCGCAACGCCGTGTTACCGCTGTCCGCGTGCTGGTGTGATCGGTTCGTCATACCGGCGCAGCTACGGATCTGTCGCAGCGTGGGGAGCTGTGTTCTCGCATTGCGGAGTCGTTGGTGCCCACCCACTACTCCGCAATGCGGAATGGTGCAGGGGGCGGGGATGAAAGAAGCCCTCCCAGCACATTGCTGGAAGGGCTTCGTTTGCTCTCGCGCTATGCGTTGGGACGCTTGCCGCGGTTTGCGCTCTTCTTGCGACGATCCTTGCGCTTACGACCACGCTTGCTCATTGGGGCCTCCTTTATGGGTGGGTACCTGTGTTACTGGTGCTCCACTTTATCGTCCGGGCTGGCTGACCGGGAAATTAGGCGTTGAGACGCGCACGGTTGCGGGCGCGGGCCTTGTTGCGGCGCTTGAGTGCGCGGCGCTCCTCCTCGGAAAGGCCACCCCAAACGCCGGCGTCCTGGCCGGTCTCAAGTGCCCACTTCAGGCACTGAGAGGTGACAGGGCATCGGTGGCAAACAAGCTTGGCCTGGGCGATTTGGGAAAGAGCCGGGCCGGAGTTGCCAACTGGGAAGAAGAGTTCCGGGTCTTCGTCGCGGCAAATTGCTTCGTGGCGCCAATCCATGGTGGGTCTCCTTGTGTGTATGTCGGGTCTATGCAATGTGAGCGCACCACTTCAACACCCGGCGATGCGGGTGTGTTGCAAACAAAGTTTGATTCCTGGCCCCGGGCGGTGTACTCGTTGGCTGCGAGTCCCGACTTCCGGTTTACCGGGCGTTAACCCTGTGGTGACTAAGGGTTAAGGGCTGTGTAACCAGCCCGTTGTTTTTGCTACCCGTGAATAATGGCACGTTTACCTTTACCTCGCTAGGGGTGCGGGCCAAAAAGTGACGCAACTCATAACTTTTACATGCATTCAAACGGGATCTCCGCGCGTTCTGGGTGGGAAGGTGGGGTGGGGAACCCTCGATAAGCTGCGCGTTTCCCTCGATTGTGGGGACGCATACGGGGCAGAGAAGTTCAAATCGCTAGGCGGCTCAGGCTGGCAGCGTCGGGGCGCCGGATACACTATCCAACCGTGAGCAAGAACAATGAACGCCGTCCTGCCAATCCGACAACCGTGCCGAGCACAGAGCCAGAACCTGCGCCTGCGGAAATGCCGCCGGTGATGCGGTTTGGCGCGTTGGTGGTCCTGGTGCAGTGCGCGGCGATCTTCGTGTACTGCATCTCCCTGCTTGTATCGCAGAGTCACGGTCCGGCCGCCGACTTGGAGTCGGATTCGGCCGCGGCGGACTATGTCAACGTCGGAACTGCGCTCTTTCTGGCGATTATCTTTGGCTTCCTCGCCTGGGTGGCTGTGGAGACACTGCGGGGAAGGCCACGCAGTACCGGAGCGATTGTGCTCATTGAAGCGATCTTGTTCGGCGTGTCTATCTACATGTTCCGCGGCGGGGCGGTCACGCTCGGGATCGCGACGCTGCTATCGGTGGTTCTGGCGTCGATCGGCGTGTTTCACCCGCAGGCGCGCGCGTACAACGAGGCGGCTTACGCGGTGCGCAAGGCGAATCGCGTGTAGCGGCTAATCCACGATAGCGTCGAGCACCACGATCTCGTCGCCGCGCTTTTCCACCACCGTCGCCCCGGCGGACGCGATGTGGATGGGGCCGGTGTATCCGCCACGGTCGACGGGAATGATCTCGTCGACCGCGTTTTTATCCCAGTCCACGACCGCGACACCGTTGTCGGAGGCGTACAGCAGCTTCTCGCCGGCGGCGAAGCCGGTGCCACGCGCGCCCTGGAACACGCCTGTGACGGAAAGGCCGGCGGGTTCCATGAGCAGCAGTGAATCGTCGGCCCAGTACGACATGTGGTGCGGCAGGTCGGCGACCGGCAGCACGTGCACGAAAGTCTCGTCGAGCGTCTGTCCGGTCATGGGAGGCACGGACGAGGAGCTCACATTCGTGCCTTCCTTGGTGTAGGCACGCACTTCGGACGTCTGCGGGTCGTACACCGCGGCGGCGTCTTGCGAGATGCCGATGAGGTACGCATCGGCCCCGATCTCCACGCTTGAGGTCACCTCGGGCTCGCGGGAGTCCTCCGGCGTCGCCTCCTGCAGGCGAAGGAACGAGCCGTCGTCGCAGACCTCGGTCACGGCGAGCAGCTCAGTGCGGGTGAGTGCGGAGGTGATGGTGCACTCGTTCGGCTGCATGTCCGGCTCCTGCTTGGCTTCCACGTAGCCGTATTCCACGGTGCGCACGAGGTCGGAGCGCCATAGTTCCACGCGGTCGGGGCCGGTGTAGCCAATCCGGTCGTTGGAGGCGAGACGGGTGACTTGCTCCGGTGCGATTGCAGAGCGGGTGCCTGCGTATTCGCCGGTCAGCGCGTCGATGGCCACCACATCGCCACAGCCTGCGTTATCGCGGTAGGCCGCGACAACCTTGCCCCAGGCCTGGTCGATATTGCACAGCTCGTTGGGGCGGTGGTACGTCCACACCGTCTCACCTTCGGGAGTGGTGGCGCTGATCGTGCCCTCGTGGTGGGTAATAATCAGCCCGTTCGATACGAGGGGTTGGGCGCGGGGAGAATCGTCCGGCAGGGTGAAGCTTTCGCTTAACGACGAGGGCGTGACTGCCAACTGCCCAAAGTCCTCCTGCGCTTCCGCGGCAGGTTGCAACTGTGCGTCGCGAACCGGGGCTGTGAGAAACGCGGTGCCCAAAAGTAGTGCGGAGACGCCCGCAATCACGCCGGTGGCGATCAGGTCACCGCGTGTGCGGCGCAGCGGCTTATTCAACGCCGCCTCCTTCCAGAAGACTTCCTGTTGCTCTCTCCGCGGGAGCGGCGGCCGCCCGCGGGTTTGCTGCCAAGCACTTTACGCGGGGCCCCGACGCGCGCAGAGGCCGACTCCGGGATGCCCAGTTCGCGGTAGAGCTCCGGTGAGGTGGAGAACCACTCCGGAAGCTCCGGTTTGCCCAGTTTGAGATCGGTATTGATCATGTCCCACTTGAGCGTCTCGTCGTAGCCCACCAGCGTGATGGCGGTGCCCTCGCGGCCCGCCCGTCCGGTGCGGCCGATGCGGTGGACGTACGTCATGGGGTCGTCCGGTGTCTGGAAATTGATTACGTGGGTCACGTCGTCCACATCGATGCCGCGTGCTGCCACATCGGTGGCGACCAAGATGTCCACGTCGCCTCGTCGAAAAGCTTCAAGCGCCGCCTCGCGCGCACTTTGCCCGAGGTCGCCGTGCACCGCACCGACTGCGAACCCGCGCTGCGCCAAATCCTCCGCAAGCTCTCCTGCCGAGCGCTTTGTGCGCGAAAAAATAATGGTGCGACCGCGGCCTGGAGCCTGCAGCGCGCGAGCGATGATCTCCGGTTTGTCCATGCGGTGTGACTTGAACGCAACCTGACGGGTGGTTTCGTGCGTCTGCGCCTCATCGCCGGCCTCCGCCCGGATGTGCACTGGGTGGCGCATCTTCTCCCGTGCCAGCGAAAGAATCGGGCCCGGCATGGTGGCTGAAAACAGCATGGACTGCACGTGGTTGGGAAGCGCTTCCCACAGCTTCTCTATGTCGGGAAGGAAGCCCATGTCCAGCATCTCGTCCGCCTCGTCGAGGACCAGGATCGCTACCTGGTTGAGGCGCAGGTTCCCGCGGTTGTACAAGTCGATGAGCCGGCCCGGGGTGCCCACCACCACGTCCACGCCCTCATCAAGCGCCTCAATCTGCTCCTCGTACGGCCGGCCGCCGTAAATCGTGGTGGAACGCACCGGGGTGTGGGCGGCGGCATGTTGAAAATCCTCACCGACCTGCACCGCGAGCTCGCGCGTGGGAACCACCACCAGTGCCCGCGGGGTTCCGTCCAGCTCGGCGATATCACCGTCGTCGAACACCCTGTCAATCAGCGGAACACCGAAGCCGTAGGTCTTGCCCATTCCTGTGCGCGCCTGGCCGATGATGTCGCGGCCCGCAAGCGCGAGGGGCAGTGTGAGCTCTTGGATGGAAAACGTCCGTTCAATGCCGCGTTCGCGCAGCGCGTCCACAATCTCGGCCGCGACCCCCAGCTCCTCGAAGGTGGGCGGGGCGGCGTCTTTCGTGCGGTCGTGTTCGCTCTCAGCTGCATAGGACACGACCTCATCCTAGCGGCCGGTCGTTACAATAGGACCATTGCGAAAGAGCCGAGAGAAGAGAAAAGGACAGTGATCCGCAGCATGGACATCAAGATTGGTCTGGCAGACAGCCCCCGCGAATTGGTAATCAAGCTGCCGGAGGGCCAGGAAGACATCATCGCCACGGTTGAGCAGGCGATCGACGGCGGAAACGCCACGCTGAAGCTGGAGGACGACAAAGGTAACCAGTACCTGATCCGCACCGACCGCATCACCTACGTCGAGCAGGGCACCGCTGCTTCCCGTACCGTCGGGTTCATGCGATAAATTACGTATTTATGGTGCAACGGCAGGCAGGCGGGCCAGGCAGGCACAGTGCAGATTCGGACGAAGATTTCGGGCGTTGGCTGGATGCCTGGGACTTGGAGGCCGAGCAGGAGGCGAGCGGCGAAACTCGGTCTGAGGACGAGGGGCGCTTGGTCGTGTTCGCCCGTGAATACGGGTGGCGGGCCTACGCCATACCCGTGCTTGCCGTAATCACCGTGTTTGTCCTAATAAACATGGTGCAGAACCCCGATGACCAGGTCATCGAGGTGGCGGCAGACACCCACGCTGCTGAGCCTGCCGAAGAGGTTGAGGAGCCGAAGCTCGAGCCCGCGAAAATCGCAGAGGGCGAGTTTGATCCGCATGACCTGCCACCAGGGGGGCCGTACACCACCACCGGCGAGGGGACCTTCTATGAGGTTGGCGTCCCCGGCGCAGCCGCGGGCCAGGGTACCGAGATGGTGGTGCGCTACATCGTGGAGGTTGAACACGGCGTGGATACCTCTGGCTACGGCGGCGATCAGGCGTTCGCCACGATGGTTGACGCTACGCTGAGCGATCCGCGGGGTTGGACCAACGATCCGCGGTTCCGTTTCGAGCACGTCGCGGCGGACGACGATCCGACGTTGCGCATTCGTCTGACCTCCCTCGACACCACCGCCGAGTACTGCGGCGCGGCGCTTGGCACCGAGACGAGCTGCCGGACGGCGGCGACGGGCGACGACCTCATCTTGATTAACGAGTCCCGCTGGGTCCGGGGCGCCGCGCCGTACCAGGGAGACATCGGCTCGTACCGCCAGTACGTGATCAATCACGAGGTGGGCCACGCGCTCGGATTCGCTGAGCACGAGCCGTGCCCGGAACCGAACGCGCTCGCGCCGATCATGATGCAGCAGACGCTTAGCCTGAACAACAATCAGCTGCGCGAGATGAATCCGGAGGACAGCTACCCGGATAACCCGGACACCTGCCGCCCGAACCCGTGGCCGTACCCGCGCCCGGCGGTGCTCTAAGCGGGGTGCAAGTGATCGTTCCTGCTCATGTGCTCTCCGCGTTCCAGCTCGAAGACGCGGCGGGGGAAACTCTGCCGCGCGCGTGGGGTGGTAGTGCGCGTTACGGGCGAGTGGTGATCTCGCGGGCTAGCGAAACGTCCGCGTGGTCCGGCAAGGTGCGCGAGAAGATGGTGCCGCCCGAGGTGGCGCTGCGTGTGTCACGCCCGGTGCGGGCGACAGACGGTCGGCTCATCGTGGGTGGGTTCAAGGCCAGCGAGTTCGTATCGGGTCGCCCGCGTGCGCGTATCGACGAGCTGATGGCGGCCGCCTGCGCATACGACGAGGCCATGGCTGGCTTTACTGCGCCCGCGGTCGCCCGCAACGAGGTCGTGGCGCGCGCCGACCACGAGGTGTGGAAGGGCTACGAACCACGCGCAGGCGATGTGGTCGCGCACCTTGTTTTTGGTGCGCATGTGCTTTTCGACGGGGACGCGCCGCCGGCGTTGACTGAACTCGCGCCGTCTACAGCCTTGCGCCCGCGGGGATACACCGCGGCGTTGGTGATGGTGGACGGTTTGCTCGCGGGAGCCGTCGATAATGCTGTGGTTGATCGGTGGGCGCATATTCAGGGCCTGCGCGAGCTGGCGAAGCGGGCGCTCGCGCAGCGTGAAGCCACGTATTCCGGGGCGGATACGAACGTAAGTGCGAATTTTGAGCGGGTACGCGCGATCGTGTCGTCGTAGTCTGGCAAACTCTTGGCCATGCAACGCTCCACACCCCCCGCCACGCCGCCCGAAGTTTACGAGCCGAAGGCGTACCTGACAGCCCGCCCCAGAGTTTCGGCGCCGCGTGAATGGGACGTTGAGCTGCCAACAACCGGCACGTTCAAGGTTACGGGCGAGGCGGGTTCGGGGGTAAGCAGTTTCCTCATCGACACCGCAGTGGCCGCCGCGCTGCGCCACCAAGACAGCGATCCGGGCGGCATCGTGGTGCTCACGGACTCGAAGGAGTCCGGTGCCAGGCTGCGCGGCGAGCTGTCTGAGCGGCTGGCCGCAACCGGTTTTGTCTCGGACGAGCCGATGGTGAGGTCCGTGCACTCGTTGGCCTTCGCCATTTTGCGTAATCACTTGGACCAGGAGATCCGCCTGATTTCCGGTGCGGAACAGGACGCCGTGATTCGTCAGCTGCTACACGGGCAGGTGGAGGACGGCCGTGGCACGTGGCCTGAGGACCTGCGTCCGGCGATGCCGCTGGTGGGGTTCGCACGCCAATTGCGCGACTTTCTGCTGCGCGCGGTGGAGCGTGGACTAGGGCCGGACGACTTGCGGGAATTGGGGGAGCGCCACGGTATTGACGTGTGGTCGGCCTCCGGCGATTTTCTGCGCGAGTACCAGCAGGTGATGGCTATTTCCGGTGCGCATCGTCTCTCTGCGTCAGAGCTCATTGCTGCGGCCAGCGAAGTTCCGCTGCCGCGCCGGTGGCACACCGTGATTGTGGACGATGCGCAGCACCTCGCGCCGGCCTCCGCCACGTTGGTCGCTCGGTTGCTTCGGCAGGCCGACTTGGCAGTTGTGGGCGGCGACATAGAGCAGTCGGTGTTCCGGTTCCGTGGTGCGTCACCAGCCTTTTTCCGCGATATGGCGGGCATGCTGCACGAGGTGATTGACCTGGGGGCGACGCGGCGAACACCGCGCCGCCGTGCTGCGATCGCGCCGGATTCTGGCGCCGAACTTGCGGCTGTCACCGACCTGCTGCGCCGCGCTCACTTCGAGGAAGGGGTGGCGTTTCGCGACATGGCGGTGGTCGTTCGCTCCACCCCGCTGGTGGAGCCGGTGCGCCGGGCGCTGCTGCAGGCCGGGGTTCCGGTGGCGCTCAACCCCACGGACTTGGTGCTGAGCGAGCAACGCATCGTCGCCTCACTGCTATTAGGGATGCGGGCGCTGTACGAGGAACTCACACCTGCGCAATGGCGCGACCTACTGCTTGGGCCGGTGGGCGGGGCAGACCCGGTGACGCTACGCCGGCTGATGCGAGGCTTGCGCCGTTGGCAGCCAGATGCACGCGCCGACGAGACGCTGCGTGGTTTGCTGGTGGAGCCTGGGGCGCTGCCGGAATTCGGCACCGTGCTCACCGACCGCGAGCTGGACATCCTGCACCGCGTCCGCGGCGTACTCGAGGCGGGTCGAAGCGCGCGTGACGCGGACGGCAGTGTCGAGGAAGTGCTTTGGGCGCTGTGGAACGCGACGGGGCTATCCAACCGCCTGCTCGCAGCCGCGCTGCGCGGAGGTGCCACCGGCTCCCAGGCGGACCGCGACTTGGACGCTGTGATGGCGCTGTTTGACGCGGCGGGCGACTACACCGAGCGAAGGCCGACGTCGGGCATCGAATCCTTCGTTGCGTCCGTTGCTGAGCAGGAACTGCCCACCGGCGTGCGTGATCGGCGTACCGCGACGCCCGAGGCGGTGGCGCTGCTCACCGCGCACGGGGCGGCGGGCCGCGAGTACAAACGCGTGGTGGTGGCCGGGGTGCAGGAACTGACCTGGCCGAGTCTGGGGGAGACCGGGTCAATCTTCCGGCAGGAAGACCTGGTGGATCTCATCGACCGCGATGTGGATCCCGCTGTGCCGGTTGCCCGGGTCGCCGAGCGCTTGGTGGAGGAACGGCGCCTGTTCAAGCTTGCGACAAGCAGGGCGACCGAGGAACTCGTGGTTACAGCCATTGACGGCGAAGAAGGCGATGAGGTCGCCCAGCCCTCCAGATTCGTCGAAGAGTTCTGCGCGGAGTATGGGATTGCACCTGAGGCGGTGTGCGTGGCGGGAACGCCTTCGGAGGAAGCGGCAGCAGACGAGGATGTCGCTTTGGTGCGGGTGCTCGCACACGACGACATCATCGCCGAGTTCCGCCGCGCGTTGACGGACCCGGAGTCTTCGGAGGCCACCCGTGCGCAGGCAGCGCGTCAACTGGCGCGGCTTGCGGACGCCGGGGTGCTCGGTGCGGATCCTTTGCAGTGGTGGTCCACCACGGAAGCGTCGACAAGCGAGGCGCTTTCGGTGCGCAAGACCCTCTCTCCCTCGCGGATTGAGTCGCTGCTCGAATGCCCGATGCGCGCTGTGCTGGAGCGGATGACTGGTTTGGACGAGACGATGCAGATGGTGCACGGCGCGATGGCGCACGCGTACTTCGAAGCGCTCGGGCGCGGAGTGGACCCGGACGAAGCGCTGCGAGCTACCGTGGCCGCGAGGGAGGCCGCGAGCGACGCGCCGGCGTGGAAGCAACGACGCGACGTCGAGGATTTCACCGCGATGCTCGAGCGTGCCCGCACGTGGCTCGACTCCACCCGCGGAACGTTTGAGCAGGTCGCTGTGGAGACGGATGTTGACGTGCAGGTCAGCCCGAAGGTACGAATCCGCGGTCGCCTGGACAGGCTTGAGCGCGAGGACAGCGGCGCGGTGCATGTTGTCGACCTGAAGACGGGTGCATCCGCCCCCACCGCCGCCGAGACTCAAAACAACCCTCAGCTTGCCGCGTACCAGCTCGCGCTGTCGCGTGGATCGCTAAACGCGGGCCGGGTGGTCAGCGCCAGTGCTAATCCCCTCGAAGTCGGTGGTGCGATGCTGGTGTATCCGAACAACGCGAAGAAGCGGTTGACCACGCTCGAGCAGGCGCCGAAGGACAAAGAAGCGCTCGATGCGTTCGCTGAGCTTATCGACGACCTGCCGGAACAAATGTCCGGCCCCGAACTGCGAGCCACCACCGGCCCCCACTGCGACCACTGCGCCGTGCGTGCGCTGTGCCCCGTCCAGCCTCAAGGAGAGGTGATCCACCGTGCCTGAGCAGATGAACCCCACCCCGATGAACCCGGTACTGTTATCGCGCTACCTGGGTCAGAAGTTCCCGCCTACTGACCAGCAGGCTGCGGTGATTGGCACCGATCCGGGGCCGCTGCTCGTCGTTGCAGGTGCTGGCGCGGGCAAGACGGAGACGATGGCCGCGCGCGTGGTGTGGCTGGTGGCCAACGGCTTCGCTAGGCCAGACGAGGTGCTGGGGCTGACCTTCACCCGGAAAGCCGCGCAGGAGATGGGCACACGTATCCGCGACCGGCTGGCCACACTGGCGAGCAACACCGAGCTCATCCGCCGCCTGGACCCCACGGGCCAGCTTGCGGCGAATCTGGAGGTCATTGCGCCCACGGTGTCCACGTACGACTCGTACGCGGGTAACCTTATCCGCGAATACGGGCTGCTCGTGCCCGTAGAACCCGACGCGAGGTTGATCACCGACGCGGAATTGCACGCCATCGCAACTGATGTCGTACACAACTACACGGGTGGGGTAATCACCGATTCAGGGCGCAACCCTTCGTTGAACGGGGTTGTCGAGGACCTTTTGAAGCTCAACACCGCGATGGGCAACGAGCTTGCTACCGCGGAGTGGGTGGCGCAGCACGCGCGGGACTTCATCGCGGAGACAGAGTCGTATCCGCGCGCGCCTCGCTCCAGGACGGAGTTCACACAGAAGCTGCAAGGCTGGCGCAGCAAGCAGGAAGAGCGCATGAACTTCCTGCCACTGGTTGAGGAACTCAACGCGGAACTTCGTCGCCGCGGGGTAGTTACGTTTAACGAGCAGATGGCGGTCGCTGCAGCGTTGGCCCGCGACCACGCGGTGGTGGGGGAGAGCCAACGCAGCAGGTTCCGGGTGGTCATGCTGGATGAGTACCAGGACACATCCCATGCGCAGCGTGTGCTGCTGCGCAGCCTGTTCGGCAACGCGCAGGACCCGTCGCTGACGGTTACCGCCGTGGGCGATCCCATGCAAGCGATCTACGGGTGGCGCGGGGCAACCGCCGCAAACTTGGCGGCTTTTGTGGAGGACTTTCCTGCCGCGGATGGCAGCCCGGCGCAGAAGAAGCAGCTCACCACGTCGTGGCGTAACCCACCGCAGGTACTGGAACTTGCCAACGGGGTGTCGGACACCATCCTGGGCACGGGGGATGGTCGCGCTGTTGCCCCGCTGGAGGCTCGGCCCGGTGCGCCGGAGGGCGGGGTGACGCTCGGCTTCTTCGCGGACGAGGACGAGGAGATCGCGTTCGTGGCCGATGCGCTCGCAGACGAGTACGACGCCGCACAGGAGGCGGGCGAGACACTTTCGGCGGCAGCCCTGGTGCGCAAGAACCGCCAGTCGCCGCTTCTCGCCGCCGCGCTGGAGGCGCGAGGCGTGCCGTACGAGATTGTGGGGCTGGCCGGGCTTTTGGAGGTGCCCGAGGTCGCGGACACCGTAGCAATTGCAACGATGCTGGTCCGCCCCGACGACACCGCGGCGGCGCTGCGCATCCTGGGTGGCCCCGCTGTGGGGCTCGGCTTGGCGGATCTGTCCGCGCTCGCTTCCCGGGCGGTGAATCTGCGCGGTGGGCCGGCTGGCGGCCCTACCGAAAGCGCAATCGACCCCGAAGCGGACCCCGAGGGCAACCTGCGGTCACAGCTCGAGGAGTTAACGCAGCGCGCCAAGGAAATCCTGGCTAACTCGGACCGCCCGGAAGGACTCGCGGATGCGCTGGCGGACTTGGGCGAGCCGGAGCGCTACAGCGAGGAAGGGCTCGCGCGCATGCGCGACGCGGCGGCCAAGCTGCGCTGGTTGCGCACGCACAGCCTGGGGAAGCGCTTGAGTGACCTCTTCGCAGACATCATCGCGGTGTTCGGGATCCGCACGGAGGTGTTGTCGCGCCCCTCGGACACCGGGGCGGTGCACCTCGACCGCCTGCTCGCGGAAGTCGACGCGTACCCGGGCGCTAGCCTGGACTCCCTGTTGAACTACTTCGAGCTGGCAAGGGAACACGAAGACGGCCTCGCGCCCGGCAACGTCGCGGTGCGTGAGAACCGCGTGCAGATCTTGACAGCGCACAAAGCTAAAGGGCTCGAATGGGACACCGTTGCGGTGATGCACGCCGATTCGGATACGTACACCTCGAAGACCGAGACGTTCCTTACCTGGGTGCGCTACCTGCCAACCGAGACGTTCGGCGACCCGGATGTCTACGAATTCTTCGCTGAGGTGGAAAACCGCACTCAGTTTGAGAAAGCCACGGAGGCGTGGAAGAAGGAGGTGAGTGCTGAGCTCGCTGAAGAGTCGGCGCGGCTGTTTTACGTCGCAGTGACCCGATCCGCGCAGAAGCTTTTGGTCACCGGATCCCGCAGGCGTCCTGGGAGGAAGCGGGAGGCGGAGCCGTACGAGCACTTCCAGGCAATGAAAGACCGGGTAGATCCCGGATGCGTTGTGGTGTGGGACGACGGGGTGCAGGAAGCAGAAGACGACGCTGCACCTAGCAATGTCACGCATGAGCGCACCGGGCAATGGCCGCACTTCGCACCTGACCCTGCACAACTGGCGGCGGCCGAAGCGGTAACGCAGGCACGCGATAACCTCCCCGCGCTCGCGGAGGGCGAGCTGTTTTCGCTGTGGGAACGCGATGCCACCGCACTCATCGAAGAACACCGCGCCGCTCAGTCGGGCGACGTGGCAGTAGTCATGCCCGGGGAACTCACTGCGTCCGACGTTGTGGCGTTGCGTGCCGACCCGGCTCAGTTCGCGCGTCGCGCCCGCCGCCCAGTGCCGTTCAAGCCGAACACGTACGCAAAACGCGGAACCGCGTTCCACGAGTGGCTCGAGGAGTTCTACGGTGCGCGCCCGTTGCTTTCGGAAGACGAGCTACCCGGCAACGACGAGGCAGAGGTCGACGGTGGCACGCTCGCACGACTCAAAGAGAACTTCGAAACCAGCGAATGGGCGAAACGGACACCGGCCTACGTTGAGCACCCCTTTGAACTTGCGCTCGGTGACACTGTGGTGCGTGGTCGAATGGACGCGGTGTTCGAGGAGCCCGACGGGTGGGTCGTGGTGGACTGGAAAACGGGCGAAAAGCCGAAGCGCGATGCGATGGAATCGGCGAAGCTGCAGCTGGCGGTCTACCGCGAGGCGTGGCGGAGGATTGCGGGTGACGAACGTGAGGTGCGCGCAGTATTCTTCTACATTCGTACCGGTGAAACGTACTCGCCAAACGATTTGCCGGACGCGGCCGAGTTAGAAACCATGCTGAACAGCGCTGCAGTTGTCGGCGTAGACGGTCTGGAAGAAGGGTAAGCGGAGATGAAACTGCGTGGCACGCTGCGGTTGCGGCAGGGGCAGGCCGACATGGTCGATATGCCGGTGCACCAGCTGCTCGACGTGGTCAATATCCCCACCGCCGCCCGCACCACCCCGTGGAAGCTGATTGGGTGGAGGTTCGCTTACGCGATCCTGCTCATCGTGGCGATCGCGTTTGTCAGCTACTTCGACCGGGGCGGTTACTCCGAGCCGCTGTCGTTCATCGATGCGTTGTATTACTCCGCGGTATCGCTTTCCACCACTGGTTATGGCGATATCACCCCGGTGACGCAGTCGGCTCGACTCGTTAACATTTTCGTGGTCACCCCGGCTCGGGTGGCGTTCCTGATGCTCCTCGTCGGCACGACGTTGTCGGTGCTCACGGAGGATTCCCGCAAGACGCTGCAGATCCAACAGTGGAGGAATACCTTGCGTAATCACACCATCGTTCTTGGCTACGGCACGAAGGGCCGCTCAGCGGTCGAAGCGCTGCTGGCAGGCGGTGCGAGCCCAGGCTCCATCGTGGTGGTGGACTCGGACCCAGTCTCACTGTCCCTCGCAGAGAAGAAGGAGTTGGTCACCGTGCGCGGCGACGCGACGCGCTCTGAGGTGCTGCGCGTCGCTGGCGTGGGGCGCGCGCGTTCCGTGGTGGTGGCTCCGAGCTCGGACGACACCGCCGTTCTGATCACGCTATCGGTGCGTGAGCTCGCGCCGAGCGCCCGCATCGTGGCCAGTGTGCGCGAAAGTGAGAACCAGCACCTGCTCATGCAATCCGGCGCGGACTCGGTCGTGGTGTCTTCCGAAACTGCGGGGCGCTTGCTCGGCATTGCGACGGTGACGCCGCCGGTGGTGGAGATGGTGGAGGATCTTCTCAGCCCGGACGAGGGGTTCGCCGTGGCGCAGCGCCCCATCGACGATGACGAGGTCGGAGCGAACCCTCGCCACCTTGCCGACATCGTGCTCGGCGTCGTGCGCTCGGGCGAGTTGTATCGCATCGACTCGCCGGAGGCGGAAACCGTGGAGCCCGGCGACCGCCTGCTGTATGTGCGCATGCATGCGCCGGGCGAGTCGAAACAGGGCGATGCGTAGGATGCATTTGCTTATCGACGCTTCCGGGCACTTCCCGCTCACCACAAACGGCGAGCCGCTGCTGCTGGACACCGTGCCTCCGAGTGCGGAACTTTCAGCACAGGTAGAGATCCGCCCCGACGTCTACGCGGCACGCATGCGCGGCGTCGCAGCTGGCCAACTCGCGGAAAAGGTCGGGGACGCCCGTTCGCACCCGTGCGACCCGCTGGCCGCCCGGGCACTCGGCTTGGTCGCTGCACGAGAACGCTACAGGTTCGACCCGCGCGACGGCTCGCCGCTGACGTGGGGCCAGGCGGGGATCGTCGCGCGGGGCGTGTCCGGCGAGCCGATCTTTCCCCGCGTCGACCCTTCCGTCATCGGGCTGGTGCAGGACCCGTCTGGCGAGCGTGTGCTGCTGGCAGAGAACTCGCGCCGGCCTGGCTACTTCACCGCCATCGCGGGCTACGTCGACGTGGGCGAGTCAATCGAGGCCGCGTTCGCTCGCGAGGTGCTTGAGGAAACTGGTCGACGTGTGCGCGACGCGCGGTATGTCTGTTCGCAGCCGTGGCCAGCGTCGGGTGCGCTGATGCTCGGGTTCGTGGGAGTCACGGACGACCTCGACCCGGTGAGGGAGACCGACGGGGAACTGCGCCGCATCATCTGGGCGCGGCGAGAGGACCTGCCCGGCCTTACGCTGGCGGGAGAAGGCACCATTGTGCGCATCTTGATTGAGCAGTGGGCGGCGGGGAAATTCAGCATGGAGGGGGCAACCAGTGGCGATTGATCTCAGCGTGCTCGATGAGGATCAGCGGGTGGCGGCGGAGGCGCCGCGCGGGCCCGTGTGCATCCTCGCTGGCGCCGGAACGGGTAAGACGCGGACGATTACGTACCGCATTGCGAACATGATCGACCGGGGCCAGATCGCGCCGAACAAGGTGCTCGCGGTGACGTTTACGCAGCGGGCAGCCGGGGAGATGCGCGACCGCCTACGAACCATGGGCATTGGTGGGGTGCAGGCCCGCACGTTCCACGCCGCCGCGATGCGCCAGTTGCAGTACTTCTGGCCGCAGATCGCAGGCGATCTGCCCTGGCGGCTCCTGGACAACAAGTTTCCCCTGGTGGGGCGCGCAGCCCGCGCCGCCGGTTTGGACACCGGCAAGGAGATGGTGCGCGATCTGCTTTCGGAAATTGAGTGGGCGAAATCGAGCGTGATCGGCCCCGACGATTACGTGGAGCGCATCGGGGAGTCGCCGCGCACGCCGCCTGCCGACGCGGCGAAGGTCGCGCAGGTCTACCGGCTCTACGAGGAGGCGAAGACGAGCCCGGAGGGCATGCTGCTCGACTTCGACGATTTGCTGCTCCACGTCGCGGGTGCCTTGGAGAACGCACCGGCGGTGGCGGAGGAGTTCCGCGCCCAGTACCAGTCGTTCGTGGTCGATGAGTATCAGGACGTCACCCCGCTGCAACAGCGTGTGCTCGAAGGGTGGCTGGGCGAGCGGGACGACCTCACCGTGGTGGGGGATGCGAACCAGACGATTTACTCGTTCACCGGTGCAACGCCGGATTATCTTTTGAATTTTTCGCGGACGTACGACCACGCCACCGTCGTCAAGCTGCAGCGCGACTACCGCTCCACTGTTGAAGTGACCGATTTGGCGAACCGCGTCATCGGGGAGGCGAAGGGGCGCGTGGCGGGCACACGGCTGGAGCTGATCGGCATGCGCGGCCACGGGCCGGAGCCGACGTTTAACGCCTACGACGATGAGCCTTCGGAGGCGCGAGCCGTCGCCGCCGCGATTCGAAAGCTGCTTGACAGTGGGGTCCCGGCCCGCGAAATCGCAGTGCTGTACCGCATCAACGCGCAGTCCGCCGCCTTCGAAGCGGCGCTGTCGGATGCTGGCATTATCTATCAGGTGCGTGGCGGGGAAGGGTTCTTCCAGCGCGCGGAGATTCGGGAAGCTATCGCGGTGCTGGTGCGGGCGTCGAACCGCAGCGACCTGCCCGAGGACCCGGTGGCGGTGGCACGCGCCGCGTTCGCTCCGCTTGGGCTCACGCAGGCGGAGCCGGAAGGCGCGCAGGCGCGGGAGCGTTGGCAGACCCTCGGTGCGCTGGTGGATCTCATCGAAGAGATTGTGCGCACCCAGGAGGCGGCTACGTTGCCCGAGGTGCTGCGCTCGCTGCGCAGGCGGGCGGAGGCGAAACAGCCACCGGCGGTTGACGGGGTGACACTCGCCAGCCTGCACGCCGCGAAGGGCCTCGAGTGGGATGCCGTGTTCCTCGTTGGGCTGGTGGAAAACACGCTGCCCATCTCGCACGCGGTGAAGGCCGGTGAGGAGCAGATCGAGGAGGAACGGCGCCTGTTTTACGTGGGCGTGACGCGAGCCCGCGAGCACCTGCACCTTTCGTGGTCGCTGGCGCGGCAAGAGGGTGGGCGGAAATCGCGGTCGCGCTCCCGTTTCCTGGACGGCTTGGTGCCGCAGCTTGACGTGGAGCAATCGCCGCAGCGGCTCAAACGCAATAAGCGGTGCCGGGTGTGCGGCAACCCGCTGTTCAGCCCCGCCGAGAAGTCGTTGGGGCGCCACGAGGATTGCGAGCCGTCCTACGACGAGGCCGTGCTCGCCGCGCTGAAGCGCTGGCGTCTTGACGTCTCCCGCGCGGCAGGTCAGCCGGCGTTCATGGTGTTCTCGGATGCGACGCTGATCGCCATCGCCGAGGAGATGCCAGCAAGCGAGGCGGAGCTTCTGGGCATCTCTGGCGTGGGGCCCGTGAAGGTGGACAACTACGGCGAAGGCGTGCTGGCTACCTTGGCCGAATTCCGTTAGAAGCACACCGGGCAATCGGGGTGCGGGCTGAGCTCGAGGTGGCGCACCGGCTGCGGTGCGTAGGGGTCGACCACCACCGTGGCGCCAAAGGTCAGCGCTGGCGCGGAGACACCCGGGGGATCAGGCACGCCGGCGAGCCTGCCCAGCACCAGAGCTGTCGCGGCAGCGCCCGCGCTGAGTGCCAGCGGTTGCGTGTGGGCGTCGAGAGGCACCCGCTCCACCAGCCGTGGCCAGTTCGGGTCGCGGTCGCACAGGTAGAGGTGCAGGCAGGTGGTGCAGGGCCCGGGCGGGGTGCTTAGGGGGCCGATGATCACCCGCGCGTCGAGCTGCGTGACCGGCACTACCGGCCCGGGGCGTTTCCGCGCGGCGTTCGCCAGCGATGTGGCCATGTGGGGCATGTTGATCAGGGCCAGTGGGGTGGAGCCGCTGGAGCGATTGACGAACCTCGTCGCAGTTTCGCTGCGTACCGGACTGCGGTGCGCCACGCCGTTTCGCTCAAGCAGCTCGCGCGTTTGCGTAAACAGCTCGCCGCGGCCGATGAGCAGCACCGTGGGTTGAACCGCGGGGATGAGCAGGCGGTAGGACGCCATGTCGGCGATCAAGCTTCGCGCGCCTGCTTCTCCCATGACTGCCGCCAGCGCCGTGAGCAGTCCGCGCAGGGGAGCAGGCCCGTGGAACGCGTCGATAAGCCCCACGATTTGCTCGGCGAACGGTGTGGTGATCATGCCGGTTCGGGTGGCGTCAGCGCCGAACTGGATCACTTCGGGTGCGCGCAGAAAAGGTCGCGCGCCGGGCGCCAGCCGTACTTTGACGGCGCCATCAAGGTTGTCGAATGTCACGAATATCTCCCCCCACCCACGCATCCTACAATCGGGTGCCATGTCCGGCATCGAATACCGCGTAATCCGTTCGGCGCGACGCACCCGCACAGTGCAGGCGCGCATCCGCGAAGGGGTTGCGGAGATCCGCATCCCGGCGCACTTCACGAAGGCGCAGGAGCGCCAAGCGGTCGAGGAGATGTTGGGAAAGCTGGAGCGCAAGACGCGCTCGCACGCCTCCACAGACCAGGAGCTGCTTGAAAAGGCAAGGCAGCTTAACGACGAGCTCTTGGAAGGCCGTGCCCGCATCGGCTCCATCAAATGGGTGTCCAACCAGCGCCAGCGTTGGGGCTCGTGCACGGTGGCCACCGGCGATATCCGCATCACCGACCGGCTGAAAGATGTGCCCGATTATGTGCTTGACGCGGTGATCGTGCACGAGTTGACCCACACGTTCATCCCGAACCATTCGCCGGAGTTCTACGCGTGGGCCGACAAGGCGCCTCGCGCCGAGCGAGCCAGGGGATACCTGGAGGCCTATCAGCGCTTCGGTAGTGCTTAGAGCCTCTTAGAGTTCAGTGCCGTCTTCGCGGCCGTCGTCTTTGCCGTCGCCATCCTCGCGTGTGATGTCGGGGTTGTCGCGCAGCTCCTGCTCGAGCTTCGCGAACTCGTCGTCGAGGTCGGTATCGGGAGCGTCGTCAAGCAGTGTGTCGATGAAGGCGGCCGGGTTATCCAGGTGCTCTGCGGTGGGCAGGAAGTCGGGGTGCTCCCAGACCGCGTCGCGGCCCTCAGTGCCCACGGCGTCGCCTGCGCGGCGCCACAATTCTGCGGCTTCCCGCGTCTTCGGGGCGCCGAGCTCGATGCCCACGATGTTGGCGAAGGCCTGCTCGGCGGAGCCGCCGGTGGCGCGGCGTCGCGCCCACGCCTCGCTCAGCTGCGGGGTAGAAGGGAGGCGCTCGCCCAGTGCCTCGCCGACGACGACGTCGACCCAGCCCTCCACCAGCGCGAGCAGCGTCTCAAGCCGCGAGGTGGCGCCGGCGTTGCGGGAGCCGACTCGCGGGGAGAGGTCTTCGCCCTGCAGGTTGTTCAGCGCTTCCTGAATCTGCTGCGGGTCGCCGCTTTCCAGGTTCAGGTTGCGGGCGACCTCTTCGATGTGTGAGGTGTCGATCTCTAGCCCGGCGGCGTACTCCTCAACGGACGACACAAGGCGCTCCACCAGCCACGGCACGTGCTTGAACAGTCGCTGGCGCGCTGCCTCGCGTGCGGAGATGTACACCATGACCTCTTGGCCGGGCAGTTCCAAGCCCTTGGAGGTCTCAGCGACGTTGCGCGGCAGCACCGCGGCCACGCCGGCGGGCGCGACGGGCAGACCGAAATCCGTGCCGGTGAGCGCCTGCTGCGCAAGGTCACCGAGCGCGTGGCCGAGTTTCATGCCGAACTGCATGGCGTTCATCTGGTTCATCATCCCGGACATCGGGCCCATCATCTCTCGGGCCTCGGCGGGCATGGAGTCCAGCTGTGCGCGGTTCATGTGCTCGGCGACGGGGTTGACCAGGCGCTTCCACATCGGCATGGTGCCCTCGAGCCAATCCTGGGCATTCCAAGCGTTGGCCTGGGCTTGGCTGGCGGGCAGCGTGGTGGCTTCGTCGAGCCACAGCTCCGCTAGACGGAACGATTCCTCGGCGGCGTGCGAATCCGCAGCGGATACCGGGGAAATGCCAGCGATGCGCTGGCGCGCCATGCGGGCGGCCAGCTCGAAATTCACTGCGTCGCCCTCGCCCTGGGCGTTCATGGAAGAGCCCATGCCGGAGAGCATCTGCCCGAACTGGTTCAAGATGTCGCCGAGGCCGCCTTGGCCTCCGGGCTCGCCGGACTGGCCCCCGCCGAAGCCCGCACCGAAGCCGAAAGCGCCGAAGGGGTTCTGGTTGCCCCGGCGGTTGTCATCGTCGTCGCCACTGTCGTCGTTGGGAAAGGAAAAACCGAATCCGTTAGTCATACGCGCCAGAATACAGCCGTGTCCGCATCGCGTGCCGGAGCGTGCGTATTAGGCCTTGGGGTGCGCTGCGCTAAGATGTGCCAGCGTGAATCAGGCGATCGAGACGCGTAATCGGCGGTACTCCACGTTGGTGTGGGGCACCGTGCCGGTGGTGCTGCTCGCCGGTGCATTGAGCATCGACCACATTCCGGGAACGGATATCAAACTCACTGTGCCGTACGCGGCGCAGGGGCCGGGGCCGACCTTCGACACGCTGAGCGAGGTTGAGGGCGTGCCGGTAGTGGACGTCGAGGGCGCTCCGACGCTTGATACCGGCGGCAGACTGAACATGACCACGGTGTCAGTGCGCACGAACATGACGCTTGCGCAGGCGCTCACCCGATGGATCACCACCGACGACACGATTGTGCCCATCGAACAGGTCTTCCCGCCCGAGATCGATGAAGAGCAGATGCGCGAGGTCAACCAGCAGGCTTTCGTTGCATCTGAGGCGTCGGCGACCGTCGCTGCGATGAACTACCTGGGCCGCCCCACGATAGTGCAGGTGCACGACGTTGTGGAGGACGGCGCTGCGGCGGGGGTCATCGAGCCCGGCGACACGATCACGAAGGTGGATGGCAAAGAGATGGCCGCGCCGGGCGAAGTTCAGGAAGCGGTGCGGGCAAAGAAGCCTGGCGACGAGCTCGCGCTGGAACTCGAGCGCGACGGCAAGACGATCGACGCAAAGGTGACGTTGGGGGAGAACCCGGAGGAGGCCGGCCAACCGTTGTTGGGCATTCTGATGACCTCGGAGCCCGCCGGTGGAATTACCGTGCACTACAACCTGAACGACATCGGCGGCCCGAGCGCGGGCATGATGTTTTCGCTCGCCGTGATTGACAAACTCACCGAAGGCGAGCTCAACGGCGGCAAGTTCGTCGCCGGCACCGGCACCATCAATGAGGACGGCGAGGTGGGCCCGATCGGCGGCATCGAGCACAAGATCCGCGGCTCGCGCGACGAGGGTGCGGAACTCTTCCTGGCTCCCGAGGGCAACTGCGCCGCTGTGAAGACCACTGATTCGGGCGACATGGTGGTCGCCGCGGTGGCGGATCTCGACGATGCCGTCGCCGCGATGGAGGATTTCGCGGCGGGGCGCGCCGTGCGCGGCTGCGAGTAGCTAGCTCGCGTGCTCGGCGAGGCCGAGGTCGTAGATGCGCTGGCGTGGGTCTTCCCGGTCGGTGGACACGAGGTGCTGCATGACTTGGCCTTCGCGGTTATCCACCACGGTCACGATGGCGGAGGTGCCAACCGTGGACCAGCCCACCACTTTGTCGCCGTTGTCCTCCACGATCTTGGAGGAGCGCAGCTCGGTGAGTACCTGCGTGGTGGCCGCGGCCTTCGCCTCTGAATCGAAGAATTGGAACTGGCCCACCTCGTCGCCCGCACAGTCGTAGTAGCCCTCCATGTCGGCTTCCACGCAGCCGTCGAGGCTGTCGAAGAATTCCGGAGGAGCGATGGTGGCGAAGCGTTCGCGCACCTCATCTAGGATTTGCCGCTCTTTCTCGTCGGCGGAGGTGGTGGTTGTTGAGGAGCTTTCGCTTATCGACGACTCCGTGCCCGACGCCAAAGCCGAAGACGTCTCCGGGGTACTTTCGGGCGTGGTGGTCTCCGGCGCGCTCGTCAGCGCGGAAGTTTCCGCGGTAGCTTCCGGGGTCGGCGTTGCCTCGGGTTCGTCAGGTCCGCCACAGGCGGTGAGCGTCAGCGCGAGCGTTGCAGCGGCAAGCGCAGCGGCGGCGCGAGTGTGGTGCTGGGCCACGTTACATCTCCTTGTGTGGGTGGGCTGGAATCATCCTAAACCAGCTCGTCGGGGTCCTGCTCCAGGCCGTAGCGCAAGGCTGCGATTACCCCAGGTGCAACACCTGGGCCGCCTCGCAGCTCAATATCGTCTTGCGCGAACGCCCCGCGTTCCTCCAGTTCCTCGTCGGTCAACCGCATCTGCAGCAGCGTTTGTTCGATGTCTTCGTGGCGCAGCACGCCGGAGAACAGGCGGGCCGGTCGCGGCTCGGCATCGTCCGGGGCGGAGGCATCGCGGAACAGGATCTCCTGGGCAAGAATGACGCCTTCCACTTGCGCCGGCCACGCGATGCGGGTGACGTACTCACCCAGTTCCTCTGACCCCGGCAGGATTGTCTCGGGCAAATCCTGCACCACCAGTGTTAGGGGGGAGGAGTCGTCGAGGGTGAGGGCTTCGTCGATAAGCAATTGCGTCGGCACGAGCCCGAAGAGGGTGGGGCCTTGATCCCACCCCTCGGCGTGGACGAACTCGACGGCCTCCATCATGGCCTTATTTAATGCTTGCTGTTGCACGGGAACCCTCTCGCAGTTTCGGCCGTTGAACTCTTTAAGGTAGAAGTTTAATTGCGCCCGCACCACGAATACTAAGGAGCTGGATTGGCTACCCGCCTCAACCGCCCACAACCACGCGCGAGCAAGCCTAACCCGGGACTGTGGATCACTATCGGTGTCCTCGGTGTCTTACTGTTGGTCTTGCCTATGCTGATTAATCTGTACACCGACTTCCTCTGGTTCGGTGAGCTGGACTTCCGCGGGGTGTTTAACCGCGTGGTTGTCTCCCGCGTGGTGCTGTTCATCGTCTTCGCCCTGCTCGGCGGCGGAATCACCTGGCTCGCAGCCTGGTTTGCGTGGAGGGGCAGGCCGGACGAGACGGAGGATGTGTTCTCCGCTAACGCGCAGTACCGGGCCAGGATGCAGCAGTCCGTCCGCGGCCTGCTCGTGTGGGTGCCGGTCATCGCCGCGGTGATGACGGGTATCGCGGGGCAGGGCCTGTGGCGAATCTTCCTGCTGTGGTTCAACGGCGGCTCTTTCGGTACCCAGGACGCGGAATTTGGGCGTGACTTGGGCTTCTACGCGTTTACACTGCCGGGTATCTCGGTGGTAGTGGACACCCTTTCCGTGCTGCTGCTCGCCGCGTTCATCATCGCGGTGGTCGCGCACTACCTGCTCGGCGGGATCCGCATTGGCAACAACGTTTCCGGGCGCAGCGGTTTCATCTCCAAACCGGCGCGCGTGCAGCTCGCCGTCACGGCGGGGCTGTGGATGCTGGTCAAGGCGATAAGCTACTGGTTGGAGCGCTACTACCTGCTGTACTCCGAGAACGACATTTTTACCGGCGGGTCCTACACCACGGTGAACGCAATGCTGCCCGCGAAGATCATCCTCACGGTGGTCGCGGTGCTGGTTGCCGCGGCCTTCTTCGCGTCCATCGTGTACAAGGACTTCCGCGTGCCTGTGCTGGCTACCGTGTTGATGCTGCTGTCCTCCATCGTGGTGGGCAATGTGTGGCCCGCGCTGCTCGAGCAGTTCTCGGTTAAACCGAACCGCCAGGCGAAGGAATACGAATACATCGGTCGCAACATCGAGGCCACCCGTCACGCTTACGGCCTCACGGATGACAAGGTGAACTACCTGGAAAACTGGGGCTCGGGCGCCACCTCGAACACCGATGTGGCGAAGGACGCGGCGACGATTTCGAACCTGCGTCTTTTGGACCCGGACATTATTTCCCCGACGTTCACGCAGAACCAACAGCTGCGTAACTTCTACGGCTTCCCGGACCAGCTGGCCATGGACCGCTACGAGGTGGACGGCGAGATGCGCGACTACGTGGTCGCGGCGCGCGAGATGAACCCGAACGCGTTGAGTGAGAACCAGCGCGACTGGATCAACCGCCACACCGTGTACACCCACGGCAACGGTTTCATTGCGGCACAGGCGAACACTGTGGACGAGGCGGCGCAGGACGCCGGCTCCACCCGCGGTGGCCTGCCGATCTTCACGGTGTCCGACCTGCAGACGAACGCGATCGCCCGCGAGAACGACGACGCCGAGGAACTCGGCATCCGTGTTGAGGAGCCGCGCATTTACTACGGCCCCGTCATCGCGTCCGCCGAGGATGGTCTGGATTACGCCATCGTCGGCGACAACGGCCAGGGTGCAGTGGAGTACGACACCGATACGTCCACCTACACCTACGCCGGTGAAGGTGGCGTAGAAATTGGCAACTGGGTCAATCGAACCGCGTACGCGATTAAGTACCAGGAGCTGAATTTCCTGCTGTCGGACCGCGTTGGAAGCGAGTCCAAGGTGATCTACGACCGTGACCCGCGCCAGCGCGTGGAGCGGGTGGCGCCGTGGCTGACCACGGACTCGAAGACGTACCCGGCCGTGATCGACGGCCGCGTGAAGTGGATCGTGGACGGCTACACCACGCTGTCGCAGCTTCCGTACTCCACCCGGACCTCGCTGTCCGACACCACGCAGGACGCCCTGAACCCGGACGGAACCACACAGCGTTTGGTCACGGACAATGTGGGCTACATCCGCAATTCTGTGAAGGCCACAGTTGACGCCTACGACGGCAGCGTGGACCTCTACGCCTTCGACGAGAGCGACCCGGTGCTCAACGCGTGGATGGGCGTCTTCCCAGACACGGTGAAGCCGGAGAGCGAGATTTCCGATTCGCTGCGTGAGCACCTGCGCTACCCGGAGGACCTGTTCAAGGTGCAGCGTGAATTGCTCGCTCGCTACCACGTGGATGACCCGGGCGTGTTCTTCAACAACGACGCGTTCTGGTCCGTGCCGAACGACCCGACTGCGCCGGAGGACCGCGAGCAGCTCAACCAGCCGCCGTACTACGTGGTGGCCGCTGACCCGGAGACGAACGAGCCCTCGTTCCAGCTCATTACCCCGTTCCGTGGCTTGAACCGTGAGTTCCTCTCCGCGCACATGGCCGTCAGCTCCGACCCGGAGACCTACGGCCAGATCACGGTGCGCGTGCTGCCGACCAACACGCAGACGCAGGGCCCGAAGCAGGCGCAGGACGCGCTGATGTCCTCCGACCAGGTCGCGCGCGACCGCACGCTTTGGGAGGGCACGAACGACCTGAAGAACGGTAACCTGCTCACCTTGCCCGTCGGCGGCGGCGAGATTCTCTACATCGAGCCGATCTACTCCCAGCGCAAGGACCAGGAATCCGCATTCCCGAAGCTGCTCCGCGTGCTCGTGTTCTACCGCGGACAGGTGGGCTACGCGCCGACCATCTCGCAGGCGCTGAGCCAGGTGGGCATCAACTCCGCGGCCGCCCAGGACATCGACCTGGTGGACGAGGACGCGCCAGACACGCGCGACGAGGAGAACATGGCGTCTCCGACGCAGCCGGGCACAGAAGAGTCCGAGGGTGACGGCGAGGCCGATGAGGCTCCGCAGGCGCCGCAGATCAACCGCGACGACGCGCTGAACAACATCAACGATGCGCTGCGCAACCTCGAATCCGCTCGCGACGGTTCCTTCGAGGAGTACGGCCGCGCACTCGACGCGCTCGACCGCGCGGTGGCCGAGTACCAGAACGCCAATTAGCAGCCCCGCAAGTAGCGCACCCGACAGAAATCCCGCTGCCGGGTGCGTTTTTCGTCCCTACACTGGGACATGTACGACGCGATCAACCCTATTAGGAGGGCGAGAAAATAATGGCACGTTTCGAAGGCAAAGTCGCACTGGTTACCGGCGGCGCATCCGGCATGGGCGCGGCAGACTGCCGTCTCTTCGTCGAAGAGGGCGCGAAGGTGGTTATCGCTGATCTGAACGAGGAGATGGGGCAGAAGCTTGCCGACGAGCTGGGCGACGCCGCCATCTTCGTCAACCTCAACGTTGCGGACGAGGAGAGCTGGAAGAACGCCATCGCGGCCACGAACGACGCGTTTGGCCGCCTAGACATCCTGGTGAACAACGCCGGCATCCTGCAGCAGACCGGCATCGACGACACCACCCTCGAGCAGTTCCAGAAGATCATGGCCGTCAACGTTGACGGCGTGTTCCTCGGCATGAAGTACGCCATCCCGGAGCTGCGTAAGCAGGGCGGAGGTGCGATTATCAACATGTCGTCCACGGCCGGCCTCGAGGGCCAGGTCAACGCCACCGGCTACGTGGCTTCCAAGTGGGCCGTGCGCGGCATGACCAAGACCGTGGCGGCCGACGTGGCGGACGAGAACATCCGGATTAACTCCGTCCACCCGGGCGCGATTGCCACCCCGATGACTGCGGCCACCCTGTCGGCGGACTCCCCGCTGCCGCTGGCCGCGGCAAACCGCCCGGCCGTACCGGAGGAGGTGGCGAAGGTTGTGCTCTTCCTGGCCTCCGACGACGCGTCCTACATGAACGGCGCGGAGCTCGCAGTCGACGGCGGCCTGACCCTGGGTGCCTCCAAGCACATCTACGGCATCCTGGCGCAGCTGGGCCAGCAGCAGGAAGGCTAAAACGTTTGGTTAACAGGTGATTTGGACCTGTCGGGCAGCGTGGTTATAGTAGTCCACGTTGCCTACACGGCAGCAGGTGAAAATCACATATCACCCGACGCGGGGTGGAGCAGCTCGGTAGCTCGCTGGGCTCATAACCCAGAGGTCGTTGGTTCGAATCCAGCCCCCGCTACTAAGATAAGGCCCCTACCAGTGCAAATGCTGGTAGGGCCTTCTTCATTATGCGCTCGGATCGCCATTTGGTGCACTACGTGGTGCACTAGGGTCAAAATCCTGCCCAAACGGAACTGCGACGCTCCACCGAAGCGGCGCAGGTTTTCGGGTTTAAGTAGCAAAAAGTGTGTCCGGTCGGCGTGTCGTCGGTCGAACACTTTGCTTGCTATTTCATGGGGCCTTTTCTGATTCCTATCGAGTGGTTGTATTCGGTTGGGATAGCGTTGTCGTAGAAGGCTGGTCGTCCTGTTTCTTGGTCGGCTTTGTTGTGGTCTTCTTCGACAAGGTCGTTGACTTTGGCGAGTTGGTCTTGTCCGAAATTGCACTGCCTGGCGATCGTGAGTGGATCGTCAGGTCCGTCTAAGAGTCTCACGCGGGTGCAACGGTGAGGGGTGTAGAGAACGCACGGTGGGCGGTTGCGAATAAGTGACCACGCTGGCAGCCGAGAGGTACGAGCGATGAAAGATCAGCTCGAGCATTAGCGAACGTACTGACGTCGCTTTATTAGGTGTACTGACCGGGTACGTTGCGGGCACGCCGGTTCGGCGCACCGCCACAGCCGCTTGCGCCACACCAGCAGCACCGGCCGCCCCGCCGAGGGGATGTCACGCACCAGATGCTCACGCCGGCCGTGGGCCACCGCGACCACCCCGCACCGCGGGCACCCGGTCACCGACTCGGAGGCCTCCACCAGCAGCTCCAGCTCACCGCCGTACTCACCGGCGGCAAGCACCACCAACCCCGAGATGCCGAGCATCGCAGCGGGCAGGACGGTAGCCTCAACACTCACCTGGGACTCCTCTCGATCCGTTGCTTGGTCGCTACGAATCGTGGAGTCCCAGGTCCGTCTTCACCAGCCCAACCCGGTCAGCGCGTCGCAACCCGGCTACCACGCTTGGTGAGGAAGATCTGCTAACGTGGTTCGGCGACGGCCCGGGCACGTCCTTGTTCCTAACCGTCGTGCGCTGGGGTCCGCGTGGACCGCTCGGCCAGCGTCCATCCAGTCAGGAGGCAGTCAGCAGATGTTCGACGACAACGGCTCATTCCTACTCGCCATGTTCGAGTTCTTCATCTTCTTCGCATGGTTCATGTCCCTGTGGTGGATCTTCGGAGATCTCTTCCGCAGCAAGGACCTCGGCGGCTTCGCGAAGGCGCTGTGGGTGGTGTTCATCGTCGCGCTGCCGTTCATCGGAATGCTCGCGTACCTGCTTGTTCGAGGCCGGGGGATGACCGACCGCACGGTCGAGGCGCACCAGGAGCTCCAGCAGCGGCAGGAGGAGTACATCAAGTCCGTCGCCGGCGGCTCCGCCGGATCGAGCCCGACCGATGAGATCGCCTCGGCGAAGGCCCTTCTCGACTCGGGAGCGATTACCCAGCAGGAGTTCGACCAGATCAAGGCAAGGGCGCTCTCCTCGGTCTGACCCTGGTCTGCTCCCTCGCCAGCCGCAGCGTCGCGGTCCGAGGGCGAAGAAGTACCGTTCTAATGACAACACCCCGCAGGGAAACCTGCGGGGTTATTTTTGCTCACGTCGCATTCCACGCGCCACTACTCAGTCTAAAAGGCCAACATCGCGATCATTCTCTCGCTGTTGTTGATCCTGCTGCTGTCTCCGCCGTGCCGTGGCGCGACGCAGCCCGTCGAGTCGCCGCTGGTTCTCACCGACAGTACGCAACATCTGATCGCGACCGCGCGAGTTACGCACCGGATTGACACGAGGCAGCACATACGCGTCGTGATCGCGGGCGACGGAACCATCATCGTCAATCAGATGATCGAGAAACTCAGCGTCAGTACCGTCAAACTCCGAGCGCTGGAATCGCCGAAATTCATCGTCCATCACGCGCTGTTCGAGGAAATCAAAATCGACCTGCCGCATATTCTCTACCGAGCTGTCGGGCGACCACGGCGCGGGAGCACCGGCTTGTCGAGACGAGGACGGCCCCGCTGCGGGCGCGCCGCTTCGTTCAGTGGGTTGCCGTTGTCGGCTTCCAGCCTGCTGCGCATCTCGTTGTGCTTCGCTTCGGCTTCGGCCAACTGACGCTTCATCTTCTCGTCGAGGCCGACGTTGTCGAAGATCTCGTTCATTCTCGCCTGAACGACCAGCTCCGCCTGGTTCTCGCTCATCTCCAACAGCTCGTCCTGTTCCGCCATCGTGAACAGTGTCGGCAGTTGCTTCTGCTGCTGCTGCTGCGGCGGGGGCGGTGTCGTTGCTGGTGTCGGCGAAGATTTCGGGGTATCGCTCGTGCAATGACGATGCTCCGTCAGCACCTGCGGTACCGACGGCTTGATCTGCTGGCGTGGCTGTAGGTTCTTCTTGCGCTTCTTGGGCATGGTAGTTCTCCTGTTGTGTTTTGATTTGCTGTTGCTGAATGACCTGCTGGTACTGCTGTTGTAGCTGCTCAATACGTCGTTCTACGGCTTCAAGCGTGTAGTCCTCCTTACCGAGGCGCGAGCCTGTACGCTTCGTCGAGCGCGAGCCGCGCGAGGTCGCATAGCGGACTGGTTCGCCGTCGTCGTCGACCAGGGCGTAGCTGGTAGCCGTCACATCATCGCGGTTGTTTTTCTTATGAGTTGTTACGCGGAAAGACACGCTGTATTCGGCGGCGAGGTCCTGCACTACTTCCAGACCGTCTGAGACCGTTGTAGCAGCGGCTACGCGGGGGTCTGACAACACTGCATCCACCCGCTGCGTCATCTCCGCGCGCCAGTTGTCTTTAGTGATTTCCGGCAGTGGTACACCGCGAAGGTTCGACTGTTGCGATTGCCCCTGATGCCCCTGATGCCCAGGTTCGTAAACCTCAAGGCCGAGGTCACGCATCACTTCGTCGTTTACACGACTTACACGGTAAAAATTCCGAGCATCACGCGGTGTTTTACCGGTCACGCGGTCGTGATTGGCGATGATGATGTGGTTATGAAGGTGGCCGCTCTCACTGTCGGTATGCGTCGCCACTACCACATCCGAGTTCGGCGCGATACGGCGCGCGAGTTCTTGACCGGCGAGATGTGCGAGCTGAACATCGAAGGGGTTATCTTTGTCCAATTCATCGGGATGGAAATTTTGGAAAACATGCTCCGCCTGATTTTCACGTCGAGGGTGCCGAGCAATCTCAGTAACGAGGGTGTCCGATTCTTTGTGTGCGGGGGCTTGGTTTACAAGTAGTCCGCGAATCGGTCTGGGTAGGCCACGGCTAGTTGGTTGATGGCTTGTTTCCAGCCTATGGCTTTCGCCCCTTCAATATAGCCGTTGCATTCGATATCCCGCTTCGCCTTCTTCGCCCGCTGGGCAGCGCGCTTGTCCTCGATGTTGCAGATCATCAGCCACAGCGTTTTCAACGCCGCGGTGTCGTTCGGGAACTGCCCGCGGTTGCGGGTGGCTTTACGCAGTTCAGCGTTCAGTGATTCGATCGAATTCGTGGTGTAGAGCACCCGGCGGGCTGCCGGCGGGAACTGCAGAAACGGCACAAACCGATCCCACGCGTCGCGCCACACCTTCACCGACTGGGGGTAGCGCCGCCCAAGCTCAGATGCTTCGAACGCGTCCAAGGCGGCACGGGCGGTGTCCTCGTTGGCGGCCGTGTAGACCTCACGTAGCGCACGGGAGACACCTTTGCGGTCCTGATACGACACCCACCGGTTCGCAGCTCGAATCAGGTGCACGATGCAGGTCTGCACCATCGAATTCGGCCAGGTCGCTTCCACCGCATCGGGCAAACCCTTAAGCCCGTCGCAGCACACGATGAACACGTCCTGGACGCCACGGTTGGCCAGATCCGCGCAGACTGATGCCCAAAATGCGGCACCTTCGTTATCGGCGATCCACAATCCCAGGATGTGCTTGATGCCGTCCATGTCCACACCGACAGCCATGTAGCAAGACTTGTTGACCACGCGGTGGCCATCACGGATTTTCACGCGCAGCGCGTCGAGGAAGATCACGGGGTAAAACTCGTCCAACTGGCGGTGTTGCCACAGCATCACCTCATCGAGTACCGCGTCGGGGATCGTACTGATGGTATCCGGGCTCATATCCACACCCAGGGTGGTTGCAAGGTGGTGCTGGATATCACGCACCGTCATCCCGCCGGCGTACAGCGAGATGATCATGTCATCGAGTTCAGTGAGCCTGCGCGCGCCTTTGGGCACCATCTGCGGGCGAAACGTTCCCGCCCGGTCTCTCGGCATGGTCACTTCGATTGGGCCGTAGCCGGAATCGACGGTCTTGGTGTACGACCCGTTGCGGTGGTTGCCGCCACCAGAATCTGTTACCTGGGCTTTCGCTTTGCGGTCGGAGTGTTCGTAGCCCAAATGGGCATCCATCTCCGCCTGCAGGCCGGCGTTGATCGACGCCTGCAAAAGCCCCTTGACCAGCTCACTGGCGTCGTCGGTGGAGGTAGACAGCTCCCCGATGAGCTTTGCGAGCTCGGGGTTATCCATCAGCTTCTCGCTGATCTCGTTGACCCTCGCCGGGTCATGGCCTTTCTTCGGTGACACCGTAGTCATTATCGGTGAAACTCCTTCAGATCAGAGCCTCACACACAAACTTCCTGACACCCTCTCAGTAACAGTATCTCTGACGAATTGCATCGGCGTAGCGTTCGGTGTCGCGCTGACGACCGAGTACGCCGCCGCGCGCACATCGTCGTTGCGCATGTTCTCGTACGTGCCGTACACCGCGTACACAGTCGCAGCGCCGACACTTTTCGTTCGATGAATTTTCACTACCGACATGTGTCACTCACCCGCTTTTCGAGTAAGCGCAATTCGTCGTTCACACACGCGAGTGCTATCTCAATTTCGAAAGGATCGGGGTCGTAGCCGTCAATCAGCAGTTCAGCCGTGAGCGCGTTCGCGGCACGCACGAGCTGATTCACATTCGTTCCGATGCGGTTGACTTCTTGTGTAAGCCACGCGAGTTCCTGACGCGTCTCCGGCGGCAGTTCTCGTAACTCTTCAAACACTGACGGCGGCACGCGCCCTGTCAACGAGTCGAGCGCTAGGCGCACAACTTCCGCCGTCGGCAATTCCATTCTGTCGGCCAATGCACGTAAGTAATCGGCGCGTTCTGCATCGAAGCGACACGTTAGTCGCAATGCGTCTAGATTCTGTCCAGTCATGATTTCATCTGCTTTCACTTTGTAACTCTTCGTATTGCCGCTACGCGGCGAGGCGGCTACACCGCTGGCGCGATCTAGCCGTGACTTACTTACCCCGCACGCGTTGAGCGATTACCGTCCCGCCGAAACTTCGTTGTCGTCGGGCACTGGTAATCGTCAAAGACGGCGTGGCAAGTAAGTGGCAAGCATCCCCTTCAGCACCGCTCCGCGGCACTGGGGGAGCTTGCAAGGGGCTGGCCGCCCCCTTGACCCCGGCTAGTACGTCGTCGCTGTCGCGCCGCCGTAATCGGCCTCCGGCGCATACGCACCGTCGTCGTCCGGGCCGTCATCTTCGGCTTCATCGAGCGGGTCGATAATGCCAAGATGCGCGGCAAGTTCCACGACTGTCTTATTCAGAAAGTCGCCGTACTTTTTGCCGCCGGTGGCAGCATCGCGAAACGCTTCGCCGCAGAGACGGTTCATCTCCGCTTTTTGTTCGCGCTCTTGCTCCGCTGCGCGGCGCTTCTCTTCTTGAATCTTCCGCATACGGGCTGCGGCTTTTTCGATCTGGTTTGTCTTGACAGACATGAGGGGGTTGAGTCCTTTCAATTTCTGATATTGACGTGATGGGCAACACGCGCGCAGGCGCGCGTGTTGCACCAGGGGGCGCGCGTTGGCGCTCGAAACGACTCATGACACATCACCGCCTGCGCTGATCGCGGCGATGATGCGTTGCAGTTCGTCGTCGGTTACTGCGCCGGTGGCCCAAGTACCCCGGTTGATGACTTCTACTGCTTGATCGGCGTTGATTACGTTCTGTTCGAGACTGACCCGTACGGCGCTGTTAGCAAGTACGGCGCTGTAGCGCTGCAAACGTTGCGGCTCGCCCGCCGGGTACGCATCGGTGCTTTCGCTGACGATGCGGAGAATGACGCGATCGTTGGCAGATACCCGTACTTCGAGATTCTTGCGGTCTTTGTCGTCGTCGGTGCCGGCCCTGCGCCAGATGTAGATTCTGCCGTTGCTGGTGACACATAATTGTCGCGAATCGGCTGGTTCTCCGGTGACGAGTACGTCATTTGATACCGCCGTATGTACCGAGGCCGGAGACGCGTCTAGCGCGCCTGTAGTACGCGTTGTGTGGCCGATAATGCTGTAGGCCAGCGACGCGGAGTAGTTCGTATACGTGCCATCGAGATTCTGCACCTGCAAAATACGATGTTGCTGGGTGTTCTCCGTGCCGTCGAGCAGCCACGCGCGAGGCGGCGCGGCGGGGTTCGCGCAAATTGCCGTGCAAAGAAAATCCGTCGGCGAAAAATACTCGCTCTCCTTTGAACCTGCGTTGGTGAAGTCCATCGGCGGCGGGTTAATCCGCGTGGTCTGCGCGGCGACCGGCTTACCTACATGAGCGAAATCAGCAAGTAGCGTCTCTGCATCCTCCGTCGGCGCGTTCGGATCGCCGTCGAGAATTTGCTTGATGATTTCCACAACCGGCGCGACGGTCTGCGCTTCGATCTGCTTGATCGTCGTGGCACGCTCGTCCGGGTCTGCGATGTTCTTCGCTCGGCGGAGCAGCCCTTCCAAGTCCTGGAAGAATGTACCGAGCGTGATGTACTCGAAGTAATCGCGGGTGCCTTCGAGATACCCCTTGTTCAGGAGTACCGTGAATCGTCCCTTTTCTACGACGAGAACGATCGGAAAACGGCGATACGCCTGCTCTTTGCCTTCCGCCTTGTGCTTGCGCCCCTGGCTGTTTACAAACTCACCTGCAAGGGCGGAAAGAAAATCATCAGGTTCGTTTTCGCAAGTGAGGATGTTCAGCTCCGGGGCGAGCGGTGCGCTGGCGTATTTGATGTTGACTTCTACGCGATCTTCTTCCTGCGGATAAGGCGAGAGGGCGTTATACACCGCACCGGGGTGCCCCAAGGCGTGAATGAGTGACACTGGGCGAATGTCACCCCAAATCACGCACCGCTGACCGTCGTAACCTTCAAAAACGACGCCGTCCGATTTCGTCTTGAACGCCAATATCTCAAGCGCATGGGCAATCGCGAAAGCGATTAGGTCCTTACCTGAACCACCCTTGCCAGTGATAAGCACATTGACGACGCGCGACGGTAGCGGCCGATGCCGCAGATAGTCTGCACGCAATTTCTTGAGTTGCGTCAAGACCTTCGGCTGCACGTAGATTTCCCGATAGTCGCGGCGGACGTCGTCCGGGGTCATCTCACCGTTCGAAACAGCCACGAACAGATCGGTCAGGCTGGCCACCTGCTGCTTGCGACGGTCTTTGAGCTTGTCGACCTTGGCCCAAATATCCGGGTCATTCGATGCGACTTCGTCGCGGTCGTAGAGGTGCTTACCCTTGTCCTCTTGGTCAGGGTGTTCATGTGTGAGGTATTCGCAGAGATAGGGGTACGCCTTAACCGACTTAACATCGACATTCTGAGGCGGCACACCAAAAGCGCGGGCAATGCTCGCTAACGTTGCCTGGGATTTACGGAGAACAACGATGTGAACATGAGCGGGCTTCAGATCACCGACCTGCGCGCCTTCTGGTGCATGGCCGTTAGCAATGTCTTCTTCCGAACAGGTGTCAGCGTCGTGCACGATGTAGGCCCAGAGCGTCATGCCCTTTTTGGCGCAGGCGCGCTGTACCTGCTCTAACGAGAAGATCTCTACGCCGTTGTAATGCGTGTACTGCATGATGGTGAAGCAACGGCCTTGCAATTTCTCTGCGTAGGCGAGTTTTCCGCCTTCCTTGTACGGGCAGTCGTCGGTTCCTACACGTCCAAGCAGCTGCAGATTTTCGTGCAATTTTGCGAACTCTGCGGACTCTGCTGATTTGCCCGGTGGCAGCGCTAGCTTCGTGTGAGTTACGACACTTTTTGGGAAATTTCGCACGCTGCACCCCCTTCGCAGCAACGGAATCCGCCAAAAACGACAGTTTCTGTTGTTTTCTTCGCTGAGCGCCCTACCTGCACTGTTGCGGCAAAATCGACAAAATCGACAGTTGCGAGGGCGCGGGACACAAGCCCAAGGTCCCGCGCGCGCGTTCGCAGCTCAGAGATGTTTTTTGATCGCCGAACCTTCGAAAAGAAGTTTGAAGAACGACAAAACAACGGTAGTTCTGAGAAAAGTTTTTTGCCGAGCCGAAATCTGGCGCGCGGTTGTTTTAGTTGCGAATTTATCGATTGTGGCTCAACGTCATTTCGCGTAGGCTTGACAACGAAGTTGTCCTTATGTAGCTCCGCTGTTGCCGCAGCGGGGTTTTTCATTTTCAGCATGACTACGCAGCACCACCGATCGTGGGCTGTGCGTCGAGCCAAGACTCAATATCACTGACGCGATAGAGGACGTCCTTGCCGAGTTTGACGTAGCGGGGGCCGCGACCTTCCGCTCGCCAATTAGCGAGAGTGCCGCGCGACAGCCCGAGCATTTCAGCGGCGGTTGAGGGCTTTACGGACAGGCGGGGAATATCTTCATGGATATTCACAGTGGGTTCTCCAGACGTGGAAAAACAGCCCCAGCCTGCGCAGTTCGCGCTTAGGAGCTATTCTTCATGTCCGGTTCTAAATCGTTAACCCACTTACTTCGAGGACGGAACCTCGCTGGCGATACCCGGAAGGCTGAAGATCATTTTAGATCATTCAGGACCATTTGAACAGGGGTGGAAACCGATCGTCAAAGGGGAGATCAGTCGCCGACGATGTGCCCCAGTGAGTGCCGGCGTAGGCCGACGGGGCTGCTCCGGGTTGAAGGCCGGGCGCGGGCAACTCGCCGTATTCAAGCTCGCGTAGCCGGTCGGACAGCCCCTTCTTTAACGCCGTGAGTTCGCGTTTGGCAGAAGCGAGCGCGCTATCACCATGCGACGCCCTGATGTCAGCACTCAGCTCCTTAAGGCGGGCGTTGATCGTCTTGAGTTCACGCGCGAGGGCGGCTCGCTCAGCCTCGCACTCTTCCTGAGGTGTTGCCCCATCACTGAGGCGGCGCTGCATTAGTTCGGAGGAATCCCAGCAGGCAGGTCGTGGCGTGTTCATGACCAACAGTTTACCAATATTCGAACCTATACAAAAGTGGTGCTATAGTTTTGTGCATGGCGAAGAAACAGCAAGCATCACGCGCACCCCTTCAACCGGGAGAAAATTCTGTTGAGCGCGTCCTTGACACACTCACGCGAGGACCGTTTGACGCATTCTTCACTGTCAAGAACTGGGAAGGGCGCCCCAAACGATTACATGTTCGCGCGGCAACGAAGGGCGAATTTCGGGCTAAGGCCAAAGAATTGATCGACGAGTATCTCAACACGTCCACGAGTAGCTGGACGAAGGCAAAACGTATTACAGCCTTCATTGATGAAGTGAGCGAACCGGCCGTGAAAGCAGCGCGCCTAAGGCCTAACACAAAGAAACGCTATGAACTGGCGCTATCGCAGCTGCGCCGGCAGCTAGATGGCCTAACGATCGGCGATGCCGTGCGGTTTAGGACTCTTGAAAAGGCGCTGCAGGACATTGGCCGTGACCACGGTGCTGAGTCTGCGCGACAGGCACGCACAGTGTTAAGTAAGTACGTCCTTGACCAGCTGATTCGCGAGGGCATTATCGACCACAACCCGCTGAGGGGTATATCCATTGACCTTGGCGATACGCGCAAGGGGAGCAAGCCCGCACAGTCTCACGCGCTCACAGATGCACAGTACGACGCAGTGGTTGATCACCTTGTAGAGCGCGATACCTCGGGGCCGATCCCACCGGGAACAGACAGGCGGCACACGTCGATCAAGAAGCACGAAGTTACGGTGGCACTAGCGATTCTCCAAGCTGGTACGGGTCTGCGTATTAGCGAAGCGCTCGCCCTTACCCGTGAGGACGCAATTGTCACGCAGGACTCACTTGCGGTAGCGGTGCAGGCGGAACAGTCCAAAACGCACCGGGGGCGCACGGCGCCAATGCTGGACCCTCGGTGCGAAGAGTTCTGGCGAGAGCGAATCGAAACAATTGGTCCCGGTGATCCGCTTATCCCGGCGCCGGGGGATGTGCACTCGCACTGGCGGACGGATAATGCCGTCAAAGCGTGCGCGGCGCTCTACCGGGATATCGGCTCCCGGCTTGAAGACGAGACTGTTGCAGCCATGAGATCTCACGCCTGGCGCACGGTACTCAATAACCGCGCGATCGCTCGCGGAGTTCCCGCTGAGATCCGCAGCGCCTTCTTCGGTCACACCGAAGCAATGAACGCTCGAAACTACACGGACCTCACCGACGTTTCGGCCATGCAGTCGGCGCTTGCGGGTGGTGCACTAGACGGTGCACTGGGGGGCATGATTCTGAATGATTCTGAATGATTCCCAATGATCGTTTAAGTCCATGAAATGCGAGGTTATCTACCGATAACCCCTGATAGGCACGAATGTGATCCGATAACCCAGAGGTCGTAGGTTCGAATCCTGCCCCCGCTACCAAATGTGATGCAAGATGGGGCGTCTCCGGTTGGAGGCGCCCCATCTTCGCTATTTCTGGTCCGCGAGCTCGAGTACGGCTTCACCCACACCCGTCGCGCTCATCGGGTTCTGGCCGGTGACCAACTTGCCGTCCACAACCACGTGCTTGGTCATAGGAATGCGGGCCTTGTCGTACTCCGCGGATTCCTCAGCCAGCTTTTCTTCTAGGGAGTAGGGGACCTCGTCGGCGCGGCGTGCGAGTTTTTCTTCGGAGAAGGAGTAGCCGGTGGCACGTTTGCCGTCGAGAAGCAATTGCCCCGATGCGAGCCGCACCCCGAGCAAACCCGCAGGGCCGTGGCACACGGCGGACACAATCTTGCCGGCGTCCGCGAAGTGGGCGACTGCGGAGTTAACTTCCGGGGCGTCGAAGTCGAAGAGGGTGCCGTGCCCGCCGATGAGGTAGATGCCGTCGTAGGCATCGAGGTCAACGTCGGCGATCGCCGGGGAGTCGTCGAGCGCGGCCATGAACTCCGGGTCCTCGTAACGCTTGTTGGTGCCGCCGAGCTGGAGCACCGGCGGCTGGAGGCTCACCGGGTCGAGCGGGATGACGCCGCCGCGCACGCTCGCGAGGTCGACGCTGTGGCCGGCTTCGGTGAGCACGTCGTAGAAGTGGGTGTACTCGCCGAGCCACATGCCGGTGCGGAGACCGGAGCTTTCGTAACGGTGGGCGCTGGTGGAAAGGGCTAGAAATCGCATGCGCCCTTTTTACAGGATCGCGGTGGTGGGCTGCCGGGGCTCGACAAAATGAAAAACCTGGTGACCGTGAAACCACCAGGCTGATTTGATGAGTGGCGACTCATCCAGGGGACGCGTTAGAACGGCAACGTGATCCCCAGTTGCGGTGCGAAGAACGAAGCCGCGCCAACGAGTGCTGCGATTGCTGCGATCACACCCGCGACGATGCCGATAATCTTGCCGGTCTCGGAGCTGCCCTCATTGTCAGTGTCGTCGGTGTCGGTGGTGTTTACCGGTTCGACCTTGTCGTCCTCGGCAACCTTGTCCTCGATGGCCTCGGTTTCGGCACCAGTCGTCTCAGTGTTGGTGGCGGTTGGTGTTTCTTGGCTCTCGTTGTCGCCATCCTCAGACGCGCTGGCAGTTTCGCCATTCTCCAGCGACGCAATGCAGTCGTTCAGGGACTGCAGGTAGTCTTCGTACACGAGCTTGGCGTATGTGCCACTACTGATGTGGAGCTGGCCCATCGTCGCCATGAAGTCGTCGCCGAGGCGCATATTATCTTCGCCTGCCCGGATCGTGCTGTTCGCTTCTTGAATTCCGGAGTTCAGATCTTCAATGATCTGATCACCCTTAAAACTATCCCTCAGCGGGTTCTCGCCATCCCACCATTCGCTGTAGTCAGCTTCGTAAAGTTTGTCGGGATTTGTCGGGTCGTAGAACTTCGGTAGAGCTATAGCGGTCGGAGTGAATGAGTTCATACCAAACGCGCTTACGAGCGTATATGCGTTCTCGAGGAAGTTAGGGTTGTTGTAAGTGAACTGAAGACCTGCCTCCTTCGCGTACTTCGGGTACGGAGAGTTCTTCACGAACTCGTTGTACCACTGCTCGCCAGGACGGAGCTTCACGAAGCCCTCAGGATCGAGGTTCTTATCTTTCTTGGAGGTCGGGGCGTTGAACAGGCAAACTTCGTTCTCCGGCAGCTCGTTGAACGCCTTGGAGGCAGTCTCGCCGGTGATTTTGGCCGGCACGAACCACTGGTAAGGCTCAGAATCGGTGCCCGTCGGGGCCGCCTCGGTGGTGGTAGCCGTGGCAGCAGCGAAGATGACAACAGCGCCAAGTGCAGCTGCGGTGAGTTTGCGTTGCATAGTTTTACCTCGGGAAATGCGAAAAGTGTTGAAGGATGCTTGAAGTGTAATTCAGCTTCTATGGGTCCGCATTCCGAGCGAAGAAAAAGGGCGGGATTGCTCCCGCCCCGGTCGTTTCAATCTTAGGTGCTGTGTTTGATTAAAAGGGTGTCCACCAGCTCGGTGAGGTCGCTGGGCACTGCTGCTTCGAAGTCCCCGGGCTGTTCGCTGTCTGCCTCCGCGGAACCGGCGTCTTGCAACTGCGCGTCGAGCATCCGCGTCAACCGCGCGATATTCAGTTGGTGGGCTCCGTCCAGAGCCGGGTTGTCGATCGCCCGCACCCATCCGGTGGCGTAGAAGACCGGCATGTGGAGCCGGATGGAGTCCGCTTGCAGTCCGCCGATCGTTGTCTGCTCCGAGCCGAGTGCGTTGTCCACGTACCCGATGGTGCACTCTCGCACTGCGCCGTCGGGGCCGAGGTCCGGGCCGGTCCGATCATCAGCGCGTTGCGCGATCTTTGTCAAAATTTTCAGTTCTCGTTCGGTGAGCGACGGGACTTCAATGCATTCGAATGCTGCCCGCAACACTTCGCCCAAGGGCGCCTCCTTTATTCGGTTGTGCTGGAACGAGGACGCAATGTACCACGTCCCTACGAAACCGGGAGGCGAATCTCGAAAACTAGAGCGAAGAACCGCGCGGGATAGAGGATCCGCGGATTGGCGAGTTAAAGCCGGTGACCTTGCGGTCTTGGATAAACATGTCGTTGATTTCGCCGACGCGCATCATGCGGTTTAAGCCCCGGTCGCCGATGTAGAAGTTGCCCCTGTGGTCGGTGAACACCACCTGGGAGCCGTAGCGACGCATCTGCAGGTTGCCCATCGGGGCGGCACCGGCGAAGGTGTTCTTCGGCAGACAGTTCCATGCGTCCCAGGTCACAGAGTTCATCGCGTTGGCCTCGCCGTACTTCGCGTTGCACTGGTGGCCCGGCATCCGGTCGACCAGAGAGATGCACTGCACGAAGTCTTGGCCATTGATGTTGTACACGCCGCACCGGGCCGTGTTCTGCACGTTGGAGAAAGTGGCGTAGGGGGCTTGCTTGGGCAGCTGGCGGTAGGCGGCTGGCCATTCGACACCGCCCGGGTTCCACGGGGTTGACCAAGCGGTGGCGGTGCCGGTGCCTGCCACCAGGGCGGCAGCGGCGGTGATGGTGGCAAGAAGCTTTTTCACGGTTGAAACCTTACTTACAAGTCGAACAGGACGGTGTTGGCGGAACCTGCGCGTACCAGTGCGAGCCGCGCGGTGTCGAACACGTACAGGTTGCCGGAGAAGCCCTGGAGCACGTATGCGGAGCCGTGTGAGCGCACCTGCAGGGGGCTCATCTTTTGGGGCTGGTAGGAAAGGCCTTGGTTCCAACACTTTCGGCCCACGAACTTTTCCTGGATGGCCACCGCGGGAATGAGCTGCCCGGCTGGGTTACATTCGGACTGGGTTTGCCGCGCGGTGTCGCTCACGCACAGGGTCTCTGTCACTCCGTTGCTGAACGTGGTGATCTCGCAGCGCACGTTTCCAGCCGAGTTGGACACTGTGAGCGTGGACTGCGCAACCTGGGCGTTAGCCGCCGGGGCCGCGAGCGTAGCGGCAAACGCCACGGAAACAACGACAGGTGTATATTTCATGCTTTCGTTATACCCCAGCGATTCGCCCCGCCAGGCAGAGAGCGCAAAGTGATGCCGGATTGTTGCGCAAGGGCTGCATGCTTATCGACGAACCCCCGCGAGCGCACCCCGCCCGCGCAATACACCACCACATCCCCGGGGCCGAGTTCGGCGAACACTTCGGTGACGCGGTCCAGTTGCGACAGTGGCAGGTGGACGGACGGGTAGGGCAGGTCGCAGATTGCGCGTTCGTGGGGTTCGCGGATGTCGAGGGCTTGGGCGGTGCCGGAGCGGAGCTCGTCGATAAGCGATTGTCCCTCCAGCGAGCACGCCTCGGAGTAGGTGGCGAACTGCGTGGTGAGCGCGCGGCCCGGATCGCGTGCGACGTTGAAGTGGCGGATGGAGGCGGTCATCGCGTCGTACATGTGTAGTCTGCCGACGTCGGCGCGGCCGGTGAGAAAACGCACGACCTCGGTGGACATCAGCCCGCCGACAACGCTGGTGGTCACACCGAGTACGCCGGCGGTGGCGCAATCCGGCACCGAATCCGGATCCGGCTGGGAGGGGTAGAGATCGCGCAGACCCACCCCGTCGTCCGGCGCGCCGGGGCCTGTCCACCAAGTGGCGACATCGCCGCGGAAGCGCAGCACCGAGCCCCACACCAGCGGCGTGCCGGTGATCTCGGCGGCGTCTGCGGCGAGGAACTTTGTGGCGAAGGTGTCGGAGCCGTCTATGAGCACGTCGATACCCGCAAGCGCGCCGACAATATTGTCTTGCGTCAGGCGCGCATCGACCGCCTTGACCTCGATGTCGGGCTGGAGCTGCCTGAGCTGTTCCGAGGCGACCTCGACCTTCTTGCGGCCCACATCGTCCGCGCCGAACAGGATCTGGCGGTGGATGTTGGACAGCGCCACGGTATCGTCGTCCCAGACCTCGATGTACCCCACCCCGGTCGCGGCGAGCGTCTGCATCACGGGGCAACCCAAGCCGCCGGCACCGATGACCAACACACGGGCGCGGTGGAGCTGCTCCTGCGCCTCTGTCCCAATGAGTGTCATCTGCCGGGCGGTGCGTTGAAGTTCCTGCTTGGTGAGCATGTATACCGTTCTACCAGGGGCGCTGCGACGCATCGGCGGCGGTGGAACAATTGTTGGCATGGATACGAACACGATTGCAGTCATTGGGTACGGCACCATCGGCGAATCCTTCGCCAAGCTTTTCGCGGAGAACGGATACACGGTGAAGGTCACCGATGTGCGCGACGACATCGACGAGCTCATCGCCAAGACGAACGCCGGACTGGCTGAGGGCTCGCCGCAGATTCAGAAGGCAGACTCCGTCGAGGAAGCCGTTGCGGATGCGTTCCTGGTGCAGGAAAACGGCCCGGAGAAACTGGACTTCAAGCAGGAGATGGCGAAGACCGTCTACGGCGCAAACCCGGAGATCATCTACGCGTCATCGTCCTCGGCGCTGCTGCCCAGCGACATCGCCTCGGTGCTCGATGACGCGCAGGCCGCCAAGGTCCTCATCGCCCCCCCCTTCAACCCGCCGCACCTTCTGCCGCTGGTTGAGCTGGTGCCTGGCGAGCGCACCTCGAAAGAAACCTTGACCACGACGCGGGAGTTCTACGAAAAGATTGGCAAGGCCGCCGTGACCCTGAACAAGGAGATCGAGGGCTACATTGCCAACCGCTTCCAAAAGCGCATCTTGGATGAGGCGATGTACCTGCTCAACGAGGGCATCGCGTCGCCGGAGGACATTGACAAGGCGATGAAGAACTCCCTCGGTATCCGCTGGTCCGTGGTGGGCCCGCTCGAGGCTGTGAACCAGACCACCCCGAAGGGCATTAGCTTCACTCTCGACTTTCTGAAGCCCTCGTTTGAGAAGATCGACGACCTGAAGGCCTACGACTACGGCGGCGAGGACGCCAAGCGTGCGGCCGCTATGGTCGAGGAAGCCTACGGCAAGGGCTACACCCCGGAAGCCGCTGAGAAGCGCAACACCTACCTGAAGCGAGTTTCCGAGGCGCTCGAGGGCCGCGAGTAACTACAGCACTGCGTCTTCCCAGTCTGCCAGGCCTTCGAAGGTGGAGGAGGCCACGGCGTGCTCGCGCTTCGGAATGCGCCCGGCAGCCTTCGCAAGACGGCCCGCCTCCACCGCGTGCTTCATGGCCTGCGCCATCGCCTCCGGGTCCTGGCAGCGGTTCACGGCGCTGGCCAAAAGCACGCCGGAGCAGCCGAGTTCCATTGCGAGGGCGGCGTCGGAGGCGGTGCCCACGCCAGCGTCGATAAGCACCGGCACTTGCGAGCGCGAGCAGATGAGCTCGATGTTGTGCGGATTGAGGATGCCCAGGCCGGTGCCGATGGGGGAGCCGAGCGGCATCACGGCGGCCGCGCCGAGGTCTTCCAAACGCTTCGCCGCAACCGGGTCATCGGATGTGTACGCAAGCACGGTAAAGCCTTCGTCCACGAGCATCTCGCAGGCGTCGACGGTTTCCACCACGTCGGGCAGAAGCGTGTGGTCGTCCGCGATGACTTCGAGTTTCACCCAATCGGTGCCGAGCGCCTCGCGCGCCAGCTTCGCTGTAATCACTGCGTCGCGCGCGGTGCGGCAGCCAGCAGTGTTTGGCAGAGGCACGATGTTGAGGCGTTTTAGTAGGTCAAAGACGGACTCGCCTCCTGCCTGGGTCTGCGTGGCATAACGCCGCATGGCCACTGTGGTCAGCTCCGTGCCGGAGGCCACAAGAGCGCGTTCGAGCATGTCCATGCTGGTGGCGCCGCCCGTGCCCATGATCAGGTGCGACGCGAACTGCTTGCCTGCAATCTCCAGCACGTTTACCCTCCTTGGACTGCGGTGAGGATGTCTACCACGCAGCCGTCGTCAAGCTTTGTGCCCCACTGCGAGCGCGGCACAACGTCGCCGTTGACCGCTACCGCTGTGCCTGCCTCGGGCGCGCCTGTTTCGCGCACGAGTTCCTCGACGGTTTCGGCCTGTGTCGATGCGGCCTTGCCGTTGATCGTGATGTTCATTGGTGCCTCCTTGGGTTGCAGGCTGTTAAGTCTATCGAGGGCTTTTGCTTATCGACGAGCTCCGCCCCACACCTCGCCCCCAACGCCGCCAACAGAATCCCGTGACGAAAATATCCTGTGGAGACAACCGTGCGTTCGTCGACGCGGCCGAGATACGGCAGGTCGTCGGGCGTGCCCGGGCGAGCGCCGGCGCCAACTTCGACCAGGTCGCACTCTTCGAGCGCCGGTACCAACTCGATGGCGTCGCGCAGCAGTTGGTGCACGCCCTGGACCTGCGGTTTGGCGCGGCCATCCTCGCGGGTGGTGGCGCCGATGGTCAACGTGTGGTCTTCGCGCGGGATGAGGTAGACGGGGCGGTCCTCCACGAACCCACGCACCACGTGGCTGAGCAGCGGGTATTGGTGCTCCGGCACTCGAACGTTAAGGATATCGCCGTAGACCGGGCGCAGGTTGAGGCCGTTCACCAGTTCCTTCGCCCCGAGTCCAGCTGCGACGAGCACCTGATCCGCGTCCACGGTGCCCAAGTCCCTGATGTGTTCCGCGACGAAGTGCACGTCGGCGGCCCGGCAGGCGTCGATAAGCGCACGCGTAAACAGCCGCGGCTGGACCTGATGGTCGCTTTCGATCCGCACCGCGCCAGCGACGGCGGGGGAGAGGGCTGGCTCGAGTTTTCGCGCCTGACGCACCGTGACTTTTTCTACTTCCATGCCGAGCGTGGCCTGGTACGCCTGCAGCTCGGCGAGGTGGGTGCGGTCGGCCTGGTCGCGCGCGACAACAAGCGTTCCGTCGGTGCGGTAGCCTGTCGGCTCGTCCGTGTATTTGCGGGCGAGCGCAATGAGCTCCGGGTACCACTCGCCAGCGGCGCGCATGAGCGGGAACAACGGGTCCTGCCGATACACCACCTCCGCCGTCGGGGCGAGCATGCCGCCCGCCCAGTGCGAGGCCTGCGACGCCGGGGCCGGGTCGTGGACGGTGACCCTATGGCCTTTGTCCGCCAAGGTGAGCGCAGTTGAGAGACCAATGATGCCAGCGCCGACAACGGAGATTTTCACAAATACTTAGGGTAGTCCGAGCGGGGCGACTGTCGGTTCGTGGGTGCGTACCCACTACTCCGCAATGCGGAGTGCAACGCAGGGCGAAATATTTGGTTCGTACCCACTACTCCGCAATGTGGAGTGACTGGTACATGGAAAGGTTGGTGCGTACCCACTACTCCGCAATGCGGAGTGCTTTGCGCGGCGGGATTCAAAGGGGCGATTGCGCATGCGATAAAGCGTTTTTAAACAACGAGTTATAAACCCTAAAAGTGCAGGTAGAAGACGTGTCGGCGCGGGTGTTAGTGTTCTGCATATCGAACAGCAGAACCACATCTCGCCAAGGGGGAATCCAACCATGACCGCCACCATCGCAGCTCCGCCGGGAAGTAATCTCGCCGAGGCCTCGCTGAGCCAGATCGAGGACACGTTTATCAAGCTCACCCGCGGCAAAGCCGACCTGCTGCGGCAAATCAGGCACTTCGAGGAGGCGGGCCTCGCGCGGCTCGCCGGGGCTTCCTCAACGGCCCACGCGCTCATTCGGCGGTTGGGGATCAGTGATTCCACGGCATACGAGTACGTGAACATCGCGTGCCGCCTCGGAACTTTTCCGCTGCTTGAGCAAGCCTTCGGCGCCGGCGAGGTCAGTTATTCGAAGGTGCGTCTCGTCCTGCCGTACATCACCGAGGACAACGAGGCGGAACTCGTCGAGCTTGCACGTGAACTCGGCTACCACGAGCTAGAGATTGCGCTGGTTGGACGCAAAAAGAACGGCGATGGGGAAGACAGCGGGGACGGCAGCTACCTGCGCATCAAGAAGACAGACACAGGCGATGTGAAGTTCTGGGGGCAACTTAATCCAGTCAACGGCGCGGCTTTCATTGCCGGGTTGAAGCTCGGTGAAATCAGCTGGAACGGGGTCGACACCATCGACGAAACGGCAGAAGAGGGGCAGTTGCTTGACGACGATGCCCTGGACCGCGCCATGGATAAAGCTGCAGCCGTAGAACCAGTTAGACCTGCCCGGCAAACGGCATCCGGCTTCGGCTTGCCGATTGGAAAACACCTGGTTCACGCATTACTGGGCATGGTGCATATGGTGCGCACGAAGCCGACCGACGCGCTGCTCACGCCGGCGGCGCATGTGAACATCATTGTGACCAAAGACGGGCGGGCCTATATGCCGAACAACATCGGGGCGCCCTCGCAGGCTCTGGCGAATATCGTGGCCAACGCGGCGTTGCGACAGAACATCGTGGACGAAAACGGCCTGGTGATTAAGACTGGACGCAAGTTCCGGCTCGCCACACCGGCGCAGATAAACGCCCTGCTCGTGATGTGGGGGAGCCAATGCGCTGCACCCGGATGCACCCACACCCGTTTCTTGGAGATGCACCACCTCGAAGAGTGGAACAACGCCGGACACACGGATCTAGAGAACCTGTTGCCACTGTGTTCCGCCTGCCACTCGTTGGTCACGGACGGCTACATCAAGATCCTGCGCGACGAGGACGATCTGCACTTTGTGTACGGCGACGGCTCCCGGTTTGTCTCCCGTAACTACTCGCTGCCGAGGCGCAACGACGACGCGGTAACGATGGGCGAATTCTGCGACATGATCGACGCCGAGGACGGGTTTGGCGATGTCGGGGTGTAGCCAATTTCATTACCGTGGTTGGTGTACGCCTTTGAAAAACGAGACCAAGGAGAAAACGACATGTTCATCCGATCCCGTGAAGACGTTGAAACTGTGGAGTGGGGTGGCGGCACCAGCGAGCGCCTCATCACTGCGAAGGACGACATGGGCTTCGCCGTGGCGCACACCGTGGTCCGCGCCGGGACGGAGTCGAAGCTGGAGTACAAGAACCACCTGGAGGCCTGCTACTGCATCGCGGGATCCGGCGAGGTGGAGGACACTGAGGGCAACATCTACCCGATCACGCCGGGAACCATCTACGTGCTTGACGAGCATGATCCGCACTACCTTCGCGGTGGCAAGGACGAGGACCTCGTACTCGTTTCCGTGTTCAACCCCGCGATTACGGGCGACGAGGTGCACCAGCTCGACGGGGACGGCTTCAGCTCCTACTAGCCGTGCCGCGGTCGAACTCGGCGACCACTTGTTCGCAGTAAGCCTGGGGGTCGTGCGCGTGCATGATGCCGCGCACGATCGCGCAGCCGTCCACGCCAGCGCGGGCCAGGTCGTAGATATCGTCCGCGGTGACGTCACCGATAGCAACCATCGGCAGTTTGGATGCGGCGACGAGCGACGGGTAGCCCTCAAGGCCGATGGGCTCGCGCCCGGAATCCTTCGTAGGCGTAGCCCGGAAAGGGCCACAGCCGATGTAGTCGATGACACCCGGCTGCTCCCGAACCAGTTCGTTCGCCGCCTCGACCAGCTCCATGGTCCCGGTGGTCAAGCCGATCACAGCGGAAGGGCCGAGCAGCTTGCGAACCATGCGCACGTCGAGGTCGTCTTGGCCCACATGGACCCCCGAGATGCCTTGATCGTTGAGGGCGAGGGCGACGTCCACGCGGTCGTCGATAAGCACATGCGTTTCGGGCCGCACCGCGTGCACCGCGCGGGCAACCTCAAGCGACAGCGAGTAAAGCTCGCGCGCCGAGATGGGTTTCGAGCGAACCTGGATGATGCCCGCCCCGCCGAGGGCGGCGGCCCGGGCGCGCTCGACGATGTCGGGGCCCTGGCCGGTGACGAAGTAGCAGCGCAGATCGAGCGTCGGCTTAGCCACGGAGCGCCTCGATCAACTCGTCCTTGGACATGTCCGAGCGGCCCTGGATGTCCAGCTCCTGGGCGCGCTCGTAGAGCTCCTCTTTCGTCCAGTCCTCGTAAGCGTCCGACTCGCCGCCGCGTTTGCCCACCTCGGAGCGTCCGTCGCGCGCCGCCGCGTTCGCGATCGCCGCCGCCTTCGACTTGGAGTTGCCCTCCTCGCGCAGGCGCTCGTACAGCTCCGGGTCCTTGATGGAATCAGCCATGGCGGCCAGCCTAGTAGAGGCTAGCCCCACATCGGGCCGGTGCGGGTGGGGTGGCCGAGCGGCTCGACGTGCACGATTGTCTCCGCGCCCCCGAGCGACTCGGCGAGGCCCTCCTCAACCGCGTCGGCGTGCTCGTGGGAGTGCGACACCGACCACTCGCCGGGCACCTGCATCACGATGCTGATCAGCCGGTCTCGGCCGGCGGCGGCGGTGCGCACGGAGGTGAACTCCACGCCGTTTTCATCCGCGAACGCGCGCAGGAGCTCGTGGACCGTTTCCACCTCGTCGTCCGGCAGCGTTTCCGATAGCAGGCCCTGGATTGCGCCCTTGAGCAGCTTGTATCCGGTGATCAGGATGTTCACGCCCACAATGAGGGCGACGACGGGGTCGAGCACCGCCCAGCCGGTGAGCCACACCAGCGCCATGCCCACGACGACACCCACGGAGGTCCACACGTCGGTGATCAGGTGGCGCCCGTCCGCGTCCAGGGTGGTGGAGCGGTACTTCTTGCCTGCGCGGATAAGCGCCACCCCCACCGCCGCGTTCACAGCTGCCGCCGCGACGGAGAACCCCAGGCCCACGCCCAGCTGCTCCACCGGCTGCGGGTGGATGATGCGATCAACGGCCGTGTAGATGATCACCACCGAGGCAATCAGGATGAGGGTGCCTTCCACCTGGGCGGAGAAGTACTCCGCGCGGGAGTGGCCGAAGTTGTGGTTGTCGTCAGCCGGTTTCGCCGAAAGCTTCAACGCCCACAGGCCCACGCAGGCGGCGACGAGGTTGATCACAGATTCAATCGCGTCGGAGAGGAACCCCACCGAGCCGGTGACCAGGGCAGCTGCCGCTTTGAGCAGGATGACCACTACGGATGCGGCGATGGAGAGCCACATGAACTTCTCCAGCAGTTTCTGCTCGTCCAGCTTCTGCTCGTTGCGAGCCGGTGCGTTTTCTGAGGGAACGGGAGCCTGTTTCATCGGGGAAACCTCGGGGTAGGGAACTACTTCTCCGAAGGTCTCGCTCGCTCGCTTTTGAGCCGGCTGCCCGGGCCTGTCCGCGGCCAGTATGTCGAACAACGCGTTGGTGAGCTACTCCCCTTCAACGAATCAGCATCGTAACAAATCTGTACGCTGGGACCCCACATCGATATCGACAAGGAGATTGGGTTTCTATGGGCCGTTGGGTCGTCGCAATCATTGGCGCCGTCGTGGGCGCGTTGTTCTTTGGGTGGCTGCTACAGATGCTCGGGGTCACCGGCATCCTGTACACCGTGCTCGTGCTGGTCGGCTCGGCGGTGACGTCGTCGGCAGCGGGTGCGCTGTTTAGGCCCCGCCCGTAAGTCGAGTCCGTGAGCGAACCCATGAAACGTAAACTGCAGTCCGACCCCCTGATTTTCTTCTCCGCGCTGGGTTTCATCCTGGTCTTCGTCGCGGTCACGCTCGCCTTCGGTGACGAGGCGCGGCAGGTGTATTCGTCCATCTCCGGCTGGCTGATGGACAACTTGGCGTGGATGTACATCGGCGGTATTTCCGCCGTGCTCGTGTACCTCATCGTGGTGTTCATCTCCCGGTACGGGAATTTGCGGCTCGGCGACGATGACGACGAACCCGAGTACTCATACCCCGTCTGGTTCGCCATGCTCTTCGCCGCCGGCATGGGCGCGACGCTGATGTTCTGGGGTGCGGCCGAGCCGCTGCACCACGCCTACAACCCGCCGCGCGGGGACATGGAATCGATGAGCCGGGAGGCGATCCGGCAGGCGTTCGAGTTCACCTTCTACCACTTCGGCATCCACATGTGGGTGATCTTCACCCTGCCTGGCCTGGCCATCGGCTACTTCGTGTACAAGCGCAAGATGCCGGCCCGCCTGTCCTCGATGTTCGCGCCGCTTCTCGGGCGCAGGGTGTACGAGACGCCGGGCAAGCTTATCGACGCACTGGGCATCGTGGGCACCGTCTTCGGTCTCGCAGTCTCGGTGGGCCTTGGCGTGCTGCAGATCTCGGCGGGCCTGAACATCATGTGGGGCGTTCCCTTGGTCACGCCCGTGCAGATCGGCATCATTCTGGCCATCACTGTCGCGGCCTCCCTTTCGGTGGCCACCGGACTGGATAAGGGCGTGAAGATCCTGTCCAACCTGAACATCGTCGGCACCATCCTGCTGATGCTGTTCGTCTTGCTCACCGGCCCGACGCTGAAGCTTGTGGGGCAGATCACCGAATCCTTCGGCATCTACGCTCAATCCCTGCCGGAGCTGATGTTCTGGGTGGATTCTTACAACGACAACCCGGGCTGGCACGGCATGTGGACTGCGTTCTACTGGGCCTGGACCATTTGCTGGTCGCCGTTTGTGGGCATGTTCTTCGCCCGCATCTCCCGCGGCCGCACGGTGCGCGAGTTTATCGGCGGCACCATCCTGCTTCCCGCGGCGTTCGACTTGATCTGGTTTTCCATCTTCGGCCGAGCCGCAATTGAGATGGAAACCTCCGAGCCCGGTGTGCTCACCGGCCCGGTGGTGGAGGACGGTGAAACACCGCGGGCGCTGTTCACCCTGCTTGAGCAGTACCCGATTTACGGCATCACGGGCACCCTGGCGCTGATCGTCATCGTGTTCTACTTCGTCACATCGATGGACTCCGCCGCGATGGTGATCGACATGTACGCCACGGGTGAGGAAAACAAGTCTCCCACCTACTACCGGGTGGGCTGGGTGCTCGCCGTGGGATTGGTGACGGCGGCTCTGCTGTTCATCAACGATTCGGGCATCGACGCACTGCAGGAAGTGGTGATCATCATCGCCCTGCCGTTCTTCTTCATGTACTTCGTCATGATGTACTCCCTGGCGAAAGCCATGGGCGACGATTCCGCCGCGGCGCGCAAGACGAAGTCGCGCACCTGGGAGAAGACGGACACGCCGGAGAAGCTCGAGGCGCACGAGAACATCCCCGCGCCGGGCTACGACTCGGAGGGCAACGAGGTCGAGCGCCCGGAACTGGAGTACGACCACGAGGACGACTCGTGGCGCTTGCCGGAGGGCTTCCGCCTGGATCGCCGCACCGCGACGGATAACAAGGGGTAGGCGAGTAACAAGGGGTAGGCGAGGGGGTCAGCGCCGCAAGCGCATGCGGCGGTGCATGATCCCGGCATCGTCGAATTCCTCGCCCTCGGCGACCAGGCCGAATTGGGAGTAGTACCCGACCAACCCGGACTGAGCCTCGATGACAAGGTCGCCGGGGAAACGCTCGGTGTAGGCGATGCCGGCGCGCACAATGTCGGGGCCGAGCCCCGCCCCGCGGAACTCGGGGTTGACCACGAATCGCCCGAAGCGCGACCCCTCCGGGGTGGGGAAGACGCGGGCGCAACCAGCTAGGCGCCCGCCCTCCCATGCAAGGATGTGGCGGGTGGAGGGGTCGGCGTCCTGCTCGTCAATCTCGTTGTAGGGGCACTGCTGCTCCACGACGAACACGTCCACGCGCAGCTTGAACAGCTGGTGGATCTCCACCGGGGTGAGCTCAGCCAGCGATTTGAACTCGATCATTCTTCGGTTCGATCCTTCCTGTTTTGCCGTAGGAGAGGCGGCGGTGGGCGTGCTCGAATGGACCCTGCTTGCCGGCGGCGTCGAGAAGCGCCGCGAGTGCGAGCGTGATCAGCCAGACGACGAGGCCTGCGAACAGTTTGCCAGACACCGTGGCGTCCTGGCCGATGCCAAGCGCAAACGGCATCACGAGCGCGATGAAGATAAACGACTGGGCAAGGTAGCCCGACATGGAGCGCTTGCCCAGCGCCACGAACGCCCTGGCCCAGCCGGGGACCTCGTTGCGCAGCGAGTCGGTGGCTAGCGCCAGCCCTGCGAGGATGCCGGGGCCCGTCCAGTAGCCGACCGACTGGTTGAGCAGGAAAAACCCGGTTTCCCACCCATGCGGGAGGACACCCGCCGCCGACAGGCCCCAGGGCACGCCGAGCAGCACAATGATGACGCCGGCGATCGCGGACCAGGTGATGAGGGTGCGGCGGTGCGCGGTGACGTCGATAAGCACCCGCTCCCTTGCCCACACGAAACCGATGAGCGACAACGCGCCGAGCTGCAACACAGCGAAGGGGGACGCGGCGATCGACGACGAAGCCTCGGCGAAGTTAGCGGTGAACCAATCGCCGACGGTGGCGAACTCAGCGGTGTTCGTGCCGGCGTTGAAGCCGACCTCCACGTCCTCCGGCACGAAGAATGACACGGTGGCCGCGAATGCGGTGAACGCGGTCCAGAGGCCGAGCAGGGTGTAGGCGATGATGCGCAGCGTCTTTGAGCTCAGCTTGAACAGCACCGCCATCGCGATGCCGATCAGCCCGTAGGTGAACATGATGTCGCCGTAAAACACCAAAAATAAGTGAGCGAGGCCGAACAGTGCCAGCAGAAAGTAGCGGCGGAACAGCACCTTGCGCGATTCCGCGGCGGTGTAGCCCTTGCGCGCAAGGCTGGCGGCGACAAGGCCGAAGCCGAAACCGAGCAGCGTGGAAAACATCGGCAGGCCGCGCACGTGCACGAACATCGCGGCGAACACGGCGCACACCGCGTCCACCACGCTGCCCTCACGCACGCCGCCGACAGACCAACCGGGGGAAGATTCCGCCGAAAAGTCGTTGATCATCCACGCCTGCGCGGCATTCGCCATCGCAATGCCGAGAAGGGCTGTGCCGCGGGCGAGGTCGGGGACGATGAGGCGCTGTTGCTCTTGCATGCGCCTCAACGTACTCCTACTTCATCAGGTACGGCGACAGGCCCGTGAGGATGGTGCGCACGCACACGTCGAGCGTCGGCTGCAGATCCGGTGCGAACTGCGGGGAGTGGTTCGGCGCGGCCTTCGTGATGTCCTCGTTGGAGCCCACGAACCAGAAGTAGTACGGCGCACCCCACGCGGAGGCGATGTTGGGGAAGTCCTCCGAACCGCCGAGGCGGCCGAAGTCGCCCGCCCGCTCACCGAACTGTTCCTGGAACGCGGCCATGACGGTTTCGGTGATCTCCTCGTTGTTCCAGAACTCCGGTGCGCCGCCGATGATCTCGAACTTCGGCTCGCGCTCAGCTCCGTGGGTCTGCGCGACGCCGCGGACGATGCGCTTGATGTGTGCGTTGAGCTCGTCGGAAATCTCCTCGGTGTACGCGCGGGTGGACACGGCAAGCTCCACGGAGTCCGCGACGGTGTTGGAGGACTGCCCGCCGTGGACCGCGCCCACGGTCACCACAGTCATCTCCGACGGGTCCATGTTGCGCGAAACGATTGTCTGCAGCGCGGTGATTACCTCGGCCGCCATAACCACAGGGTCGATGCCCTTCTGCGGCATAGAGCCGTGCGAGCCCTTGCCGTACAGCGTGATCTTCGTCTGCACACAGGTGGTGTACACCGGGCCGGAGAGCGAGCCCATGCCGTAATCCGGCAGCAGCGGGCCGATGTGCTGGCCGAGCACCACGTCAGGCTCGGGCACCTTTTCCGCCAGGCCGGAATTGACCATGTCCATCGCGCCGTGGCCGGTTTCCTCGCCCGGCTGGAACAGTGCGATGAAGGTGCCGGACCACGCGTCCTTGTGCTGCATCATGGCGTCAGCGGCGCCCAGCAGGGCAGTGGTGTGCATGTCGTGGCCGCAGGCGTGCATGCGTCCCAGTTCGGGGTCAGCCGAGTACTCCAGGCCGGTCTCCTCCGGCAGCGGCAACGCGTCGAAGTCCGCGCGGAAGAGCACGGTGGGGCCCTCGCCGTTCTCCAGCACGGCGACCTTGCCGGTCTTGCCCACGGAAATGACGTCGTAACCCATGCGCGTCATCTCTTCTTCGATGCGGCCGGAGGTTTCTACCTCTTCCAGAGAGAGCTCCGGGTGCTGGTGGAACCACTTGTACAGTTCCTCGCGGTGCTCGCGGGTGGCCTCGATGGTGTCTTCGAACGGCGCAAGTGCGCCCTTAAGCTTCTGGTTTGCGTCACTCATATGCGCAATATTAGCGCTACCCCCGCGTGTTACGGATGTGGTTGAATAAGTCCGTTGTTGTCTAGTGGGAAGAGAGTTTCATGCGCCGCCTGTCCACCGCCGTCGCCGCGACCGTCACCGCAATCGCCGTAGCAGCCGGGATCCCGGCCGCACACGCCGAACCGCAGCACAACTACGTCTGGCGCAACGATCCGGTGTCGAAGACGCTGGCAGGCAAGCCCTTCGCCGACCGGGTGCTCCACCGCGTGCCCGGCTCGTTGCACGACGCGCCGCGCGTGCCCGCCGACGCAGCGGCGGCCGCCGCCCGCGGCAACGCACTCTACGGCCCCGGCACCCCGATCTATGTCGGGCAGGACGCGATGTGCACCGTCACCGTCGCCGGATACAACGACCGCGGCCAGAAGATCGCGCTCACGGCCGGTCACTGCGGCAACGTGGGTGACCCGGTGGTCTCAGCCGACGCGCAGCACCTCGGCCGCACCGGCACGGTGACCCAGGTCAACCGCGAGTTCGATTACGCGGTGATCACGCTCGCCCCGAACACCGAGGTGAGCCGCTCCTACGGCGGAGTAACCGCTGGCCGCGTGGGCGGTGCGCCCGTGCAGCCCGGCACCCGGGTGTGCAAGAGCGGCGTGGCCTCCGGAACCACGTGTGGGATTACGTTCCGCGACTGGCAGACGATGAACATCAACCACGTCTGCGCCATGCAGGGAGATTCCGGCGCGCCGCTGATGGCGGGCGACCGCGTGGTCGGCCTGGTCAACGGCGGTGTGCTGCGCCCGCCGCTGGATCTCGCCTGCCACAGCCCGCTGCAGGGCGTAGTGCACGCGCCCACCGGCGCGGTGCGCATGGACACTGTGCTCAGCCACATGTCCGGGGGTTTCCGCCTGCCTTAGGCGCGCAGTTTCTCCATTACTTCGCCCACCAGTTGGGCGTTGCCGGCCACGCACCAGGTCACCCCGCCCGCGTCGACCTTTTCGGCGCGCCCGCCGACGGCTTCGATGAGCGCCTTGCCCGGCAGCCAGTCCCAATCCGCCACCGAATGCTGCAGCCAGCCGCCGAACTGCCCGGAGGCGATGCTGGCCAGATCGACCGACCCGGCGCCGAACATGCGCACCGTGGCCGCGCCAGACGCCGCGCGCTGCCACGTCTCGCGCACGGCATCGTCGCTCATGGAGGTTGGGTGCAGGTACGTCACGAGCGCGCAATTGCTTAACGACGATTGCCTGAGCCCATCTAACTCCTCACCGTCACGCGTGGCCTTGCCGTCGGCGGCCAACCAGGTGGTGGATGTCGCGGGGCGGTGCACGGCGCCGATGAGGGGAGCCCCGGAGGCGTCAATAAGCGCAAGTGCCGAACAGAAGTAGTCCGAGCCTTGCGAGAAGTTGAACGTGCCGTCCACCGGGTCAATGACCCAGGTACGGCCGCTGGAGCTTTCGCGCGAGGCGCCCTCCTCGCCGAGCACGCCATCGTCGATGCGCAATGCCTCAAGCGCTTCTGCGACGAATTCCTCGGCGGCGCGGTCGGCGTCCGTCACCACATCCGACACCGACGTCTTCTGGTCTGTCTCCAGGCCCGCGGCACGCATGCGCAAGGCAAGCGCGCCGGCGTGCTCAACGAGCGCGGCGGCGAGCTCGGCGTCGGAGGATGAGCGGTGTGCATCGATGAACTGCTGGGTGGAAATCACCCCGCAATTATCGCGCAGATTCAGCCTGCTCGTCGAGATAGACGTTCGAGCCCAGCTCGCGGAACTCCTCCGCCATCTTCTCCTCGCCGCGGCGGAAGTCCTCGCCACCGGCGAAGGTGGGGATGCCCAGGTCCGCGATCATGGCGCGGTTCTCGTCGTCGAGCGCCTCGTCGATCTTGTCGCCGAACTCGTCGCGGATGTCCTGGCTGATGCGCATCGAGCAGAACTTCGGGCCGCACATGGAGCAAAAGTGCGCCGTCTTCGCGGGCTCGGCTGGCAGCGTCTCGTCGTGGAACGCCTCCGCGGTCTCCGGGTCGAGGGAGAGCGCGAACTGGTCGTGCCAGCGGAACTCGAAGCGTGCCTTACTCATCGCGTCGTCCCAGTCGCGCGCACCCGGGTGGCCCTTCGCCACGTCGGCGGCGTGCGCGGCGACCTTATACGTGATCACGCCGGTCTTCACGTCGTCCTTGTTCGGCAGGCCGAGGTGCTCCTTCGGGGTGACGTAGCACAGCATGGCCGTGCCGCCCATGGCGATGTTTGCCGCGCCGATCGCAGACGTGATGTGGTCGTAACCAGGGGCGATGTCGGTGACCAGGGGGCCAAGCGTGTAGAAGGGGGCGCCGCCGCACCATTCCTCCTCCTTCTCGTTGTTCACCTGGATCATGTTCAGCGGCACATGCCCCGGGCCCTCGATCATCACCTGCACGTCGTAGTCCCAGGCGCGCTTGCACAGCTCCCCGATGGTCTTCAGCTCGGCGAACTGGGCGGCATCGTTCGCATCGGCCACGGAACCGGGGCGAAGCCCGTCGCCAAGCGAAAATGCGACATCGTACTGCGAGAAGATCTCGCACAGCTCGTCGAAGTTTTCGTACAGGAAGGACTCCTTGTGGTGCGCGAGGCACCAACCCGCCATGATCGAGCCGCCGCGGGAAACGATGCCGGTGACGCGCTTCGAGGTCAACGGCACGAACGGCAGGCGCACACCGGCGTGGATGGTCATGTAGTCCACACCCTGTTCGCACTGCTCAATGACGGTGTCGCGGAAGATCTCCCAGGTGAGGTCCTCGGCCACGCCGTTGACCTTCTCCAGCGCCTGGTAGATCGGCACCGTGCCGATCGGCACCGGGGAGTTGCGCAGGATCCACTCGCGGGTGGCGTGGATGTCGTCGCCGGTGGACAGGTCCATCACCGTGTCCGCGCCCCAGCGGGTGGCCCAGCGAAGCTTGTCCACCTCCTCGCGGATGGAGGAGGTCACCGCGGAGTTACCGATGTTGGCGTTGATCTTGGTCAAAAAGGCGTTGCCGATGATCATCGGCTCGCTCTCCGGGTGGTTCACGTTGTTCGGGATGATCGCGCGGCCCGCCGCGACCTCGGCGCGCACCTTCTCCACGTCGCAGTGCTCGCGCAGCGCGACGTACTCCATCTCGCGGGTGATCTCGCCGCGGCGCGCGTACGCCATCTGGGTTACGCGCTTGCCGTCCTTCGCGCGGCGCGGGGCGCGGGAAGTGCCGCGCCACTCCTCGCTGGCGCCGCCGCGGCGCACAGCGGAGCGACCGTCGTCAAGCAAATTGCGCTCGCGACCGGCGTACTCCTCGGTGTCGCCGCGCTGCTCAATCCACTCGCCGCGCAAGCTTTCCAAGCCCACCTCGGGCTCCGCGTACGGGCCACGGGTGCGGTACACCTTGAACGGCGCGTTCGGGCCGGTGGGGGAATCGTCCAGCTCAATCGCGGTCTCCGGCACCTCGAGCCCGTCCCGCACAATCGGGGCGTACGAGTGCTTCGGGTGGATTTCCTGGGCGTAAATGTCGGTGTTGTCGGTGTTGTCGGCGTGCGTGTCAGCCACGACCATCTCCTTTGCTTCCTTCGCCGGTGCTAACCGGACAGGTTCGAACGGTGCTCGCGCGGCGCTAGCGCGATCTCAGCCCGGTGCCCCGGGCGCCCGTGTGGGGTCAAAGGCCACCTTATCCGGTCTTCGCCCGCGCAACACGATTGGCTAGACTTTCCCCCTATGCAACCGGAAACCCAAGCGCGCATTCAGGACCTCGAGAAGACCCTCGCCACCATTGAGAAGGTGCTGGACCTCGACGCCTTGGCCGAGCGCGCCCGGGAGTTGGAAGCCCAGGCGGGCGACCCGAGCCTGTGGGACGACCCGGCGCACGCGCAGCAGGTGACCACCGAGCTGTCCAGCGTGCAGGGCAGGTTGCGCAAGGTGCAGGGGCTTCGCGCGCGTATCGACGACCTACCGGTGATGTACGAGCTCGCCGAGGAAGAAGGCGACGCTTCCATGGCCGACGAGGAGCTCGCCGACGTCACCGCGGCGATCGATTCGCTTGAGGTGCAGACCATGCTCTCCGGCGAGTACGACGAGCGTGAAGCAGTGGTGAACATCCGCTCCGGCGCCGGCGGCGTGGATGCCGCGGACTGGGCCGAGATGCTCATGCGCATGTACACCCGTTGGGCCGAGAAGAACGGCCACAAAGTGGACATCTACGACATCTCCTACGCGGAGGAGGCCGGGATCAAGTCCGCGACCTTCGTGGTGCACGGCGAGTACATGTACGGCCAGCTCTCCGTGGAGCAGGGGGCGCACCGGCTCGTGCGCATCTCGCCGTTCGACAACCAGGGCCGCCGCCAGACCTCGTTCGCCGAGGTGGAGGTGCTGCCGGTGGTGGAGCAGACCGACCACATCGATATCCCGGATTCAGACATCCGCGTCGACGTGTACCGCTCCTCCGGCCCTGGCGGGCAGAGCGTGAACACCACCGACTCCGCGGTGCGCATCACCCACATCCCGACCGGGATTGTGGTGACCTGCCAGAACGAGAAGTCGCAGATTCAGAACAAGGCCTCGGCGCTCAACGTGTTGCAGTCGAAGCTGCTGGAGAAGAAGCGCCAGGAAGAGAAAGCGGAGATGGACGCGCTCGGCGCCGGCGGCAACGCCAGCTGGGGCAACCAGATGCGCTCCTACGTGCTGCACCCGTACCAGATGGTGAAAGACCTGCGCACCGAATACGAGGTGGGGGACCCACAGAAGGTGCTCGACGGTGACATCGACGGCTTTTTGGAGGCGGGCATCCGCTGGCGCATGGCCGAGGAGACCGACGCCTACCACGGGTGACATCGTTTCATGTCGCAGCAGGTAAGGTGTGGCGGGTGATTCGATTCGACCACGTGACCAAGACGTACCCGACGTCGACGCGCCCGGCGCTCAACGACGTCACGCTGGAAATCCCGGACGGCGAATTCGTGTTCCTCATCGGCGCGTCCGGCTCCGGTAAGTCGACGTTCCTCGAGCTGCTCATCCGCGAAGAAAACGTCACCTCCGGCGACATCTTCTTCAACGATTTCCACGTCAACGCGTTGCAGGGCAAGGAGATCAACGCGCTGCGCCAGTCCATCGGCTACGTGTTCCAGGACTTCCGTCTGCTGCCGAACCTGAACGTCTACGACAACGTGGCTTTCGCGCTTGAGGTAACCGGCAAGTCGAAGCAGCGCATAGCCAAGCAGGTGCCGGATGCGCTGGAACTTGTCGGGCTAGGTTCGAAGGCAAAGCGTATGCCGCGGGAGCTGTCCGGTGGTGAGCAGCAGAGGGTGGCGATCGCGCGAGCTTTCGTCGATAAGCCTCCGCTCATGCTTGCCGACGAGCCAACCGGCAACCTCGACCCCGGCACCGCCGCCGAAATCATGGCGCTTCTGGCGCGCATCAACCGCATGGGTACCACCGTGCTGATGTCCACCCACAATGCGCGCGCGGTGGATGACATGCGCAAGCGCGTGGTGGAGCTGCAGCTTGGCGACGTCGTCCGCGACGAACACAACGGCATGTACGGCGACGTGAGGAGGTAGAAACCGTGAATTGGAACTTCATTTTCCGCGAAGGCTTCAAAGGCCTGGGGCGCAACATCACCATGACCATCGCGTTGGTGATCACTACCGCGCTCTCGCTCATCCTCGTCGGCGCCGGCGTGATGATTTCGCAGGCCACCGCCGACACGAAGGATATGTACCTCGACCGCGTTGAGGTGATGGTGGAGCTGGACGAGAGCATCTCGGCAGGGGACCAAGACTGCTCCTCCGAGGCGTGCACCGAGGTGCGCGACCGCCTGCAGGCGGACGACAGGGTGGAGCAGGTGACGTTCCGCTCGCGCGAGCAGTCCTACGAGCGTTTCGTGGAGCTGTTCCAGGAGTCCGAGCCGGAGCTGGTGCGCGAAACCTCCCCGGAGGCGCTGCCGGCGGCGTTGCACGTGCGGCTCACGGACCCGACGGACACGGCGCCCCTCGATGCCATCCGGGATCTGCCGCAGGTGGCAGTTGTGACCGACCAGGCCGACACCGTCAGCTCCGCAGCGGGCACCCTGAACACGTTCAGGAACGTCGCGTTCATCGTCGCGGCCGCGCAGGCGCTCGCGGCGGTGTTCCTCATCGCGAACATGGTGCAGCTCGCCGCGTTCAACCGCCGCGAGCAGATCTCCATCATGCGCATGGTGGGCGCGTCGCGCTGGTACACCCAGGCCCCGTTTGTGCTGGAAGCCGTGATCGCAGTGGCGCTCGGCGCGGTGATTGCCACCTTCGGCGTCTGGGCGTTGAAGCAGTTCCTGGTGGACCCGTTGCTCGGCGACCTGTACGCCTCCCAGCTCATCGCGCGCGTGCCGGATTCCGCGGTGTGGACCGTGATGCCGTTAACCGGCTTGATTGCGATGCTGCTCGGTGGCGCGGCGGCACAGGTGGCGCTGCGCTCGTACGTGCGGAAGTAGGTGAAGCAGATGGCGAAGAAGAAAAAGCAACCGCAGTCCAACGTGCTGGCCACCAACCGCAAGGCGCGGCACGACTACCACATCCTGGACACCTGGGAGTGCGGCATCGTGTTGCAAGGCACCGAGATCAAAGCGTTGCGCGAGGGCAAGGTGTCGCTGGTGGAGGCGTTTGCCACCATCGATAACGGTGAGGTGTGGATTCGCAACATGCACATCCCCGAGTACTCGAAGGGGCATTGGACGAACCACCCGCCGCGCCGCACGCGCAAGCTGCTCATGCACCGCCGCGAGATCGACTCGCTGGAGGGCAAAGTTCGCGACGGCAACCGCACCCTCATCCCGCTCTCGCTCTACCTGAAGGACGGCCGCGCCAAGGTGGAACTGGGGCTTGCCCAAGGTAAGCAGGATTACGACAAGCGCCAGGCCATCAAGCGCCGCACCGAGGACCGCGAGATCACCCGCGAGCTGGGCCGCAAATTCAAGGGCATCAAGGCCTAGACGTCGGTTTCTGTACGGTTGATGTCTATGAAGAAGGCACTCATCACCGGGGCGTCGCGCGGCATCGGTCGCGCCATCGCAGAGGATTTAGGCAGGGACCACCACATTTACGTTGGGGCGTCGAGGAAGGGTGGGGCGGCGGAAGCCGTCGATAAGCTGCCCAGCGCCGAACCCTTCGAGGTGGATCTCACCGACTCGGGCGCGATTGTGCAGGCCGCGCGCGAGATCGAGGAGCTCGACGTGCTCGTACTCGCGGCAGGCGTGCTGCACAAGGGCCCGTTCGAGGAGCTGAGCGATGAGCAGTGGCGCGAGTCGCTCGAGGTCAATGTGATGGCGCCCGTGACGCTCACCCGGGAGCTTTTGCCAGCTTTACGACGATCCTCCGGTTTGATCATCACGATCAACTCCGGCGCCGGGTTCCACGGAGTTGCCGAGAACACGGCGTACTGCGCCTCCAAGTTCGCGCTGCGCGGTTTCACCGAATCGCTGCAGCTGGAGGAAGCGGGACGCGTGCGCGTGACCTCAATTCACCCTGGGCGGACCGACACCGACATGCTCTCCGGCGACGACGGACGGCCGAAGATGGCGCCCGAGGAAGTATCAAAAGCGGTGCGCCTGGCCGTCGACGCAGGCCCGGACGCAGTGGTGGAGTTCCTGCGCGTGCGCCCGGCCTTGACGTAGGTGACGTGGAGGGGATAAAGTTCCTACTCCTACGTTTCTTCGTAGTGAAGGGGTCGATTTGGTTTCGACTTCATCGACTAAGCCAGGGGAAGCGTGCCGGTGCAGGCAGGAGACCACCGAAAGCGTCGCTGTAACTAATAAACGCAGAGAAGAACTCTCAGCGTGACTACGCCCTCGCTGCCTAATTGAAATAGGTTCAGCGACCTGCGTGTCCGTCAGGCCGGGGATGTCCCCGACCCGGTACCTGGCGTCGACTCAGGGGACTAGCCTTCCGGCCCTGTTGGTGGGGCCTTGGAAGGGACACTTTTCACCAACTGGGCCCATCATCCGGACATGTTCGCCTGATCCGGAGGGCCGATGAGAGATAGCGCGCGAACTGCGCACGGAGAAGCCCTGGCGCGGTGGTGAAGGACCCGGGTTCAATTCCCGGCGGCTCCACCTAGTGCGAAAACCCGCTGGCCGTCACTGGCCAGCGGGTTTTTGTTTAGTCGATGGGGTAGCCGGTGACGGGGCCCTCGGTGTTCGGCGAAGTTCTCTCCTCATAGATGTTTCATCAACAAACAAAATCTTGCCCACCCTATTCCTGGCCGGATGGCCGGGGCTGTTTGTGCGTCTAGGTTTGGTTAGCCTAAAGTATGTCAGGCAACCCTAACTTTACGGATAAGTCAAGGATGAACATGACCCGTTTTTCACGCACTTCGCTGATTGCCCTCGCCGCCGCCGGCTCCCTCGTGCTCGCAGGCTGCTCCACCGACACCGAGCCGGCCGTGGATTCCAACGAGCCTTCGGAGGAAACCACCACCGCAACCGAGGCTGCGGGCGACGACGTGGCAACGGGCACTGTCACCGTCACCGATAACTACGGCGAGAAGACGGTGCCTAGCCCGCCGCAGCGCGTCGTGGCCCTGGACAACCGCACCTTCGAGCTGCTGGACAGCTGGGGGGTGAAGCCTGTCGCCGCGGCTCGCGCCCTGGTGCCCGACACGATCCCGGGGATCGGCGAGGATGACGACATCGTGGATATCGGCAACCACCGCGAGCCGAACCTGGAGGCCATCGTCGCGGCGGACCCGGACGTGGTGATCTCGGGCCAGCGCTTCGAGCAGTACGACCAGGACATTGAAAAGCTCGTGCCGGACGCGGTGCTGCTGGACTTCGAGCCTCGCGACGGTGAGAAGTTCGACCAGGAGCTCATCCGCCAAACGCTTGAGCTCGGCGAGGTCTTCGGCAAGCAGGCCGAGGCGGAGCAAACCGTCGAGGAGTTTACCAAGGCCGTCCAGCGCGCCCGTGACACTTACAACCCGGAGCAGACCGTGATGGCGCTCAACGTCTCCGGCGGCGAAATTGGCTACGTCGCGCCGACTATCGGTCGCACGTGGGGCCCGCTGTTCGACCTGATCGGCCTCACCCCGGCGCTGGAGGTGGAAAATGCCTCCGACGACCACCAGGGTGATGACATCTCTGTCGAGGCCATCGCGGACTCCAACCCGGATTGGCTGCTGGTGCTTGACCGCGACGCTGGCACGAAGACTGACGAGGGCTCGCCGGAGGCGCTGAGCGTGATCAGCGATTCCGCTGCGTTGCAGAACGTTTCTGCAGTGAAGGGGGATCACGTGTACATTGCGCCGAAAGACACATACACCAACGAGTCGATCATTACGTACACCGAGATTTTGAACCAGCTCGCCGACCAGTTTGAGGCAGCCAAGTAGTTTTATGACGCAAACCGCGACAGCGACCACCCGCCGCAGGCTTTTCAATAGGAAGCTTGCGGTGGGTCTCGTCATTGTCACCGCCTTGCTCGCCCTGTCGCTCACAGTCGGGCAGTACGACGTGTTGGGCTCAGAGGACGGCTGGGCGATGTTTCGCACCACCCGCGTCCCCCGCACCATTGCGCTGGTGCTTGCGGGCGCGGCCATGGCAATGAGCGGGCTGATTATGCAGATGCTCACCCAGAACCGCTTCGTCGAACCCACTACCACGGGCACCACGGAGTGGGCGGGGCTGGGTTTGCTCGCCTCTTTCGTTTTCTTCCCGCACGGCAGCGTGATGGCGCGCATGCTGCTTGCGGTTGCATTCGCGTTTGTGGGCACCATGGTGTTCTTTGCGTTTCTGCGCCGGGTGACGCTGCGCTCCAGCCTCATCGTGCCGATCGTGGGCATCATGCTCGGGGCAGTAGTCAGTTCAATTTCCACGTTCTGGGCGCTGCAGACCGACTTGCTGCAGTCGCTCGGCGTGTGGTTCGCCGGCTCGTTCACCAGTGTGATCGCCGGCCAGTACGAGGTGCTGTGGATCGTGGCGCTGGTGGTGGTTGCGGTGTTCTTCTACGCCGACCGGCTTACCGCCGCCGGTTTGGGCGAGGACATCGCGGTGAGCATCGGCTTGGACTACAACCGCATCGTGTTCGTGGGCACCGCGCTCGTCGCGGTTGCCTCGGGAGTGGTGACGGTGGTGGTGGGCAACTTGCCGTTCATCGGGTTGATCGTGCCGAACATTGTGAGCATGGTGCTTGGCGACGACCTCAGGTCCAACCTGCCTTGGGTTTGCCTGACCGGGATCGGTGTGGTGACGGTCTGCGACCTGATCGGTCGAACGATCATCGCCCCGTTCGAGATGCCGGTGGCCGTGATCTTGGGCGTGGTGGGCGCCGTGGTGTTCGTGGCGATGATTGTGAGGCAGTCGCGCCGTGGTTAAAACCGTGGAACAGAGAAGTGTGGGCGCCTTTCAAACGTCGACAAGCAAATCGCGCTACTGGCTGATCCTTGCCTGCCTTGCCGTCGCCGCGGTGCTGTTCACCGCTGGCCTGCTTGCGTATGAAAATCCGATGGAGTTCGGTTCGCGCGGCTACTGGCTGATTGCGCAGCGGCGACTGAACTCCGTCATTGCGATGGCGCTGGTGGCGGTGTGCCAGGCGGTGGCGACGGTGGCGTTTCAGACCGTGACAAACAACCGAATTCTCACGCCCTCGATCATGGGGTTTGAGTCTCTTTACGTGGCGATTCATACCGCCACCGTGTACTTCCTCGGTGCCGCAGGGCTGAGCAATGCCCGCACACTGAGCATGTTCGTCTTCCAACTCGTGCTCATGGTGGGCCTGAGTCTGCTGCTGTATACCTGGCTACTCGCCGGGAAAAGCGCGGATATGCAGGCGATGCTCTTGGTGGGAATTGTGATCGGCGGGGGACTGGGAAGCGTGTCCACCTTCATGCAGCGCATGCTCACCCCGAGCGAGTTCGACGTGCTCACCGCGCGACTGTTCGGCTCGGTGAATAACGCCGACCCCGAGTACTACCCGCTAGCCATCCCGCTGGTCATCGCCGCGGTGACGCTAATGTGCCTCAACTCGCGGCGGCTCAACGTGCTCGGGCTGGGGCGCGACGTTGCGGTGAACCTTGGGGTGAACCACACCGCCAACGCGATTTACACCCTGGTGCTGGTCTCTGTGCTGATGGCAGTGTCGACGGCGCTGGTGGGGCCGATGACCTTCCTCGGATTCCTGGTGGCCACCCTGGCCTACCAGTTCGCCGACACCTACGACCACCGCTTTCTCTTCCCGATGGCGGCGCTACTCGGCTACTGCATCCTGGCCGGCGCGTACTTCGTGATGAACCACATTTTCTACGCGCAGGGCGTGGTGTCCATCATCATCGAGCTAGTCGGTGGCGTGACATTTTTGATTGTGATCCTGCGAAAGGGGAGCCTGTGATCGAGCTAGAGGGCGTACGCAAAACCTACGGGGACGGCGCCGACATCGGGCCTGTCACCCTAGACATCCCCGCCGGCGGCATCACCGCGCTGGTGGGCCCGAACGGTGCGGGCAAGTCGACCCTGCTCACCACCATCGGGCGCCTTTTGCCTCTCGACGCCGGCGCTGTCCGCATTGGCGAGATGGACGTGACCAAAGCCAAATCGCAGGACCTCGCGAAAATCCTGTCTATCCTGCGCCAGGAAAACCACTTCGTCACGCGCCTTACCGTGCGCCAACTGGTGGGCTTCGGCCGCTTCCCGTATTCGCGCGGCCGTCTCACACCAGAGGACGAGCAGATCATTTCGCGCTACATCGACTTCTTCGGGCTTGGCCCGCTCGAGCACCGTTACCTCGACCAGCTTTCCGGCGGACAGCGCCAGCGCGCGTACGTGGCAATGGTGTTGTGCCAGGAAACGGACTATGTGCTTCTCGACGAGCCCCTGAACAACCTCGACATCGCACACTCCGTGGAGATGATGAAGCACCTGCATACTGCAGCCCGCGAATTCGGACGCACGATCATCATCGTGCTGCACGATATCAACTTCGCAGCGCGCTACGCCGACTACATCTGCGCAGTGAAAGACGGCGAGATCGCGGCGTTCGGCACCGTGGAGGAAATCATGAAGAACGCGTTGCTCACCGACATCTTCAACACCCCGGTGCAGGTCATCGACGGCCCGCACGGCCCTATTGCCGCGTACCATTAGCAAGGGTTTATGGGTGTCTAGCTGCATGTTTGCGTAGGTGTTGCGTGGCGTGGTTATATTGTCCCCCGTTGCTTCGAGCGCCTGATTCAAGGAGCGGGGCAACGAAAATCAAATAGAGGTTACGGCTGAGTGAACGTGGTTCAAACGCTGGTTTGACACAGAGTTTCATGACGGTGTAACTTCGATCGAGGCCGCTGCGGCAGGCAGGCAAGAGCTTGTTGCGCTGAGTGTGCTGGTGTTGTTTGAGAACTCGATAGTGTGCCAATGCATATTTTTTGTTTGTGGGTTGGTTGCGTGTGCGCTGTGCTGCATCGTTTTTGGTGTGGTTGGTGTGTGCTGGTTGCAGTTGTTGTGAACCTTTGATGGCAATGATTGTTTCTGGTGGATCGTGAACTGATTCATGTTTGTGGTGCTTGTGGTTTTTCCTCGTCGGATGCGCAGGTGCCATGTGTTGTGATTTTTTGCAGCAGTAATTTGAGGATTGCCAGTCCGGCATCTTGTTTTGGGTGTTGGTTGGTTTGTTTTTTGCCAGTTTGGTTGGGCTTTTCACGGCCTTTTTTGTGGAGAGTTTGATCCTGGCTCAGGATGAACGCTGGCGGCGTGCTTAACACATGCAAGTCGAACGGAAAGGCCCTAGCTTGCTGGGGTGCTCGAGTGGCGAACGGGTGAGTAACACGTGGGTGATCTGCCCTGCACTTCGGGATAAGCCTGGGAAACTGGGTCTAATACCGGATAGGACCACTTCTTGGAGGTTGTGGTGGAAAGTTTTTCGGTGTGGGATGAGCTCGCGGCCTATCAGCTTGTTGGTGGGGTAATGGCCTACCAAGGCGTCGACGGGTAGCCGGCCTGAGAGGGTGTACGGCCACATTGGGACTGAGATACGGCCCAGACTCCTACGGGAGGCAGCAGTGGGGAATATTGCACAATGGGCGCAAGCCTGATGCAGCGACGCCGCGTGGGGGATGACGGCCTTCGGGTTGTAAACTCCTTTCGCCAAGGACGAAGCTTTAAGTGACGGTACTTGGAGAAGAAGCACCGGCTAACTACGTGCCAGCAGCCGCGGTAATACGTAGGGTGCGAGCGTTGTCCGGAATTACTGGGCGTAAAGAGCTCGTAGGTGGTTTGTCGCGTCGTTTGTGTAAGTCCGTAGCTTAACTGCGGGACTGCAGGCGATACGGGCATAACTTGAGTGCTGTAGGGGAGACTGGAATTCCTGGTGTAGCGGTGGAATGCGCAGATATCAGGAGGAACACCGATGGCGAAGGCAGGTCTCTGGGCAGTAACTGACGCTGAGGAGCGAAAGCATGGGGAGCGAACAGGATTAGATACCCTGGTAGTCCATGCCGTAAACGGTGGGCGCTAGGTGTGAGTCCCTTCCACGGGGTTCGTGCCGTAGCTAACGCATTAAGCGCCCCGCCTGGGGAGTACGGCCGCAAGGCTAAAACTCAAAGGAATTGACGGGGGCCCGCACAAGCGGCGGAGCATGTGGATTAATTCGATGCAACGCGAAGAACCTTACCTGGGCTTGACATACACCAGATCGCTGCAGAGATGTAGTTTCCCTTTGTGGCTGGTGTACAGGTGGTGCATGGTTGTCGTCAGCTCGTGTCGTGAGATGTTGGGTTAAGTCCCGCAACGAGCGCAACCCTTGTCTTGTGTTGCCAGCATTTGGTTGGGGACTCATGAGAGACTGCCGGGGTTAACTCGGAGGAAGGTGGGGATGACGTCAAATCATCATGCCCCTTATGTCCAGGGCTTCACACATGCTACAATGGTCGGTACAACGCGCGGCGAGCCTGTGAGGGTGAGCGAATCGCTGAAAGCCGGTCGTAGTTCGGATTGGGGTCTGCAACTCGACCCCATGAAGTCGGAGTCGCTAGTAATCGCAGATCAGCAACGCTGCGGTGAATACGTTCCCGGGCCTTGTACACACCGCCCGTCACGTCATGAAAGTTGGTAACACCCGAAGCCAGTGGCCTGTAATGGGAGCTGTCGAAGGTGGGATCGGCGATTGGGACGAAGTCGTAACAAGGTAGCCGTACCGGAAGGTGCGGCTGGATCACCTCCTTTCTAAGGAGCTTATTTGTTTTTGTGCCCGCAGTTGCGGGTGTGCCCACACGTTTTGTGGTGTGGGTTGGTGGTTGAGTCGTCGAACGAATGGCTGCCGCCTTTTTTGTTTTGGAAAAATTGTCCGGGTGGACACACGCCGGCGGCCATGGGTTGGTTGCTTTTGTGGTGTGCGCGTTGAGCTTTCCTGCAAGCAAGTGTGTGTTGGTGCGCTGTTGGGTGTCTGGGGCAGCACGTGATGTGTTTTGTTCCTTGTGGCTTCCATGTGCTGCATGCGTGTGTGTTGCATGCGTGTGTGGTGTGTGGGGGTGTGTTGTGTGAGAACTGTAGAGTGGACGCGAGCATCTTTCTTTTTATTTTTTGTTTGTGTTTTGGTGTTTTGTACCTGTTTTTGTCTGTGATGGTTGTGTGTTACGGGCGTATGGTGGATGCCTTGGCATGCTGAGCCGATGAAGGACGTGTGAGACTGCGTTAAGCCTCGGGGAGTTGTCAACAAAGCGTTGATCCGAGGGTGTCCGAATGGGGAAACCTAGCCGTGGTTGTGTGCGGTTACCTGCTGGTGAATACATAGCCGGTGTGGGGGTGTACGCGGGGAAGTGAAACATCTCAGTACCCGCAGGAGAAGAAAACAATTGTGATTCCGTGTGTAGTGGCGAGCGAAAGCGGATGATGGCTAAACCGTGTGTGTGTGATACTTGGTAGGGGTTGCGCATGCGGTGTTGTGGGGTGCGGGTGTGTATGGTCTACCAGCTGTGCGCATGTGTTGCGGTGTGAGCGGAAGTGTCTGGGATGGCACGCCGGAGTGGGTGATGAGCCCCGTACGTGTAGGCACCGCAAGATGTGTTACCCGTAATCCCCGAGTAGCAGCGGGCTCGTGGAATCTGCTGTGAATCTGCCGGGACCACCCGGTAAGCCTGAATACTCAGTGTGACCGATAGTGGATAGTACCGTGAGGGAATGGTGAAAAGTACCCCGGGAGGGGAGTGAAAGAGTTCCTGAAACCATGCGCTTACAATCCGTCAGAGCACCGTTTTGTGGTGTGATGGCGTGCCTTTTGAAGAATGAGCCTGCGAGTCAGCGGCATGTCGCGAGGTTAACCCGTATGTGGGGTAGTCGTAGCGAAAGCGAATCCTAATGGGGTGTTTTTTTAGTGGCATGTCCTGGACCCGAAGCGGGGTGATCTACCCATGGCCAGTGTGAAGCAGCTGTAAGAGGTTGTGGAGGCGCGAACCCACTTAGGTTGAAAACTGAGGGGATGAGTTGTGGGTAGGGGTGAAAGGCCAATCAAACTCCGTGATAGCTGGTTCTCCCCGAAATGCATTTAGGTGCAGCGTGATGTGAGCTTGCCGGAGGTAGAGCTACTGGTTGGTTGAGCGGGACTATCATCTTAGCGACGTCAGCCAAACTCCGAATGCCGGTTATAGTGTTGCATTGCAGTGAGACTGTGGGGGATAAGCTTCATAGTCGAGAGGGAAACAGCCCAGATCGCCGGTTAAGGCCCCTAAGGGTGTGCTAAGTGGAAAAGGATGTGGGATCGCGAAGACAGCCAGGAGGTTGGCTTAGAAGCAGCCATCCTTGAAAGAGTGCGTAATAGCTCACTGGTCGAGTGGTTCTGCGCCGACAATTCAGTGGGGCTCAAGCACACCGCCGAAGCCGCGGCAACACTTGTTTTGTGTTGGGTAGGGGAGCGTCGTGTGTGGGGTGAAGCCGTATCGTAAGGAGCGGTGGACTGCATGCGAGTGAGAATGCAGGCATGAGTAACGAATGGCAAGTGAGAATCTTGCCCGCCGGATGACTAAGGGTTCCTGGGTCAAGTTCGTCTTCCCAGGGTGAGTCGGGTCCTAAGGCGAGGCCGACAGGCGTAGTCGATGGTCAACGGGTTGATATTCCCGTACCCGTGTGTGCGCGACAAATTGTGAAGCGGTGATACTAACCACCCTGACCCGCCGGCCAAACACGACCTTTGGTTGTGTGGTTGGTGGTGATGCGTGGGGCCTGATCTGTTGTAGCAAAGTGATGGGGTGACGCAGGTTGGTAGCCAATGCCGCTTATTGGATTGCGGTGCAAGCGTGTGGCACGACACCATGGTCAAATGCGGGTGTCAATAGTGTGAGGCGTGATGCGTAAGCCCTTTTGGGTGAAGTTGGTGATCCTGTACTGCCGAGAAAAGCCTCTAGCGATGTGCATGTACGGCCCGTACCCGAAACCGACACAGGTAGTCAGGTAGAGAATACTAAGGCGCTCGGGTGAACTGTGGTTAAGGAATTCGGCAAAATGCCCCCGTAACTTCGGGAGAAGGGGGACCTGCACTGGTGACACACGTATCGTGTGGTAGCTGGTGTGGGTCGCAGAGAAGAGAGGGGAGCGACTGTTTATCAAAAACACAGGTCCGTGCGAAGACGGTTAAGTTGATGTATACGGACTGACGCCTGCCCGGTGCTGGAAGGTTAAGAGGACCTGTTAGGACATTTTTTGTCCGAAGCGGAGAATTTAAGCCCCAGTAAACGGCGGTGGTAACTATAACCATCCTAAGGTAGCGAAATTCCTTGTCGGGTAAGTTCCGACCTGCACGAATGGCGTAACGACTCCTCTGCTGTCTCAACCACAGGCCCGGTGAAATTGCATTACGAGTAAAGATGCTCGTTACGCGCGGCAGGACGAAAAGACCCCGGGACCTTCACTATAGCTTGGTATTGGCATTCGGTGCGGTTTGTGTAGGATAGGTGGGAGACTATGAAGCGGCCACGCTAGTGGTTGTGGAGTCGTTGTTGAAATACCACTCTGACCGTAGTGGATATCTAACCTTGGCCCATGATCTGGGTTGGGGACAGTGCCTGGTGGGTAGTTTAACTGGGGCGGTTGCCTCCCAAAATGTAACGGAGGCGCCCAAAGGTTCCCTCAGCCTGGTTGGCAATCAGGTGTGTAGAGTGTAAGTGCACAAGGGAGCTTGACTGTGAGACTTACAAGTCGAGCAGGGACGAAAGTCGGGACTAGTGATCCGGCACCTACTTGTGGATGTGGTGTCGCTCAACGGATAAAAGGTACCCCGGGGATAACAGGCTGATCTTCCCCAAGAGTCCATATCGACGGGATGGTTTGGCACCTCGATGTCGGCTCGTCGCATCCTGGGGCTGGAGTAGGTCCCAAGGGTTGGGCTGTTCGCCCATTAAAGCGGCACGCGAGCTGGGTTCAGAACGTCGTGAGACAGTTCGGTCTCTATCCGCCGCGCGCGTGTGAAACTTGAAGAAGGCTGTCCCTAGTACGAGAGGACCGGGACGGACGTACCTCTAGTGTGCCAGTTGTTCCGCCAGGGGCATCGCTGGTTGGCTACGTACGGAAGGGATAACCGCTGAAAGCATCTAAGCGGGAAGCCTGTTTTAAGATGAGGTTTCGATTGAGGTTCCCAGCAGACTACTGGGTTGATAGGCCGGAGTTGTACCCACCGTAAGGTGCTGAGACGACCGGTACTAATACACCGATTGACAACCAACACCAACACATACGTGTTGCAAAACACCAACAAAAAACACGCAAAACAAAGAGAACCAGTCGTGTTCGCGTCCACTGTGCAGTATCTGACACAACACACCCACCCCAACCCCGGGTGGCCACAAACATAAATGAACAGTTACGCCCAACGCGTGGCACACTCATTGCCCCAATAAGTGTGTCGGTGGTTGATGGCGGCGGGGAAACGCCCGGTCCCATTCCGAACCCGGAAGCTAAGCCCGCCCGCGCCGATGGTACTGCTCCCGGGAGGGAGTGGGAGAGTAGGTTACCGCCGACCCAACAACTTCAAAACACGAAAACGCCCACCACACCGGTGGGCGTTTTCTCATACCCTGGAAAATACTTTCCGAAAAACACCGCGCATAGCACCCCGACGGAGATGCTAAACCCCCATGTCACAAGGTTGTGTGGTGTTCGCGCTGGGCCCGGCAGCGCATTGCCGAAACTATTTGCCGAATACCAAAACGCGAGTGTCACTGCGTCATCGCAGCGGTGCCACTTCCGCGGCGAGACCGTAGAATCGATCACGCTTGCACGGGCAGATCTTCGATTGGAGCGGGAAGGAAACGGTTTGCAACTGTGGTTTCCGTTTACCATGCTCGCCGCCGCGGGCTTCACCACTCTGACAGCGGCGCTTAATTCCAGACGCGCCAACCCGAGGCACCCGCTCGTGGAAAAGAAGTCCGACATGGCGTTCGCAGCGTACGTCGGTGCGGCATTCACCTATGTGGCGGCGGCGCTGCTGCTTGTACTCGGGCTCACCTGGCCGGCGGCTGCCCTCGCGCTCGGTGGTCTTTTTGCTTCCTCCCTCGGCTACGCCTTCGCTACGCGGGACGTCGAGTGAGGGTGCTTGCCCACGCCCGGTAGCGTCGGCCTGGGCCTCGATACGCTCTAAAGCTCCGCGAGGCTGTTCTTGGAGCGTTCGATGAGCTCGTGGTCCTTGCGTGCTCGCTCGAGGATCGACCACTGGTCCGGGGCGATGGACTTGCGGGCCTGGGCGACGATGTCTTTGTCCGGCGTGGCCCACGCGATTGGCATCGGCGTGATGGTGCTCCAGTGCTGCTGGTCGCGGGTCGAACGCGCAGCGCCGACGGCGGCGACGGGAACCTTGGTGCCCGTGGCATCGGAGGTGTTCGGGATCGGTCGGAGCACCTTCGACGTGATCGCCCAGCGCGGAGGCAATTCGGGCTCCACGTTCTCGTTCACGAGTGCAGTCAACGTGATCGTGGTGCCGGCGTTCTCGGTGATGATGGCGGGGGCGAGCGGATGCGCGTCGTAAAGCTCTTGCGTCTTGCCCACGCTGCGGGGAAGCACGAGCGCCACCACAAGCATGAGGATGCCGAACAGTACCAGCCCGACGGAGCCGAGGAGGCGCCACGGGGATGCGGGGTCGACCACGAACCAGATAATCACGCCGGCGATTACGGAGATGGCAAATAGCGCCACACCGGAGATGACCAAGCTGCGGGTATCGCGCACCATCTCGTTGTGTTGCTTGGCGTAGTCTTCGTCGACCTCAAACTTGAATACTTTCATGCCGCTCATGGCACCAAGTTTAGAGGTCGTCCGCGTCGACCAACCTGTAGGCGTAGCCCTGCTCGGCGAGGAAGCGCTGGCGGTGCATCGCGTACTCCGAATCAAGCGTGTCGCGGGCGACAACGGTATAGAACACTGCCTCCGCGCCGTCCGCCTTCGGGCGCAGCAGGCGTCCGAGGCGCTGCGCCTCCTCCTGGCGGGACCCGAACGTGCCGGACACTTGGATCGCGACGGCCGCCTCGGGCAAGTCGATGGAGAAGTTCGCCACCTTGGACACCACGAGTGTGGAGATCTCCCCGTCGCGGAACTTCTGGAATGCGGTTTCGCGCTGTTTGGTGGAGGTTTTGCCGTCGACAAGCGGAGCGTCGATGCGCGCGGCGATCTCCTGGAGTTGGTCAACGTAGGCGCCAATGATCAGGGTTTGCTGCCCGGCATGTTTCGCAAGCAGCTTATCGACGACCCCCAGCTTGCCCTGACTGCACGCAGCCAACCTGTACCGCTCTCGGGTCTCCGCTGTCGCGTACGTCATGCGCTCCTCCGCACTGAGCGTGGTGCGCACTTCGACGCACTCGGCGGTAGCGATGTAGCCGGCCATTTCGAGCTCTTTCCAGGGGGCGTCGTAGCGTTTCGGGCCGATGAGGGAGAAGACGTCGTCCTCGCGGCCGTCCTCGCGAACAAGGGTGGCGGTCAGCCCCAGGCGACGACGCGACTGCAGGTCGGCGGCCATGCGGAAGACGGGGGCGGGGAGGAGGTGGACCTCGTCGTAAATAATCAGGCCCCAGTCGCGGGAATCGAAGAGCTCGAGGGCCTTGTACTCGCCCTTCGTCTTGCGGGTGACCACCTGGTAGGTGGCGATGGTGACGGGGCGGATCTCCTTCTTCTCCCCGGAGTACTCGCCGATCTCCTCCGGCGTGAGCGAGGTGCGGCGCAGCAGTTCGTCGCGCCACTGCCGGCCTGCGACGGTGTTGGTGACCAAGATCAGTGTGGTGGTTTGCGCCTGCGCCATCGAGGCCGCGCCCACGATGGTTTTGCCGGCGCCGCAGGGCAGGACCACCACGCCGGAGCCGCCCTCCCAGAACGACTCGGTGGCGTACTGCTGGTAATCGCGCAGCGCCCAACCGTCCTGTTCGAGGGCGATGGGGTGGGATTCACCATCGACGTATCCTGCCAAGTCCTCCACCGGCCAACCGATTTTGGTGAGCTCCTGTTTGATCTGGCCGCGGGAGGAGGGGGGGACGGGCACCGTCAGGTCGTCGATAGGCGATGCGATGTGCGGCTGGATCTTCTTGTGTCGGCGGACCTCGGCGAGGATAGCGGCGTCTTCTGCCTCCAGGATCAGGCCGTGCGCCGGATGTTTGACCAGTTTGAGGCGGCCGTAGCGCGCCATGGTCTCGGCAACGTCGATAAGCAATGCCTGCGGCACCGGGAACCGCGAAAACCGCTCGAGCGTATCGACGGCTTGCTCCGCATCGAAGCCCGCGGCCCGCGCATTCCACAAAGCGAGCGGAGTGATGCGGTAGGTGTGCACGTGCTCCGGGGCGCGCTCGAGCTCGGCGAACGGGGCGAGCGCGGCGCGGGCCTTCGGCGCGTCCGGGTGCGCGACCTCGAGGAGGACGGTTTTATCCGATTGCACGATGAGGGGGCCGTCGCCGAGCGCCACGGGAGTCCTTTCGTTGGAAACGCGGGAAGAGACCTCAAGTATGCCCTGAAACGGGGTGGGGCCAAATTGTGTGCGCCGGGCCCACAAACGTTCGGTAGTCTCCACACCATGGCTGCGAAAAACACATCGGTGGTGCTGGGCGAGCGGTACGACAAATTCATCGCGGAGCTGCTCGCTTCAGGGCGCTACGCGTCCGCGAGCGAAGTCCTGCGCGAAGGGCTGAGGCTGGTGGAGGAGCGAGAGTTGCGCTTCAACGAACTCGAGGAACAACAAGGCAAGAAAAACGACGGGTAGTCTCGCCGAAAACGATCAGATAACCGAAAGCACCGGGGCGGATCAACCGCCTCGGCGCTCTTGATCGTCCGGCCTGAACTCGGGCGGAACTAGCTAACCTTATTCAGCACGATGTCCTCTTCGCCGTCGGCGTCTTCACCAGACGGATCGGCGAGGCGGAGGGTGTCGCCGTCGCGGCTGATCGCCACCGGCTCCCCATCAATGAGCAGCGTCTCGTCGTTCTGCACGGCGCACTCCATCGGGATAGCGCCCACGATCGGTGCGGTGCCGGTCATGGTGCACGTGTCGCCGTCGATGGTCAGGTCCCACTGCGCGGTCATGCCCTCGCCCATGTCACTCGTGCCGGTGTAGGTGCCGTCCAGGCTCGCACCGCAGGCGGTCAGGGTGGTGGCGCCGGCGATGAGGGCGGCGGCGATGATGGCGTTCTTCTTCATGGGAGATCCTTCAGGTAGGGGAAACGGTTAGGCAGAAGTATAACTTTTCGCGCATGCGCGCATGGGGGAACACGGGGAATGATCCCCGGCCAGCCAGCAGGTAGACACGAACGCCCCAGGGAAGCCCTGGGGCGCACGAAGGTCAGTTCAGCGTCGTACTAGAACTGCGGGATGAACTGGCGGATCGCCTCGTTCAGGCCCGGGATGAGGTTGAAGTACGCAGCCGCGCCGATGCCGCCCAGGAGCGCTGCGATCACATATGTCACTCCGATAGCTGGCTACTTGCGCAGCACCTCCGACCACTTCACCGCGCGGCCGTTGTTCAAGATGGTGCGGCGGTACACGCGGGCGGCGAACCACACCACGAGGAAGGTTGCCACCAGCGAGAGCGCGAATGAAGCTGCGAGCTGCATCGCCGTGAAGTTGCCGGCGGCGTAGGTCAAGGGTGCTGCGAAGATGGAAAACGGCGGGATCCAGCTCATGGCCTGCATCCAGGTGGTGTCGGTGTTCATCCAGCCGAACAGCGGTACGTAGGCCGAGATCATGATGAGTACGAGGATGGGCATCTGGGTGGATTGCAGGTCCTCGGTGCGCTGCACCATGGCGCCGGCCGCGGCGTAGAGAGCCCCGAAGAACAGCATGGCCAGGATCCAGGAGCCGAGCATGACCGGAAGGATCGCCCAGTCGAATTCCACGCCGTCGAGAAGTCCGGAGAAATGCAGGCCGAGCGCCCCGGCGATAAGGACCACGGCGGTGGCACCGAAGCCGAGTAGGAGGGTGCCAAGGATCTTGCCCGCGAGGAAGTCCAGCGGCCGCACAGATGCGAGCACGAGCTCCACCACGCGGGAGGATTTCTCTTCGGTCACGCGGCTGCCCACTTGGGCGGCGAAGGTGATCACGGTCAGGATGATCACCAGCAGGGCCACGTAGGCCGTCATCAAACGGATGAAATCGGATTCGCCGCCGTCGGCCGCGTCCGCGCTGATGTCTACGGCTTCGACGCTGATGCCGGGCGATGCCGCCTCGTATTCCTGCGGGGAGATGCCCAGGGCGCCGAGTGCGCCGGCCTGGTTCTGCACGTCGGCGAGCCCGCTAACGGTGTCCATCACGCTGGTGCTGGGCAGCCCGTCGGAGAGCACCTCCCACGCAGCGCCCTCGGCCACCACCGCGGCTTCGACGTCGCCGTCGCGCACAAGACGCTCTGCCTCGGCGCGGTCCGTGGCGTCGCGGGGAGCAAGGCCCGCATCGTCGAGCAGTTGCTTATCGACGCCTACGGTGGCCACCTCAGCCCCAGAGCCCTCATCGCCACCGTCTTCCTTATTTGCCTGCCAGGTGATGAACCCAATCGCGCCGAGCACGACGAGCAGCAGGATGAGCACTGTGGCGATGATGCCCTTGGACTTCGCCAGGACCTGAATTTCGCGTGCCGCGGTGGTTTTCACCGTGTGCATCGGGGAGTATTCGGTGGTGGCCATTACTGCACTACCTCCTTGAACAGGTCGGCCAGGTCGGGGACGACGCGGCTGAATTCGTGGACGTCGCCTGCTTGAAGTGCCGCGTGCAGGATGCTTTGGTCGTCGGCGGCGTCGGTGGTTTCTACGATGACGTGGTCACCGGAGGCGTCGATAAGCGTGGTGCCCTCCGGCAACCAACCGCGCGCGGTGGTGCCCACCCTGAACCGCACGGGGCCGCGGCTGCGCAGTTCGTTCACGCCGCCCTCGGCGACCATGCGGCCGTGGGCGACGATGCCTACGCGGTCGCAGAGCCGTTGCACGAGGTCGAGCTGGTGCGAGGAGAAGATCACGGGCACGCCCTGGCTGGCGCGGTCGGTGAGCATCGTGCTCATCACGTCCACGGCGACGGGGTCGAGTCCGGAAAACGGCTCGTCCAGGATGAGGATGTCCGGGTCATGCACCAGGCAAGCCGCGAGCTGGACGCGCTGCTGGTTGCCCAGTGAGAGGTCGTCGAGCTTGTCGCCGAGGCGCTCGCCTAGGCCAAGTTGCTCCAATAGCTCGGTGGCTCGGCGCTTGGCGGTCGCGCCGTCGACGCCGTGTAACTTGGCCAAAAACACGAGCTGGTCGAGGATTTTCTCTTTGCCGTACAGGCCGCGTTCCTCGGGCATGTAGCCGATGCGGCGGCGGGTGTCGTCGTTGAGCGGGAGCCCGTCGAGAAGCACCTCGCCCGTATCTGCCTCCAACACGCCGAGGGCGATGCGCATGGTGGTGGATTTGCCGGCGCCGTTGGAGCCGACGAAGCCGTAGAGCTCGCCGTCGCCGACGCAGAAGTCCATGCCGTCGAGCGCCTGGACGTCGCCGAAGCGTTTATACAGGTTGTTTATCTCTATTGTCGTCATGTGTCGCTTACCTCCGTGCCCCCGAACCTAGCAGCGTATTGCGTAACCGGCAGGGATAGCATGGAGCTATGACAGCTACAGTTTCTTCCGCGGAGCGCCTCGCCCAAGAACTCGGCTCCGACGGGGTGCTTTCCACCCGCCCGATCGACCGCATCAAGTACGCCCACGACGCGTCCCACTTCCTCTATACCCCGGACGTGGTGGTGGAGGCGCGCAACGCGAGCGACGTTGCGGCCGCGTTCCGCGCCTCGGCTTCATCCGGCGCCCCGGTCGTGCTGCGCGCGGGCGGCACCTCGCTGTCCGGTCAGGCGGGCGGGGGCGGCATGCTTGTCGACGTGCGCAAGCACTTCCGCGGCGTCGAGGTGCTCGACGGCGGCGCACGTGTGAGGGTGCAACCCGGCTCGACCGTGCGCCAGGTCAACGCACACCTCGCCCCATACGGGCGCAAGATCGGCCCGGACCCGGCCTCCGAGGGCGCGGCGACGATGGGCGGCGTAATTGCCAACAACTCCTCCGGCATGGCCTGCGGCACGGAGTTCAACACGTACAACACGATTGAGGCGATGACGTTCGTGCTGCCGTCCGGCACCGTGATCAACACCGAACACGAGGACGCTGAGGCGCAGTTTGCGCGGGAGGAAGCGGAGCTCGTCGATAAGCTTGTGCAACTTAAGCGCCGAGTGCGCGACAACCGCGAGTCCGTGGAAACCATCGAGCGCCACTTCGCGCTGAAGAACACGATGGGCTACAGCCTGAACGCGTTTTTGGACTACGACTCGCCGCTGGACATCTTCATGCACCTGCTCGTGGCATCGGAGGGCACGCTGGCGTTCATCGCCGAGGCAGTGCTGCGCACGGTTGAGGTGCCGAAGCTGAAGACCACCACGATCGCGGTCTACCCGACGCTCGATGCGGCGACGCGCTCCCTGCCAGCGCTGTTCGACTCTCGTGCCGCGACGCTGGAGCTGATGGATTCGCGCTCCATCGCGGTGGGCCGCACCTTCGATTCGGTGCCGGAGCAGATCACCGGCTTCGAGCTCGGCGGGCAGGCCGCGCTGCTCATCGAATACCACGCGAACGAGCAAGAGCAGCTGCGCGAGTACGAGCAGGCCGGCTCAAAGCTGCTGCGCGAGTTCGAGCTGCAGACCGAGGCGAGGTTCACCACCGACGCGGCCGAGGCCGCGAAGGCTTGGGCGTTCCGCAAGGGCCTATACGCCCAGGTGGCGGAGGCGCGCCCGTCCGGCACCACCGCGCTGCTGGAGGACATCGCAGTGCCGGTGGAGGACTTGGCCGATACGTGCGGAGGGTTGCAGCAGCTTTTCGACGCCTACTCCTACGACGAAGCCGTCATTTTCGGCCACGCCAAGGACGGCAACATCCACTTCCTGATCACGGACCGGTTCGAAGGCGACGAGAACTTGAGCCGCTACGACGGGTTCAACGAGGACATGGTGGACCTGGTGCTCGGCGCCGGCGGCAACCTGAAAGCGGAGCACGGCACCGGCCGCGTGATGGCGCCGTACGTGCGCCGCCAGTACGGCGACGAACTCTACGAGGTGATGGTGGAGCTCAAGTGCGCCGCCGACCCGCGCGGCGTGATGAACCCGGGCGTGATTATCACCGACGACGAGCGCGAGCACATGAAGAACTTCAAGCTCAACCCGCAGGTGGAAGACGAGATCGACCCGTGCGTGGAGTGCGGCTACTGCGAGCCGGTGTGCCCCTCGCGCGACCTGACCATGACCCCGCGCCAGCGCATCGTGGTGCGTCGCGCCCGCGCGAAGGCGATCCAGGAGGGCGACACCGAGCTGGTGAAGCACCTGGACGAGGCGTACCAGTACGACGGCATCGACACTTGCGCGGTGGACTCCATGTGCGTGACCGCGTGCCCGGTGAAGATTGACACCGGCAAGTTCATCAAGTCGCTGCGCCGCGAACAGGCCGGCGCGGTGGAGTCCGCGGGCTGGGCGGCCGCGGCGAAGGCGTGGGGGCCGGGCAACACCCTTGCCTCCACGGCGCTGACCGGCGCGTACTACCTGCCGACGACGCTGGTGCAGAAAGTCACGGACGTGGCGCGCCTGATCGTCGGCGAGGACACGATGCCGCAGTACCGCCCCGAGCTGTCCAAGGGCGGCGCGCGCCGCTCGAAGGCGTTCGGCACCCGGGTCGGCGCGCCGGGCGTGGAACCCTCCGGCGTATTCGTGCCGGCGTGCGTGAACTCCATGTTCGGCCCGCAGGGCGAGGGCGTGGGCGCCTCCGAGGCGTTTGCGCGGTTGGTGGAGCGCGCCGGGCTTTCGCTCGTGGTGCCGGAGGGCATCGACGGGATGTGCTGCGGCACCCCGTGGGCGTCGAAAGGCATGAGCACCGGCCACGACATCATGCAAAAGCGCGTGCGCGACCAGCTTGTCGCCGCGACCGACGGCGGCCGCCTACCCGTGGTGGTGGACGCGTCCAGCTGCACGCACGGGTTCCAGGACATGGCGGAGAGCATTGGCATCCGCGTTATCGACGCCATCGAGTTCGTGGACCAGCACGTCGTGGGGCGCCTTGAGGTGGGGCAGAAGGTGGAGTCGGTGACGTTGCACCCGACCTGCTCTTCAACGCACCTGGGCATCGTGGACACGCTCAAACGCGTCGCAGCGGCCGCGGCGAATGAGGTACGCGTGCCGGCGGAGTGGAACTGCTGCGGCTACGCGGGCGATCGCGGCATGCTGCACCCCGAGCTCACCCGTGCGGCCACGAAGCGTGAGGCGGCGCAGTCGAAGGCTCTCGGCTCGCAGTGCCACGCGTCTTCGAACCGCACTTGCGAGCTGGGTTTGACCTCAGCCACAGGGCGTGACTATGAGCACGTGTTGGAAATCCTGGAGCGGGTGAGCCGCTAAGCCAGCACCACCTTGGTAATGCGGGGCAGGGCGATGCGCACCACGCGCTCGCCCGCCTCGTCCAGCGCGTCGACCTGCCCGGCGGTGACGGAGAGCGGGACCACGGTAATGGTTTGGCCGTGGCCGTGCTTGTCCACGTAGCCGAGGGCGACGTGGCGCCGAGCACGCGCCGCGGCACGCAGCGTCTCTAGCGTGTCGCCGCCCGTCTCTTCCGCCGTGTCGGAGGCGCGCAGCTTTGCGATGATCGCGTCCGCCTGTGCTGCGTCGATAGCCTTCTGCACTGGAAGCGTCGACGGGGTGGGGGAGACCAGCACGGGTTCCGGCGCCATGCTCACCGTCGCGCCCTGGGCGTCCTCCGCCGCAGGCTGCAACCCGGCCTCGCGCAGCACCGCCATGAGCTTCGGCAGCGCGAGCTCGGAGACCGCCACGGTGGGGGCGAGCACGCGCACGCCGGCGATCTCGGCGGCGCGCGCGATGAGCGCGGGGTCTTCGGAGCGGATGTAGCTGCCCACCGCGCCGGCGCGGATCGCACCGTGGTTACGCGCTGCGTCTTGGACGATGAAGGTGACCGCCTGCGGCACCTCTCCCAGCACGTGCGAGTCCAGCCAACCGGTGATCTCGTCCGCGGTGCTCCCCGCGTCGAGCGCGGAGCGCACCTTCGCTTCGGTGATGCGCCACACGCTCGCCACCCCCGGCGACTCCAGCTCGGCGATGCGCCCCAGAAACGAGGCGACCTCCGGCTCGAGCGGGCCCGGGGCGAGGACCGTCATGTCGGCCTGCGCGATGAGCGTGTCCACCGCCGGTGGCACCAGTGGCCGCGCCGCAGCGGCGACGTCTTCGCCGTTGAGCAGTGCCAACGCGGGCGTAGACGGTGCGCCCAGGGCGAGAGCGCCGACCTGCTCAGCCTCCGCCGCGTAGCTGGCGACGAACTCCTCGGACCAGGACGCGGTGGAAAGCGGCGCGTGGAACAACAGCCGCCGCAGATCGCCGCCGTAGCGCAGGACCCGCAGGCGGGTTTCGCGGATGTACGGCGCGTACATCTCGTCGGCGAAGATCTTCTCGTCGGTGTCCATGCGCCACTGACAGGCCGCCCAGCCGGCGATGAGGATGGCCCACTGGTCTGAAAGGATCGCGTCGATCCAGCTCAGCGCGTCGCGTGTGGCGGCGAGGATCTCGGTATCGCCGTCGTAGTCGTCGCCGACCAATCCTGCGGAAACGCCCACCAGAATCATGAACGCCGGGTCGAAGCCGAGGTCTTTTGCCAGGCTCGCCCGCGCCCGAACGCCTACGGTGCCGTCCTTGTTCAGCGCCACCGGTTCCGCCAGCAGCCGCATGAGCAGCTGGCGCATCTGGCGCACGGCCTCCAACCCCTGGGCCACGGCCGCCGCATCCACCTCCTGCTGGTCCACCTCGGGCGCGGGCGGCTCGGTGAGCGGAAATGACCGCGGTGTCTGCCCGTGCAGAAACTCACGCACCGGCCGCGGCAGCCGCACAGTGTTCTCATCCACACGTATGAGCAGGCCCTTTTCCACCAGCTTGGTCACGGGCGCGTCCGGGTCTGCGCCTGCCGCAGGTGACTTCGTCGCGCCGACGCCGCCCGAAAACGCCAGGGTTTGCAAGATTTTGCGTTCCCGAGCGGGCAGCTTATCGACGAGCTCCGCAGCCCCATCCGGCACCACATCAGTCAACCGCCACCCCGGGGGCAGCGCACTGAGCGCGCCGGGCGCGATGCGTGCCTCCTCCGGCGGGCCATACACCAGCGCAAGCGAGCGCAAGTGGGCGCTGTCGCCCATGGCTAAAGAGTTGACGGGCTCGAGTTCCGCGCCGGCGTCGGCAAGCTGCTCAAGCACCACCAAATCCGCGGCGGTGAGCTGATGCATCGCGCGAGACGCTGACATCGGCAGCGCGAGGCGAGTAGCCAGTGAGACCGCGGACGGCGGGGTGGGGATGAAGGCGTCCGGGCGGGCGGAAATGAGCCCGCGGAGCGCGTCGTCGCTCATGGACCGGATGTGCTCGGAGAAAGTAACCATGACGGGGGTGATGTTACGTGGGATTTTGTGTGCGATTTCGCCCGGGGCGTGAAAGAATGAGGAACATGGCTAAAGATGTAGAGAAGATCGGCCGCGCGAACCCGGCCTGGCCCTCCAACGTTCCCGCGGACGGCCACCCTGTCACCGAGATTTCCTCCAAGCTCACGGGCGCATCCAGCCCGTTCGGCGACGACCTGATTCTTCCGGTGCCGCCGGAGAAGACCGGCTACGTGCACACCACCACCCGCATCAACCGCTAATACGGTTCGTTTACCGGCACGCGGGACCCATATAAAGGTCCTGCGTGCCGGTTTTTTATGCAGAAATAAACCGATTTGTCTGTTTCCTATAGACAAAGCGGTTCGTTCTGCTCTAGGCTTTCCCTCACCTGATCGACTACTCAACTGGAGGGATTATGTTGCTTTCGGCTCTCGCTGTCGGCGGGCTGCTCGGCGTCGTGATGCAGCGCGGAAGGTTCTGCGTCACCGGCATGATGCGGGATGTCTTCTTGCAGCGCACCGGCCGCGGCCTCGTCGCCTTTCTCATCGTCATCGCGGTGCACGCCGTCGGGCTCGCCACGTTGACATCGCTCGGCGTCATCGCCCCGGATTACCGCTCGTTCCACCCCGTGGCGGTGGTTACCGGAGGCTTCATCTTCGGGCTGTCCATCATTCTCGCCGGCGGGTGCGCCTCCGGCACCTGGTACCGCTCGGCTGAGGGCCTCGTCGGCTCCTGGTTCGCGTTGCTGTTCTACGGGCTTTCGGCCGCGGCGATGAAGTTCGGGGCGCTGGAATCTTTCAGCGGCTGGATGAAGCAGTGGGACACCGGCCTGACCACCATCCCCCAGGCGCTGGGCGTCTCCGCGTGGTGGTTCGTAATCCCGTTTACGCTGTTCACCGGCTGGCTGGCGGTGCGCTACCTCGCCCGCGACGCCGCGAACCCGAAGGCGACGCTCGATCTGCCGCTGCGCAAGCGCCCCCTGCACCCCTACCTGGCGGGCGTGTTGATCGGCCTGCTCGGCGTGATCGCGTGGCCGCTGTCCGCTGCGACCGGGCGCAACGACGGGCTAGCGTCGATCCCGGTGGCAACCGGCGTGCTCACGCTGCCGAAGCAGGCGGCGGCGCCCACGAAGGCCCGGCCGCTGGGCCAGGGGCGCTACGCGCTCGACACGCTCGGCGCGGTCTGCCCGTTCCCGCTTATCGAGGCCAAGGAGGCAATCGCGGAGCTTGAAGACGGCGAGAAGCTGGTCATCGACTTCGACTGCACCCAGGCGACCGAGTCTATCCCGCAGTGGGCCGCCGACAACGGCCACACCGTGGAGGACTTCGCGCAGAATCAGAACGCCGGCTGGCAGCTCACGGTGGTGAAGCACGGAGCGCGCCCGTAGCTCCACGCCCGGGTACGCGAAAACGCCCACGCTCCCTCGGATGAGGGGCGTGGGCGCCGTTGTTTTCCGGCCGTTGCGCCCGGTTTAGCGCGGCAGGTAGGTCTGCTGCACCGACGCGATGGTGTTGTTCACCTGCGCGGCGAAGTCGGCCTGCGCCTGCGCGACGTTTGCGCCGATGATGGCGGATACCTTGTTGAAGTCGCCTGCCAGTGCCGCGTCGATCAGCGGCTGGTTTGCCAGGTAGAAGGCGTTGTAGTCGTGGCGGTTGGCCACGTAGTTGGAGTGCACGGTGGTGGGCACCTCAAGGCCGAAGGAGCGCAGCGCGCCCTGCAGCTGGCGGTACAGTGCGTCCGTCTCCAGCTCTGCCGGCTTCGGCGCGGGCTTCGGGGCAGCGGCGGGCTGCGGTGCGGGTGCCGGGGCCGGCTTCGCTGCCTGCGCGTCGCGGTTGGTCGGCGCGGAGTTCAAGCCGTAGCGGGCGGAGCAAGCGGGCCATGCGCCCCAGCCCTGGGCAGCCAGGGTGCGCTCTGCAACGATGATCTGCTGCTCGCGGGTAGCCAGGTTGGCGGTGGGGGCGAACTCGCCGCCGCCGTATGCCAGCCAGGTGCCGTAGGAGAACTGCAGGCCACCGTAGTAGCCGTTGCCGGTGTTGATGGACCAGTTGCCGCCGGACTCGCACTGTGCGAGCTTGTCCCAGTCCGAATCCGGGGCCGCAGTGGCCTGCGGGGCGACGACGCCGGCGAGCGCTGCGGCTGCCGCGGAACCTGCGAGGGCCTTCTTGCCCAGGGAGGTGGTCTTCTTGGAGTGGCGTCCCATTGAAATTGTTTCCTCTCTTCGTTGACCGCCAAAGTCGAGCGAAAGCCTAACGGTTTATAACGATTGTGTCACGCAAAAATGACGAAACGGGTGCGGTTCGGGGTTCTGTGGCGGCGTTTCCCCAGGTGGCGTCGAAAAGCAATGTGCAATGTGTTCTGCGACACACAAGGCGCGGGAGGGGCGGATCGGCTCGGCGGGTAGGCTGAAATCCTTGTATTCAACCGGAAGGGAAGGGAGCACACCATGCCTGTAGGAAAGGTGAAGTGGTACGACGCCGAGAAGGGCTTCGGCTTTGCATCCAACCCGGGGGAAGACGACGTGTTCATCGGCAAGTCGGTTCTGCCCGAGGGGGTCGACGAGCTCGTCGCCGGGCAACGCGTGGAGTTCGACTTCGCCGCAGGCCGCCGCGGCCCGCAGGCGCTTCGTGTGAAGGTCCTGGACACCCCGAAGCGCGCCCAGAAACACCGCCGCAAGCCGGAGGAGTTGGGCAGCATGCTCGCCGACGTGATGACGCTCATTGAGACGCAGGTGCAGCCCGCGCTGACCAACGGCCGCTACCCCGAGCGCAAGGAAGCCCGCCAGGTCGCCGAAATCCTGCGGGCCGTGGCCCGGGAGCTCGACGCTTAGGTAGGTTTATTCCTCGAAGCCGACGGACCAGGTGGCGATGACGGGGGTTTCCTCCCCGTTATCGTCCACGTCAATAGTCAGCGCGCTGACTTCTGCCACAACGAGGCGCGCGCCGCTGTCGGTTACCGCGGGCGCGGTTTCCTCCTGCGATTCGCCCGACTGCAGGATGCGTTCCTCGTTCGCATCCGGGTCGTCGTAGACGAGCAAGAGGCGCCAGCTTATCGACGAAAGCTCGCGTGGCACCCGCACCACAACCTCTTCAGCGCCGCCCAGAGATCCCAAAGACACCGTTGGCGCTTCATCGCCCACGCACTCCTCGTCCAGCTCACAGACGGTGTACGGCGGGATCTCGCGCACCTCCTCGGAGCCAGCGGCGGCGATCTCCACGTTGAGGTCGCGCACCGGGGTGACCGGGCGGTTGCGCTGGTACTCCAAAAACGCGTACACACCGCCGACGAGGACGACGACGCCGATGAGCGTGATTGCCAAAGTTTTGATCAGGTTGGACTGCTTCGCGCTGCGCTGCTGTGCCATGGCGGTTAAGTCTAATCAGCCGCCTCAAACGTCACGCGGTACATGTCCGGCCAACGCTTGCCGGTGAGGTAGAACTCATCCGGCGTGCCTGTCTCAGCCCCCGTGCCTGGGATGTGCGCGATGCCGTTGAGCACGTTGTTCGGGTCGTCCTCGGCGTTGTTCGGCAGCCCGGAGGCGTCGATGACCGCGGTGACGTTGCCGGTTTTCGCGTCGATGCGCACGATGTCGGTTTCGGTGAACAGGTTGGCGTACACATCGCCGCCCACGCACTCCAGCTCGTTCAGGCCCGGCACCGGTCGGCCGTCGAGGGTGACGTCGAACCGGTCGCGCTCCTCGAAGGTTTCCGGGTCTAGGCGGCGCAGCTCGTCCGTGCCGTCGGAGAAGATCAGCTCGCGGGCGTCCTCGCTGTGGCACACGCCCCAGCCCTCGCCGTCGTAGTTCGCGCGGCCCGTTTCTTTGAGCGTGTTCGCGTCGCGCTTGATTGCGGTGCCGGATTGCCAGGTGAGCTGCCACACGGAGTCGTCGACAAGCGTGATGCCCTCCCCGAAGAACTGCGGATCCAGCTCCTCGGAGCGCAACGTATCGCCCTGCGGTGTGCGCGCGTAGATGCGCGAGGAGCCCTCCAGCCCCGTGCCCACGTACAGCGCGCCGTCGGCGCCGACCTCCAGCCCTTGCGTGAAGCTTTCCTCGTCGAACGGCAGGCGCTCCTTAACCTCCGCGCGCAGGTACTCCACCTCGGCGCCCGGCCCGCCGCACCCGACAAGCAGGCTCGCGGCGAGTGCGGACAACGGCAATATGCTTCTGCGGATCTGGCCCATGGGCAACATCATGCACCAGTTGGGGAATAATAGGGAAGCGTGTCACGCAGCAACCACCGCCCGAAGAACCCGCTCATTGGCCCCCGCGCAGTAGAAACCGCGCGCCAAGCCCTCAACGAAGTGGGGCAAGACGGCGAAATCGGTGAGCACATCGGCGTCACCGGCCTGGCTGGCAATGTGGCCACCCACCGCTTCGCCGCGGACGTGCCCGGCTACAACGGCTGGGAATGGCAAGCCGTGGTGGCCTGCGCCGACGGCTCGGACTGGGTAACCGTCAACGAGATCGCGTTGGTGCCGTCCAAGGGCGCGCTCGAAGCGCCGGAGTGGGTGCCGTACTCCCAGCGCCTACGCCCCGGCGACCTCGGCCCGGGCGACATTTTGGAGCTCGCGCCTGACGACGAGCGCGTGACCGACGATTCCTTCTCCCGCCACGCCATCACGTTTACCGGCCGCGAGACGAAGCGCTACCTCACCGTCAAAGGTCTCGAGGACGCGGAGCGGCGCTGGCGCACCGGCGACTTCGGACCGAACTCCGAGTTCGCCGAGCAAGCCACGCTGTCGTGCCGCACGTGCGCGTTTTACCTGCCGCTGGGTGAGCCGGTGGGGGAGCACTTCGGCATCTGCGCCAACGAGTACTCCGCCGACGGGCGCGTGGTCGCCTCGTCCTACGGCTGCGGGGCGCACTCGGACGTGACCGCGCAGCTATAGGGCCGGCGTCGGCCGGCGTTTTAATTCCGCACGATTGGAACTTTCCCGGGCGGAGTGAAAAGCTAACTCTCCGTGAGTACAGCCACTGGTAATACAAGTGCCGCAGGCGCGGCAGGCGATTCGGCCGCAGGCGCGGCAGGCGATTCGGCCGCAGGCGCGGCGGGCCAGCCCAAAGGCGGGTTGGACAAGTTCTTCCACATCTCCGAGCGCGGCTCCACCGTGGGCGCCGAGGTGCGCGGCGGTGTGGTCACCTTCTTCGCGATGGCCTACATCGTGCTGCTCAACCCCCTGATCCTGGGCACCAGCCCGGACCGCGACGGCACCGTGCTGGGCATCCCGCAGGTCGCAGCCGTCACGGCGCTGGCTGCCGGCGTGATGAGCATTCTTTTCGGCGTGATTGCGAAGTACCCCTTCGGCATCGCCACCGGCCTGGGCATTAACACCCTCGTCGCGGTGACGATGGTGGGTCAGCAGGGTCTCACCTGGCCCGAGGCGATGGGCCTGGTGGTCATCGACGGAATCATCATTGTCATCCTCGCCGTCTCCGGGTTCCGCACCGCGGTGTTTAACGCCATCCCGAACTCCATGAAGGTGGCCATGAGTGTGGGCATCGGCATGTTCATCGCCACCATCGGCCTGGTGGACGCAGGTTTCGTGCGCCGCGTGCCCGACGCCGCGATGACCACCGTGCCGGTGCAGCTGGGCACGGGCGGCTCGATCTCGTCCTGGCCTACCTTCGTGTTCGTCATCGGCCTGATCATCTGCGGGTTCATGGTGATCCGCAACGTCCGCGGCGGGCTCTTCATCGGCATCGTTGCCACCACCATCATCGCCATGATCGTTGAGGCGATCACCGGCGCCGGATCTTCGGCAGACAACCCGGAGGGCTGGTCGCTCGCGGTGCCAACGCTTCCGGATTCCTTCGGCGGCGTGCCGGACCTGTCGTTGGTGGGCAACGTCGATCTCATCGGTGCGTTCACCAACCTGGGCGCCGTCGCCGCGTCCCTGCTCGTGTTCACCCTGGTGTTGGCGAACTTCTTCGACGCGATGGGCACCATGACCGCGCTCGGCCGCCAAGCGGGGCTCACCGACGAAAACGGTAACCTGCCGGACATGAAGCGCGCGCTCGTGGTCGAGGGCTTCGGCGCGGTGGTGGGCGGCGGCGTGTCCGCTTCCTCCAACACCGTGTTCGTGGATTCCTCCGCAGGTATCGCGGACGGGGCGCGCACAGGCCTTGCCAACGTCGTCACCGGCGTGCTCTTCCTGGCCGCGATGTTCCTCACCCCGCTGTACGAGATCGTGCCGATCGAGGCCGCCGCGCCCGTCCTGGTTGTCGTGGGCGCGCTGATGATGATGCAGGTCGGCCAGATCAACTGGGACGAGTTTCACATCGCGCTGCCAGCGTTCCTCACCATCATCGCGATGCCGCTGACGTACTCCATCGCCAACGGCATCGGCGTCGGTTTCATCGCGTTCACCGTCATGGCGCTGTTCGCGGGCAAGGCGCGCGACATCCACTGGATCATGTGGCTGATCTCCGCGCTGTTCGTGGTGTACTTCGCCCAGGGCCCGATCATGGCGGCGCTTGGTTAAGCACATGCTTATCGACGACCCCCTGAACCCCCTCCTCGACGACATCCGCGACCTGAAACACTCGGATCGCGAAAAGAACTTGGTGTTCGCCGAAGGCCCGCTGGTGGCCAGCCGCCTGGTGGAGTCCCGCTTCCCGGTGCGCGCCGTGTTCGGCTTCGGCGGCCGGTTGGAGACGTTCCTGGGGGACTACGGCGCCGAGTTAGAGCGCCGCGAAATCCCGGTGTACGAGATCACCCGCGAGATCATGGGCGAGGTTGCTGGCTACGACATGCACCGCGGCCTGCTGGTTTCCGCTGACAAGCCGGAGCCACTATCGGTAGCCGAGGTGATCGACGGCGCCCGCACCCTCGTGGTGCTCGAGGGCGTCGGAGACCACGAAAACATCGGCTCGATCTTCCGCAACGCCGCAGGCATGGGCGTCGACGGCGTACTTTTCGGCGCATCCACCGCGGATCCGCTGTACCGCCGCAGCGTGCGCGTGTCCATGGGACACGTGCTGCGCACGCCGTTCGCGCACTTGGACGGCACACCCACCACATGGCAGCGCTCCCTCGACGAGCTTCGCGACGCCGGCTGGTGGCTCGTCTCGCTAACCCCCGCCGACGGCGTCTTTGAGCTCGACGGCGTCGTCGGCGGACATGAGAAGGTCGCGTTTCTCGTGGGCGGGGAGGGCCCAGGGCTGACCCGCCACGCAATGGCGGCGACGGACGTGCGCGCGAAAATCCCGATGGCGCCGGGCACCGACTCGCTGAATGTCGCGACGTCCGCGGCTATCGCCTTCTACGAGCGCAACCGCTAGCGCCGCCCAATTCCCCCGCCCGGTAGCGCACTGCCGCCCTGGTGGCCCCGCCGGCGCCCGGTAGCCCACTGCCCGGCCCCCGGTGGCCCACCGCCCGGCGCCCGGTGGCCCACCGCCCGGTGGCTGGTAGCCTACCGCCGGCCGACAGCCGATGCCCGGCGCCCGGTAGCCCACTGCAGACTGAAGGATTCTGCAAGCACCCCGAAAAGTCCCTGGGGTTTTGAAGGATTTAACAAGACCATGTCGAATCCTTCAGTGAGACGCCCGCGGTGGGTGGGTGAGGCGGGTGAGACGCCCGCGGTGGGGTGGGTGAGGCGGGTGAGACGCCCGCGGTGGGGTGAGTGAGGGTGAGGCGGGTGAGACGGGTGAGACGGCGGGGCGGGCGGATGGGGTGGGTGAGGCGGGTGAGACGCCCGGGGCGGGCGGGCCTAATCGCGGTCGGAGTGGCGGATGCGCTCGGTGACGTTTTCCTTGATCCCCTCGAAGATGTTGCGCACCTCGCGGCCCACACGCTTCGCGGCGGCGACGGAGGCGTCGGCGAGGTCGGCGAACTCGTCGCCTTCTTCGGATTCGGGGGCGTCCTCGTAGTCGTCGTACGCCTTATCTTTTTCGGCGAACTTCGCGGCTACCTCGTCGACCGTCTTTACCGCGGGTTTCTTCTCTTCGATCTTCGGCTCGGGGCGGCCGTCGACGGCGTAGCCCACCACGTTGATGTCGGGGCCATCGGCGCCGATGTCGGTGCCAATCCACTCGCGCTCCGCAGCCAGTGCGAGGTCCTTCGGCTCGAAGGGGAGCGCGATGCCGCCCGCCTGCTCGGCCTTTTCACCAGCCCAGAAGGGGGCCTCGAACGGCTCGGGCAGGCCAACATCTTCGAGGACCGTGGTGCGGGTGGCGCACAGACTGCGCACCACTTTGCCGCCGGTGTAGTGGGCGAACCCGCCATAATCCGAGTCGGTGCCCACGGCGATGACGAACACGTCCGCCGCGGGTAGGGCGCCGGCCCAGGGGCCGGGCTCGGAGAGGGTGGACGCATCGTCGATAAGCATGCGCACCACCGACACCCCGGGGAAACCCGCGATGTAGAACTCGTCGCGGCCCGGGGTGGAGGAGCGGTTCAGGGGAAAGGAGCCGATGGGGGTGATGGGCCAGGCCGGGTTGACCTGGGAGAGTAGTTTGCGGCCGAACCCGCGGTCCGCCTTCGGCTCCTGCGCGAGCACGCCGGCCGGGTCGGCGGAATTGACAAACCAGATTGTAACTACCGCGGGGAAACTCATAGGGCTAATAGTAAACGAGAAAGCCCTACTTCTTGGGGCGTTTCGTGTTTGTGCGCACGCCGAGCAGCACGTCCTCCCAGTGCGGGGTCACAGCTTTACGACGGCGCTTCTGCGGCTGCTCCTCCTCATCAGGGTGGCGCAGAAAGTCGCCCTCGAGCACCGTGTCCTCGGGGCCAGCGGGCTCAGAGGTTGTGTCACTGTCGTTGGCGTGCTGTTGGGCTTCGAGCTCGTCGTACTCGTCGTAGTCCTCGAACTCCGCGGCCGCGTTCACACCGTCGTCGTAGTCCGCGTTTTCATCCGTGCGGGCGCCACCGATGCGGCCGACGGCGGTCAGCGAGCGCACCGGCTGCGCGAAGTCCGGGTCCGTGAGATCCGCCGCGATGGCGTTGCGCGCCTCGGTTCGTGGGGCAGAGCCCATGGAGCGCTTGAACGACCACAGCGCCTCGTTCTCGCTCAGGCCCGCCTGCCAGGTGACGTGCACCACCCAGTCGTCGCCCTGCTCCCGGGTGGCGTCCCAAGTTGCGTCTGCAATGGAGTGGCCGCGGGCGGCGAACGCGGTGGCCAGGATCTCGAACAAGGTGAGTTTCGCCGGGCCGTCCTCGCGCACCGGGTGGGACTGCTTCGCGGCCTCGGCAACCTGGGTGCGCTCGAGCATCACCGGGTGGGCGTAGGAATCGAGGCGGCTTTCGGCCACACCCATCTCCTCGGCGAGCTCGGCCACGGAGGCGCCAGCGCGGATGCGTGCCTGGATCTCGTTTGGGCGCATGGAAAGCGGGGTGGCGTACAGCGGGTCCGGCTCGGGCAGCGAGCGCTCCACTGGCTCGGCGGGTTCTGCTGGCTCGGTGGGCACGGCGCGTTCTGCGGGCTCGGCATGCTCGGACTCGGGCGCCTCGGCGGGTGCCGCGGAGCCGTCGATAAGCAACTGCCCCTCAAGCTCCGCGCGGGCGAGCTGGTAGCGCACCCCGTCGTCGTCGCGCAGGACGAAAAACGTCTCCGTCGATTCCTCTTCCAAAAAGTGCAGCTCGCGCATGCAGGCAAGCTTAATGTACGCGCAGCCGCATTACTTGAAACCCACTCCGGCGCTTAAGAGGTAATCCACGGCGCGGGTGAAACGGGCGATATCGCCCGGCTCGACGTTGGGGAACATGCCCACGCGCAGCTGGTTGCGGCCCAGCTTGCGGTACGGTTCCGTGTCCACGATGCCGTTGGCGCGCAGTGCGGCGGCGAGCTCGGCGGCGTCCACTGACTCGTCGAAGTCCACCGTGCCCACCACCTGCGAGCGTAGCTTCGGGTCGCGCACGAACGGTGCGGCAAGTTCGTGCGCGTCCGCCCAGGCATAGAAGCTTGTCGACGACGCCAGCGTGCGCGACGCCATCACCTCAAGCCCGCCTGCGGCCCGCATCCAATCGAGCTGCTCCGCAAGCATGACCAGGGTGGCGATAGCGGGCGTGTTGTACGTCTGGTCTTTGCGCGAATTCTCCAGTGCCGTCGCGAGGTTGAGAAACGCAGGCACGAAGCGGCCCGAGGCAGCGATGCGCTCAATGCGCTCGATGGCGGCGGGGCTGAGCAGCGCGATCCACAGGCCGCCGTCTGCGCCGAAGCACTTCTGCGGGGAGAAGTAATACGCATCCGCCTCGCGCACGTCCACGGGCAGGCCACCCGCGGCCGAAGTTGCGTCGACGACGGTCAGCGCGTCCGTGTCCGGGCGGGTGACGGGCAGCATTACGCCTGTCGACGTCTCGTTGTGCGCCCACGCAACAACGTCCGCGTCCACGCCGTCCAGAGACGAGGGCAGCGGGGCGTCACCCGGCTCGGCGGAGACCACGTGCGGCTCCGCGAGCCAGGGCGCGTTTCGCGTCACTGCGGCGAACTTCGAGGTGAACTCGCCGTAGACCAGGTGCGCGGCGCGGGACTCGACGAGGTGAAACGACGCGGCGTCCCAGAACGCGGTCGCCCCACCGAGGCCCAGCACCACCTCGTAGCCGTCAGGCAGGGCGAAAAGATCGCGCAGACCCTCACGGATGCGGGCCACCAGGTGCTTCACCGGCGGTTGGCGGTGGGAGGTGCCGAGGGCAACGGAGTCGCGCACGGCATCGAGCTGCCCCTGTCGTATTTTGGAGGGGCCGCAGCCGAGGCGACCGTCGATAAGCAAAAGCTCCTGCGGTAGGGCGGGGTAGGGCAAAGGGGCTCCTTAAACTGTGGTGCGGAAGGAAAAATCCCATAACTGTCGGCCGCGTCACAAGCTTTGCTAGAGTGCGTAAGCGTAAATGGCAATCTGAGGCCCGCAAGGGACAACCCCGGCAGCCTGAAGCCAGCCTGAAACATTGTATAGAGGGAAGTGATTTTCAGTGGCTACTGAGAACAACCAAAAGGCCGTACTGCAGTACCCGGGCGGCGAATACGAAATGCCGATAAAGGAGGCCACCGAAGGCCAGAGTGGCATTGAGCTGGGCAACCTCCTCGGCGAGACCGGCTACGTCACCTTCGACCCGGGCTACGTGTCCACCGGCTCCACCGAGTCCAAGATCACCTACATCGACGGCGCTGAAGGCATCCTGCGCTACCGCGGCTACGACATTGCCGACCTGGCCAACAACGCCACCTTCAACGAGGTGTCCTACCTGCTGATCAACGGCGAGCTGCCGACGTCAGAGCAACATGAGGCGTTCTCCAACGACATCCGCCACCACACGCTGTTGGACGAGGACTTCAAGGCCGCCTTCAACGTCTTCCCGCGCAACGCACACCCGATGGCGGTGCTCGCGTCGTCGGTGAACATTCTGTCCGCCTACTACCAGGACCAGCTCAACCCGCTCGACGAGGAGCAGCTGGACAAGGCAACCGTGCGCCTCATGGCGAAGGTACCGATGCTGGCCGCGTACGCGTACCGAGCTTCCCGCGGCAAGCCGTACATGTACCCGGACAACAACCTCAACCAGACCGAGAACTTCCTGCGCATGATGTTCGGCTACCCCACCGAGGACTACGAGGTAGACCCGGTGCTCTCCACCGCAATGGAGAAGCTGTTCATCCTCCACGCGGACCACGAGCAGAACTGCTCCACCTCCACGGTGCGCATGATCGGCTCGGCGCAGGCCAACATGTTCGTGGCCATCGCCGGCGGCATCAACGCCCTGGCTGGCCCGCTGCACGGCGGCGCGAACCAGGCTGTGCTGGAGATGCTCGAGGACATCAAGAACAACCACGACGGCGACGCCACGGACTTCATGAACCGCGTGAAGAACAAGGAAAAGGGCGTGCGCCTGATGGGCTTCGGCCACCGCGTGTACAAGAACTACGACCCGCGCGCCGCGATTGTGAAGGACACCGCGCACGAGGTGCTCGAGCACCTCGGTGGCGACGAGCTGCTGGATCTCGCGATCGACCTCGAGGAGATCGCGCTGAAGGACGACTACTTCGTCCAGCGCAAGCTCTACCCGAACGTGGACTTCTACTCCGGCCTGATCTACCGCGCCATGGGCTTCCCCACGGACTTCTTCACCGTGCTGTTCGCCATCGGCCGCCTGCCGGGCTGGATCGCCCAGTACCGCGAGCAGCTGGAGATGAACACCAAGATCAACCGCCCGCGCCAGATCTACACCGGCGAGACGAAGCGCGAGTTCGTGCCCGTCGACAAGCGCTAAGACGCTACCGGCTGGAACGCTGCCGACTGGCACGCTGAGCGTCGGCTTCACCGCCGAAAACTTCCTCCCTTATAATTCTGGGAGGAAGTTTTCGGCGGATTTTTACTTTCCATCCGCACAACCTTCAAGGAGTTTTAACTCATGGAAAAGCCAATCATCGAGGTTCCCCAGGAGCCGGCACCGGTTGACCTGGTTATTGAGGACATCACCGTCGGCGATGGCGAAGAAGCAGTGGCCGGGGGCTTCGTCAAGGTGCACTACCTGGGCGTGGACTACGAAACGGGCGAGGAGTTCGACTCCTCCTGGGACCGCGGTGAAGCCGCAGAGTTCCCGCTCGCTGGCCTGATTGAAGGCTGGCAGGAGGGCATCCCCGGCATGCGTGTTGGTGGCCGCCGCGAGCTGACCATCCCGCCGGAGAAGGCGTACGGGCCGGCGGGCGGAGGGCATCCGCTTTCGGGCCGCACCCTAATCTTCATCATCGACCTGCTCGACGCGAGCTAGGGGAGGGCTAAGTCATGCGCGTCCCAGTGACCACGCTGAACGACGGCTACGACCTGCCGCTGCTCGGCCTCGGCACCTACAAGCTGGACCCGGCGGAGACGGAGACTATCGTCCGCACGGCGATCGAGCTGGGCTACCGCCACATCGACACCGCGTCGCTGTACGGCAACGAGGTGGAAGTGGGCAAGGCCATCAACGGTGCTATTGCCGCCGGCGACGTCACCCGCGAGGAGCTGTTCGTCACCACGAAGCTGTGGAACGACGACCAGGAGCGGGTGGGCGAGGCGTACGAAGAGTCGCTGCGCCGCCTTGACTTGGAGTTCGTCGACCTCTACCTCGTGCACTGGCCGTGGCCGCAGCACGGCACCTACGTGCAGGCCTTCGAGCAAATTGCGCAGCTGCAGGGGATGGGGCGTTTGCAGTCCGTGGGTGTGGCGAACTTCTACCCGGAGGTGCTCGACGAAATCATCGAGCAGACCGGTGTGACGCCGGCGCTCAACCAGGTTGAGCTGCACGTCGGGTTCACCCAGTCGGAGCTGAGGGAGTACCACGCGAAGCGGGGCATCCTCACCGAGGCGTGGGCGCCGCTGGCGCGCGGCGGCAACTTCGACAACCCGGAGATAAGGGCGGTCGCCGACGCGCACTCGGCTACGCCCGCCCAGGTGTCGCTGGCCTACCTCATGCAGCTCGGTTGCTCGGTTGTGCCGAAGACGTCGAACGCGCAGCGCCTGGTGGAGAACCTGGGGGCCGTGGATGTGGAGTTGACCGCGCAGGATTGCGAGGTCCTTGAGCGCGTCGCGGGGGAGCGGCTCTCGGGCGATCCGCGCACATTCCCCGGCTAAGCCGTCACCGGTTTTCACCGCCTGGCAGGATTTCCTGCTGGGCGGTTTTTGTGTGCGGGGGTGACGTCGTCAAGCGAATTGCCCCAGTACAGCCCGGTTTGCGGGGGTAGTGGTGTGGCGCGCGGCACATGCGATGAATGAAACACTCACAGTTCAGTGTGGGATAGGTTACATTCTGTGTGTTGAGTTGCGAAGCTCATTGCTTGGCGACGAAAACGCGCAAGGTTTCACAACCACATCTTTTTTCACACAGAAAGGATTGAGGCCATGGCTGGAGCTTCTGCAGTCCCGCAGCGTCGGGAACCCACGCCCGAAGAGTTCGTGGCAATGCAGCGCAGTCCGGAATTTCAGGACCTCCGCGGCACCTTCCGGGGATTTACGTTCCCGATGATGATCGCCGCGCTCGTTTGGTACGTCTTCTACGTGCTGCTGGCCACGTTTGCGCCCGAGTTCATGGCGCGGCCGTTCCTCGGGCTGAACTGGGGCCTGTGGCTGGGCCTTCTGCAATTCGTCACCACGTTCCTCATCACCTGGGTGTACGTCCGGTGGGCCAACAAGAACATCGAGCCGCGCGCGGCCGCTATCCGCCAGGAAATGGAGGGCTAAACCATGCAGAACTACGTCCTCGCCGCAGCCGCATCGGAAGGTGTCGGCAACCCGGCCCTGAACATCGCCATCTTCGCAATCTTCATCGTTGTCACCCTGTTCATCGTGACCCGAGCAGGCAAGACCACCAGCGAATCCGCCGACTTCTACACCGGCGGCGCCACCTTCAACGGCACGCAGAACGGCCTCGCCATCGCCGGCGACTACCTCTCCGCTGCGTCCTTCCTGGGCATCGTGGGTTCCATCGCGCTCAACGGCTACGACGGCTTCCTGTACTCCATCGGCTTCTTCGTGGCGTGGCTGGTGGCGCTTCTGCTGGTGGCTGAGCCGCTGCGTAACGTCGGCCGCTTCACGATGGCGGACGTGCTGTCGTTCCGCCTGCGCCAGAAGCCGGTCCGTGTGGCCGCGGCCTTCGGTACCTTGTTCGTGTCGCTGTTCTACCTGATTGCCCAGATGGCGGGTGCAGGCTCGCTGGTGTCCGTGCTTCTGAACCTGCACTCATTTACCGCGCAGGCGATCTGCGTCGGTGTCGTCGGCGTGATCATGATCATCTACGTCCTGGTCGGTGGCATGAAGGGCACCACCTACGTGCAGATGATCAAGGCCGTGCTCCTCATCACCGGTGTCGCGATCATGGCCGTGCTTGTCTTTGTGAAACTGCGCGGCGGCAGCCTCTTCGACACCGCGATCGACATGCACGCCTCCTCCGAGACGCTGGCCAAGAAGGGCTACGCGGCCGAGGCGATCATGCAGCCGGGCCTGAAGTACGGCGGCACCCTTACTAAGCAGCTCGACTTCCTCTCGCTCGGCCTGGCACTTGTGCTCGGTACCGCGGGTCTGCCCCACGTGCTGATGCGCTTCTACACCGTTCCGACGGCGAAGGAAGCCCGCAAGTCCGTGACCTGGGCCATCGTCCTGATCGGCTCCTTCTACCTGCTCACCCTCATCCTCGGTTACGCCGCGGCCGCATTCGTCGGCCCGGACCGCATCCTCGCGGCACCTGGCGGCGCCAACTCCGCGGCTCCGCTGCTGGCCTTCGAGCTCGGCGGTTCAATCTTCATGGCGCTGATCTCCGCGGTCGCCTTCGCGACGGTGCTTGCCGTCGTGGCCGGTCTCGCGATCACCGCGTCGGCGTCCATCGCCCACGACGTCTACGACGCTGTGCTTCGCGACGGCCAGTCCACTGAAGAGGAGCAAGTCCGCGTCTCGCGCATCACAGTGGTTATCCTGGGCGTTGTCTCCATCATCCTCGGCATCCTCGCCATGACGCAGAATGTGGCGTTCCTGGTCTCCCTGGCGTTCGCGATCGCGGCGTCCGCCAACCTGCCGACGATTCTGTACTCGCTGTACTGGAAGCGCTTCAACACCACCGGTGCCGTGTGCTCCATCTACACGGGTCTGATCTCCGCGCTCGTGCTGATCTTCTTCTCGCCGGCTGTGTCCGGTACTGAGACCGCGATGTTCCCGAACGCCGATTGGGCGTGGTTCCCGCTGACCAGCCCTGGCCTCGTCTCGATCCCGCTCGGCTTCCTCGCCGGCATCGTCGGCACCCTCTTGGGCAAGCCGGACAACTTCGACGAGCTGCAGGCCGAGATGGAAGTCCGCTCGCTCACCGGCGTCGGCGTAGAGGCTCCGGTCGACCACTAGACCGAACCTGCGGCTCACCCAGTGAGTCACAGACGCAGTGCTCGGAGCACTCTCAGCGCGAGCACTTCGCGGCGCCCCGCAACCTACGCGGGGCGCCGCTTCCGCATGTCGGGGTCCGCTTGTACCTAGGCCGCGCGGGCAGCAAGCGCGTTAATCGCGCGCTGGAGAACCTGCAGAAAGCTTCGGCTGGTTACCTCGTCCCAGCCGAACCGGTTGATGGGGTGCCCTAGATTGAGTAGCTGTTTCTCTCGATGGCGTTCTGCGGATGTGGACGCGAGCGGATCGCCGAAGGTGCCGTCACTCTTCAAGGCGCCGTCGGCTTCGACCAGCAGCTCGCCGTTGATCACCACGTCGACTCGGGCAGTGGTTGGATTGCCGTCCGCGCCTGTAATGGGAAACGTCACTTGGAAGTCGAGGGTGTTCACGCCGGTGAGCCTTCCGTCGTCAATTGCCTGTAAAATTTCGTGGCGCATGAGGGTTTCCAACACGCTCTCCGAAGTTGCCGCGGAATACTCAATGAGCCGACGGAACTTCCGGAGGCCGTGCGCCCGGGGGAGGGAACTGGTGCGGTGCAGGAGCTCGTCGATAGTAAGCGACTGCCACTTTGCACGTGCCGACTCAAGCTGCACCAACGCCGCGAGCCACCCGTGATAGCGCATGGTGTCGAAGATGCATCGAATCATGCTGGCCACGCGCACGCCGTCCTTTTCCTTGAAATCTTCGTCGGTGATCGAGCCGGAGCGGTAGACGCGGTCCGGGTATTGCCTGGCCTTGCCCCACGCCTTGCTGTAGCCGGGCATGACGAGGTCGACGGATCCAACCCAATCCAACGTTGCCAGCCCGTGCCACCGTGCGCCTGCGGGGCCGGTCACCACGGCGTTCCGGGTTTGCGAGGCGACCCGTTTGATCAGGTCGAGCTCATCTCGTTGCTTCTGTTCCACCCACTCTTTTCTCCCCATGCACTCATAGTGAACGATGCGCAAGCAAAAGAAAAGAATCTGTTCACTAAAGTGAACAGGTAGTTGTTGGCTGCGTTGGGTGATGGGGTTTGGTGCTGGGTCGGTGGGGTTTGGTGTGTTTTGGTGCATGCCCAGTGCGTGCGTTGTAGACCCCAGCGCTGGGGTCTACTTCGCGGGTGGGGTGATGTAGACGCCAGCGTTGGGGTCTACCGCAAAGTGCCTGGTTGGCGTTTCGCTGGCGTCTACAAGAAGCGTTGGCGTCTACTTCGCGGGAGGGGTGATGTAGACGCCAGCGTTGGGGACTACAACGGGCGAGAAAAACCGCGCTGGCCCGGGGGTGAATCTGCAGGCAGGAGAAGCGAACCGCGCCGGCGGACAGGGAAACCGTGCCGGCAGACAGAGAACCGCGATAGCAAGGGTTACAGCAGAAGAGCTACAGCAAGAGCCACAGCAGAAGCGCTACGGCAGGAACCGCGCCGCAGCGTCGCGAGCCGCCTGCTGCGCATTCCGGGCCGCGCCCTGCACCGCCTGCTGCGCGCCCTGCACTGCCTGCTGTGCGCCTTGCACCCCCTGCTGCACCCCACCGAGCGCGTTGGAAGACATCTGGCTGGAGCCCTGGATCAGGCGGTTGACGTCGTCGAACGTGAGCGTCGGTGCCGGGGTGGGGCCGCTGCCCGGGGTCCACTGTCCCCAGTCTGCGGCGTACACGTTGTTAATGTCCACCTGCACTCCGTCGATGTGCGCCTGCCAGCGGGCGACCTGGTGAATGTTTGCGCGCGGGTGGATTTTGCCCTGTGAGCCCCAGTCGTGCTGCCAGAAGTAGCTGCCGATGCGGTCCTCGAGGCACCACGCGATCGTCCAGTAGTTGCCGTAGACACCGAGCTTGTACCCGGCGGTCTCCAGCGCGACGCCGAAGGCCCGCAGATAGGGGCTGATCAGGGAGTTGAACTGTTGGAGGGTGGGGTTGTCGTCGATGGCCACGTAGATGGGGCGCCCGGTGGGGCCGCCCGCCGCCGCGTGGAGGCGCATCGCCTGCGGCGCGTGCACGGCCGCACCCGCGGCGCCGCGTTTCCAGTCCGCGGTTTCGGCGCGCCCGAATTGGTACACGGATGCGGTGGCCAGGCCGTTCGCCTTGAAATCCTGCGTCTCGCGCAGGGTGACGGGTTTGCCGCGCATCCAGTCGGCGCCGGGGCGGCGTTCGGAGACGTAGCGCACGGCACCGATGTGGCCTGCGGCCTTCACGGAACGTGCGGACGGCACGCCGGCGGAGTAGTCGACGACGGTGCCCAGCACGCGGCGTTGCTGCGCGTTTGCGAAGGGCGCGGCGGACACGGAGGACGCGGCTCCGGCGGTGAGGGCGGCTGCGGCGCTGGCCTGGAGGAAGCGGCGGCGGTTCAGTTCAGTCACACGCGCAACATTAGCACCATTAGGTGTATTTCTGAATCAGGCGCCCGTAAGCGTCGTCGAAGGTTTCGCGCAGGTCGTCGTAGTAAGCACGATGCTTATCGACGGCTCCGCAGCCCACCCCAAACGGCGGCACCGCACGCTTTTCCCCGGGGGCGATCTGGTCGAGCGCGATGATTGCCGTGCCGCGCAGGGTGGCGCGTTTCATCTCCAGCGGGACGACGGTGGTGCCGAGGGTGTCCGCCAGCACTCGGAGCCACTCCGGGTGGTCGGTGGTCACGCGCCCGGAGGCGACCACGCGCTCGGGTCGTGCGCCCGCCTGGCCGAGCTGCTCAAACACGCGCTGATAGGAAAGCGCGATGCCCTCGATCACGCCGCGCCGCAGATCCAACGGCGTCGTCGCCGCGGTGACGCCGAGGAGCTGCGCCTTCGCTCCCGCCGCCCAACCGGTGGAGCGCTCCCCGGTGAAAAACGGCAGCACAAGCGGGGTACTGGCGGACGGCTCCGCCGCAAGCGCGGCAGCAAGGTCGTCAGGGGTAACGGGTTGGATGGTCTGCTCGAGCCAGCTCACGGCGCGGCCGACGTCGTTAAGCGCACCGCCCAAAATCGCCTTATCGCGCGCCACGCGGTAGCACCAAAGTCCCGGCGGGATTTCGGCGGGGACCTCGGGCAGGATGACGCGCATCGCGCCGGAGGTTGCGGCGGCCACGGCGACGGTGTCGGGGCCGGTGGCGCCCGGGCCCACGTTCGACGGCCAGCCGTCCGGGATGCAGTGGAACCAGGGCAGGCCGTCCAGCTCGGGCCAGGCGGTGCCGGTGGGGTGCGCGGGCTCGTCGGGGAAGCGCAGCGGCTGGATCATGTCGGGGGAGACCCCCACCGCGTCAAGGATCTCGGTGTCCAGTTCGCCGGTGTGCGCGTTTGCGATCCCGGACCAGGCAGCGGTGGACACAGCAAGGCCCTCGATGCCGGCGAGTTTGAGGTAGACGTACTCGCCGATCGTCATCACCTTCGCCGCGTCCGCCCATTCGGGCAGCTCCGCCTTCGCCCAGGCCAGGCGCGCCGGGTGGTAGCTGTTGTGCAGGCGCACACCGGTGCGCTGGTGGTAGGCCGTTTCGTCGATCCCGGCGCGCAACTTTTCGACGTACTCCCGGCAGCGTGAATCCGCGTAGGTGGAAAGGGGGGTGAGGGGGTCACCGGAGGCGTCGATAAGCAAAAAGCTCGACGCGAACGAGCCCATGCACACCGCTTCGATGCGCAAACCCTTCTCGCGCGCGAAGGCGACGATCCCGTCGATGACGCTACGGACTTCCTCGACCACCTGGTCGGCGTCGATAGTGCTCGTGCCGTCGGCGGCTGTGGTGAACTCGTGCGCGACGCGCTGCTTGGAGCCTTTCACCGGGCAGCCGGTGACATCGTAGAGTCCGCCGCGGCTGGCGGTGGAGCCGACGTCGATGCCCAGCACGTACGGGCCGCGCGACTCGTCCAGCGGAATGGACATCGTGGGGATTTTCCGGGCCTTCGGTTTCGCGCTCATGGTGCCGATGCTACGGCCAGCGAGCCGTGCAATGTGGAACCCTCCCACCGGCGACGGAATAATCGCAGGTAGAAGGGTATTTTTTCTGCGCCCCAGAGAGGAATCGAACCTCCGACACCTTCTTTAGGAGAGAAGTGCTCTATCCACTGAGCTACTAGGGCATCACGCAGTAGGGTACCGCACTGCTTCAGAGCGCCCCTAATTGCGCCCGCAGGAACCTACCGAAACGTAGCTTCAGGGGCTACAGTGAAACGCATCCCGCAGGTAGCCGGGCCGCCCAAGAGAGTAAAGGAGCGCACTGTGGCACTGAAAACAGGACAAATAGAGCGCACCTACCTTGTGGCCGACCGGGGCGAGCGCCCCGCAACACGCGGCTGGTTCCACCTGGTAGCGGCAATGCTTTCGGCGCTGGCCTCCGCGGTGCTCATCACATTCGCGTGGATGACGCTTTCTTGGCCGCAGGCGATAGGGGTGACAGTCTACGGCGCCGGACTATTTCTGTTGTTCGGCGTTTCGGCGATGTACCACCGATGGCCCTGGAAGACGGCTGAGGCGGTGCTGTGGTGGCGCCGGGCCGACCACGCGACCATCTCGGTGTTTATCGCCGCGACGTACACGCCGCTGTGCCTGATCGTGTTCGAGCCCCGCACCGCCGCTGTCATGCTCGTAGTCGCCTGGGCGGGCGGCGTCGGCGGCGCAATCTTGAACCTCGCGTGGATCAACCATCCGCGCTGGTTGGACGTGGTGGTCTACGTCGGCCTCGGCTGGATTATCGTCCCACTGATCCCCACGCTGTGGCGCGAGGCGGGAGCGGCGGTGGGGTGGCTGCTGTTCGCGGGCGGGGTGATCTACACCCTCGGCGCGCTGGTGTACGGCTTCAAGTGGCCGGGGCGCACTGCGCGCTACTACGGCTACCACGAGCACTTCCACACCGCAACGATCGTGGCGGCGGTGCTGCACCTCGTGGCCATCTGGATGGTCGTGGTGCAGGCGGGCTAAAGCGCGTTTTACTCTTCGCCGGTAAGCTCGCGCAGCTTCGCGCGCACGGCGGAGGCCTCGGGGTTCGTGGCGTGGGTGCCGTCGGAGTAGAGCACCGTGGGCACGATGCGGTTGCCGTCGTTGACACTCTCGATCCAAGCGTTGACCTCGTCCATCCCGTCCGCGTCAACGTCGACGAGGTCGTACGGGGTCTCGGTGCGGTCCAGGCGCTGCCGCAGTTTTTGGCAGAACGGGCACCACTCGGCCGCGAAGATGGTCACTGGGGCAGAGGTTTCCGGCTGGGTCATTTACTTCCTTTCGAATCGCTGGAATTTGTAGCGCAGGGCATTGCTTGTCGACGTCTGCCAGGCCCCGTCCTCAACCAACTCAAAGTCCCGGTCAATGCGCGGAGCGAAGACGGCTTTTGAGCCGAGTTGGTCGGCCAAGGAAACGTCGATAAGCGTGCGCTCAATGATGTCTACCTCGTCGATGGTGGCCTCGTAGATTTGCGCACCGCCGATGATCCACGCGTCCGACTCGAGGTCGGGGATGTCGCGCGAGACGTACGCGCCGTCGGACCATTTGCCAGGATCACGCGAGGACAACACGTGGTTCGCGCGCCCGGGCAGCGGTTTGACCGGCAGAGCCTCCCACGTGCCGCGGCCCATGATCACCGGGTAGCCGTACGTTTTCTCCTTGAAGTGCTTGAGGTCCTCCGGCAGGTGCCACGGCATGCCTTTGCCGTCGCCGATGACCCCGTCGAGGGACTGCGCCCAGATTGCGCCGAGGGTGATGCCCATTAGACCGACACCTCCGCCTTAATGGTGGGGTGCGGGTCATAGCCCACGACCGCGATGTCGTCGAAGGTGTAGTCGAACAGCGAACCCGGGTTGTTCAGCTCCAGCTGGGGATACGGGCGGGCCTCGCGGGAAAGCTGCTCTTCTACCTGCGCGATGTGGTTGTTGTAGATGTGGCAGTCGCCGCCCGTCCAAATCAGCTCGCCAACATCCAGGCCCGCCTGCTGGGCGAACATGTGGGTGAGCAACGCGTAGGAGGCGATGTTGAACGGTACGCCCAAAAACATGTCCGCGCTGCGCTGGTAGACCTGCATGCTCAAGCGCCCGTCGGCGACGTAAAGCTGGAACATCAGGTGGCAGGGCATCAGCGCCATCTTGTCCAGCTCCGCGACGTTCCAGGCAGAGACGAGGTTGCGGCGCGAATCCGGGTTCTCCTTCAGCGTGCGAAGCGCCTCCGCGATCTGGTCAATGTGCGCCCCGTCCGGGGTGGGCCAGGAGCGCCACTGCACTCCGTAGACCGGGCCGAGTTCGCCGTTTTCATCCGCCCACTCGTTCCAGATGCGGATGTTGTTCTCCTGCAGCCAGCGCACGTTGGAATCGCCGCGCAGGAACCACAAAAGCTCACCCGCCACGCCCTTGAAGTACACCTTCTTGGTGGTCAATAGCGGGAAGGATTCCGACAAGTCGTAGCGGATCTGCCGGCCGAACACGCTGCGCGTGCCGGTGCCGGTACGGTCGCCTTTCTGCGCGCCGTTTTCCAGCACGTCGCGCAGCAAATCCTCGTACGGAGTGGGGATTGGGTGCGTGTCAGCCACTTACTTGGATACTCCCTCGAACGTGCCGTGCTCCTCGCGGTAGCGGGCGGCGGCCTCCAAAATGTCGTCCGCCAGTTCCGGGCGGCAAATCAGCATGTCTGGAATGTAGGTGTCTTTGTTGTTGTAGCGCAACGGGGAGCCGTCGAGACGCGAGCAGTGCAGCCCCGCTGCAAGCGACACTCCCACCGGCGCCGCCTGGTCCCACTCGTACTGGCCGCCGGCGTGGACGTACGCGTCGAAATCGCCGAGCAGCACGTGCATCGCCTTCGCACCCGCGGAGCCGATCTGCGCCGTTTCGAACCCGAGCGCATCCGCCACGTGGCGCGCCACAGCGGGCGGGCGGTTGCGGCTCATCGCCACCTTCCCCGCAAACGGTCCTGCGACGTGGCGGACGTCGGAGGATTTAAACACCACACCCAAATCCGGCAGGCCCACGGCCGCATGGGTGGGCACGCCGTCCTCCACCAGCGCGACGTGCACGGCCCAGTCCTGGCGGCCCGTAGCGAACTCTTTGGTGCCGTCCAGCGGGTCGACGATCCACACCCTGTCCCTGCCCAGCCGGTCGGGGTTGTCGGCCGCCTCTTCTGAGAGGACCCCGTCGCCCGGGCGGTGTTGCGCGAGCACGCGGGCGATCCAGTTCTGCGCCAATTCGTCGCCCGCCTCGCCGAGCTCACGGCCGCGGAGCAGGCCCACGCCGCGGATGCCTTTGAGGATCTCGCCGGTGCCCTCCGCAATAAGGTTGGTCAGCCGCGAATCCGATAACTGAGCAGTCATGCGCCCGATGTTACCGCGCGCAGGTAAGGCGGGCTAAAGTTCAGCCATGCCGTCCGATCACGTCACGGGAGTCCTCTCCCGCTTCCGCCCCCAGGTGGCCACGTGGTTCACGGAGGTCTTCGAAGCCCCCACCACCGTGCAGGAAGGCGCTTGGGAGGCGATTTCCCAGGGGGAGAACGCGCTCGTGGTTGCCCCCACTGGTTCGGGCAAGACGCTCGCGGCGTTCTTGTGGTCGCTGAACTCGCTGGTGGAGCGGGAGGGGCAGCAGGCCCTTCCGGTTGGTGGTGGCGACGCCGCCAAACAATCCACCCACGGTGGCGTACGCGTCCTATATATATCGCCTTTGAAAGCGCTCGGCGTGGACGTGGAGAACAACCTCCGCGCGCCGCTCAACGGCATCGCACGCGTGGCGCAGCGCATGGGCAAGGAGCTGCCGGACATCTCCGTCGCGGTGCGCTCCGGCGACACCCCGCAGTCCGAGCGCAACCGCCAGCTGCGCAAGCCCCCGGACATCCTGATCACCACGCCCGAGTCGCTGTATCTCATGCTCACGTCCAAGGCGGCGGGGATCCTGAAAACTGTGGACACGGTCATCGTCGACGAAATCCACGCGCTCGCCGGCACCAAACGCGGTGTGCACCTCACCCTTTCGCTCGAGCGCCTGCGCATGCTCGCCGGCGACTTCCAGCGCATCGGGCTTTCCGCCACCGTCCGCCCCATCGAGGCGGTGGCGAACTTCTTAGGTCCCAAGACCACCATTGTGAACCCGCCGGGGGAGAAGCGCTGGGAACTCGACGTGCACGTCCCCGTCGACGACATGAGCGATCTGCCTGTACCCGAGGACGCATCCACGATCGGGGACGCCATTTTCGAGAGCACACTTTCGCTTGACGACGGTGGCGGCCTAGCGGCCGCCACGGAGCCCGACACCCCAGTCGAACCCTTCGCCGCGAAATCCCAGTCCTCCATTTGGCCCCACATTGAACAGGCCGTGTACCGGGAGGTGATGGCGCACCGTTCCACCATCGTGTTCGTGAACTCGCGCCGCACCGCGGAGCGGCTGACCAGCCAGCTCAACGAGCTGTGGGCGGCGGAACACGACCCGGAATCGTTATCGCCTGCGACGCGGCGCCCGCCTGCGCAGCTGATGAAGTCCGTGGACACCGCGGGCCACGCAGCCCCCGTGATCGCGCGCGCCCACCACGGATCGGTGTCGAAGGACGAGCGTGCTTTGACGGAGACGATGCTCAAAGAGGGCGCGCTGCGCGCCGTCATCGCCACGAGCTCCCTGGAGCTGGGCATCGACATGGGCGCGGTGGACCTGGTGATCCAGGTGGAGTCCCCGCCGTCGGTGGCCTCCGGCCTGCAGCGTGTGGGCCGCGCCGGGCACACCGTCGGTGCGATCTCGGAGGGCTCGTTCTACCCGAAGCACCGCTCCGACTTGGTGCAGACGGCGGTGGTGGTGCCGCGGATGCGCCAGGGGCTCATCGAGGAGCTCCACACCCCGCGCAGCCCGCTCGACGTGCTGGCCCAGCAGACCGTCGCTGCCGTCGCGTTCGAGGACCTGGACGTCAACGAGTGGTACGACACCGTCCGCCGCGCCTGGCCCTACCGGGATCTCGCGCGCGAGGTGTTCGACTCGGTGATCGACCTGGTCATCGGCATCTACCCGTCCACGGACTTCGCGGAGCTGCGCCCCCGCGCGATCCTCGAGGGGTCCACCCTCAAGGCCCGCCCCGGCGCGCAGCGGGTCGCCGTGACCAACGCCGGCACGATCCCGGATAGAGGCATGTTCGGGGTCTTCTTGCTCGCAGGCTCGCAAGAAGAGGGGGGCAAAGGACCCCGCCGGGTCGGCGAGTTGGACGAGGAGATGGTCTACGAGTCCCGCGTCGGCGACGTGTTCACCCTCGGCGCCTCGAGCTGGCGCATCGAGAACATCACCCGCGACCAGGTGCAGGTGTCCCCGGCGCCCGGGCACACCGGCCGGCTGCCGTTCTGGTCGGGCGAGGGTCTGGGCAGGCCGTATGAACTCGGCAAGGCGTTGGGGGCGTTCCGCAGAGAAGCAAAAAGCTCCCTGGACCCCAGCTTGGACGAGCGGGCCCGCAACAACCTGCTCCAGTACCTGGAGGAGCAGGAGGAGGCCACCGGCATCCTGCCGGACGAGACGACGCTGGTGCTCGAGCGTTTCACGGACGAGCTGGGGGACTGGCGCGTGGTGCTGCACACGCCCTTCGGCAAGGGCGTCAACGCCGCGTGGGCGCTGGCCACGGGCTGGCGCGTGGCCCAGGAGACCGGCATGGACGCCCAGGCGGTGGCGGGCGACGATGGCATCGTGCTGCGCCTGCCGCAAGGCGACAAGGAGCCGGACGGCGCGCTCTTCCAATTCGACGCGGACGAGATCGCGGACATCGTGACCGAACAGGTGGGCAACTCCGCCCTGTTCGCCTCGCGCTTCCGCGAATGCGCCGCCCGCGCGCTGCTTTTGCCGCGCCGCAACCCCGGCAAGCGCGCGCCGCTGTGGCAGCAGCGCCAACGCGCCGAGCAGCTTCTCGACGTCGCCCGGAACTACCCGTCCTTCCCCATCATCCTGGAGACGGTGCGCGAATGCCTCCAGGACGTCTACGACCTGCCCGCGTTGCAGGAGGTCATGCGGGACGTGAACACGCGCCGGGTGCGCATCGCTGAGGTGACCACGGAGACGCCGAGCCCGTTCGCGTCCTCGCTGCTGTTCAACTACACCGGCGCATTCATGTACGAGGGCGACACGCCGCTGGCCGAAAAGCGAGCCGCGGCGCTGTCGCTGGACCCGTCGCTCTTGGCGAAGCTGCTGGGCACCGTGGAGCTGCGCGAGCTTCTCGACGCCGACATCATCGCCGAGGTGGACGCCAGCTTGCGCCGCGTCGGGCGGGCCTCCACGAGCGAACAGTTCGCGGACACCCTGCGCATCGTGGGCCCGGTGCCGCTAGACCAGCTCGAGGCGTACACCTCGGTGCCGCTGAACTCGCTGGAGCAGAGTTTGCACGGCCGGGTGATGCGGGTGCGCATCGGCGGGCGCGAGCACATCGCGCAAACCCTGGATGCGCCGCTGCTCCGCGACGCCCTCGGCGTCCCCGTCCCACCGGGTGTGGCCGCCCAGGTGGACACCATCCCGGACGCGCTGGCCCAGCTGGTAGGCCGGTGGGTGCGCACGCGTGGGCCGTTCACCCTGCGGGACCTGGCGGAAGCGTTCGGGTTGGCGGTGGGTGCGGCGCATGAGCCGCTGTCGCGGCTCATGGACAAGGACAAGGTCATTCCCGGGCGCTACCGCCAGGGCGTGGACGAAGAGGAGTACGTCGCCGCCGAGGTGCTGAGGATCATCCGCACCCGCTCGCTCGCGGCGGCGCGGGCCCAGACCCGCCCCGTGTCGCAGTCGGCGTACGGGCGCTTCCTGCCGGCGTGGTCGAACGTCGCGCCGGTGGGGGTCACGCCTGCGCTGCGCGGGGCGGACGGGGTGTACTCGGTGCTGGAGCAGCTCGCCGGGGTGCGCCTGCCGGCCTCGGCCTGGGAGTCCCACATCCTGCCCGCGCGGGTGGGGGACTACTCGCCGGCGATGCTCGACGAGCTCACGGCCTCCGGCGAGATCGTCATCGTCGGCGCGGGCAAGGCCGGCGCGCGCGACCCCTGGATCATGCTCCTTCCGGCGGACTACGCCGCCCAGCTCATGCCGCAGGTGGACGAGCCGCTTTTAAGTTTGACGCAAGCCCAGATCATGGAAAAGGTGCGCCGCGGCGGCGGGTTCCTGTTCACAGACCTCCTGGAACCCACGACCACGACTGAAGAACTCCGCGAGGCCATGTGGGACCTGGTCGAGGCCGGGTTCTTATCGCCCGACTCCTTCGCCCCGATCCGGGCGCGGTTGGCTGGTGGGAAGACGGCTCACAGGGCGAAGCGGAGGCCGTCGAGAAGCAGGGTGCGCTCGGGCCGCACTTCGTTTGCCACGCTGACCCCGCCCGACATGATCGGCCGCTGGTCGCTCACGCCGACCCCGGACGCTGATGCGACGCGGCGCTCGGTGGCGCTGGGCGAGTCGCTGTTGGACCGCTACGGCGTGGTCACGCGCGGATCGGTGGTCTCGGAGGACATCCTGGGCGGGTTCGCGCTGGCCTACAAGACGCTGTCCGGGTTCGAGGAAAGTGGCAAGGCGATGCGCGGTTACTTGGTGGAGGGACTCGGTGCGTCGCAGTTCTCCACGCCCGCGACGATCGACCGGCTGCGGGGTCACCAGGATTCCGACGACTTGGTTGGCTGGCCCTCGGGCGCGAAGAACCCGAATGTGCACGTGCTGGCCGCGACCGACCCCGCGAACCCGTACGGCGCAGCGCTGCCGTGGCCGGAGCAGGGCCCAACCCGCTCCGCGGGGGCGATGGTCGTGCTTATCGACGGCCTGCTCGCCGCCCACATCACCCGCGGCGGCAAGACCATGACCACGTTCTTCGACCACTTCCCGGAGGGTGTGGGCGACCCGATGCCGCTTGTCGTCGACGCGCTGACGCAGGCGGTGAGGGAGGGGCGGATGCAACCTTTGGGCGTCGAGAAGCTTAATGGCTCGCCTGCGTTCTCCCTGAAGGAGTACGGTGCGACCGTGAGCCACAAGGGTGTGCGGATCGGCGGCAAGGCCTCGGCGCCCCCGAAGCGGCGGGGCCGCAGCGTGGCCGAGGCGCTGGGGGAGCTCGACGCTGGGGACGCGGAGCCGCCGGAGAGCCTGAGCTTCGACGACTAGGAAGAAATCATTTGCAGGAAGTTAGGGCACTAGGCGAACATCCACACCGAGGCTGAGGTAATTGTTCACCGCCCGGCGGTCCCGGCTTGCCAGAGGGACCCCGTTCTCCAGCGCTGTGAGTGCCACGAGCCCGTCGTAGACTGCTCCTCCGGCGACTCCTGCCGAAGCAAGACGGCGGTGAACGTCGACGGTTCCGGCTTGCGAAAGCATGAGGGGTTCAGGAAACCAAGTGTCCATCACCCGAACTGCGTCTTCGGCTGAGACCCGGTGATCGCCAGGCAGACGGGTGAGTACCGAATACGTCTCGACCAGCGAGTGAGCGCAGAGAACCACCTGACGGCTCAACGCCCATTCGTACACCCGGTCATGCGCTTGATGCGAAGCAAGGAGTAGTGGCACCGCGACGCTGGTGTCTAACGCAACAAGGTTTGCCATAACGCGCTTGAGCTAGACCCTGCCTGCATCAATCAGCGCGAGTACATCCTCGTCGGTGACGGTGCCTGTTCCTCGAGCCACGAGAAATCCTTCCGAGGTGGTTTCAATCGAGGCGGTGCGACCGGAAGGGATGACTGTGAGGCCGGTGCCGTATGCGCTGACATCCACTATTGAGCCTGGGGTCAAGCCGAGGGTGTCGCGCAACATCTTGGGCAGCAGCAGCCGTCCGCCAGAATCAATTCTTGCTTCCATGGGGACAGACTACCATCCAAATCCCATCGAATCGGTGACCAAACTCCCCGGGGGTGCAGGCAATCCTAGGCCCCTGGTCATTGATGTCCTGACGCAGGTGGTGGGGAGGGGGTCGATCCGCTAATTGGTAAAGTGGACCCCGTGCGAAGGGTAAAGCAGATCCCATGCGAATGGTAAAATAAAGCTCGTGCGAATGGTAAAGTTCCCTGCATGGACTACCTTCGTCGCACCATAGACTCTGAACTGGACGAGCTCATGCCATTCGCCGCCGCCATCGCTTTGGATGGCCCGAAGGGCGTGGGCAAAACCGGTACCGCGGCTCGCCGCGCAGCGCGCACGGTGAGGTTGGATAGGCCTGGTGAGCGCACAGTCATCAGCAACGACTTCGACCTGGACACTCTTCCCCAGGGCACCATCCTGTTCGACGAGTGGCAGCACCTGCCGCAGGTCTGGGATTCGGTACGGCGAAGCGTCGATGACGGGGCGCCGCCCGGGCGCTTCCTTCTCACAGGTTCCGCGACCCCGGTTGACGCAGCGGGGACCCATAGTGGCGCGGGTCGTATCCTGTCGCTGCGCATGCGGCCGATGGGTTTCCATGAAAGGCGTCTGTCCACCCCAACCGTGAAATTTTCCGATTTGCTGTACGGTCAGGGCGGCTCGGTCGACGAACCGCGTTTTGAAACGCTGGCCGAGATCGACGGCAGTACCGATGTCGCTGTAGGGGATTATGCGGAGGCGATCGCAGCAAGCGGGTTTCCAGGGATAATGGCTGCGCCTCGCCGCCTCAGGGATGGGCAGCTCGACGCCTACCTTCAGCGAGTAATCGACCGGGACCTGCCGGAACGCGGCGCGGGCGTTCGTAGTCCGGAGACGTTGCGCCGATGGCTGGCGGCCTATGGTGCGGCATCGTCAACTACTGCGTCCTACAGCAGCATCTTGGATGCGACCACCGGCGGTGACGGCTACCAACCGTCTAAGCCCACCACGATCCGCTACCGGGACCACCTTTCCCAGCTCTGGCTTTTGGATCCTGTCCCGGGGTGGACATCGTTTCACAACCCGCTGAAGCGGATTGCACAAGCTCCAAAACATCAGCTTGCGGATCCGGCGCTCGCGCTCCGGCTACTCAATCTCTCTGGTGACGATCTGCTCACCGGGCAGGGTGCCCACATGTTCGGGCCGCTATTCGAGTCGCTGGCCACGCTGGGGGTGCGAACCTTGGCTCAGGCATGCGAGGCTCGCGTGTTCCACCTCCGCACCCAGAACGGCGACCACGAGGTTGACCTGGTGGTTGAGGGCCAGCGCGGTGCGCTCGTGGGTATCGAGGTCAAGCTTTCCGGCGCGATCGACGACCGCGACGTCCGCCACCTCCACTGGTTTAAGGATCAGATGAAGGGAAAGGTGACAGACCTCGCGGTCCTCTCCTCAGGGCAGCATGCTTATCGACGCTCCGACGGCATCGCCGTCATCCCCCTCGCCCTCCTCGGGCTGTGACCTTTCACGCGGACCTTTCAGTCGCGCAGCTCCGAGAGGACGGCACCCGCTGGAATTCCGAGGAATTAGCAGTCACGAGAACCATCCCGTGAGCGACGGCCTGCGCCGCTATCCACAGATCATTCGGACCAATAGGCCTACCAACGGACTCGAGCTCGTGGCGTATGTCGGCGTATACCACCGCTGCAGCTCGGTCGATGCCCACAGACGGGTAGCTCTAGCGCGTCAATCCACACGTTCGTATCTAGTGGATAGGACACAGGTTTACTCCCACGCTGGGACGTCATCCAGGGGGAGTTCCTCTGGTTCTGTCAGTCCGTCGGCCCAATCTTCCGGCAGGCCAGCGGTGATCTCGTCGATGACGTCCATCGCGGATGGTCGCGTAGGGGAAATTCTTAGAGAATCGCCGACTTTTGAAATCCAGACCCGTTCGGTCTCCAGACGAAGATCCTTGGGAATCCGAATGGCCTGACTGTTACCGGATCTAAAGGCGGTGGTTTCAATCGGAATCATCGGTGATGCCATTTCGCCCTCCTTGTATATACCTGTGAGTATAACCTCGGAAGGGTGGTTCAAGGGAGGCCAGGCGAGTACCCTCGCACGCATGCCTGAAGGTGATTCCGTCTACCAGCTGTCGAAACGCCTGCAGTGGATGGCCGGCCGCGAGGTCACCCGCACAAGCATCCGCGTGCCGCGCTACGCCACCGTCAACTTCACCGGCATGACCTGCAAGCGTGTCTGGCCGTACGGCAAGCACCTATTCATGGAGTTCGCCGCCGACGGACACGAGCCGCAAATCCTGCACACCCACCTGAAAATGGAGGGCACGTGGTCCATGCACCGCGCGGGGGAGCGGTGGCGCAAGCCCGGGCACGCGGCACGAGTGATGCTAAGGCTTGACGACGATCCCCGCCCCGACATCGAACTCGTCGGGTTTTGGCTGGGACTCGTCCGTGTGTTTCCCGCGCGCGAATACGAGGTGGAGATGGGCTACCTCGGGCCTGATTTGCTGGCCGAAGACTTCGACGTCGACGAGGCCATCTCGCGGATCGAAGCCGAGCCGGACCGCGAGATCGGGCGGGCGTTGCTTGACCAGAGAAAGCTGGCAGGGATCGGCAACGAGTACCGAGCAGAGATCAACTTCCTCGCCGGTACGCATCCGAGGGAACTGGTGCGTGACGTGGACGTCGAGAAGCATGTGCGTCTGGCACGGCGGCTGATGTGGGCGAACAAGGACGAGCCGGTGCGCGTGACCACCGGCGTGAAGCGGGCGGGGGAGACCAGCTACGTGTTCGGGCGGAACAACAAGCCGTGCCGGCGGTGCGGCACCTTGATCACCAAGGGCTTCCTCGGCGGGGAGGGCGATTTGGAGCGGGTTATTTGGTGGTGTCCGCGGTGCCAGCCTGAGCCTTGAAATATTCCGAGGCGAAGGGGGGGGGGGTATCGAGCTTTCGCGACGATTGCTGATTCTAAAAATCGCACACTGGCACCTATATATAATTCACGTCACACATCGCACATGCACAAACCACTAGAAGGGGCACCATGTGGCTTGACGGATATGAACAACAATTCGGAAACCGGCTGGAGGACTTCCTTTCAATAGCAGTCCCCACAGCGCTCGAAGAACTTGAACCTTCCAAACGGGAGCAAGTTACCAATGGCGTAGAAGAGTTTCCCTCCGAAATCGTGCTCGACATTCTAAAGTCTAAACACTCTTATGACGACACCGTCTCCCGCATCCTAGCCATAGCCGGAACCTGGATGAACGCCGCGTCAGGGAGTCAATGGACTGTTGGTCCTCTAAGCAGTACGGATTACTCGGAGAGAGTGGGGATAGGCGTCAGATGGGGTGAGATCGCATTTTCACCGTTGTTAAATATCTCGGAGAACCTTGTAGATTCATTTCCCACCTGGCCGGGCGTGCTCATGGAATTTGCCCGCATGCAAGAGGCTGATCGCAATTATTACCGCCAAAGAATTCAGGAAACTTCTCCACAGAAAACGTGACGTCGTAGCGGCCTTCTGGCTTACCTAGTCGTAGTAAGCGGAACGATTAGACAGGCACCTAACCTCGGATGGCTGCCACCTCCGGCGGAAAAGTGCAGATAGCCTATGCATCATGGAAAGTGCGCGCCCGATACCAGAGACGCGATGCCGGCGAGTCCCTGCGGCTCTTTCGTTAGCCCTTGTTTTGGGGGCTGGCGTCTATGTTGCGTTGTCGCGCCACTTCTCCGCTCTTGGATTAGTTCTCTTCTTCGTTTCAGTGTCTGTTCTGCTTTTTCTCTGCTGGAAGCCGAACAGAAAAGCTTCGGCTGCTGCGGGGATCATTTCCGTAGGGGCGGTGATTTACGCGCTTCCTCTCGGGGTCGTTGTTTCTTCGCCGACCTTCGGGGGCGGTCTCATGGCGATCGGCATTCTCATAGTGGCATTGCACCTGTAACAGGAATCTACGTTGGTTTGTCGACGAAAACGAGGGTGTCCGGAATTTTGCGTGTGGGGCTCTGATCTAGAAGGAGTTCCTCCGATAATGACTACGATGTCATCGAAGAAAAACCATGGCCCGGCGAGGGTCAACCAAATCAGCGAGAAGCTGATCGCAAAGCCTGAGCGCTTTCGAGCTTGAAAGCGAGTGAAGAAAATGAAGCACTTTCTCATCGTGTTCAACCGGAAAACCGGCGAGCGCCACATCACGGAATACGCGGATTCTCGCGAAGCGATCAGGCAGCGTCTCGACGAGGAGCAGTCCAACGAGAACCCTGACGTCGAAATCGTGGTGATCGGGTCGCCCTCACTCGAAGATTTGAAGGTGACCCACTCCAGATACTTCCGGGTTGATGAGCTCCCTGATTTCGCTGAATATTGGACCAGAAGCGAGAGGGTTTCCTAGAACGTAAAAGGCAGCCGCCACATCTGTGAACGGCTGCCTCGGATTGTGTTTTCTACGCAGATGGATCCGCGTTTTTCTCCCGCACCGCGCGGCGCACGAAGAACACTAGGAACCCGAGGATGATCAGCAGCAACACCGCGTAGATCACGTTGGAGTACGTGTCCACGTAGCCGGTGGCCTTCTCCCAGTTGTCGCCGAGCAGGTAGCCGAGGTAGATCAGGATGGCGTTCCAGATGCCGGAGCCGAGCGTGGTCCACAGGCCGAACACCAGCAGGTTCATGCGGTCCAGACCCGCAGGAATGGAGATCAATGAGCGTACGCCGGGGATCAAGCGCCCGATAAAAATCGACGGGCGGCCGTATTTGTTGAAGAAGTTCATAGCCGCGTCCACGTCAGACGCCTTGACCAGCCACATCCAGTCGGCGATCCGGCGCAGCCGTTCGAGCCCGAGCCAGGCGCCGACCCCGTAGAGCACATACGCACCCACCACTGAACCGATCACAGACCAGATGAACACTGCCAGCCAATTCAGCGAACCCTGCGCGACGGTGAAGCCGGCCAGCGGCAGCACCACCTCCGACGGAATCGGCGGGAAGAGGTTCTCCAGCAAAATGGCAATGCCGACGCCGGGGGCGCCGAGCAGCTCCATGAGGTTGACGATCCAGTCGATGATGCCTTGCATTCCGACTATCTTGCCCTACTCAACCTCGAGCGACCAAGTATGCACCGGCGCGCCGCTCGCCTGATTCGCCAGGTATTGCCGGAGCACTCGGGCAATTGCTTCTCGACGCTCCGTCGTCCCCGCCTTCGATCCCGGAGCCAACCTTCCGAGGGCGTTGAGTTGCCACATCGCGCCGTTCTGGCGGTTCTTCACGCGGCCGTCGATGATGCCCAAATACTCGTCGATGCACCCCTGGTCGACTTCCAGCATCTTCAGACCCTCCTCGGCGATCGGGAGGAGGTGATCGCCGATCAGTTCGGTCACGGGGATGGTGCCGAGCGTCGGCCACGCCAAGTTCGATGCCAGGCCGTGGCGGGCGCCCTGGCGGAAGTTCTCGCGCGCGTCCTCGAAACTCAACCGCGACCACACGGGGCGGGTTTGTTCCGCGAGTGTTTTTACGCACCCGTAGTAGAACGCGGCGTCCGCGATGATGTCCTTCACCGTCGGGCCTGCGGGCAAGATCCGGTTCTCCAGGCGGATGTGGGACAGCTCGCCGTTGGGGTCGTAGATGGGCCGGTTCCAGCGCCAGATGGTGCCGTTTTGCAGGTTCAGGTAGTGCAGGCCAGGGTTGTTACCCTGCATCTCCTGCTTGCCGGATTCCGCCCGACCCTCCGGCAGCAGCGGCGAGAAGTAGCGGACATTCTCCTCGAAGAGGTCGAACACGGATGTGATCCACCCGTTGCCGAACCACACGCGCGGGCGCACACCCTGGTTGATCAGCTCCTTCGTCCGTGTGTCCACCGCTTGCTTGAACACGGGAATGCGCGATTCATGCCACAAACGGTGCCCCAGGAACAGCGGCGAGTTCGCCGACAGCGCCACCTGCGCACCCGCGATGGCCTGGGACGCGTTCCACGCGGCGGCGAACTTCGTCGGGTTGACCTGCAGGTGCAGCTGCATGGAGGTGCAGGCGGACTCCGGCGAGATGCTTTCGAAGTCGTGGGTGTAGTTTTCGTCGCGCCAGAGGCTGATCTCCACCAGCTCGCCGCGCGACTCCATCACGGAGTTGTTCAGACCCGCGTAACGGTTTTCGGGTGTCATCCAAATGGGGTCTTCCAAGAACTCGGTGGTCAGCGTCGGTAGTGTACCGATCATCGCGACTGTGGAGCCGGCTTCGGAGGCGGCCCTGCGGACGTCGTTAAGCCTTTGCTCCAACCCCTGCTCGAGCCGTGCCAAGCCGTCGCCCTCAATGGAAAGCGGGGGGTGGTTCAGCTCGACGTTGAACTGGCCGACCTCGGCTTGGTATTCGTCGCTCAAGCCCTCCAGCACAGCCTGGTTGTTGGGGTGGGGCTGCATATGCTTATCGACGAGATTGAGCTCCAGCTCGAGCCCAATCGTCCCCTTGTTGATGAACTCCGCCTCCTGCAGATGGCGGTCGAACGCTTCCAGCTCCTCCTCGAGCTGGCGGCGGTAGACGGTGCGTTGGCGCGGGGTGTACTTTTCTGCGGATACTGCGTCGCCCATTAGCGGTGCTCCCTGAACCAGGTGATCAAAGCGTCGGTCGAGGCGTCGCCGGTGTTCGGCTCTTCCTCGCCGGACACAGCTGGCGCGAGGTCGTTAGCCTGCTGCTTGCCAAGCTCCACGCCCCACTGGTCGAAGGGGTTGATGTCCCAGATCGCGCCCTCGGTGAACGTGATGTGCTCATACAGCGCGATGAGCGCGCCGAGGGTGAACGGCGTGAGCTCCTCGGCCAGAATCGTAGTGGTGGGGCGGTTGCCCGGCATAACCTTGTGTGGCGCCAGCTCGCGGGAAATGCCCTCGGCCTCAATCTCCTGCTGGGTTTTGCCGAACGCTAAAACCTTCGTCTGCGCGAAGAAGTTGCCCATCAGCAGATCGTGCATGGAGCCTTCGCCAGACGCGGTGGGCAGGTCCTCCTTCGGCTTCGCAAACCCGATGAAGTCCGCCGGGATGAGCGAGGTGCCCTGGTGGATGAGCTGGAAGAACGCGTGCTGGCCGTTGGTGCCCGGCTCGCCCCAGAACACTTCGCCGGTGTCGTAGGTGACGCGGGTGCCGTCGTGCCGCACGGACTTGCCGTTCGACTCCATGGTCAGCTGCTGTAGGTACGCGGGGAAGCGAGAGAGGTCCTCGGAGTACGGCAGCACCGCGTGGGTCTGCGCGCCGCAGAAGTTGCGGTACCAAACGTTGAGAAGCCCCATGAGCACCGGCACATTTTCGTCGAGCGGAGCGGAACGGAAGTGCTCGTCCATCGCGTGGAAGCCGTCGAGCATGCGCATGAAGTCCATCGGCCCGATCACGGCCATGAGCGACAGCCCGATCGCGGAATCCATGGAGTAGCGCCCGCCGACCCAGTCCCAGAACCCGAACATGTTGTTGGTGTCGATGCCGAACTCCGCCACCTTCTCCGCATTCGTGGACACGGCGACGAAGTGCTTCGCAATCGCGGTCTCGTCCCCGTCGAACTGCTCGAGCAGCCAGCGCTTCGCTGCGTGGGCGTTGGACAGGGTTTCCTGGGTGGTGAACGTCTTAGAGGCGACGATGAACAGCGTCTCCTCCGGGTTGCAGCGCTCCAGCACTGCAGAGAGGTCCGCGGGGTCCACGTTGGAGACGAATTCGGCGGTAATCCCAGCCGTCGCATAGCTGCGCAGCGCCTTTGTAGCCATCGCGGGGCCCAGGTCGGAGCCGCCGATGCCGATGTTCACCACCTTCTTAATCGTGCGCCCCGTGTGCCCCAGCCACTCGCCGGAGCGCAGATCGGAAGCGAAGTCGCGCATGCGGCCGAGCACCTCGTGCACGTCCGCGGCGATGTCCTGGCCGTCCACCTCGAGGTCGTTTTCCGCCGGGATGCGCAGTGCGGTGTGCAACACGGCCCGGTCCTCGGTGGTGTTGATGTGCGCGCCGGAAAACATGGCGTCGATTTTGGTTTTAAGCTCAGCCTCATCAGCAAGAGCAAGAAGCTTGTCGACGACGTCCTGGTCAACCAGATTCTTCGACAAATCAACCCGCAAGCCCGCCGCGTCGAACGCGAACCTTTCGGCACGTTCCTCGTCTGCGGCGAACAGGTCGCGCAGGGTGACCCGGTTCTTCTCCGCATGCAGTTTCTCCAGGTTGCCCCAGCTTTCTGTGGACGTGATGTCTGCCATGTTTCCTCCCAGATCTTTCGGGTCAGTCACTGCCCACGGTAGTCAAAAACGCTCTGCTGGGGAGGGGGCTGACGGGTGCTGCCAAGGGTCGCACTGAAGGATTCCGCACCGGCCCCGGAAACCTGCTGGGGAAATGAAGGATCTGACACGCTGCGGTCAAATCCTTCATTCGACCGCGGGCATAATGGGGCGCATGAGCATTGTGAAGATCAACGCGATTTCAGTCCCCGAAGGCGCTGGCGAGGAGCTCGAGCGCCGCTTTAAAGCCCGCAAGCATTCGATCGACGGTCAGCCCGGTTTTGAGGGTTTCCAGCTGCTGCGCCCCGTGAAGGGCGAGGAGCGCTACTTCGTGGTCACCCGCTGGGCGGACGAGGACGCCTATAACGCCTGGTGGGAGGGTCAGGGCCGCGCCGGGCACGGTGTTGGTGACGGTGCTGGTGAAGCGGGGGAGCGCAAGCCGGTATCGCAGAAGGCCGAGCTACTGGAATTCGAGGTTGTCCTCGACTCTCTCGAGCAGGAATAGTCCGCTACCTCGAATCGGGGGCGGGCTCGCCCCCGAGTGCTAAATGCCCGCCAAGAAACTCCCGTCAGTCGAGTAACTAGACGGAGGCACAGCGGGTTTACTTGATTGGCGGGCATCTCTTGGCGGGCATTTGCGCTCAGAACCGACCGAACGAAGCGTCGCCCAGCCGCTTTACCCCAGCTTTCCGCGGCCGAGCCGCAGCAGGATGGAGGCCAGCCCGGGGCCTTCTTCGCCGAGTTCGTCGCGGAACTGGTTGATAATGGCCACTTCCCGCGTGTGCACCAGGCGCGTTCCGCCCGAGCCCATGCGGGTTTTCCCGATGGCCTGCGAGATCTCGCTGCGGCGCTTCACTGCGTCCAAGATCACGCGGTCCAACCGGTCGATTTCTTTGCGGTACTGCTGAATCTCCGCGTCCGATAACGGGTCCTCGGTACCGCTTGGCATGCGGATTTCAAGCTCGCTCATGGAAGGGGATTATGCCATGCGGCAGCTCGTCGATAAGCAAATGTTCGAATGCTCGACCGGGGCGCGTCGGGGCGGTGGGTACAGTGACCCCCATGACTGATCTGACCCTGGGACTCAACCCGCAGCAGCAGGCCGCCGTGACGCATGAGGGCAGCCCGCTGCTTATTGTCGCTGGCGCCGGGTCGGGCAAGACCGCGGTGCTCACGCGCCGCATTGCCTACCTGCTGCAGCACAGGGGAGTGGCGCCGTGGCAGATTCTGGCTATCACCTTTACCAACAAGGCCGCCGCCGAGATGAAGGAGCGCGTGAGCGAGCTGGTGGGGCCGGAGGCCGAGCGGATGTGGGTGGCCACGTTCCACTCGGTGTGCGTGCGGATTCTGCGGCAGCAGGCGCAGCTCGTCCCGGGGCTGAACACCAACTTCACCATCTATGACGCGGATGATTCGCGCAGGTTGCTCGGCATGATCGCGAAGGACTTCAGCCTGGATTTGAAGAAGTTCACCCCGCGCACGTTGGCGAACGCGATCTCGAACCACAAAAACGAGCTGGTGGGGCCCGAGGCGGCGCTTGCGCAGGCGGAGAAGACGCACAACCCGTTCGAAACCACCGTGGCGAAGGTGTACGCGGAGTACCAGAGGCGCCTGCGCCAGGCGAACTCGCTGGACTTCGACGATTTGATCGGCGAGGTCGTGCGCATATTCAAGGAGCACCCGCAGGTCACGGAATACTACAGGCGGCGGTTTAGGCATGTGCTTGTCGACGAGTACCAGGACACCAACCACGCCCAGTACGAACTCATCCACACCCTGGTGGGCGACGGGCCAGACGCGCCGGAGCTTGCCGTGGTGGGCGACTCGGACCAGTCCATTTATGCGTTTCGTGGTGCGACGATCCGCAACATCGAGGAGTTCGAGCGCGACTACCCGAACGCGACCACCATCATGTTGGAGCAGAACTACCGCTCCACGCAGAACATTTTGAACGCGGCGAACGCCGTGATCTCGCAGAACCAGGGGCGTCGGCCGAAGAAGTTGTGGACGGACCACGGCTCGGGCGAGAAGATCGTCGGCTACGTGGCGGACAACGAGCACGACGAGGCCCGTTTCGTCGCCGCCGAGATCGACCAGCTCGCCGACCGTGGTGTGCCGTACTCCGACATCGCAGTGATGTACCGCACCAACAACTCCTCGCGCGCGCTGGAGGACATCTTCATCCGCTCGGGCATCCCGTACAAGGTGGTCGGCGGCACGCGCTTCTACGAGCGGCGCGAAATCCGCGACATCGTCGCCTACCTCAAGGTGCTGGACAACCCCGATGACACGGTCAGCCTGCGGCGCATTGTGAACGTGCCGAAGCGCGCGATTGGGGATAAGGCCCAGGCGATGGTTGCATTGCACGCGGACAACCACGATGTGAGCTTTGGGCGTGCGCTTATCGACGCTGCCGAGGGCAACGTGGACATGCTCGCCTCGCGCGCCACCAATGCCATCCGCGGCTTCGTGGAAATGATGCGGGGGCTGCGCGAGGAGATGCCCGCGATGCGCAACGAGGTTACAGGCATGCCGGATCTGGGGCAGCTGGTCACCCGGGTGTTGGAGGAGACGGGCTACCGCGCGGAGCTGGAGGCGTCCAACGACCCGCAGGACGGTGCCCGCCTGGACAACTTGAACGAGCTGGTTTCGGTGGCGCGCGAGTTTTCCTCCGAGGCCGCCAACCAGGTGGCGTACATGACGCAGGACGAGCTGGACGAGGTGATGTCGGACGGCGAGCCCGCGCCGGGATCCCTCCAGGCGTTCTTGGAGAAGGTCTCGCTGGTGGCCGACGCCGACCAGATTCCGGACAATGAGCAGGGCGTGGTGACGCTCATGACGCTGCACACCGCGAAGGGGCTTGAGTTCCCGGTGGTGTTTGTCACCGGATGGGAGGACGGGCAGTTCCCGCACCTGCGCGCACTGGGGGACCCGGCGGAACTCGCGGAGGAGCGCCGCCTCGCCTACGTGGGCATTACACGCGCCCGCGAGCAGCTCTACCTCACGCGCGCCATGCTTCGGTCTTCGTGGGGTTCCCCGGTAACCAACCCTGCCAGCCGCTTCCTCGCAGAGGTCCCGGAAGACCTCGTCGACTGGCGCAGGACGGAACCGGAGCGCTCCTTTACTTCCGACGCGTGGGGTTCACCGGCTCCGGTGCCGAACCGTTCGTCGCGCCCGCGTCGCGGGGCCGGCGGTTCCGGCGGCGCCGGTGGCGTGAAGGTGAACAAGAACCTCAACCTGGTTGCAGGCGACCGGGTGAATCACGCGAAGTACGGGCTCGGGACTGTGCTCTCGGTGGAGGGCTCTGGCGTGCGCGAAACCGTGACTATTGATTTTGGCTCCTCCGGCACCGTCCGCCTCATGCTGATCGGCGGCGTGCCGATGGAGAAGCTCTAGGTCGGCTCGAGTTGGCTCGGGCCGACTCGAACCGGCTCGAGCGGCTTCTAAATGGTGATGCCCTGCTGCTTGAACCACACCTCCGGGTCGGCGTGGTTGACGCCGTCCGGCTTGATTTCGAAGTGCAGGTGCGGGCCGGTGGACTGGCCCTCGTTGCCGATGGAGGCGATTTTCTGGCCCGCCTTGACGCGCTGGCCCACCTGGACGTCGTAGTAGCGCATGTGTCCGTAGACGGACACCTCGCCGCCGTCGTGCTTGATGACCACCCAGTTGCCGAAGCCCTGTGCGGGGCCCGCGTTGATCACGGTGCCGTCCATCACGGCGTAGATCGGGGTACCCAGGTCGTTGGCGATGTCGATGCCGCGGTGGATCGTGCCCCAACGCGAGCCGTAGCCGGAGGTGTAACGGCCCGTGGTGGGGAACACCACCGTGCGGCCATCGGCGGTGCGGCCGCGCTGGGTGGCCACCCAGTCGGTTTCGGTTGCCGGGGCGAATGCGTCGGCAAGCGGGCCCTGCAGCGCGCGCGGGTCGTAGACGATCTTGTAGCCGCCCGCGGTGATGGTGGCGCCGTTGCTCACGATGGAGTCGGCGGCCTTCACAAGCGAGCTGAGCGCCTGGCCGTTGTTGGCAACTGGGGCGCCGCCGACGTGGAGGGTGAGGGCCGAGGCGGGAGCCGGTACGAGAGCGAGCGCGACTGCTGCGGCGGCACCGGCGGACAGGATGCCGGAGAGCATGCGACGGTTCATAAACGCGGAAAACTTTCTCTACACGGAAATATTTTGCATGTGTATCGGCACAGCGTGAGCTGCGCGCACAGCATAGAAACTTAACGTCGCGAGTCCGGTCGAGCAACGGTGTGACGTGCACGTTTGTTCTAAAATTTGACGGGGTGGGAAAGAAACGGCAGCTCACTAGGCGTGTTACGGATGTGAAAATTGTGACAATTGGGAATTGGTGCGGGGGTGGACTTCGTTACCCCCGATCGGCGTGTCGCACAGCTAAGGCTGGGTTGGCAACGTAAAAGGCCCCGCCAAAGCGGGGCCTGATTCTTGCGCGGGGCTGAGTGCGCGGTGAAAGGCTTAGAGGATGATGCCGCGGGCCGCGAGCCACGGCTCCGGGTCGACCGGGTTTGCGCCGTCGGGCCAAATCTCAAAGTGGAGGTGCGAGCCGGTGGAGAAGCCCAGGCTGCCCATGCCGGCGATGGTCTGGCCAGCCTGCACGGTCTCGCCGACTGCGACGTAGAGGGACTGCATGTGGCCGTACACAGAGATGGAGCCGTCGCCGTGGAGGATGCGGATCCACTGGCCGTAACCCTGGGCCGGGCCAGAATCGATCACGGTGCCGTCGGTCACCGCGCGGATCGGGGTGCCCGGTACGTTGGCGATGTCAATGCCGTTGTGCATTGAGCCCCAGCGCATGCCGAAACCGGAGGTGTAGGCGCCGTCTGCCGGGCGGGTGGATAGGGGAGCGCGAGCTGCCTCGTCCAGGCGTGCGACCTCGTCGGAGTGCTGCACGGCCTTGTCCAACTGCTCAGCCAGGTTGGCTACCGGCTTGTACTCCGCGATTGCCAGGATCTGCGGAGTCTCCTCGGCCGCGTCCGTGCCCTCGCCCTGCTGTGGTGCGAGGACGTCCGACTTGGCGGCCAGCTCGATGTCTTCCTTATCCGAGGTCAGTGCGCCAGCGGCGAAGCCGGAGAAACCTGCGGTCGAGACGGCGCCGGTGGCAACTGCGACGGCGGCAACGCGGCCCTTGTTCGGGGTCTGCTTGCGGTGCTTGCCACCCTGCTTCGTGGAGTTGAACATCAGCCCTCTTTGAGATCGTCCGTTGGTCGGTGCCGCATCCCGGTCGGGCGCAGTTTTGTGACCTTCCTGTTATCTACGAGTGGTAACTGTAACGAATCGGTTTCAACAGGGCAAGCGCGAAACTGAATTTTCTCTTAATCGCTCGCAATCGCCTGAATGTTACACCGCTGACCTCGATATAAACTAAGCCGCGCCGTAGGTCACACTGGCTGCTTTTCATGCCTCCCAGGCCCCCGGGCCGAGCGCTGGGTGTCATTGCGCTGGGGCGCGCGTAATGGTGGCAGAGTTATTGCACGATGAGCACCACACCACAACCGAGGCCAGTCTCGCCGAAGGGTAGTAGGCGAGAGCGTCGACGCGACGTAACGAAGACGACGTTTACCCGAAGTGCGCGCAGCCAGGAGCCGAAGCCCGCCCCTGAAACGTCCCGCGAGCGGCTGCGTTATTACCTGCCGTACATTGCTGCGCCGAATTTGGCACTGGTGCTCGGTGTCGTGGCTTTGTGCTTCGCCGTAACCCTTATCGGCGGATGGCGCCTCGCTTACCTGCCCGCAGCGATCGGGGAGTCCTGGTTTGCGCTGCATGGGGCGCCTATTGCTATCGACGGTGTCTTGCTTACCGCCATGCCCGCACTTCCCGCGGTTGGAGTCGCGGCGTTTATAGCCGCACGAGTGCGGGCCGCAACTGCCGGGCGCGTAAGCATTCTGGATCTGTGCACGCTGCTAGGGCTTACGGTGGCGTTTTCGCTCACACTCAGCGCCGTCGCCTTGTTTATGGTGCATGACGCCTCAATGGTGTTCCCCGTGGAAACCCCGCCTGTAGGGGCCGCGCTGGCGTACCCGGTGCTGGTGCACCTCATCGGTTTCATCCTGGGTATTCGGAAAGTGCTGTGGCACGCGCTCGCGCGCAGAGCGGGCATTCCGACCGAGGCCGTGGACGCAGGCGTTGCAGCTGGCAGCTTATGCGGCCGCCTCGTGCTCGCCGCTTGTGCCGTGTTTCTTGTGGCGCTCGCCTTCGGGTACGCGCGCGTCGGCGAGCTCGTCTCTCAGTTCCCCAACCTGGGCTTCGCTGGCGGGGCCGTGCTAGTGCTGTTGTGCGTTCTCTACCTGCCCAACGCGGCAATCGCCACGCTCGCCGTGCTGCTCGGTGGATCGTTCGAGTACGGGGGAGACACGGTGAGCCTGTTCAATACAGGCAACGTGGTCCTGCCGCCGCTTCCGCTTTTCGCCGCCATTCCGTCAGAGATGCCCGCCTGGGCGCCGGTGCTCTTGATTGTGCCCGCGGCGGTGCTGCTGCACGGGTTCGTCTCGCGCGAGCTGACGTATACCGGCATCGCGGAGGCGGCCACATGGGCGGCTCTCCTCGGCGCGGTCGGTGGCGTATTTACCACCGGTGTTGCGGGCGCTTACGGGCTGGTGGGTGCGAACCCATGGACCCTGGCTTTGCTAGCGTTCGTGTGGGTGGCAGTGGCCGGGGTGATCGTGCGGGTGGTGGCAAAGGTTAGGCAACGCGCACATTCTCGCGACGCGTGATTACACTGTGGGCCGTGAGTGATTCTGCTAAATCGTTGGCCGTGCTCGTCTCCGGCACGGGGACGTTGTTGAAGTCGATTCTCGACAATCAACGTGACCTCTACCGCGTGGACATCGTGGTGGCGGATCAAATCTGCCCGGGTGTGCAGCGCGCGAAGAATGCTGGTATTCGCACCGCAATCGTTCCGATGGAGAAAAACCGCAACGCGTGGAACGAAAAGCTGACCGCCGCGGTGGCGGCGGTGGAGCCAGACGTGGTTGTATCCGCTGGCTTCATGCGCATTCTCGGAGAGCCGTTCCTGCAGCAGTTCGAGGGACGCACGATCAACACGCACCCGTCGCTTCTGCCGGCGTTCCCCGGCGCTACTGCCGTCAAAGATGCGCTGGATTACGGCGTGAAGGTCACTGGGTGCACTGTGCACTACGTGGATAAGGGCATGGACACCGGCCGGATCATCGCCCAGCGTGCGGTGGAGGTTGAGGAGGGCGATACCAAGATTTCGCTCCACGAGCGCATCAAGCAGGCCGAGCGTGAGCAGTTGGTCGAGCTGCTGGAGAACATTTCCATTGAGGACGGGAAGGCGAAATTCAATGTCGGACAATAAGCGGGAAATCAAACGCGCCCTGATCAGCGTTTACGACAAGACCGGCTTGGAGGATCTCGCTCAGGCGTTCGGCGCTGCTGGGGTGGAGATCGTCTCCACCGGCTCTACTGCAAAGCGCATTGCCGACGCTGGCGTGGAGGTCACCGAGGTCGCTGAGTTGACTGGCTTCCCGGAGGTGCTCGACGGCCGTGTGAAAACGCTGCACCCGCGTGTGCACTCCGGCATCCTCGCGGATCTGCGTAAGGAAGACCACGCCCAACAGCTGGAGGAGCTGGGGATCGCACCGTTCGAGCTCGTGGTGGTCAACCTGTACCCGTTCGAGGAAACTGTGGCCTCGGGCGCGGATTACGACGAATGCGTCGAGCAGATCGACATCGGCGGCCCGTCGATGGTGCGCGCCGCCGCGAAGAACCACCCGTCCGTCGCTGTCGTGACGTCGCCAGAGCGCTACGGCGCGGTGATCGACGCTGTGAACCACGGCGGGTTCTCTATCGACCAGCGCAAGCAGCTCGCACTTGAAGCGTTCACCCACACCGCGCAGTACGACGCGGCCGTGTCGTCCTGGCTTGGCTCGCAGCTGGCGGCCAGTGGTGCAGGCGCAGCCGGGTCGAAGGAGCTGCGCTACGGCGAGAACCCGCACCAGCCGGCCCGCCTGGAAAGCGAGGGATGGGGTCTGGCAGCCGCGGTCCAGCACGGCGGCAAGGAGATGAGCTACAACAACTACCAGGACGCGGATGCGGCGTGGCGCGCTGCGTACGACCACGAGCGTCCCTGCGTGGCCATCATCAAGCACGCCAACCCGTGCGGTGTGGCTGTGTCGGACGAGTCGATTGCGGACGCGCACCGCAAGGCGCACGCATGTGACCCGGTGTCCGCCTACGGCGGCGTGATCGCTTCCAACCGCGAGGTGACGCTGGAGCTGGCAGAGCAGATCAAGCCGATCTTCACCGAGGTGGTCATCGCGCCGTCGTACGCCGCTGATGCACTCGAGTTGCTGCAGACGAAGAAGAACTTGCGCATCCTCGAGGTGGACCCGAAGCAGCAGGAAGAAGAGCGCAAGCAGATCTCCGGCGGCTGGCTGGTGCAGGAGCGCGACACCTTCCAGGCTGATGGCGACGCGGTGGACAACTGGGATCTTGTTGCTGGCGACGCGGCGGACGAGGCGACGTTGTCAGACCTCGAGTTCGCCTGGCGCTCCGTGCGCTGCGTGAAGTCCAACGCCATCCTGATCGCAGCCGACGGGGCATCCGTGGGTATCGGCATGGGCCAGGTCAACCGCGTGGACTCCGCGAAGTTGGCTGTGGACCGCGCCAACACGTTGGACGAGGGGCGCAACCGCACCAACGGTGCCGTTGCGGCATCCGACGCGTTCTTCCCGTTCGCCGACGGCTTCCAGCTTCTTGCGGATGCGGGCGTGAAGGCGGTTGTGCAGCCGGGCGGCTCGATCCGCGACGAAGAAGTCATCGCCGCCGCGAAGGAAGCCGGCGTGACGATGTACCTCACCGGCACTCGCCACTTCGCCCACTAATTGAACACGCGCTTCGGCCCTCGTAGAAAGTCCAGTTTCCCGTGTCGTCCAAGCTTGCCGCCGCTGCTTTGGCAGCGGGCATCGTTTTGCCCTCAGGTCCCGCACTGCCCGCCTTGCCACCACCGCCGCCGCCGATTACCGCGATCGATCAGATCCCGGTGGTCGGGCCTGCGCTGGTGAACACGTACAAGCAACTGCCCCCGCAGGTGCAGCGTGTCATCCACTTGCCCTTGCCGCTGACCACCCCGAAGCCCGCCCCGCCGCCGCGGGTGAACGTGCAGGCAGAGCTCGACCGTCTTGTCAACGACGTAGTGGCGCGCCACGGTGGCCGTGCCGCGGTGTCGGTGGGCGGCTTCACCGCGGGCGATAACCGGCCGGAGCCCGCGTTTTCCACCATGAAGGTTCCGCTTTCCATCGCGGCACTGCGCCAAGATCCGAGGATGCGCCCGGACGCGGAGGTGGCTGTAACCCGCTCCGACAACCCGGCAGCACACCGCATGTTTGCCCGAGTGCCAGCACAGTCGATTGCAGGCGTGATCTCGGAGGCAGGATCGCGCACCACCTCGCCGGCTGGCTACCAGATGGGTACGGCGTGGACCACCAGTGACCAGGCGGCATTCGCTTCCGGTTTGCGCTGCGTGCCAGGCCATGAGCCTGTGCTGGAGATGATGGGACGAGTGATCCCCGAGCAGCGCTGGGGCTTGGGACGCATCCAGGGCGCGCGCTTCAAGGGCGGCTGGAACTACTACCAGGGCGGCCACCTTGCGCGGCAGTTCGGTCTCATCCCGGGACCGAACGGGGACATCGCGGTGGCTATTACCGCGCACAGCGCGAAGGGCTACCAGGGAAGCTTCGCCATGCTCAACGAACTGGCCGACGGCATCGCCAGGATGCGCGGAAGCCTGCCAAAGGCTCGCTGCTAAGCCATGCGCGGCACACGCGGTGCGGCGCTAGCTGCAGTGTGGGCGCTTGCCCTTACAGCCTGCGCCCCGTTGCCGGAGCAGGCACCTTCCACCGCCGCACCAACCACGAGCTTTCCCACGTCGAGCAGTGTGGCGTCGTCGTCCGCGAAGCCGTCGAAAAGCTTTGAAAAGTACAGCCCTGCACCGAGCCCTGCCCAATCAGCCGCCGCCGACCTCGAGCCGCAGCTGCAGGAGCTCGCGGACCGCGTCGCGTCGACGTACGGGGGAAGCGCAGCCGTGGCGGTGTCCTCGGGCGAGGAGACCGCGTCCTCGGGCGAGGAATACGTGCCCGTGGCGTGGTCGACCATCAAGGTGCCCATCGCCGTCGCCGCGCTGAACGCCGACGCGACTCTTGCCCCGCTGGCGGAGGCCGCGATAACCGTCTCCGACAACGGGGCCGCTGAAACGTTGTGGCTCAACATCGCGCCCGCCGACGCGGAGGCCGTGCTCGCCGCAGCCGGAACCCCGCTCGCAGTGAACCCGGTTGTCACCCGACCCGGATTCACAGCGTTCGGTCAAACCCCGTGGTCGACGGGGGATCAGGCCACCTTCGCCGCGGGCCTGCCGTGCGTGGCGGGTGCCGCACCGGTCCTCGACATGATGTCGCGCGTCGCCCCGGACCAGTCGTGGGGCTTCGGGCAATTGCCCGGCGCGCAGTTCAAAGGCGGTTGGGGGCCGAACGAGGCAGGCGGGTACACGGTGAGGCAGTTCGCGCTTATCGACGGCCACGGGCTCGCCCTTACCGCTTCGCCAGCCGACGGCAGCTACGCCACCGCGCAGCTAATGGCGAATGAGCTCGCCGCGGGTCTCGCGCCGCTGGCCGCGGAACTACCGCAATCGCGCTGTATGTAACAGCCGGGGGTTAAGATAGCTGTATCTTTTTCCATCCCGTGTTTTCGAGGTCAAAGTAGTCATGTCAACTCCGTATAACGGCCGGTCAGACGAGTGGGGTTCTTCGTACCCGCAAGATTCCCAGGCGGGTGATGAGTGGGGTTCCTACTCGCAGCAGAACCCTCCCACGCAGCAGTTCCCGCCGCAGGGCTGGGACCAGCCGCAGCAATACGACCAGCCGTACCAGCAGCCGCAGTACACCCAGTACGACCAGTACGAGCCAGTGCAGATGCAGCCCACACCGGCGGCGGCAGCGCCGAAGAAGTCGAACGCGGCACTCTACGCAGTGATCGCGGTGCTGGCAGTCGCGCTCCTTGCGCTGGTGGGCTACATGGTGCTGCGCGGCACTGGATCGCCGAGCGGCACTGCGCCGGCGGGCTCGGAGGAGCCAACGGCCTTGTTCACCGAAGATAGGGACGAGGACGGTGAAAAGGGCGAGGGGAAGGACGCAGGCGAAGACGCCGAGGATGACTCGGACGGTGGCGCCGCAGAACGCGAGAGGGAGAAGGCAACCGCGCGCGAAACTGAGCGCGAGACAGACCGGGAGCGCGAACCCGGCCGCACCTCCGAGCGTGAGCGGTTCGGCGAAGACCGCGAACCACGCCGTGAGCGCGATGGGGGCCGCGGCGCCCGCGAGCGCGAGTTCGGCGCGGGCCAGCCGGAAACTTCGCTCACCTCTGATCAGTTCGCCTCCGCGGTGGGTAGCGACTTCCGTGCTTACTTCAAGGAGCACGGCGAGGCCCCCTCGTCGCTGCGGACCTACAGCTCGGTTACTGGGCTGACGTACGACATGTCATGCCGCGCCGTCACCGGTGGCTACCGCTGCACCGGCGGCAACAACGCGTCCGTGTTCATCCCCGAGCTCTAACCAGGAGAAGCAGTACCCATGAGCCACTACAACCTCTACAACTCGCTCGGTCTTGACCCGGAGGCGTCGAGCGAGGAGCTTGCACAGAAGATCCAGCAGCGCATTATCGACGGCGACACGTCCAACCAGGGCGGGGCAGAAGAGCTCAACCTCGCACGCGAGATTCTGGGTACCCCGGAGAAGCGCTCCATGTACGACAGGCGCCTGGCGGATCAGAACGGTGCGCCGATGAACGTCGAATCGCTGCGTTCGCTGGCGGCGCGTCAGGTCGGTGCCCCGGCTCCGGGCGTACAGGCTCCGGGCACCCAAGCTCCGGGCGCACACGCTCCGGGCGTACAGGCTCCGGGCGCCCAAGCTCCGGGCGCCCAGCAGCAGGCGCCGCATACTCAGCCGCAGGAACAATGGGCCGCGCCCTCGGCTGGCGAACCCAACCCCAGCGGGTCGAGCACCTCTGCCACGGCGGGTTCTGCCACCTCGAAGAAGTGGATCCCGATCGCTATCGCAGCTGTTGCAATTATCGGCGTGATCGCGCTCGCGGCGAGCTTGCTCACCCGCTCCGGCGGCGGTTTCGGTAGCGGCACCCCGGCGGCGATGACCGACGAAGTCATCGAGCTTTTGCCGTCGCAACGCGCGGACTGGGCTCGTGAGCACGCGGCCCCTGGCCACGAATCGGATGTAGCAGACAGCATCAGCAACATCATGTCGAGCTACGACGACATCGAGTACACCGTGGGCGAGACGTATGACGTGAAGGAACTCGCGGACGAGGCATACGGGCCGGAGTCGAAGCTCGCGCAGCAGCTTGCGCAGGTCTATGAGGCGTCGAACCTCGAGCAGGCCGAAATGGTGGGGGTGGATTTCGCACTGGAAACCGCCACAGAGTCCAGCGCAATGAAGAACGCCTACCTGTTCCTCTACGGCAAGACTGACGGCGAGTGGAAGCTCTACGCCGTCACCGCCGAGTAACCCGCACACACCAAAGCTTTAGGAGCACACATCATGAATCGATCACAGATCCGCCTCCGCGCAATGGCAACCGTGTGCGCGGGTTCTCTCGCGCTCGGGCTCACCGCCTGTGCCGAACCGGAGGTGCCGGCGACTGAGCACCTCTCGGCGTCCAAGCACCTCAGCTGGGCGGGGGAGGAGTTGCTGCCGAAGTGGGCGGCGGCTGACGATGTCCTATTCACTCCGTTTGGGGATTTACCAGAGGCGGCTACAGAGCTGCCGGACAGGTTTGTCTTCGACCAAGTAGGTGAAGACAATCTGACCATTCCGGATCACGCGCCGTTCATCCCTGGCAAGGCGATGCTGTTTTCTAAGCAACATGGCGCCGCCCTAGACCCGGGCACAGGGATGGTGTATCGGGTTAACCCGCTCATCGCTGAGCTCGAGGGCGGCGAGCAAGAAACCAGTGCGTGGGTGCCGGTGATGAAGGACGGTGCGCCGAAGGCTATCGCATTGTTCGAATGGGATGAAGCTGCCAAGGGGTTGCAGGCTAGCTCGGCCGGGGTAAGGATTGCCCAGATCGACTTGCGCAGCGGAAATGTGGAACACGAGGCGGAGGTTGATTCGCTGATCGTGCAGGAGTCGAACTTCCGTTTCGAGGGAACCGATGGCGATCGCGCGTATTTCAGCGTGGCGAACACCGATTCGCGCGGAGCCTCAGTTGACTTCGTCGCTGTTGATGTTGCAACCGGCGAGGAGGTTGCTTACGAAAAGATCGACGGTGTACTCGCGGATTACGATGGTGTGCAGTATTTCCCGGTCTTCACAAGCGAGGGTCTGCTGGCGTATTACACGACGCGGGACGATGAGCTACGGGTGAAGAACCTGAGCACCGGTGCAGATGACTCGATCCGCGGCGACCTCAAGTACGTGGCGGTGTTCCCGTTCCAAGATCGCGCGTTCGCTCTGGGCATTGACCCGGGAGAGGTTGAGCGCTGCGAAGACGACCGCGATGCTGAGACGTGCAAGTACACAATGCTTACGCTAAACGGGGCCGAGGTGTCGCATGAGGTCCCGTTCCAATCCAGTCGATCGTTCAGCCGTGGTTATGCTCCATTCGTCGTCGGTGACATTGTCACGATTAACCAGGACGGGGGCTCGGGTATCACGGTGGTTAACGCGGCGACTGGCACCGAACTGTTCGCGCTGAGCGGTGGAGACCAACGCGAACTGAATATTCGCAACGCCATCTCCGACGGCGAATCCCTATTCACTTCCAGCCATTCAGGTGGGGTGACGCAGAACAGCATCGAGACTAGACAGCTAATCGACGATAACCCGCAGGTCTACCCCGTGAACTCTCCGTCAGGCGCTCGCATTTGGAAGGTACTAGATGAGGAGACTGCCAGCTACGACGTGCTCGTAGCCAAGGAGGATCTCGGCAAGTTCTAGTCGCGCACCCCGTTGACAAGATCGAGGGTGCGCATACCGCGGTTGTCCGGCAGCTCGGCGTGCAACACGTCGAGCACGGCGTCGGCGATGGTGACGGACGGGGCGGGCAGGGCGTCGTCGACAAGCGGATACGGTGCGGTACCCGTGTTGTCGCGCATCTCAATCGCAGAAAGCGTCATGTGGAACGGCAGCTCGATGCGCGGGTCGTCGTCCCCGACGATCTCGGAGGCTAAGTCGCGGAAGAGGCCCTCGAGCTTCGAGCGGGCCTCGTGGTACTCCGCAAACTCCTCAGACACGAGCACCGGCAGCTGGTAGAGGCGGCCAATGTTCCAGTTGGAGGACAACAGGATGCGCGACTCTGCGGCCACAAGCGCCCAAAGCTTCAGCGCCGGCGACTCATCCGACCCAGCGAGTTCTGACGCCAAATCGAGTGCCGGCTCGATGGTGCCCATCAGCAGGGTGAGGAAAATGTCCCGCTTGGAGGGGAAGTGATAGTACAGCGATGCCTGCCTAATACCCACCGCATCCGCGATCTCGTGGGTGGACGTGGTGGCAAAGCCTTTGCGGGTGAACAGCTCTGAAGCAGCGTCAAGGATCTCTTCACGCGCCGTAGCGCCCTTGCGCCGCGGGCTTTGCTTACGCGGGCGGCCGACCGGTTTGGCCATACGGCATCCTCCTCGTGCGTCCGTTCCTACAGCCGTCGTACGGCGGCACGGATGTCAACTATAGATGAAAGCGCCCGCCCTCAACCCGGAAGGGGAGAGCGGGCGCTTGAGTCGAAAGAACTCTACGCTGTCATCGTCAACCTGCTATTTAGCGGGTGGTGAACGGCAGAAGAGCCATCTCGCGCGCGTTCTTCACAGCGGTAGCGACCTGGCGCTGCTGCTGCGGAGTCAGACCCGTCACGCGGCGGGAACGGATCTTGTGACGGTCGGAGATGAAAAGACGCAGGGTCTCAACATCCTTGTAGTCGACCTTCTCAATGCCCTTCGCCTTGAGCGGGTTCTTCTTCGGGCGGCGGGACTGCTCCATGCGCGGCTTGCGCTGGTTGTTGCGCTTCATTCTCGGTCCTCCTTACCACGAAGACTTACGGACGCCAGGCAGCTCACCGCGGTGAGCCATCTCGCGCATACGGACACGGGACACACCGAACTTGCGCAGGTAGCCGCGGGGGCGGCCATCACGCGAGTCGCGGTTACGCACGCGCACCGGGGAGGCGTCGCGTGGCTGGCGGTTGAGCTCGAACTGAGCGTCGAGACGCTCCTCGTCCGAAGACTCCGGGTTGTTGATGATCGCCTTGAGCTCCCGGCGGCGTTCCGCGTAGCGAGCGACGATCTCCTTGCGCTGTTCGTTCTTAGCGATCTTGGACTTCTTTGCCATTGATTATCGCTCCTCGCGGAATTCGACGTGCTTGCGAACAACCGGGTCGTACTTCTTCAGCGTGATGCGATCCGGGTTGTTTCGCTTGTTCTTGCGGGTGACGTAGGTGTAGCCGGTGCCCGCAGTGGACTTCAGCTTGATGATCGGGCGGATATCGTTACGTGCCATTAGATCTTCTCACCTCGTGCGCGGATCTGTGCCACGACAGACTCGATGCCGTCGCGGTCAATGATCTTCAGGCCCTTCGTGGAAACGTTCAGGGTGATGGTGCGGCCCTCAGAGGGCAGGTAGAACCGGCGCTTCTGCACGTTGGGGTTCCAACGGCGCGAGTGGCGGCGGTGCGAGTGGGACACGGTTTTGCCGAACGACGGCTTCTTTCCCGTGACCTGGCAATGTGCCGACATGGGTTCACTTCCTTAAATCTTCTGCCGCCCACGCAATCGACCACAAAACAACAAAGCACCTGGATACTGACGGGGTGAGGGCCCGTCACCGGTGCATGCGTAATCGGTTGACGTAGGCGTATACGTGTACTTCGACAACAGCGGAAGACAACCCTACCGGTTCAGCCCCGAGAAACCTAATCGTTTTCGCTCCGCAACGCTTTGGTGGTTCCGCGGAGCCGTCGATAAGCAACCGCTAAGCAACTGGTCCGATTAGGAGATGCGTGGTTCTCCCAGTAGGATACTGCAGGTTGTCCGGCATCCGCCGGGCGAGAAGACATTTCGCACCCAACTCAGGCACGATCCGCGGCACGCGGAACCGACCTGAAGTTCAATCCTGAGGGAGACGAATACACATGAAGAATGAGATCCACCCGGATTACCACCCGGTGATTTTCCAGGACGCGAACACTGGCCACAAGTTCCTGACGCGTTCCACCCTGACCTCCGACCGCACGGAGCAGTGGGAGGACGGCAACGAGTACCCGCTCGTGGTTGTCGACGTGACCTCCGAGTCGCACCCGTTCTGGACCGGCGCCCAGCGTCTCATGGATACCGCTGGCCGCGTTGAGAAGTTCAACCAGCGCTTCGGTGGCATGGCCCGCCGCAAGAAGAAGGCCTCCAACTAACAGGTACACAACAGGGCGTAAAGGAGAAACACAATGGCAACACCCAAGTTCAGGAAGTCCCGCGCGAATACCCGCACTCGCCGCGCGCAGTGGAAGGCCAACAACCCGGATCTGGTCAACGTGAAGGTCGACGGCCGCGAGGTGCAGATCCCGCGCCGCCTGGTCAAGGCTGCACAGGCTGGGCTTATCGACGTCGAGCAGTTCTAAGCCGACCGCGCCGCTCAGGCTGATCTGCGCGGCGCACATGCCGGTCACCGTTAACAGGTGTCCGGTATTTTTTATAACTAACCAACACTAAAGAAAAAATAAGTCATAATATCCCTATGAAAATTCTCGTAGCTGATGACGAGCAGGCGGTGCGCGAGTCGCTCCGCCGCTCGCTGCGTTTCAACGGGTACGACGTAGTGCTCGCTGAAGACGGCGAGGACGCGCTCGACCAGATCCGCCAGGAACAGCCGGATCTGACCATCTTGGACCTCATGATGCCCAAGCTGGACGGGTTCGGCGTGTGCCGTACCCTGCGCTCTTCGGGGTATGAGGGACCGATTCTCATGCTCACTGCGCGTGATAGCGTGTCCGACCGTGTTGCGGGCCTGGACGCCGGCGCGGACGATTACCTGGCGAAGCCGTTCGCGTTGGAGGAGCTGTTGGCCCGCGTCGGATCCCTGCTGCGCCGCGCGCGCACGGACGCGAAGAAGAACGCGGAGCCGGAGCAGACGCGCCTGCAGTTCGAGGATTTGGTGATGGACACCTCCACGCGCGACGTCACCCGCGGCGGCCGCGCGATCTCGCTGACTCGCACGGAGTTCGCGCTGCTGCACCTGTTGATGCAGAACCCGCGGCACGTGCTGGCCCGCCAAACCATTTTGGAAGAGGTGTGGGGTTACGACTTCCCGACTTCGGGCAATGCGCTCGAGGTGTACATCGGCTACCTGCGCCGCAAGACTGAGGCGGGCGGTGAGTCCCGCTTGATCCATACCGTGCGCGGTGTGGGTTACGTGCTGCGGGAGACTGCCCCGTGATCTTGCGCCGCTACGACGGCGAGCAAGCCCCGCACCAGCCCGGAGCGGGGCAATCGCTGCGTTTGAAGCTGGCTGTGTTGGCCAGCTGCATTGTGGCCGTGGTGATCTTGTTGTCCACCAGCCTCGCGTTCTGGCTGTCCGCCACGACGCGCATGGACATGATCGACGCGGATTTGCAGACCAAGACGTACGGTCTCGCGGCGCAGCTGACGCAGGACGACATCACGGAGCCCGCACAGGTACGCGCCGAAGTGGAGGCGTTCCGCCGCGCAAACCCGCGGGTAAAGGTGGCTGCCTCGCCGAAGGGTTCCGACGTGTTTTACGGAGATCCGGTGCCGGTGGCGGGGCCGTACATGAAGGCATCTACTGGCGACGAGATCTCGGAGCACACTTACAGCGGGCAGCGCACCGTCGCCCGTCGCACGACGGAGGGGGTCACGGTTGCGATGTCGCAGCCGACGGATCCGTTGAATCTCGTCTCCGGCAGCTGGGGGGCGGCCTCGCTGGTGATCGCGGGCGCGGGCGGCCTGCTTGCGTGGGCGGCCGGCGCGTTGATCTCAGCGGTGGGCCTGCGGCCGGTGCGGCGCCTGCACCACGCCATCGACGAGGCCAACGAGTCGGACGAGCTCGCCCAGCTGCCTGTGGAAGGCGACGATGAGTTCGCGCAGATCACCTCCTCGGTGAACACCATGATCCGCACGCTTGAGGAATCGAAGACGCAGCAGGCGCAGCTGGTTGCCGACGCGAGCCACGAGCTGAAGACGCCACTGACTTCGATGCGCACCAACATTGAGTTGCTGATGATGCTGTATAACTCCGGCCAGCAGGACCAGATTTCTGCGCAGGACCGCGCGGATCTGGAGCGTGATGTGCTCGCCCAGATGGAGGAGATGTCCATCCTCATCGGCGACCTTGTGGATCTCGCGCGCGACGAGGCTATGCGCGGTACCGAGCCGGAAGATTTCAGGTTGGACGAGGTGCTCGAAGAAGCGGTCGACCGGGTGCGCCGCCGCCGGCCGGATGTGACGTTCCAGTTCCACGCCGATCCCTGGGTGATTCACGGCGACCGCTTCGCCATGGGTCGCGCCCCGCTCAACCTCATCGATAACGCCGCGAAGTGGTCGCCGAAGGGCGGTACGGTGCGCGTTTCGCTCAAGGCGGCCACGCGAAACGCAGTGCTTATTGTCGACGACTCCGGGCCCGGCATCGCCCCGGAGCAGCGCGCGAAAGTGTTCGAGCGTTTTTACCGCGCGCCGGAGTCCCGCTCTATGCCGGGCTCTGGTCTCGGCCTGGCGATTGTGAAGCAGGTGTGTGAGCGGCACGGCGCGACGATTGTGGCGGAGGAGTCCGACGACGGCGGTGCCCGCTTCCGCGTAGTGTTCCCAGGCAAAGCCCCTGAGGCCGACGACAGCAGCGGCGAAGGCGAGGGGGACGCGGCGCAGGCTGGAACGACGTTGAAGGTCATCCCGAAGAAGAGCTACAGCTAAACCTGTCCAGCAAACGCACAGAAACTGTTACGTCTTGATTGGTCGGCCCATAAGTGCGGGCACAGCGGGGTGGGGCATACTCGTCCCTTATGACTAATGCGTTTCCTCCCCGCGACCCTGCCCAAAACGGCGACACCTCGAGCTTTCCCCGTTATGAGGAGCCGCAGGACCAGCGGTACACGCAGCCACAGTACGAGGTTCCCCCGGTGGCGCAGACCCAGCCCCAACAACCGCCGAAGCCGCAGAAGAAGCAGCGCGGCGGGGCGGGAACCGCGTTCGCGGTGGCGCTTGTCACCGCGCTGCTAGCCGGGGCGGGTGCCGGTTACCTCGCGGGCACTGCGGGAAGCGGCGGCTTCGGCGGCCTCGGTGGCGCTGAAACGAAGGAGCCGGAAAACGCGCTGGAGAACCCGAGCGTGGCCAAGCCGGCCGAGGCACCGGAGGGCTCGGTGGAGCAGGTCGCGGCGAACGTGCTGCCGGCTGTGGTGTCCATCGAGGTGGGCACGTTGCGCGGTGGGGCGGAGGGTTCCGGCTCCATCATTTCCTCCGACGGGTATGTGTTGACCAACCACCACGTCATCGCGGATGCGCAGGACCCGCGCGCCGAGATCATGGTCACGCTTAACGACGGCTCCCGCCACCCGGCCGCATTCGTCGCCTCCGATGTGAACACCGATGTCGGTGTGATCAAGATTGAGGGCGTGGACAACCTGCCGGTGATCCAGTTCGGCAACTCCGACGACCTGAGAGTGGGCCAGCAGGTGGTAGCGGTTGGTTCGCCGCTGGGGCTCTCCGCGACGGTGACCACCGGTATCGTTTCGGCGCTGAACCGCCCGGTGCGTGCGTCGCAGGGCGGGGGAGAAAGCTCCCTGATGGACGGCATCCAGACCGACGCCGCGATCAACCCAGGTAACTCCGGTGGCCCTTTGGTGGATATGAACGGCAACCTCATCGGGATGAACTCCGTGATTGCGTCGCTGTCCACCGGCGGCTTCGGCTCGCAGGGCCAAGCAGGTTCCATCGGCCTCGGGTTTGCTATCCCGTCGAACTTCGCCAAACGCGTAGCGGACCAGCTCATCCAGAACGGCCAGGCAAGCCAGCCGATGCTGGGCGTGCAGGTATCCATCATGCAGGACACCACGGGCGGCGCCGTCGTGGCGGGCGTCGAGCCGGGCAGCCCGGCCGATGATGCAGGTCTGGTCCCGGGCGACGTGATTACGCGCCTTGACGACAGGCCCATCGATTCGGCGGACGCACTCATTGCAGCCACCCGTTCGCAGGACTTCGGGCAGACGGTCACCTTGCAGGTGGAGCGCGAAGGAGAAAATGCGCCCATTCCGGTAGATGTGACCTTGAGTTCAGAGTAAGTTCATCACAGGGAAAACCCACTTACCGGTCCACGCACACCACCCATTTGACGGGAGCTGCACCCATGCCCGAACTGTTCGACACTCTGGACTTTTCCGAGCCGGACGACGCCACTTTGCGCGAGCTGGAAAGCGATACCCCCAGTCAGCCGTGCGCGATTGTCGTGCTGGTGGGCGATAGGCGCTACGACGCGCCGGGCGACAACACCGACCAGATGGTGGTGGAGCTGCTGGAGGAGTTCGGCTTTCAGATCGACGGCGTGGTGCGCGTGAAGTCGAAGAAGTCCGAGATCCGCAAAGCGATTGAGACCGGCGTGGTCGGCGGGGTGGATCTCGTGCTCACCCTGGGCGGCACCGGCGTGGGCGCGCGCGACAAGACGCCGGAGGCTACCCGCGCGGTGATCGACACGATGGTGCCGGGCGTGGGCCAGGCGATCCGCTCCTCGGGCCAGGCGTGCGGCGCGGTGGACGCCTGCACCTCCCGCGGCATCTGCGGCGTGTCCGGTTCGACGGTGGTGGTCAACCTCGCGTCTTCGCGACAGGCGATTCGCGATGGCGTATCGACGATGGCTCCGCTCGTCGCCCACCTCATCGATGAGCTCAACCGCCACAGCGTTTAGCCTGGCAGCTGGTGGAAGGCAACGGAGTGCGGCAACGACGACGCGCAGCGCGTAAGTCACCGGTGGACTATGACCGTCAGGCGGATAGGCCGGCCAAGGATGCGTCGATAAGCAATAGCTCCCTCGACTCGGTGCGCGACGTCGTGCTGGACGACGACGCGGAGGAGGCGCTGACCGGCCGCGAGTTTTACGAGGCCGAGCGGCCGCCGCACTACGGCGACTGAGTCGGCGCGCCGGGGGTGCCCTGCTGCTTGCTGGCGAGCAGGTCGCGGATTTCGGTGAGCAGCTCAGTGTCCGTGGGTTCTGGGGTTTCCTTGTCGATGCCGCGGCGTTCCTTTTCGAAGGCCTCGATCTTGTTGCGCGGGACGATGAGCACAAAGTAGATCACGGCGGCGATGAGCAGGAAGTTGATCACTGCGGTGATTACGGCGCCGAAATTGACGAAGGTGGCGTTGTTGCCCGGGATGATGCGGAAGCCCAGCCCGTCGTCGCTGAAGTCCACGCCGCCGATGGAGGCGACGAGGGGGTTGATGATCGCGTCGGAGAACGACGTGACCACGGCCGTGAAAGCGGCGCCGATGACCACGCCGACCGCCATGTCGATGACGTTGCCGCGCAGGATGAAGTCTTTGAAGCCTTGAAGCATGTTAGGGGATCGTAGGGGGTGGCGCGGCCCCGCTCAACACGAGGGTCAAAGGCTCGCCCAGCGACGCCGCCGCAACCGCGGAGGCCTCAGACTGGCGCAGCAACACCAGCACGGTGCCCTCATCGCCGGTGGTAACCACCTTGCCGCCAGTGGCAACCACGCGCGGGCCCTGGCCGACCACGTCTACCTGGGCGCCGTGGTGCATCAGGGGGATGATGTCGGGTTCGGCGAGCGGCACTGGAACCATGGAGAACGGCTCGCCAGGTGGCGCATCGGCGAGTAGCGCGGCGGAGAGATCCGGTCCGACGAGTCGGGTCGTGGTGACCACCTCGCCGCGGGCGGCTGCGGCGGCAAGCAGCTGGCCCTCGGCGAGCGCGGTCTCGCGCAGCGCGTTCTCCGGCACCATGTCGGGCGGGAGGCGGCGCAGCTCCAGGTCGTCGGCGGAAAGCGTGGTGCCGGGTGCGACCTCGCGCGCGAAGGTGACTACGTACGGGTCTGCGTGGGCGGCGTTGATGAGAGCGCTGCCCAAGGCGGCGACGAGGAGTGCGAGAGCTAACGCGCGCCGCAGAATCACGGAGCGGCGGTGGCCGGGTGTGCGCAGTTGGTCGGTGAACTTTTCAAGGCGTGTGGAGATGTCCATGTGTTTTGGACGCTCGCGCGCCTGCCCCGGTTCCCTCGCACCACGAAAAACGGCGGGCTTTACAGGAAGTAGAACCCGTCCTGGGTAATCACGGCGTCGACCGGAACGTCGTGGGCGTCGTGCGGGACGCAGTCCACGACTTCGTCTGCATACACCACGGCGGCAACCGGCACGCGGCGCCCGCCCGGCTCACCGAGCGAAGTAAGGGCCCGGTCGTAGTAGCCCGCGCCCTTGCCCAAGCGCATGCCGTGGGAATCCACGGCGAGTGCAGGAACGACAATGAGACCGCAGGAACGCAGCACCGCGGAGGTAAACCGCGGTCCGGTTGGTTCCGTCACCCCGAGCGCGCCCGCGACAGAAGCGTCCGCGCCACCGCCTGCCTCCGACCACGCGAGGCGGCCTTGCGCGAGCGAGATGGGCAGCCACACGGTGCGGGCGTGAGTAGCCAGCCGCGCCGCGAAATCGGCAGGCCCGGGTTCTGAGGGCAGCGGGTTGTACGCGGCGACATTCGTGCCGTCGGCCCCGCAGGCGGAGATGCATGCGAGGGTGTGGGTGGCCACGGCCGCGTCGTAAAGCTGCTTCTGCTCCTGCCGCAACCCCTTGCGTGCCGCGACGTGGGCCGACCGCATGCTTTCCTTCGAAACCATTGGACCGCCTTTCCTCTCGAGTCGCACGCGGCTAGGCGGGTGCTGGACGCTAAGCTTGCTACTTATGCAGAATTCTACTGAACAGCCCACCGGCCACGGCGTGAAGACCGTGGTGGTGCCGGCCGCGGGGATGGGGACCCGCTTCCTGCCGGCCACGAAGACTGTGCCGAAGGAGCTGCTGCCTGTTGTAGACACGCCGGGCATTGAGCTGATCGCCGAGGAAGCCGCGGCACTGGGCGCGCAGCGCCTGGCCGTGGTGGTCGCGCCGAACAAGCAGGAGATCATGCGCCACTTCGGCGAATTCGACGAGCTGCGCGACCGGCTGCTCGAGCGCGGTAAGCAGGAGCAGGCGGACAAGGTTAGCCGCGCGAACGGGCTTATCGACGCTGTGGCGGTCACCCAAGACGCCCCGCTCGGCCTCGGCCACGCGGTGGGCTGCGCGGAATCAGCGCTGGGCGACGACGAAGACGTGGTGGCCGTCATGCTGCCTGACGACCTCGTGCTGCCCGCAGGCGTGATGGAGAAGATGGTGCGCGTGCGCGAAGCCCTCGGCGGCTCGGTGCTGTGCGCCTTCAACGTTGAGCGCGAGGAGGTGTTCAACTACGGCGTCTTTGATGTTGAGGACGTTGAGGACGTCGCGGGGGCTGAGGGCGACGCGCAGTTCGAAGGCTTCGAGGTCAAACGCGTGCGAGGCATGGTGGAAAAGCCGGCGGTGGAGGACGCGCCGTCCACCCTGGTGGCCACGGGCCGCTACCTGCTTGACCGCGCAGTGTTCGACGCGTTGCGCCGCATCACGCCCGGCAAGGGTGGGGAGCTGCAGCTCACCGACGCGATCGAGCTGATGATCTCCGAAGGTCACCCCGTGCACGTGGTGGTGCACGTGGGCAAGCGCCACGACCTTGGCAACCCGGGCGGCTACATCCCGGCGAACGTGGACTTCGGCCTACACGACGAAAAGTACGGACCGGCGCTCTACCCGGTGCTCAAGCGCATCATCGCGGAGTACGAGGCGGAGCACCCTGAGGCGGCGTCGGAGTTTCAGACGCGGTTTCAGGCCCGCGGCTAATTAAGGTTTAAGCCATGCGCAGCGTTGATGAGCAGCTTGCAATGGTGGTTGATGCGGCGGTGGTGCCGGAGCCGATCCGGGCGTCGCTGACCGACGCGCTCGGCTTGATGTGCGCCGAGGAAGTCACCGCCTCGCACCCCGTGCCGGGTTTCGCGCAGGCGGCTGTCGACGGCTTCGCGGTGCGCGCCGTGGACGTCGGTGGGGCCGTGGGCTTGCGCCCGCGCACCGCGCCTGACGAGGACGGCGACGCTGACGCTATTGCTGCTACTGCCCCTGCTGCCCCTGCTGCCCCTGGGGCGCCCCAGCCCGCCCGCGAGCAATCGCTGCCGGTGGTGGGGGAGGTGCCCGCGGGTTCGCAAAAGCCGCTGCGGCTGCAGCCGCGCCAGGCGGTGCGCGTGGCAACAGGCGCGCCACTTCCCACCCTCGCCGACGCGGTGCTGCCGCTGGAGTGGACCGACCGCGGCCGCAGGCGTGTCACCCCGCAACGCCCGGTGGCCACCGGAGATTTCGTACGCGCGCCCGGCGCGGACATCCAGCCCGGCGACGTTGCCGTACGCCAGGGCGCGGTGCTCGGGCCTGCGCAGATTGGCTTGGCCGCTGCCGCGGGGCGCGACAAGGTGCTCGTCTACCCGCGTCCGCGCGTGACCGTGCTGTCCTACGGCCTTGAGCTGGTCGACCTGGAGCGCGAGCCCGGCCAGGGGCAGGTCTATGACATCGCCTCCTACGTGGTGGCCGCGGCCGCGAAGGAAGCGGGCGCGGATGTCAGCCGCGTGGGCATCATGAACGCCGAACCGCGTCAGTTGCGCGAGACGCTCAATACCCAGATCGCGCGCAGCGAGGTGATCATCGTCACCGGCGCGGTGGGCGGTTCCGGCGCGGCGCCGCTGCAGGACATCCTGCGCGAGCTCGGTGAAATCGACACCGCTCGCGTGGCCATGCACCCCGGGTCCGTCCAGGGCTTCGGGCTGCTGGGGGAGGAGCGCATCCCCACGTTCCTGCTGCCGAACAACCCGGTGGCGGCCCTTGTGATCGCGGAGGCCATCGTGCGCCCCGCCATCCGCCGCTCGCTGGGCAAGTCCGCGTTGTCGCGGCGCACGGTGCCTGCGCGTTCCATGCGCCCCATCGATTCGATCGCCGGGCGCCGCGGCTACGTGCGTGCCAAGCTGATGCGCGACGCTGACACCGGCGACTACCTGGTGGAATCGCTCAGCTCGCTCTCCGCTGGCCCAACCCACCTTCTAGCCGGGTTCGCGGAGGCCAACGCCATCATCCACATCCCGGAGGACGTCACGCACATCCGCCCGGGCGAGGTTGTGGACGTCGAGTTCCTCCGCCAGCGCAGCTAGCAGCGAAGCGCCATGTTGGACCTTTTCCGCGAGCCCACCCCGGGCTGGCCCGAGAGCACCCCGCAGGTCATCCTGCGCAGCGGCGAACGCATGCACCTGCGCCCGCTGCGCGCCTCCGACGGCGACGCGTGGTGCGGCTGCCGCATCGTGGACGAGGCCTGGCTCAAACCCGTCGAGCCCACCGTCGACGGCACCTGGGAGTCCGCCCACAGCTACACGGCGTGGCGCAACAACTGGCTCAACCTGAAGCGCATGGCCGGCAGGGGCCACGTAGTGCCGATGGTCATCGAGGTCGAAGGCCACTTCGCGGGCCAAGTCACCCTGGGCAACATCCAGCACGGCATCGTGTCCGAGTGCTGGATCGGCTACTGGGTCCACTCGCCGTACATGGGCCGCGGCGTAGCTACAGCCGCGTGCGCGCTCGGCGTGGACCACGCCTTTCACCGTGTGGGCATGCACCGCGTCACCGCGACCTACCTGCCGTACAACCCGGCCTCGGGGCGGGTGCTTGAGGCCAACGGGTTCGTCGAGGAGGGCTACATGCGCCGCAACCTGCACATCGACGGCGCGTGGCGCGACCACCACTTCGTCGCCTTAAACGCCGACGACTTCAAGGTGCCCGCAGTCGAGCGGCAGCGCCGCGCCGGGAACCTGAAATAACGGTGAATTTTCGCGGGGAGGTCGGCGCGCCGGGCCGTCGATAAGCAATTGCCCTTATAGCGTTGGGGTTCAACTCACTATCCTGCGGAAAGGTGGCACCTCAGTGGGCAGCCCGAGCCTTATGATCGTCCTGATCCTCGTTGTGTGGATCATCGTTTTAGCCCCGCTCGCGGTAGGCAACAGCAAGCCGATCCGCCGCTCCGGCGAAGGCTACGAAGAAACGCGCGTGCTGCACGAAGGCGGCACCGCACCGATGCCCACGCGGCGCCGGCCGAAGCTCACGGCCGCCGACATCCACCGCCACGGCGAGGAGGATGACTACGAGCTCGTCGAGGCAGTCGAGGAGGAGCAAGTGCTTATCGACGATGCTCCCGCCCTACGCATCTTCCCCCAACGCGAACACGCCGCCGACGAGCCGGCGGAGGCTCCCGCGCACATCGACGGCGAAGTGATCGAGCACGTCGAGGACGAGGTCAATGACGAGGACGAGGTCGAGGCTGATGCTACGGCTGACGACGCTTCGGTTGACGCCGATGTCGCCGCCGCTGCCTCCTCCGGCTCCACCGCGATCTCCGTGCTGCAGGACACGGAGCAAGAGCAGGGCCTGGAGGACGAGCAGGAGCGCTACGACCTCGAGGAGTCCTACGCCGGGCCGGAGGACTACGGGTACGCCGCAAATGAACCCGAGGCGGATGGGGACGCGGTCGACGAGGCTGCGGTTGCCAACGCGGAGACTGAAGAAGGACTCGAGGACGTAGACGGCGAAGTGCTCGACGCCGACGCTGGCCCCGATGCGGAAACCGACGCTGACGCTGAAGCCGATCCTGAGGCTGAGACCAGTGTCGAGGCAGACGAGGACGACCTGGCCTTCGCCGCTGCCCGCCGTGGCCGCGGCGGCTACGACCCGGAGCGCGAGCTCACCACCACAGCCACCCGTTTCCAGCGCCGCCAGCGCACACTGCTTGCGCTGATCGCAGCGTGTGTTGTGACCTTCGTCGTCGCATTTGTAGCTGGCGGTTGGACCTGGGCACTTCCCGCAATTGCCGTTGGACTGACGGTGTGGTTCATGGTGGCGCTGCGACGCGTCGTGCTGCAGGAGCGTGCGCTTCGCGAGCGTCGCCTGCGCCAGCTGCGCCGCGCCCGCCTGGGTGTAGTGACCGCGGAGTCGGAGCAGGTCCGGCGCTCCCGCCGCGGCGCGTCCACCGTGGTTGACCTCGACGACGAGCACCCGGACTTCTCGGCATTGCCCACCGCCCGCCCGACTGAGGCCCCGACGCCTTACGGCGACACCAACGACCGCGAGCGCTTCGGCGCCGGACGCTTCGGTGGTCGCTCTGGTGGTCGCTTTGGCGCCGACCACGACGGCGACGGTGACCACGACCGCGACGGTCTCGACGACGGCTACGGCGCCCGCGCCAGCTAACTGCGTGGCACCGCCGAGTCGACACGTATTAGCCACGTAATCGCCCCGTAAACGCCCCGTAAACGCCCAGTTCAGACGTGCGATTTAGTGCGCACACGGGAAAGGAGTAACGTTCTTTCCCAGCAAAGGGGCTATAGCTCAGTTGGTAGAGCGTTGCGTTCGCAATGCAAAGGTCAGGGGTTCGATTCCCCTTAGCTCCACAAGAGAAACCGCAGGTCACAAGGCCTGTGGTTTCGTCGTTTAATTCCGCTTCGCGTGCTGGGGGTATCGCGCGGTGCTTTGGTTTCGCTGCTAGGTGCGCTGGCGTCTACAGGAAACGCTGGCGTCTACAGGAAACGCTGGCGTCTACAGGAAACGCTGGCGTCTACAGGAAACGCTGGCGTCTACATTCAATTTTCGCGAAGTAGATCCCAGCGTTGAGGTCTACTTCAAAAGCCCTGGTCACTGAATCTCTGGGGTCTACTTCAAACGCTGGCGTCTACTTCGCGGGGTGCTTAAAGTAGACCCCAGCGCTGGGGTCTACAACTGCGTGCATGTGAACGGCGCCGCGCCAACTTCGGCCGCGCCAGCAACGACAGCGCCTACATCAGCCGCGCCAGCAACGGCCGCACCAGCATCGGCCGCGCCAGGAACGGCGCCGCGCCAGCAACGGCCGCACCAGCATCGGCCGCGCCAGGAACGGCGCCGCGCCTACATCAGCTGCGCCAGCAACGGCCGCGCTGTACGCGCGCGGACCCGGTCCTGGCTCCGGAACGCCCCCGACCCCCCGAGGCGGGGCTACTTCACCAGCCGGGCGATGGCGGCGCTGGCCTCCTTCAGCTTCGCCTCCGCGTCGTCGGTGTTTTCGCGGAGGGCGGAGGTGACGCAGTGGGCGAGGTGGTCGTCGAGAAGCGCAAGCGCGACGTTTTCGAGTGCGGAGTTCACGGCGCTGATTTGGGTGAGGATGTCGATGCAGTACGCGTCCTCGTCCACCATCCGGTAAATGCCGCGCGTTTGTCCTTCGATGCGCTTCAGCCTGGCAAGGTAGCGGGACTTGTCGCTGATGTAGCCGTGCTGATGTGCGTCGTCGCAGCCGCACTGCTGGCACTGTTGTTCGTTCTGGTTGGCCATGGCGCTGCAGTGTACCCCTCGGGGGTATGCTGCTGACCCTGAATGCTCAACGTATCCGTCGCGCGGTGCTTATCGTCGCGCCGCTGAACTTCGCGTACTTCTTCGTGGAGTTCGCGGCCGCGATTGCGATCGGCTCCGCGTCGCTGTTCGCCGATTCCGCCGACTTCCTCGAGGACACCGCGATCAACCTGCTGGTTTTCTTCGCGGTGGCATGGCCGCCGGAGCGACGCCGCAAGGTGGGTGCCGTACTTGCCGGGCTGATCCTTATCCCGGCTGTGGCGGCAATCGTGATGGTGGTGGTGAAGATCGTCAGCCAGGAGCCGCCGTCGCCGGAGGGACTGACGGGCGTTGCTGTGGGTGCGCTGCTGGTCAACGTGATCTGCGCGGTGATTCTGCTGCGGTTGCGCGAGGAGGAGTCTTCGCTTGCCACCGGTGCGTGGCTCGCGGCGCGTAACGACGCGGTGGCGAACGTGCTCATCATCGCTGCGGGCCTGCTCACGTTCGTGTGGCCGACCGCGTGGTTCGATATCGTGGTCGGCGCGATCATCGCCGCGATCAACCTGTCGGCCGCCAAGGAGGTCTGGGAGGCATCCCGCGAGGAGCACGACTCCATCGAGGAAGCGTTTGCGGACATGGACGACGACTAAGGGGCAATCGCTTATCGACGCTCGCTTAGCGACGCCCAGTCAGCCGCACAGCCCGTGCCTACGCCCACACCCCGGACGCGCCGCGGCGCCACGTGCCGATGAGGTTCGTGTCCAAGATCCCCACGGACTCCATTAGCGCGTACATGGTCACGGGTCCGACGAAGGTGAACCCGCGCGCTTTGAGGTCGCGCGCGAGCTGGCGCGATTCCTCCGACTGGGTGGGCACCTCCTCCATCGCGCGGGGCGCCGGAGTCTCCGATGGCTGGTAGGACCACACGAATTCCCCGAGGTGCACGCCTTCCTCGCGCAGCTTCAACGTCGCCTGAGCGTTCGTCACTGCTGCTTGGAGTTTGCGGCGGTTGCGGATGAGGTTTGCGTCGTCAAGCAAATGCTCAATGCTCATCCCTGCGACCTTGTCAGGTTCGAAGCCGTGGAACGCGTGGCGCAGCGCGTCGCGTTTTTGCAGGATGAGCCGCCACGACAGGCCGACTTGGAAGCCTTCGAGGCAGATGCGTTCGAACATGCCGGCTTCGTTGCGCACGGGCATGCCCCATTCGGTGTCGTAGTAGTGGCGCAGCAGGTCGTCGTGGGCGGCCCAGGGCGGGCGCGCGAGCCCGTCGTCGCCGACGACCGGCCAGCCGTGGAGTTCCGTCTGTTCGTCTTCTTGTTGTGTCATATGTATTGGACTTGTTTTAAGGCGGTTCGGTTCCATGGTTATGCTAATTGGCATGAATCGGCCCGCTGTCCGCGACTTCGCCCTGCTTTTGCTGCGGTGTGTGCTGGGCGTGGTGTTCGTGGCGCGCGGTTACCAGCACTGGTTCAGCGAGGGCATGGCGGCGACGGGGCGCGAGTTCGCGGGTTACGGCGTGCCGGCCCCGCAGGCGTCGGCGTTTGTGGTGGGCACTGTCGAGCTGATCGGCGGCACGTTTTTGGCCATTGGGCTTTTGACCACCATTGTTGCGTCCGTGTTGGCGCTGCTTGTGGTGGCGGCGGGCTACTTCGTGCATTTGGGCAACGGGTTTTTCGCGGAGCAGGGCGGGGTGGAGTACCCGCTGGTGCTCACCGCGGCGTTGCTCATCCTCGTGGTGTTCGGCACCGGCCGTGCGAGCTTGGACGGGGTGTTAACGCGTGATTAGGCACGAGGAGGTCCAGGCGGCGCTCTCGGCGCGCATTGATGGGGAGCAATCGCTTATCGACGACGCCGTGGTCGACGCCCACCTGTCCAACTGCACCCAGTGCCAGGCTTTTTTCGAGCGCGCGCTCGCGCTGTCTGAGCGTTTGAACGGCGGCGAGGGCGAGATGGCGCCGCCGCAGGACCTGTCGGCGGTGATCCTGGCCGGGGTGGACGACGAGTGGCGCCGGATCTCCCAGCAGCGCGCGCTCACCCTGGCTGTGGGCAAGGTGCTGTTGGGTGTGATGACCGTGGTGTGGGTCGTGTGGGCCGTGCGGCTGTTGGTTAGCGGGGGCGACGACCCGGTGGCGGCCTCTGCCGCGTCCGTGCGCCTTGGCGTGGCGCTCGCGCTCGGTGTGACCGCCTGGCGGCCCGCGCAGATCCCCGGCGTGCTGCTCATCGTGGGCACGATGTGCACGTTCAACATCGGCTACGCGTTGCGCGAGGCGGTGCTTTCCACCGGTGCGAGCTCGCCTGCAGTGGTGTTTATCCCCCTGCTTACCTTGCTGGCGCTGACATGGACGTGGGCGGCGGACCGCGGCTTCGGTCTGCGCCGTTGGTGGCGAATGCTCAGCGCCAACCCGCAGTAGACTCGCAACCCAAAGTAGACCCGCAGGCCCTAGCCGGTGCCAGCCGGCGCGAGTCGGTTACTGCCAGCTGGGCAGCCACATCAGGGACTGGTAGTAGCCCTCCGGCACCGTGAAGCCGTAGAAGATGGGGGACCAGTAAATAAACGCGGCCACCACGGCGGCGAGGTAGACCACGGCGGCAAGCTGGCCCCAGCGCATTTCAAACCCTGCGAGCTTTCGCACCCAGCCCCAGGTGACAGGCCCACCGCGCTTCGATAGCTCGCCGAGCGCGAGAGCGATAAGCACGATGGTAAACGGCACCAGCGCGATGGCGTAGAAGAAGTACATCTGGCGGTCGAAGGCGGCCAGCCACGGCACGAAGCCGGCCATGAACCCGATGAACGGGACAATCACGCGGAAGTCCTTGCGGGTGAGCCACACCCATGCGGCCCACAGCAACACCGGGATGGTCAGCCACCAGATGATGGGTGTGCCGAACATGTAGATCATCTCGCGGCACGTGCCGTCGCCCACCGGGCATTCCAGGTCGGTGGCGGAGTAGTAGAGGATGGGGCGCGCCGAGACGAGCCACGCCCACGGCTTGGAGTCCCACGGGTGCGAGTGCCCGCCGGAGGAGGTCAGGGAGCTGTGGAAGTCCAGCACTGAGAAGTGGTAGTACAGCCACCCCGCCGCGGGCTCAGGCAGGTGGGAAAGCCAGGGCCAGTCGGAGTCGGCGATGGTTCCGTCGGCAAGCGAGTGCCTGTACACGGACGTCTCGGAGGCGAACCAGGCGCGCCAGGACCAGATGTACAGCAGCGCCGGGATGAGCACGATGGAGGCGAGCGCCGAGGGGACGTCGCGAAGCAACGTGCCCGCAACCGGCTTTTCCACCCCGTACTTTCGGCGCAACCACAAATCCCAAAACGAGCTCATCAGCCCGAAGAACATGATGTAGTACAGGCCCGACCACTTCACGGAGAGCGCGAGCCCCAAAAGCACGCCGGTGGCGAAGCGCCACCAGCGGAACCCCATGCGCGGGCCGTACGGGCCGGTGCCCTCCAGCTTTCCGGCCAGCCACGCGTCGTGCCAGCGGTGGTGCACCTGGCGCATGTCGCCGACGATCGTCCAGGCCGCCATGACCACAAAGAGCACCTGGAAGATATCCAGCATGCCGAACTTCGCGGCGACCAGCAGCACGCCGTCGAAGATGGCGATGATGCCCGCCACAATCGCGATGTTCGTGGACTGCGACAACCGGCGCGCAAGCAGGAAGATGAACACAATCACGGCGGTGCCGAACAACGCGGTCATGATGCGCCAGCCCAGCGGCGTGTAGCCGAAGATCATCTCGCCCGCCGCCAGCAGTTGCTTGCCCAGCGGCGGGTGCACCACCAAGCCGTAGGCGGGGTTGGATTCGATTCCGCCGAGCACGATGTTGAAGTGGCTGCGCACCATGTCCCAACCCTGCGGCACGTAGTGCTTCTCGTCGAAGACCGGGGTGCCGGAGCTGGTGGGCTGGGTCAGCCCGATGAAGCGGGTGAGTAGCGCGACTACGCCGATCACCCACGCTGCGATGGTGTCGCGGCGCGTCCAAGGCGAGTCGACCGGCGCTTTGGGGTCCGGGCGGTTGGGCCGCACGGCCGGGGTGGAGGTGGCGTGCGTGTCGGGGAGGGGCGCAATTGTGGTCACGGCTCAAAGATTCTAGCGCCTGCTGCGTACACTCAAGGCCCATGGTCGCACCGCACGATGCACTCGATGCCGATTCCGCCCGTCTTCCCGCCCGCGGGGTGGTGCTCGCCGCCACGCCGCTGGGCAACATCGGGGACGCCTCCGACAGGTTGCGGGCGGCGCTCGCGGGCGCCGATGTGGTGGCTGCGGAGGACACCCGCCGCACGCGTGCACTCGCCGCGGCGCTGGGGGTGGAGATCACCGGCCGGGTGGTGAGCAACTTCGACCACAACGAGGACGCGCGCGCCGCCGACCTTATCGCCGCGGCACGAAACGGGGTGGTGCTGGTGGTCACGGACGCGGGCATGCCGATTGTCTCCGACCCGGGGTTGTCGATTGTTGCGGCGGCGCACGACGCTGACGTGCCGGTGACGTGCATCCCGGGGCCATCGGCGGTGACCACTGCGCTCGCGCTGTCCGGGCTGAATGTGGGCCACTTCATCTTCGACGGCTTCGCTCCGCGCAAATCCGGCGCGCGCCGCGCCTGGCTGGAATCGCTGGTGCAGGAGCGTCGCGCGGTGTGCTGCTTCGAGTCGCCGCACCGCATCGAGCAGTTGCTTATCGACGCAGCCGCGGTACTTGGCCCCGACCGTCGCGCCGCGGTGTGCCGCGAGCTGACGAAGACGTACGAGGAGGTCAAACGCGGCGCGTTGGGCGAGCTGGCCGAGTGGGCCGCCGAGGGTGTGCGCGGCGAGATCACGCTTGTGATCGAAGGTGGCGCCGCGAAGCAAGCAGAGCCGGAAGAGTTGTTGGGGGCCGTAGCGGAGCTCGTCGATAATGGCGCGCGCTTGAAAGACGCCGTGAAAGAAGTGGCCAAGGCCAACGGGGTAAAGGTCGGCGATTTATACGACGCGGCACTGGCGAACCGGGAGTAGCGCACCGCCGCCCGGCTAGCGAGGTCACCGGGATTACGTTAACCTGCCAAAGTTCCAGATTTCCTGAAACTTTGTAAGGAGAATCCTATGACGCAGCGTGAGGCGCAACGGGATCCGCACGATCCGCACGCGCAACCGCACTCGCCGGACCCGCAACTGGAGAATGATCCGACTGCCCCGGAACCCTCGGCCACCAGCGAGCTCGCCTCGCTGCTGCAGGCCGAGAACACCGGCAACCGCGGCGAGACCGAAGACCCGGAGGAAAACACCCCGCTGCAGTCCGAGGACGACTCGGCGCCGGTCAACTGGGCGATCGTGGTGCCGCTGGCCGTCATCGTGGCCGGGGTGGTGCTGTGGGGACTGCTCGCCCCGGCACACTTCTCCGACTTCTCCGACGCCGCGTTTACCTGGGTGATTGAGAACTTGGGCTGGGCGTTCGTGTTCTTCGGCACCGCGTTCGTCGCGTTCGTGCTGGTCATCGCCTTCTCCGGCTTCGGCCGCATCCGCCTCGGCGCGTCCGGGGAGCGCCCCGAATTCAAGACGTCGTCGTGGGTTGCGATGATGTTCGCCGCCGGCATGGGCATCGGCCTGATGTTCTACGGCGCGGCGGAGCCGCTGGCCATGTACCGCGACGGCGTGCCGGGCCACGAGCCGAACGAAGTAGGCACCGCCATGGCGCAGACCATGTTCCACTGGACGCTGCACCCCTGGGCGGTCTACGCCATCTTGGGCCTGGCCATCGCGTACTCCACGTTCCGCCTCGGGCGCAAGCAACTGTTGTCCTCCGCGTTCATCCCGCTGATCGGGGAGGAGCGCGCGAACGGATGGCTGGGGCAGCTTATCGACGGCTTCGCGGTCTTTGCCACCATCTTCGGCACCGCATGCTCCCTGGGCTTGGGCGCCCTGCAGATCTCCTCGGGCCTTGAGGCGTCCGGGTTTGTGGACAACCCCTCCACGAAACTGACTATCGGCATCGTCTCCGTGCTCACGCTCGCGTTCCTGCTGTCCGCGATGTCGGGTGTGTCCAAGGGCATTCAGTGGCTGTCCAACACGAACATGGTCATCGCCGCTATTTTGGCCATCTTCGTGTTCGTGATGGGCCCGACGGTTGCGCAGCTCAACATGCTGCCCACGGCCCTAGGCAACTACCTGCAGAACTTCTTCGAGATGGCGGCCCGCACCGCCGAGTCCGCCGACGGCGAGGCCGGCGAGTTCCTCTCCGGCTGGACCATCTTCTACTGGGCCTGGTGGATCTCCTGGTCGCCGTTCGTGGGCACCTTCCTGGCGCGCATCTCCCGCGGCCGCACGGTGCGCGAGTTCTGCCTCGGCATCCTGCTCGTGCCTGCCGGTTTGTCCACCGTCTGGTTCGCCATCTTCGGCGGCACCGCGATCAAGCTGGAGCAGTCCGGCAACTCCATCTACGGCGACGGCACGAACGAGCAGCAGCTGTTCAACCTGCTGCACGCCCTGCCCGGCGGCTACGTGGTTGGAATCTTCGCCCTGATCTTGCTGGCCACCTTCTTCATCACTTCGGCGGATTCGGCTTCCACGGTGATGGCCTCGCTGACGCAGAACGGTAAGTCGGATCCGAAGCCGTGGCTCGCCGCCGTGTGGGGCCTGGCCACCGCGTTCGTCGGCCTGACGCTGCTCATCTCCGGCGGGTCCGACGCGCTGAACTCGCTGCAGTCGGTGACCATCGTCGCCGCCACCCCGTTCCTGTTCATCCTCGTCGCGCTGATGTTCGCGATTGTGAAGGACATGTCCAACGACACGATCTACCTGGACCAGAAGGAACAGGAGCGCTTCAACCGCCAGCTGGCCATCGAGCGCCGCATGCACCGCGACCAGATGGAGCTGGAGGCGCGCAAGCGCGAGCTGAAGGGGCGGTTTAGCCGCAGCTAGCGTTTCGCCCCTTCCCGCCCTAGGGCGGACGGCCCCGGACGGCACGTTGAGTGCTGTCCGGGGCCATAACTTATGCTTGAAGCCATGACTTCACCTGACACCAACAACAACGTTCTCGTGTGCGTTGCCTGGCCGTACGCCAACGGCCCGCGCCACATCGGCCACGTCGCCGGCTTCGGGGTGCCCTCCGATGTCTTCGCCCGCTACCAGCGAATGACCGGCAAGAACGTGTTGATGGTCTCCGGCACAGACGAGCACGGCACGCCCCTGCTGGTGCAGGCGGACAAGGAAGGCGTGACGGTCAAGGAGCTCGCGGACCGTTACAACGAGCAGATTGTGAAGGACCTGGCCGGTCTTGGCCTGTCTTACGACCTGTTCACCCGCACCACCACGCGTAACCACTACGCGGTGGTCCAAGAGTTGTTTAAGGGCCTCAACGCGAACGGCTACATGCTGCGCGAGACCACCCAGGGCGCGATCTCCCCGTCGACGGGGCGCACGCTGCCGGACCGCTACATCGAGGGCACCTGCCCGATCTGCGGGGCGGGCGACGCGCGCGGCGACCAGTGCGACACCTGCGGCAACCAGCTCGACCCGGCGGACCTGATCAACCCGGTGTCCAAGATCAACGGGGAGACCCCGGAGTTCATCGAGACCGAGCACTTCATGCTCGACCTGCCTGCGCTGCACGACGCGCTGGAGGCGTGGCTGACCACCCGCGAGGATTGGCGCCCGAACGTGCTGAAGTTTTCGCTGAACCTGCTTGAGGACATGCGCCCGCGCGCGATGACCCGCGACATCGACTGGGGGATTCCGATTCCGGTGGAGGACTGGCAGGACAACCCGTCGAAGAAGCTCTACGTGTGGTTCGACGCCGTGGTGGGCTACTTGTCTGCGTCCATCGAGTGGGCGCACCGCATCGGCAACCCGGAGGCGTGGAAGGACTTCTGGCAGGACCCGTCCACCGAGGGGTACTACTTCATGGGCAAGGACAACATCACCTTCCACTCCCAGATCTGGCCCGCCGAGCTGCTCGGCTACGCGGGTAAGGGTTCCAAGGGCGGCGAGGCCGGGCCGTTGGGCGAGCTCAACCTGCCGACCGAGGTCGTCTCGTCGGAGTTCCTCACCATGTCCGGCTCGAAGTTCTCCTCGTCGAAGGGCGTGGTGATCTACGTCAAGGACTTCCTCGAAGAGTTCGGCGCCGACCCGCTGCGCTACTTCATCGCGGTTGCGGGCCCGGAGAACAACGACACCGACTTCACGTGGGATGAGTTCGTCCGTCGCGTGAACAACGAGCTGGCAAACGGCTGGGGCAACCTGGTGAACCGCACAGTGTCCATGGCGCACAAGAACTTCGGCCAGGTGCCCGCGCCGGGCCCGCTGGAGGAGTCGGACGAGCGCATCCTTGCACTCGCCGCCGAGACCTTCGACGCGGCCGGGGCGGACTTGAGCCTGGCGCACTTCAAGGCGGCCATCACCAAGATCATGCACGTCGTCGGCGAGGCGAACGCCTACATCGCGGAGCAGGAGCCGTGGAAGTTGGCGAAGGATGACGCGCAGCGCGAACGCTTGGCGACGGTGCTGTGGACCGCTCTGCAGGTGGTCTCCGACTGCAATGCGATGCTCACCCCGTTCCTGCCGCACACCGCGCAGAAGGTGCACGAGACTCTGGGCCGCAGTGGTGTGTGGGCGGCGGAGCCGCGCATCGAGGAGGTCGTGGACGACGCGGACTACGACCTCGTGGGCGTGGGCCTGCCGGAGAAGGGCCAGACCTACCTCACCATCACCGGCGATTACACCCAGCAGCAGGCCGTCTGGAAGCGCGTGGACGTGGAGCCGGGCACGGAGCTTGCAAAGCCGCAGCCGCTGGTGGCGAAGCTGGACCCGGAGCTCGGCGAGACCGGCCCCGCCTGGGCGCCGGTGCAGTAGGCGAAGCCAGCGTAGAAGGCACGTGACGCCTACCGGCTAGAGGTCGCCGGTGTACTCCTCGACGCGGACGCCGGTTCCCCCGGCCTCGACGTTCTCACCGGCCTCATCGCTGATGGGGACGAGCTGCACGAGTGGATCGCCGATGTCGCCGATGAGGGGTTCGACCATGGGCAGGTCTGCGTCGTCAAGCGCAAAGCCCGCGCCCACCTCGCCCGAGCCGAAGTAGTAGATGCGCGCGGCTTTTGGGTTCGCGCCGACGGATTCCAAGAACTCGGCGATCTTCGGGAAGTAGACGTCCGCGAATGCGCGCAGCGCCTCCGGCTGGACGGTGTCGCGGGCGATGATGGCGGTGTGAGAAGACATGTCGCCCACCTTAAAGAAACTGCTCGAGGAACACGGTGAGCTTGCCGGGTTCTTCGTCCTCGAAGCGCTGGTCCACCACCACGAGCGGCGCGGTGTAATTCTCGCCGCGGGCGACGACGAGGTCGGTGCCGTAATCGTCGATAAGCAACTGCCATGCAAAACCCTCGTCGCGCACCAGTGCCTGCCCGAGCGCGGTGCCGAAAATGCGGGCCGTTTCGCCGCGGGGGAAGCTGCGCCGCACGTCGGCGGGCAGTGCGAGGTAGTCGGCGAGTTCCGCCTCGAACGAGGCGACGATGTCGCTTGCGTGGCCGTTGATGCCACGCCCGGCGGCTTCGGCGAGGTCGGCTTCGATCTGGGTGCGGGTGGCTGAATCGATGTCGGTGTATGCCATAGGGTTGATCCTATGAGCAAGAAGAAGCCGCGCCCCACTCCCGTGCCCGCCGAGCCGATCGCGGGGCTTATCGACGCGCACACGCACCTCGCCTCCTGCAAAGTGCCCACCGCGGAGCTGGTCGCCCGCGCGGCCGAGGCGGGGGTGAGGCGAATCTGCACCGTGGGCGACGGCTTAGAAGAAGCCGAGCTGGCCCTTAACGCTGCGCACGAGCACGAATCCGTCTTTGCGGCGTGCGCGATTCACCCGACGAAAGCCCACACGTTGGATGGCGCGGCCCGGGCCCGCCTCGAGGAAATGGCGGCCGACGAGCGTTGCGTGGCCGTGGGGGAGACCGGCATAGACACCTACTGGCTCAAGCATGACGCGGAATCCACCGCGCCGCTCGACGTGCAGGAGGAGGCGTTTCGCTGGCACATCGACCTGGCGGCGCGCTCCGGCAAGGCGCTGATGATCCACAACCGCGAGGGCGATGAGGAGATCATGCGCATTCTCGACGATGCCCCGCGACCCGAGCACGTGATCCTGCACTGCTTCTCCTCCCCGCTGGACGTGGCGAAGGAGGCCATCGAGCGGGGTTACGTGCTCAGCTTCGCCGGCAATGTCACGTTCAAGCGCAACGAAGAGCTGCGCGAGGCCGCCGCGCTCGCGCCGGCGGGGCAGTTGCTGGTGGAAACCGATGCGCCGTATATGACCCCGGAGCCGTTCCGCGGGGCGCGCAATGAGCCTTCTTTGATTGGGCATACCGCGAACCTGCTCGCGGAGGTGCGCGGGGTGGCCGTGGAGGATTTGGCGGCGGAAATCGGGGCGACCTTTAACCGGGTGTACGGGCTCGCACGCTAGTGCAAGGGCTGGGGCCAAGGTGTGGCGCAAGGGCTAGCGCAAGGGACTTGTGTGACGGGGTGTGACGCGAGCGAAAAGAGTGGCGCGCTTTCGTGTGAATGGCCTGTGAGCTGGGGCACCGCCCTTGTCTTCGCCGTTTCGTTACCGTACTGTTACCGGAGTTAGTCACTCGCTAAGCCGTACGAAAGCCCTCTAAGCCAAAGGATGCGTTGCCACATGACCCGTCAGACGAAGCGGATCAACCCGAAGACCTCGAAGGCGAAGCAGGTAGCGGTTGGTACCGTCGCCGGCGCCGTTTTGGTCGGCGGTGCGGGCACCGCGGTGGCGGCCCAGAAGCAGGTCATCGTCGAGGTCAACGGTGAGGCGCAGCAGGTGCGCACCTACGCGGGCGACGTTGCCGGCGCGCTACAGGCCGCTGGCGTTGAGGTGGCCCCGGCCGACTTGGTGTACCCGGCGCCGGGCGAAAACCTCTCCGGCGGTGACACCATCACCGTGCGCACCGCGAAGCCGGTTGCCGTGGTGATTGACGGTGTGGCGCAGCAGCTCACCTCCACCGCAGGTACTGTCGGCGAGCTGATGGACGAGGCTGGCATCGCCGTCGCGTCGGCTACCGACGTGGACCGCGACCACCCGGTCACTGAGGGCCTGAACGTGGACGTGACCACGCCGAAGATCGTCGCGCTTCGCGACGGTGGCGCGCTGACCTACGTCTCCGCACCGGCGAAGACGGTGGGCGACCTGCTCAAGGCCCGCGGGGTGACCTTCGACTCCAACGACCGTCTCAACGTCCCGCTCGACGCCCCGATCGCTGAGGGGATGGAGATCGTCCTCGACCGCGTGGATGTGTCCAACCGCACCGAGACGCTGCCGATCGACGCGCCGGTGGATTACATCGATGATGCCGAGATGGACGAGGGCACCGAGGAACTCGTCGAAGAGGGCAAGGCGGGTGAGAAGAAGCTCGTGCACCGCACGGTGACTGTCAACGGCGTGGTGGAGTCCGACGGCGTGGCCGAGGAGAAGGTCGTGCGCAAGGCGAAGCCGTCCGTGGTCAAGCGCGGCACGAAGCCGGCGGAGCGCGCGGCGGCCGGCAACACTGGCGCGGCCGCTCCCGCTGTGGCTGACGGCTCCGTGTGGGACGCGCTTGCCGCGTGTGAGTCCGGCGGTAACTGGGCGATTAACACTGGCAACGGCTACCACGGCGGCCTGCAGTTCAACGCCGGTACCTGGGCGGCATACGGCGGCACGGCGTACGCGCCGACTGCGGACCAGGCCACCCGCGAGCAGCAGATTGCCATCGCCGAGAAGACCCAGGCCGCACAGGGCTGGGGCGCATGGCCGGCCTGCTCTGCCTCGCTTGGCCTGCGCTAAGCGGCGCGCAGATAAGTCTGCGTTACGCTTTCACGCATGGCGCAATCCCACCTGTTAGGCCCCGCCCAGATCCGCGAGCTCGCTGCCGAGTTGGATGTCACGCCCACAAAGAAGCTGGGCCAGAACTTCGTCCACGACCCGAACACGGTGCGTCGCATCGTTGCCGCGGCGGATCTTTCGCCTGACGACGTGGTGGTGGAGGTAGGCCCCGGCCTGGGCTCGCTCACCCTGGGGCTACTCGACACCGCCCGCGAGGTCATCGCGTTAGAGATCGACCCGCGCCTTGCGGGCCGCCTTGAGCGCACCGCGCAGGAACGGGCCGGGGAATTCGCCGACCGCCTCACCGTCATTAACACCGACGCGCTGAAGGTCATGCGCGAAGACCTGCCTGCCGAACCGACAGCGCTGGTGGCTAACTTGCCCTACAACGTCGCGGTGCCGGTGTTGTTGCACTTGTTGGCTGAGGTGCCGTCGATAAGCAAAGTGCTCGTGATGGTGCAAAAAGAAGTGGCGGACCGGCTCGCGGCGAAGCCTGGCTCGAAGGTGTACGGCGTGCCGAGTGTGAAAGCGGCGTTCTACGGCGACGTTTCGCAGGCCGGCACGATTGGCAAGCACGTGTTCTGGCCCGCGCCGAACATCGAATCTGGGCTGGTGCGCATCGACGTGGACCCGGAGGTGGACCGCAGCTTGCGCGACGCGGTATTTCCCCTGGTGGACGCGGCGTTCGCTCAGCGACGCAAGACGTTGCGCTCCACGCTCGCAGGCGTGTACGGCTCGCCCGCGGATGCGGAGGAGGCGTTGCGCGCGGCCGGTATCGACCCAGGCCTGCGCGGCGAGAAGCTTTCCGTCGAGGACTTCATCGAGCTGGGGAGGCAGCGTGGATAAGCGAGTGTTCAGCGCCTCGGCCCCGGGCAAGGTGAACCTCCACCTCGGTGTGGGTGAGGTGCGCGCGGACGGCTACCACGACCTGGTGAGCGTCTTCCACGCAGTCGACCGCCGCGAGGTCGTGCGCCTACTGCCCACCGGCGAGTTTACGGAGGGGCCCGTGGTTGAAGCGATGGAGACGCGCTTTTTCGTCGATCAGCCGGACGAGGACATCGATGGGCCTGACAACCTCGCCTGGCGCGCAGTAGAGGCGGTGGCGGAGCAGATCCGCACCGAGAACACCGAGAGTGATGGGGCGACGTTAGCGCTGCCGAAGGTGCGCATCGAGGTGGATAAGCACGTCTTCGTCGCCGGTGGCATGGCAGGTGGCTCCGCAGACGCCGCGGCTGCGCTGGTGGCGGCGAACGCACTGATGGGCGAGTACGCCGAGCCGGTGGCTGATCTGCACCCGCTCGCAGCAACCCTAGGCGCTGACGTGCCGTTTTCCCTCATGGGCGGCACAGCTTTGGGTACGGGACGAGGCGACGAGCTGGTGGAGATGCTTTCGCGCGGCCAACTGCACTGGGTTTTTGTCAATCCGAAGGTAGGCATCTCCACCCCGGGGGCTTTTTCGCTTCTCGACGACCTCCGGTTCAACAATGCCTCCGTCGTCCCTCACCTCAACACCTCTGAGTTGTCCCAGGCGCTGACGTCCGGCGATGCGCAGCGGGTGGCGGCGGCGCTCCACAACGATCTCGAAGCGCCGGCGGTGACTATGCGCCCGCAGCTCGCTCGTCTACTCACCGTCGGCAACGAGGCTGGCCTGCGCGCGGTGGTCTCCGGATCTGGCCCGACGGTGGCGGTCCTGTGTAGCGACGAGGACCACGCGCGGTGGGTGGCTGAGCATCTTTTAGAGGAGTTCCCGGGGTATGAAATCTTCGTCGCCGCGGGCCCTGACCAGGGGGCTACGTTGCTTTAGCGAATGTATGTTCGCCTCGCGTCTTTCGTCCTACTAGGGTGCGGGGCATGCCGCTTCTCGACGCAACCCGCAACTACCTTCACGGCACCACCAGCGCGGTGGAAGCCAACCTCCGCGACCTCGCTGAACCGCCGGAACCGCAGTGGCGCCCGCCGGAATTTCGCGGGCGGCCGATCTGGGAGCACCTGCCCGAGATCGCGCGTCTGAAGCGCGGCGGCGAGCTGCGTGCAGCGCTCGCGCTGGCCGAAGGCTCGATGGACGCAATGCGGCAAGCGGCGCAACGCGACCCGTCGAACGTCTACGAGCTCTACGTGGTGGAGGTGGTAGCCCTGCAACAGGCGTTGCGAAGAGACCAGGACGCGGTAGCCACCATCACTGACTGGCTTGCTCTCGGGTTCGATCCGCCGCACCCCGACATGCGTGCCGATCTAGAAAAGCGTCTCGCGAAAGCAGAGGAGAACCTCGCCCGGCAGGCGGGCGCAGACCCGGCTCCGGCGCGGGCACGGTGGCGGGAGAAAGTGGCGCAGGCAAAAGCTATTCCGGCCACGCCGCGCGCGGAACTCACCGGGAGGGCGAGGCAGCCGCGGGTGAAGAAAGCGGCCCCGTCGATATGGATACCGCCCAAGGCTGAACTGCTTAAAGACACCTACGTCGCCGTGGATTTTGAGACTGCGAACCGCATCTCCGGCGCCTCTGCGTGCCAAGTCGCCATGGTGAAGGTTTCCGGTGGGGAAGTCGTCGATTCTTTCTGCACCTACCTGCGACCGCCGGAGGAGTACATCCTGTTCGAATTCAGCCACATCCACGGCATTTATCGCGGCGACGTGGAGGATGCGCCGAGCTGGTTCGACATTGCCGACGACGTGGTGGAGTTCGTGGGCGATGCACCCGTTTACGCGCACAACGCCACGTTCGATGCGTCGGTGTGGCGGGGCCTCGATCGCTACTACTTCACGGGCACGTACCCCAAGGCGTTTTACTGCACGTGCCGCATGAGCCGGCGCCTGCTTCCGGGGCTCGCGGACCACACGTTGCCGACGGTCACCGAGTACTGCGCCCCCGGTTTCGCACTGAACCACCACCGGGCTGACTCGGACGCGTTGGCTTGTGCGCATATCGTCGCGATGCTGCGACGTACTCGCACGCTGCACCATTTGCTGCCTGCGTAGAATGAACTCCCGATATGGCTAACCTGATCAACCTGGAAAACGTCTCCAAAACCTGGGGGCTGAAAACGCTGCTCGACGGGGTCTCGCTCGGCGTGCAGACGCAAGACCGCATCGGCATCGTCGGCGTGAACGGCGGCGGCAAGACTACGTTGCTGGAGGTGCTCACTGGCATCGAGCCGCCGGACGAAGGCCGGGTGTCACATACCTCCGGGTTGCGCATGGCGGTAGTTACTCAGCGCTTCGAGCTAGACGAGGAGCTCACCGTAGGCCAGGCTGTGGTGGAACCCCTAGGCCTGAACACCTACGAGTGGGCGTCGAACGCGAAGGTACGCGAAGTGCTCCAGGGCACGGGCGTCGCCGAGCTCGGCCTGGATACACCGGTGGGGCAACTCTCTGGCGGTGAACGCAGGCGCGTGAACCTGGCGGCCGCGCTCGTGCAGGACCTCGACTTGGTGGTGCTCGACGAGCCGACGAACCACCTAGACGTCGAGGGTGTGCAGTGGCTTGCCGAGCATCTACTTGCGCGCAAGGTCGCGGTGGTTGTGGTGACGCACGATCGCTGGTTCTTAGACACGGTGGCCAACCTCACTTGGGAGGTGCACGATGGTGCGGTGGACGTCTACGAGGGCGGATACAACGACTGGACGTTCGCACGCGCGGAGCGTGCCCGCCAAGCGGACGCGATTGAGCAGCGCCGACAGAACCTCGCCCGCAAGGAGCTCGCGTGGCTGCGCCGCGGAGCACCTGCGCGCACCTCGAAGCCGCGCTACCGCATCGAGGCGGCCGAGGCCCTAATTAAGAACGTGCCGCCGCCGCGTGACACGGTGGAGCTGATGGCGTTTTCCAAGCAGCGCCAGGGCAAAGTGGTCATCGAGCTCGAAGACGCGCGTATCGACGCGCCGGATGGGCGCACGCTCGTCGACCATCTCACCTGGCGGCTCGCGCCGGGCGAGCGTATCGGCCTTGTGGGGGTCAATGGCTCCGGCAAAACGACTCTGCTTCGCACTTTGGCCGGTGAGTACCCTCTCGCGGCGGGCAAGCGGATCGAGGGCCAGACCACGCGGATTGGGTGGCTGCGCCAGGAGCTCGACGACCTGGATCCAGACCGTGCGGTCATCGATTCGGTGGAGGACGTGGCGAGCTACATTTCCTTCGGAAAGGGGGAATTATCAGCCTCGCAGCTCGCGGAACGCCTCGGCTTTTCCCCGAAGCGCCAGCGCACCCCGGTGCGCGATCTCTCCGGTGGCGAGCGGCGCCGTTTGCAGCTGACCCGGGTGTTGATGAGCGAGCCAAACGTGCTGCTTCTCGACGAGCCGACGAACGACCTAGATATCGACACACTCCAGGAGCTGGAGAACCTGCTTGATTCCTGGCCCGGAACGCTGGTGGTTATCTCGCACGACCGCTACCTCATTGAGCGCATCGCCGACACCACCTATGCGCTGTTCGGCGACGGCAAGCTGACCAACCTGCCCGGCGGGATCCAGCAGTACTTGGACCAGCGCGCGCAGCAGGTACCTGCATCCGGGAAGCTCGATCTGGGGGATAGGCCCCAGGCGGCTGAGGTAGCCGCGACTGCGGAGGGACGCACTGCTGGCAACACCCTGTCTTCGCAAGAGGAGCGGGAAGTTCGCAAGCGTATGAATGCTCTGGAGCGCAAGATCGCGAAGGAGACCGAGCGAGCTGACGCGCTGGAGGGGGAGATCACCGCGCTGTCAGGTGAGGCTGCGCCTGATTTCGAAGCGATCGCGTCGAAGACCAAAGAACTGTCGCAGGTGCGGGAGACACGCGACGAGTTGGAAATGGAGTGGCTCGAACTCGGCGAGCAGCTGGAGGGGTAGGGCGAAAGCCCGATGCCAGCTCGAAGGCCCTTAAGGGCTAGGGCTGGCCAAGGTTCTCGGGCTGGCCTAGCCGATCTGGCCGTTGTTGATCTTCTCGATCATCTCGTTGATCACCATGGACTGCTCGAGGAGTTTGTCCTGCAAGTAGTCCGAAGCCGCCTGGCGGTCGCCGGACTTCACCAGCTCGACGACGTGCTCATTGACCTCGATGAAGCGGCGGTTGAACGAAGGGTCGCGCTCCAAGATGGGCAGCATTGCCAGGCGCATGAACGCGTCAAGCTGGTCCATGGTGTCGCCCAGGGTTTTGGAACCCATGGAGGACAGCACCACGTGGTGGAATGCCTGGTTCACCGCGATGAAGAGATCGTCGTCTTCCTGCTCAATCGCGGATTGCCCCTCGGCGTTAAGTTCCTCAAGTCGCTCGATATCCAAGTCCGGGCCCCACAGCAGAGCGGCCGGCTCAATAGCGGCGCGGGCACGGAAGGTATCAGTGACAAATTCCGGCGACGGGGTTGCGAGGAATACGCCGCGGTTAGGAATGCGCTCGCAGAGACCCTCAGCCGTCAACATCGCGAACGCCTCGCGCAGCGTGTTGCGCGATACGCCGAAGCGCTCAGCGAGGGCTACCTCGTTGAGCTTCTGCCCCGGGGCGAACTCGCCTCGCGAAATCGCGCGGCGAATCTCGGCGGAAACGTTGTGAGCAAGCATGACATCCGTGTTTTTATCGTGTGACCTGCACCTTTACGGTGCAATGTCACCTGTATTGCTAGGAACTTGGAAAAGTATAACCCATCTATTGTTCAACAATGTACTCCGGCTCCAAAAAAGATCCCTCCTTCTTATATTTGCCGTCCGCAGAGCCATTACGTGCGCGAACTGCGTGCAGCTCACACCTAGATCGGGGGGTGGCATCTTCGCCCATTGTACGCATTGCAGCACATCTATGCAGGTGTACTTACTGGAGAAATGTGGCAGAATATAACGCATGAGGATTTTCGGACATAACACACGTAGGCCGCTCGCTGTCGCCGCGGCAGTCACACTGCTTGTTGGGGCAGCACCGGCGGCCCTTGCTCAGCCCATTTCCGCGGCCCCTTCAGCCCCCGCGGCCCCTGCAGCCCCTGCAGTCCCCGTTGCGCAAACTGCGAACGACACGTCGTCTCAGCCGGCGTCGCCGGTATTCACCAGTTCGTTTACGTTCCCGCGCCTTCCTTCCGTGGAGGTGCCCAAGGGCGTGCGCGACGCTGCGAGTGTCTTCGGTATTGCGGTTCCGCAGCGTATTGAGCTGGATCCGCGCGTGAACAACGCGGCCGCGAAGCGCCAGGCCACCACCGCTCCTGTCGAGGTGCCAGAAACTGCGCCGCTGGAGGAGAAGGTGGCCGCCAAGTCCCGCGAACAGCTCTTGGCACAGGGGCACGCGCAGGACGCGGAAGCGCAGCGCATCGCGAGCGACTGGGCGCGCGAGGCCGTGGAGGGCAAGGCGACGTTCACCGGTGATGTGGGGCGTGGCACGACTGGTCTGACCCGCGGAACCGGCAACATCTACCGGCTCAGCCCCACCGATGCGCTGGAGCGGATGAACTACCTCACCAAAGACGAGCGCGTGGACGCGGTTGAAACGACCCAGGACCCGAACCCGAAGCGCTTCGGCGTCGCCACCGCTACCTCGAAAGACGGCAAAACCATCTACCTGGTGGAGTACTTCCTGAACTAGGCGCGGCTTCTGCGCGCTCGTCGCGCGCCCGAGGTTTGTAGGGTAGGGGCATGATCCTTATCAACGTCCGTTTTAAGCCCCTGCCCGAAAACGTGGAGAACTTCCGCGAGCTTGTCGACGAGTTCACGCAGGCCTCCCGCGCCGAGGAGGGCAACCTCTTCTTCAACTGGTACCGCGACACCGACAATCCGGACGAGTACATCCTTGTCGAAGGGTTCAAGGACGACGCCGCGGAGGCGCACGTGAACTCCCAGCACTTCAAGGATGCGCAGGAGTTCTTCCCGACGATTCTGAAAGAGACGCCCACCATCATCAACACCCTCATTGAGGGCAAGACCGAGTGGGACGAGATGGCGGAATTCCAGGTGAAGTAGGCCGAAGTAGGCCCCAGTTGTACGGTGGATTCTTATGAGCGAAGAGAAGAAGCCACCGAAGCTGTCCAAGAAGGCTTACGAGAAGGAGTTGCTGCGCCTCCAGGCAGAGCTCGTGGCGATGCAGCAGTGGGTCGTGGAAAACGGCGAACGCCTTGTCATCGTCATGGAGGGCCGCGACGCGGCTGGCAAGGGTTCTGCCATCAAGCGCATCACCCAGTACCTCAACCCGCGCACCTGTCGCGTGGAGGCGCTGCCGAAGCCGAACGACCGTGAGGCGGGGCAGTGGTACTTCCAGCGCTACATCGAGCGCCTGCCAACGGCCGGCGAGATCGTGATCTTCGACCGCTCTTGGTACAACCGCGCAGGTGTCGAGCGTGTGATGGGCTTCTGCACGTCGCAGGAGTACCGCCGCTTCCTCCACCAGGCTCCGATCTTCGAGCGTCTGCTGGTGGAAGACGGCATCATGCTGCGCAAGTACTGGTTCTCCGTGTCTGATGAGGAGCAGTACAAGCGCTTCGTTTCCCGCCGCGAGGACCCGCTGCGTCAGTGGAAGCTCTCACCGATGGACCTGGAATCCATCACGAAGTGGGAGGAATACTCCCGCGCTAAGGACGAGATGTTCGTGCACACCGACATCCCTTCCGCGCCGTGGTACACGGTGGAGAGTGAAGACAAGAAGCGCTCGCGTATCAATGTGATTTCGCACCTGCTCTCGACGATCCCGTACGAGCACGTCGACCGTGATTTGCCGGAGATCCCGGAACGCCCGGAGACCACCGATTACGAGCGCCCGCCGCGTGAGGAGTTCCGCTACGTGCCGGACGCCGCCGCGCAGCTGGAGCAGCGCAAGGTGGGCAAAGACGGCAAGAAGAAAAAGAAAAAATAGGGCTTTAGCTTTACGACGCCAACAGCCGCTCAACCTGTGCACGGACAGATGGCTGGGTGGCCACCCAGCCCAGCGTACCGAGCACGGCTACCACACCCAGCAGAATGCCTGCTACCGCGCCGGGGGAGAGACTGCTCGGTGCTAAGGCTGTGTCTTTGTCGAACTCGACGCGCAAATCCGCACCGGAGTCCTTCAATTCCGTGCCTTTCGGGTAGTGCATGAGGGACTTTTCGAGTCCCGTGTCTGAGAAAGTAGTGCGGTTTTCTTCTGCGATGGGTTTCGGTGGGGCGACTGCGTCGTTCAGCGTGAACGTCACGAGCGGCTCGTTGTCACCTTCAGCGCCGACCGGATCGAAGGTCTTATTTGCCACGCCGGTGAGGCGGTAGTCGCCGATGAGAGTGGCATCGGTGCCCTGCACCTCGATCTTCAGATCGGAGTAAGTGACGTCCACGGCCCACCCGTCGAAGCCGCCTGCGTTCTTGTACCCCTGGATTTGAGCGGATCCGTCGAGGGCGAATGTCCGCGTGTTACCGGAGCGGGTTGTGGAGGTGACGGGGAACGAGACTTTGAGCGTCTCCGCGTTCCATCTCGCGCCGTCGCTTGTGGTGACCTGCCCTTTGCCGACGTTGACCGCCTGGTTCAGGAAACCCTTTGAGATTGGCCATACGAACAATCCATCGGCAACCTTCGCTGTGTTGGCCGCGGTGGCGTTTGGACAGAAAGCTACCGCAGCGGCGATGAGGCTCGTAGCAACCGCGGTATTCAAGCATTTAGGTGTGTGCATGGTGCTGTCTTTTCGGTGTTTTAGGTATGAAAAAGCCACCTCGGAGTGGCAGGGCAGTGTCCCTGTTGTTCCCGAGATGGCGTGGAGGGGTCCTGCTACCGCGTGGGAAGCTGCGGTAGCGGAGGTGGTGTGATTCCCAGAATGGTCGCCGCTCCTTGCACTAGCGCGGCAAGCGCGAATGCCAAACCGACAACTGCGATGAGCGAGTTCACCACCGCGGTCAAATTGGCGGCTGGTGAGCCCTCGTCGGTAGACGACAGGCGCTCGGTCACACCCTGCTCTGCGGGCTTTTCAACCGCGGCGGCCGGGATTGCGCTGAGGCCGATTGCCGCCGCCACGGTGAGGGCTCCTGCTGTACGCATTAGAACGGCAAGCCACCGAGGAACTGGTTAATCATCGCTTGTACGCCCGGCTGAGTCGCGGCGAAGGCGAGGCCGCCAAGCACTGCGAGAACTGCGACGACGATGCCGATGATGGCGCCGGTGCTTGAACCGGCGTCCGTCGGCTTGGTCTCGCCCGGCTTATCCGTGGTGTTGGACGGGGTGGTCTCCTGCTTGGCGCCTTCGAAAGCAAGGTTGAGGGCGACGTGACCGTCTTCCATCGGCTTGCCGGCGGTGTAGCTGGAACCGAAAATGTCGACACCGAACTCCGTCATGGAGGTCGGGGTGAAGGTGGCGTTGTACTTCTGGTCTGCGCCCGGGACGATCTTGTCGCTGACGACGAACTCGACGATCGGCTTGTCGTCGCCGGTAGCCGTGTCCGGCTCGGAGCTGCCCGGCATGGAGCCCTTGCGCTCGTAGTCGGCCTGAAGGGCGCCCTTGTCACCGTTGACCACGATCTTGAAGTCTGACATTCGAATGTCCATAGCGCCGTGGTGACCCACGATGTGCACTGCACCGTCGAGATCGATGGTGCCGTTGCCGTTCGCGTCCAGGGCGGAGTCGGCGGCGTTGACCGGAAGGGTGAAGTTAGTCAGCTTGCCGTCGGCGAGCACCTTCTCCGCGCCGTCGGTGACGGTGATGGTGCTGTTCACGAACGACGATTGCACGTAGCGAAGGAACGAAGCCTTGATGTTCCAGTTGGCAGTGCCTGACTGGATTGCCGGGGCGTCGGCGGACGCGGCGGGCGCGACGAGGGTGGAGGCGGCCACGGTGGCTGCGGTTGCAATTGCGAGGGCGGAGGTGCGAGACATCCAAGGTCCTTTCGATCAAGCACATAGCGCGTGTTTAGGTCAGGCTAACCATATACAGCTTAGGCTTGCCTATTCAATTACGGGGGTAGCAGATGTGCCCCCGATTGCCTGCCCGTCGGCTTCGAGCGGCGCCACAAAGACATGGCCAGCGCTGCGCAGTACCGTGATTGGCCAGTCGTACACCGCGCTTAAAATGCTGTCATCGTAAACTTCGTCGACGGTGCCCGCGGCGGCGACTTTGCCCTGCTTGAGGCACACCACCCGGTCGCAGTAGCGCGCTGCGAGCTGCAGGTCGTGCAGCACTACAATGACGGTCACGCCCCGTCTCGCAAGCATCCGAACTACCCCCATGGTCTGTTCTTGGAAACGCACGTCCATCGCTGCGGTCGGCTCATCTAGAAACACCACCGGCGTCTGTTGGGCGAGCACCCTGGCAAACGCGGCGCGGGCGCGCTCGCCGCCGGAGAGCGTCTCCATCTCGCGGTCCTGTAGGTGAGTCATGCCGGTTGCTTCTAGAGCGGCGTTGACAATCTCTTCGTCGTCCGGTCCCAAGCCCCAGGGGTGACGTCCCATCTCCACCACGTCGCGGACCAAGAAGGAAAAGGCGACGCGGACATCTTGCAGCATGACGGCGCGCGTTCGCGCGAGAGCTTGGGCATTGCTTGTCGACGCATCCTTGCCCGCCACCTCCACAGCCCCGGACACGACCGGTGTGTCGCCGGATAACGCAGCGAGCAGCGTTGATTTACCAGCTCCGTTCGGTCCGATAAGGCCTGTGACCTCTCCGGCGTAGGCGGTCATTGAGACACGTTCCAGGATCGTGCGGCCCTGTTTCATGATGGTGACATCGTGTGCGGTGACTGTCATAGCTCGTGGTTCTTTCGCATCATCTGACGTAGCAGGAAGAAGAACGTCGGTCCGCCGATCAGCGCGGTGAAAATGCCGATGGGAAGGTCTGCGAACGGAATGATCGTGCGCGCGAATATGTCGCCGGCCGCGATGAGGAGCGCCCCGCCGAGGGCGGAGGCGGGCAGCAGTACGGCGTTGGAGGGGCCGACCGCGGTGCGCACGATGTGCGGGACGACAAGCCCCACGAACCCGATAAGGCCCGCGAAGGATACTGCAGCCGCGGTGAGTAGCGTGGACAAGACAATGGCCACCATCCGCAGCCGTGACACGTTGAGCCCGACGTGGTAGGCAGCCTGGTCGCCCAGTGCGAGTAAGTCGAGCTTGCGGCCCAAGAACATGGCGAGCACGAGCGCGACGGTGCTTACTCCAGCGACCACTCCCGTCTGTGCCCAGCTGGCACCGGCGAGGGTACCCATCTGCCAGAAGATGATCTGTTCGCGGGCGCTCGTCGGCGCCATAAAGGTCAATAGCGAGATCATCGCTCCGCAGATTGCGTTCGCTGCGATACCGACTAGCACGAGGTTGATTACTCGTACCCTGCCCCCGGAGCGCGACAGCTGATAGACAACCACGGTTGCCAAGATTGCGGAGATGAACGCGAAGACGGGCACTGTCATTGTGCCGAAGGCGCTGACCCCGAAGACGAGCGCGGCTGCCGCGCCCACTCCCGCACCCGAACTAACACCGATGACGCTGGGTTCCGCGAGCGGGTTGGCGAAGACGGCCTGCATGAGCGCGCCGCCTGCACCGAGCGCGGCGCCGACAAACAGGCCAAGAACGAGGCGGGGGAGACGAATCTGCCACACCACGCTTGCGTCGAGCGAGGTCGCGGTCATCGGCCCGGCAGCGATGATCGGCCAGAGCTCACGAGGCGAGAGCTCGAACTGCCCCACCATGATCGAGGCCACTGCGGTGGCGGCGAGCAGCACTGCGGTGACCGCGAACAGTATCACCCGGCCGCGCCGGCGGGCGTGGAACGCGTTTGGCTTTGCGCTCACTCACCCTCCCCGTAAAGTGCGTGCGCGGCGCGCAGCAGCAGTTCGCCGGTCTGGGGGCCGAAGGCAAGTGAGTCGCCGTCCGGTAGTGCAAGGACCCGCTTGTGCTGCCCGGCGGTGGTCTGTGCGACGCCGGGACGCTGCAACAAGCCTTCGATATCGCCGGTGGATTTCAGGCCACCGTTCATCATGACGAAGATCTCCGGGTTGACGTCGGCAAGCGCCTCCGGGCTGGCCGGCGAGGTCTTACCGATCCCATTTTCTGTGTTCACGTCGATGCCGCCAAGCGCTTCGATGAGGTCTTGGGTTCCCTCGCCGCCTCCGAGAAGGTAGAACACGCCACCGGTGCCACGGGCGTAGAGAAAGGACATGCGCAGTGGTTCCGGGGGTGCGACCTCGGCAATCGCCTCGATCGCTTCTTGAACTTCGCGCTCGCTGCGCTCGGCTAGGAGACGGCCAGCTTCCGGCTCGCCGACAACGGCGGCGACATTCATGATGTCTTCGCCAATTGTATTCATCGAGCGGGTCAGTTCCATTACTACGGTAGTGACACCTGCCGCGCGGATCTGGTCGATGGCCTCGATCGGGCCGACGGAGTGGTCCACGATGACCAGGGTTGGGCGTAAGTTCAAGATGGCCTCAACGTTGAGCGAGTGGCCGTTCTCGGTCACCACGGGTAGTTCCGCTAGCGATGGCTCCGCGGAGCTGACGGTGCGGCCAACAATGTTGTCTGCGAGGCCGACTCCGCGCAACGTCTTGGTGTAGGTGCCGTAGAGGTCTAGCGCCAGGATCCGGGAGGTGTCGGTGACAGTCACGTCGAAGCCATCGGCGTCTGTGAGTTCCACAGGCAGCGCTTCTTCACGAGGCGTGTCGACTGGTTCGACTTCGGAGATCTCGCTGACCATGGACACCCCTTGGGCCTGGTGGGGGTCGCCGGTGGCCTCGAGAGAGTCTGCCAAAGCTTGCGATTGTTCCTGTACGGGGTTATCCCACGCGGCGCAGCCGCCGAGGGAAAGCGCCACCGCCGCGGTGGTGGCAGAGGCAACTACTCGTGTCGAGAGCTTCATTGTGTTGTGTGTCTTTCTATGCTGTCGCAATGAATCTGGTTAGTGCACCGCCCGCCCCGATCAGGGAAGCCAAGAGCAGTAAGAGTTTGGCTACGGCGGAGTCGTCCCAGCCGCCCGCGCCTTCGGCTCCGGTCGCCATATTTTTGATCTTGAATTGCCCGCCTTCGGGCTGGCCAGCGGACTCGATGGTTTCGGCATCGTCTAGGTCGTCGAAAACGCTGCCACCGGAGCCGCTTGTTGTGGCAGAAGCGCTACCGCCGCCAGATTGCAGCTTGGTCTGTGCCGTGGTGCTGGCCCCGCCGCTGCGGAGTGCGGCCGCGTCGGCGGCGGAACCACCTTTTCCGGTCAAGCCTGCTGAGGAGCTGCCGCCCTGTCCCTCGACGCAGTTCGCCGACCCGCCGAGTTGGGCGGAGAAGCTAATCGGGTCGAGCGGGTCCCCCGGCGGGTAGAACTGTCCGAAGGCTTCAGCACCCGCCTCGGTCAGTGACGCCTGCGCGGTGCCAGCGACGGTCGAGTCTGAAACGTCCAGGTTGGTGAACGAAAGGTTGGCGATCGCTACCCGCCCGAAATCGTTAGGCGTGCCGTCTGTGCTGTTAGATGACGCGTTCAGCACGATCTTTCCGGCATCGCCGTTGAACTGGATCTCCATGTTGGAGAAACGGGTGTCCAGCACGCCACCGTGACCGGTGAACCTGATGGAGCCGGGAAAGAGGATTGAGCCGGTGCGCGCCGCGGTGTCGACGGCTCCCGAGTCGCCGTTGAAAGTGAAGGTGCTGCCGTTGTCGCCGACGCCCTTCAGTTCCCAGCTGCCCTTCGCAATGTTGCCGCGGATGTACGTCCGAAAGGACTGCCGGATGCCCCATTGTGCTTCCGCGCTGACCACGCCGCGCGAAGCGTTGCCCTCACAGACTCCGCCTATGGATCCACCGCCAGCTGCTGCTCCGGATGTACCGGGGTTAGTGCCGCCAGCCCGTTGCGCCTGGTTGGTGGTGCCGCTTCCGCCACCGGAGCCGGTGTTGGTGGTGCCGCTTCCGCCACCGGAGCCGGTGTTGGTGGTGCCGCTTCCGCCACCGGAGGCGGTGTTGGTGGTGCCGCTTCCGCCACCGGAGCCGGTGTTGGTGGTACCGGTGTTGGCTGCCGAGGTGCGTGAGCCGGTGTTTGCAGTGTTCGCGGAGTTAGTGGTCTTGGCGGAGGCGCCGGTGCCAGTGCTCGTGGTGCCAGTCTGTTGGTTTGGCAGCACGCGGTTGTGCAAATTCTCACCGCTGCGCAGAATGCTTTCGGTGTTCACGAACAACCCGTTTACTTCGACCAGGGTGTCGTTGACTTTGCCTAGCAGGTAGGCGGGACCGGAGGTCGCGTTCGAGCGGGTGGCGCCTGTGCCGGTGCCCGCTCCACCGGAGCCGAGCGTGAACTGCGGGGTGGGGGCGGCGCCGGAGGCGTCGGTAAGCGAAAGCCTGATGTTGATGGGGTCGAGTTCTTCTCCTGTCTCGTAGAAGCCGCCGAAAATCTCCGCACCAGAGGAGGTGAGGGTGACCGCCCCTGAGAGCGTGGTCTGCGCGGCCGCGAAATTCGGTGCAGAGCTCAGTGCGACAGTGGCGAGTACCTCCTGCTGTCCCGTGCGCATCGCACCGGTGGCGTTCACGCCCTCGTACTTCCGCGACGCGTAATCCACCCGCAGCTCGGCCTGCGTGTTGTTGACCACGAGGATCGGGTTTTTGAACGTAATATCCAGCGCGCCGTTATGGCCGGTGAAGTTGACTTCGCCCTTGAAATTGAGCTGGCCGACGGACGCGGAGGTGATCGCTGAGGACTCCACCGGGAAACTGAACGCGCCGCCTGGCCGGGTCGCACCACCGCCTGTGGTGATCGTGCCCTTGGCCACGCCCGTTTCGATGTACTTGCGGAACGACTCTCGCACACCCCAGTCCATCGTTCCGGACGTTACAGTGCGGTGCGTCGAAGCCGGTTCCTGCGCTGCTGCGATGGGTGAAGTGACCAACCCCGGGCTGAACAAGGCCGCGGAAAAACCGAGGAGGCTTACGGAGGCAACAACGGAGCAGATCTGTCGGAGCGTCATGGTTTCCTTGGGTGGGATACAGGGCATATGTGGGGATAGGATAACCTTACTTAACTAAGGTAAGCATTACGAAATAAGGGGGTAGCCTCGATGGCACCACGGACCAATCCGCCGACAGAGCCTGCGACTGAGTACATTCCGCGCGTCACCGGGGCGGATGTGGTACCGGAACGCGACTCGAAAACCGGCGGAAGCATGGTGGAGGGAGGGGATGCGTACGAACCCCGTTTAGAAATGTGGGAGCGGGCGCTGCTGGCGCTGATCACCGGGATCCTCGTGTTCGGAGGCGCGATCGGCAACGTGTGGGTCGCGTTTCCTGCCTGCGTGGTGATGGTCGCGGTGATTTTTGGTCTATCTGCGATGCACTCGCGCAAGCGAAGCAATGGTGTCGGGCGCGGTAGCGAAGCAGGCAAGCGGGCCGGGGTTGTGCTGGCGCTTGCATGGGCAGCGATCGTGGTGATGGTCGCGCTCGTGCTGTTTCTCGTGCCCGCGCAGTTCACGCTCACTGGCGGGATTCTGGCGGCATTCGCGGCGGCGGGCCTGATCTGGGGTGCTTTCGTGTACGCTGACCGGCCCGCCACCGGGTAGCGACCGCTAGCGTAGCTCTGAGGAGAGCTCCTCGAACAACGCTTGGTTGAGCTCGAAGGCATGCTGCGCGGTGTTAATCAGGCGGTCACGCTCTTCTGTGGTCAATTCCATGGTGTCAAGGGACGCCTTGTATCCGGTGCGGTACGGTGGGATCTTGCCCACAGCGGAGAAGTCGTAGAAGTTCAGCGCGTCGTCGCCTAGGCCGTACGCGTTGCGGAAAACCCGCGCCAACACTTGCCCGCCGGCGATGTCGCCGAGGTAGCGCACGTAGTGGTGGGCAACGACCTCCGGCCCGTCGGTTGCGTCCAGACCGTCGAGCTCTGCGGCGTAACGAGACGTTGCGCTGAGTGGTGAGGTGGTGTCCTTCCAGTCGGCGCCGAGCATGGCGGTGAGGTCGGTGTCGATGGCGTCGACGCGTTCGAGTCGCTCGTCGGCGATCAGCGCGACTGCGGGGTGTTCGGCAGCGCGACGGACTGCGGCTTCGAGTGCCGAGTAGATGTGGAAGTACTGCACCGTCAACGTCGCTACTGCGTGCTTGTCGAGCTCGCCGGTGGCTAGGCGTGCCATGAATTGTGAGTTTTCAGCGTTGCTGTGCGCGGCCGCCGTGCGTTCCTTGAGGGTGGCGGACAGCTGGTCGCTGATGGGCATAGTTGTGGTCATCGGTCCTCCCGGGTGAGAAATGATCGGTTAGGCTACCCTTAATCGCGAGTTGATATTAAAGGGTAGGTTTGCCTTACCTCAATCCGTCGAAAGGTTGATCTTGGGGAGGGGATCCTGCTTTTAAAGCGCCCGCTTAGCGCTTCTTCGGGTACCCGCGCGGGGTGGAGACGGTTTTGTCCCGCGGGATCCAAAACCGCCACGGCGCGTCCGCGTTCTTGGAAATGCCGATTCGCGGGCCCGCCACCCATTCCGGTTCAATCTCGCGCATGGTGAGCTGAACTGGGGTGCCGTTATCGCCGAGCCCAAGGCCTAACGCTTGGCCTAGGTTGCCGGGGCCGCGCGCCAGGTTCTCAAACTCCACTTCGGCGCGATCGGGGCGTTGCCTGCGCTCACGCGCGAGTGCTTCGCCGGCCACCACTTCGCCGCCGCGCATGAGACAGCCTTGGCCCACACCTTCGGGTGCGCACACGATGTTGCCGTTGTGGTGGATACCGTATGAGAAGTAGACGTATAGCCTGCCGGGCGGGCCGAACATCGCCGCGTTGCGCGCGGTTTTGCCGTTGAAGGTGTGCGCCGCCGGATCGTCGGTGCCAAGGTACGCCTCCACCTCCGTAAGCCGGATGGATACGCCGTTGTGGGTGATCACGCAGCCCAAAAGCTGTGGAGCGACCACGTCGGCGGTCTGGGAAAAGTCGATCAACGCAGCCATTCCTCAAGCTTATGCACCACCGCGTGCTCGGCGTTGGTGCCCACCACCTCGTCCGCGATTGCCTTCAGATCCGCGTGCGCGTTGCCCACGGCCACCGCGTAGCCGGCCGCCTGCAGCAGTGCGTAGTCGTTGAGGTAGTCGCCGAAGGCGGCCGTTTCCGCGGCATCGATACCGAGCGAGGCCGCCAGTTGGGTGAGCGCACGGCCCTTGCTGGCTTCCGGGTGCATGACGTCGAGCCAGTGGGTGCCGCTGACTACAGAGGTCAGTTCCGGCACCGTGTCGCGGACCCAGGGGTACGCGTCGCGTTCCGCGTCGCTTTCGACGTAGAGGGCGATTTTGATGATGGTTGCCAACGGAGCGTCGATAAGCGATTGCACCTTCGCGCGGGAGGCGTAGTACTTATCCACCTCCGCATTGATTGCCGCGGGCAGCTCGAGGGTGTATGCGACCTCGGGCGCGCACACCACGGCGTGGGCGGTGAACGGGGCGTCGGGGAGGCGCTCCAGTAGGCGGCGCACTGGTGCCTCGGGAAGCGTCGTGGTCGACACGATGCGACCGCCGCGTGCGACCGTCGCCCCGTTTTCCGCGATGAACGCCTCCGGGGTGTCCTGTTTGAACATCGCCTGTAGTGTGGCCAGCTGGCGTCCGGACGCTGGTGCGACAATCACCCCCTGCTCTTTCGCGCGGCGCAGCACGGGCCAGAAGCGCTCTGGGATGCGACCTTGCGGGTCAAGCAGCGTGCCGTCCATGTCCAGGGCGATGAGGCGGGGCTTCGGTTGCGGGGTGGAACTCATTACCCGCATGGTAGTTGCCGCGCGCGGAACAAGCCCTGTGGGACTGCTGCGGGAATGGGGTGTGATGTGTAACACTGGGGCGCATGAACGCACCAGTACTCACAGAAATTCGTGGCACCACCGGCGTGATCACCCTCGATCGTCCGAAGGCACTGAACTCGCTGAACACCGAGATGGTGGACATCATCAAAGAAGCGCTCGAGAAGTGGAGCGACGACGACGCGATCGAGCAGGTGGTCGTCCAGTCCAGCGGCAAGCATTTCTGCGCAGGCGGCGACGTGCGCGCGGTGCGCGAGGCCCTCCTCGAGGGCAACTTGGAGGAGGTAGAGCGCTTCTTCAACGAGGAGTACGCGATGAACGTGGACATCGCCAACTACCCCAAGCCGTACGTCGCGCTGTGCAACGGCGTGATCATGGGCGGCGGCATGGGCCTCTCCGCGCACGCGAGCCACATGGTGGTCACCGAGGACGCGTTCGCGTCAATGCCGGAGATGTTCATCGCTTACATCACGGACGTGGGCATGAGCTGGAAGTTGCAGAACTTGCCGAAGCGCCCGTCACAAAGCCTGGGCACCTTCCTCGGGCTTACGGGCTACCGGATGAGCGCCGACGACATGCTTGCCACCGGGCTCGCTTCCCACAAGGTCGCCTCCCTCGACGGGGTGCTCGACGGAATCGTGGAGAAGGGGATCGGCTACCTCGACGAGGTTGCGCTCGAGCAGGGGGAATCGGAGCTTGAGCAGCTTATCGACGGCGCCGAGCGCACCTTCACCGGCCCCTGGGAGGAGATCCAGGCGAACCTTGAACGCGCGCCGGAGGAGTTCCGCACCAAAGTGGACGAGCTCATGGTGGGTGCTGCGCCTTCCGCACTCGTCGCCGCGACCGAGCTGTTCGCGGCGAACGCGGGCAAACCGCTCGAGGAAGCCATCGCGAACGAGGAGGAGCTGGGCAAGGTGATCTACCGCGAACCGGACTTCGCGGAGGGCGTGCGCGCGGTGCTGGTGGACAAGACGAAGGACGCTGATTTCGCGCCGCAGCCGTCACCGGAGAAGTACCGGGAGATCCTCAACCGCTAACCCGGCTAACCGCTCCCGCAGCAAGTGACCGGCCGGTAGAGTAGGGGGCGGTTTGGGGCGAAAAATGCCCCCGATTCCCACATATGTATTAAGGAGCATCTGTGTCCGAGACGACCACCCAACGCGACGATTGGAACCACAAGCTGACCCTGGCGCAGGAGATGCTGCCCCTGATCAGCCGCCTGCACCGCGAGCACAACGCCGTGACCTCGGTGTACGGCCGCCTGCTGGTGGGAGTCACCGACATCGACATCATCAAGGCGCACCGCTACGCTCGCCGCATCGACGAGCAGGAGCTGCCGCTGGACGAGACGCTGCCGATCCTGCGTGAGCTCGTGGAGATGAACCTGGGCACCGCGTCGGTCGACCTGGGCCGCCTCGCCGCGGAATACCGCGCGGCCGGCGGGGAGCTGCGCCCCTTCCTGGAGGAGCAGCTCGCCGACGTCATCGGCACCTCCTCCGAGCTTGAGGGCCGCGACGTCGTGCTCTACGGCTTCGGCCGCATCGGCCGCCTACTCGCCCGCATCCTCATCGCTCGCGAGGCGACGTACGGCGGCGTGCGCCTGCGCGCGGTCGTGGTGCGCAAGAAGGGCGACGAGGACATCATCAAGCGCGCCTCCCTGCTGCGCCGCGACTCCGTCCACGGCCCTTTCAACGGCACCATCACGGTGGACCAGGAGAAGAACATCATCTGGGCCAACGGCACCCCGATCCAGATGATCTACGCCAACGACCCGTCGGAGATCGACTACACCGAGTACGGCATCGACAACGCGATCGTGGTGGACAACACCGGCGCCTGGCGCGACCGCGAGGGCCTGTCGAAGCACCTCGAGTCCAAAGGCGTGGACCGCGTGCTGCTCACCGCGCCGGGCAAGGGCGACATCCCGAACATCGTCTACGGCATCAACGAGGACATGATCGGCGACGACAAGATCCTCTCCGCCGCATCCTGCACCACCAACGGCATCACCCCGGTGCTGAAGGTGATCAACGACCGCTACGGCGTGAAGCACGGCCACGTGGAGACCGTCCACGCCTACACCAACGACCAGAACCTGGCCGACAACTTCCACAAGGGCCCGCGTCGCGGCCGCGCCGCCGGCCTGAACATGGTGCTCACCGAGACCGGCGCGGCGAAGGCCGTGTCCAAGGCGCTGCCGGAGTTCGCCGGCAAGCTCACCGGTAACGCCATCCGCGTGCCTACGCCGGACGTCTCCATGGCCGTGCTGAACCTCGACCTGGAGACCGAGGTGGAAAAGGACGAGGTGAACAACTACATCCGCCGTATCTCCACCGAGTCCGACCTGCGCCAGCAGATCGACTACATCAACTCCCCGGAGGTCGTGTCCACCGATCTTCTGGGCACCACCCACGCCTCCGTGGTGGACGGCCTGGCCACCATCGCCTCCGGCAACCACCTCGTGCTCTACGTCTGGTACGACAACGAGTACGGCTACTCCCACCAGGTAGTCCGCGTGGTTGAGGACATCGCGGGCGTGCGCCCGACGGTGTACCCGACCCGTAAGGATCCGCAGGAGATCAAGTAACACCCCTTACGCGGCGCCGGTGCGCTTATCGGCGCCACGCCCTCGCGATAGCCTCCTCGTAAAAGCCGACCACGGCCTCCGAGGAGGCTTTCCACGTCCAGCGCTGGGCTTCTGCCCGGGCTGCTTTTGAGGTGGAGGTGTGCAGGGCAGCGTCGATAAGCAATTGCTCAATCGGCGCCGCCCACGCTGAATCGGGCAGATCCGGGTCGACCAGGAAGCCCGTCGCGCCGTGGTCGACGACGAACGGCAGCCCGCCCGCGTTGGCGGCCACCACCGGCACACCGGAAGCGAACGCCTCGAGGGCTGCGAAGCCGAGCGTTTCCGTGGTGGAGGGAAACAGCAGCGCATCGCCGGAAGCGTAGGCCGCGTGCAGTTCTTCGCCCGAGAGGTAGCCGGTGAACGTCACCCAATCCTGCGTCATCTCGGCGCGCAGGCGCTCGTAGAGCGGGCCTTCGCCGATGAGCGCCAAGCGAGCGTTCGGCACCCGGCGGCGCACCTCCTCCATGATGGTGAAGCAACGCTCGACCGACTTCTCCGCCGAAATGCGGCCGACGAAAAGCACCAACGGGTCCTCCGGGTGGCCGTTTGTCAGGCGCGCGCGGGCCTCCACGGTGCGAGCCTCCGGGGTGAAGGCGCCCGTGTCCACCGCCTTGGGCCAAAGCAAGACGTTATCAATGCCGTACTCGCGCGCCTTCTGAAGCATCGGGCCGGAGGTGACCAGGTTCACCTGTGCCTTGCCGTGGAAGGTGCGAAGGCCCCACTCGGCGATCGGCTTCACCCACGGGATGCCCAGCTTCAGGCAGTACTCCGGCACGTCGGTGTGGAACGAGGCGAGCAGCGGCAGACCTTGGCGCTCGACGATGTACGTCGACCACCCGGCCGTCCAGATTGGGCTGATGGCGTGGACTACGTCCGGCTGGAACTGCGCGAGCCGGCGGGGCACTTTCGGGCCGATAATGCCGAACTTGATCTCGGGGTAGACCGGCCGCAGGCTCAAACTAGGCACCTTCACCACCTCGAAGCCCGCGTACTCCTTCGGCGGGTTACCCGTGGCGAAGATGAGTACCTCGTGGCCCATCTCGGCCAGCTGGTCAAGGTGACGGATGGTGCGGGTGACCACACCGTCGATCTTCGGCAGGAAAACTTCCGTGAAAACTGCAATCCGCATGGTGGCTCACGTGCGCCCGATGGGGGCTACTTCTCGCCTTCCGGCACACCCTCGGCCTGGTTCGAGGTCCACAGGGAGCGCGCCGGGATCTTCGTGCGGTCCACGCGGTCGGCGTACTTCTTCGCTACGTCCTCAACCTCCACCAGCAGGCCCTCGGCGAGCTTCGTCGGCTGCAGGCCCAGGTCGAGGAAGGTGTCGTTGGCCACGTGGAGCTCGTTTTCCGCGGATTCCTTGCGCGGGTTGGGCACCATCTGCACCTCCGCGTCTGCGATCTCGCCGATGAGCTCCGCCAGGTCGCGCACGCGGTGCGTCTCCGTCATCTGGTTGAAGATCTTCACGCGGTCGCCCTTCGCCGGCGGGTTCTCCACCGCCAGCTCGATGCACTTCGCCATGTCCTGGATGTGGATGAATGCGCGGGTCTGCCCGCCGGTGCCGTGCACGGTGAGCGGGTAGCCGATTGCGGCCTGCATGAGGAAGCGGTTGAGCACAGTGCCGTAATCGCCGTCGTAGTCAAAGCGGTTGATCAGGCGTTCATCACGCTCCGTCTGCGGAGTGTGCGTGCCCCAGATGATGCCCTGGTGCAGGTCGGTGATGCGCAGCTCATCGTTCTTCGCGTAGTAGGCGAACAGGTTTTGATCCAGTACCTTCGTCATGTGGTACACCGAGCCCGGGTTGGTGGGGTAGAGGATCTGCTGCTCCACGATGCCGTTTTCGTCCGTAGCCACCTGGATATCCAGGTAACCCTCCGGGATCTTCATGCCGGCGGTGCCGTAGCCGTACACACCCATGGTGCCCAGGTGCACCACGTGGACGTCCAACCCGGATTCCACGATGGCCACCAGCAGGTTGTGGGTGGCGTTGACGTTGTTGTCCACCGTGTAGCGCTTCGTGCGCTGGTTCTTCATGGAGTACGGCGCGGCGCGCTGCTCGGCGAAGTGAATCACAGCGTCCGGCTGGAACGTGTTGATGAAGTTCAGCAGCCCGTCGAAGTCCTGCGCGACGTCGATGTTTTCAAAGCCGATCTCCTTGCCGGAGACCTCTTTCCATGCCGCCAGGCGCTCGTCGATAGTTGCGATTGGCGTGAGCGATTGCGCCCCAAGCTCTTCGTCGATCGCGCGGCGCGACAGATTGTCCACAATCGTCACGTCGTGCCCCGCGTCGGAGAGGTGGAGGGATGCGGGCCAGCCGCAGAAACCGTCGCCGCCCAAAACCGCAATCTTCATCTGTACATTGACCTTTCGTTTTGCTTCGCGCCGGGCACGCGCCCGGGGTTCCCAGCCACGTTACAACTGTACGGGTTCGCGCGCCGGGCAAGGGAGGTAAACGTTGGGTGAAAGGGCGCATGCTTATCGACGCCTGCCGGTTGCGCACACCGCTTCGAAAATCCCCGAGACTTAGATTATGGTTTCCTCTAGACAATTCAGTCACACGCTTGGAGTTGCCATGGAACCCGCCGCCCGATACCCCCGTTCCCTCCGCCGCGTTGTCGCTGCCGCCACGACGCTCGCGGTGAGCACTGCCGTTGTCGCCGTGCCGGAGGTGCCCGGGGTGGGGTTGCAGCGGGCGGAGGCGCAGCAGGCCATTCAGCTGCCACCAGAGCTCCGAAATGCCGAAGTGAGCAATAACGGATCGACTTGGGAGGCCACGGTGTTCTTCGAAAAGCCGATGGAAGTCCGATCCGTGACTTTCGACTTCGTGCCACCCTCATCGACCGGGGCAAACAACTCGAGGAACGACTCTGCCGCTGATGATGATCCGATCCTGAACAAGATTCCACTGGAAGACACATACAACGTTGTCCACTGGCAAAGGAACAGGTCAGGATCCACACAGGTTGGGCAGTACCCGGTGGTCGGTTTTAAGAGCTTGGGCAAATCCCGCTCGGGCCGCAACACCATCCGCCTGACCTACGAACTGCCAGCGGGCACTCGAGTGGATCAGGGCGATCGCCTGGTTCTTCAGGCTCCTGGGAAGGCGGGTGTGTACCCAACCCCGTACCTAGGCGCCTCAAGGTTCACCAATGCATGGGTGAATGGGGGTGCGGTTGCTGGTTCTGTGGATGGTCTTCCTGAGGGCGCGTCGGTGACGGTGTCGGCGTTTAATGCTTCTGGGTCTGAGCTTTTCAAGCAGGACGGCGTGCGTGGGGCGTACCAAATTCCGGACGTGCAGCCTGGTAATTACACGATGCGTGTGTCGGGGTGGGAGGGTTATTCGTTTTCGCCGGTCAATGGTGTGCCTGTGAGCGTGGAAATGAACGCGCAGGAGACGGCGAACTTCACGTTCTCGCGCGACGGGGGTGTGGTTGCTGGCTCTGTGGATGGTCTTCCTGAGGGTGCCACGGTGACAGTATCAGTGGTCAACGCCGCTGGCGATGTGGTTGATAAGCGAGATGGGGTGCGTGGCGTCTATGAGATTGATGGGCTAGACCCTGGCGACTACACGGTGCGTGTGTCGGGGTGGAAGGGTTATTCGTCTTCGCCGGTTGAGGGTGTGCCGGTGAGCGTAAAGAAGAATGTTCGGGAGACGGCAAACTTTAACTTCTCGCGTGATGCGGGTGTGGTTGCTGGTTTTGTGGATGGTCTTCCTGAGGGCGCGTCGGTGACGGTGCGTGTGGTTGATGCTTCGGGCCGTGAGGTTGGCAAGCAGGATGGGGTGCGCGGTACCTATCGGATTCCGGGTGTGCCCACTGGTGATCACACGGTGCGTGTGTCGGGGTGGAAGGGTTATTCGTCTTCGCCGGTTGAGGGTGTGCCGGTGAGTGTGAAGAAGGATGCGCAGGAGACGGCAAACTTTAACTTCTCGCGTGATGAGCGTGCGGTCTCTGGTGTGGTGACGAAGTTGCCTACGGGTAAGACTGTCACGGTGCATCTTGAGGGTGTTGATGCGCAGACGCGTGGGGTGCGTAAGTCCGCGCAGGGGGTAAATGGTTCGTTTTCCATTCCGGATGTGCCGACTGGTGCGTACAAGGTTGTAGTTGATGAGGTTGAGGGGTACTCGTTTACTGTTCCGCCGCGGGTGACGGTTGGTGCGCAGGGCAATACGCCGTCGCCGGTGACGGTCGAAGCGAAGCGTTTGACTGGTGGGTTGAATGTGTACGTGCCGGGTAATGTTCCGGTGGATGTTTCCGTGATTGGTCCGGATGATTTTAAGGCTGATTTTGCGGGTGTGACTGAATCGTTCGGGTGGCGTGCGGTGGGTACTGGTGAGTACTCGGTGACGTTGACTGGGCCGGAGGGCTACACGGTTACGGAGCGTTCGGGCCGGGATTCGGTTGAGGTGAAGACTGGCGAGACTGCTTCGGTTAGCTTTGATGCTGTGCGTGATGAGCGTGCGGTGTCTGGTGTGGTGACGCAGTTGCCTACGGACAAGACTGTGACGGTGCGTTTGGTGGGTGCTGATGCGCAGACGCGTGGCACTGAGTACAAGGCCGAGGGCGTCAATGGTGCGTTCACGATTCCGAATGTGCCGACGGGTGCGTACTCCGTTGAGCTTGTTGGTGCGCCTGGTGGTTTCACGTTCTACGGCAGTGGCTCGGTGAAGGTTGGTGCTGAGCGCAATGATCCTGCCTCTTTGGATATTGAGGCGCGGCGTGACACTGGTGTGTTGAATGTGGGGTTGCCGGATGTTCCGGTGACGGTTCGGGTGCAGGGCCCGGAGGGGTACAGCGAGACCTTTACAGGTAAGTCCGGTTCGCTTCCGCTGACCGAGTTGAAGACCGGCTTTTACACGGTGACGGTGACTGATCCGAAGGGCTACTCGGTGAAGCTTGCCCAGGGTTCCTCGAACCCGGTCGAGGTGAAGAAGGATCAGACCGCGTCGGTGCAGTTCGCCGCTGACCGTGTCAAGCGTTCTGTTTCGGGTCGGGTGAATAACTTGCCCGCGGGGAAGACTGTGACGCTGCGCTTGGTGGGTGCTGATGCGCAGACGCGTGGCACTGAGTACAAGGCCGAGGGCGTCAATGGTGCGTTCACGATTCCGAATGTGCCGACGGGCACGTACGACGTGAAGGCCGACGACCTTGCTGGTTATTCGTTTGCCGCGCCGTCTCAGGTGACGGTGGGTGCGCAGGGCAATACGCCGTCGACGGTGACGGTCGAAGCGAAGCGTTTGACCTACACGTTCTCCGGCACGGTTGAGAACCTCCCGGCAGGCACGACGACGCGCGTGCGCCTCGTCGCCGATGACGGGACGGTGACACACGCACAGATCGTTGATGGTGCGTTCACGTTTAAGAACGTGCCGACGGGTGACTACAGGATCGAGCTGGTTGACGCGCCGAAGGGCTACTCGGTGTCGGGCCCGTCCACGGTGGAGGTTAAAGAGAATGGCATCGACCCGGCGGACCTGAAGTTCACCCTGGGTGAAAACCCGGTGACGGTGACGGGTTCGTTTACCGGCGAAGGTGATAAGCCGTTGCCGGGGACGAAGGTTGAGTTCAAGCAGGGCGATGAGGTCGTGCGTGAGCTTGTCTCTGATGCGCAGGGCAAGATTCGCGATGAGGCGTTCCCGCCGGGTGACTACACGGTGGTGGTGACCCCGCCGACAGGCTACGAGGCGCCTGAGCCGGTTGAGGTGACGGTCAATCCGGGCGAGGAGTTCACTCTTGATCCGGTGCGGGTTATGCGTTCCACGGGCAATGTTGTCGGTGAGGTTGTTGGTGCTCCGGATGGTGCGAAGCTTCGTGCGCGTTTGACGCTTGAGGGTGAGACGCCGCGTGAGGCGACTGTTACCGGTGGGGAGTTCAAGTTTGATCGGATTCCGACTGGTTCGTACAAGTTTGAGCTTTTAGGTGTGCCGGCGGGGTATTCCGTCAGTGGTGTGAAGCCGGTTGTGGTGGAAAAGGATGCCACTGCGAGGCCGAAGGTGACGGTGTCTGCTGATGCGGTGACGGTGACTGGTTCGTTTACCGGTGAGGGTGATAAGCCGTTGCCGGAGACGAAGGTTGAGTTCAAGCAGGGCGATGAGGTCGTGCGTGAGCTTGTGTCTGATGAGCAGGGTGTGGTTCGTGATGAGGCGTTCCCGCCGGGTGATTACACGGTGGTGGTGACCCCGCCGACAGGTTACGAGGCGCCTGAGCCGGTTGAGGTGACGGTCAATCTGGGTGAGGAGTTCACACTTGATCCGGTGCGGGTTGTTCGTTCCACGGGCAATGTTGTCGGTGAGGTTGTTGGTGCTCCGGTTGGTGTTGCGCTGACGGCGCGTTTGACGCTTGAGGGTGAGACGCCGCGTGAGGCGACTGTTACCGGTGGGGAGTTCAAGTTTGATCGGATTCCGACTGGTTCGTACAAGTTTGAGCTTTTGGGTGTGCCGACGGGGTATTCCGTCAGTGGTGTGAAGCCGGTTGTGGTGGAAAAAGATGCCACTGCGAAGCCGAAGGTGACGGTGTCTGCTGATGCGGTGACGGTGACTGGTTCGTTTACCGGTGAGGACAAGAAGCCGTTGCCGGGGACGAAGGTTGAGTTCAAGCAGGGCGATGAGGTCGTGCGTGAGCTCGAGGCCGACGAGCAGGGTGTGGTTCGTGATGAGGCGTTCCCGCCGGGTGAGTACACGGTGGTGGTGACCCCACCGACTGGTTACGAGGCGCCTAAGCCGGTTGAGGTGACTGTCAAGCCGGGGAAAGACTTAGAGCTCGGCACTGTAGAAATTGCTTCGAGTGAAGCTGACGATAGTTTCTCTTGGGACAACCTGCGTGTAGCGCCCGGTGAGGTGAAGGTCGTAACCCCTGATCGCTCTGCTAAGGCAACCGCGGAGGTCACGTTCCAGACGGAGAAAATCACCCAGCCAGACGGCACCGAGGTCACTGTGGCGCCGGGGCAAAGCTGGCTGGAGATAGAGTCCGACGGCACCGTGGTGGCACGCCCTCCGGCCGATACTGCGCCGGGCACCTACCAGCTCGAGGTGGTTGCCTCTACCGGTGAGCGTGACACAGTCACCGTTGAGGTGTCCCCGGCGCCGTCAATGAAGGACCGATACAAAGTGGATTCCCAGGCGGTAGAGGTCCCGGCAGGCTCAGAACGGCGTTCGTCCAAGCCCCGTGCCTCGGTGCGTGAAGGCGCGTTCACGCACGCGAACCAGCCGCTGCCGAACGGCACGACCTTCGACGTGAACCACAAGGGCGCCTCCGTGGACGCGCTCGGGCGGGTGACCTTCACACCGGACGCGAACGCGAAGCCTGGGCCGGTGCGCATCCCGGTGAGTGTGACTTTCCCGGATGGGAGTCCTGCCTCGTTCGATGTGGTATTTAATGTCGGCGAGCCGCTGCTGGCAACGCAGTACCCGCTGACCTACCCGGCGACTGCGAATGCGCCGCACAAGCGCACAACCGCGGTGCAGGCAATGGGCCAGGTGCCCGAAGGGACCCGGTTCGCGTTGGCCGATGACGTCGAGTTGGGTGACTGGTTTGTCAGCGTGGACAGCGTCACCGGCCGCCTGCGCGCCATCCCGCCGAGTGAGAACGCGGCACCGGCAGAGGTGAAGGTAGTGGCGTACTTCACCGACGGCTCGACCTCCGAACTCACTACCACGCTTGTCGCGCAGAAAGCCGACTTCAACGTTGGTGGCAAGACAGGGTTGACCTACGGCTCCACTGTTACACAGATCGGTGAGCAGACCACTCTCAAGCCACAAGGGCCGGTCAAGCCGGGAACCCGGTTCGCCATCGATGAGACGTTCGCCAAGAACGGCTGGGACCCGCGCATCGATCCGGTCACCGGCGCGATCACGGTGCGCACGGACGATACTGTGCCCGCAGGCGAGCAGGTGCTGCTGCCGGTGGTAGTGGCGCTGCCGGACGGTTCGTTGGAGACGGTGGAGGTGCCGCTGCGGGCCGTCGATAAGCAAAAGCCCTCCGATGGACGCACGCGCGCTGAAACAACCGAAGGATCCAGCACAAGCGATTGGGTTGTCGTGCTGATTGGCGCACTTGTCGCCATCGGCGGGTTGACGGTGGCACTGGCGATGAACGAACGCGAGGTCCGTCGCGTCCTAGAGAAGTACGGAATTACGTGGTAGGAGAGAACGAACAAATGGGTATGAAGCAAAAAGCATTGTCTATCGCGCTGTGTGTGGGGCTTACGACCAGCGGAATCGCGGTACCGCACGCTGAGGCGGCCGTGTCGAAATACGGGCAGCAAATGGCGGTGGACTCTCGGGGAGACAACCCGAAGTTGCCCTACATCACCGCGCTGATTGACCGGGGCGCCGGCGGCCACTTCGAGTTCGTGCACCCCGGGTCCTCGGCGAAGCCGTACACATTCGAAGCGCGCAGCACCGTTACTGTCGACGATGCACCGGTGCCGACGGATTGGAAAACCGACCCGCAGAGCAGTTCCGTGAACGGCGCGGACGTGCTCACCTTCACCCAGTTCGTGGACGGCGTTGATGTCACCCGCACCTTTACCGTCGCCGCCACCACGGTTGAAACTGCCGTGACGTTGCGCAACACGGGCGACACGCCCGCGCCGGCCACGATCGACCTGGGAGTAAAGGCGGAGCCGCACTTCGCGTACGCGCCTAAAGTCGACTACCTCGGCGGCGCACGCACCTTCGACGGCACGCTCGCCCCGGGCGAAGAGAAGACGCTGCGTGCCACGGTGAGCGTGAAAGCGCGTGAAAACACACTGGACAGCGACGGCGACGGCCTGCGCGACTCCTGGGAACGGTCGGGCATGATGCTTGCCGACGGCTCCGTGCTGCCCATCCACAAATGGGGCGCCGACGAAGACATCCCCGACCTGTTTCTGCAGTTGAACTGGATGAAGTCGGAATGGGAGACGTTGGGTTGCGACAGGCCGACGTCGTTCCCCGCCACCGCGGAGGGTTTCACAGAGTTCGCGCGTTGCGCCCAGGCCAACACGAACAGCTATGGGCCGGACATCGAAACTCTTAAAGAGCTGGAGAAGAAGTTCGACGACAACGGCATTAACCTGCATATTGATGCCGGGGAGGGGTACGTGAGCCAATCCATGGCGTCGATGCCGAAGTCGATGCGACAGGGCGGGCCGAAGCTGGATTACCAGCAGTACTTCTTTGGCCTGGATGGAGACAAAAACGCGGTGATCGCCGAGCGTCTGATTGCGGAACGCGACCGTTTGCTGGGGCCGCGCAAGTCCGCGTTCCGCGTGGGCATCATCGGCGACCAGCGTGCGCCTGGTAATTACTCCACTGGCGTGGCGCTGACGGGCGACTCTGTGTTCTACGTGTCCAACTTCGGCGCCATGACCCGCCAGGATGAGCTGCGCAACACCATCCTGCACGAGTTCGGCCACACCTTAGGGTTGAAGCACTGGGGCGCACAGACACCCGATAACACCGCGCCACATGTGGATAGCTTGTCGGAGTACAAGTCCGTGATGAGCTACAACCACCAGCTCACCCATTTCGATTACGCCCAGAGCGAAACAAACAGTAACAGCTACCACATTCCAGCCGATTGGCCCAACCTGAACTTCCCGGGCATCAACATCGGCCGCAACGCGGCGGATTACGTCGGCGGCGATTCCGCCGAACCGGCGGCGAAACCTGAGGTGTTCGAAGAGCACCTCAGGATGGAGGAGCTCATCGAGCTGGCTGCGGAGGAAAACCAGGGCAAGGCCGGTTTCCGCATGGTGCCAACGGAGGATGGCCGGAACGGCATTGTGACGCTGTCCGGCAAGAACGCCGTGCGCGGGGAGGTGCTCAACTTGGGGTCCGCCAAGGAGGATTTCACGGTTGAGGTGGAGCAGAACGGCACCGTGGCGCGGCAGGAGGTCACGCTCAACAGCGCAGGTACGATCGGCTCGAAAAAGACGATCGACATACCGGTGAACCCTGCCAGCCTGATCAACAACCCCGTCGTGCAGCTCAACGTCCGAGTGAAGGACGCGAGCGGGGCGGTCGCGTTCAGTGATTCCTTCAAGGTTTCCGCGCTGGATTACAACAGCGAACAGGCCGACAAGGTGCTGAAGGAAGTTCTGGCCTCCGACGCGGACGAGTCGGTGAAGAAGCTCGCCCGTCAGATGCTGGAGCAGAAGGAAGAGGTACCGAACCAGAAGAAGGGCGAAAGCAACACGTCTACTGTCGCGATCATTATCGCCGCGGTGCTCGGGGTGGTAGGCCTCGGCGCCCTCGCATACGGTTGGGCGGTGAACCAAGGCATTGTGAAGTTGCCGTTCTAACACGCACCAAGGAGACACACGCGATGGAGACCTCCACGTACGAAAACATCCTCACGGAAACCCGCGACCGGGTCGGGTTGATCACGCTCAACCGCCCGAAAGCACTCAACGCGCTGAACAGCGACACTATGCGTGAGGTGACCGCGGCCGTGGCCTCCTTCGACGCGGATCCCGGTATCGGCTGCATCGTGATCACCGGCTCTGAGAAAGCCTTCGCCGCCGGCGCGGACATCAAGGAGATGGCCGACAAGGGCGCAACCGCGATGTTCACCGAGAACTTCTTCGCAGGCTGGGACGAGCTTGCACGTGCGCGCACGCCGATCATCGCGGCGGTGAACGGCTATGCGCTCGGCGGCGGGTGTGAGCTGGCCATGATGTGCGACTTCATCATCGCCGGCGACGGCGCGAAGTTCGGCCAGCCCGAGGTCAACCTCGGCATTTCACCGGGTATTGGCGGCTCGCAGCGCCTCACCCGCGCGGTGGGCAAGGCGAAGGCGATGGAGATGTGCCTCACCGGGCGCCAGATGGATGCGGAGGAGGCAGAGCGCGCGGGGCTCGTCGCGAAGATCGTGCCTGCGAGCAAGCTTATCGACGAAGCCCTGGACACCGCCCAGACCATCGCCACCAAGTCCCTCGTAGCCACCATGGCCATCAAGGAAGAGATCAACGCAGTCTACGAGACCACCTTGTCCCAGGGAGTCCTGTTCGAGCGCCGCACCTTCCACGCCCTGTTCGCCTCCGAGGACCAGAAGGAAGGTATGGATGCCTTCGTGTCCAAGCGCGACCCGGAGTTCAAGCACCGCTAGGTCACTGCGGGACCTGGGGGGGAAGTGCCTACAGTGGGGGGACATGGCACACGAAAACATGACCCAGCAACTGTCCGGCCAAGTAGTCATCGTCACCGGAGGCGCCTCCGGTATCGGTGGCGGAATCACCCGCACCCTCGCAGCGCGCGGTGCAAAGGTTGTCGCGGTGGATATCAACGAGGAAGCGGGCGCGCGCCTCGAGCAGGACCTCGGCGAAAACGTGAAGTTCCTGTCCGGCGACGTGTCGAAGCCGGAGACCGCTCGCGCCGCAGTCGACACTGCTGTCGAGACCTTTGGCGGACTGAACAGCGTGGTGAACAACGCGCACGCGTCGAAGCAGAAGCCATTCACCGAGCTCGAGCAGGCCGACTGGGACCTGTCCTTCGGCACCGGCTTCGAGGCGACGAAGAACTTCATGCTCGCGGCGCACCCGCAGTTGAAGGAGAAGGGCGGCGCGATTGTGAACTTCTGCTCCGGCGCCGGCATCAACGGTCAGCCCACCCAGGCCGCCTACGCCGCGGCGAAGGAGGCCATCCGCGGCCTGTCGCGCGTGGTAGCTAACGAGTGGGCCGAAGACGACATCCGCGTCAACGTGGTCGGGCCGATGGCGATGACGGAGGGGGTGCAAAAGTGGTCGGAGGCCGCACCGGAGCTCTACCAGCAGTCGCTCAAGCGCATCCCGCTCGGCCGCTTCGGCGACCCGGAGGGCGACGTCGCCCCAGTCGTAGCATTCTTGCTTAGCGACGACGCGAAGTACGTCACCGGCCAGACCGTGATGGCGGACGGTGGAACCAACAAGGTGTACTAGAACAAGGTGTACTAGAACAAGGTGTACTGGGCACCGTCGTTAAGCGAAAATGCTCAGTGCGCGCATGACCGAATCCCACAACCCCACCACCGAGTAGCTCAGCTGCACGAGCGACGCCTGCCAAGACGCGGGCAGGAAGTTGTTCACCACGTCGGTGGTGAGGAAGATGCGCAGATCCTCTGCGCCGGTGTGCATGTTGCGGGTAAGCATTGAGCTTAAAGACATAGCCGCTATCCTAGGCCACCGCGCCGCCGCCCTCCCACGTGACGAAACTTACGTCGCTGTACTGGGCTTATCGGATTCTCCTGTTTTGCGCGAAGGTAATAATCCAGGATAAAGTCGTAGGTAATACCTGAATATCGAGGAGGAGCACCGTGACAACATCAGTCGGCGCCCAAGGCAACGACCCGAAGCGCACAGCAGTCCAAGATAAAAATGGGGACGGGAAGGCACCCGACGCGGCACCTGGCGGCGACAACGCCGCAAAGCAACCCAAGCAGAAAGAGCGCAGCACCGCGCAAAACGTCGCGTTCTTCTTGTCTTTTGCCGCGCTCGTCGCGGTGATGCTCATCCCGATTCCTGGCCTAGACCCGGCAGGCAAGATCGCCCTTGGCATGCTCGCGTTCGCCGTGATCATGTGGGTCTCGGAGGCAGTGAGCTACCCGGTGTCCGCGATCCTCATCGTCGGGCTCATTTCCGTCCTGCTCACGTTTGCGCCAGACCCGGAAAACGGCGGCGAGATCATCGGTTCGAAGGAAGCCCTTTCCACGGCGATGACCGGGTTCTCCTCCTCAGCCGTTGCGCTGGTGGCGGCGGCGCTCGCACTCGCCACCGCCATGCAGGCGACCGGGTTGCACCGCCGCCTCGCGCTGTACGTGCTGAAGTTCTCGGGCGAGAAGGTAGCCAACATTGTCATCGGCGCGATTGTCATCTCGATCGTGCTCGCGTTCTTCGTGCCTTCAGCCACCGCCCGCGCCGGTGCGGTCGTGCCGATTCTGCTCGGCATGGTGGCCGCGTTCGGCCTGCCCACGGACTCAAAGCTCGGTGCCCTGCTTGTCATCACCGCGACTCAGGCCGTGTCGATCTGGAACGTTGGCATTAAGACCGCGGCCGCGCAAAACCTCGTGGCAATCGGCTTCATCGAGGATCAGATGGGACAGACCGTGTCCTGGGGCCAGTGGTTCTTGTGGGCTGCGCCCTGGTCGATCCTGATGTCCATCGCGCTGTACTTCATCATGCGCTGGGCGATTAAGCCGGAGACAGAATCGATCACTGGTGGCAGGGAGCTCGTCGAAGCACAACTTGAAGAGATGGGGCCGATGTCCGGGGCCGAGAAGCGCCTCACCGCCATCGCGGTGGCCCTGCTGTTCTTCTGGGCGACGGAGGACGTGCTGCACCCGATTAGCTCCGCGGTGATCACGCTTGTCGCCGTCGGCATCATGCTTCTTCCCGGCATCGGTGTGATGACCTGGAAGTACGCACAGGAGAAGATCAACTGGGGCACGCTCATCGTGTTCGCGGCCGGTATCTCGCTCGGATCCTTCCTGCTGAACACCGGTGCCGCGACATGGCTTTCGGAGGCCACCTTCGGCGCAGTCGGCCTAGACAAGCTGCCGCTTCTGGCCACCATCGCGATCGTGAGCCTGTTTAACATCATCATCCACCTGGGTTTCGCGTCCGCGACCTCGCTGGCGTCTGCGCTCATCCCGGTGTTCATCGCCCTCGCCGCGACGCTGGACGCCCCCAACGGCGGCCTCGGCTTTGTCATCATCCAGCAGTTCGTGATCTGCTTCGGCTTCCTGCTGCCGGTCTCCGCGCCGCAGAACATGCTGGCCTACGGCACCGGCGCGTTTACCCCGAAGCAGTTCCTGCGCACCGGTATCCCGCTGACCATCGTCGGCTACCTGCTTATCCTGCTGCTGTCCGCCACCTACTGGAGCTGGATCGGCCTGGTCTAGTAGGACACGCCCGGGTTCGCCGGCCAGCTCGCCGCCGCAGTTTTACGTCCCGCGTTGGCGAGCTCGAGGTGTTCGTCCCCCATCTCGTGAGCTACTCCAGAATCAGCCCGAGGTGAAGCGTGGCCAGCTCGTGCTCGCCCGGGCCTTCAGGCAGTGTCGTGAGCTCCTCGGCGGTGGCGTGGGTGACGGGGATGATCCACCCCAGGTTCGGGTCGAGGAGCGGGTCGGCGTCGCGTTCTACAGGCGCGAAAGTCACGGGCCGTTCGGTTGGGTGTGTGAGTTGCACGGGGCCGTCGATAAGCGAAATTGCGCTCGCAGGCATGGTGACGATGACCAGCTTTTCGTCTGTGTCGGGCGAGAGGTTCGCGGTGTGCACATGCAGCTTATCGACGGCTACCTGCACGAACGCGTCCGGCAATTCCACGAGCTTCTTGGTGGGTTGCATGCCGAGCGCCGCCTTGACGCGATCGATGAGTCCCATGGCAACCGAGTATATTGCGGCGCGCACGGAGCTGATCTCGCCGGCACCACGATTCGCAAGCGCGGGGGAACTCGATGCGCCCACTCTGGGTGGGGAGTGGCGCAGCCTGGTTCTCGCACGCCCGGCGTTTACAGTTGCGGGCATGGATTACGAAGCCTCACAGGAAATCGACACGCGCGAACAAGCAACGTCGCGCCGCGTGGACTTCGTGCTCCCGTACGGTCCGGGGGACCCGGTCACTGTGACACACAAGGGGGAGGAGGGTAACCCGCTGCGGCGCGGCAACCGACTCACCTGGCCCGGGTTCAGGCTCGTGCTGCGCAGGACGATCATCGACTTTCCCACCGACGCGATGGTGGATAAAGGCGCCACGCTGACGTACTACACCGTGCTGTCGCTCGCGCCGATGCTGCTGGCCACGTACTCCGTGGTCACGCTGCTTCTGCCGCGGGACGAGGACGCGGCGGATTCGCTGATGTACGGGCTGATCGACAGCTACGTGCCGAAGGAGCTCCAGGCGGACGCGGTGGAACTGCTGCGCACCATCGTCGGCACGCCGGGGCAGTCCTCGGTGGCGCTGGCGATCTCGCTGATCATTTCCTTGCTGTCGGCGTCAGCGTACGTGCGCTCGTTTTCCCGCAACGCGAACCTGATCTACGGGCGCACTGAGGGGCGCAACATCGTCGTCACGTGGCTCACGATGTGGCTGATCACACTCGTGCTCGTCGTCGGCGGCGTGATCATCTTGCTCGGCACCTTCCTCACGGAGTCGATCGTGAACGCGGTGCTGGGGCCGATCGCGAAGCCGCTCCAGCTGCAGGACGCGCTGGACTACCTCAACGGCATCTTCCTTCCGATCTGGGATTACGCCCGCGTGCCGGTCATCGCGGTGACCGCCGTCGCGCTGGTGAGCGTGCTGTACTACCTCGCCCCCAACGTGAGACCCGGCAGGTTCCGCCTGCTCACGCTCGGGTCATCGCTTGCGCTGCTGGTCATCGCCCTGATTTGGGTCGCGTTCGGCTGGTACCTGTCCACGATCGGCATTCGGTCGACGTACGGCGCGTTCGGGACCGTGCTCGCCGTGTTCGGCCTGGTGTGGGTGATGAACATTGTGTTGCTCGAAGGCGTCAAGGTCGACGCCGAAGTGCTGCGCGCCAAGGAGCTGCAGATCGGCCTGGACTCCGCGCGGCTCATCCAGGCCCCGCCCCGCTCGAACGCGGGCGCGCTGTGGCGCGCCAAGACGCAGCGCTGGGCCGACAAGGCTGCGGAGAACATCCCGCAGAGGCTTGACGACGATCCCGCGTAGTGTGGGCGCATGGCTTTGATTGATCCACGTACCAAGTACCCCAAGACATTCGATGAAGAGCCGCGCCAGGAAAACCCCGGCCTGGACGTGAAGATGGCAACCGAGCCGGACCTGGGCGAATCCACCTACGAAGGCTCCGGGAAGCTCACCGGCCGCCGCGCGCTGATCACGGGCGGCGATTCCGGCATCGGCGCCGCTACCGCCATCGCGTTCGCGCGCGAAGGGGCGGACGTGGCTATCTCGTACCTGCCGGAGGAGCAGGAGGACGCAGCCCGCATTGTGAAGGCCATCGAGGAAGCCGGACGCAAGGCCGTGGCGATTCCGGGCGACCTGCAGGAACTGGACAACTGCGTCGCAGCGGTGGAAAAGACCGTGGAGGGCCTCGGCGGCATTGACATCCTGGTGAACAACGCGTCGCGACAGGTGTGGAACGACGGCATCCTCAACATCTCAGATGAGGACTTCGACGCGACGATGAAGACGAACATCTACTCCGCGTTCCGCGTGACCAAGGAGGCGGTCAAGCACATGGAGCCGGGTTCCTCCATCATCTTCTCCACCTCCATCCAGGCCTACGACCCGTCGAAGGAGCTGCTGGATTACGCGATGACCAAGGCCGCTTTCAACAACCTGGCGAAGGGCTTGTCGGGGGAGCTGCTGCCGTCGAGGGGCATCCGCGTCAACGCGGTCGCGCCGGGGCCGATCTGGACGGTCATCCAGCCCGCCGAGGGGCAGCCGAAGGAGGTTGTCGATAACTTCGGCCAGGGCTCCGACATGGGCCGCCCCGGCCAGCCTGCGGAGCTCGCCGGCGCGTACGTTTTCCTCGCCTCCGAGGATGCGTCGTACGTCTCCGGCGAGACCCTGGCTGTCACGGGCGGGGCGCTCACCCCGTAGCGTCACCCAGCGCGCCGGGTTCATCCGGGTTACAGTGCAGGCGTGATTGACGCTCGCGACGTGGCCCTGGTGATTGAGGGCGGTGGGATGCGCAATTCCTACACCGCTCCCGCGATTGTGAAGTTCATCGAGGAAGAGGTGCGCTTCGGCTGGGTGGGCGGCGTCTCCGCGGGCGCGGTGCACGCGCTGAACTACGCGTCAGCTGACCCGATCCGAACCCGCGCCGCGTTCACGGAGCTCGCGTCGCACCCGCACTTCGGCGGCTGGGTCAAGCTCGTCCGCGGGCAGGGCTATTTCAACGCCGAGTTCATCTACGAGCGCGCCGATGCGCTCATCCCTTTCGACCACGCACGCTTCGCCCGATCGAAGTCCGAGGCGCATGTCGAGGCGATGAACGCGCTCACGGGTGAAACCGTCCATTGGACGAGCGCCGACTTCCTGCTCGACCCCTCGCTGGTGAACCGCGCGGCCCGTGCATCTTCCACCGTGCCGAAGGTCATGCCGATCGCGCACATTGACGGCGTACCGTACGTTGACGGTGCCCTCGGGGATTCGGGCGGATTGCTTATCGACGCAGCCCGCGCCGCCGGCTTCACCCGCTTCGTCGTCCTGGCTACCCGCCCCCGGGACTACTGGAAGAAGGCGGTTCCGTCGTCTGCCGCGGTGCGCCAGATGTTCCGGAAGTACCCGGCCATCGCCGAGGCGCTGGATATGCGCCCGGGCAGGTACAACGCGTCCAAGCAGCAGATCCTCGACTTTGAGGCCGCAGGTGATGCGATGGTGTTCTTTCCGGAGACGATGCACGCGGAATCCACCGACCGCCGTTTGACCCGCCTACTGAAGAATTACGCAGCGGGCGCGGCCCAGTTTGACCGCGAGTGGGGCGCATGGCGCGACTTCCTCAGCCACGCGGCTCCGCTGGCGTCAGGGGTTTCGCGGGCCAGCTGATTCAATAGGAGCGAACGTTCCGTTCCGGGCGCAAATTGTCACTTATAGAATTAGCTGCACCGGGAAACGGAACGTACATTCCGCTTCTCGGATATAGCTTGCTATGATCGGCCCTGAATTTGACAAATCGGATCGATCGTTCCTATCGGGAGGTGGGCAATTGGATGTCAGCGCTCTGGGCGCCTTCATTCGCGTACGCCGAAAGGAAAACGGACTCACGCAGAAAGACCTCGCAGATCTCTCGGGGGTTTCCGATCGATTCGTCCGGGAGCTGGAAAAAGGGAAATCGTCGGCTGAAATCGGCAAGGTGGCCGAGGTGCTTGCAACGCTCGGCTACGATCTCGAGCCAGTGATCCATCAGGGTGGTCTCGCGTGATTGCGGCTGACGTCTACCGGAACGGCGCGCTGGTTGGCCACTTCACAAAAACCGGACAGGGCGTGGTCGAATTTGAGTACCTGAAGTCGGCTGAATTCCCGATCGCCACATCCCTGCCGTTGGATGGCGGACCGTACGTCGGTGCGGCAGGCGCACTCCCCCCGTTTTTCACGAACTTGCTCCCAGAGGGCAGGAGGCTGTCGGCACTCAAACGCCATGTAAAAGCGTCGCTTGATGACGAGCTGGCGCTCCTCCTCGAGGTTGGCGCGGACACCATCGGAGATATCCAAATCGTCCGCCACGGTGGCACGCCTGCGCGGACACCCGCGACGATCAGCCTCGATGGCGAACTCGATTTCACCCGAGCGCTCACCGAGGTGGGGATCGCCGACCCGGTGGCGGTGCCCGGCGTGCAGGATAAAGCGTCGGCGCGCACAATTGCGGCTCCAGTGGCAGGTGCAGGAACCGAATTCATTCTCAAAGTTTCGCCACCCGAGTTCCCGAAGCTCGTTGAAAACGAGGCCGCGTGCTTCGCAGTTGCCCGCGGGGCAGGTTTTCCCTTGGCAAAGACGCAATTGCTTCACGACGTGCGTGGGCGCGCGGGGCTGCTCGTCACCCGCTTCGACCGGCACGAAGGCGAACGACTCCACGTCGAAGACGCAGCCCAGGTCATGGGCTTGTACCCCAGCGCCAAGTACGACCCGGCAATGGAAGAGGTTGCCGCCGCGTTGAAGGCGGTGAGCTCCTCTCCCGTTCTCACTGCCCGCTCAATCGCGTTTCAGGTGGCACTCGCATGGCTCACCGGAAACGGTGATCTGCACGCTAAGAACCTGTCGGTGATCTGGCGAAATGGGGCAGTGGTGCCAGCGCCAATCTATGACATTCCTTCAACCGTTCCATACGGCGACGCAACGATGGCACTTTCGGTCCAGGGGAAGAAGGACAACATCAGCGCCAGGATCTTCATCGCCTTCTGTCAAGAGATCGGGTTGCCGCGTAAAGCCGCGGAACGAGTAATCGAGTTAGCACTCAAAGCAACGGAAGGTGCTCCTGAGCAGATCATCGAGGCCACCGAGTTTGACCCGCGGCGATCCCGCGACCTCCGACGGGTTTTGCAACGGCGCCGCCGCCTTTGGCTGGAGCAGTGACCTGACCTAATCCGCCCCTAAGCCGCGCCTAATCCGCGATGAGCGGCTCGATGGTCAGCTCCGGGTGCTCCTTCTCCACGAACGCGAGCTTCCACTTGTCGCCGAAGAGGGCGATGAGCTCGCCGTCGGTGCGGGTGAAGATCTCCACCCCGCGCTGACGGCCCAGCTCGGGGGTGCTTTCGGCGTCGGTGCGCCGCGCCACGGAGTAGGGGATCGGCTCGGTGACTGTTTCCACGTTGTACTCGTTTTCCATGCGCGCCTGCATCACCTCGAACTGCATGGGGCCGACCGCGGCCATGACGGGGGCGGCGTCGCCGCGAGTGTCGTTGCGCAGGATCTGCACCACGCCCTCGGCGTCCAGCTGCTCCAGCGCCTTGCGGAATTGCTTGTACTTGCCCAGGGACTTCGCGCGCAGGGTGCGGAAATGCTCGGGCGCGAACTGTGGCATCGGCGGGAACTGCACCTTTTTGCCGGCGTAGATGGTGTCGCCGGGGGCAAGCGCACCGGCGTTGACCAGGCCGATGATGTCGCCCGGGTACGCCGTTTCCACCGTGTCGCGCGAACGGCCGAACACCGTCAGGGCGTACTTCGTGGAGAAGCTGCGCCCGGATTGCGCGTGGGTGACCTGCATGCCGCGGTCGAACTCGCCGGAGACGACGCGCATGAACGCGAGCGTATCGCGGTGGTTCTTGTCCATGCCGGCCTGCACTTTGAACACCACGCCCGAGAATTCGTCGTCGAGCTCGCGCGTTTCATCCATCGCAGTAGTCGACGACTCCACCGCCGCCGGGTCCGCCGCGCGGCCCTCCGGCGCAGGGGCGATGGCGCACAGCGTGTCCAGGATCTGGTGCACGCCGAAGTTCAGCATCGCGGAGGCGAAGATGATCGGGGAGGTGATGCACTGCTCGAAGAGGGCTTGGTCGTGCACGGCGCCGTCGGCAAGCAAAAGCTCCGATTCCTCCAGCGCGGTTTCCCACACGTCACCTTCCTTTTCGGCTGCGTCAGCGGGCGAAAAGTGCTCCTCGGGCGCGATGGTGGATCCGCCGGCAGTGCGGGTGAATCGAATGTACTCGTCAACGGAGCCTGTGGCGTTGACGTGCGCGAGGCCGCGAAAGTCGCCGGCTTCGCCGACGGGCCAGTACAGCGGTGTGGGCTGCAGGTCGATTTCGGTGACAATCTCGTCGACGAGCTCCAGCGGCTCGCGGCCGACGCGGTCCCACTTGTTAATCACGGTGACAATCGGCAAGCCCCGCGCCTTGCACACGCGGAACAGCTTGAGGGTTTGCGGCTCGAGGCCTTTGGCTGCGTCGATAAGCATGACCGCGGCGTCGACGGCGGAGAGCACGCGGTAGGTGTCCTCGGAGAAGTCGGCGTGGCCCGGGGTGTCTACCAGGTTGACCACGTAGGGCTCGCCCTCGTGGCCCTCTGGCGCGTATTCGAACTGCAGGGCCGACGACGCGACCGAAATGCCGCGGTCTTTTTCCATTTCCATCCAGTCCGACACCGTGGACTTGCGCCCCGCCTTGCCGTGCACCGCGCCGGCCTCGGAAATCATGTGCGCGTGCAGCGCCAGCGCTTCCGTCAGCGTCGACTTACCCGCGTCCGGGTGGGCGATAACGGCGAATGTGCGGCGGCGGGCGGCCTCGGAAACGGTGCTCATATAAAGGCAGTGTAGGGGGCACATTGCTTATCGACGAAACCTCGAACCTGTACCATCACCACCCATGACAACGATTGGTGTTTTCTTAGGCTCTGTACGCGGCGGTCGCACCGGTGAAGCCGTGGCGAAATGGGTGATGGACACCGCGGCTGAGCGCGACGGCGTGCAGTACAAGCTGCTGGATCTGCACGACTTCGACGTGCCGCACCTCGTGGCAGAAACCATGCCGGGCGTGGCGAACAAGCAGTACGACGACCCGGTGGTCACCCGCTGGTCGCAGGCCGTGGAGGAGTGCGACGGCTACGTCTTTGTCACCGCGGAGTACAACCACTCGGTGCCCGGCACGATGAAAAACGCTTTCGATTCGCTGTACGGCGAGTGGGTGGAAAAGCCGGTCGCCTTCGTGGGCTACGGCGGCGACGGCGGGGTGCGCGCGGTGGAGCACTGGCGCCAGATCGTGTCCAACCTCTCCATGTTCGACATCCGCAACCAGGTTGCGCTGCGCATCTTCGGCGAGGATGCCGTTGGCGGAACGTTTACCCCGGCCGACGACAAGCGTGCAGCGCTCGACCGGGTGCTCGGGGACCTGGAGAAGCAGCTCGGCGCCTAGCGCGAGTGGATGGTGTTCTGCGCCTTTTGTAAACCGTCCGAAATGATAAGCCGTACGGCTTCGGCGGCCGTGGCCACCGGGACTTCGCCCTCGACGGGGGAAAGCACCCACTCCGGAACCGGCACCCCCTGCGGCGGGCGCCCGATGCCCACGCGCACCCGCAGATAGTCGCGCGTGCCCAGGTGCTCGGTGATGGACCTCAGCCCGTTGTGGCCGTTTTCATTGCCGCCCATTTTCACGCGCACCTTTCCTGCGGGCAGATCGAGCTCGTCATGGACCACAATCACCCGCTCCGGCGCGACGCCGAGACGCTTCGCCAGCGGCCCCACCGCCTCACCCGAGGTGTTCATGTACGTAGTCGAGCGCGCGTACGCCACGCCGTCGCGGACCTGCACGTGCGCCTTGACCCCGGCTACCGGTTCCAGCTCGTCCACCAGCTCGTTGAGCACCATGTAGCCCACGTTGTGCTTGGTCGACGCGTACTTCGCGCCCGGGTTACCTAACCCCACCACCAGCCACTCGGCCGAAAATTCTGGGGTTTGCTGAGGGGCACGTTTCCGCCTGAAGAATCCGAACACGCCCCATAATGTACCCATGCACCTTCCCCGCATCGTCGCGGCACCCATGGCCGGCGGCCCCACCACGCCCGCGTTAGTGAATGCCGTCACCTTCGGTTTCCTCGCGCTCGGCACGTGCAGCGCGGCGCAAGCCAGCGAGTGGCTCGCCGCCTGCCGTGCGCCCTTTGGCGTGAACCTGTTCATGCCGAACGAGGAGCCTTCGCTTCACGACGTCTCCGCCACCGCCCACCTCCTTCACACCACCGTGCCCGCCGCCGACGCAACCTCCGGCTTCGGCGAAAAATTCGAACTCGTGCTGGGCGCCGCCCCTGCGGTGGTGTCCTCCACGTTCGGCGCGTTCAGTCGCGAGCAGGTGGTGCAGCTGCACGCTGTCGGCTCGGAGGCGTGGGTGACGGTCACCAGCGTCGAGGAAGCAAAGGCGGCTGTGTACGCAGACGGCCTTATCGTCCAGGGCCCTCTCGCGGGAGGTCACCGCGCCACCTGGGACCAGCGCGAGGAGCCGGGGATCGAAACGTTGGAATCCCTCGTGGAAGCAATCGCGCCGCTGGGGCTGCCGGTGATCGCGGCTGGGGGAGTGCGGGGGCCGGATGGCGTCGAAAAGCTGCACGCGCTGGGGGTTGCGAGTGTGGCGTGCGGGACCGCCTTCTTGCTCGCGGACGAGGCCAGCACCAGTGCGCGCAACCGGGAGCTGCTGCGTTCCGGTGCGCCGTCGGTGTCCACGCGGGCGTTCTCCGGCCGTTACGCGCGGGGGGTGGAAACCGCGTTCACCCGCGCGCACCCGGATCTGCCGCCGATCTACCCGTACCTACGGCCGATGACCTCGGAAAACGACTACTGCCTCGTCGGGGCCGACCGCGGCGAGCTCATGGCTGCCCCGGCTTCGGAGATCGAAGCGTTCCTGACCGGCAGCTAGCCGGCCGAAGAGACTCGCGTGGTGTTCTCGATCGCGCCGATCCCCTCGATTTCCACACGCACCGTATCGCCGTCTGCGAGGTAGCGCTGCGGGTCGCGAGCGTGACCCACTCCGTCGGGGGTGCCGGTGGCAATCACGTCGCCGGGCTGAAGGGGGTAAAGGTGCGAGATGAACTCCACAAGCTTGGCTGGGGTGAACACCAGGTCGTCGGTGGGGGCGTGCTGCATCCGCTCGCCGTTGAGGGTGGTTGTGATCCGCGGGCCCGGACGCCACTCGGTGTCCAGCCAGGGACCGAACCCGGCCGTTTTCTCCAGCGACTTGCCCTGGTGCCACTGCTGGGTGCGCTTTTGGTAGTGGCGCTGGGAGTAGTCGTTGATCACGGAGTACCCGGCAATGTACTCACCCGCCTCGGCTTCCGTGACATGGCGCGCATGCTTGCCGACGATTACCGCGAGCTCGCCCTCAAAATCCAAAGTATCCGCGTTGAACTCCGGCACTTCCGCGTCGTCGAAAGGGCCGACGAGTGCTTCGGGGAACTTGATGAACAAGGTGGGCACGTCCGGCTGCTCGTGCCCCATCTCTGCGATGTGCTTGGCGTAGTTCAACCCGACGCAGATGATCTTGCCGGGCCGGGGGATAAGGGGCGCGAAATCGGTGTCCTCCACGGCGCGGGGTTCACCTTGAACACCCTGCGCGATAGTGGCCCATTCGGGTTCCCGAAGGAGGGCGCCGACGTCAGCGTAGTCGTCGATAAGCAATGCCTCCCTATCGCTGACCATACGTGCGGCGGCGGTGGTGTTTCCTGTTCGAATCGTTGCGAGTCGCATGCGTGCCAGGGTAATAGTGCACGCCGTTCTCACGTGGCTCTAAGGTGGTGCACATGAAGTGTGTATCCGCCGCAGTCGCCGTAGTCGCCTCCTCCGTTTTGCTTGTGTCCTGCTCCAGCGAGCCGGAGCCGTTGTCGGAACCGAGCTTCACCGCCGAGCAGGCCCCGGACACCAGCGCCGAGGTGAGCGAGTCGGCGCCTGCTGACGGCAAAGCGGCGTTCACCTTTGAGAAGCGGGAGGTTGAGCTGGGGCCGGTAGACATCGACCTTGCTGTGGAGAACCCGTTCAACGTCTGCACCGACCTCACCGAAGACGAGTGGGACAAACTGGGCTTCGAACTAGATGAGGATGAATCGACTGCCTCAGTGTTCATCTGCGGGTTGGCACCAAAACGAAACAACCCTGACGGGTCCTACCTTGCTGGAGCGATCACCGGCGGGGCAAAAGATCTTGAGGGCTTTGAGAAAGAGATCGGCGTCGAGGAAGTAGAAAACGTTCCGAAAAGTAAAGTCCCCGGGTTGAGGTACTACTCGCTCGAGGAAGACAGGGAAGTAGGTTGTGTGGCTTTGGCGGAGACCACGCACGGCACAATCATGATGGCTGCGGGAGAGATCAGCGGGGCGGACATCGATCGCCACTGCAAAGTTGCGGCCGGGATGATGGACGACCTGTACAAACTCGGAAAGTAGCAAGCGGGGGCGGCGCGCTGGCTTAAAGTTGAACCCATGAAATCTCTCCGCGCCGCCGCACTACTCGCCGCTGCTACGATGCTCGCCTCCTGCTCCGCTGAAACGGAGCAATCGCCGGGCGAGCTGCCGGAGCAACAGTTCACCTCCGTCCCTTCCGTGGAGGAAGAAAACTCAGCCGAACCCGAGGAGAAACCGGCGGCCCCAGCGCCGAGCGAGAAGGAAAAGCCTGCCGCCCCGAACGTTCTCGCTTTCGAGAACCGTCAGATCACGCTCGGCCCCGTGGATCCGAGCAAGGCGGCTACCGGTCCGTTCAGCGTGTGCGCCGAGCTCACCGACGCAGAGTGGGGCAAGCTCGGCTTCACCAAGGGCGATAACGGTGAGTACATGGGCGTTCCGTATTGTGCGCTTAACCCTCGGCGGGATGAGCCGGGCACGGTTTACGCCATGACATCGGTGCCGGGTTCGATGGAAGACCTCGTTGGCAAGGCGGAAGAAGCCGCCGCGAGGTACCGCGCGCCGAATGCAGAGATCAAGATTCCCGGCGTCGCCTCGTTTGAGGTCGATCGCGAGGAGGGCTTCGGCTGCGTCGCCGCGGTGGAAACCATCACCGGCACAGTGATGGCCGGCGCCGCCAACGTCGGCGGGGACAAGAATTTCGACCAGCTCTGCCACGCGGCCGAAGACATGCTCGACGGGTTCTACGAGCTGGGCCGTTAGCAGCTCTCGGAAAGGTGTTAGGCGAGGGCGCGGAGTACCTCGTCGGCTGCGTCCGCCGCGGCAATGCTTACGTCGATGAGCTCTTTCGCGCTGAACGGTTTGAGCACATAATCTTTCGGCGCCATCCTGCCGGGTGGGCGCCCAATTCCCACAGCAAGCTTGTTGTACGGGGCGCCGCCGAGAGACTTCGTCACCGACTTCAGACCGTTGTGCCCGTGGTCGCCGCCACCTTGGCGCAGTTTCACCTCGCCGAGATCGAGGTCGAGCTCGTCGTAGATCACGTAAATATCGGCAGGCTTGGCCCGGTAGTAGTCCGCGAGTGCCTTCACCGGACCGCCCGAGAGGTTCATGTAATCGCGTGTGCGCGCCAGCACCACCTGTTCGTCGGCGACGAGCCTGCCAGGAGCCAGCTCAGCAACCTCGGTGTTCGTGCGCTTGTGGGAACTGAGCTGAGCAGGCATCGGGGTGGCGCGCGAAAGCAGTTCCTCTACGACGGCGACGCCCGCGTTGTGCCTCGTCCCGGCGTATTGGGGGCCGGGGTTTCCCAGGCCGACGATTAAAACAGTCACATCGAAGAGGATAACCACCGGAGCAGGGACGGGTGCGACGGGCGGGGCAGGGGACACCGGCGCAACGAAAACGGCCGCGGGGTAAAACCCGCGGCCGTTTAATCGTCGATAAGCAATGTGCTTACTCGTTGGCGCCTTCGTCGCCCTCGCCGCCGTCAGCGATCTCGACGTTCTCCTCGTCGGCGTCGGCGCCAGCCTCAGCGCCGCCCTCCTCAGCCTCGGCAGCAGCGGCCTCGAGCTCCTCGTCGACCTCCTGGTAGGTGACGTTGACCAGCAGGGTCTCCGGGTCGGAGATGAGCTCCGCGCCCTCCGGCAGCTTGATGTCGGAAGCGTAGATGGAGTCGCCGATCTCCTTGCCCTCGATGGACACGGCGATCTCGTCCGGGATGTTCAGCGCGTCGATCTCGATCTCCACGACGTCCGCCTCCTGCAGCACCACGGCGTCCGGAGCAGCCTCACCCTCGGTGACAACCGGGACCTCGACGACAACCTTCTCGCCGCGCTTAATGCCCAGCAGGTCGATGTGGTCGATCTCCAGGGTGAGCACGTTCTGGTCGATGTACTTCACCATGGACAAAAGCTTCTCGCCGTCAACCTCGAGCTCCACAATCGCGTTCGTGCCCTCGTTACGCACGATCGCGGTCATCTCGATGCGGTCGACTGCGAAGTGGACGTTGTCGATGCCCTTTTCGTACAGGACACCCGGGATTTTGCCGTCGCGGCGCAGACGACGTGCGGAACCCTTGCCGAACTCCTCGCGGCGCTCAGCCTGAATAACGGTGGGGGTAATAGCCATAATGGCAGCTCCTTCTGTGTTGGGAAGGGCCGCAAACAAAAATTGCGACCACTTCAACGGTCAATTGCTCGTCGAGTGATCGCGTGAAACGCATCTATCGCGTCGATAACGGCCTTCGCGAAACTCGCGGCAGCCCTCGCCGAGACCGCTATAGCCTAACAGGGCACTTCCGCCACACAAAATACTCTGAGCCAAATACCTTGAGGTGGAGCTGCAGCCGGAAAACCCAGGGTTATCCCTGCAGCACTTCGGCCCAGACGCGCATCGCCGCGTCGGCCTCAGCTTCGTCGGTGACGGTGATGCGGATGCCCTCGTCGAAGGCGCGCACCAAAAGGTCTGCCTGCTCCAGGGCTTTCGCCGCCTCCTGTGGCGTACGGCCCAAGTGCGCGGCCGGCACCCACACGAAGTTCGCCTCCGAGTGCGGGGTGCCGTACGCGGCGAAAAAGTCCTCCAGCCTGGCACGTTGTGCGCAGGTGGTGTCGGTGCGGGCGCGGAGCTCGTCGACAAGCTCAAGCGATGCAACTGCACCCGCCTGGGCGGGCACAGACACCGAGAACGGCACCGCGACCCTGTTCAGCGCGCTGATGATGGGGCGGGGGCCAAACGCGTAGCCCACTCGCGCGCCGGCGAGCCCGTACGCCTTGGAAAACGTGCGCAAGCCCACCACGTTGGGGTACTTCGCAATCTCCTCGGTAGCCACCGGGGTGTCGGTGGAGCGGTTGTACTCGAAGTACGCCTCATCCAACGCAACGACGACGTCGCTGGGCACCTTCGCCATGAAGTCCGCGAACTCCTGCGTGGTGATCGTGGTGCCCGTCGGGTTGTTCGGGTTGCACACGAAAATCAGGCGGGTGCGCTCCGTGACCGCCGCGGCGAGTGCGCCCATGTCCAGACCGTGCTCGGCGTTCAGCGGCACGGGCACCGGGGTTGCGCCCGCCACCTGGGCGAAGATGGGGTACGCCTCGAATGAGCGCCACGGGAAGATCACCTCATCGCCCGCGCCGGCGGTCGCGCTGACCAACTGGAGACACAGGCCGGAGGAGCCGTTGCCCACCGCAACCTGCTCCGGGGCCACACCTAGGTGCGCGGCGAGCGCCTCACGCAGCTCGGCGGCACCGTTGTCCGGGTAGCGGTTGATCTGCTCAAGCGAGCGGGCCATTGCCTCGCGCACCGTGGGAAGCGGCGCCTCCGCGGACTCGTTGGAGGAAAGCTTCACGGCGCGGTCGTTGCGGGCGCCGGGGCGGTACTCAGGCAGCTGGTCTAAATCTGGGCGAAACATGCCCGCTATTCTACGGCGCGCCCGCTCGGCGTTCGCACGAAATTCGACGCGACGAACAGGCCGGCCGACCACACCGCGAGCGCAATGAGGCCCGCGCGGTAATCCGGCAGTACCGCCATGAGTACGAGCACAAGCGCAAAATAGGCGGCGCAGATGTAGTTCGCCGCCGGGTACAACGGCGCCTTGAAGGTCGAACTCAGGCCCTGTTTGCGGAAGTTCAGATGCGCGAAATTCACAGCGGCCCAGGTGATCAGCTCAGATCCGACCACCACGGCCAGCAGGATCTGGAACACCTTGCCCTCAAAGAAGTAATTCAACAGCACCACCGAGCCCATCAGCGCGCAGTTGCACAGCAGCGAGCGCAGCGGCAGACCCTTCGCCGTGGTTGCCGCGAAGTAGCGCGGGGCCTGGCCGTTGAGCGCGAGGTCGCGCAGCATGCGGGAGCCGGAGTACGTCATGGTGTTGCATACCGACGCCACCGCGGCGAGGATGACCAAGTTGAGTACGTGCGCCGCACCGTCCACGCCGACGAAGGTGAGTACCCGCACGAACGGGCTCACCGTGGTGTCCTGCGCATCCCACGGCGCGAGCAGCAAAATCACGCTCATGCCGCCGATGTAGAACACCAGGATGCGCCAGATCACCGAGTTGATCGCCTTCGGGATGGTCCTCGACGGATCCTCGGTTTCACCCGCGGCGGTACCGATGGACATGATGCCGCCGAACGTGAAGGTCACAGCGACAAGCGAGAACACCACCCCTGTGAGGCCGTTGGGCATGAACCCGCCGTGGTCGGTGAGGTTGTGGAACCCGGCATCCGAGCCAGGGCTGAGCACCAGTACGAAGCCCAGGATGATCATGGCGATCAGGGCCACGACTTTCACCAGAGAAAGCCAGTACTCGGCCTCGGCGAACACGCTCACGCGCGCGGCGTTGATCACCAGCACCACCAACAGGGTGACCAGCGCGGTGACCCAGTGGGGGATGTCGGGGAACCAGAAATCCAGAAACGTGCCCATTGCGGTGAGCTCAATCATGCCCACCACAATGGTGGTGTACCACCAGTTCCAGCCAGCGATAAAGCCCGCGCGGGGCCCGATGTAGTCGCGCGCGTAGGCGGCAAAGGACCCAGAGACCGGGTTGGCCACCGCCATCTCGCCGAGCATGCGCATCAGCAGGTACACCACGGCGCCGACCACCAGAAAGGTGACCAGCACAGCGGGGCCCGCGTATCCGATGGATTCGGCTGAGCCGAGGAACAGGCCGGTGCCGATCGCGGAGCCCAGCGCGATCATGCGCAGCTGGCGGCTCTTCATGCCCCGCTTTAAACCGGCATCCCGGTCTTGCAATGAGGTACCGGCTTGAGCGGGTTGGGACACGGCTTTTACGCCTGGCCTTCGAACAGGGTGGTCACGGAGCCGTTCTCGAAGATCTCGCGGATCGTCTTGGCCAAAAGCGGGGCGATGGACAAAACGGTGAGGTTGTCCCAGCCCTCCGTCGACTGCGGCAGGGTGTCGGTGGTGATAACTTCCTCCGCACCGCACTCGGAGAGGCGCTCGCGTGCCGGGTCGGAGAACACACCGTGGGTGCAGGCGATCACCACGGACTTCGCGCCAGCTTCCTTGAGCACGCCGACGGCGCCGGCGATGGTGCCGCCGGTATCAATCATGTCGTCCATGAGGATGCAGTCCTTGCCTTCGACGTCACCGACCACGCGGTTGGAGACCACCTTGTTGGCGGCGTCGATGTCGCGGGTCTTGTGCACGAACGCCATCGGCGCGTCGCCAAGCGCATTCGCCCACTTCTCCGCACTCTTCACGCGGCCAGCGTCGGGGGAGACCACAGCCAGGTTGTCCAGCGGGTACTTCGACTTGATGTAATCCACCAGGATCGGCATCGCGTGCATGTGATCCACCGGGCCGTCGAAGAAGCCCTGGATCTGGTCGGTGTGCAGGTCCACGGACACAATGCGGTCCGCGCCAGCAGCCGAAAGCAGGTCGGCGATCAGGCGGGCGGAAATCGGCTCGCGGCCGCGGTGCTTCTTATCCTGGCGCGCGTAGGGGTAGAACGGCAGGATCGCGGTGATGCGCTTCGCGGAGCCGCGCTTGAGCGCATCGATCATGATGAGCTGCTCCATGAGCCACTTGTTCAGCGGCTGCGCGTGGGACTGCATGACGAAGCAGTCGGCGCCACGCACGGATTCCTCGAAGCGGATGAAGATCTCGCCGTTGGCGAAGTCACGCGCGGTGGTGGGCACGAGCTCGATGCCGAGCTCCTTGGCCACCTCTTCGGCAAGCTCCGGGTGCGCGCGGCCCGAGAAGACTTTGAGGTCCTTGTGGCTTTCGGTGGAGTAACCAGTCATGACAGTTTTTAATCCTCCTTGTTGTCGCGTTGTGCGCGAGCGTTTTCCGCGGCCTTGGCAGCCTCGGTGCCTGGGCGGTTCTTTTCTACCCAGCCTTCGATGTTGCGCTGGCGGCCTTCCTTAATGGCAAGCGCACCCGCAGGCACATCCTGGGTCACCACTGTACCCGCCCCGGTGTATGCTCCATCACCCACGGTCACGGGTGCGACGAACATGGTGTCGGATCCGGTGCGGCAGTGGTCTCCGATGGTGGTGTGGTGTTTTTGCACCCCGTCGTAGTTGGCGAAGACGCTGGAGGCGCCGATGTTGGAGCCCACGCCCACGGTGGCGTCGCCGATGTAGGTCAGGTGCGGCACCTTCGAATCGTCGCCAATCTTTGCGTTCTTCGATTCCACGAAGCCGCCGAGCTTGCCGCGCGCGCCCAGCTCGGTGCCGGGACGGATGTAGGTAAACGGTCCGACGGTGGCGTCTTCGCCGATTACGCCGAGCTCGCCTTGGGTGCGCACCACGGTTGCGCCTGCGCCGACTTCCATGTCGGTCAGGGTGGTGTCGGGGCCGATTTCCGCGCGGTCGCCGATGACGGTGGAGCCCCACAGCTGCGTGTTGGGGTGGATGATCACGTCGCGCCCGATTTCAACTTCCACGCCGATCCAGGTGGTCGCAGGGTCAATGACGGTGGCGCCGTTTCGCATTGCCTTCTCGACGAGCCTCCGGTTGAGTTCCTTGCCCGCCGCCGCGAGCTGCACCCGGTCGTTCACGCCGGCGAGCTCTCGCGCGTCCGGGGCGGTAAACGCGGCGACCTTCTTGCCGTCGCCGCGCGCGATGCCCAGCACGTCGGTGATGTACAGCTCGCCCTGGGCGTTGTCGGTGGTGATGCGCGTCAGCGCGTCGCGAAGCACTGCGGCGTCGAACGCGAACACTCCGGAGTTGACCTCGCGCACGCGGCGCTGCTCGTCGGTCGCGTCTTTTTCCTCGACGATCTCGCGCACGTCGCCAGCATTGTCGCGGATGATGCGCCCATAGCCGGTGGGGTTGTCGAACTCGAGCGACAGCACGGTCACAGCCGCATGCTCGAGCTCATGCTTGGCGACGAGGGCGTCGATCGTCTCCGACGTCAACAGCGGCACATCACCGTTAGTCACTACTACGGTGCCGTCGAAATCCGGGATGGCATCCAGGCCGACCTGCACGGCGTGGCCCGTGCCGTTTTGCTCCTCCTGCACCGCCTGGCGGATGTCCACCCGCATGGCCTCGGCGATTTGCTCCACCTCGGGGGAGACCTGGTCGCGCTGGTGGCCGACCACGGCGACCAGGTAGGCGGGGTGCACACCCGCAGCGGCGTGCAGCGAGTGCGACAGCAGGCTGCGCCCGCCGATGGTGTGCAGCGTTTTCTGCCGGTCGGACTTCATGCGGGTCCCGGCGCCGGCGGCCAGCACGACTACTGCGCGTTGTGGTTGGTTGGGCACTACAGATGCTCCTTGTATTGCAGGGATTGCGGGCTATTTGCGGTTTCGGCTCCCAAGCATATCGTTTAGTTTTTGCCCGCCGAGACGTCTTTCAGGCGTGCCGCGCCAACCACGCCGACGTAGCCCACAACCGCCAGGAAAATCAGCGTCGCTTGGGTGCCGAATATCGACACCACGGAAGAGATCGCACCGACAACCAGCAGCACCACGCCCATCACGGCGTTGGAGGCGCCGGTGATCAGCGTGCGTCGATCGCCGTCTGCCATATCCACCAGGTAGGTCTTTCGGCTCACGCGCACCGCGGTGTGCGCGAGGTTGACCAGGAAGAAGCCGAGTGGCATCACCCACGCGTTCACGCCTTCGCCGAAAAGGCGCGCCGAGGCCACCAGCGCTACCAGCACCGTTGAGGCAAGACCCGCCGACCACGCCATAGTGCTTTTCGACGACCTGTCGGAGAACACCCCCGAGATCCTCCCACCAACCAGCGAAGCACCGCCGGAGGCAATGATGAAGGCGCCCAGGCCGGTGAGATCCGCGCCCTGCTCGCTTGCCAGCACCACGATAAACGGCGTGGACAGTGCGGTGACCAGCATGAGCGAGCGCACCAGCAGGAAGGCCTGCAGGTCGCGGTCGCCCTTCACTAACTGCCACAGTTGCCGCATCCCGGTGCGCTCGCCCCGTGTGTTCTCCGGTTCAGGCTCATCGATGCCGCGGAACACGAGCGAAGCCAGCGCCCACGTCGATGCGCCGAGCGCCAAGAGCCCCGCGAGCCCGGCGCGCGGCAGCTCCTTCGGCATGAACATGAGCACCAAACCAACGGCGAGGGTGAACCCGCCGGCGAGTGCCGTGGCGCGGCCGGTGATCTCCCCGCGGCGCCCCTTCGAGATGGTTCGCCCCTGCACGTCCTTGCCCGCAATCGAACACAGGGAGCGAAACAGCGCGAGCACCGCGAGCAGGGTGACGACGGCGACGCCGAGCGCGGAGCCGTCGAGAAGCAATGCGCTCAATGCGATGAGCCCCGCGGCGATCGCTTGGCCCCACGAACCGATGAGCCAAACCCGCTTGCGCGAGCGCTGCGACGTCACCCACGGCGACAGGAACGCCTGCGGCAGCATGGAGAGCGATTCACGCACCGGGACCAGCATCGACGTGAACGCGTGCGGCACCCCGGCGGCCGTAAACAGCCAGGGCAACACCGTCTTAGGAGCGACGATCTGGTCGCCGATGTTTTGCAACCCGTTCGACCAGATAAACCTGCGGGCGTTCGCTTCCTCGTTCTTCATACCTGCGGATAGTAAGATCATTGGCGCAATTGAGCGAACTTGGAGGAGAAACCATGGCAGTGACCCGCAGGACATTCTTCAAAGGAGCGGTGGTGGCGGCAACCGCAGCTGCCGCGGCATCCGCGGTCGCCGGGTGCTCAACCACATCCCAACCAGAACCGGCCGGCGCCGACTTCGACCCGCGCCCACTGCCCATCCCGCCGTTGTACGAAGGCACCCTCGAGGGCGATGTGCGCCGCTTCGAACTCACCGCCCAGGAAGGCGAGTACGAAATCGTGCCCGGCACCATGACCAAAACGTGGGGTTTCAACGGGCCCTGGCTCGGGCCGACCCTGTACATGCGCCGCGGCGAAAAGATCGACATGACGGTGCGCAACGACCTGCCGGAACCGACCATCGTGCACTGGCACGGCCTGCACCTGCCGGCCTCCGCTGACGGCGGCCCGGCCCTCATGTTCGACCCGGGGGAGACCTGGTCGCCCTCCTGGACCGTGGACCAGGCCGCCGCGACCTGCTGGTACCACCCGCACCCGCACCAAAAGTCCGCGCTGCACGCGTACCGCGGCCTGGCCGGCGCCCTCGTGGTCGACGACGACGATTCCGTCGTCCCCGGCCTGCCCAACGACTACGGCGTGGACGACATCCCCGTCATCCTCGGCGACGTGAAATTCACCGAGGACGGACAGCTCGACGAAGACGGCGGCAACCTCGGCGACACCCCACTGGTGAACGGCATCACCAACCCCCGCTTCGAAGCAACCACCCGGCGCGTCCGCCTGCGTGTGCTCAACGGCGCAATCATGCGCTACCACCACCTGAGCCTGGGCGTGCCGTTCAAGATCGTGGCCACCGACCAGGGCTTCCTACCGTCCCCCGTGGAGGTCGACGCGGTGCTGCTCAGCCCCGGCGAGCGCGTGGAAATTGTCGTGGACCTCGAGCCCGGCAAGGACCTCACTCTCCGCAGCGACGGATTGCCCGACAAGGCCGGGCTGCCCGACAAGGAAACCGCCGAGATGTACGGCGTGTACGACAAATTCGACCTGCTGGAGATCGCCGCACCGCCGGAGGACGCGCCCGCCTCGCCCGCGCTTACCGACGAGCTCGTCCCCTTCGAACTTCCCAAAGCCTCCAGCGTGGAGCGCGAGTTCCGCATGAGCGGCTCCGAGATCAACGGCAAGACCATGGACATGGCCCGCGTGGACTTCGCCGTGGACCACGACGCGCCGGAGATCTGGCACGTGACCAACGAAAACGACGACATGCTGCACAACTTCCACGTCCACAACGCGCGTTTTGCCGTGCAAAGCGTGGAAAACGGCACCGTCGAGTTCACCGACGGGTGGCACGACACCATTGACATCCCGCCCCTTTCCACCGTCACCCTGCTTGTGGATATCGGCTACTACCCCGACCCGACGCTCGCCTACATGTACCACTGCCACATGCTCAACCACGAGGATTCCGGCATGATGGGACAGTTCGTGGTGGTCGAACCAGGCCAGGAGCCTGACCTGGCGGTGCCCGAGTGGTACGAGGGGCACGCAGGGCAAGCAGATCACGCAGGGCACTAGCGCACTAGGGCACAAGGGCACAAGGCGGTTGCTGCGGCTCCCGCCTGAGACCCCGTTTGAGCCGGGGTTCGAGGTGGGGCTGGAGATGAGGCTCGAGATGGGGCTCGCCTAGCCGCGGACGTTGTGGCCGATGACCTCGGGCAGGAGCAGGGGAGCGTCGCCAAGCAATGCCTTGAGGTTGCCCTCGCGCTCCACCGCGCTGGTGACCGTCTTGACCTTCGGGATCTTGCCGCCCTCTTTTCGGTCCTGGTTCCGGCCAGCCATACCCATGGGCGCGCCAGCGATGCCCGCCGGGCGGGAACCGTGGGCGCCGTTTACGCCGTTTGCGCCAGCGGCCGAGCCGTGGGTGCCAGCCGCCGAGCCGTAGGCTCCGGTGCCGGTGACAGTGCCGGTGCTGCCTACGCCGCCCGGGTTGGCAGCGCCGTAGCCGCCCGCGCCGGGGTTGCCAAAGCCACTACCGAAGCCGCCCAGCCCGCCGCGACCCATCGCCGCGTTCGCACCTGCCGCGCCAGCGCTGAGCCCGCTGGCACTGCCCGCTCCGACACCTCCCGGGATGCGCCCCGCGCCGATACCGCCCATTCCCGCACCACGGCTTCCGCCTGACCCGAAAGCTCCACCAGCACCCGGCGTGTTTGGTCGCGTGCCCGAGAGCTGCCCCAGTCCGGGAGTGCCCGCTGTACCGTGACGGCCTTGGCTACCTGCCGTGCCCGGCCCGCCCGCGCCGCCGAGTGCCGCAGGCACGAACCCGTTCGTTGCACCAGCGACAGTAGGCGCGCCAGCCGCGCCGACCGGTGCGCCACCACCGACCTGCCCAAGCTGGGGCAAGGTGGACGGCGGAGGCATCGTTGGCGCCGCGGCGCTTGCAGCCTGAGTGGGCGTTGCGCCAGCAGCGATGGAGCGCATAACATCCGGATTCGCGTTGCCGAACTGCTGGGCAACCTCGCTGGGTGACTTTGCGTGTACCAGGTCACCGAGACCTCGCTGCATGAGCGCGTCGTGAGCCACCTGGGGGATGGGCGACTGGTCGAACGCTGGCGCCGACGGCACCGGGATCTCTGGTACCTGCATCGAGCCGCCGGGAAGCGCCTTAAAGTCGGGCAGGAGGCGGTTGAACTGGGGCACCGTTGTTGCCAGCCCACCTGTCGCTCGGGGCTGGTACACCGCGAGGTAGCTCATCTCGATCGTTTTCTTGAGCGCTGGGTTTGGCGCCGTGTTGTAAGCAATCATCGCCGCGTGGGTCATCAGCTTCTCGGACGCGGCGACGTCGGTAAGCATCTTCGCGTGTGCAGCGAGCGCCGTCGAGTTCGCGGAGTAGACCCGGCCCGCGTTCTGCACCTGCTGGATCGTGTCGATGGCACGCGAGACCCACTCCGTTTCAGCTGAGGACGCAAGCGCGTGCGTCGCACCGCTGAGGTCGTCCATCGCCTGGGACAGCAGAGTCGCGTTCGAAGCCCAGAACTCCGATGCCGCCAAAGCGAGCGCTGGCTCCGTTGCCTGGAACTTTCCATCCAACGCGATAAGGCTTGCTTCGAGGCCGGCTGCTGCCGGGGGAGTGGCGAAGGCGTTCGTCCGCGGATCCACAGACTGCAGAATCTGCGACGTTGCAAGAATGTGGTTCTGATTCATCGCCGCGACGTTGCGGAACGAGTTACCCAGCGATGCCAAAATGCCCGAGAACGAACCATCCGCCCAGATCGTGTTGTCCAGCGCTGTTTGGAGCGTGTCGGCGATGCCAAGCAAGTGGGTCGCGACCGCCTCCGTGGCTTCTGGTGCGTGAACGTCTGCAATCGTGCCGAGCGTCCTGCCCGAAGTTGAGAACCCCACGATCGGCGAGAAGTTGGATAGGGAGCTTGCACCGAGCAGGCCTGTCTGAAGCTTTAGGTTTTTGCTAGTTGCACGCAGAACACCAATGCTTTGACGAATTAATTCTGTATCGATCGCGACACGCATATTCCCCCCAGAAGATTTGAAGTTTCGTGCCGTCAAATCTAGTTACTCCCGCAGCCTCTGAAAAGGGGATGTCCACTTTAATGAACACTCAATTTTCCTACGCCCAGTAATGAGTCCATGTAACCAACGGCGAGATTGCAGTTCGCGTGAGAATCAGCCATTTCGGTCGCCAGAATCGCGATTGCGCCTCTGGAGGTATCTACCTGAGCCCAGCAACTTTCACCTACGCCTGATTTAGGGCCGTACGTGAAAATGGAGGGTTCGCGATCTGGAATCGAACTCGCGAATATTTCTGTTTGGTTCCCCACGTGTTCAACGTCCGCATCGTTATTAGTCAGCACCGCCGAGATGCCGACCAGGGGATCTTTCAATTCGCATGCGCTCCGGTTACCTAATAACCCCTTCATCTCCTCCGGCATCGGCTCCACATTCTCGAACCCCGCCGCCGCGAACTCGGCTGCGCTGATCTCGGTGCAGGGGTCGAAGAGGTCGTCGCCGAGGGCTTCTGGGTCGAAATCCCCGATTTCCAGAGTGCCGCTTTCAAACACGAACGCCTGCGGGGTTTCTTCGCCTGCCGAAACCGCACCAGGAGTTTCGGCGCCCGCCGCTGTCTGTTCCCCTTCGGCGCTGGAGCACCCCGCGACCCACATACTGGCGATCACTAACGTCATCGCAACCGATGCCTTCTTTTTCATGGTTCCCCCTCGAGCGGCACTTTTAAGTCTGCTCACATATTCCCCGAGTGGGGTGGGCCGGTCAACAGATAAGACAACGGGTTGCCGTTGCAAAGATCGGGACAAATGGCTCAAAAGGGCCCTTTTTCGAACAGAATTCCCGATTTCTGCAACGTCCACCCGGAATGTAGACCCCAGCACCCCGCGAGGCCACCCAGCCAAACCCCAGACCCCCACACCCCAGACCCCCACACCCCAGAACCACGAAACGCCCGCCACCAGCCTCGAAATGGCCAGCGACGGGCGTCAAAGGAAGCTTCCCCACCAGGACTCGAACCTAGAATGACGGTACCAAAAACCGTAGTGTTGCCGATTACACCATGGGGAACAGCAAGAAAATATTGTAGCCCACGTCTGGCAACCGCCCAACTGGGCCGGGAACTGGTCAAATGAAGGGCATGCAGACGAACAAGGAACCCTTAAACAAAGAAACGACGCTGAACCTCATCCGCCGAGGTTTCGAGGAGGACTTCGCGGACGGGCCGGACGTCACGGCGACGGCGACCATTCCGCAAGGCAAGCAGCTCACCGCGCATTTCACGGCGCGGCAGGAGGGTACGGTCGCGGGCCTTGCAATCATCGAGTGGGCGATGCACGAGCGCAATCCGGACATCAAGGTCACGTTCCACGCGCAGGACGGTGACCGTACGCAGAAGGGCACTAGGCTCGCCACGGTGGAGGGCAACGCCATCGACATTCTGGGGGCGGAGCGCACTGTGTTGAACCTGCTCACTTACGCCAGCGGTATCGCCACGCGCACGCGTCAGTGGGCCGACGCGATTGCGCACACGAACGCGAAGGTGCGCGATAGCCGCAAGACGCTGCCCGGCTACCGCGCGTTGGCGAAGTACGCGGTGCGCGCGGGTGGCGGGGTGAATCACAGGATGAGCTTGGGTGATGAGGCTTTGATTAAAGACAATCATGTCGCGGCGGTGGGGTCGGTCGCAGATGCTTATCGACGAGTACGTGACCGCTTCCCCGACGTCCCCGTCGAGACGGAGGTGGACACCATCGACCAGCTGGAGCAGGTGTTGGAGCTCAGGCCGGAAGTGGTGATGTTGGATAATTTTGATCCGGCTGGGGTCCGGGAGGGCGTCGAGAAGCGAAATGCCCTTTCTCCTGGCACGCTGATCGAAGCTTCTGGGGGTCTTACCCTCGAGGTGGCGCGCGAGTACGCCGAGACGGGCGTGGATTTCCTCGCGGTCGGCGAACTGACCCATTCAGTGCGTGTGCTGGATATAGGGTTGGACGTATGAGCTGGCAAGACGAAGTGAATGAACTCAAGGCGCAGCGCAACGCGGTCATCCTCGCGCACAACTATCAGGTGCCCGAGATTCAGGACGTTGCGGACTCCACGGGCGATTCACTCGCACTGTCGCGAATCGCCGCGGAGACTGACGCCGACGTCATCGTGTTCTGCGGTGTGCACTTCATGGCAGAGAGCGCGAAGATCCTGAGCCCGGACAAGACTGTGCTTATCCCCGATAAGGACGCGGGGTGCTCGTTGGCGGACTCAATCACCGCGCAGCAGCTTACTGAATGGAAGGCGGAGCACCCAGACGCCGTTGTGGTCTCCTACGTGAACACCACGGCAGACGTCAAGGCGCTCACCGACATCTGCTGTACCTCTTCGAACGCGGTGGACGTGGTTGAATCCATCGACCCGCAACGAGAGATCCTGTTCTGCCCTGACCAGTTCCTGGGCGCGCACGTGAAGCGCGAGACAGGCCGAGACAACATCCGAATTTGGCCCGGTGAATGCCACGTGCACGCCGGCATCAACGGCAAGGAGCTTGCGGAACAGGCTCAGGCGAACCCGGACGCGCCGTTGTATATCCACCCGGAATGCGGCTGTGCGAATTCCGCGATCTACCTCGCTGGGGAAGGCATCGTGGAGCCGGAGCGCGTGCGCATGCTCTCCACAGGCGGGATGCTCGACTCGGCACGCAGTGAGGGCAGCAGCACCGTGCTCGTGGCTACTGAAACCGGGATGCTCCACCAGCTCGCCCAGGCGGCTCCGGGCACCGATTTCAAACCGGTGAACCCGCGGGCAGAGTGCAGGTACATGAAGATGATCACGCCGGAAAAACTCGTGCGCAGCCTGCGCGAGATGCGCGACGAAGTCACAGTGGAGGCGGAGGTGGCCGACAGGGCCCGCGCCTCACTCGAGCGGATGATTCAGTTGGGGAATCCGGGTAGCGGAGAATAGACGTCGGCGGGGTCTCTAAGCTAGGGAACCATGGCTCGTACCCGGATGACCGCCTCGCAGCGGCGCGATCAATTGTTAGGCGTTGGTCGCGCCGCGTTTGCTGAACGCGGCTTTGACGGCATTTCGATGGAGGAGATCGCCGCGCGCGCCGGGGTGACCAAGCCGGTGGTGTACGAGCATTTCGGCGACAAGGAGGGCCTGTACCGCCAGGTGGTGGAGGCCGAGATGGCGCGGCTGGAGAAAACGATCCTCGGCGCGATTCAGGACGGCCCGTGGCGCGAACGCATTGAGCGCGGCGTGCTGGCCATCCTGACGTTCGTGGAGGAGGAGACGGACGGCTTCATCATCCTTGTGCACGGCCAGCTCCGCGGCGAGGAGAGGACGTACTCCACCATTTTGAACCGCGTGACCGCCGAGGTGTCGTACCTTCTGGCGCAGGCGTTCGCGCACCGCGGGTTGGATGAATCGGTGGCCGGGTTGTACGGTCAGGCCCTCGTGGGCACCGTGTCCAATACCGCGTTGTGGTGGTTGGATGAGCGCTCGCCGGACAAACACACTGTGGCTGCCCACGTGTCCAACCTGTGTTGGAACGGGTTGCGGGGGATGCAGGCGCAGCCGAAACTCAGCGAATTCCAGGAAGATGGTGCAACGCATGGCTGATTCGACCCCGCCGGTACTTGGTGGTCTGCTCACCTCGGCGCTGGAGGACCCCAAGCTGCAGGGGCTGGTCGCGCACGTCGGTGACGATCATTTGCACGTCACCGGCATTGATCAGGCGCGGGCCTGGACGGCTGGTGCGCTGGCCCGGGAGACCCCGTTGCTGCTGGTCACCGCAACCGGCCACGAGGCGGAGGACCTCACGGCGGAGCTGAAGGCGCTTATTGGCGACACCAAGGTGGCCCAGTTCCCGGCGTATGAGACGCTGCCGCACGAGCGTCTTTCACCCGCGGCCGATGTGGTGGGCCGTCGCGCGAAGGTGCTGTGGGACATGCCGCGAGTGGTGGTCGCGGCGGCGCGCGCTGTGTGCCAGCCGGTGCTGCCGGCGGTGGAGCCGATCCGCGTCGCAGTGGACCAGGAGTACGATTTTGAGTCGCTCGCCCGCGAGATGACCCACTTCGCGTATAAGCACGTGGATATGGTTGCGGCCCGCGGTGAGTTCGCCACCCGCGGCGGCATCATCGACGTCTTTCCCACCACAGCCGACAACCCGGTGCGCATCGAGTTCTGGGGCGACGAGGTCACGGATATGCGCACCTTCGCGGTGGCCGATCAGCGCGGCATCGAGGAGGTCGCATGCGTCGAGCTGTTCCCCGCGAGGCAGTTGCTTATCGACGACGCCGTGGCTTCCCGCGCCGACGAACTCGCACGCAAGTACCCTTCGAACCCGACCCTTTCGAGTTTGCTGGCCCGCGTCTCGGAGAAGACCCCGGCCGACGGCATGGAGGCGCTCATCCCTGCGTTGACGGACCAGCAGTATGCGGTGCTGCCGGAACTCATGCCGTCCGGTTCGATCGTGCTGGTGACCAACCCGGAGAAGGTCCGCGCCCGCATCGCCGATTTGGAGGCCACAGACCAGGAATTCCTCGAGGCTGGCTGGGAAGCCGCAGCCATGGGCGCCGAAGGCCCGGTCGCGGTTGAAGGCCTGGATGTTTCCGCATCGTCGTATCGCTCCTACGAGTCACTGGAAATATCGGCGCGCAAGGCGGGCAACGCTTGGTGGACGTTCGCCCCGCCGGGCATGTTCGCCGCGGACGACACTGAAACCTTGCCTCTGGAGTTCGAGGCGGCGCCGGCACCCAAAGGCGACCCGAAGGCTATCGAGCAGCTCTACGCCACGTTGAAACTGCACATCGGCCAGAACGCCGGCAAGGCCGCGTTTGTGGCACCGGCCAAGGGTACGGTCGAACGAATGGCGGAGCGCCTGCGCGAGCACGGCATCTCTGCGCGCATCGCCACCCCGGGGCTTGAACCGGTGGAAGGCGCCGTGACGATCTACCAGGCGCTTTCGCACGCCGGTCTCGTCTTCGGCGGGCCGAACCTGGTGGTAGTCACGGAGACGGACGTCACCGGCAACCGCGTCGGCGATATTGCCGGGGCGAAGCGACGCGCCCCGCGCCGCCGCAACCGCGTCGACCCGCTCGCGCTGCAACCGGGTGACTTCGTGGTGCACGATACGCATGGCATCGGCAAGTTCGTGAAGATGGCCGAGCGCACCATCAAGACTGGCGACGAAGCTTCGCGCCGCGAGTACATCGTCCTGGAGTACCAGCCCGCGAAACGCGGCCAGCCCGGCGACCAGCTTTGGGTGCCCATGGAGTCGTTGGACCTTTTGAGCAAGTACACCGGCGGCGAGCAGCCCCACTTGAGCAAGATGGGAGGCTCGGACTGGAAATCCACGAAGCGCAAAGCCCGTGCAGCTGTCCGCGAGATTGCGGGAGAGCTGGTGGAGCTCTACGCCAAGCGCCAGGCCGCACCCGGCCACGCGTTCGCGCCGGATACCCCGTGGCAGCACGAAATGGAAGACGCTTTCCCCTTCGTGGAGACGGAGGATCAGCTCACCGCCATTGAAGCGGTGAAGGAAGACATGGAAAAGCCCACGCCGATGGACCGCGTAATTGTGGGCGACGTCGGCTTCGGCAAGACCGAGGTGGCGGTCCGCGCCGCCTTCAAGGCGGTCCAGGACGGCGCCCAGGTGGCGGTGCTTGTGCCCACGACGCTGCTCGCGCAGCAGCACTTTGCCACGTTCAGCCAGCGCATGGACGGTTTCGGGGTGAACATCGCAGAGCTTTCGCGCTTTACCTCCGCGGCCGATTCGAAGAAGATCATCGCGGGGCTTGCCGACGGCTCCGTGGACGTGGTCATCGGTACCCACCGCCTCCTTGCCACTGGCGTGCAGTGGAAGAACCTCGGGCTGATCATTGTGGACGAGGAGCAGCGCTTCGGCGTGGAGCACAAGGAACACATCAAGGCGCTGAAGTCGCATGTCGACGTGCTCACCATGACCGCGACGCCGATTCCTCGCACCCTGGAGATGTCGCTGACCGGCATCCGCGAAATGACATCGATCACCACTGCGCCCGAGGACCGTCACCCGGTGCTCACCTACGTCGGCCCACAAGAGGACAAGCAGGTCGCGGCGGCGATCCGGCGCGAGCTGCTTCGCGACGGCCAGGTGTTCTACATTCACAACAAGGTCTCCGACATCGAGAAAACGGCGCGCCAGCTGCGCGAGCTCGTGCCTGAGGCCCGAGTGGTGGTGGCGCACGGCCAGATGAGCGAGCAGGTGCTCGAGCAGACAGTGCAGGGGTTCTGGAACCGCGAGTACGACGTGCTGGTGTGCACCACGATTGTGGAGACCGGCCTAGACATCGCGAACGCGAACACCCTCATTGTGGAAAACGCCCAGAACATGGGACTAAGCCAGCTGCACCAGCTCCGCGGCCGCGTGGGGCGCTCCCGCGACCGCGCGTACGCGTATTTCTTGTACCCGAAGGACAAGACGCTCACGGAGACCTCCTACGACCGTCTGGCAACCATCGCGCAGAACAACGATTTGGGCGCCGGCATGGCGGTGGCGCAGAAAGACCTAGAGATGCGAGGCGCCGGCAACGTGCTGGGAGCGGAGCAGTCCGGTCACATCGCCGGCGTGGGCTTCGACATGTACGTGCGCCTGGTGTCGGAGGCGGTGGAGACGTTCAAGGGCCTGATGAGCGGCGAGGCTATCGACGCCACCGACAAGGGTCCGAAGGAAATCCGCGTGGACCTGCCGGTGGACGCGCATATCCCGGAGACGTACATCAACTCCGAACGGCTGCGCCTCGAGGTCTACCGCAAGCTCGCCGAGGCCCGCGACGACGAGGCGCTCACCGCCGCCGCGGACGACATGGTGGACCGTTTCGGTGCGCTGCCGCAGGAAGTCGAACACCTCATGGCGGTGGCGCGGCTGCGCAACCAGGCCCGTCAGGTGGGCGTCGCCGACATCCTCACCCAGGGCACGCGCGTGAAGATCCACCCGGTGGAGCTGCCCGATTCGAAGCAGGTGCGGCTCAAGCGCCTCTACCCGGGGGCGAACTTCCGCGCCGCGGCGAAGACGCTCCAGCTGCCCATGCCGCGCGAATCGAAGGCGATTAACAGCCCGAACCTGCGAGACATGGAGCTGCTGCAGTGGGTCGCGGACGTGCTGGCCGATCTGCTCGGTGCCCCCGAAATCTCGGTTTCCGGCTCCACGGTGGCTCAGGAAACACAGGGGAAGAAGAAGGTCTTCAGCGTCAGCGAGTAGCCGCTAGAAAAAGTTCGGCAGAATGAGCAACATCCCGGTGCTCCACGTCAGGTGCACTGCGATGGGGGAGTACAGCCTGCCTGTGCGTGTGGCCTCGAAGTAGGTCACCGCGCTGAGCACGGCGGCTGCGAAGACCAGCAGCGGTACACCTATGACTACGGTGACCAGGCAGTAAAACAGGGTGGACCACACCCCGGCCTGCACCACGCTGTGTCCCCGGGCCACGAATTGGCGCGGCAGGGCGTCGCGGTAGACGAGCTCCTCGCCGATGCCGTTGACCACCAGCACGGTCAAGGTGAGGAAGTAGCCGCCTTTCTCGGGCGTGCTCAAGATCTGCTCAACCGGTTCGGCGAGGAACGGTACGCGGCTAACCACCACCGCGCCGAGCACAAACACCGCGGCCAGTGCTGCGCCAATGACCGCGCCCCTGATCAGATCGGCGGCCTTACCGGGCCCCGCAAGAACAGCCCGGTCGCCCCACACCCACCAGGCCGCCGCGTACACCAGGGCCGTGAACGCGGTTGCGATGAAGAATCCGGGGGATCCGTCGCCGGCCTGCCGTGATAGGAAGAAGCCGCACGCCGCAAGCACGCACGGCAGCAAGAACAACCACTTCCTGGTCAAAGGTGCACCTCCGTGAATCCAGTACCCGTAATTACTGCCATGGCGAAGCGGGGAAGTACGATTAGTCCCTGCGCGCCCCCATAGCCCAATTGGCAGAGGCAGCGGACTTAAAATCCGTTCAGTGTCGGTTCGAGCCCGACTGGGGGCACCACTTATTCGCCCCAGTGCGCTCCGCGGCGGATGCGGATCGGCCCCTTGGCGGTATCGATATCTACCTCGTTATCGCCCTGGGTGATACGCACAACTCCATGTTGCGCCAGCGCCCGGGCCGCGTCGCGCACCGGCTGCATCAGGTCGCGCCAGGTGTCTGCGTCGCCCACGTCGCGTGCTACCTCCGAAGGACAGATGGAGGAGGCCTCGTCGCGAGCTTGAAGCTTTTCGACGATCTCCCGTTCCAACCCATCCATCACCAAGCAACCTTCCTGTTAAATCGCCCGGGCAACCTGTGTGGCCACGTGGCGCGACCCTGCACGCGACGGGTGGAACACCATGTTGTACGCCGGGGTGGTGGTGTCAACGAAGCCGGCGACCCATCGCTCGGCATCTTTGCGCGCGCAGGTGCTGTGGTACTTCGACTGTTCTTTGATGTCAATGAATCGGGCGCCGACCGCCTTCGAGGCCGCGCGCTGATTATCACGGGTCCAGTTCTCCCACGTTTGCAGCGGCGCCAGCGGCACGCCGACCGGCATGTTCGGGATGACGTTGAAGGGGCAGACCGACTGCCCGCCGAAGCTTTCGGAGATGGAGAGCATACCGACCATCAAGATCCGCGCGTTCGGTGCCACGGCACGTACTTTGCCCACGGATTCGCGCACGCGGCTTACGTAGTGCGCCTGCACGCGCCCTTGGTCGTAGCCGGTACCGGAGACCACGACTGCGCCCGGCCAGTAATCGTTGAAGCCGAGGGAGAGCACAACAGTTTCGGTGCCTGGATTCACCGCGCCGTCTTGGATTGCGCGTTCCACACGCGCCGGCAGCTGTGAAGAGTTCAGGCCCGCGCACGACCAGTCCGCCACCTGGCGGCCGGTCATGCGCGCCAGCTGGCGTGGCCAGTTGTCGGGGCTTTGAAGGCAGTTTCCGGTGTTGGGGTAATCGCCGATAACGCGCTCGCTAGACGTTCTAAAGATGCGGCGAAACGTATTTTTGTACTGGTCCGGATTCGCGGTAAACGAGTCACCGAAGACCACCACGTTGCCGCGGGGCTGGGCCACGGCGGGGGAGGTGGGGGTGGCTACAAGGGCGAGGGCAGCGGCCGCGAAGGCAGCAAAAATGCGTTTCGTCTTATCGGTCACCTGTGGAACATTACCGGGTGTCTTTCATATCCTCATAAGCGGCCAGGGCGGTTTTTCGTGACTCCTTCACATCCACCATCGGTTCCGGGTACCCGGGCAGGAGCGCCTCGGGGCGCCATTTCGTCACGTACTTGCCGTCCGGGTCGAACTTCTCCTGCTGGGTCAGCGGGTTGAAGATGCGGAAGTACGGCGCTGCGTCGTCGCGGGATCCCGCGACCCATTGCCAGTTGAACAGGTTGGACGCCACGTCTGCGTCCACAAGCGTGTCCCAGAACCATTCCTCGCCGTGGCGCCAGTGGATGCCCAGGTTCTTCGTCAGCCACGAGCCCGCCACCATGCGCACCCGGTTGTGCATGGTGCCGGTGAGCCACAGCTCTCGCATCCCGGCGTCTACCAATGGCACGCCTAGGCGCTCCGGTCCAGAAAGCTATGGAAGTGCTCCAGGGCGGCGTCTTCGCCCGTAGTGTTGTGCTCGGCGAGCGGGAAGGTCCAGGTTGGCGGCGGGATGTCGTCGATAAGCTTGTGCCCCTGCGCCACCTTCGGCGCGGGCAGTGGCGCGGGAGGCTGCTGCAGCAGACGCGACTGCATGGCTTTGAAAAAGGGTGTGAACACGCGGTACGGCGTGCCCGCGTCGGTGGTGACCTCCCACGGCTCTGCCAGCAGAAAGCTGGGGAAGGAGCGCGCGCCGACGGCCTCTTTAATCTGCGCGTCCATCTCCGTGGAGTGGTAGCGGCGGTTCCACACCACCTCGGCGTCGCACCCGCGGGCGAGGCGCGGGATGATCTCACGCGGATCGCCCCGCTCCACCATCAGGGGGAGCTTTTCGCTTAACGACGACACACTGCGCCACCTCCACCACTTCGCCGCACGCCCCAGCGGACGGTCCGAATCCCCGTCGATGACCACGCCCAGCACATCACCGCGCTCAGCGGCCCAGGAAAGCGCCGGATTGTCGGTGGTGCGCAGGTCGTCGCGGAACCAGACGATGGTGGTGGACACGTGTGTCTCCTTCAGTACAGTCGAGTACATGACTGATCGCATGAATGTTGAATCGTTCAACCTCGACCACACCAAGGTAGCCGCCCCGTTTATCCGCCTGGCGGACCGCAAGGAGCTGCCGCACGGCGACACGCTGGTGAAGTACGACATCCGCTTCAAGCAGCCGAACCAGGAGCACCTGGAGATGCCCACGGTGCATTCTTTGGAGCACATGTTCGCCGAGCACGCCCGCAACCACGCGGACAATGTGATCGATTTCGGCCCGATGGGCTGCCAGACCGGCTTCTACCTGCTGCTTTCCGGCGACCCTTCCGAGGCTGACGTGGCGGACCTGGTGGAGAAGACGCTTAGCGACATCACCAACGCTACCGAGGTGCCCGCGGCGAATGAGAAGCAGTGCGGCTGGGGCGAAAACCACGACCTCGAAGCGGCGAAGCAGGCCGCCCAGGCGTTCCTAGACGCGCGCTCCGAGTGGTCCACCGTTTTTCGCGAGGACGCGTAGCGTCGCCTAGCGCTCCGGGTCGATCACCTGGAGCGTCACCGGGCACGTACGAAGCCTGTACGTTCCCGGCACCGCATCGAATACGGCGAGTAGCTCATTCGCCACATCGCCGCTAGCGGCGAGCAGGATGTGGTCGGCGGCGAACTCGCTGCGTTCGGCCCGCGGGTCGAGCATGAACCACGTCTCGCCGCGCACCAGCGCAAACGGGCGCGAATGCTTCAGCCGGTGCCGCGCCCCGCGCAGCAGCGCCCGGGCCGCCACGATATCCAGGTCCACGCGCCCCGATTCGTCGGTTTCCAAGTAGCTCGCAAGCACAGCGCTTATCGACGACCCCTCGGCAACCGTCGCCTCTTCCACCCGACGCTTTGCCTCCGGGTGCGCCGCGAGCGGCTCGCGCCCGGGGTCCGTGAGCCCGAGCGGGAACACGTCGCCGAGCACGCCGGCAAACTTCACCGGGTCCCACTGCAACACGCTTTCGTAGTCCTCCGCGGTCAAACCGACTGCGTAGGTGAAACGAATGAGGCCGGTCGGTCCGTCGATAAGCCCAAGCACCGGGTCGGTGACAAACAGGTAGGCGGGCACCCTCCCGCGCGGGGTGGTCATGTGGTGCCCGGGCTCGATCTCGCGGCCGGTGCGCCGCATTCGGCGTGCCATGCGCGCGAGCTGCTCCGCCGGCCACTTCTCCGGCAGGTCTGTATCCGGCACCCTCATTGTCAGCTCAGTTTGCGTGCCGGCGATCTTCTGCGAGGAGTTCACCGCAGAGACACCGTACGTGCAATAGAGCACGTGGGGCAGCGGTTCCTGAACAAAAAAGGCGAGCACGTCGACGCCGTCGAAGGCGAACGTGAACGCGTCCGCGCCGCCCGTGACTTCGCTGAGCCGGGCCCTGATGGCGTCGCCGCCGAGCCGCGGCCGTGAAAACCAGCCCATATTTAGTCATAGTAATCCCGGGTCATCCCGCCCCAACGCAAGAAAACCTGAAGAAACTGGGAACCTTTTTCGGTCACGGGGCGTTGAAGGGTGTGAACGGTGGTCCAAGTGGCCACACCAGCACCGAAGTGTTGCAAGAAACATCGGAAAGGAAAAACCTCCTGTGAGAAGCTCCAACCCCGTGCTGCGCAACCTGCCGGACGCCGAGTCGTACGGCCAGGGCGCGCAGCTGAACTACGCACCTGAGGTCCGCGAGGACCGCCCGATGACGGTCGATGACATTGTGACGAAGACCGGCATCACCCTCGCCGTGATCGCGGTGGCCGCTGTCGTGAACTTCATGGTGTTTGCCTCCGGCAACTACAACCTGGGCATGATCCTCACCTTCGGCGGTGCGATCGCCGCGTTTGTCACCGTGCTCATCCACGCATTCGGTTCCAAGTTCGGCAGCCCCACCATCACATTGCTCTACGCCGTATTTGAGGGCCTCTTCCTCGGCGGTTTCTCCTTCGTGGTGGCCGGCGCGTTCTCGGTCGGTGGCGCTGATGCTGGCGAGATGATTTTCCAGGCCATCCTGGGAACCGTCGGCGTATTCGTGGGCATGCTCGTGGTGTACCGCACCGGCGCCATCCGCGTCACCCCGCGTTTTAACCGCCTACTCACCGGCGCCATCTTCGGCGTAGCCATTATGGCGCTCGGAAACCTCCTGCTGTACGTGTTCACCGGCAACTCCCCGCTGCGCGACGGTGGCACTGTGTCCATCATCTTCGGCGTGGTCTGCATCGTGCTCGCCGCGCTGGCCTTCCTGCAGGACTTTGACCTTGCGGATCGCCTCGTGCGCATGGGCGCGCCGGAGCGTGAGGCATGGGGCGTGGCCCTCGGTCTCGCGGTGACCTTGGTATGGCTCTACACCGAGATCCTGCGCCTGCTGTCTTACGTGAACGACAGGTAGTGCTCGGCTAAGCCAAGTTTGAGGGAAAGCGCCTCCGGATGTTTCGGAGGCGCTTTTAGCGTGCGGGGAGTGTGCGCGAGATGTGTACTCAGCGTGCACACCATCACCAGGAAAAGCACAGCTGTTCGTGGCTATGGTGGAGGTGTACCCATTGGAAACCGTTGAAAACAACGGGTAAGGAGCAGCGATTATGGCAAAGCACACTGGAAAAAACGTCATCGTCACCGGCGGCGCGAGCGGGTTGGGTGACGCGATCTGCCGCCGCCTCGCCGAGGAAGGCGCCAACGTGGTCATCGCCGACGTGGACGAGGAGGCTGGCAAGGCGCTCGCCGAGGAGCTCGACGGAGACAACGCGTTCCACTTCCTCGACGTGTCCTCCCCGGAATCCTGGGACGAGATCCTCGGCTGGTTCACCGAAAAGTACGGCACCCTGCACTGCCTGGTGAACAACGCAGGTATCGCCCCGCCGGCAGACCTGATGATGGATTTTGAAACTTGGCGCAAGGTCATGTCCATCGACCTAGACGGCGTGTTCCTGGGCACCCAGAAGGGTGTGCAGGTCATGCGCGATCAGGACGAGCGCGGCGCCATCATCAACATGTCGTCTGTGATGGCCTACGTTGGCCAGGACACCACCCCTGCCTATAGCGCCTCAAAGGCTGGCGTGATCGGCCTGACAAAGGCGGCGGTTGCCTACTGCGGTGCGCACAATCTGAACATCCGCGTCAACACCATTCACCCGGGCACCCATGAGACCCCGATCCTCATCAACGCCCTGCCGCACTTGCCGGAAGGCTTCAAGGAAGCCGAGCTGGGCCGACACCCGGTCGGCCACTTCGGAGACCCGGCGGGTCTCGGCGCGACCGTTTCCTTCCTCATGCAGGACGACGCCGAGTTCTACCAGGGCGCCGAGTTCGTCATCGACGGCGGCCGCCTCTCCGTCGACCGCTAGAACCGTGCCGCGCGCAGCTTGACTGCGTACATCGGCATAGAAAAACAGCCCGCGGTGGATACCGGGGCTGTTTTTCTATGCGCGTTTGTAACGGCTTAGTAGTCGTTCTCCGGGTTTACGGGAGCGCCGTCGACGGACATGGTGGTAAACACCAACTCGTCGTTGACAATCTGCGGGCTGCCCAGCACAACCTGGACACCCTCCTCGCGGTTGTCCGGGTCGAGCACAACGCGGGTGGCGGTGCCGGTAGCCAAGTTGTCATCCCAGCTGTCCCAGACGATGTCCTCCAAGAAGTCGTCCTGCTTCTTGCAGTCTACGGTGAGACGCTCGGGGCGCACCAAGCCGGTCACGCCACAGTTGTTCAGCATCGGGGTGCCGTCCTCGGCCACGACTGCCTCGCCGGTGTCCTGCGAAAGCTCGTCCGCCTCGGTGACGTTGGTGGCCGAAGCGGTGGCGCTGCCTGCGCCCTTCAGCGAGTTCGGATCCTGGGTCGTCGCCGTGTCGACTTTCTCCGTCGACGGGTTCTCGTTCGGCGGGGTGCAGCCAGCGAGAGCGATGGCTGCGACGGCGGCGATTCCGGCTACTGCTTTGCGGGATGCAATCACGGGATTGGGTCCTTCGAATCTTGGGAAAGTTGAACTATTTCGCGCGAGGCGTGGAAGCCTTGTCTGAATCATACGGCTCAGCGCTGACCACCGTGACCGAAATCTCGCGCCCGTTCGGGGCGGTGTAGGTACGGGTCTCGCCCTCGGCAGCGCCTACCACCGCTGCGCCGAGTGGGGAGTTCTCCGAGTAGGTCTCCAGATCGGCGTTGCCGGTGGCGGCTGCGCGGGTGCCAATGAGGAAGGTCTCGCGGTCATTCTCGTCGCCGTCGTAGTACACGTGCACGACGGAACCGACGTGGGCCACGCCCTCCACAACACCGGAGCGCTCCGTGGTGGAGTTCGACAGGATCTCAGAGATCTGCTTAATGCGGGCCTCTTCCTGGTCCTGCTGCTCGCGGGCCGCGTCGTAGCCCGCGTTCTCCTTCAGGTCGCCCTCCTCGCGCCGCTCGTTAATCTCCGCGGCGATAACCGGGCGGTTATCAATCAGCTGCTGCAGCTCGGCCTCGAGCTTCGCCTTCATTTCCGGGGTGATGTACTGCTGCTGGGCGTCAGCCATACGGGGTCCTTCCCTCATACGTGAAACAAGCCCGCCGGGCGCGGGCGAATAGATATACTGCGAAAACTTTAGCACACGGCGTTTGGCCGGTTTTGGCTACCGGGCCTGGTAGAAGTCGCTCCCCGGGTCGAGGTAGCTGGGCATTGTGGTGGAGCAGCCGTACACGTGACCGGACACTAAAGGCGCGCGCAGCGGCATTTCCACCGGGATGCGCACGAGTTCCTCGCCGCCCGCCGGCATGACCACCTCGCGGCGGCCCACCTCGGCGTGCGAGTAATCCACCGCGGTAACAATGCAGTAGGAGGGCACAGAGGGGTCTTTGCGCTGCACTTCGATCCAGAGGCGCCCCGTGGAGTCGTCGACATGCTCGGCGGAAATAAAATCGGCGGTGATCGGTCGATTCATGCGCTGCGAGATCGCGCGCCCGCCGACCACCAGTACCGCGATAAGCAGGACGAGGGTGACCACCGCGATCACTTTGCCGCCAGTGGTGCCGCCAGAGGTGGCGCGCTTAGCGCTTCCGTAGCGGCTGGCGGGGCGCGAAGACGTGGTGGACACGGGCAAAACCTCGATCAGTTAACGCGGGATTGGATGCTTCCCCGATGGTACTAAGATGGGCCGGAGTTGTTGAAATGGCCCGAAAGGCGAAAAGGGCGGCCTGTAACGGTTGCCTAGGAAGTAGGAGGTGTCGCGTGTCTGGTTTGCGGCTGTTGGCAATCCACGCCCACCCGGACGACGAGTCCTCAAAGGGCGCTGCCACGATGGCCCGGTATGCGGCGCAGGGGCACCGCGTGAAGGTGCTCACCTGCACCGACGGGCGCCGCGGCGACGTATTGAACCCGGCGATGGACCGCCCCGGGGTATTGGAGAACATCACGAACGTGCGCCGCGAGGAGATGGCGCGCGCGGTGGAAGCGCTGGGTGTTGAACACACCTGGCTGGGCTACGAGGACTCCGGCCTGCCCGAAGGCGACCCGCTGCCGCCGCTGCCGGAGGGTTGCTTCGCGCTGCAGGACCCGCTCGAGGTGGCGCGCGTGGTGGTGGAGGAAATTCGCAGTTTCCGTCCGCACGTGATCATTACTTACGACGAGAACGGCGGCTACCCGCACCCGGATCACCTGATGGTGCACGAGGTGTCCATGATCGCCTGGGAAAAGGCGGGCGACCCGGAGTTCGCACCCGAGGCGGGGGAGCCGTGGACGCCGCTGAAGCTTTACTACTCCCACGGGTTCATCCTGCAGCGCATGAAGCTGCTGCAGGACCTGCTCATCTCCCGCGGTGAGAAGAGCCCGTACGAGCTGATGATCAAGCGCTGGGAGGAAAACGAAGGCGACATCATGGACCGCGTGACTACGCGTGTGGAGTGCGCCGAGTACTTCCCGCAGCGCGCGGCGGCGCTCACCGCGCACGCCACCCAGATCGACCCGGCGGGAGCGTTCTTGGCCAGCCCGGTGGAGGATCAGCGCAGCGTGTGGCCGACGGAGGAGTTCGAGTTGGCGAAATCGCGCGTGGAGACGCAGCTGCCGGAAACCGACCTATTTGCAGGGGTGAAGTAGATGGAGGAAATGTTCTGGTACATCGTGGCGCAGGCGCCACCGGAGGTGCCGCGCGGGCCCGACTTCGGCAAGGCCTCGCCGATCGGCCTGCTGTTGCTGGTGCTGCTTGGGGTAGCGGTGCTTTCCATCGGCTACGCCTTCCACCGCCGGTTTTCGCGTTTCCGCCGCCGCCAGATGTTCGCGGAGGCGCACGGCATCGACCCGTTCGACGAAGAGGCCATCAACCAGGCGATGGCGGAGGCGGGCGTGCTGGATCAGCGGAAGAAGCGCAGCTTCTAGCTAGAATTGACAACTGTGTCAGTCGCGAAGATTCTCTACCCGCTCTACGAGGCGCGCCTGAAGCGTGAACTGCGGGGCAAGAAGCGCCCGAAGCATATCGCTGTGATGGCGGACGGCAACCGTCGCTGGGCGCGCGAATCCGGCTTCGAGGACATTTCGCACGGCCACCGCGTCGGCGGCGCGAAGATCGGGGATTTGGTCCGCTGGTCCGCGGAAATGGGGGTGGATGTGGTGACGATCTACCTGCTTTCCACCGAAAACCTCCGGCGCACTTCGGAGGAGGTGGAGCTGCTCTTCGAGATCATTTCCGGGGTGGTCGAGGATTTGGCCACGGAGGATTACTCCTGCCGCGTGCGGCTTGTGGGCAACTTGGGGTTGCTTCCGGAGGACGTCGCAAAGCGCATGCTCGATTCCGCTGCCGCCACCACCGAAAAACCTGGGCTGACCGTGAACATTGCGGTGGGGTACGGCGGTAGGCAGGAGATTGTCGCGGCGGTGCAATCGCTTATCGACGATGAGGCTGCCGCCGGCACACCCGCCGACGAAATAGCGGCCAAGGTCTCCGTCGAGTCGCTCTCCGAGCACCTGTACACCTCGGGCCAGCCCGATCCGGATTTGGTGATCCGCACCTCCGGCGAGCAGCGGCTGTCCGGCTTTTTGCTGTGGCAGGCGGCGTACTCGGAGATCTGGTTCACCGACACGTACTGGCCCGCGTTCCGCAAGATCGATTTCTTGCGCGCGCTGCGCGACTACTCGCAGCGCTCGCGACGCTTCGGCAAGTAGAACGCCTTACATCTTGCGCATGCGGATGCGCTGCACGGTGTGGTCGTAGTCTTTGCGCAGCACGAGCGACGCGCGCGGGCGCGTGGGCAGGATGTTTTCCACCAGGTTGGGCAGGTTGATGTTCTGCCACAGCTCGCGCGCCCGGTAGGTGGCCTGTGCGTCGTCAAGCTCTGCGAAAGATGCGAAGTGTGCGCCCGGCTCGCGGAACGCGGTGGAACGCAGCTTCAAGAACCGGTCGATGTACCAGCGCTCGATGTCCTCGGTTTTCGCGTCGACGTAGACGGAGAAGTCGAACAGGTCCGAGATCATTAGCGTCGGGCCGGTCTGTAAGACGTTGAGGCCTTCGAGGATGAGGATGTCGGGCTGGCGCACCTCGATGAATTCGTCCGGCAGGATGTCGTAGGCCTTATGCGAGTAGATCGGCGCACGTACCACCGGCTGGCCGGACTTCACCTCGGTAACAAAGCGCATGAGGTTGCGCCTGTCGTATGACTCCGGGAACCCTTTGCGCTGCATCAACCCGCGTTCTTTGAGCACGGCGGTGGGGTAGAGGAAGCCGTCCGTGGTCACCAGGTCCACCCGCGGGTGCGAATCCCAGCGCTGCAGCAGCACCTGCAGCACGCGTGCGGTAGTGGATTTGCCCACGGCAACCGAGCCGGCGAGGCCGATGATGAACGGCACGTGGCCCGGGTCGTCGCCGATGAACGTCTCGGTGGCCTTTGTCAGCTTCTGCCGGGCCCGCACCTGGAGGTGGATCAGGCGTGACAGCGGCAGGTAAATCTCCTCGACTTCCTGCAGGTCGAGGTTCTCGCCGATGCCGGACAGCTTGGCCAGTTCATCTTCGGTGAGCACCTGCGGCATCTTCGCTCGGCGCTGGCGCCAATCTTCGCGGCGGAAGTCGAGGTATGGGGAGGGCACGGGGCGGGACATAAATGCCATTGTCGCACCGAAAGGGGCGTCGATAAGCAATTGCTTCCCTATACTGCCAATGAGTAACTTGAACCGAGCAAGAAAGGACCCGGTGCACGTGTCTGAAGACCTCCGCTACCAGGATCTAGCCACCTTCGACCCCGAGGTGCACGAAGCGATTGTCGACGAGCTGGCGCGCCAGCGAAACACCCTCGAAATGATCGCCTCCGAAAACTTCGTGCCGCGCTCCGTACTGCAGGCCCAGGGCTCGGTATTGACGAACAAGTACGCCGAGGGCTACCCGGGGCGTCGCTACTACGGCGGCTGCGAGCACGTCGACGTGGTTGAGGAGCTCGCCCGCAACCGCGCCAAAGAGGTCTTCGGCGCGCAGTACGCGAACGTGCAGCCGCACTCCGGCGCGCAGGCGAACGCGGCGGTGCTCATGGCGCTCGCGGAGCCGGGCGATACCATCCTGGGCCTCGACCTCGCCCACGGCGGCCACCTCACCCACGGCATGAAGATCAACTTCTCCGGCCGCCTGTACAACGTCGCGGCGTACCAGGTGGAGGAGGACACCCACCTCATCGACATGGAGAAGCTGCGCGAGCAGGCCCGCGAGGTGAAGCCTAAGGTGATCATCGGCGGCTGGTCGGCGTACCCGCGCCAGGAGGATTTCGCTGAGTTCCGCTCCATCGCCGACGAGGTCGGCGCGTACCTGTGGGTGGACATGGCGCACTTCGCCGGCCTGGTTGCCGCTGGCCTGCACCCGAACCCGGTGCCGCACGCCCACGTGGTGTCCTCGACCGTGCACAAGACGCTCGGCGGTCCGCGCTCCGGCTTCATCCTGACCAACGACCTTGAGCTGCACAAGAAGCTCAACTCGGCGGTGTTCCCGGGCCAGCAGGGCGGCCCGCTCATGCACGTGGTTGCTGCGAAGGCGACCGCGTTCAAGATCGCGGGCACCCCGGAGTTCAAGGACCGCCAGCAGCGAACCATTGACGGTGCCCAAGTGCTGGCGGAGCGTTTGCTTCGCGACGATGCCCGCGACGCCGGTGTGTCCGTCGTCTCCGGCGGCACCGATGTCCACTTGGTGCTGGTCGACCTGCGTAACTCGCCGATGAACGGCCAGGAGGCCGAAGACCTGCTGCACGCAGCCGGCATCACCGTGAACCGCAACGCCGTGCCGTTCGACCCGCGCCCGCCGAAGGTCACCTCCGGCCTGCGCATCGGCACCTCCGCGCTGGCTACCCGTGGCTTCGAGCGCGAGGACTTCGTCGAAGTCGCCGACATCATCGCCGAGGCGCTTATCGCCGGCGAAGGCGCGGACGTCGCGGCCCTGCGCGCCCGCGTCGAGGCCCTGGCGGAGAAGTTCCCCCTCTACCCGGACCTCGAAGACTGGAAGATGCTCTAGTCGTTTTCTTCCGTGACGGTGCTTGCGCCGTCACCGCTCGCGCCGTCACCGCTTGCGTCGTCGTCTGCGGCCACGCTGTGCCCGCGCTGCTCTGCTTGAGTGGCGCGGGCTTTTCGCAACCATTCCGGCTGGTCGTCAAGCAGCGCCCGAATCTCTTCGGTGGTCAGCGCCTTGTCCATGTCCGCGTTCTTCAGCGCGTTGACGGAGATGCCGAGTTTTCGCGCCACCTCCGGGCGCGGGTGCGGGCCCGTAAGCCTGAGCTCCTGCAGCCACGCCGGCGGGTTGTCCTGCAGTTCGCGCAGCTCAGCGTGTGTGACCGCGCCCTCCTGGAACTCGGCGGGCGTGGCGGGCAAGTAGATGCCCAGCTTCTTCGCTGCGGTTACGGGCTTCATAGCGGTGCCGGATGGTTGCTCTTGCGTCATGGCCAAAACGGTAGCATTTGGCCATGCTCACCATCGCTTTCGTCACAGGCACCGAGCCGGGCAAGTGGTTCCGTCGTTACGAATCGCCGCTGACCACGATCCCGTCCGACGATCCGTTTGTTGAGGAAGCAACGCTTGCGCTCATGCGGCTGCCGGACCCGCGGGTCACGGACGACTACCACGTGGTTCGCCTTTACGACGAGGCCGCCGGCGTCGCCGTGCCGAAAGACTCCATCTACGTAGGGGAGCGCCCGACGCGCGAGGATCTTTCGGACGAAATTGTGAACTTTTCGGGGCACACGCCTATCGACGACCTCCGGTCCGCCCTCCAGGTCGTCGCCGCGAACGTCGGCATCGCCTACGCGCCGCTGCCGCTGTTGAAGAATCTGGCGAAGAAACAAGTGGTGCCGGTCGAGCTGGACGCCAAGCCCGAGACGCAAATCGCTTTGGTATGGAAAAAGGACGACGACAGTGATGCGGTGCAGGACTTCGTGGGAGTGGCGAAGGGGCGGACTGCCCGTTCCTCGCGGGGGAGTAAGCAGACGCTTAAAACGGCAGGCAAGCGCGAGAAGACAAAACCCCGCCAGCGCAAGAGGTCCATACGAAATCACCCCCGTTCAGGTGGGCGGAAACGCCGGAGTTAACCCAAAGTTTGCATAATGGGCGGAGCAATTACGCAACGAAGAAAGGTATTACTCAATGTTTTCCCGCAAGCTTGCCGCTTCCGCCGCTGCTCTGACTCTGGCTACCGGCCTGGTAGCCTGCTCCGACGACGCAGACACCACGACCGACACCGAGGTTGTGGAGGAGACCGCGACCGAGACCAACACTGCAACCGAGACCGCTGCAGAGGAGACGGTGACCGAGTCCACCTCGGCTGACGCTGCTGACAACGCTGACGCTACCGAGGAGCTCGCTCTCGCCGACGGCACCACCGCTATGGTTCCGGCTGGCCTGATTGCAGCTATGGACGACCAGGTTGACCCGGCCTGGGGCGAGCCGCTCTCCGTCGAGGAGATCGACAACGGCTGGGTTGTCACCTACGACAACGAGAACTACTTCGCTTGGAACGAGAACACCAACGGTGCTCCGCTGGTCGGCCAGATCGCTAACGAGTGGATCACCGACACCCAGTCTGAGAACGTGCTCGGCTTCCCGCTGGCTCCGGAGGAGCAGAAGGAAGACGAGTCCGGCTGGATCCAGGAGTTCGAGAACGGCACCATCGAGTGGACCCGCGGTGGCACCGAGGACGCCTTCACCGCGATCATCACCCCGAACAACTAAGCCTGAGCCTTTCGAAGGTATTTAAGCCTTTTACCCCGGTTTCCCGAGCAGGGAGCCGGGGTTTCGGCGTATTAGTCCTACGGCCAGAACTCCACTCTGACGTTTTTCGGGAATTGGAACTCGAAGATTTGCTGCGGAAAAAGTGGGAACCCACGCCTCGGCGACCGTTTGGTCTGGGGCTGATCTTCGCGGGCTGGTTCCTCGTGGAAAGGGTTGAAGTCCCCGCGTTCGTCGTCGTGGAAGAGGGGATCGGGGTACGGCGGTTCCTCGACCGGTTCGACGAGGAGTAAGCGAACTGGTGGGCTTAATCGACTAGATGGAGATGAAGTAAGTAGTACTGGCACCATCGACCGTTTAGGCAGGTCACAACAGGTAACCACTGTTAACGAGTCCGGCCTGTACGACGTAATCTTCCAGTCCCGCAAGCCGGAGGCAAAGAGGTTTCGCCGCTCACTAGGCTGAGTTACGTGAAAAGGTTTCAGCCCGGTGAACGGTACGACGTGCGAGAGCTGCCGTTCATCAACGCGCTCTTCGACGGAAAAGATCGGTGCGGGGTCTACCGCCTCTGGTTCGAGCGGGGAGATGCGTACGTGGGGCAGTCGCGAGACGTTGTGAGGCGATTCGCGGACCACAGGAAAACGTGGGGCTCAGATATTCAGTTTTTCGAATTCACGCCAGTTTCGCAGAACGAGCTCACGCTCTCCGAGCAGGAGCTCTTGGCGGCAACCGAGAAAGTTACTTCGGTTCGAAACATCGTCTGGGCGCAGCGCCCGGGCGGGCTGGAGACAATGATCTTCAACTTCGAAGATCGGCCCTCGATCAGCCTGCCGTGGGATCGTGCCGAGCGGATTCGTCCCGAAGAAAGCATCTCCGGGCGAAGCTGGATTACCGGGGATAACAAATGGCTCCAGTGGGCAGAGCTCGCAGAGCACCCGAGCTACGCTCACCTTCTCGATGTTATCGGATGGTACGTGCACGAAACCATCCCGGACCCGGTGCGCACGAACGAGCTGCTCTGGGTGATTAGTTGCCTGCCTTCGACGGGCCGGAGGCCAGGACATCGAAGGCTCGCCACTGTTTCGTGCGGGCACCTCGAGACTCTGGTGGTGGAAGAGCACCGAACAGGTGGCAAGAGGGCGATCAGCGTTCGGATCAACACCGAGCCTGTCGCTAACTCCTCCGAGCGGGCTACGAGATCGTTCCGGGAGCTCAGCAGGTACACCGCGTACAACGTTCGTTATCGAATCGCGGAGACCACCAGCTGGACCTTCGACCTCGAGAGTCTCAGGAGGGCGATTACCGGCGATCTGGTGTTTTCGCGCATGCCCGAGTTGTTGGAATCCGCCTACAAGCTCAACGTTCGGATGATGCGTCACTCGGGCACGATCCAGCGCAAGTACAACAACCAGCAGCTGGCGAGCGAAGTGCTTTACTCCGCTGTTTCGTGGAAAGACTGGGCGCACGGTACTTCGGATCGTTAGATTCGAAGGTTATGGCTGTCTCCCACCTGAACACCCGCCCGGACCGCGACACGATGATTCGCAGGCTTCGCGACTTCCAGATCCACTGGCTTAAGGAGCTCGAGGATTGGAAGGAGCAGGGGCTCACAGGCGAAGAGCAGCAGAGCGCCCAGCGTTTCTGGATCGACCTGTTCCGGTGCTTCGGTATCCGAAGCGAGCGCGTGAACCTGTTTGAGCGAAACGTCAAACGCTCCTCGACGGGCGGCAGGGGCCGGATCGACCTGTTCTACCCCGGCGTAGTTATCGGGGAGGCGAAGCGCCCGGGAGTTGATCTTTCCGTGGCTTACCAGCAGGTGCTCGACTACCTCAACGGTGGCGACGTGCTCGATACGGAATGGCCCCGCTACATCCTGCTGACGAATTTCGAGGAGTTCCGCCTGATCCGCCTGGGTGATCCTGAGCTGGCCTTTGATACCCAGTTCCCGCTGACAGAGCTGGCGGCCAACGTGGACGCGCTGAAGTTCCTGGCCGGTTACGACACGATCTCGAAGGCTGAGGAGACCGAAGCGTCGATCAGAGCGTCGCGTCTCATGGCTGACCTGTTTACCTCGATGGTGGGCGACGATGTGGACGAAGGTGTCGCTGACGAAACCGCCGTGGAGATGAGAGACGAGGATCTCGCTGTGCAAGAGACCTCGATGTATCTCACCAGAATCTTGTTCTTGCTGTTCGGGGACGATTCGGGGTTGTGGGAGCCGGACCTGTTCACCCGGTTCATCGAGGAATCAACCACACCGGAGACGCTGGGGTCTCAGCTCAACACACTGTTCGATGTGCTCAACACCCCGGAATCGAAGCGCGTGCGCGTACCGGAGAGCATGGCAAAGTTCCCGTACGTCAACGGTGCTCTGTTCGCAGAGAATATGCGCACGCAATATTTCGACGCTGAGATGAGAAGCGCGCTGCTGCGCGCCTGCCGGTTCGACTGGTCGAACATCTCCCCGGCTATCTTCGGCTCTCTCTTCCAGCTCGTGAAGTCCAAAGAAGCCCGGCGCGCCGCCGGAGAGCACTACACCAGCGAGACGAACATCCTCAAGACAATCGGCCCTCTGTTTCTCGACGAACTCAGGACCGAAGCGGACCGGCTGATTCGCAACAAGTCCACTCGCGTAAGCGAGCTGGCCGCCTTCCGCGACTCGCTGGCAAACAACGTTTACTGCGACCCCGCGTGCGGCTCTGGCAACTTCCTTATCGTGGCCTACCGGGAGCTACGCAGGATCGAGACAGACATCATCGTCGAGATCCGCAAGCGCTCTGGGGATACTCAGTTCGTGGTGGACGTAGCGCTCGAGCAGAAACTCAGTATCGGGCAGTTCTACGGTATCGAGCTAGGTTGGTGGCCTGCTCGTATCGCTGAGATCGCTATGTTCCTAGTGGACCACCAGGCCAACCAGGAGCTCGTGGACCGGGTGGGCCAGGCCCCGGTTCGCCTGCCTATCAAAGTTGCGGCCCACATCCTGCACGCTAACGCGCTCCAGGTGTGCTGGGAGCAGTTCCTTCCCCTGCCGAAGGGCAAGACGTACATCTTTGGTAACCCGCCCTTCCTCGGGGACCATACACGAACCAAAGAACAGAAAGCTCTGCTCCAGCAAGTTTGGGGCAAGGATAAACAACTGTCCCGCCTAGATTTTGTCACCGGCTGGCATGCGCAATCTCTTAATTTGCTGACTCATCGCCACGGGGAGTTCGCGTTCGTGACAACAAACTCAATTACCCAAGGGGATCAAGCCGCGCGTTTGTTCGGTGAGGTTTTCAGGGCTGGGTGGATCATCAAATTCGCGCACCGCACATTTGCCTGGGACTCTGAAGCGCCGGGGAAGGCCGCTGTGCACTGCGTAATCGTCGGCTTCACTCGTAATACGGCAGTCAAGCGACGGCTGTGGGACTATCCGCGCCCCCTCTCCGCCCCCGAAATGTCTGAGGTGAAGACAGGTATTAACGCTTATCTGGTAGATGGGCCCGATGTTCTCGTAACAAAGAGGAGTAAGCCCCTTTCGCCGGAGCTACCGATGGTCGATTACGGTTCTAAACCAACTGATGGCGGGTATTTGGTGGTGTCCGAAGAGGAGTACAAGGATGTGGTGTCGGATCACGTGCTAGCAGCTTATCTGCGCCCGTATATCGGATCTCGCGAGATGCTAAACAATAAGCGCCGCTGGTGTCTATGGCTCGTAGATCTCGATCCTGCGGATGTCGGGCGTTCACCCGAACTCAAGCGGCGTATCGAAGGGGTGCGTGAGTTTCGCAGTAAATCGAAGGCGTCTTCCACCAGCACCTTTGAATCGCACCATCTGTTCCGGCAGATAGGGTTTCAGTCGGAGGTTCCTTTCGTCGGAATCCCCGAAGTTAGCTCTTCGAACCGGCCATACATGCCCGTCGATGAACTGGACCCTAGCGTGATCATCTCGAACAAGGTTTACGGTGGGGCTGACTCAGACGGGTTACTATTCGCGCTTGCCAGCTCCGCAATGTTTGTCACGTGGCAAAAAACAGTGGGCGGTAGGTTGAAATCGGACATGAGCTTCAGTAGCACCATCGTTTGGAACAACTTCCCCCTCCCGGAACTGTCGAGCCAACAACGAGCTCGTATAATCCAGGCCGGGCAGGGCGTGCTTGCTGCTCGAGCTCTGCACCCGGAGCGCTCACTGGCTGAGCACTACAACCCGCTGGCTATGGACCCGGCGCTCCTTGCCGCTCACAAAGACCTCGACCGTGAGGTTGATAAAGTGTTCGGAGCACCGAAGCTGTTGCAAAACGAGCGCCAGCGCCAGGAGCTGCTCTTCGAGAACTACGCGCGCCTAACGAGAGGCGAGACTAGCTAGGCAACCGCTCTCAAAGAGTAGCGTTCGGCTGCACCGCCACGAACTGCATGTTTAAAACCAGCATAAGCGCAGTTTGACTTCACATTATGGTGCTTCTGGCACAGACAGTGGAGATTAGCGGGGGTTGTAGGCCCGCCTTCGGCGTAGGGGATCCGGTGATCGAGTTGACAGCGGGTGGCGGGCACATTGCACCCCGGGAAGATGCACTTTCCGTCCCGGGCGCGGACAAAGGCCTTCATCGCATCGTTCGGAACATACCCCGCAAGTTCGTGGTGCTCAGCGGCATCGAGGTCCACGACCTTGGGGTCACACTGCGCTAGCCAATCGTCGAACGCCGCAGTGCCCTCCGGCCCGGTCCAACCGGAGGTGGGCATGTACACCAGATCGCCCGGCAAGGGGCCTTTCGGCGTAAAAACGTGCACCACCGGGGGTGGCGTGGGGTCCAGCACCGAGCGGTGGCCGGTGAGCATCCTGATGGTGGCCTCGGCCGTGGAGATGTTGCGCTCGCGGGCGAACTGGAGGACATACGCCTGGATGCGGGCCCGGGTGACCTCGTCCGTGGTGAGGGTCATCCGGCTTTTCGCCGGTGGCGGCCTGAATCTGGGTGACGGTGAGCTCGAAGTCCTGGACCTGCGTGCCAGGTTCGGCACACTGGCCGAACACCGCCCAGTAGCCGTCGCGGACATGCTGTGCCCCGGCGGCGATTGGGTCCCCCTCGCGCTGAGTGCGAAAACGCATTGGGGGTGCAGTAGTGACGGCGGTCATGTTTTCCCCTCTCCTAATGCGTTCCATTGGAACCGAACAAATCGACGAGTGGCAAGTGATTGTACGGGCAAAATACATCAACTAACGAATGAGTATACGGTAGCGATAGGTGTCCCTGAGCAGCGTTTGCTGCATCATAAAAAACGGTGCCGACACGCCCTGCTCGCTGGAAACTTGGACGAAGCCGGGCGCTGCTGTGGACAATGGGCCGCATGCAAAAATCGGACTTCTACATCCGGCCGATTCGGCCTGAGGACTACCCGCAGGTCCGCGCGATCTACGAAATGGGCCTGCAGACTGGCAACGCATCCTACGAAACGCAGGGCCAGACCTGGGAGCAGTTTTCGCGCAAAAAAATCATGGAGACGGTTTTTGTCGCCGTGGACGCCGAAGACGATGCAAAGGTGCTTGGCTGGGTGGCGGCTGCGAAGGCGTCGACAAGAAGTGTCTTCCACGGGGTGGTGGAGGATTCCATCTACACCCACCCGGACGCGCGCGGCATGGGTGTGTCTGGGCAACTGCTGGACAAGCTCATCGACACGTGCATTCAGTTGCACAAGTGGTCCATCCACTCGTGGATCTTCCCCGAAAATGAAGGATCCGCGGGACTGCACATGTCCCGCGGATTCGAGAAAGTGGGCACCTTCCACAAGATGGCGAAGATGACCTACGGCGAACGCGAAGGGGAGTGGCGCGACTGCGACATCTACGAACTGATCCTGCCGCGCTCGCGCGGGTAAGAGCCTGAAAACACCAGGCCTAGCTCAGGTCCTCCTTCAGCGGGTCCTCCTTCACCGGCAGCAACAGGAAGAACGCGAGGATCGCGAGCGGAACCATGAGCATGAACACCGGCGTCAGGCCGTCGTTGTAGCTGGACAGCACTACTTCCTTCACGGGGTCCGGCAGGCCTGCGACCATCTCTGGGGTGAGATTGTTCGCGGCACCGTCGCCGAACTCGTTGGCCAGCCTGGCGCCCTCCGGCCCCAGCTTCGCCAGCGCCTCCGGCAGTCGCTCTTCGAGGTGACCACGCATGTTGTGGATGAACAGCGAGCCGGACAGAGATGCGCCGAGCGCCGAGCCGATCTGGCGGAAGAAGTTGTTCGTCGATGTCGCGGTGCCCACCACTGCGAGCGGGAACGAGTTCTGCACGATGAGCACGAGCACCTGCATGACCAGCCCCAGGCCGAAGCCGAAGATGAACATGTACACGCCGAGCGTGGTGAGCGTCGTCGACGGCTCAAGGCGCGAGAACAGGAACAGGCCGATGGCGGCGACCAGCATGCCCACCAGCGGGTAGATCTTGTAGCGCCCCGTCTTCGAGATGATGAAGCCCACGCCCATGCCGGTGAGTAGCATGCCCATGACCATCGGCAGCATCATCAGGCCAGCCTCGGTCGGGGTGAGCTCGTGCACCATCTGCAGGTAGGTCGGCAGGTACGCCAGCGAAGACGTCATGGCGAAGCCGAGCACGGTGCCAGCGGTGGTGGTGAGCACCATGTTGCGGTTCTTAAACAGGTCCATGGGGATGAGCGGGTCGCGCGCACGCTTCTCGACGATCACAAACGCCACCGCCGACACCACCGCCACCGCGATGGTGCTCAGGATGATCGGCGACGTCCACTCGTACTGCGTGCCGCCCCACGTGGTGGTGAGGATGAGTGAGGTAGTCGCCGTGACCATAAACATGGTGCCCAGCCAGTCGACGTCCATGTCCTTCGCCGAGCCCCTGCGCAGGTGCAGCACCGTCGCAGACACCGTCATGGCGAGTAGGCCCAGCGGGATGTTCATCCACAGCGCCCAGCGCCAGCCGGGGCCGTCAGTGAACCAGCCGCCGAGTACCGGGCCGAGCACGGAGGACACGCCGAAGACCGCGCCCATCACGCCCATGTACTTGCCGCGCTCCCGGGCGGGCACGACCTCCGCGATGATGGACTGCGAATTGACCATCATGCCGCCGGCGCCCAAACCCTGGATGGCGCGGCCGATGATCAAAAGCTCCATGGTGTGCGCGAAGCCACCGATGGTGGAGCCGATGACAAACAGCCCGATGCCGCCGATGTAGAGCCACTTGCGCCCGACCATGTCGCCGAGCTTGCCGTTGATAGGCATGGCGATGGTCATAGTGACCAAAAACGCCGAAATGACCCAGCTCATGTGGTCCACGCCGCCGAGCTCGCCAACGATGGTGGGCAACGCGGTGGAGAAAATCATCTGGCCCAGCGAGCTCATCAGCATGGTGAGCAGCAGGGCCGAGAAGACGAGGCCGATGTTGGGCTTCTTAGCGGTGTTTTCTCCGGTGTTTTCCACGGCGTTTTCCCCGGTGTTTTCAACGGCGTCTTGGGCGTTTTCTACCATTTCAGCTCCTGTGCGTACGTAGTGATGTCCTGGGCGGTGCGGCGCAGCCCCTCGACGGGGTCGGCGCAGCCGCTTGCGGCTGGGCTCCAGAGGTACCGCGACAGCGCGGTACGAAAGAGGCCGAGCACGATGTGGGTTTCCCTCTTCGCCTCGCTACCTGCGCGAAGGTCGCTCGGGAACCGCTGGAAGTGATCGTTGAGTGCCGTACCCAGTTCGATGAGCATATGACGTTTGCGGGCTGCCTCCGCGTGCAGCAGCTCCGGGTTGGCCTCCAGGAGCGCGTGACGAATCTCCGGGGTGGGGCCGTAGGCCTCGTCCACCGTGTCCACCGACGCGATGATGAGCTCCAGCATGTTTCCACTCGGCGTCGTGCGGATCCGCTCCAGCGACTCGGCGCTGAACACGAATGGGAACACCCCTAGGACGGCTTCATCCTTGGAGTCCATGTAGTTAAAAAACGTGCGGCGGGAAATCCCGGCGGCGGCGCAGATGTCCTCGACGGTCACGGCGTCGAAGCCGGACTCTTGGACGAGCCGCACCGCCTCGTCGATGATGCGGCGCTTCGTCTCGCGTCGCTTCCTATCCCGAATTCCGTCATTTTGCACGGGGTGCAATATTACACCCGGTGCATTTTAAGGCAAGCCGAGGGAAAGCTCGCCTTCAACCAGGTCTTTTCCACCCTCGGAGTAGGTCAGGTGCACGATTCCGGGCACTTGCTTATCGACGCGCCAGCGTCCCTCACCACCCGGTGCCGGGCAACGCTTTGTCAGGGCGGTGGCGAAGCCCTCGCCGTCGATGAGCGCAGTGCACCCGCTTTGCGGATACGTGATCGACGCGGTGCCGCCCCCGAACGTCGCCACAGCCGGCCACGCGGGTGTCTTCGCCTGCTCGTCCAAGCTGACAAGGGTGCCGGTGTAGGTGCCGGCCAGGGCATCGTCGATAAGCAACTGCTCCGGCGGCAGTGCCGTGACCGTGACCGTGGCCGGAATGCTGCTTTCCGGCTCGGGCCGCGCGGACCAATACGCGCCGGCGAGCGCGATGAGGACGAGCGCGACCGCCAGCGCCGAGACACCCGCGGCGATCCACGGTTTGTTCGAGCCGCCCGCGCCGCGCAGCTCGGAGAAAGAATCAGGCATGAAAAATCCCCAGCAAGTAGACGTTGCTGGGGATCTTAGCCGCTAATTAGTTGCGGTCCGTGTTCGCCATCGCGAGCACGTCGAGGCGCTTGTCCAGCTCCTCCTCGGTGAGCTGCTCGCCGTCCACAAAGCCCAGATCAATCGTGGCCTGGCGGATGGTGATGCCCTCCTTCACCGCGTGCTTCGCAATCTTCGCCGCGTTCTCGTAACCGATCGCCGAGTTCAGCGGGGTCACGATCGACGGGGAAGACTCAGCCAGCGTGCGCATGCGCTCCTCGTTCGGCTCGATGCCGTCCACGAGGCGGGTGGCGAACTGGCGCGAGGTGTTAGCCAGCAGGCGAGCGGACTCGAGCACGTTGCGCGCCATCACAGGGATGAACACGTTCAGCTCGAACTGGCCCTGAGTGCCCGCGAACGCGACCGCCGCGTCGTTGCCGATGACCTGCGCGGAAACCTGCGTCGCAGTCTCGCACAGCACCGGGTTGACCTTGCCCGGCATGATCGAGGAGCCCGGCTGCAGGTCCGGCAGGTGGATCTCGCCGATGCCAGCCAGCGGGCCGGAGCCCATCAGGCGGATGTCGTTGGCGATCTTGTACAGCGAGACCGCCACGGAGCGCATCGCGCCGGAGAACTCGACCAGACCGTCGCGGTTGGCCTGCGCCTCGAAGTGGTTCTTCGCCTCGGACAGCTGCTCAACGCCGGTGAGCTTCACCAGCTCCTCGGTCACCTTCCCGCCGAACTCAGCCGGGGTGTTGATGCCGGTGCCCACCGCGGTGCCGCCGATAGCCAACTCGCCAAGGTGCTCGAGGGTGTTCTTCACGCGCTCGATGCCCAGCTCAATCTGGCGGGCGTAGCCGGAAAACTCCTGGCCCAGGGTGACCGGGGTGGCGTCCATCAGGTGGGTGCGGCCGGACTTGACCACCTCGTGCCACTCGTTCGCCTTCTTATCCAGGGAAGCGTGCAGCACCTCCAACGCCGGGATGAGCACCTCGACCGCCGCCTCCGTCGCCGCGATGTGGGTGGCGGTGGGGAAGGTGTCGTTCGAGGACTGGCCCATGTTCACATGGTCGTTCGGGTGCACCTCGACGCCGTTCGCCTTGCAGATCGACGCGATGACCTCGTTGGTGTTCATGTTCGACGAGGTGCCGGAACCCGTCTGGAATACGTCGATGGGGAACTGGTCGTCGTGCTTGCCGTCCGCGATCTCCTTCGCGGCCGCAATGATGGCGTCAGCCTTCTCTGCGTCGAGGTTGCCCAAGTCCTTGTTCACCTGTGCGCAGGCGGCCTTCAGCAGGCCGAGCGCGCGGATCTGCTGGGACTCAAGGCCGCGGCCGGAGATGGGGAAGTTCTCCACCGCACGCTGGGTCTGCGCGCGCCACAGTGCGTCCTTCGGCACCTTCACTTCGCCCATTGTGTCGTGTTCAATACGGTATTCCTGATCAGCCATGATCATCCTTTGCTGTTTGCCGTTGTGGTAGACACTTACATCTTGCGATTATGCCCGATTGCCCGATGCTGAGGAGCCGATATTGCTCGGACAACCGGGAAGTGTTTACTTCGATTCGGTTGGCTCCGAGTAATCCACCACGGAGTACTCCTGCAGCTTTGCCAGCTGGTGCTGGGACTCCACGAAACGCACGGTGCCGGACTTGGAGCGCATGACAAGCGAGCGCGTCGTCGCGCCGGACTTGCGGTAGGAAACCCCGCGCAGCATGTCGCCGTTGGTCACACCGGTGGCGGCAAAGTAGCAGTTGTCCGAAGACACCAGGTCGTCGAGGCCGATAACCTTCTCTAGGTCGTGGCCCGCGGCGAGGACCGCGTCCTTCTCCTCGTGCGTCTGCGGGGCGAGCATGCCTTGGATCTCGCCGCCGAGGCACTTCATGGCGCACGCGGTGATCACGCCCTCCGGGGTTCCGCCGATGCCCATGGCCAGGTCGATGGAGTTGGTGTTCTGCGCTGCGGCGATCGCGCCGGCGACGTCACCGTCCATGATGAAGCGGACTTTCGCGCCGGCGGCGCGGATGTCCTTGACCAGCTGAGCGTGGCGCGGGCGGTCCAGCACCACCACGGTGACCTCGTCGGAGCGGATGCCCTTGGCTTTGGCGACGGCGTTGATGTTCTCCGCCACCGAAGCACGGATGTCGATGGCGCCCTTCGCCTCCGGGCCAACCGCGATCTTGTTCATGTAGAACGCGTCCTTCGGATCGAACATCGAGCCGCGGTCGGCGGCCGCGATCACGGAGATCGCGTTCGGGCGGCCCTCGGCCATAAGACGCGTGCCGTCGACCGGGTCGACCGCAAGGTCTACCGCGGCGCCCTGCCCGTTGCCCACGTTCTCGCCGTTGTACAGCATCGGGGCTTCGTCTTTTTCGCCCTCGCCGATGACGATGACACCGTCCATGTTCACGGAGTTAATCATCTTGCGCATCGCGTCGACGGCGGCACCGTCGCCCTCGTTCTTCTTGCCGCGGCCCACCCAGCGGCCGGATGCGAGCGCCGCCGCCTCGGTGACTCGCACCAGCTCCATTGCCAGGTTGCGATCCGGAAACATTTCAAGTTCAGCCATGGAAGAGACCTTCCTCATCGGGGGTAAGCGCGCGACGCGCAGTGCCCCTCCATTGTGGCACCTCCGTGTCCGGATTTGGCGACGTTGCCCACCTTTTTGAGGGGATTGCTAGGCGCGCGGGAGCCCGTGACATACTGAAGCCCGTGGCCAACGAGAGTAAACCCCGCATCTTCCAAGACGGTCGCGACATGATGATCAACGCGGCGCTTATCGCCGTGCTCATGATCGTCGCTGTCGGCGCGACCGGCCTGTGCACCTACAACCCAGGCGCGCCGGAGCAGGGCCCGGTGCAGGAGGTAGACGCGGAAACCTTCCTCGACTTGGAGGCCCGCGGCGTGGATTTCCCGGTGCGCTACCCGCAGATGCCGGAGGGCTGGATCACCAACTCTGCTCGCCGCGCCATGATCGCCCAGCAGCCTGCGCCGGTGGTGGGCTGGATCACCCCCGATGGCGGCTTCATCCAGCTCACCCAGACCGGCGCTGCGCCCGATGAGGCGCTTGCGGCATCCGGCGGCCAGGCCCGGGAGCTAGCGCGCACCGTGGAGGTCGCCGGCGCGCAGGCCGAGGTGTACGCCGCGCCGGACGAGCGCGACATCTGGCTCGTCGACGCGGGCGATGCCCGCTTCCTGCTCACAGGCGCGGGCGAGGACCGCGAGTTCGAGGAGATTATTGCGGAGAGCTTATCGACGGCTCCGCTTGCTCCCCAGCAACCTGACGCGAACTAATTGCATCTTCGACGCGCTTCGAGGCTCCGTCGAGAAGCACCTCGCACCGCTTCGCCAGCGCCTCGCCGCGCTCCCAGTACTTCAGGGACTCGTCCAGGCTCATCTGGCCCAGCTCAAGGATCTTCACGGTTTCCACGAGTTCGTCGCGCGCCTGTTCGTAGGTGAGCGTTTCCGGGTCCGGGAAGGCGTTTTCCTGCACTGCGCCCGAGCCGAAGGTGTTTTCTGCCATGATCTTTCTCCTCTTTTATTGATGGGTTCTCTAGTCTGCTGGGGTGGCCGCCATGGATGCGGCGGTAATCGAGCCGTCGCCGACGCGGATGCGGAGCTGGGCGCCGGGTGGGGACTGGGCGATGGTGGTCACCACCTCTGGCTCGCTGCCATCGCGCGGCAGCACCTGCACTACTGAGTAACCGCGGGCCAAGGTAGCCGACGGCCCGAGCGCGGACACCTGGGCCCGCAGCGCCGTAACCCGCTGGGTTTCGGACTGCAAAACGTGAGATATGTCGCGCCGGATCAACATCTGGGCGCGCTGAACCTCCTCGCGGCGCCGCGTGATGGGCAGCATCGGGTCCGCCACCGCGGGGCGGGACCGGAGGGACTCAAGGCCTTCCCGCTCTCGGCGCACCCAGGCGCGGAGGGCGGCGGCTGAGCGGGCACGTGCTTCGTCGATAAGCAACCGCTCCTGCGCCACATCCGGAACGACGCGCTTCGCTGCATCGGTGGGGGTGGCGGCGCGCACGTCGGCGACATTGTCCAGCACCGGGTTGTCCGGCTCGTGCCCGATGGCGGAAATGACCGGGGTATTGGCGGCGGCGACGGCGCGCTGCAGCGCTTCCTCCGAAAACGGCAGGAGGTCTTCGACCGACCCGCCGCCGCGGGCGATGATGATCACGTCCACGTCCGGGTTTGCGTCTAGCTGGCCGAGCGCCTCAATGACCGCTGGCACCGTGGTGGGGCCCTGGACCGGGGTGTTGATGATCTCGAACTGCACCGCGGGCCAGCGTCCCTGCGCCACCGTCACCACGTCGCGTTCGGCGGCCGAGCCGCGGCCGGTGATCAACCCCACCTTCTTCGGCAAGTAGGGCAGTGGTTTCTTCCGCTCTGCCGCGAACAACCCCTCCGAAGCGAGCGTGCGACGCAGCTGCTCGATGCGCGCCAACAGCTCGCCCGCACCGACGTGCCGGATCTCGGTGACGCGCATGGAGAACGACCCGCGCCCCTCGTAGAACGAGGGTTTGCCGAACACCACCACGCGGTCGCCGTCTTTGAGCGGGGCAGTCATGCCCATGAGCAGCGAGGTATCCGCGGTGAGACCCACCGAGACGTCCTTCTGCGTGTCCCGCAGCGTGAGGTACGACAACTTCCACGTCGGCTTCGTGTTGATTTGGGTCAGTTGCCCCTCAATCCACAACCACCCCAGCCGTTCCACCCACCCCCGCACCGAGGCGTTGAGCTGCGCCACCGACCACGGCGCCTCCGGGCTACTTTTCGATTCCGCCACAGCACGCTCCTTTCCGCTTGTTGCGCTTGGCTTAGACTACATCGCGGCCCGACGCGGGCCGCCTTATGTTTTTGACGTTGATTCGTTAGTGTTGGTTCCATGCCAAATCAGGGAAAAAACGTGCTGCTCGCATCCCCCCGCGGTTACTGCGCCGGGGTGGACCGCGCAGTGGAGACCGTTGAGAAGGCTCTGGAGAAGTACGGTGCCCCCGTTTACGTGCGCAAAGAGATCGTGCACAACAAGTACGTCGTGGAAACGCTGGAACAACGCGGCGTAATCTTCGTCGACGAGACCGATGAGGTGCCCGAGGGCTCCCACCTCGTGTTCTCCGCCCACGGCGTGTCTCCGGCCGTGCGCGAGTCCGCCGCCCAGCGCAACCTGCTCACCCTCGACGCGTCCTGCCCGCTGGTGACCAAGGTGCACAACGAGGCGAAGCGCTTCGCCCGCGACGGCTACCACATCCTGCTGGTCGGACACGAGGGCCACGAGGAGGTCGAGGGCACCGCGGGCGAGGCACCCGAGGTGACCCACCTGGTGGACGGCATCGACGGGGTGAAGCGGTTGCCGGACTTCCCGGAGGACCAAAAGCTGGTGTGGCTGTCCCAGACGACGCTCTCGGTCGACGAGACCATGGAGATCGTCAACGTCCTGCACGAGCGGTACCCCAACCTGGAGAACCCGCCGAGCGACGACATTTGCTACGCCACCCAGAACCGCCAGGCCGCGGTTAAGGAAATCGCGCCGCGCTGCGATCTGGTCATCGTAGTCGGCTCCCAGAACTCGTCGAACTCGAAGCGCTTGGTGGAGGTGGCACTCGACGCAGGCGCGGGGGCCGCGCACCTGGTGGACTACCCCTCGCAGATCGACGACGCGTGGCTCGACGGAGTGACCACCATCGGCGTGACCTCGGGCGCTTCGGTGCCGGACATTTTGGTGCGCGAGGTGCTCGACTATCTCGCCGAGCGCGGGTACGCGGACGTTGAACAGGTCACCACCACGGTGGAGACAATTACGTTTGCGCTGCCGCGCGACCTGCGCGTGCCGAAGCGCTAACAGGCGTTCCTAGCCGCGGTACAGGTCGTCGCCGAGGCGCTCAACCACGCGGGTGGTGCCCCGGCTCTGCTTCGAGGTCTGCCGCGTGCGCTCGGAGTTGGCGCGCTCCAGCAGCTCCTGCACCGGTACCGACTTGGCGCGTTCGCGCGCCCTGCGACCCTGCGTGTTCGTGCGTTGGTTGCTGGCTTGGCGCTGGCTGCGCTCCGCCGATTCGTACTTGCGGATGGATGCGTTGCGCCGCTCGATCAGCCAGATGCGAAGCACCGCGATGAGCAGTGAACCCACCGTGACGCTAAACAGCAGGGGAAAGAACTGCGCCACCGGGTAGCCGAGGAAGAGCAGTGCGGTTTTCGACGAAAACCCGCCCCTCGAGATTTCATCCAGCGACATGAGATACCCCGTGGCCACCAGCGCCACCACGAACAGCAGGGGAGCCGAGGTGACGGTGAGGAACAGCCCCTTCGGGTTCACCAGCGTGGTCACGGCAATCACGGCTACCGCGTACAAGGCGAGCAGCGGCCAGGAGATGGCCCCGGCGGACAGTGAAATCAGCGCGCCGGTGAACAGCGCCGCGAAGATGATGCCGATGCCGGACGCGGTTGGCAGCCCGAGAAAGGTAGCGTTCGGGCTGGGCTGGTTCCGGTACGACTGGGTAGACACGCTGCGTTAGTTTACCCGTCGAAGCGCCGCGCCCTCGCTGAGACATGGTGTAACTCCGGCGCCGCCTTCGATGAGGCCGGCACCTGCGCCTGCTCCAGCTTGCGAGCGGTGACCATGACGCGCGAATCCATCGAGGCGAGCGTGGCGTTGTACGCTTCGACGGCCTTCTCCAGGGAGGTGCCCACTCGGTTGTAGTGCTCCGCCATGGTTGACAGTCGGTGGTGCAACTCCGACCCCAGCCGCTGGATCTCCTGCGCTGACTGCGCCAGCGATTCCTGGCGCCACCCGAGGGCGACGGTGCGCAGCAGGGCAAACAGGGTGGTTGGGGTGGTGATGGCTACGCCGCGGGCGAAGGCGTACTCCAAAAGCTCCGGGTCTACGGCTAGCGCCGCGTCCAGGAACGGGTCGGCCGGCACGAAGAGCACCACGAACTCAGGGGTGGGTTGAAACGCCTCTAGGTAGCGCTTCGACGACAACGTGTCCACGTGGTGCCGCAGCAGGTTGACGTGCCGGTTCAGATACGCCTGCCGCTCCTCCGGGTCGTCGGTGTTCAGCGCGTCGAGGTACGCGCCGAAGGGGACCTTGGCGTCCACCACCACGCGGCGATCCTGGGTGAGGCGGATGACCATGTCGGGGCGCACCGCGGAGCCGTCGATAAGCACATGCTCCTGCACCTCGAAATCCACATGCTCCAACATTCCGCCGAGCTCGACGACGCGCTCGAGCTGCACCTCGCCCCAGCGGCCCCGGGTCTGCGGCGAGCGCAGCGCGGTGATGAGCTGGTCCGTGCGGTCCTGTAGGCGGGCCGAGGTGCGCCCGATTGCCTGTACCTGTCCTGCGAGATTGTTCGAGGTGAGCGCCTGCTGCTTGCTGATGGCGTCCAGCTCGTCGCGCATGTCCCGCAGCGCGCGGGCGACCGGCTTGAAATCCGGCGCTGGCTCAGGCGGGTGGCGCGTGGCGCCGAGGAGGAACCCGCACGCAAGGCCCAGCACAAGGCCGGTGATGAGGAAAAGTAGGGCAGTGGCTGTCGACATGCACTGCAGTCTGGCACACGGCCCGACGCGCTACTCCCTTGGTTCGGAAGGATGTTCGATAGTGCGGGACTTGCGTAGCCTCTCGCCAGCTTCTTTAATGCGCTTCCAGCTCGTCGAGCCGAGCGGGCGCTGCGATCGCTCGTCCTGCTCATTGTCCGTGACGGGTTCCTTCGCCCACTCGCGCTCCCCACGCCACTCCTGACGCTTGTGCACGCTCTCTTGCTCGTCGATCTCAGCGATGAGCTGGCCCTCCGGGGTGACGAAAGTGATGTCGTCCGCCCCCATCTCGCCGGAGTTGATGCGCAGCATATCCAGCAGGTAGCGGTACGCCACCGCCACCATCGCCGCGACCGGCACGGCAAGGAAGGCGCCCACGAGACCGAACAGGCCGCCGCCGATGGTCACGGAAACCAGCACAATCACCGGGTGGAGATTCATGGCGCGCGACTGCAGCATCGGGGAGAGGATGTTGCCCTCGAGCTGCTGCACCGCAATGACGATGGCCAGCACGATGAGCGCCTCGGTAAAGCCCAGCGACACCAGGGCGACCAACACTGCCAACGCGCCGGCGACCACGGCACCGACGATCGGGATGAAGCCAGCCACGAAAGTGATCACTGCCAGCGTGAACGCCATCGGCACGCCGACGATGGAGATGCCCACGCCGATAAAGACAGCGTCGATAAGCGAAACGACTGCCTGCGCGCGGATGTAGCCCGACAGCGTGTTCCACGAGCGGGTAAGCAGCTCAGTGGCGTGCAGGCCGGTGCGCCCACCCGTGGCGGAGCGCAGCCACGGCAGGAACCGGTGGCCGTCTTTGAGGAAGAAGAACGTGACCACCAAGATCACCATGAGGGTCACCGTCAGGCCGGCCGCGGTGCCGATGCCTGAGAACACGCCGCCAGCGATGGCGCCCGCCTGGTTTTGGATCCACTGCGCGATTTCATTGACCGCGGTGTTGATGTTGTCCGGGTCCACGTTCAGTGGCGGGCCCTGCAGCCACAGTTGGATTCGCTGCACGCCTTCGAGGGCCTGCAGATAGAGCAGGCGGGACTGGCCAATGATGTCGGGAGCGATGAGCATGGCCAGCGCCGCCAGCGCGCCAACGAATATCAACAGCGTGAAGAACGCGGCGAGGCCAGAGGGCAGGCCAGCGCGACGCATCGAGGTGGAGATGGGGGAGAGCACCGTGCACACGATCAGCGCCAGCGTCATCGGCAAGATGCCCGCCCAGAACGCGCCGATGATCTTCGCCAGCACGTACAAAAACACTGCGATGACAATCATCTGCAGCGTGAACTTCGCGGTGGAAGAGATCCATTCGCCGAACACCACGCTGCGGTCCACGCGGTCATCTCTTAAGTTTTCGGCCTGCTTCGCGCCGCCGTGGGTGTCGGTTTGGGTCTCGCTCACACGCACCATTGTGCACCATCGCATGGTGCTTTGCGACGACGCCTACCGGGCGTGCACTAGCATGGTCGAGGTGAGCCTTACTCTTGGAATTGTCGGTCTGCCCAACGTTGGTAAATCCACCCTGTTTAACGCGCTGACGCGCAACGAGGTGCTTGCGGCCAACTACCCCTTCGCCACCATCGAGCCCAACGTGGGCCTGGTTGAGCTGCCGGATCCGCGCTTGGACCGGCTGGCGGAGATCTTCGACTCGGAGCGTGTGCTGCCCGCGACGGTGTCCTTCGTGGACATCGCCGGCATTGTCAAGGGTGCGTCCGAGGGCGAGGGCATGGGTAACGCCTTTCTGGCCAACATCCGTGAGGCGGACGCGATCTGCCAGGTGGTGCGCGCTTTCAGCGACGACAACGTGATCCACGTCGACGGCCAGGTCAACCCCTCGAGCGACATTGACGTGATTAACACCGAGCTCATCCTCGCCGACCTGCAGACTATTGAGAAGGCCTTGCCGCGCCTGGAGAAGGACGGCCGCAAGGACAAGGACATCGCCGCCCAGGCCGAGGAAGCCAAGAAGGCCCAGGCGGTGCTCGAGGACGGCCGCACCCTCTTCGCCGCTTCCAAAACCGGCGATATTGACCTGCCGCTGCTGCACCACCTGCACCTCATGACGGCGAAGCCCTTCCTCTACGTCTTCAACTCCGACGAGGCGGTGCTCACCGACGAGGCGAAGAAGCAGGAGCTGCGCGAGCTCGTCGCCCCCGCCGAGGCGGTCTTCCTCGACGCGCAGACGGAGACGGAGCTGCTTGAGCTTGACGACGAGGACGCGGCCGAACTCCTCGCCGCCGTCGGACAGGACGAGCCGGGACTGCAGACGCTGGCCAAAGCCGGTTTCGACACCCTCGGGCTACAGACCTACCTCACCGCGGGGCCGAAGGAGGCGCGCGCGTGGACGATCCGCAAGGGCGACACCGCCCCGAAGGCCGCAGGCGTGATTCACACCGACTTCGAGAAGGGCTTCATCAAGGCGGAGATCGTCGCGTTCGACGACCTCGACCAGCTCGGCTCCATGGCTGAGGCTCGCGCCCACGGCAAGGTGCGCCAGGAGGGCAAAGACTACGTGATGGTGGACGGCGACGTCGTGGAGTTTCGTTTCAATGTAACCTAAATGCGCTATGAATAGCGTATGACTACACGCGCTGCTATTTACCTCCGTATCTCGTTAGATGCTGCCATGGACGGCCTCGCCATCGACCGGCAGCGTCAGGACTGCGAAGCCCTCGCCGAGCAACGCGGCTGGGACGTCGTGCATAGCTACTACTACAACTTCTGCTAGAACTCATGCGCATTCGACCCCTAGTACTTGGGCTTTTGAGCCTACTTCTTGCTGCAGTCATCGCGACTACTGGGTGGCTGCTGACAGCCCTGGTTGACTCCACCAAGCCCTTGTCCTTAGGGGTCGAATCAACCTTTAGTCTTGACTACGTCGAGCCTAAGACTTCACTCGCGGAGGAACTTGAGTCAGACTACGCACCGACGGTAATCCGTAACTCACTGGTTTCATTGGCCGAGCAGAACGGCTACTTCATCTACCGGCTGACTGGCACCGATGACGCAAGCGGGACTTCCCACGAGGTTTTCATCCCGCTGGAGCAAAATTATCCAGCACCGGAACGCATTCCCCGGCTCAACCGGCCGGATGCCTTGAGCCAAGCGGCCAGTGAGCTTGGGTCGCTGGATTACCACGGTGACTACGTCTTGGTTCCCAAAGCAACGGGTGGCAATGCGAACCACTTCTACGAATCGGCCAGGAATGACGGGCTCAGGCTAAGCGAAAAGACGCAGTTCCTTCACCTCATCCAATCGGTCGTATTCCGCCTGCCCGCGTTGGTGGCGATCCTGTTTCTATTTGTCGTTTCCCTTTTTGCCCTGGTATTTGTTCTTCGGGTTTCCGGTCTTAGATTGGCAGCGCTGCGCACAATAAATGGCGGGCACCGCAGTCAAAAAGGCAATTGGCGGCAATGGACCTTTGTCATCCTCCCGCACCTAGTTCTCATTGGCCTTGCGAGTACATTCCTCGCCCGCCAAGGGAGCTATTCTTTTGCCCTCCTGTTCCTCAGGTTCTACGCCGCCGGGATAGGCTTGGCCCTGGCTACCACCGGTTTGGCCGTAGCCGTCACCGCCCCATTGTTGCGCCGCGCAGTAGCGCTGCTGGGGCAGCGTGCCCCCGCAGAGAAGGCGGCGGGAAAAGCGCTGAAAGTAATTTCGGTCTTTACCTGCGTGACCTTTGTAGCAGCGGGTCTTAGCTCAGCGGCTGCGCTCCGCTCCTACCAGCAGGAATCCGAGGCCCAGCAGACCTGGAAATCTCTCGCGGAGTTTGGAGCCTTGCATTTTTCAGCCAACTTCGACGGCCCTGCTGGCCGCGTGGAAGGAGGCGAGCTCTTGCCGCCCAGTCTGCAGCAGAACTTCCGCGACTTCGCGCTCAGCTGGGAACGGGAGCACGGGGCTGTCCTCAGCCATACTTTGCCGAAAGAAGGTACCGGTGTGCCGGACTCCTGCCCCGTGGCACTTGCTAACCGCCAATGGCACGATCTGCAGGATTATCAGTTCCGTCCCGGAGACGACAACCACTCGGTCGACTATTCCGCAGCCCAAGAGCATTTCGCAGCTTCCGTGGATCTGTGGGCTCAGGAATCCGGCGACCTGCTCCTTAAATCTGCGCAAATTGGTCCGGTCAGTGCCGATCATGCGGTCGGATTCATTAGTGGAACAATGTCGGGGGAACTGGTTCCCGGCGATTGTTTTTACGTGCTTGAAACGGACGATCTATCCGGCTTCGACGCAGACTTCCTAAGCTCCACAGCTTCGAGTGAAAATTTGCTCTTCGCGGATTTCTCGGAACTGGGTCCAGAACTTACCGCTGCCGGCCTCGAAGGCTACGTCTACCCGGTACGCGCCGCCGATCGCGGTCTGGCCGAACTAGTAGCCAGCACGGCGCTGTTCTGGCTGAGTATCCTGAGCGCCCTCGGAGCTTTGCTCGCCACGCTTGCGGCCTTGATAGTCCAGGCGCGCATCCAGCTCCGAGTTCACCGTCGCCTCCTGGTACTCCTCCACAGCGCTGGGCAATCACCGGACAAAACGATGTGGCGACTATTCAAAAGCCAACTGGTCAGCCTGACAGTTGTCGTCATATTGTCCGTCCTGGCTCCGCTACTGCTTCCCAACCCGTTCCTCTACACCTTCACCGCGCTAAGCTGCCTTGTCTTAATCGTCTACCTCGGTTTTGTCCGTCTCAGTATTTCTCAGCACATGTCCGCCTCCCCTAGGAGTCACAATGTCATTGGCTAGCCCCAATCAGCCCCCCACTCTGCCGCCGGAGATTTCCACCTCTCATCTCTGTCTCGCCGCGGAGTCGACTTTTTCTGTGGGGCGCAGCACGCGGATGGTGAAGAAGTCCCTCGTGGAAAATGCAACGTTTTCCCTACCCGGGCCAGGCTTTGTCGCCATCTGTGGAGCCAGCGGTTCCGGAAAGACTTTGCTGCTCAACACCTTGGCCGGGCTCCTGCCGCCGGCGGACGGCCTCCTCCGGATAGACGGTGAGAATGCCTCCGCGTGGAGGATGAAGCGGAGGCGGAGGTTCTGGCGAGAACGCGCAGCGATAATCCACCAAGACCACGGAATCATTCCCGAACTAAGCTGCGAAGATAACCTCACCCTCGGGCTATCCAGGAAGCAATACTCCAAAGAAGAATTGCTGCACTCCCTCGGCGAAGTCGGTCTTGATGTCCCCTTCGACGGGCCGGCAGCTATTCTCAGCGGAGGCGAGCAGCAGCGGCTGGCGATCGCCCGAGCCCTGCTCCGCGGCGCGGCTTATGTGTTCGCTGACGAGCCGACCGCCTCCCTCGACCCCACTAACCGCGACCAAGTTATCGCGCTCCTGCGGCGAGCTGCGGACGGGGGCGCACTCGTTCTGGCCGCCACGCACGATGCCGCAGTTATTGCTGCCGCTGACAGCACCTTGCGCATCAATGATCGCCAGGTCACAGTCTCCGGCTCTGCGCGGGATTAAATCGCGATGCCCGCGGCCTTGGCCACCTTCCGGTACCCGGCCGCATGGTCCGCGACGCTGGCGTGGGCGTTGAGTCCGCTGGAGTTGTCGAGCACGGGCCTGACCCCCGGAAAGTAGACACGTCGGGGGTTAGCTATGCTGCTTGGGTCAGCGTAGCTGACTGAGCAGGCGCAGATGGCAAAGGAGCTTATCGAGGGCGGTAAGTCCGTCAGCGCTGTAGCGCGCACCTTCAACGTCTCGCGGCCGACGATCTATCGCGCTCTCAAGCGCATCGAAGCCGACGCTTAGGCACAGGCTGCGTCGCTAGCGCCCGCACCCGGCAAGCCGAGCACCAGGCTGCGCTAGCGACGCTCGGCGCACATGAGTGCTGCACTGCTGGGATACGCCTGCGACCGGCAGAGCCGGGCCGAATACGGGATTGACCACGTACACCCCGTATTCGTGCAAAGGAGCACTGCCATGTCCACTCATTCCCACACGCTTGCATCCCACGGCGAGATCCTCGCGAACCTCCCCGGCATCCTCGGCTTCTACCCGAACAACTCGCTGATCCTCGCGTTCTTCGTCGACGACGAGGGTGTCGACACCATCCGCCTCGGCCCGGTCGCACGGTTCGACCTGGACGAAGCTGTTGCAAAGCTCACCGAGAGCCGCGAGCGGTTCGCAGCGTGGGTCCACCACCTCGAACTCGACGCTGTTATCGCGTACATGATCAGCGACGACATTGCACAACCGATCTTTGACGAAACGGCCACGTACCTCGCCAGCGGGGCAGTGCACCTACCGCCGCTGCTCGGGGTGGTGCAGGTGCCTGAGATCGTTACCGGGGCTGCGTGGTGGTCTGTGTATCAGCATCCGCTCATCGACGAGCCGCGCCACGGCGTTGTCGGCGAGGTCGCCGCATCGGCGGCGCTGCGGCAGATGCTAGAGCACACCGGCGAGCTGCCGGAGCCGAGCAAAGACGACATTGAGGCACGGTTGAACAGCACCGATCACGGCATCGACGCCGCCGAGCACGCCGACATTATTGAAGACGCGCTGGCCTACGTCCCGCCCATGTTCTCAGACATGCTGCAGCGTGAGTATGAGCAGGCGGCGGCAGGGATCACCCAGCCGAGCACTCGCGCTGTTCGATCGGCGCTGAAATGCTTCACCACGCCGCGCTTGCGAGACACGCTGCTTGCGGCACTGCTCGATGACCCGCAGGCGGGCCTTGCGTTCATAGAGAAGGTTATGCGCGCTGTCCCGACCAGCTGGCCGGGGATGCGCGCCCAGCTCACCGCCACTGTTGCCGTGCTCGCCCACGCCACCGGCCAGCCGGGACTAGCTGGCGTGGCTGCGCAGCGAGCCACCGAGATCGGACCAGACGAAAACTTCCCGTCGTTGGTCGCAAAGCTGACCGACATCGGCCAGGGCGAGCGGATGGTCGAGCTTGTCCGCGAGGGCGCCGAGAAGACTCGCACGATCTTGTTTGCCGAGTAGCACCATCTACCCCGTTGCAGCGATGCAACGGGGTTTCTTTTTCTCGCGGGGCCGTGGCCTGCAGAGATGCACACCTAGCGGGGCGGGGGAGAACCCCCCTAGACAGCAGAGCTGTCTCCAACAGACGGATTGACCATCAATCCGAACAAGGAGGCACCTGGTGCGCGACTTCATCCACACCGACCTGGAACTGCTCTACCAGCTCGCCGACGGCATCGACGGCGAGGACGCCGATCCGGGCGCAGCGCAAGAACTGCGCGACCTAGAGGCGGCAGGCACGCCGCTGCCCTGGGCAGTGCTGTAACGACAGCTCAACCCCCGCAGCGGCAAAGCCGCTGCTTAAGTACCCAAATTGCACGGCAAATCACACCCACTCACGTAAGGAGAACCATCATGTCCAACCCCTTCAACAACGGCACCATCGTCGGCAACGCAGCTCGCGCACCCAAGCTGTTCGAGCACGCAAACGGCGGCGCGACGGTGAAGCTCAGCGTCTATGCGCGCAACACCTTCAAGAACAAGTCCACCGGCAAGGTGGAAAGCGAGATCGTGGAGCTGACCGGCTACGTCCAGGACGCCGCGAACCCCGGTGTGTTCGGCTGCATCGGCTCCGGCGATCGCGTTGCGGTGAGCTACTCGCTCAAGACCGACGTCTACACCGACAAGGACGGTGTGAAGCAGTACCCGCTGGTGGCGCGCATCGACACGGTGCAGCTGATCGATTCCAAGAAGGAGTCCGCTGCTCGCGCTGCCCGTCGCGGAGGCGAGGCGGCGACCGCCGCCCTGGCTGGCGCTGAGGGCGAAGAAGTACCGTTCTAACTACGAAACCCCGCAGGGAAACCTGCGGGGTTATTTTTTCAACCATTTCACACGCCAATTTGCTGCGAATCACTTGTGCAGTTTTACGGTGCAGTGGTGCGGTGCTTTTACTGGCGTTTCTGCTGCGCAACTCACTGCACTATGTAGTGTCTGTGACATTTCATTAACACGTAGGTTGCACTGTGTATTGGGCACCCATTTCATCGACACGTTTACTGCGCAATCAAATGGAGGGTGTCCGATTCTTTGTGTGCGGGGGCTTGGTTTACAAGTAGTCCGCGAATCGGTCTGGGTAGGCCACGGCTAGTTGGTTGATGGCTTGTTTCCAGCCTATGGCTTTCGCCCCTTCAATATAGCCGTTGCATTCGATATCCCGCTTCGCCTTCTTCGCCCGCTGGGCAGCGCGCTTGTCCTCGATGTTGCAGATCATCAGCCACAGCGTTTTCAACGCCGCGGTGTCGTTCGGGAACTGCCCGCGGTTGCGGGTGGCTTTACGCAGTTCAGCGTTCAGTGATTCGATCGAATTCGTGGTGTAGAGCACCCGGCGGGCTGCCGGCGGGAACTGCAGAAACGGCACAAACCGATCCCACGCGTCGCGCCACACCTTCACCGACTGGGGGTAGCGCCGCCCAAGCTCAGATGCTTCGAACGCGTCCAAGGCGGCACGGGCGGTGTCCTCGTTGGCGGCCGTGTAGACCTCACGTAGCGCACGGGAGACACCTTTGCGGTCCTGATACGACACCCACCGGTTCGCAGCTCGAATCAGGTGCACGATGCAGGTCTGCACCATCGAATTCGGCCAGGTCGCTTCCACCGCATCGGGCAAACCCTTAAGCCCGTCGCAGCACACGATGAACACGTCCTGGACGCCACGGTTGGCCAGATCCGCGCAGACTGATGCCCAGAATGCGGCACCTTCGTTATCGGCGATCCACAATCCCAGGATGTGCTTGATGCCGTCCATGTCCACACCGACAGCCATGTAGCAAGACTTGTTGACCACGCGGTGGCCATCACGGATTTTCACGCGCAGCGCGTCGAGGAAGATCACGGGGTAAAACTCGTCCAACTGGCGGTGTTGCCACAGCATCACCTCATCGAGTACCGCGTCGGTGATCGTACTGATGGTATCCGGGCTCATATCCACACCCAGGGTGGTTGCAAGGTGGTGCTGGATATCACGCACCGTCATCCCGCCGGCGTACAGCGAGATGATCATGTCATCGAGTTCAGTGAGCCTGCGCGCGCCTTTGGGCACCATCTGCGGGCGAAACGTTCCCGCCCGGTCTCTCGGCATGGTCACTTCGATTGGGCCGTAGCCGGAATCGACGGTCTTGGTGTACGACCCGTTGCGGTGGTTGCCGCCACCAGAATCTGTTACCTGGGCTTTCGCTTTGCGGTCGGAGTGTTCGTAGCCCAAATGGGCATCCATCTCCGCCTGCAGGCCGGCGTTGATCGACGCCTGCAAAAGCCCCTTGACCAGCTCGCTGGCGTCGTCGGTGGAGGTAGACAGCTCCCCGATGAGCTTTGCGAGCTCGGGGTTATCCATCAGCTTCTCGCTGATCTCGTTGACCCTCGCCGGGTCATGGCCTTTCTTCGGTGACACCGTAGTCATTATCGGTGAAACTCCTTCAGATCAGAGCCTCACACACAAACTTCCTGACACCCTCATCAAATGCCCTGTCACTTTAATGACATGTGAATTGGGCAGTGAAGTGGTTTGTCATCCTATTGACACCTTTACTACGCAACAGAATGACAACGACATTCTGTCGGCCCTTCTACGGACATCTCTTCTGCGCAGCACATGCCCCGTCGTACACACCGACGTGCTGCGCACTATCTCCGCCACTCAACAGGCCAATTCACTGCGCAACGTAGTGACACCGGCCCCGCCTAGCCGAGATTTCTTCGATTTTCGCTGAATATCAGCCGTTTACCCGCCGCCAATGACCTACGACGCCGACGGCCCCCTGTTAGGCCCGCAGAAGGCCGTACAGGGCAGGGGAGAGCAGTGCTACAACTCCATACCGCCATCACGATCACGCTGCTGTTGCTGCTGGCGGCGCTTCTCGATGCGCTCGCGTGCACGCTGCTGCGCCCCGCCCTTCTTGCCTGAGGTCTGCGACTGCCTGAACAGCGTGTAACGCTCAAGCAACTCTGGGCTGCGATGCAGTTCTTGCACCAGGAACTTCTTATCCAAGTGCTCCAACTGTTGTCCTGACTTCACCGCTTCTTCGATGATGATGGCGGCTTCATCTTCGGCGTCCGTGTGCGCGTTGCGGCGGATCTGATCAGCCTCATCGCGGGCATCCTTGCGCGTTACTGCAGCGTCGCGTGTGGCCTCGTCGCGGATGCTCGTGGCCTCATCTCGTGCTTTGCTGCGGATCGTCTCGGCGTCGCGCTCATCCTGCTTACGGGCCTCGTCGGTCTTGCGAGTGATCGTCTCTGCTTCGCTGCGAGCTGCGGCTGTAATATCGCCCGCCTTGGCCCGCGCAGTCTCTTCGGCTCGTTCGAGCAGCTCGTCTGCTTGCGCTTCGGCCAGGCCCAACTCCTGCTCAGCATCCTTGCGTGCTTCGCTGCGGATCTCTTCGGCTTCTTGCTCGGCCTTCTCGCGTGCTTCCTTGAGCACACGCTCGGCAACCTCGCGAGCCTGTGCTTCAGCATTCTCCTGTACGCGCTGGGCTGCTTCGCGGGCTTCTTGCGCCTGTTCAAGTTCCTTAGCAGCCTGCTCGCGGTCACGATCAATTGCGTCCATGTCGCGCTGCACGGATCGCTTCTTGACTTCCACATCATCCTCGCGCTTGGCGAGATCGCGCTCCCGGTCTTGTTGCTCGGTGTAGCGGTCGAGGTTGAGTGACTCGTCATGACGTTCGGAGACTTCTAGTTCCACCGGATAGCCGAGCGAGTGCATGTGTTCGCGCAGGCCCCGTTGCGCGTCGATGAACTTCTGGTTACCCGAGATCTGCTTGCCCTTCTTCGGGCCGGATGTGTACCGCACTGAGGTGTCAGTGTTGTACGCGATGCCGGGGCGGCAACGGAGCTTGTCGGGATCTTCGGGCTTCGGTGAGAACGTATCCGCCTGGAACTGGATGTGTGGCGTTGATTCGTCAAAGTTCATATCACCGCCAGCGACTGCGTCGATACCGCCGGGGATGAAGTTTTCTGCAAGCCAGCGCATTGACTCTTCGAGGTACTGCTTTGCTTCCTCGTAGTCGCGGGCGACATAGCGCGGACGTTTCACTTCGCGCCCGTCCACCTCACTGGTGTAGTAGTCGGGGATCTCCTTGCACATCGACTTCGGCAGATACACGACGAACAGCGACGTCTTGAAACTGTTCTTCTGCACGCGCACTCCGTCCATCCGAGGCGTCTACGGCCGCCACAGGGCCGTACAGCCGCTGCCACAAAGATGAACCAATCGAGTCGCGGCGCTACACATTTGCATCAACAGCTGCCGCTGGATCTGCTGCAGCGCGACGCGCTGCGAAACACACGTCGCTGGCGGTGCTCGTTACATGCGCTTGCGCGCATATGGCCGCCGCGAACGTGATGCGTCTGCACAGATACTGTGCTTATGGCACGGGCCGATATGGAGTGTGTTATTCGACCCGTGTTGTTATCACCCGCAGCAGCATCAACACCGCCTTGCGGCGGATGGCTCGCTGCGGGATTTGGAACACCCTGCAATAACCGCCTGGCGGCGGTGCCAGAGTGCAGGGTGTGGCTGTGCGCACCACGTAAACAATGTCGGTCTTGCCGTTCGGTTCGACGCCGTGGCACGTTCGCAAGCTCACGTTGCACACGGCGTGCGCGATGACGCGGGAACACGCCGCAAGCGGCGTTTCCACCCGTCATCGGCCCTTACTTTAAGACCGACATACAACGGCTGACGCCGCATGTGGTGCGCACAGCGTGGCGACCTGCAGATTTTGCGTAGGCACCATGTGCGCTTCGCGCATCAACGGGCCGTTTCGGGTAAGGGTCGAAGACCGTGTCACAACCCGAAACACGCAGGTCGCAGCCCCCTTCTGTGTCAAAACCCCTATATGTTTGTCGTTATAGGGGTAGAAGGGGGAAAAGGGCATAAGGGGGTGCGACGCCTCCGCTGCGCTCCGGCGCTCGGCATAGCCGAGGCACTGCACCGGGTGTTACTACTCGCTGGCGCTCGCATAACCCGGTGCCCGGCGCTGGCGCGCCGCCCCTTACAGCCCCAGTCTCAGACCTCGCTCGCTCGGTCTGGCTGGTGCTGTCTTGCCCTCCGCTTACGCTCCGGTCAAGATGCCCAATAGTGCAGCTGACGCTGCACGTTGTGTGATGACCCATGCTCCGCATAACGACACTGCCGGCAATCCGATATATCTTGTCGATATACATTCGGATATGTCAGCATCGATGTGTCGTGTTTGGGTCATCACGAAACGCTCCATCACGGCAAGCCTGCCGAGATGGATATTGGCGTATCTCACGACGCGTCCATGATGCGGCATGCGCCGCATGTCATCTGCCGTCGCGGTCACAACTTCAGCAACACAGCTGCTGAAATCTGCTTTGTCCACGCTGCTGTCTTTGCTGCACCCACGGCCCCGTCTTCGGCATATCTGACGTCCACACAAGACTATGCCGGCCAGAACCGCGCATAACAGCAGCGCGACATACCGCCAGCCATGTGGCGGATGATCCAGGCGACGGGGCAGACGTGTATATGCCCCGTCGCCGATACCGGCGCAAGCATCGTGACAGTGTCACGTGTAGCGGTGCCGCAGCCACCCGCACACACGCGAAAACCCCGCCCTTGCGAGCGGGGTGTGTGGCGACATCAAACGTGACGGCTGTACGTCGTCACGCCGCGTGGCCGTACACACATGAGGTGATTGCGTGTACGGCTAAAGGGTTAGTCGGGTACAACTTCTAGATGCCGCTTCGGCTTACTGCCCTCGGTGCTCTCAGGCGTGTCGCCGTCACCGTTCTCAGGTGTATCGCTGTCCCCTTCGGTGCTGGCGGACTTGTCACCGTCCCCTTCGGTGCTGGCGGACTTGTCACCGTCGAGATTCACCTCGAACTCTTCGGCGTACTTGCGCAACTGCGCAAGGCGCTCCTTTGTCGCTTTGTGTGCACGGCGCGCCTCGTTCACGGTATCTTTTGCTTGCTGCTCATTGCGCAGCGCTGCTGCGTAATCGTCTCTGAAAGACATGGTTTGTTCTCCTTGGTTGAATGAACTGTTTATTTGGACTCGGGGCACGACGGTGGAGCGCGCGTGTGTAGTAGCACGGCCATCACCCATCAGCCCTCGCACTCAGTTCAAGACCCAGCCTGACTAGCTGAGCTAAGCGGCGGGATCTCGTCGTAGGCGGGTTTGTCCGCATTAGTGCTTCACACCGCCCAGCACCGTGACGAGCTGCTGGCGCTGCTCATCTGTCAGTTGGGGCGCTGCATTCACGACGGCATCGACGAAGCCGTCGAATAGCTGCGGGGCAGGGCGGCGTGCGGCCGCGAGGTAGGCGTCGAGATCGTCTTGGCGAATCCGATAGGCGGTGCCGAAACGGTGGAATGAAAGACGGCCCTCTTTAATAGCTTTTCGCAACGTGGACTCGGAGCCGACGCCGAGATCGGCGAGTTCCTGCAGCGTGTAAAAGCGTGGCGCGACGGCGGTAGTCGTGTCCTTTTCGGACATAGAAAAACGCTCCTGGGCAGATTGATCTGTCCCGGAGCGGGGTGCTTTACCGGCTTGCTATTCAGGCGGCTTGGAGTGCCGTGCTCAACTCGCTAGAACGGTGGTCTGCCGTCCCATCGCTTTACGGGAGCGCTTACTCCCTACCTGACCGCTTTTGTGGTTGGCAATGCCGTTGCCGACCGGTCTATCTCGTCGGAGGAACCGCGCCTATCACGGTCGAGAGGCTGTCTCTTTATGAATTATCCTCGGGGTTATCCCCCGTATGCGGCTGGCTAAACCAAAAACGAATTAAAACGCCACATACGGTCTGGGGGCCATCGTACGGAACTTATGCGTCGCGCACAATAGCCTGCGACCTAATCTTTACGAATCGAACCGAGCACGTTTCTACACGCCACGTGGCACGGCTGGGGTGTTGTGGTGGGGCAGCTGTTGTGTGGCGGCATGGTGACACGCAAGGGGCGCGCCTTTTTGTGACCTGTGACACGTCTATAGTGTGCTCGTTTCGTAGTTTTGACCTCGTTTCGTAATTTGCCGATCAAAATACGAAAAAATTACGAAACGCTCTACCTGCGGTTTCGTAGAACTACGAAAATCGGAAAACCAAATTACGAAACACGCGATAACGCTGTGACCTGCACAGACGCGTCACATTTCGGGGATGTTTCGTAATTTTGCGGCATTTCGACCCAAACCTTTTAAGGGAGAGACACAGACACACATTACGGGCACCTGTCTACGACATAGACCGTCCTCATTGAGGGCACGCTGCAGGGGTTGTAGCTATGTGACACGGCCGGGATGCTGCGTCACGGTGACACGCAAGGGGCGCGCCTTTTTATGACCTGTGACACGTCTGTAGCGCGCTCGTTTCGTAGTTTTGACCTCGTTTCGTAATTTGCCGATCAAAATACGAAAAAATTACGAAACGCTCTACCTGCGGTTTCGTGATTTCCGCAAACGAAAAGAACAAAACTACGAGACACGCGATAACGCTGTGACCTGCATAGACACGTCACATTTCGGCGGTGTTTCGTAATTTTGCGGTATTTCGACCCAAACCTTTTAAGAGAGAGACACAGACACGCATTGCAGGCACATGTCTACGACACAGAGCGTCCTCGTTGAGGGCACGCTGCAGGGGTTGCAGCTATGTGACACGGCCGGGATACTGCCACGCTGCAACACGTCCGTGGCGCGCCGTTGTGTGACACGCAACACAGGTGTTGTGTGTTCGTTTCGTAGTTTTGACCTCGTTTCGTAATTTGCCGATCAAAATACGAAAAAATTACGAAACGCTCTACCTGCGGTTTCGTGATTTCCGCAAACGAAAAGAACAAAACTACGAAACACGCGATAACGCTGTGACCTGCATAGACACGTCACATTTCGGCGGTGTTTCGTAATTTTGCGGTATTTCGACCCAAACCTTTTAAGAGAGAGACACAGACACGCATTGCAGGCACATGTCTACGACACAGAGCGTCCTCGTTGAGGGCACGCTGCAGGGGTTGCAGCTATGTGACACGGGACACAATCGCAATCAAGGTGTCTCTTCTTATTTAGATTTTCTTCAAAAAGTGGAAAAATTACGAAACGAAAACCATTTACGCTGCTCAACGTATGTTTTTGTGTTTCGTAGTTTTGTTCTTTTCGTTTACGGGATTACGAAATGACCCGCAAATACCTACCGTGACCTGCGGTGATGTGTTTCGTATTTTTCTGCGTAATTTCACGTCGCCCGAAGCAGACACCCTGCCGTGTGCTTGCTGCAGGGCTGCGGCCGTCCCTCCATGTGGAGCGTCAGTGTCGATGCTGGAACTTAAACGTACATACATTTGTGGCGCTCTCGTTACGTGTCTGTGCATTGCCGAGCTCTTTACTGTTGTGTGTGGGCGCGCAGCCGTAGTGTCCGTGCCACTCCGAGTAGGGCGCGTCGTACCCCAAACCCATGTTCAATTAAATTCCAATCCAGAGAGGTCTTGCACTGTTGCGGTGCGGTTGTCTTCTTTCTCACCGTATTGGACCCTGCGAAATTAATTGGATACGATAGGCCCATGTTGATTTCAGGTTCCGTTTTCATGCGGCCGCTCACCAGCCGCTAAGGCGGTTTTCTCCCTCCCGCAGGTTAGAAACCGCTCCGGTCCTTTAGCCGGGCGGCCATTTGCCATGCCCGGCTCCGTTTCAACTCCACGGAGCACACCTGATGTCTACATACGGATACGGCCGTCACGAACATGGCCAAAATTTTCTCACAGACCACAAGATCATCAACTCCATCGTCGATCTTGTAAAACAAACCTCCGGCCCCATCATTGAGATCGGGCCAGGAAGCGGTGCCCTCACTCACCCGATATCCCACTTGGGGAGGGCAATAACGGCAGTTGAGGTAGACGCAAAACTAGCTGCCAAACTCACAAAAAAGACCGCCTCGGCGTCGGTCGAAGTGGTCCATGATGATTTCCTCAACTTCCCGTTACCCGCCACTCCCTGCGTCATTGTGGGAAACATTCCCTTTCACCTCACCACTGCCATTCTTCGAAAGTTGTTGCATGCGCCGGCATGGACTGCCGCTGTACTCCTCATGCAGTGGGAAGTCGCTCGCCGCCGGGCCGGGGTAGGTGCAAGCACGATGATGACAGCTCAGTGGTCCCCATGGTTCACGTTTCACCTTGGTTCCCGAGTACCAAGGTCTGCTTTCCGGCCACAGCCAAACGTTGACGGGGGGATCTTAGTGATCCGCCGGGTGGGTGACCCGAAGATCCCGATAGAGCAACGCAAAGCCTTTCAGGCGATGGTGCACACCGTTTTCACCGCCCGGGGACGCGGGATAGGGGAAATTCTCCGAAGGGCAGGGTTGTTTTCATCACGTTCAGAGACACAATCATGGTTGCGCTCGCGAGGAATCGACCCCGCAACCCTACCTCCCAGATTGCACACCAGCGACTGGATCGATCTCTTCCAGGTGACTGGTTCCTCTTCACCGCGCCATCGGCCCATTTCACAATCGGGAAGTAGTCAACGCCCTCCTCAACGGAAAATCGAGGCCGGCGGCGGTAATCCCCCCACCACCAAAACCGAAATCCACCAGTAGTAGTGAACGACCCATGTTCGTCTACCGTGAGCCGCGTTATGGCAGTGACGTGTTCTCGTCGGGCACAGTCATAGTTCCCGGCGTTGCCAGCGACAGGGTTCTACACCCAGCAGCGGGACCGATCAAAATCACCCGCACGGGGAACGACCCTGCTGGTGGTTTCGATTTTGATGAAAGCGAGGAGACATAGCCCCTCGCCAACTCCCCGTAGCTGGCGAACAGTAGCTCCTGGCGCTGGCGCTCGTTGGTGAGTTTGCGTGCCACATCGAAAGCCTTATCGACTTCCCGGTCCAAGTTGTTGTGAGCCTTGAGCGGAATTGGGTCCATCGATAACGGGTTGTAGTGCTCCGCGAGTGACCGCTGGGGGTGCCGCTCGCGTGCCCGCAGCACCAACTGTCCAGCGTCGATGATTCGCTGCTGCGCCTTCTCATCTAGTTCACACAGAGCTGGTCCGCAGTTGTAGCTCCCGATGTACTCCGAAAAACGGAAAAAATAAATAGTGGGGATACATCAACCTTCCACTTTCCATTCTTCCGGCTCAGAGTATTGAGGGGTCTGGGACCGGGTCCGTAAACCCTTTATGTTTTTCGCGCACAGCGGTTTTTAGCGACGCACCCTATAGGTTTTCCGCAGAACCTATATGTGTTTCTGTGCACCCCCATATGTTGTCTGTTTCTAGCGGTATTTCGTTGTACTTTGCGCATCGAATAGTCATTTATCGACGACACTCCGTCGAGTTCAAGTTCAACGTGTAGTGCTTAACCTCTGCGATGAACTCTTTGATCCCGGGACGTGATGAGGACTGGGGCTATTGTGCTCCCCCGAACGCTACGGCCCGGGGGCACGAGGCTGTGTCGCAGGTGCAAGCGAGAGGACCAGGAGCGAAACACAGACCGCTGAGTCGACGCAGTCACGGTAAAGACGGAGCCGTCTAGGCGGTGCTCGAGGTTGCGCGAGATACGGTGACGCTGGGCGTCGGTAAGCGATGCGCATTCGGCGACATCGATGGAAAGCTGGACTTTGCCGTCCGTCGTGTTGACGCCCTGGCCGCCCGAAGTCGACGATTTCGCGAAACGCTCCGCGAGATCGGCGGCGATGACCGCACCGTCGGGGATCCCCGGGCCGGGCGCTATGGTCAGGTCGTTCATGCCGCCCAGCCTAGGTGCCCACAACCCTTTCTCGTCTCGGCGGAAGCGGAGACCGCGTCGCGACGGCCGGGATCCAGCCTCAGTATTATCCTCGTCACCGGTTGATTCGAACGCTTTTTGCTCCTCCTTCTCCCGTCGGGCTTCGATTTCAGCGGCCTCCGCAGGTGGCAGTGATCGCTGGATCCGCTCGAACTACCGGTTCCGATCAGCGGTCGAAGGATTTTCGCAGCAGCCGGACCTGCGGCGCCGGTGCCGCCGCCGTAGCCTGACGAGCATCCCCGCCATGACGGCCATCACGACGGCGGTCCCGGCACCGATGATCCAGGGATTACCGAGGAGCCCACCGACGCCTGCGAGTGCTCCGCCCGCCGCGATGAACGGCAGGCCGCAGCAGAGCAGCGACGGAAGCGCGCAGCATGCCAGCAAGAGCAGCCCGGTCACTGCAGCGACGACGGGACCGGCGCGCCATTCGTCGCGGTCCTGATCGGCGCTCATCGTCTGCTTCAGGATGAGATCTCCCCGATTGCCTGCGTTGCCGTTCATGCGCAGCACGACAGCAGCGACGGGTCGGTGGTGAAGGCCTTCGCGGCGATCCGGATGCCCTCGGCCATGGTCAGGTAGGGGGCCCAGGCGTTGGCGACCTCGGCGACGGTCCTGCCGAGCACGTGGACGCCTGCGGCGGCGAGCTCCCCGGCGTCCTTGGCGACGGCGGTCAGGCCGAGGATCTCGTTCGTCTCGGCGTTCACGACGATCTTGATGAACCCGCGGGTGTCGCGGTTCACCAAGGCGCGGGGCACGTGGTGCAGGGGCAGGACGCGGCAGTCGCAGCGGATCCCCGCGGCGAGGACGTCCTTCTCGGTCATCCCGACCGCGCCGATCGCGGGCCCGGTGAACGTCACCCGCGGCAGGCGGGCGTAGTCGACGGACCGGTCGGCGTCGGCGAACGCGTTCTCGGCGACGAGGGTGCCGTGGTGGGCGGCGACGTAGACGACCTCGGGGTGCCCGGTCACGTCGCCCGCGGCCCAGACCCGCGGGTTCGAGGACTGCAGCCGGTCGGAGACGACCACCTCGCCGGAGTCTCCGGTATTCACCCCGACCGCATCGAGGTTCAGGCCATCGGTGACGGGACGGCGTCCGAGGGCGACCAGGACCTGGTCGGCGCGGAACTCCTGCGAGCCGCCGGACAAGGCGGCGGTCACGACGGCCTCGCCTCCCGTGCCGCGGGAGACCCGGGTGGGCACTGCGCGGCTGACGACGCGGATGCCCTCGTCGGCGAACACCTCCTGGAGCGCCTTCGACACCTCCGGCTCCTCCTTCGAGGCGAGCCGGGACCGCACGAGCAGCGTGACCTGCGAGCCGAGGCGGGCGAACAGCTGCGCCTGCTCCAGGGCGACGTAGCCGCCGCCGAGCACCAGCAGCGACTCGGGGACCTCCGTCAGCTCCATCGCCGTGGTCGAGGTCAGGTATCCGGTCTCCTCCAGGCCGTCGATCGGCGGTGCCCACGGGCGAGAACCAGTCGCGACTAGGTAGTGGTGGGCCTCGATGGTCTCGACGCTTCCGTCGGATCCGGCAACATCGAGAACCGGCGCATCAGGGGTGCCCACGAACGAGGCGTCGCCGCGGAGGACCTGCCAGCCGTAGGAGTCGGCGACGTCGGCGTACTTCTCGCCGCGCAGCGACTCCACCAACGCTTGCTTCCCAGCGATCAGCGCGGGCATGTCGACGGGATCCGCCGTCGTCGCGATCCCGGGGAACCGGGTTGCGGCGTCGACCGCGACGTGCCGCGCGCCGGTCGCGGCAATGAGCGCCTTCGACGGGACGCAGCCCGTGTTCACGCAGGTGCCGCCGAGCGTCCCGCGCTCGATCATCACCACCGACTTCCCGAGCGTGCTGGCGCGGATCGCAGCGGCGAACGCGCCGCCTCCCGATCCGATGATGGCGAGATCGTACTTCTTAGGCATCGCTGCTCCTGTCAACTCTTGGCTTTCTGCTCTGTCTCAGCCATACTGGACCTTCCAGTGCAGGGGAAGGTCAAGCGTGGCCACGGAGGGAGACAGCAATGTGGATCGGAGAACTCGCCGAGAGGGCGGGCACTACCGCGAAGACCCTTCGCTTCTACGAGGAACAGGGCCTTCTGCCCCCGACCGAGCGCACGCCGTCCGGATACCGCGACTACGCGCCCGAGACGGTCGCTCGGATCGACTTCATCCACCGCGGCCAGGCCGCGGGCCTCACCCTCGCCCAGATCCGCCAGATCCTCGACATCCGCGACGGCGGCCATGCGCCCTGCGAGCACGTGCGCGACCTGCTTGACGTGCGCCTCGCTGAGATCGAGCAGCAGATCGCGCAGCTCTCCGTGCTGCGCGACACTATCGCAGACCTCAGACAGGACGCCGCGCACCCGGACCCTGAAACGTGCAGCACCGATCAAGTGTGTAGGTACTTGTAGACGACGGGAGTCAATGACTCAAACGCTACAACCGCGATATGCGCTAGCGCATGTCGATGCCGCCGGTGCCCACCTCGATGTTTTTGGTGGTGGCCGCGACAGCGCACAGCAGCGGCATCGGGGCGGAGGCCTGCAGCGCGAAGTGGTGGACTCGGAAGGACGCGTTGTTCACGCCGATTTCGTCCGCAGCCTGGGTGATCTCCAGATGAGTCTTGGCGATCTTTTCCGCAGATGGCCCGCGCTAGCTGCCGAAGGTGTAATGCCCGAAGCTTAAGATGCCGAACGCTTTCATTGGATAACACTCCTTTTGATGGTGTTAACGAGAGGGGGTAACCTTGCAACGACATACCGTCGAGTTTAAATTCAACGTGTAGTTACGCTTCGGGGCTGCCTACGCAAAACTCGTTGCCTTCCGGGTCCTGCATGACGGTCCAACCGCCGAATGTTTTGCCGGGAGCCTAACCGGCGGGCGCAGGAAACTCTCGGCTATTTCCCAAGCTCCTTGCGTCGCTCGGCGGCGAGTTTCAGCCGCTCGGCGCGATCAGAACGTTCCTTCTCCAGCAGTTCCTCGAGGATCTTGTCTTCCTCGTCGGAGATGTCGAAGACGGCGTACCAAGCGGCCGCGAGTGCGCCCATCATCGGCCACACCACCCAGGCGAAGTCCAGATCCAGCCCAATCTGCAGCACGAAATAGACCGCCAAGCCGCCAATGAGGGTGGTGTAGATCGCGGTGTCCATCTTCCGCTTCGCTGCGAGTTTCTCATCCAGCTCGACCTCGGACGCCGTCCGCTTCTCCAATGCGACCGGTTCGGCCGGGAGGTCGTCGAAAAGCATTGAAAGCTCCCCGCGAGTGCGCGCAACCGCGGCTTGACCTGTGCGTTCTTCGAACTCTCCCACATCCAGGTAACCATCTGCGAACAGTGTGCCCAGCCGGTCCAGCGCTTCCGAACGTTCGGCGTTGCCCACGCGGATTTCGTCCATTATCGCTCCCAACTTGCACTTGCCCTTGCGGCAAGCTGTTCAATCGCAACCATGGCAGATGGTATCGAATACACAATCAGCGAGGCCGCAGAAGCCCTCGGCGTTTCCACCAAGGCGCTGCGCCACTGGGAGGCGCTCGGCCTCATCACACCCGCGCGCACGTGGGCCGACCACCGCGTTTACAGCGAGGCGGACCTCGAGCGCGGCGCGGCCATCGCCCTCTACCGTGGAGTCGGCGTGCCGCTTGCGCAGATCGCGCAGCTTCTCGACGCCTCGGGAGCCACCCTCACCGGCGCCCTCAGGCACCACCAGGAAGCACTCGCTTCTCGACGGCGCACCCTCGACGCCCAACTCACATCTGTCCAGCACATCATTGACAACGCAACGAAAGGATCGATCGACATGGACGCAATGAAGAAGTATCTCGGCAAAGATATGCCCGCCTACCAGGAGGAGGCTGAGCAGCGCTGGGGTGATACCCCGGAGTGGGCGCAGTCCCAAGAAAAGCTCGCTCAAATGGGCGAAGGTGACTTCAAACGCCTGCAGGAAGAACAGGACGCGCTCGCCGCGGATCTGATCGCCGCACGCGATTCCGGCGTGGACCCCGGCTCCGAGGAAGCCGCAGCACTGGTGGAACGCCACCGTGCAAGCATCGCCCAGTGGTACGAGGCGACCCCGGCTCGCCAGCTCATTCTCGCGCGCATGTACGTTGACGACGCGCGCTTCCACGAAGCCTACGGCGGCGCGCAGGACTACCTGCTCGAGCTGGTCACCGCCCACGCGGCGGCCGAAGGTGTGGACGTGGGCAACCCGCAGTGGGGTTAGAAATGGAGCAGTAATCCTTCCAACTCTTGCTGAAGTAAACGCTGTGCCGCCGCCGGAACCCTTCTTGTGCGAATCTCACTAGTAGCACTGCAGCATGAAAAATATGTACAATTGACTCGCATCTTTCCGTGCCCTGTTGCTTCCTGGGTTGCTAGATGTTCCGGGAGCGATAGCGCCATGACCGCATCCTGCGGCACTTCTCTGGATTTACCTACTGTCTTTAGCGGAAAGGTTTCTTTGCGCCGACACGCCGTCGAGTTCAAATTTAACGTATAACGTTATTGACGCTTCGCGTTATGGGGGGATAGGGTGGAGTCGTGATCCAGTCGTTCGCCGACAAAGATACAGAGCGTCTCTGGAACCGAGATCGCGTGCGCTCGATCGATTCCCGGATCCACTCGGTGGCGTTGAGGAAGCTGCGCCAGCTTGGTTACGCGCAGAGCTTGGACGAGCTTCGCATTCCACCAGGGAACCGGTTTGAGGCGCTCAAAGGCGATCGCAGGGGTCAACATAGTATTCGCATCGACGACCAGTGGCGGATCTGTTTTCGGTGGACCGCAGCTGGACCAGAGGAGGTTGAAATCCTTGACTACCACTGACAAGCTTCCTCCGGTTCACCCAGGAGAGATCCTCATGGAGGACTTCCTCAAAGGAATGGGAATCACACAGCACAGGCTGGCCGTCTCCATCGGTGTTCCGCCCCGCCGGATCAACGAGATTGTCCACGGAAAGCGGGCTGTAACCGCGGACACTGCTCTCCGCTTGGCTAAGTTCTTCGGAATGAGCCCCCAGTTCTGGCTCGGGCTACAGGCTCAATATGACTTGGACGTGGCGGAAGACAAGATCCTCTCGGAAATCGAGCGGATTCAACCGGTCCAAGCTGTCTCAGCGTAGCGGTTGCCCGAACTAGGTCCGTCAGCGTGAGGATACGCACGCGGATGGTTCGAACTAGGGAATTTGGGGCCGCCGTCGCGTGGATTTCAGCTCCGAGCGACGCTTCTTCGCCTCTCGACGGCGCCGCACCGAGCCCCTGGTCGGCCTTGTCTTCCGGCGCGGGGGAGGCGGCGGGGCGAGTGCCTCGCGCAGCAGGGTAGCCAAACGCTCGCGCGCCTCGGCGCGGTTGCGGATCTGCGAGCGTTGGCTCGACGCGGCCACGGTGAGGACGGTGCCGTCCAGCCGGTGTTCGAGGTTGGTAAGGGCGCGGCGGCGTTGGGCGTCGGTAAGCGATGCGCACGCGGCGATATCGAGGGAGAGCTGCACCTTGCTGTCGGTGGTGTTGACGCCCTGGCCGCCCGGCCCCGACGACTTCGCAAACCGCTCCGTTAAGTCGGCGGCGACGATGACCACGCCGCGGGGGATCCCCGGTCCGGGAGCGATGGTCAGGTCGTTCATGCCGCCCACACTACGTTTGCGTTGGGGGTGAAGAAGAATCGGCCGGTTCAACAATGTTGGTCGTTAATCGCAATAGATCTCGCGGCGGCCCTTTGTAAGCACCTCGATTTTGATCGTGTCGGCGGTGGTGAGAGCGAGAATTCGGTACGTGTTGACGCGGTAGCGCCACTCGCCGGACCGATTTGCGAAGAGCGCTTTCCTGAATGCTCGAGGGTTGGTGCAGCCTTCCAAGTTGTCTCTGATCCAGGTGGCGATGAGCCGCCCATCGAAGCGGTCCGTCTTTTCAGCTGCTTACGTGCGCGGGCCGTGAACTCGACTTTGTAGTGGACGGGCGCTGCGGTCATCGTGGGTGCTATTGATCGAGGTCGGCCAGAACCTTGTCAAGACTGTAACGCTCGCCGGTGCCGTGAGCGATGGCGTCTCGAAGTTCCTGCAGGTCATGCGCATCTTCGATTTTCTCAAGTATCGCATTGCGGGCGAAATCCGAAAGAGTTACGCCCTCGAAGCGTGCGTATTTGCGCACGCGCTCAGCGTCGTTGTCATCCATCCGGATCGTCATCGTTGCCATGGGTGCTCCTTCGAAATGACTGAATACAGTGTATTCAGTAGTGCAGTCTCAGTATGCATTGGATGAGGCAGAGTCCGTCGCAATAACCGGATAGCCCATTTTAGAATTGACACGTCGGGGCGGAGTGGATTTTGCTTAGAAACCAGCGCTGTACTGGCCGCGAGGACTCGGATCGGGGTGTATGGTACGGAGCAGGGCGCACAACGAAGGATGGACTCAGGGTGGATAGGAACGAGAAGAAGAAACTACGAGAAAAGATTAGCGAGTTTCTCGATTTAGAGCACACGAGATTGTCCGACGATGACGCGAGTTTGCTTTCGGATTTCGTTGATAACTACGACGACTATCGGGGAAGCTCGCACACCAGAACGAGCAGCTATGACGGTTTTAGCTCTGACGGGAAGTTCACCCGAAAAGAAACAACCACCGAGACTTTCCTCGACTCACCGGGCGTGCGGGTCGATTACTCATTCACAGATGATGACGGCATGACCGGCGAAAGCTCCCACGAGATTCGTGACGGGCGGGGAATGATCGATTTTTTGCGCAAGAAGCGTTGGTAAGCGTCAACTAAAACTTCGCGCAACCCATCGATGACGGGAGCGGTCTCGGCGCACAGCTTCCCAGCGGTCCGTAGGTAGGCGCCGTCCGCTACCATCGCGCTTGTGTTTGAAGTACTACGCATATTCACCCGCCTCGGCCTGACGTCGTTCGGCGGGCCGACCGCGCATTTGGGGTACTTCCGGGACGAGTTTGCGCGCCGGGTACGGCGGCATGCTCGCGGCGTTCCTAGGCTTCACGCTGCCGAGCGTCGTCCTCATGGTCGCGTTCGCGCTCGGCGTGGCGCGCCTCGGCGACATCTCGGACGCCGGCTGGCTCGCGGGGCTCAAGGCGGCGGCGGTCGCGGTCGTCGCGCAGGCGGTCGCCGGCATGGCGAAGAACATTGTCACGGACCGGCTGCGCGCGGGCGTCGCGCTCGCGGCCTTCCTCATCGTGCTGCTCGTGCCGCACCCTGCGGCCCAGGTCGGTGCGATCGTTGCGGGCATGCTCGTGGCCACCTTCGCGCTTTCGCCTATCGACGCACCTTCGGCCCCCTGCCGCTCCCCCGCCGCCAGCCGCACCGTCGGCCTGGGGGCGCTGACGGTGTTCGCGGCTCTGCTCGCGCTGCTGCCGCTGGCGGAACGCATGGGCACGAGCTGGGGCATCTTCGACAGCTTCTATCGCTCCGGCGCCCAGGTAGTCGGCGGCGGGCACGTGGTGCTGCCGCTGTTAGAGCAGGCCACGGTGCCCACCGGGATGGTGGACCACGACACCTTCCTCGCCGGCTACGGCGCCGCCCAGGCGATGCCGGGCCCGCTGTTTACCTTCGCCTGCTTGCTGGGCGCCTCTGCGCAGGGCGTGCATTGGTTGTGGGGTGCGGCCCTGGCCACGGTGGCGATCTTCCTGCCCGCGGCGCTGCTGGTCGTCGGCATCATGCCGTTCTGGGAGCGGCTGCGCGCCAATCCGCACGCCGCCAATGCCCTCGCCGGTGCGAACGCGGCGGTGGTGGGCATCCTGGCCGCGGCGCTGCGCAACTTCAAGGTCCCCGCGTGGGCGGTGGTCATCGGCGCGGCGATCGTGGGGTGGGCGGCGCTGTAATCGGCGGCAGGGGACTACCCGGTCCGACTACAGCCGCGTAAGTGGGGAATACTTGAGGCTTATGACGAGCAGAAACCAGGCAGAAGTGACCCAGACCGTGATCCTCCCGCAGTCGAAGGATGCGTTCTTTATCACCCTCGGCTTCAAAGAGGGCGGCGAGCAGGCGGCGTTGGAGGCGCTTTCCAGCCTGTCCAGCCTGACCAACGGCGTGGGCTTCCGGTACCCGAAGGCGCACTTGACCGCGGTGGCCGGCATCGGCGCGACAATGTGGGACCGGCTTTTCGCACTGGACAAACCGGAGCACCTGCACGAGTTCCTGGAACTTAGGGGCGCGAAGCACCACGCGCCGTCCACGCCGGGCGACCTGTTTTTCCACATCCGCGCCGACGAGTACGACGTCGCCTTCGAGCTGGCACGCCGCATCAACGCGATCGTCGAGGATGCGATCGACTACTACGACGAGGTCCACGCCTTCCAGTACCAGGACTTCCGCGACCCGCTCGGCTTCGTCGACGGCACCGAGAGCCCCCGCGGCCAGGAGGGCGTCGAGGTGGCGATCATCCGCGACGGCATCTGGAAGGGCGGCAGCTACATCGTCGAGCAAAAGTACGTGCACAACCTCAAGGACTGGAACACCTTGCCGGTGGAGGAGCAGGAGCAGGTCATCGGCCGCACGAAGCATTCCGACATCGAGCTGGATGAGAAGGCCCCGAACAGCCACGTGGCCGTCAATCAGGTCGAGGATGAGGACGGCAACGGCCTGGAGATCGTGCGCAACAACCTCTCGTTCGGCGACGCGCTGGGCAAACAGGGCACCTTCTTCATGAGCTACGCCCGCGACCCCCGCGTCACCGAAGTGATGCTGCGCCGCATGTTTATCGGCGAGCCGGAGGGCAACTACGACCGCATCCTGGACTTCTCCGAGGCGCTGACGGGCTGCAACTTCTTCGCCCCGCCGCGCGTGTTCTTGGACCACTGTGCCGACTACGCGCACGCCCACCTGCGCCCCGATGAGGACCCGCAGCCGAACCAGCCTGCCATCAACTTGCCGCAAGGCAAGGCGGTCTTCCCGGACCGCGCGGACGTGCCCACCTCCCACAACGCCGAGGACGTCGAGGCGGCCAAGGCGCGCTTCGAGGGCGCGCTACGCAGGGAGCAGTAGCTTTACGACGAGCCCGCCCCCGGCCCGCGGCGCCAACCCAACCGAACCGCCGTGGGCCTTTGCTACCGCCTTGACCAGGGCCAGACCCAGACCATGGCCGGAACCCGAGGTGCGGCGGGCGCGGGCGAACGGTTCGGTCCAGGTGGCCACCTCCGCCGGGTCGAGCACCTCGCCGCCGGAGACCACGGTGATTTCGGCGAAGGCGCCGGCCGGCCGGAGCGTGATCGATCCGTCGGCGCCGTGGATGGCGGCGTTGCGCGCGAGGTTATCCACCGCCTGGCGGATCAGGGTGGGGGAGGCCTCGACGGTCAGCGGTGTGGCGTCCACCGGCATGCCGTGGGCGGCGCCGACCTCCCGGCACACGGCGGCCAGATCCACGGCCGCGCGGTCGCGGACCTGCACGTTAGCCAGCTGCAGCAGCGAGGACACGGTCGCGGCGTTGCGGGCGTTGACCTCTCGGATCCGGCCCAGCGCGGGGCGCAGGTCGGCGTCGTCGCCGGAAAGCGCCACGTCGGCGACGGTCTGGATGGTCGCGATTGGGGTCTTCAGCTCGTGGGAGGCGTTGGCGGCGAAGCGGCGCTGGCGCTCGACGGCGTCGGCGAGCTCGTCGAGCATGGCGTTGAGCGCCTCGGCCAGCTCGCCGACCTCGTCGCGGGGGCCGTCGTAGTCGATGCGGGCGCTCAGGTCGCCGCGGGTGACGGTGCGCGCGTCGTCGGCGATCGAGCGCAGCGGGGTGATCACGGGCCCCGCCACGAACCAGCCCACCACGCCCGCGAGCGCGGTGAGCAACGCGAGCGCCCCAAGCGAGGCCAAGAGGATGCGGCGCAGGATCTCGTCGGTCACGGGTACGGCGCCGTCGATGACCACGCCGTCGTCGGTACCCGGAAACGATGCCATCACCGGCACCGGGGTGAGCTTCAAATAGGCGTACACCAGGCCGATCAGCGCGAGGCCGACGCCGATGACGGTGGCCACGAACATCACCGTGATGCGGGCGCGCAGGCTCAGCCTCATCGCTCGGCCTCCGCCACGTAGTACCCGGCGCCGGTAACGGTGTGCACGATGCGCGGCTCGCCCAGCTTCTTGCGCAGGTGCGACACGGTCACGCGCGGGGAGTTGGTAAAGGGGTCGGCGTTTTCGTCCCAGGCCTCTGCCAGCAGGTCTTCGGCGGAAATCACGCCGCCGTCGGCCTCCATGAGTACCTTCAGCACTGCGAACTCCTTCGGGCTCAGGCTCATCGGCACCTCGCCGCGGGTCACCTCGCGGCGGAACGTGTCCAGTCGCACGTCCCCGCAGCGGTACACCTCGCCCCGCGCTGGCGCGTTGCGCTTGGCCAGCGCCTTGATCCGCGCGACCAGCTCGGGCAGTTCGAACGGCTTGGCCAAGTAGTCGTCGGCGCCGAGGTCGAAGCCTTCCAAGCGGTCGTCCAAGGTCCCGCTGGCCGTCAGCATGATCACTCGGGTGGCGGGCTGGGATTCCACGATGCGGCGGCACACCACGTCGCCGTGCACCCCGGGCAGGTCCCGGTCCAGCACGACGACGTCGGGCGGCAGCTCGTCGATAAGCTTCAGCGCCTCAAACCCGTCGTAGGCGAGGCGAGTTTGTATCCCGGCGCGCGACAGGCCGGTGGCGATGGCGTCGGCGAGGAAGGCCTCGTCGTCCACGATGAGCACCCGAATTGTCATGGTTGCGATCGTATGCGCCGCGATGTTGCGGAGACATAAACATCCGGGTTAACGCGGGCGCAACACCGGGGTTTCTAGCTTGAACCCCATGCAGACCAGAATCGTTGGAATCGACGCGGCCCGTGCCGTGGCGCTCGTCGCGATGATCGTCGCGCACCTCACCGTGCACGACGGGCTTACAGCGCAGGTGCTCTTCGGCTTCCCCGCGGGGCTCTTCGCGTTCCTCGCCGGGGTGTCCATGGGGCTCATGCGCGCCCGGCCGGCGCAGTTCGTGGTGCGCGGGGCGTGCCTCGTGGTGTTGCACTTCGCGCTGGAGCCGTTTGCCGGGACCATCGAGGTGGTCCTGGGCACGATCGGGGTCTGCATGATCGCGCTTGCGTGGGTGCCGAGGCTGGATTCGGCGTGGCTCGTGTGGCTCGCCTGCGCTGGAGCTCTGGGATCGGCGGCGCTTGCGCCGTCGGCCTCGCCGTACCCGCCGCTGATGTGGGCAGTGCTCATGGTCGCCGGGATCCTGTTCGCGCGCCACATGCCGCTGCGCGCCGGGGCGGTTATCGGTTGCTTGCTGTTCGCGGCCGATATTGCGCTGCGGTGGTGGGTGCCGTTGCCCCCGCTTCTCGACGCCACCGGCCACACCGGCGGGCTTACCGATGTGGTGGGGACCGCCGGGGCGTCGATAAGCATGTGTTCTCTGTGCTGCCTGGCGGGCCGCTGGCTGGGGTGGGCCGCGCCGCTGGGGCGGATGACGCTGACCCTGTACTGCCTGCACGTGCTGAGCGCGCAGTGGGCCGGGGTGTGGGTGAGCCTCGCCGGTGCCGCAGTGATCGCGTACGGCTGGCTCGCAGTGTTCCAGCGCGGACCGATGGAAAGTATCGTTCGCCGCCTGGTGGCGGTGGTTGGAAAGGAAAATAATGAAAAAGTTGGCGTTTAGTGTTGCAGTTGGTGTCGCTTTGGTGGCGCAGCCCGCGTGGGCGATGGAATCCGAGCAGTTCGCCGGCGACGCGGCTGAGGCGCAGCCCGTGGTCTCGGTGCGCGTGGACGACTCCGACCCCGACGACGGCGTGTGCACCGGCACCGCCATCGACCCGCACTGGGTGATCACCGCCCGCCACTGCGTCGAGGCGGCCGCGAAGCCGGGCGGCTCGGTGCGCACCGGGCAGGGCGAAAACCAGAAGGTGTTCCAGGTGGACCGCCACGAGGTAGCCCCGCGCGGCGACATCGCGCTTCTGCACACCACCGAAGACATGGGGCTTTCCTCCTACGCCTCGGTGGCCGGGGAGGTGCCGAGCGGGGATGTGAACATCTACGGCTGGTCCTCCGACGGCTCCGGCGGCCCGACGCGCCTGCCCGCCGCGGAGGCCACGGTGCGCGGGGAATCGCCGCTCGCGCTTTTCGACGCTCCGACCGCCCTCGACGTCGCCTTGAAGAACGGGGCGCGGATCCAGCCGGGCGACTCCGGCGGCGCCATCTTCGCCGACGGCAAGGTCGCTGGCGTGATGTCGGCCGGCCTGTTCGAGGACCCGGAAAACCCCACCGAGGAGGAGATGAACTCCAACGCCGCAGTGGCGGTGGCTCCAGTGGCGGAGCAGGCGGAGTGGATCCGCGGGGTGGTCGGGGGTGCCGCTGCGTCCTCGGAGCCGAGCGCAAAGGTGCGCTACGCGGTGTTCGGCCTCGGCGTGCTCGCGTTGGTGGCGGCCGCCTCGTTCATGGCCACTCGGCGACAGGCAGGCGCTTAGCCCGTGCGCGTCTGCGCTTGTCCGCGCTAAGCCCACCCGCGCAGGTACTCGCCGACCACTGCGCCGCCGAGCTCGCCGAGGTCCGGGGCCACCACGCGCCCGCCGGACCGGCTCGCCATGGCGTTGAGCAGGTTGACCAGACCGGGGTCGTCGCCGAGGCGGAAGAACGTCGGGCTCGCGCCTCGCTTCGTCACCTGGTCGAGGGCCTGCACCGTCTTGGCCAGCGTGATCCGGTCGGTTGGCCAGTTGAAGTAGGGCTGCCCCCAGTCGGTGATGATGGAGGTCGGCTCGCCGTCCGTGACCACCAGCAGGGTGGGGTCGTGGTTGACGTGGCGGGCGAAGAACTGATCCGCTAAAAGCAGGGCATGCTGCAGGTTGGTGCCCTTTTCCTGGATCGGCGGCAGGGCTGTGAGCTCCTCTATCGTCATCGTCTGCGCGTAGAGCCCGAACCCGATGAGCGTGAGCTCGTCGCCCCGGAACTGCGTGGAAATCAGGTGGTGCAGCGCCAGCGCCGTCTGCTTCATCGGCGCCCAACGCCCCTCCATCGCCATGGAGAAACTGGTGTCCACCAACAGCGCCACCGCGTTTCTCGTGCGGGCTTCGGTTTCCACCACCTCAACGTCGCCGAGCTGGATGCCTATCGACGTTCCTCCGGCCTCCCCACGCGCCGCATTCCTCTGAATCGCGTTGGTGATGGTGCGGGTGGTGTCGCACGGGGCGGTGTCCTCGAACTCCCACGGGCGGGTGCCTCCGGTGGGCTCGCCGGTGTGGCCCGTGAGGCGGGAGTCGCGCTTGCCGGGGGAGGCCAGGTGCGTGGAGACGTCGCGTAGCAGCTCCTTGCCCAGCATCTGCCCACGCAAAAATCGTTGCCTCGGGTGGAGTCGGCCATGAAAAAGGCTCCGTAATCGGTGACGATCTGGCATCCTGTTGCGGCGGATCAGAATTCGGTGAGCTTAGAGGGACCGTTGCAGCCGAAATTTATCTGGATGACAGCGGAGACTGTGTCACACATAGTTCGTATCGAACCTGTATTCCGATTAGCCGAGAAGGCTCCGGTACTGCTTACGTGCCTTCATTGAATGGAAGATTGTCTCCGTTCCGTCATCCCAGAGGAGAACGACGAGCTCTAGTAAGTGCATCGAAGTGTCGAATCCAAGACGGAGCTCCCGTTGAGGATTTTCATCGTCTAGCGGAGCGTGAAATGTGCAGCCTGAGGTCGCCGCGACAATGGAATCTTCGGGCTCGATGCCGTGCTTGGTCGCGCTCCGTCGGACTTCCATTTTTAGATTGCGTTCTTCAAAGCTTCACGGATCGCCTGCGACCGTGACCAACCGTGGGCAGCGGCATACTTGTCGAGGTTTGCAATCTCTTTGGGCGAGAGTCGGATGGAAATCACTTTTGCTGCGTCGTTGTTTCGCGGTTTCCGTCCTCGTCGGCGCAGCGTCTCCACGTCGTAACCGTTATCGGCTTCGGTTACCCACCTGTCAATTTGCGCCTCGCTCACCGGTTGGCCATTAATCGTTTTCATAGAAACTAACCGTAATACGGAAATCATTGAAACTTCTAGAGGAAGACGGGTATTGCCTGAAGCTCGGTGGAGCTCAAATTCAATGTGAGCTTCACCAATGGGCTAGCTGAATGCGGTAACCGACCAAACCCTCGTAACTTTGGCGAAGTTCCACCGATATCACAGCTGGGGCTTACGCCTCGTCGACTTCAGCTCCGAGCGCCGCTTCTTCGCTTCGAGACGGCGCCGCACCGAGCCGCGCGTCGGCTTCGTTTTCCGCCGCGGGGGAGGCGGTGGGGCGAGCGCCTCACGCAATAACGCGGCCATCCGCTCTCGCGCCTCGGCGCGGTTACGGACCTGCGAGCGCTGCGTCGACGCGCTCACGGTGAGCACAGTGCCGTCCAGGCGGTGTTCGAGGTTGTGGAGGACGCGGCGGCGTTGGGCGTCGGAAAGCGATGCGCACGCCGCGATGTCGATGGAAAGCTGCACCTTGCTGTCGGCGGTGTTGACGCCCTGGCCGTCGGGGCCCGACGCCTTCGCAAACCGCTCCGTCAGATCCGCAGCAGCGACGACGAAGCCGCCGGGGATCCCCGGGCCGGGTGCGATGGTCAGGTCCTGCATGCCCAACACCCTACGTTCACCCTTGGGCCGAGGACGAGGCGGCTGAGTCGGTGCTGTCGGTTGTTAATCGCGATAAATCTCGCGGCGGTGGCCTATCGAAAGCACCGCGATTGTGATCGTGCCCTCATCGATGAGGGCGAGGATCCGGTACGCGCCGACGCGATATCTCCACTCGCCGGAACGATTTGCGGAGAGCCCTTTCCCAAATGCCCGCGGGTTGGTGCAGCCGTCTAAATTTTCTTTGATCCAGGTGGCGATGAGCCGCGCGTCGAAGCGGTCCATCTTCTTCAGCTGCTTCCGTGCGCGGGCCGTGAATTCGACTGTGTAGTGGTCCGTTGATGCCATCATCGGGGCCGCTACGTATCGAGATCGGCGAGAATATCGTCCAGGCTGTACCGCTCGCCGGTGTCGTGCGCGATGGCTTCTCGAAGCTCCTGCAGATCATGCGCATCTTCAATCTTTTCCAAGATCGCATTGCGGGCGAAATCGGAAAGAGTTACACCCTCGAAGCGAGCGTACTTACGCACGAGCTCTGCGTCCTTGTCATCCATCCGAATCGTCATCGTAGCCATGTTTACCCCTTTAATCAGTGTGAATACACTGTATTCGGTAGGTGTTCGATGTGCAATAGGTGGGGCGGAGCCCGTCGCAAAGCACCTGCGCTATCGCCGTGGCAGCACGACCTCTGAGTGCTTGCGCACGTAGTCGACCGCGATGACGACGAGCGCCGCGAACGCGCCGGTGACGGTCTCCGCGGTGCGGGCGAGCAGCATCGGCCAGACGAGGAGGCCTCGACCGTCTGCACCATCAGCAGGGTGGTCGGGGTGATGAAGCTGACGGCGTCTTTAGCGGAAAGGTTTCTTTGCGCCGACACGCCGTGGAGTTCAAATCAAACGCGTAACGCGTCCCGTTATGGGAGGGGGGGGATTTGGGGGCGAAAGCTACGGCGCAGGTGCGGGATTGCGCCTACTCTGGGTATGCGACAGCTCACATTCAATTTTAGGGAGTGATCTACATGTCAGTACCGTCTGGACCGAAGGCGCACGACACGAACGTCGACTTGCTCGTGGTGGGCTCAGGCTCCGGCTTGGCCACCGCCCTGTACGCCAACTCGCTTGGCCTGAAGACGCTGGTGGTCGAGGCAAGCGAGTACGTGGGCGGGTCCCTGTCCATGTCCGGCGGCGCGTTTTGGGTGCCCGGCAACCACGTTCTGCGCCGCTCCGGTTTCAACGACACCGTCGAGCGCGGCTTGGAGTACGTGGAAAGCCTCGTGCCGGAAGACGCACCCCGCGAGCGTTGGGAGGCGCAGATCAAACACGGCCCGGAGGCAATCCGCGCACTGGACAAGCTCACCGACCTCAACCTGTTCTGGTCGAAGGGCTACTCCGACTACCACCCGGAGCACCCGGGTGGCGCGTCGATCGGCCGCACCTGCGAGGCGCGCCCGTTCAACTTGAAGAAGCTTGGCGACGATCGCGGCCGCTTCCACCCGACCGCGGTGGCGGCACCCTTCCCGATGCCGATGACCGGCTACGACTACAAGTGGGTCAATCTCATCACGAAGACGCCGCTGAAGTCGTTCCCGATTTCGGCGACACGCACCATCCAGGGCGTGGGCGGCATGCTCTTCGGCAAGGAGTACGTCGCAACCGGCCAGGCGACCGCTGGCGGTTTGTTCCACGCTGCGCTGAAAAAGCACATCCCGGTGTGGACCCGCTGCCCGATGACGAGCCTGATCACCGACGACGAGGGCAACGTCACCGGAGCGATCGTTGAGCAGGACGGCGAGAAGTACACCATCAACACCTCCCGCGGCGTCGTGCTCGCAGGCGGCGGCTTCGACCACAACGTCGAGTGGCGCATGAAGTACCAGAGCGAGAGCCTTACCGACGACAACTCGATGGGTAACGCGGATAACGACGGCGACACCATCTCCATCCCGGTTGAACAGGTCGGCGCGAAGGTTGGATTCATGGACCAGGCGTGGTGGTTCCCGGCGATGGCCCCGCTGCACAAGGTTGAGAAGCCGAAGATCACGCTGGCGGAGCGCTCGCTTCCGGGTTCGTTCATGATCGACCAGACTGGCCGCCGTTTCATCAACGAGGCGGAGGACTACATGACGTTCGGCAACGAGGTCCTCGAGATGCGCGAGGAGGGCCGTGCGAACGAGATGTGGATCATCTTTGACCAGCAGTACAAGATGTCTTACATCTTCGGCTCCGAGATCTTCCCAGGCATGCCGCTGCCGAAGGAGTGGTACGAGGCTGGCGTCGCGTTCAAGGCGAAGTCGCCGGCGGAGCTCGCGCGCAAGATCGGTGTGCCGGAGGACGCGTTCACCGAGCAGTTCGCCGAGTTCAACCAGGACGCGCAGGCGGGCATCGACTCCACCTACAACCGCGGTGACTCGGCGTACGACAAGTACTACGGCGACCCGACCAACAAGCCCAATCCGAACCTGCGCCCGCTCAAGGGCCAGCTCTACGCGGTGAAGATGGTCATCTCCGACCTGGGTACCTGTGGCGGTTTGATGACGGACGCCAACGGTGCCGTCGTGCGCGAGGACGACACCCCGATCAAGGGCCTGTACGCCCAGGGCAACAACGCTGCCAACTACTTCGGCAACGTCTACCCGGGTGCTGGTGCGACGATCGCGCAGGGTCTGGTGAACGGCTACATCATCGCGAACCACGCGGCGGGCACCCCGCTGGATGGGCCGAGCGGTTCCACGGCGTTGAAGAGCTAGCCGAGCCGCGGTCCAGAAACCGGGCTAGGGTTTGAGGCCGATGTGGGAAGTACTGCGAATATTTACCCGCCTCGGCCTTACCTCTTTCGGCGGGCCGACGGCGCATTTGGGCTTTTTCCGCGACGAGTTCGTGGAGAAGCGCAGGTGGATGTCCGATAAGGAATACGCCGATCTCGTCGCGTTGTGCCAGTTCATGCCAGGTCCGGCGTCGAGCCAGGTGGGCATGGCGATTGGTCTGAAGCGGGCGGGGTACGCGGGCATGTTCGCCGCGTGGCTCGGCTTCACGCTGCCGAGCGTGGTGCTCATGGTCGCGTTCGCGCTCGGGGTGGGGCAGCTCGGCGACATTTCGGGGGCGGGCTGGCTCGCGGGATTGAAGGCGGCGGCGGTGGCTGTCGTTGCCCAGGCGGTGATGGGTATGGCGAAAAGCATCGTCACCGGCAAGGTCCGCGCCGTAGTTGCGCTCGCCGCGTTCGCCGCGGTGCTGCTCGTGCCGCACCCGTTGACACAGGTGGGAGTCATCGTCGCGGGTATGCTGGCGGGCTTGTTGTTGCTTAAGCTTGACGACGAGCCTCCGGCCGCAGCCCCCGCCACCACCCAAAACCGCGGGATCGGAGCGGCGGCCCTCGGGGTATTCTTCGCACTGCTGGTGCTGTTGCCGCTGGTGGCCCGCGGGACGGGGGCGCAGCTCTTTGACAGCTTCTACCGCTCCGGCGCGCTGGTGTTCGGCGGCGGACACGTGGTGCTGCCGCTGCTGGAGCAGGCCACGGTGCCCACCGGACTGGTGGACCACGACACGTTCCTCGCCGGGTACGGTGCGGCCCAGGCGGTGCCGGGCCCGCTGTTTACGTTCGCGTCCTACCTCGGTGCCGCGGCGGAAGGGGTCCACTGGGCGTGGGGTGCGACGATTGCGACGGTGGCGATCTTCCTGCCGGCGGCGCTGCTGGTGGTTGGCATCATGCCGTTCTGGGACCGGCTGCGTTCCCACCCGCGCGCCGGGCAAGCGTTGGCGGGTGCGAACGCGGCGGTGGTGGGCATCCTCGCCGCGGCGCTGTACAACCCGGTGTTTACCGCAGGTATCCACGGGGTGGAGACGATGGTGGTGGCGGCGGCCGCGTTCGTCGCGCTGCACTCGCTGAAGGTGCCAGCGTGGGCGGTGGTGCCGGCGGCGGCGCTGGTTGGCTGGGCAGTGTTTTAGCTGGTGTTTTAGCTGGTGTTTTAGCTGGTGTTGTAGCTGGTGTTTTAGCTGGTGTTGTAGATGGCGGCGCGGGTTCGGGGGGCGGGGGCGGGGGACGCGGAGCTCGTCGCAAAGCTGCTTTGCGATTTCAACGCCGAGTTCGACGCGCCGGTGCCCGACAACCTCGAGGCGCGGTTCGCGGCGTTGCTCCCGCGCGGGGATGTGCTCGTGGTGCTCGCGGGCGAGATTGGGTTTGCGCTGGTCACGCTGCGCCCCAGCCCGTACTACGACGGTCCGGTGGCGATGCTGGACGAACTCTACGTGGCGCACGGCCGTCTTCCCAGACCGTGCGGACGTGCCGGTCTCGCACAACGCGGAGGACATCGCGGAGGACATCGCGGAGGCGAAGCGTCGCTTCGATGGGGCCCGGAAGCGCTAGCGGGGTGCGGGGATTAGAGGACCTTCGCGTCCCGGAAGGTCCCGACCCGCAGGGCGCCTGTGGGCATCGAAGCATCCATCTGGAAATGCACGAAGGCGGGGTTCACGGTGAGCTCGACGCGCTCGCCCACGAGGTGCTCCCACTCGAGGCTCTTCCGTGAGTGGGCCCCATCGAGCTCGTCTTTGCCCAGGTCCACGTACTCGGTGGTCTGGGTCGACGGGGTGCCGCCGCCGCGGTAATCGGTGAACTCCTGCGGGGAGGAAAGCTCCAGCAGGTAGTACTTGCTCTCTGGGGCCTCGCCGTTCGGGGTGCCGTCGGGGCTGATCTCGGCGCCGGTTTTCTCCACCACTTTGCCGGAGACCACGACGTCGGGGGCGTCCACCTCGTAGCCCTCGGGTTCCTGCAGGGAAACGGTGAGCTCGCCGGCCTCGAGCGCGGTGCGGTCGTCGATGTGCGGCCATTCGATGTCCATCTGCAGTGGCTGAGGCCGGGAGAGTGCGACGGCGGCGGGTTTGGTGGCCACAACAGGAGTGGCCCCGTCGAGCTCGCACCACACGGTCTCGCCTGAGTCCTCGCCGCTCCAGCCCTCGGTTTGGTACAGGCCGCGACCGAGCTGGGAGGCGGCAAGGACGGCCCGGTAGCCGCCGGCACCCGCGGCACCTGTCGTAAGCGCGACGTCGGACTGCTCCAGCTTGCCGTTGTCCACAGTGAACACAAGCACGCGCCAGTACCTGCCATCGGCCGGGTCGTGGCCGGCGGAGCTGACTAGCAGCTCGGGGGCGCCGCCGCCGTTGGCTTCAACCAGTGCGTAGTTGTACTGGTTGTACGGGGTGAATTCCACTTTGATGCCAGCGGGGTTCGGCAGGTTGAAGTCGTAGCTGTCGACGTTGTCGAGCACGGCGGCGTACTCGGTGGCCCAATCCACCTTCGAGCCGCGACCCGCCGAGGGAGCTTTCTCGGGGTTCGCGGAGGGGTCGGCCTGGGTGCTGGGCTCGGCGAGCTCGGAGCGGCCTGGCAGCACGGAGGAACAGGAGGCTAGAGAGGAGGCAACGGCGAGGGCGCAGGTGAGCGCGGCGGCGGCCCGAAGAAGTTTCATAAGTGTCAAAGATAGGCGACATTCCTCGTCTTCGGGCGCTGTACCGCAGGAAGACGTGGCTGCGGGGAGCTAAAACCACCCGCTCAAGTACTCGCCCACGACGGCGCCGCCCAGGTCCCCCAGGTCCGGTGCGACCACGTGGGCCCCGGAGCGGTCCGCGAGTGCGTTGAGCAGCGCGATCAGCCCGGGGTGCTCGGCGAGCCGGAAGAAGGTGGTGCGCGCCCCGCGCTTGGTCACCTGGTCGAGCGCCTGCACCGTCTTCGCTAGGGTGATGCGGTCAGTCGGCCAGTTGAAGTGCACGTCGCCCCAATCGGTGAGGAACGACGTCGGCTCGCCGTCGGTGACCACCAGCAAGGTGCGCTCCATGTTGGCGTGGCGAGAGAAAAACTGATCAGCCAGCAGCAGCGCGTGATGCAGATTGGTGCCTTGCTCCGGCACCGGCGGCAGGGCGGTGAGCTCCTCGATGCTTAGGGTCTGCGCGTAGCGCCCGAACCCGATCAGCGTGAGCTCGTCGCCGCGGAACTGCGTCGAGATCAGGTGGTGCAGCGCGAGCGCGGTCTGCTTCATCGGGGTCCAGCGCCCCTCCATCGCCATGGAAAAACTGGTATCCACCAGCAGCGCCACAGCGTTCCGGGTGCGCGCCTCCGTCTCGACGACTTCGACGTCGCCGAGCTCAATGCTTATCGACGCTTCCCCCACCCCGCCGCGCTGAATCGCGTTCATCACGGTTCTCGTGGTGTCCCAGGGCGCGGTGTCGCCGAACTCCCAGGGACGGGTCGCGCCGGTGGGTTCGCCGAGTTGGCCGGTAAGCCGGGAGTCGCGTTGGCCGGGGTTGGTGAGGTGGGTCGAGACGTCGTCAAGCAATGCTTTGCCCAAAAGCCGCATGGCGCGAGGCGAGAGCTGTAGGGTGCCCTGCTCGCCGCCTTTGAGCATGGAGTCGCGCAGTGCTTTTTCGAGGTCGCGCAGCGTTTTCGCGCTGGTGGCGGCGTCCTTGCCCAAGAGGTCAGCGACCTCGTCGAGGTCGATGTCGCTGGGGCGCGCCGAGTCGAGGGTGCTTGCCAGCTCGTCGAGGCGGCCGAGGTCGCGCATGGCGCGGGTGGCGTCGCTGAGACTCATCGCGTCGTCACCCTCAAAGGATTCGGAGCCGTGCCAGTCCAAGTCGGGACGGATGCCACGCAGGTTGGCGTCGAGCTCGCCGACCAAGTTCATCAGCTCCTCGGAGCCGAAGGCCTGGGCGGCCAGCTGCATGAGCTCGGCGCGCTGCTCCGGCGTCATCGAGTTCAACAGGCGCTGGGCGGCCGCGGAGCGCTGGGCGAGGAGCTCCACCAGCTCCTCGATGGTTTGGGGGTTCTCCGGGAACTGCTCGCCGTGCTTGGCCATGAAGCGCTGGAAGTCTTCCTCGGTGGCCATGCCGGCGCGGTGCTTGCCCAGCAGCACGTTCAGGTCGCGTAGCATCTCGGCGATGGCGGCGCGGTCCTCGTCGGTCGCGCCCTCAAGTGCCTGCTTCATGCCGTGGAAGCGCTGGTCCAGCAGCTCGCGGCCGATGAGGTCCTTGATCTGCTGGTACTTCTCCCGGGCTTCACGCGAGGCCCAGTCGTATTCGCCCAACTCGGTCACCGCGGCCGCGGGTGAGGCGGGCAGGTTGTCCAGCGTCATCTCACGCATCGAGCGGTCGAGGTCGTCCATGTCCACGTCGCGGGCAAGTTGGCCGCGCTCGGCGAGGACGGCGTCGTCGAGAAGCTTCTGCACCTCTTGCAGGGTGCCGCCGAGGTTCGACTTTTGCAGCATTGCTTGGCGACGCTCCGAGATCCGCGCCATCAGCTCGTCGTAGCCTTCCCGGCGCAGGTACTCGCGCAGGGCTTGCTCGGCGGAGTAGCCGGCCATCACCTCGTCGGCGATCGCGCGCACCGCCTTCGTCAGGTCGGGCGGCGGCGCGAGCGGGTCCGGGCCCGGGGTGTACTTGCGGTAGTGCTGGAAGCGGGGCTTAACCATAGATGGTCTCGCCCTCGCCGGAGTCCTTGGAAATCTTCTGGGTGAGGTAGAGCGCCTCCACACCCAGCTCGATGGCGCTGGCGCGCTCGCCTTCATTGTGGCCGCCTTCGGTGTCGGAGACGCCGAAGGCGGCGGCGATGTCGTCGTAAAGCGTGCTGTTCTCGAGCGCTGGTAGGCCGTCGACGAACTCGCGGGCCGTCACACTTTCACCGGTGGAGATGAAGGTGTTGCCGTCGAGGGCTTCGATGAGCGGGGCGAAGTCGAGCCCCTTGATGCGGTTGCGCACGGTCTGGGCGACGGCGTTGCGCAGCAGGTACTCGAGGATGTCCCAGGCGCGGTCCTCCTCGCCGTGCTCGAACTCCACCTTGCCGCCGAGCACGTCGACGGCGGCCTCGAGGTCCACCAGGCGGGCGGTGGGTTTGGCCTCGCCGCGGATGGCGGCGCGGCGCGCGGCGGAGGCGGCCACGGTTTCGGCGCCCGCGATGGCGAAGCGGGCGGAGACGCCGGCGCGCTGGTTCACGGCGTCGGACTCGCGAAGCGCGCGGGTGAAGCGGGCGAGGGCCTCCATGATCGGGGCCGGAACTTCGGCTGCGAGGGTGGATTCCTGCTCGATGACGTGGATTTCGTCCTCGAGCGCGACGGGGTAGTGGGTGCGCACCTCGGCGCCGAAGCGGTCCTTCAGCGGGGTGATGATGCGCCCGCGGTTCGTGTAATCCTCCGGGTTCGCGCTCGCCACCACGAGGACGTCGAGCGGGAGGCGCAGCATGTAGCCGCGGATCTGGATGTCAGCCTCCTCCATCACGTTGAGCATGGCCACCTGGATGCGCTCGGCCAGGTCCGGCAGCTCGTTGATGGCCACGATGCCGCGGTTGGAGCGGGGGATCAGGCCGTAGTGGATGGTCTCCGGGTCGCCGAGGCGGCGGCCTTCGGCGACGCGCATCGGGTCGACGTCGCCGATCAGGTCGGCCACGGAGGTGTCCGGGGTGGCCAGCTTCTCGGAGTAGCGGGCCTCGCGCGGGATCCACGTGATCGGGGTCGCGTCGCCCTCGCGTGCAATCCGATCCTTCGTCGCGTCCAGGATCGGGTTCAGGGGATGTTCGCGCAGCTCGGATCCCTCGACGGCGGGCACGAAGTCGTCGAGAAGCAAAGGCAACGTGCGAAGGAGGCGGGTCTTGCCCTGGCCGCGCTCGCCGAGGAGCACGATGTCGTGGCCGGCGATGATGGCGCGCTCGACCTGCGGGATCACCGTGTGCTCGAGGCCGTGGAGGCCGGGCCACGGGTTCTCGCCGCGCTGGAGTTTCGCGATGAGGTTGTCGCGCAGCTCCTCCCGCACGGTCTTGTATTCGTATCCGGCGGCCTTCAGCTCGCCGAGGGTGGTGGGTTGAGGTTGCGCTTCAGTCATGCGGGCCAGGGTACGCGGGGGTTGTGGAAATGAGTACCCACACTACGAACTCAAGGTGCCCGAGTTTTGACCGTAAAGACCACGCCCGTCGCCGCTCCTGCCCTACCATCGCCCCATGGCCACCTTGCTCCTCATCCGCCACGGCGAAACACCCACCACCGGCAAGGTCCTCCCCGGTCGCGCGCCGGGCCTGCACCTCTCCGAGCGCGGCCGCGAGCAAGCCGCGCGCGTCGCCGAAGGCATCGACCGCGTCGACGCAATCTACTCCTCGCCGCTTGAGCGCACCCGCGAAACCGCCGCGCCCCTGTGCGCGAAGTTCTCGTTGGGGCTTTTGCTTGACGACGCTCTCATCGAAGCCGATTTCGGCTCATGGACCGGCAAGTCCCTGGCCGACCTAGCGAAGTTGCCGGAGTGGAAGGTGGTGCAGGAGCACCCTTCCGGGTTCCGGTTCCCTGGCGGGGAGTCTTTCACGCAAATGCAGGAGCGGATAGTCAAAGGCCTGCGCGTGATCGCGGCGCGCCACCCGGGCGAGGTCGTGGCCTGCTTCTCCCACGCCGACCCAATCAAGGCGGCGCTGACCTACTTCGCCGGCAAGCCGCTCGACGAGTTTCAAAAGGCTACGGCCGAGCCGTGTTCGGTGTCGCGGGTGGAACTGTGAGTGTGGATCGGCTCCTGCGGGATGGCGGCGCGGAGATTTTGGGTCAGGTGCAGGGATCGTCGAACTACACGTTTCTGGTGGAGCTGACCTCGGGCGGGGAGAGTTGCTGGGGCATCTTTAAGCCGGAGGCGGGGGAGCAGTACTTGCACGATTTCCCGCCGGGACTGTGGAGGCGCGAGCGCGCCGCGTACCTGCTCAGCGAAAACCTGGGCTGGTCGCTCGTGCCGCCGACTGTGGTGCGGGCGTTGGAACCGCTCGGGGTCGGCTCGCTCCAGTTGTACGTTGACAACGACGGGTCGCACTACTTCCCGCTCTACGAGACCCGCGCGGACCTGCACCCTCAGCTCCTGCGCTTGGCCGTCTTCGACTTGCTGGTAAACAACACGGACCGCAAGTCAGGTCACGTGCTGCTCGGGGAGGGGGACCGGGTCTGGGGCATCGACCAGGGTCTGTGCTTCCACCAGGATCCGAAGCTGCGCACGGTGATCTGGGATTTCGCCCACGAGACGATCCCTGCGGAGCTGGTCTCGGCGGTGGAGCCGTTGGTGGAATCGGTGCCCAAGGAAGTGGCTTCACTGCTCACCGAGGCAGAGGCAGCTGCGCTGCAGTCTCGTGCCTCGCGGATCGTGCGCCTGCCCTGGTTGCCGGAGCCGCAATCGGAGTTTCCGTACCCCTGGCCGCTGGTGTGAGGGCCGCTTGGGGGACATCATTCTGCGGGGTAGCGAACGATAAGGTCGTCGCCGATGACGGCGCCCTCGTTGAGCGTCGCCCCGCTTACCTTCGCGCCGTCGGCGCCCATCCCCATGATGTGCCTGACATCGTCTCCGTGTGCCAGCAGGTGGTCGGAGATGATCCGGCGGTGGCACCGCCACCACACCGCTTCGGAGCACATGATTGCGGCGGGGGTGTCGGCCGCGTGCTCGCGTAGCGCGGCGAGCGCGTCGCCGAACTCCTGGCTCAGGGCGTGGTCGGCGTAGTTGTGGAAGCTGCGGTTGCGCCAGTTGCCGTTCACCTCGAAGGGGACGGTGCGCGACACGTTGCGGCGCCCGGTCAAGCCCTCGCTTCTGCTGTAGACGATGCCGTGCTCGGGGAGATGCGCGGCGAGGTAATCGTCGTTGAACCACGGGTATTTCTTGGACCCGGGCAGTTTCCGCACATCCACGATTGATTTCACCCCGGCTGCACTAATCATGCGCACAAAATCTTCGTATTCCAGGTTGGAATGGCCCACGGTGAAAATACGCATGCAGACCAAGTTACGCCCAAACAGGCTGGCGCCGAGAAGATAGCCCGAGGGTCACACTCTCATCGGCGTAAAAGCATCTGCCACAGGGGAATGGCCGGGCGGGTAGAAGGCGGGGTCGCGCCCTCCCGTTCTGGAACATTCGCATCTGGCTTTCGCGGCGTAAATCCTGTTCACGGCGGATCTTGTAGCGGGCACCGATTCGTTGAACTGCATCGGATCGCCGGGCCGTTTCCGCAGCCCTGATCTGCCTGTTGCGGGATCGAAATCCATGTAACCCTTGTTAAAGGAGCCATCCCTGTGGTCGTTGTTACACCTGTGGTGTTCTCGGCACAGCCCGGTGAGGTTGTCGATGTCAGCACAAGAGCCATTGCTAATCGACGATCCATGGAAGCCACCTTATCCCTACCCCCTTCTGCTCGAGCCAGCTACGGCTTCGCGCGCGCGGGTAACATGGCGTCATTTCCCACGAAACGAAAAGAGGCCACCCCATGAACCAGAACTACGATCCGGCGAACGACCCGCAGGCGTTCGAACCCCCGCAGGAGCCGCCGTACGATCCGGAGATCGACGGCCCGGTGGATCAGCCCGCAGTCGACGGCCAGCAGCAGGCCGCCGGCCAGCCCGCCACCGAGAAAGGCCAGCAGCAGGCTGAGGCCGACTACACGAACCAGCCCAACCAGAACCAGCCCAATCAGCAGGGCCAGGAAATGCTCGGCGCGACCGGCGATGGGCAGGACGGCAACCTGGAAAAGGACCCGTCCGAGTGGGCGACGGGAGACCAGCCCGCCACTGAATCGCAAAAGTCCTACATCGACGCGATGGCGAAGCAGGCCGGCGAGCAAATCCCGGCGAACCTGACCAAGGCTCAAGCCTCGGAGCAGATCGACCGGTTAAAAAAGATCACCGGGATGTAGTGCCTAGCCCACAGCGCCAACACACGCTGTGGGTTATCACACAGGGCATACGACGGGAACGCCGGCATCGTCAAGCACACGCGCGCGCACCTCGTAGACCTCCTCCAACAGGTCCGGGGTGAGCACGGCAACCGGCTCGTCCTGGGCGAGGACGCGGCCATTTTTCATCACCACCAACTCGTCGCAGAATCGGGCGGCGAGGTTGAGGTCGTGGATGGCCACCAGCGCGAGACGGTCCGTCCCGGCGACTTCCTCGCGGATGATCTGGAGGAGCTCGATTTGGTGGCGGAGGTCGAGAGCGGACGTGGGTTCGTCGAGAAGCATGATGCTCGGCTCACGCACCAGCATCTGCGCGACGGCGACGAGCTGGCGCTGGCCACCGGACATGTCGGACACGAGTCGGTCCGCGAGATGCGTGATGCCCAGCCGGTGCAAGATCGCGGCGGTGTGCTCGATCGGGTCCCATGACGCATCGCCGCGGCGGCGGGCGGAGACCATAACCGACTCAAATGCCGTGAGTGTGGCACTGCTGAGTAGATCTTGCGGCACGTAACCGAGAGCCTCCACACGCTGCTTACCAAGGAGTTCACGCCCACCCGCAGTGACTGACACCGTGCCGCCGGAAGGCTTCTTAATACCCGCGATCGTTTTCACTAGTGTCGATTTGCCGGCCGCGTTAGGGCCGATCAACCCGACTACTTTCCCGCGGCCGAGCGGGCCGAAAGACAAAGAGTGAAGGATGGTGGTGCTTCCGTAGTTTACGGTGAGATTTTGCGCGCTGAGTGTCATCATGCACCCCTCCGGCGAGACTTAGTGAAGATAAGAAACACAAAGAATGGCACGCCGACGAGCGCGGTGATGATGCCGATCGGAATTGCCAGCCCCGGGATGATCGAGATTGAAACCGCGTACGCCAAGCTCAACAGCATCGCACCGGCTGCAGCCGCCCCGGGAAGGAAGAACTTCTGGTCCTCGCCCACGAGCATGCGGGCAACGTGGGGGCCGACCAATCCGATGAAGCCGATGATGCCGGTGAAGGCCACAGACGCGGCGGCAAGGAAGGATGCCACCAGCAGAGTCGTAAGGCGGAGGCGTTTAACGTCAATCCCGAGTGCGGCTGCGCGGTCGTCGCCAAGCCGAAGCGCGGTGAGGCGCCACGCGTTGGCGACGCAAAACGGCACCGCGGCTACAAGCACCACCGCAAGGATGATGTTGGCGGTCCAGTTCGCACGCTGCATTGAGCCCATGGTCCAGAACACGATCTGCTGTAGCGCCTCGATATTGGCACCGTATTGCAGAAGAGAGAGCAGTGCCTGGAAGAAGAACGATAGCGCGATTCCGAGCAGGATCATGGATTCTGCGGTCGCTCCGCGCCACACGGAAGCTCCTGCGACGATGGCCACGGCAAGAAGCGCCGCAATAGCTGCGGTGAGGGCCAGGTTGAACTGCGGGTTAGGAATTAGGGTCCAACCCATCACGATCGATAGTGCGGCACCGAACGCCGCGGCGGCGGAAATGCCCAGCGTAAAGGGCTCGGCCAGGGGGTTATCCAAAATCGTTTGCATCTGCCCGCCGGCAAGCCCTAGCGCGGCCCCGCACAGCACCGCCATCACAGCGGAGGGCAGGCGCAGAGTTTGGATGACCACGCGGGTCTGTTCGTCCACCAGTTCCGGGCGGAACACGGCGTTGAACACATCGGAAGCAGCAATATTGAGTGGGCCGACGATAACGCTGAACAGGAAACTCGCGAAAGCCGCAATCGCGAGCCCGATAATGGCGAGCGTCTTATTACGCCCGCGTTTCCGGTAGCTTTCGATCGCGGCCTGGCGAGCATCCACGGTGGGTTCGACCGCCACGGATACTTGGGTGCTCATGCGTTAGCTGTCCTCCGGTTTCGCTGGGTCATAGAAGAATACGCCGCTGTAGTCGAACGGCATCCACTCCTTGTGGAAGTCCACGAAATCCTGTGTCGGGTTGATGTCTGCGAACTCCTGCGGGTGGATCCACTTCGCAAACGCCGCAAGGGCGAAGACGTTGAACGGGTTGTCGTAGAACTGGTGGTACACCGCGAAGTAATTGCCGTTCTTCGGGGCGTCCAGCAGGTCGAGGCCGGGGAATTGCAACGGGCCGTCGCACGTCTCTTCCGCCAGCTCGGGGGAGGACTGGTAGCCCAATTCAACGTGGCGGAACATGTCCGTCTTGTTCGGGTCGCGGGCCCACTCGCCGCCAGTGACAATCAGCTTCTCAGGATTAAGCTCGATGAGCTTTTCCGGGGTGATCTGCTTCGTCTCCGGACCGAGGACTTCGGGGCCGAGGTTGTGGCCGCCGGCCGCCGTGACCAGGGTTCCAAGGTGAACGTCGCCCGCCACAGCGCAGCATTCGTTGTAGCCGGCGGCGGTCCACACCAGCACGCCCGGACGCTCATCGATGTCCGCAACGCGGTCAGTGATGTCCTTCACCTTGGAGGTGTAGAACTCGTTGTAATCCTCCGCGCGTTCGCTTTCCCCCAGCAGGTCGCCGAGCAACTGCATGGACACAGTGGTGTTCTCCAACGGCTTCTGGCGGAAGTCGATGAACGCGTAGGTGATGCCTGCAGCATCCATATCGGAGATGAAACCAGATTCCTCCACTGCCTTCTTTTGGTCCAGTGTCATGATCACTACGTCCGGGTCCTGGGCGAGGAGATTCTCCACCGTGACATCGCCTTTTTGGATCATTCCGATAATCGGCATGTCCTTCGCCTCCGGCTGCAGCTCGAAGAGTTTGTCGCGGAATGCGCCCGCGTTCTTCTCCAAGTCTTGGCCGTAGGCCACGATGTTGTCGAGGGGATTGTCCTGCAGTAGGGCCGTGGCGTAGGCGGCGCGTCCCTCGGCGAGGACGATGCGATCCGGCAGCTCGTCGAACTCCAGCGAACGGCCGGCGGCGTCGGTCACGGTAATCGCACCTTCTGCCGTACGAGCTTGAGAGCCCACTGCGCTTGACGACGCGTCAGTGACCTCCGTGGATGCCGACTGCGACGTGGTGCTGGACTCTTCCGCGCACGCGACGAGCCCGAAAGCGGTGGCAAGCGTCACCGCGGCCACGCCAATTCTGTGTGGAAGCCTCAAGACTTTCCCCTTTACGGTCAAGTTAGCCTAAGCTAATTTACAAGAACAAGTGGAACAGTAAGGTAAGGCTAAGCTGATGTCAAGATGCTCTGAGGGGACGATTTCTAGGCGCTCTTGCCCGACTTCCTCTTATCCAGCGAAGCCTTGAGCGCCTCCATCAGGTCCACCACGTTGTCGTCGTCTTCGCCCTCGTCGTCAGGCTTTTCGCCGAAGGTGGCTTCGGTGTCGAGGGTGTCGCCTTGCTCGAACTTGGCGTCGATTAACTTGCGCAGCTCGATTTGGTAGTCGTCCTCGAACTCCTCGGGCGTGAAGTCGGAGGCGTAGGACTGCACGAGCTGGGCGGACAGCTCGAGCTCCTTGTCTGCGATCTTGGCGCGGGACTTGGTGCCTTTGAATTCGCCGTCGAAGTCGAGCTCGCGGATCTCGTCGGCCCACATCATGCCTTGCAGCACGATCACTTTGCCCACCACGCGCAGCACACCCAACCTGGTTTTCTGTCGCAGCGCGAAGCGCACCACGGCGGTGAGCTCAGAATCCTCAAGCGTCTGCCGCAGCAGCAGGTAGGACTTCGGCGTCTTTCCTTCGGGTGCGAGGTAGTAGGTCTTCTCAAGCATGATCGGGTCGATCTGCTCGGCGGGCACGAACTGCACGACCTCGATTTCGTCGTTGTCGGCCTCGGGGAGCGAGTCGAAGTCTTCGTCGGTGAGCACGACGGTGTCGCCGTCCTCCTCGAAGGCCTTATCAATGTGCTTGTACTCCACTTTTTCCCCGCACACCTCGCAGCGGCGCTCGTAGCGGATGCGTCCGCCGTCCTTATCGTGCACCTGGTGGAAGGAAAGGTCGTGGTCCTCGGTCGCCCCGTAGGCCTTGACGGGGACATTGACTAGGCCGAAAGTGATTGAGCCGGTCCAGATCGCGCGCATGGGCGCGAGTATAGGCAGTTCTTGCAGTTCGAGGCCCAGCCGCAGCCCGCCTCAACCCGCCCTTATCCGGCTAGAGCCGTGAATCCTCCGACAACGAGCAGAATGGCTTTGATTCCTTCGAACCCCACGTACCAAAGATGCTGCTTCGAGCGCTTCCCGCCGGAACCGTTAGCGAGCACCTTCCGGGATTGGGCGCGCAGCGCGGGGCGTACAACCACGAGCTGCAGTGCGAGGGTGAGCACCGCGAGCATCAGCAGCGTTGCGCCGGCAGTCCATCCTTCACCGGCGATGGCGCCAACCAGGACCAGCACGGCGAGGACACACTCGGCGGTGTTCAGAGCTCGGAAGACAATTTGGCCGATCCCAAGCCCCAGCTCTACGGTGATCCCCGGCGCGCGGAACTTCAGCGGTGCCTCTAGAAACGAGATAGCGAACACCATGCCGAACCAGATGAGCGCCACTGCGCCCGCGAACGTTATCCAAGTCATGCACTAAACGTTATCCCTACAGTTGTTGCCATGGCGAAAGGCGAGCAGAAGGTCCGCGTGGGCGACCGCGAACTCACCGTGTCCAACTTGGATAAGGTGCTCTACCCGGCGACTGGGACCACGAAAGCTGATGTGGTGCGCTACTTCCTCGCCGTCGCGGACGCGCTGATCCCGCAGGCCCGCATGCGGCCGGTGACGCGGAAGCGCTGGCCCGAGGGCGTGGAGAAGCAAAGCTTCTTCCGCAAGGACTTGGAGGATTCGGCGCCGGAGTGGATTCCCACGGCCACCATCGAGCACAAGACGAGCACGAACGCATATCCGCTTATCGACGATCCCGCCACCCTCGCGTGGCTCGCCCAGGTGGCGGCGTTGGAGCTGCACACGCCGCAGTGGCGCTTCGCTGCCGACGGCTCGCCGGGCAACCCAGACCGGCTCGTGCTAGACCTCGACCCCGGGCCGGGCGTCACGCTGGCCCAGACCGCCGAGGTGGCGTTGGCGTGCCGCGAGATCATCGAAGGGATGGGGCTGTCGTGCGTGCCGGTGACCTCGGGGTCGAAGGGTATCCATCTGTACGCGGGGCTGGACGGCTCCGCGGACGCGGCCGAAGTCTCGATGGTGGCGAAGGCGCTTGCGCAAGCGTTGCAGGAGGAGTTCCCGGACACGGTGACGGCGACCATGGCGAAGGCGCAGCGCCGCGGCAAGGTGTTCATCGATTGGAGTCAGAACAACGGCAAGAAGACCACCATCACGCCGTACTCGCTGCGCGGTAGGGAGCGGCCCACGGTCGCCGCGCCGCGCACGTGGGAGGAGATCGAGGATCCGAAACTCGCCCAACTGGAGTTCGAGGAGGTCATCGAGCGCGTGGAGAGCGGCCTCGACCCGATCGCCGAGTTGGCCGCACCGGGCGGGGATCGGCTGGACACCTACCGTTCGATGCGCGACGCGACCAAGACCGGCGAGCCGGTACCTGAGGCCGCGCCCACACCGCGCCAGGGGGCGCCCATCTTCGTCATCGGCGAGCACCACGCGAGCTCGTTGCACTGGGATTTCCGTCTCGAGCGCGACGGCGTGCTCGTCTCCTGGGCCGTGCCGAAGGGCCCGCCGCTGGACACGAACGCGAACCGCCTCGCGGTGCATGTGGAGGATCACCCGATCGAGTACGCGCAGTTCGAGGGCGAGATCCCGAAGGGCCAGTACGGCGCCGGCACGGTGCGCATCTGGGACATCGGTACCTGCGAGATTGAAAAGTGGCGCGACGATGAGGTCATTGCGGTGCTCCACGGCAAATCCGACGGCGGACTGGGTGGTTTCCCTCGCCGCTACGCGCTGGTGCGCACCGACGCCGAGAAAGACCACTGGATGCTCAAGCTCATGAAGCGGCAGCCGGAGGCCACGGCGGTTCTGGCACCGATGCTGCCCACCGCCGCCACCAGGGCCGACATAGCGCTCGAGGAGCAGGACGGCGCCGAATTCGCCTTCGAGATGAAGTGGGACGGCTACCGCATCCTCGCCCGCGTCGGCAGCAGCGTCCGCCTCACCAGCCGCAGCGGCAAGGACTACACGCATCTTTTCCCGCACGCGGACGAGTTGAAGCAATTGCTTATCGACGGCAGCGTCGCCGACGGCGAGCTCATCGCCCTTTCCCCGGACGGCGTCCCGGACTTCTCGCTGCTGCACGCGGCGGACCGCGAGGGGAACGCAGACGATCGCGTGGAGCTACGCTACATGCTCTTCGACCTGCTCAAGCTGGGGGAGCGCGATCTCACCGGCGAGGCGTACTCCACCCGGCGCGAGGCGCTGGAAGGGCTGGGGGCCACCGAGCATGTGGCCATCCCTCCCGCCTACCGCGGCAACTTCACGGCAGCGTGGCAGGCGGCGGAGGAGATGGGGTTGGAGGGAGTCGTCGCAAAGCAATTGCCCTCTGCATACGAGCCTGGTGCCCGCAGCCGTGCCTGGCTGAAAGTAAAGCGCGACCTGCACCAGGAAGTGGTGGTTATCGGCGTGCGCGAGGGCAAGCGCGGCATCGCGTCGCTGCTGCTCGCCGTGCCGGACGCCGATGGTGAGCTGCGCTACGCGGGGCGTGTGGGCACCGGGTTTAACAACGCGCAGCTGGCAGCGATAGAGAAGAAGCTGCGGCGCATTCAGCGCAAAACCCCGCCAGTGGAAGTGCCATCCGAAGACGCGAAGGACGCGTGGTGGGTCACCCCGAAACACGTCGCTGAAGTGCGGATAGCCGGGGCGACTGCGGGCAAAAAAGTGCGCCAGGCCTCGTGGCGAGGCTGGCGCGAAGACAAAGACCCCAGCGACGTGCGCTGGGAGGTCTAGCTACTCCTGGATGGTGGGGTGCTCGCCCTCGTCGTCCTTGGAGATGTCGTAGGTCAGCTGCGATTCCTCAACCGAATTGTCTGCCTCCTCGCCGTAGCCGAGCGCGGAACCGGTGTCCTGGGCGAACTGGTCCTCGTCGCGGTCCACCGGCTTATTCGTGCTGCCGTCGGTGGTGTAACCGGGCTTTGCGGGATCGTTTTGCATGATTGAGCCCCTTTCCTTCTGCGTCTTTTCGTTTCGTGTTGCTCCGAGTGTAGCGCGCGAATCCGCCGCGTCGGCCGCAGTGCTACCTTGAGCCGTACAACCTCCACAACGCCACCACTACGGCACATTGGAAGCCACATTGGAAGCCACATCGAAAGGAGCCTAAGGCGATGTCCACCGCCACCACCACCGGCCCCGCGGAGCCGAAAGAGCGCAAGATTCCCCGGCAACACATGCGAGTCGCCGCAGGTGCCGCCATTTCGGAGATCGGCTTTGCCGTCACCCTCACCGGCCTGAGCTTTTTCACCCCGGCTGTCCTGTCCGAGTTTCCGGGATTCTCCAGCTCTAGCTTCCTGCTGTACTACACCATCTACGGCATCGCTTCCGCGCTGTCGATGCCGCTGGCTGCGCAGCTGATTGAAAAACTCAAGGCGCAGGGCCTGATGGTCATCGGCGGCGCGCTCGCCACAGCGGGTCTGACCATGTTCGCATTCTCTTCTGCGCTGTGGTCGTTCTACCTCTCCGGCCTTGTCATCGGCCTCGGTGTGGGCTTGAGTGTGCAGTACGTACCAATCGTGGTGGTCAACCGCTGGTTCGTGGAAAAGCGCGGCACCGTGCTGGGAGCGGTGCTGGCGGGTTCCGGCGTGGGTGGCGTGATCTTGGGCCTTATCGTGCCGCCGCTGATGGATTCGATCGGTTGGCGCGGAGCGATGCTGGCGCTCGCGGTCATCATGGCGATTGCGACCATCCTCCCGGGGTTGTTCATGATCCGGAACAACCCAGAGGACGAGGGCCTCAAACCCTTTGGCGCGCCGCCGGAGGACAAGCTGATGACCACGGCGAAGGACAGCTTCGAGCCTGGCCTGACCCAGGAGGAAGCGCTGAAGACGCCATGGTTCTACGTGCTGCTTGTCTCCCTCGTGCTTTTCGGCGTGACTTACGGCCTCACCCAGCACGTGGTGAACTACCTGGCTAACGAGCCGTGGGGCGTGCCGGTCAGCGGCCAAGTTGCTTCCGCGGTGGTGGTGCTGGCCACCGTGCTGCTCATCCCGTACAAGCCGCTGCTTGGCTGGCTGGTGGACAAGCTGGGCCTGGAGAAGACGCTCGTGCTCACACTGGTGATCGCCTCTGTGGGCATCGTGGTCTTTGCGTTCGCGCGCTCCCCGTGGCTGTTCTTCGCGTCCATGGTGCTCATCGCGTTCGGCCTTGCGAACGGCACCGTCACGCCGCCGCTGATCGGTGAGCGCGCGTTCGGGCAGCGCTCGTTTTCCAAGCTGTGGGGCATCCTCGGTATGGCGTACCCCATCGGTCTTTCCGCCGGTGCTTCGCTATGGGGCCTGATTCCGGACCTCACCGGCACCTATTTCTGGGGTTTCATCGCCGTGCCGGTTGTCACCGCGGTTTTCCTCATCGGGTTCCTTGCCGTGATTAAGCAGTCGCGCAAGATGTGGGTCCCACGCGCGCTGGAGAAGCTCGAGCAGGAAGTGGAAGAGGGCGAGATGAGCCCGGGGGCCGCGAAGGAAGCCGCGCAGAAACAGATCGCGCAGGAGGATCTCTAGCAAAATTTCGCACACCAGGGGTGCGCTAAGCGTCTCTGACCACGCCTTTCTGCCACATGACAGAAACCGTCGCCCGCGGTCAGAAGGATCTTGCTATCTTTAGGTAGGAGATTTCACACACATCACACTTGAAGGAGGTCCGGCGATGACTTCAACCACGGGTGTGGTGGAGCCAACTACGGCCGAAACACGAAAGGTCCCGCGCACCCACAAACGTGTGGTTGCGGGCGCTGCACTCTCCGAGATCGGTTTTGGTATCACCCTGACCGGTCTCGTCTTTTTTACTCCCGCGGTGCTCGCGGAGTATCCGAGTTGGTCCAGCTCTGCTTTCCTCGTCTACTACACCATCTACGGCTTGGCCTCAGCTCTGGCGATGCCGCTCGCCGGTGCGCTGATTAACAAGCTCAAGGCGCAGGGGCTAATGATTCTGGGCGGCATCGTCGCCACGGCTGGCCTGGTGCTCTTCGGCGCGGCATCCTCCTTGTGGGCTTTCTATCTCGCCGGCTTGGTGATGGGCATCGGCGTGGGCATGAGTGTGCAATTCGTGCCGATTGTGGTGATCAACCGCTGGTTCGTAGAGAAGCGTGGCTCCATGATGGGCCTCGTCCTCGCCGGCTCAGGTTTTGGCGGAGTGATCCTGGGCCTGATCGTTCCGCCGCTGATTGTCGGCATCGGCTGGCGCTCCACCATCTTCATCCTGGCTATCCTTATGGCGGTGTCGACGATCCTGCCGTCGCTCTTCCTCATCCGCAACGCGCCGGAAGACCACGGTATGGAGGCGTTCGGCGCGGGGCAGGCCGATGCAACGGAAAAGACGGAATCGAGCCGCCTCGACCCGGGTATGCGTCGCGATGTAGCGGTGGTGAACCTATGGTTCTACGTGCTCATGGCCAGCCTGTTCATCCTTGGCATCCTGCACGCGATGAACCTGCACGCGGTGAACTACCTCGCGGGAGAGCCGTGGGGCATCAAGTTCAGTCCGCAGCTCGCTTCCGTGATCGTGGTGCTGGCCACCGTGCTGCTCATCCCGTACAAGCCGCTGGTGGGGTGGTTGGTGGACAAACTCGGCCTGAACGCCGCCATGATCATCACGCTTGGTCTTTTCGCCGTCGGTGCGGTGATCTGGGCGTTCGCGAAGACCCCGTCGCTGTTCGTCATTGCAATTCTCATGATCGCCCTCGGTAACGCCGCGGGAAGCGTGGCACCGCCGCTAGTGGTGGAACGCGCCTTCGGCCAGCGCGAGTACGCGCAAATCTGGGCGATTTTGGGCATGGCCTACCCAGTGGGCCTGTCCGCCGGTGCTCCGGTGTGGGGCCTGGTGCCGGATCTCACCGGCGGCTACTTCTGGGGCTTCCTCTCGGTGCCTGTGATTACTGCGCTCATCCTGACCGGCCTGCTTTTGTCGGTGCACAAGATCCGCGATATCTGGGCGCCGGACGCTGCGCGGATGGCAGCCCCGGCAGCCGACGTGGCCCCGCGCAACACATAGAAACCATCCGTCCGTCCGTGTCACCCGAGAACATCCTGCTGCGCCTGCCACCCGATGAGGAAGAGGCTGTCCGGGCGATCTACGCGGAGCTCGCGCAGCGCGGGTTCCCGGAACAGCGTCAGCGCCCCCACATCTCGGTGACGTTCGCCCCGCAGATGCATCGGAAGGTGGTGGGGGAGGCGACCGTTCTGCTCCCACCGCTTCTGCCCTCCCAGCTGCGCCGAGCTGGGGTGGTGGTGTTCGGAACGAAGTCGAAGCAAACTGTCGCGTGGCTGCTCGAGGCGCCGGAAGAACTTGAAACCGCCGCGCGGAAACTCAGCGCACTGAACCCGGAGGGGCGAGGGGAGCGGTGGATCCCGCACCTCACTATGGGGCTGCGCATCCCGAAGGCGGAAGTACCCGGCTACATCGCCGCACTGGGGGAGGTCACCTCAACACATTTCACCCACGTCACCGCGCAGCAGGCCGCGTTCTATCAGCCCTCGCTGGGGACGGAGTTTGAATTTTAGGGTGGGGTCGTGGCGGGCGGGAGCACCGTCGATAAGCAATTGCCCCTGCTTGAGACCGTGTGGGAGCGGGGCATCGGAGGCGGCGACTACCACGTTGCCGTACGCGTTCGCGGCGACTTTGGCACCGGTGAAGGTGAATACCTCGGCCAGACCGGCCAGCTCCGCGCGGGTTTCGGAAAGCCCCTCGCGGTCGCCGATGTTGGCCACAAACAACCCGCCGGGACGCAGCGCGCGGCGCACGCGACGGTAAAACTCAACTGTGGTCAGGGCGCGCGGAGTGTCGGGGCCGGCGAAGACATCGCGGATGATTACATCGACTGAACTCGCGGGAAGCGCGTGGGTGAAGGTGCGGGCGTCGGCTATTTTCAGTTCCACGGGCGGGTCGAAGGCACGCCGCACCAACGTGGCGAGGCCGCGGTCGAGTTCCACCGCGACGTTGCGGTTGCCGAAGCGGTGCGCGAAGTAACTCGGCAACGCACACCCCGCCGCGCCGAGATGCACCGCGGTCCACGGCGGCCGAGGCGCCCACGCCGCGACAATCTCGGCGATATCGCGCATGTACTCGAATTCGAGCACCTCGGGCGCGCCGGGCACCACATACGACGAGGGGACCCGGTTTACCTCGAGGGTGTAACCGCCGTCGCGCTCAGGATCGGCGACGATGCGCGCCTCGCCGGTGTCGATGGGGTACGTGCCCGCGATGCGCGTTTTCTCCGCGCGGGGTTTGCGCCACTCCTGTCGAACCATGCGTCCCTGTCTACCCCGGGTGCGCTACTTTCCACAGCGCATGTGAACTACGTTGCACATTAGCCGCCCGGAATATCGCCTTTCGGCTGTTACGATGGCTGCCATGATGTACTTGTCGCCGGATTACATCGACTCCTTGCCCAACCTCCAGGAGTCGAGTGGCCACTTCGACACCTCGGACCTGCCCGACGACCCGAACCGCCTGTTCGCCAAGTGGTTCACGAACGCGGTGGACAACGGGGTGCTCGATGCGCGCGCGGTGACAGTGGCCACGGTGGACACGGAGGGCAGGCCCGACGCCCGAACGGTCGACTTGGCGTTTTTGGATTCGAACGGGTTCCACTTCGGCACCGCAGCCGATACCGCTAAGGTGCGCCAGATGGAGAAGAACACCGGCGCAGCGCTGAATTTTTGGTGGCAGCCGGTGCGTCGCGCGGTGCGTGTGCGCGGCAATACCCGCCGCAAGGTGGACGGCGACCGCTTCAACCTGTGGTGCATCGAGCCTGATCAGTTCGAGTTTTTCCAACTCGCCGCCGACAGGCTCAACTCCGAGCGCGTCGCGTACTTCCGCGACGAAGCGGGCGAGTGGCAGCACCGCGAGATTTAGAAAAAGGGCGGATGCTTATCGACGGCTAATCGACGCAGCCGTGTAAGCAACCGCCCTTCTCACTGCCAGAAAAGTGAATAACGTCGCAGCTCAAACCGCATGACAGCGCCAGCTAGGCCAGTATGATGTGGTCCCATGATGTATGTGTCGCGGGAGTACATGGACCACCTGCCCTACGTGCATGAATCGATGGGGTCGTTAGACGTGAACAACGTCCCGGCGGACCCGAATCGGCTGTTTGCCAGCTGGTTCGACGAGGCAGCCCAGCGTGGGGTGGGTAATGTTCGCGCGGCCACTGTCGCCACCGTGGACGAGGACGGGATGCCGGACGCGCGAATCATGGACCTGATGTATTTGGATTCGGACGGGTTCCACTTCGGTACCGGTGCCGAAAGCGCGAAGGTGCGCCAGTTGGAAAGCACCTTGGTCGGGGCGCTGAATTTCTGGTGGCAGCCCATCGGCCGCGCAGTGCGTGTCCGCGGCCACGCGAAGCGGGTGGTGGAAGGCGAGCGCTTCAACCTGTGGTGCGTAATGCCCAAAACGTTCGAGTTCTTCCACTTCACTGATCGCTGGGAGGCGGAGCGCATCGCATTCAAGCTTGACGACGAGGGCTCGTGGCGACGCGAGTGGTTCCTTTAACTAGCGCGATTGCTCAGAGTTCTGCTCTAAGTTCCACGCCTGCGTCTTAGCGAAACAGCAGGCGAGCCCCGCGCCGACGAGGATGACGGCCGCGGGCAGCCACATTGTGGTGGCCATCGCTTGCGCAAACGGCGCGTGAAGGGGTTCTGGCAGGGGGCCTTGGATGCCGGGTTGGGTAGCGGAGCCGTCGCCAAGCTGCCGTGCAATCTGCCGCGACATCATCGCCGCAATGGCCGCTGAGCCGATCACCGCGCCGATCTGGCGCATCGTGTTGTACACGCTTGAACCCGCGCCGGCGAGGCGGCCGTCGAGGTTGCGGGTGGCAACCATGGAAAGCGGGCCCCACACCAGCGAATTGCCCACGCCGTAGAACACGGCGATGAGGTACATCCAGCGCGGATCCGTCGCAGGGTCGGTGATCAACGCGCTCGCGCCGATAGTCGCGGCGATGGTGGCAAGGCCCGCGATGGCGAACGGCTTCGGGTCGTGCGTGTTGGTCAGCTTGCCGATCCACGGGCTGAGTACAGCCGAGACAAGCCCCGACGGCAAGACGAGTAGTGCGGCGCGGGTGGGGGAGTACTCCTGCACTGTCTGTACGTAGATCATCCACGGGATGATGTAGGTGGACACCGCGAAACCGACTGTAGCGATGGTTGCGCCGGCGAGCGTGAAGTTGCGGTCGGCGAAGAGGCGCAGCGGGACCAGCGCCTCGTCGCCAAGCCTGCCCTGAGTGCGGAAAAATATCACGCCCATGACCAACCCCGCGGCCAGCAACGCCCACACGCGCCAGTCCCACCCGAAGCGCTCAGCTTCTTGGATACCGAACACCAGGCAAAACATCGCGGAGGCGCTTAAAACTACGCCCACCCAGTCGAAGTGGCGGTTGGTGCGCTCGAGCTTCGGCACGAACACCCACGCGAGCGCAAGCCCGAGCACGCCAATGGGGACGTTGACGAAGAAGATCCAGGGCCAGCCGGCTGCGTCGACAAGCAATCCGCCCAAAAGCGGGCCGGTGATGGTGGCCAACCCGGCTGTGGCACCCCACACACCCATGGCGCTGCCGCGCTGCTCGGGGGAGAACGTGCGGATCATCACCGACATGGACTGCGGGGTGACCATCGCGCCACCGAACCCCTGGAACGCCCGCGCAACGATGAGCATGCTTATCGACGACGCCAAACCGCACGCGAACGACGACGCGGTGAACAGCGCCAAACCGGCGAGGTAGATCGTGCGGGGGCCGAACCGGTCGCCCAGGCGGCCCGTGATGAGCAGCGGAACGGCATAGGCGAGCAGGTACGCGGAGTTGACCCAGATGACCTCGTTGTAGCTCGCCCCGAGGTCGGCGGAGATCGCGGGGATTGCCACGGAGACGATGGTGGAATCCACCAGGATCATGAAAAAGCCCAGCATCATCGTCCACAATGCGGGCCAGGGCGAGCGTTGCCCGCCGCGGGGTTCAGTCTGCGTGCGCGTCACTGCGCCGATGTTACTGGGTGGTGATTGGCCCCGGCGCAGCCAGGTGCTACGGCAGCATCGCCGCGAGCTGCGGCGGCAGGAAGCCCTTCAGCATCGGCGCGTACAGCGGGTAAGCAGCCGCGCCTGCCAGGCCGATCGCGGCGAGGGAGCCGAGCACAATCGCGGCGGTCTTGCCCTGCTCGCTCGAGCCTTTCTGCTGCTCGCCCTCGCCGGCCGGCGGGGCGGGGACGAACACCTCCGGCTGGTTCTCTACGAGATTGTCCTCGGCGCGCATGTCGTCGGTCTCCTCGGCGGGGGTTTCCTCCACCTCGATGACGGAGTTGTCCTCCACGGCCTTGCGCTCCACGCCGAAGAAGGTGTCCAGGCCCTTCACGTTGAACTGGGTGGAGGTGTAGCGGGAGTTGTTGCCCGTGTTCCACTGCGAGATCACAATGTCCATGTTGTCCAGGGTGGAACCCGGCACGATGTAGCCGCCGTAGGGCTGCGACCAGTTCATCGGGGTTTGCGGAAAGACCCACGAACCGTGCTGGGCCACGGTGGCAACCGGAACCTGTTCCCAGTCCACGTCGATGTTCTCGGAGATGCGCACCTCCACCGACAACGTCTCCTGGTTGAACATCACCATCACCCAGTGCCCGTCGATGAAGCGCAGGTTCATCTCGCCGGCTTTGACGTTGTTCAGCACCGGCCAGCCCTCGTCGCCCCAGGTGCCGTCGAACTTGTTGAAAAGTTCCCACTTGCTGCGGTCGCCGATGTCTTGGGGCTTGAAGCGCGAGAGGTACACCGGGTCGGTGCGGGTGAAGGAGGAGCTCATCACGTAGATGTAGCCGTCGGGACCTTTATCCCATGTGATCAGGTCGCCTTTGCCGCCCATGTAGGAGTGCGGGGTCACCGCAACTGAGGTCCAAGTCCGGCCGTTGTCGGTGGACTTGTAAATCTCGGTGCGCAGGACGTTGTGCAGACCCTGGTTCCACATTGCCTGGAGGTACAGGGTGCCGTTGATGTTGATCACGTCGGAGGGCAGCAGCGTGACCATGGAGTCGCCGTGGACGTAGGTGAACATCTGCTTCACCTTGTCGCCCGCATTCAGCGGGCGCAGGATTTGAATGAATCCGTCCTCATCCATCTTCGCCACGACGCCGACGGGGCTCATCCATTGGCCTCTGCCGAAGCCTAGAGTGAACGAGTCGCCGAAGATCATGGCGAATTCCTCGCCCTCGCCGATGGGTGCCATTGCGCCGAGGTCGCCGGCCCGGAAGCCGACGTGGGCGGAGTGTGTCCCCACCACGTCGTCCATGATTTGGATGGTCGTGCCGTTTTCCATCTGGTACACACCGGATGATTTCTTCTGCGGCAACCGGTTGCTCACGCGTTCCCTGTCTCCAGGGTCTCCGGGGCTGGTGCTTGCCGACGAACCCGGGATCAGCTCTTCCACACTCGATTGCGCCAGCGCCGGCACACCAGCGGAGGCTGCGGCGACAGCGCCCGCGGTGGCGGCGCAGAGCAGGGCGGGGGTGAAACGGGCAGGGGCCGAGAGGAGCCGTGGCATGGTGGACATCGCCTTCTAAGACAGGTGTGAGGAAGACTTCTTAGGAGTCTGCTGGCCAGGCTGACTCTAGCACCAGCCGCGGCGGGCGCGCGCGGTTAGACGCCCGCGGTCTCCTGCGGGTCGTTGTCCGCCTCGTCCTTCGTCTCGTGGCGGGTACCCGGCTCGTGCTCTGGCGGTGCGTAGATGGAGTACAGCTTCGCCGGCTTGTCCGACTCGTTGACGAAGTTGTGCCACTTGCCGCTCGGCACGAACGCGGCCCAGTCCGCGCCGATGACCTGGTCGACTTCGAGGTCGTTCTCGGATGCGCCGAGCTGCGCGCGCAGCTCGCCCTCTTCGAGGCGCAGGAACTGGTCGTGGCCTTCGTGGATCTCGGCGCCGATCTCGCCGCCCGGCGGGATGGTCATGACCGTCAGCTGGAGGTTCTTGCCGGTCCACAGGGTGTCGCGGAACGCCTCGTTGTCCAGCGTCGCCTTCTCAATATCAACAACGTACGGGTTGGGGCCGTTGTCAGCCATGATGTGCTCCTTCACGGTCGGGGAAATCGTACGCCACCCATGGTAGGAGCTTTTGCTTATCGACGGTGCCGCCCACCGCGCCGCTTCACATCATTGCGCCGCCGCAGCTGCACCTTCTCCACCTCGGTGAGGTACTCGCCGCGTTGTGCGGCGTGGGTGGCGGGCGCGGAAACCACTTGCCGGCCCGGGGCTGGCTCCGGGTGCTCCACGCGGTTGAACATCTCGGTCGGCGCGCCGAGTTCTTCGGGGCGGGCCTCGCCTTCCAGCGAGACGTAGCGGGCAGTGTGGCGTGGCTTGACGATGTCGCCCGGATCCACCGCGGCGTCACGCACCACGCTCACGGCCCAGCCGCCGTCGGGGAACTCGATGAGCTGCCACGGGTGCAGCGCGCCGCCGCCGCGCTGATCGGGCGCAGAAAGCGCCGGCACCTCGGCGGCGCCTTCCTCGGGGGCGCCGGCGTCGAGTGCGGCCATACCGTCGAGCAACACAGCTCGCGCCCAAAGGCCGCCGGGTTCAAACCCTTGAGCCCATTCCGCGAGGGTGTCGTTGTCGCTTTCGGCGAAGCTTCCCAGTACGCGGCCGGAGAGGGTGGCCACCACGGAGCCGTCGATAAGCTGCAAGCCCACCAACCACTGTCCGGGGGAGCGGGAGGCGAGCTCGTCGGCGTCGAATTCGCCTGTGGAGGTGTCCACGACGAACATGTCGCCGGCCGGAAGCACCGCGGCGGTTTCCGGGGCGTCGTTGCGCGGTACCACGAGCTGCGGCTCGGGAAGCAGCACGTCCACGTCGAAGCGGCCCGAATCCGTCTGCAGCTTCACCGCCGCGAGGGTGACCGGGCGCAGCAGCGAGGTGTGCACACGCTCCACCTCTGGAAACAGCGCGCGCAACTCCGGTGCGATTTCGCCAAGCACCGGCCCGGGGCGCTCCGCAGTGCCGCGGCGACGCACGCGCCACGAGGAATTCAGCGGGTTGGCCTCAAGTACCACCTCGAAGTAGCTCGAGCCGCGCTGGCCTGCGAAATCCGAGAACAACGCGGCCTGAGAGATGTGGCCGACCGGGATCTCCCTGCCCGCGCCCCACGTTGAAGGAGCCAACGGGTACAGCTTCGGTGCCACCGGCGCCTCCTTTCCGCGTACTCGCTAGGAAACCTTAATGGGTCGCCGCCTCTTCCTTTGCGTCCGCCCCGAACACCCGCTTCGCAAGCGTCACTACCGCAAGGACGATGAAGCCAGTGATGAGACCGGCCACGAGCGAGACGCCGGTTTCCACCATCCACCCGGCGAACCCACCGCCTACAGCCTCCATGCCGCGCTCTGCGATGTCGTGCGGCCAGTGCCAGCCGAACACCTCGTGGAACCCGCGCACGATGAGGTGGCCGCCGACCCAGAGCATGGCAACCGTGCCAATCACGCCGATCGCGTTGAGTACGTGCGGCATGCCTTTCACCATCGCATGGCCCAGCTTCGGCGCCTTGTCCTTCTCAATCCAGCGGCGGCCGATGTCGTCGATCTTCACCAGCAACCCAACCGCGCCGTATACAGCCGCGGTGATAAGCACGCCGACTGCAACGAGCACAGCAAACTGCATCGCGACCGACTGATCTTTAATCCCGTCGAGGGAGATGATCATGATCTCCGCACTCAAGATGAGGTCGGTGGTGATCGCGCTTTGCACCAGCGCGTCCTCATCCGCCTCGGACTTGTTCACCGCGCGTTCCTGCTCCGCCTCGTTGTCCGCCGTGAGCTTGTGAACGATCTTCTCCGCGCCCTCGAAGCACAGGTAGGCGCCGCCAACCATCAGGATCGGGGTGAGCGCCCACGGAGCGAACGCGTTGAGCAGCAGCGCGATCGGCAAAATGATGAGCAGCTTGTTGCGCAGGCTGCCCTTCGTGATGCGCCAAATCATCGGCAGCTCCCGCGCCGGGGTCACGCCGGAGACGTACTGCGGGGTCACCGCGGCATCGTCGATGACCACGCCTGCGGCTTTCGCCGAGGTCTTCGCAGTGAGCGCGGCGACGTCGTCGACGCTGGAGGCGGCGGAACGGGCGATAAGCGCCACGTCGTCAAGCAATGCAAGCAGGCCACCGGCCATGAGCGGATCCTTTCAGGAGCAGGTGTCGTGGAAGCTGGTTCAACCTACCACGGTGCACCCGCTTAACCCACTGGAGTGAGCTCGACGTCGTCGGCCCACGTCAGCTCGATGCCAAGCGAGCGCAGCCACTCCATGGCGTCGTCGCCGTGGCGGGTGATGCCCTCGACCGCGTTGAGGGTGACGTCGATAGCCTTCTCAGCCTCCTCGGCCGTGATCAGGCCGGCGGAGGTGGCGGCGGCCAACTCGTCGATGTCCTCGACGTCGATCGGGTTGCCGGTGAGCGAGATGAGGTCGACGTAGAGGTCGCGGGAGTGCCACACCTTGCCGTCGGTGGCGATGTCTGCGACGTCGAAGTAGAAGTCCTGGGCGCGCTCCTCGCCCTCGCGGTAGTGGAAGATGTTGGCACGCAGACCGAGCTCGGGAAGCAGCCAGCTTTCCAGGTAGCCGAACTCCGGGTGGTTCGCGCCGCGGGCCATGTACAGGCCGAAATCGGTGACGCGGAACGTGTCCACGTCGCGCAAGTAGCCCTTCGGGTCCGTGTTGGTGTTGGACGCGGTGTCGAACGTCTCCTGCTTCACCGGGTGCAAGTCGGTTGCCATGATTACCTCACGTTGAACATCGCGGCGGTGGGAGCAAAGGCGCAGGTGTTCTCGACGGTCCGCACGCTTCCGTCGATAACTGCGAGGACACGGCCCGGCCCCGTCGCCGCCGTGGCAGACAGGGTGGACGGTCCTGTTGGGTTAATCCCGTTGTTGCCCAATGGCGTTACACCGGTGCGCAGATTGCTCAGGTTGATCCAGTAGGCCTTCATCATTCCCTGTTGCTTCGCGGCTGCTGGAGTGCCGAGTGCCGTGAAGACAAAAGTGGCCTGGCCCGGACCTGCACCCGGTGCCGGGGTGCGAGTGGGCCCCGGCACTGCGATTGCCGACGCCGTGGAGTGCAGCCCCTTGCCCATGCAGTTGCCGGAGACGGTGGGCCAGTAGAACTGGGTGAACGGCGGGGCATCGGCGGGCAACGGGGGACCGCCCAGCTCGCCTGTGCCGGAGTAGAACTGCACGGCAGTGCGCAGGGCGTTGCCCACCTTTTCCGGAACGTAAGGCTGGTCGGCAAAAGCGTTGACCTGGCGCACGGTGTAGGGCGTCGGGCGACCCAAGTTATCGACGTACTTCGAGGATTGGGCCTGGGCTGCGGGCAGCGATGAGGCCGCAGCTGAGGTGGCAATGAGAGTCGCCGCGACCGCCCTAGCGAGGGTCCTGGGAAAAGTCTGGCAGATACGCACAAACTGTCACTTTAGTCACTTCAGCAACTTTGGCAACTGTGAATTCGATTTTCTGGGCATGTGTTACTGAAAATCGGCGTACCCTAATTGGTGTCCATCCGTTGCACATGACTGAAAGGATGAAGCACGATGGATGCCTACACTTTCACTACGGACCTGCCTCTCGAGGAGATCGAGGCTCGGCTGTCCGGCCTCGAGAACTTCGACGTGAAGGACAAGACGGAAGACCGGATCACCGTCAACGTCGGAAGCGTTTTGAAGTACCGCTTCCTCGGCGTTTATCTCACCCAGGATTACCAGGCGCCCATGCAGATTGAGGCGACGGACAATGGCGACGGCACCACCACCGTCGAGCTATCGGACCGGGGTAACAAGGCGGCAGCCTTCGTGACCGGGAAGGCCGATCGTTTCTACGAGGAGAGTTTCGAGCAGTTGCGTTCGTCGCTCAGCGCTTAAGCCCGTGTGCGATATGGCTATCGCAGGGGTATCGTTTAGGCGTTATTTCCGCCTATCCGAAGGACCTGTCGAGTGTCGCATCCTGAATTTCGCAACGTAGCCATCGTCGCCCACGTCGATCACGGTAAAACTACCCTGGTCAACGCCATGCTGGAGCAGTCCGGCGTGTTCGGCGACCACGGCGAACACGGCGACCGCGTCATGGACTCCGGCGAGCTCGAGTCCGAGCGCGGCATCACCATTTTGGCCAAGAACACCGCGATCCGTCGCGCTGGCAAGGGCAAGGGCGGCACCGACCTGGTGATCAACGTCATTGACACCCCGGGCCACGCCGACTTCGGTGGTGAGGTGGAGCGCGGCCTGTCCATGGTGGACGGCGTCGTGCTGCTTATCGACGCTTCCGAGGGCCCCCTGCCGCAGACCCGCTTCGTGCTGGGCAAAGCGCTCGAGGCCAAGAAGCCGGTGATCATCTGCGTGAACAAGACCGACCGCCCGGACGCGCGTATCGACGAAGTGGTCGAGGAAGCGCAGGACCTGCTGCTGGAGCTTGGCGCCTCGCTGGAGGACCCGGAGGCCGCCGAGGCCGCCGAGAACCTGCTCGAGCTGCCGGTGCTCTACACCTCCGGTCGCGCGGGCCGCGCGTCCCTGGAGAACCCGGGCAACGGCAACCTGCCGGACAACGAGGACCTGCAGCCGCTGTTCGATGTGATCTACGACGTGCTGCCGGAGCCGTCCGCAGACGTGGACGCACCGTTCCAGGCCCAGGTGACCAACCTGGACTCCTCCTCCTTCCTCGGCCGTATTGCGCTGATCCGCGTGTATAAGGGCTCTGTGAAGAAGGGCCAGCAGGTCGCGTGGGTGCACTACGACGCCGACGGCGAGCAGCACGTGAAGAACGTCAAGATCGCGGAGCTCTTGGTTACCGAAGGCCTGGACCGCGTGCCGGCGACCGGCGACGTGGTCGCGGGCGACATCGCGGCTGTGTCCGGCATCGACGAGATCATGATCGGTGACACCCTGTGCGACCCGGAGCACGTCGAGCCGCTGCCACGCATCAAGGTGGACGATCCGGCTATTTCTATGACGATCGGCGTGAACACCTCGCCCATGGCCGGCCGCAACGGCGGCGACAAGCTCACCGCCCGCATGGTGAAGGCGCGCCTTGACCAGGAGCTCATCGGTAACGTGTCCATCAAGGTGCTGCCTACCGAACGCCCCGACGCTTGGGAGGTGCAGGGCCGCGGCGAGATGGCGCTCACCGTGCTTATCGAGACGATGCGCCGCGAGGGCTTCGAGCTCACCGTGGGCAAACCGCAGGTGGTGACGAAGCAGATCGACGGCAAGACCTACGAGCCGTACGACCACATGGTCATCGACACCCCGAGCGAGCACCAGGGTGCCGTCACCCAGCTCATGGCTAACCGCAAGGGCCAAATGACCTCGATGTCCAACTCCGGTTCCGGTGACTGGGTGCGTATGGAGTTCGACGTGCCGTCGCGCGGCCTGATCGGTTTCCGCACCACCTTCCTCACCGAGACCCGCGGCGCCGGTATTGCGAACTCGTACTCCATCGAGCACCGCCCGTGGGCCGGCGAGATTAAGGGTCGCCCGACCGGATCGCTTGTGGCCGACCGATCCGGCCAGGTCACGGCGTATGCCCTGCAGCAGCTCGCGGACCGCGGCGATTTCTTCGTCGAGCCGGGCGCGGAGACCTACGAGGGCATGGTCGTCGGCGCGAACTCCCGCGACGAGGACATGGACGTGAACATCACCAAGGAGAAGAAGCTGACCAACATGCGCTCCGCCACCGCGGACGCCACGGTCACGCTGCAGAAAGCACGCTCGTTGTCCCTCGATGAGGCGATCGAGTTCTGCGGTGAGGACGAGTGCGTGGAGATCGCGCCCGAGGCGATGCGCGTGCGCAAGATCATCCTGAACGCCACCGAGCGCGGCCGCGCCCGCTCCCGCGCGAAGCAGAAGTAGGCCGCCCGAAACGGCCCGGATGAAGCACACGCGCAACACCAAAGCCGCCGCCGCGGTCATCGTGGCGGCGGCTTTGGTGTCCTCTTGCGCCGCGAACCCCGGCCCGCCGCCGCTGGTGGAGCCGCAGGACCAGCCGACCACCACTACGTCTCAAACCGCAACGACAGCGGCCGGGGCAGAAGGCGAAGACGACTCCGGCACGCGCACCCAGCTGCAAGTGGGCATCGATCCGGTGCGCGCCGGTTTCAACCCGCACTTGGCCTCCGACGCTTCGGCAGTGGTGGACGCCATCGCCGAGCGCACGCTGCCGAGCGCGTTCCGCGACGGGGTGCGCGACGAAGACCTCCTCGTCGGCGCCTCCCGCCTGCCCGGCGGCCAAGCGCCGTTCCGCGTGCGCTACGTGATCGCCCCGGAGGCCCAGTGGTCGGACGGCACCCCGGTGACTGGCAGGGACTTTGTCTACCTGTGGCGTGGCATGACCACCACCCCGGGCGTACTGGAGCCTGCCGGGTACCGCGCGATTGAGCGGATCCGGGTGAGCGGGCCCGGCGGCAACACTGTTGACGTGGATTTCGCGCAGCCGGTGGCCGAGTGGAAGGCGCTATTTTCCAACCTGCTGCCGTCGCACCTGCTCGCGGCGGACGCCTCGGATTTTTCCTACGCGCTGCGTAACACGATTCCGGCTTCCGCGGGCCGTTTCCTCATGGCGGAGGCGGACCGGGTGCGCGGCACCATCACGTTGAACCGGAACGACCGTTATTGGGGTGCGCGCCCCTCCGAGGTGGACATTCTCACCTTAAGCACGTTGCGCGACACGGCGCAGGCGGCGGACCAGCTGCGTTCCGGCCAGCTGGCGTACGCGGAGTTTATGCCCCACGACACCACCGCGGAAGTGCTCGGGCTGGTGCAGGGGGTCTCCTCGCGCACGTTCACCACGCCGCGCACGCTCGGGGTGGTGCTTTCGGCCTCAGGCGGCATGAGCGCGCAGGTGCGCAGGCAGGCACGCTCGCTTATCGACGTCCCCCTGCTCGCCCACATCGCCTCCGAGCGAACCCAGAACATTGCAGTCGCCCCGCACGCCTACCCGCCGGTGGACGGGGTTGAGGAGCTCAGGGCGTTCGCCACGCGGCGTGGGGCGCTGCGCGTGGCGGCGGACGCGACGGACCCGGCGGCTTCGGCTGCCGCGAAATCCCTGGTGGACCTGTTCAACCGCGCTGGTGTGAGCGCGCGGCTGGTGGCCACGGAGCTCGCCGCGATCGCGGGGCGGGGGTTGCCGGAAAACGAGGTGGACCTGGTGGTCGCCTGGCAGGTGGACACCCCGAGCGCCACGGCCGCGGCGGGCAGGCTGGCGTGCCCGCCGGAGGGGGTGCGCTCCGGCAATTACTCCGGGTTCTGCTCTGCTGGCAACGACGAGCTGGCCCGCCAGGTGCTCGCTGGCGAGGTGCCGGTTGCGCAGGCCCGCGAGGCCGTCGCAAAGCTTGAGGCCGATGAGGCGCTGTGGGTGCCGTTGATGTTTGAAACGCGCATCGCCGCTTCCAGCGAGGCGGGCGATAAAGTGGACCCCCGTACGTTCTAGGCAAGCGAGGAGGAGCGCATGCGCACACGCGATCTGGCAGGCTACCGGGTGGTGGCGGTGCACGCCCACCCGGACGATGAGGCGATTACCACCGGCGGCACCATCGCCGACCTCACGGCCCGCGGCGCGGACGTGCTGGTGGTCACCTGCACCCTGGGCGAGGAAGGCGAGGTGATCGGGGAGCCGTACCAGCAGCTCGTGGCCGACGAGGCGGACCAGCTCGGGGGCTTTCGCATCCGCGAACTGCAGGACGCGCTCACCGCGATGGGTGCGCGCGGGCAGTTCCTCGGCGGGGCCGGCTGCTACCGCGACTCCGGCATGGCGGGTTCGCCAGCCAGCGAAAACGTGAGGGCGTTTGTGAATGGGGGGCAGGGGAGCGTCGATAAGCTTGCTGCAATTTTCGAAGCCTTCCGCCCCCACCTCGCGCTCATCTACGGCGCCGACGGGCAGTACGGCCACCCGGACCACATCCGCGCGCACGAGATCACGCACGCCGCGGCCGAGCAGGTGCCCGTGCCGCGCATCCTGCACACCGTGCGCCTGCGCGCCGAAACCGAAGCGCGCATGCCCGCAACCGCCCCCGCAGGCTGGCGCATCGCCCCTGACGAGCTCGATGGGGTGGAGCACGCCGACGTGAGCGTGCAGCTTGACGACGCCGCCTACTCCGCCAAAATTGCAGCCATGCGCGCACACGCGACCCAGCTGTGGATCGCGGACGGGCGCGTCACCGACGTCAACCCGCACTCCGCCACCACCGGCGGCGACGTGGTCTACTACGCGCTGTCCAACCTCATCATCCAGCCCATCCAGCGCGTGGAGCACTACCAGCTCGGGGCGGGGCAGCCGCTTATCGACGGCCAAGGCATCCTCACCGGGATCCCCCTATGAGCCAACCCGTGGTGCGCGACGACTTCTCCCGCGGGGAAGCCGCGGCAGGCCTCGTGTGGCTCTCCGTCGGGGCGCTGCTCTCGCTCGCGCTCGAAGTGGTCTACCTCGGCACGCCGGTGGGGTCTGCGCTCATGCCGCTCACCGCGCTCGGTTTCAACACCGTGCTGACCAAAACGGCGCGGCTGTGGGGGAGTGCCACTTCGGCCTGGGTCGCGCTCGTGCCGCTGGGGGTGTGGCTGCTCGGGTTCTTCGCGGCGCTGTTCGCGCTTCCTGCCTTAGGTTTCGCGCCGGTGCCCGCCAACGTGTCCGCGCTCGTGCTGCTGCTCGCCGGCGTTGCGGGCGGCGTTTGGCCCCTCCTGCGGGCGAAGTGACATACTGGACTGCATGACTTACGTGATTGCTCAACCGTGCGTCGACGTGAAGGACCGCGGCTGCGTTGAAGAGTGCCCCGTCGACTGCATCTACGAGGGCAAGCGCATGCTCTACATCCACCCCGACGAATGCGTCGACTGCGGCGCATGCGAACCGGCCTGCCCCGTCGAGGCCATCTTCTACGAGGACGACACCCCGGACGAGTGGAGCGAGTACTACGACGCCAACGTCGGCTTCTTCGACGAGCTCGGCTCCCCGGGCGGCGCCGCCAAGACCGGCCCGCAGGACTACGACCACCCGTTTGTCGCGGCGCTGCCGCCCCAGAACCAGGACTAGGTGGCCGCCATGCAGCGCACCCCGCTCGGCGCATCCCTGCCCGATTTCCCGTGGGACACCATCGCCGATGTGAAGGCGAAGGCGGCATCGCACCCGGACGGCATCATCGACCTGTCCGTGGGTACTCCGGTGGATCCGGTGGCGCCGTCGATCCAGCTCGCGCTCGCCGAACACGCCGCGGCGCCCGGCTACCCGCAGACGATGGGCACGCCCGAGCTTCGCGACGCGATGGTCGCCGCCCTCGAGCGCCGCTTCGGCATGGCGGGCCTGGACCGCGAATCGGTGCTGCCCACCATCGGCACGAAGGAAGCCATCGCCTGGCTGCCCACCTTGTTGGGCCTGCGCGGGCAAAAGGTGGTGATTCCGGAGGTGGCGTACCCGACGTACGAAGTCGGGGCGCTCATGGCGGGCTGCGAGGTCGTGCGCTCCGATGAGCCTATCGACGGCGCCGCGCTGGTCTACCTCAACTCTCCCTCCAACCCCACCGGAGCCGTCCTCGACGCAGCCCAGCTGCGCGATTGGGTCGCGTTTTCGCGCGACACCGGCGCGATCATCGCCTCCGACGAGTGCTACCTCGCCCTCGGCTGGTCCAAAGAACCAGTGTCTATCCTGCACCCGGATGTCACCGGCGGCGACAACACCGGACTGCTCGCGCTGCACTCCCTGTCGAAGTCGTCGAACCTCGCGTCTTACCGCGCTGGCATCATCGCCGGCGACACCCGCCTCGTTCAGGAGCTGCTGCTCGTGCGCAAGCACTCCGGCCTCATGGTGCCCGGCCCGATCCAGCACGCGATGGTCGCCGCACTCGAAGACGACGCGCAGGAGAAGCTGCAGCGCGCCGAGTACGCGCAGCGCCGCGTCGAGCTCATGAAGGGGCTCACCGAGGCGGGCTTTACCATCGACGCCTCCGACGCCGGCCTCTACCTCTGGTCCCGCCGCGAAGGCATGAACTCCCGCCAAGCCCTCGACTGGCTCGCCGAACGCGGCATCCTCGCCGCCCCCGGTGACTTCTACGGCCCCGCCGGCGCGAACCACGTGCGCGTTGGGTTGACGGCGAGCAACGAGAAGATCGCCGAGGCCTCCCACCGCCTGAGGTCGTAAGTGCGTGTTTGAGACAGACCCGAGCGCCACCGTCCACCCGGCGAAGGGCCAAGGCGGAAGCTACGCCATGCGCGTGGTGGCTAGCCTGCGCGAGTTCATAAAGTTCGGCATCGTCGGCGGCTCCGGCGTGCTGGTAAACTTCGTCGTGTTCTACTTGGCGAACAAGCTCCTTGAGGGCGGGTTCGGCCTCCACGCGAACGACGTGGTCACCCAGATCTTCAACACCCGCTGGAACGTCCGTTACTACCACGTGCTGTCCACGGTGGCGTTCTTGCTTGCCAACACGTGGAACTACCAGTTGAACCGCTCATGGACGTTCAAGGGCGTGTCGAAGCGCTCGTGGCTGTCGGGCTACTTTCCGTTCCTGGCGACCGGCGTGCTGGCATTCGCGGTGTCGTTGACTTTGATGACGCTGCTGATGAACCCCACCTCACCCATCGGCCTTCCTGACCACGTCTTCGACGATTCGACCGGCTTCCGCACCAAGTCTTACTGGGCGCAAGCAATCTCGACGTTTGTGGCGATGCCGGTGAACTTCATCATCAACAAGTTTTGGACCTTTGGTAAGCCCAAGGTGGTCCCCGTAACGGGGGAGTAAACTTCCACTGTTTACGCGTATCGCGGAGGCTTCGCAACGCCTCTGACGCGAACTGTGGATAACTGGGGTGGCTGGACAAAGTTATCCACAGTTTTCGCAGGCAGGGCTTTACGACGCTTGCGTGGACGTTTAGCGTGCCGGGCTATGACAGGATTCGACCGCTACCTTAAAACCGGGCCCACCATCGACGCCCTCGACGGGTTCGACCGGCCCACAGCACTCGCCGCCGGGTTCGACCCGGCCGTTGCCACCCAGTGGCAAAAACTCCACGACACCTACTACGGCGAAAAACGCTTCGCCTACAAAGCCACCGAAGCCCGCCGCCTCGCCGCGCAAAGCGCGTTCAGCCTCGACCAACTCCGCCTTATCGAGCGCCGCATCGCCCACATCAAAGACCGCGTCGCGCGCTGGAACCTACGCCTCGAACTCCTCGCCGAGCCCGCCACCTACCGCCAGCTGGAAACCCGCATCGCGAAGGTCGTGCCGGAGAAGAAATTCCACCGCACCAAATCGCTGCGGCTGACCCAATCCTCCAACGGGCTGCGCTCGTTGTTTCTCACCGCCGACGAACGCGACCTCGCCGACTTGGAGCACTACCTGCGCCAAGACATCGACACGACCAAACCCGCAGGGCCGCAAATGCTGCGCCGCTTTTTGAAACTCATCCGCAAAGACGGCGGCGGTATCGCCCACGCACAACCGCGGCCCATTGTGGTGGTGACCCTGGAACAACACATGCGCATCATGGCCGGCGACGGCGACGAGGTCGTGCTTGGGCTTTCCGACGGCACCACCATCACCGGCGCCGAATACCTCGCCATGCGCCCCGAACTTTCCGAAGTGGCACTGTTCCACCCCCACGAAGGCGCAGTCAACCTGTACCGCAGCGCCCGCTACGCCAACGACAAGCAGCGCACACTCGCGAAAATGACCCACACGGTGTGCCCGTGGCCGGGCTGCAAACACGCCTCCGAGTACTGCCAAGTCCACCACGTCACCGCATACTCCCAAGGTGGCGAAACCAACATGTCGAACCTGGCCATGCTGTGCAGCTACCACAACCGCATCAACCACGACAACCCCGCACACAACAACCGCCGCGGCGGAATGCAACGGGTAAACGGCACCACCTGCTGGGTATCGCCCAACGGCACACCCGTACCAAACACCACCCACCCCTACGGCGCCGCACACATCCTCACCAACGCCTAAAAACCCAGCGCCTAGAAACCCTGCACCTAAAAACTCAGCGTCGAGGAGCCCTGCGCCTAAAACAAGAGCACCGAGCCACGCACGAAAAGATCCCCGTCGCGCAGGACGCGGGCGGGGATCGCGGTGGAGGGGGTGGTGATAGGAGGTTACTGTACAGCTGGTTCCTGTACAGCTGGTTGCTGTACAGCTAGTTCTTGTGCAGGGCCTCGTTGAGCTCGATGCCCTTGGCGGGCACCGCCTCGACGGAACCGGTGACGGAGTTGCGGCGGAACTGCAGCCCGTTCGCCCCGGACAGCTCAAGCGCCTTGATCTCTTCGCCCGTCTGCTTGCCCAGTGCTTCTGCCACCTGTTCGGTCAGCACGACCTTGGTGCCGGCGGTGACGTAGAGGCCGGCTTCGACGATGCAGTCGTCGCCAAGCGAAATGCCCACGCCAGCGTTCGCGCCGAGCAGGCAGCGCTCGCCGAGCGTGATGGTCTCCTTGCCGCCGCCGGACAGCGTGCCCATGATGGAGGCGCCGCCGCCGATGTCGGTGCCGTCGCCGACGATCACGCCGGCGGAGATGCGGCCCTCAACCATCGACGCGCCGAGCGTGCCCGCGTTGAAGTTCACGAAGCCTTCGTGCATCACGGTCGTGCCCTCCGCCAGGTGTGCGCCGAGGCGGATGCGGTCCGCGTCGCCGATGCGCACGCCCGAGGGGACCACGTAATCCACCATGCGGGGGAACTTGTCCACCAAGTACACGACCACGGGGCCGCGGGCGGCGAGGCGGGCGCGCGTCATCTGGAAGTCGTCGACGGCGCAGGGGCCGTAATTGGTCCACACCACGTTGGACAACAGGCCGAACACGCCGTCCATGTTGGCGCCGTGCGGGCGGATGAGGCGGTGCGACAGAAGGTGCAGACGCAGGTAGACGTCGTAGGCGTCCACGGCCGGGGCGTCCAGGTCAGCGATCGACGTTTCCACGGCCACGCGGGCCACGCCTCGGTCCTCGTCCGGGCCCTCGAGATGCTCGAAGCGGGGATCCTGCTCCTCGATGCGGCGCGTGCCGGTCTCGGTGGCGCCGCCCAGTTTCGGGGCGGGGTACCAGACGTCGAGGACGGTGCCGTCGTGGGTGACGGTGGCAAGGCCGCGGGCGTGGGCGGAGCGTTCGGACGGTGCGGCAGTGGCGGATGTGGCCTGTGTTTCTGTCGTCATGGCGCCTACTTTAGGGCATCAGTTGCCTGACGCGAGATAGGCCCGCGGTGCTTCGTCAACAGCGAAAGCCCAACCAAGATGAATGACAGGATGGTCACGGAGATGACCTGGGAGCGGGAGGCGTCGTCGAAAAGCATGAGCACGACAAGCCCCAGCAACGCGACGAGCGTGACCCACGGAACCCACGACGCGCCGCGCACCTGGACGGCCGAGTTCTTGATCTCGGGGTGCAGTTTGATGTAGCTGAGCGTGATCATGATCCACACGACGATGAGGCATCCGCCGGTTGCGGCCATGATGAAGTCGATCATCCCGGGCGGGTTCCACCACTGCAGGCCGACGGCCACGAAGGCGAAGAACACGCTGACCAGCACGGAGTTGATCGGCGCGGCGTTGGAGTTGGTCTTTGCCATCCAGCGCGGCGCGTCGCCCTCGAGCGCTTGCTGGTAGGCGAGGCGGGACGTGCCGTAGATCTGCGCGTTGAACGCGGAGAGCAGCGCGAGCACGATGACGGCCTCCATGAATCCGGCGGCGCCAGGGATGTTGGCCATTTCGAGCACGGCGGTGAACGGCGATTCGGCGGCGGTGTCCGCGCCGTCGATCTGGGAGAACGGCAGCAGCAGGATGATCACGATCACGGAGCCGATGTAAAACAGTGCGATGCGCCAGATGATGGAGTTCACGGCGCGTTTGACGTTTTGCGCCGGGTCTTCGGATTCGGCGGCGGCGATGGTGACCACTTCGATGCCTCCGAAGGCGAAGGCGACGGCGAGCAGCCCCGCGGCGACGCCCGTGATGCCGTTGGGGGCGAACCCGGATTCGCGGACGTTGCCGAAGCCGACGAATCCGCTCGCCGGCAGCAGTCCGAGCCACAGCGCGGCGCCGATGACGAGGAACGCGAAGATCACGGCGATCTTGATCATGGCGAACCAGTACTCGAACTCGCCGAAGCCTTTCACCTGCGCGAGGTTGACGGCGGTGAGGGCGGCCACTACCACGAGCGCGGGCACCCACTGGGGCACTGAGAACCAGCCGGCCATGATGGCGGATGCGCCGGTGAGTTCCGCGCCGCACGCCATAATCAGCAGGAACCAGTAGATCCAGCCGAGCAGGAACCCGGCCCAGTGCCCGAAGGCTTGGCGCCCGTAGGTGGCGAACGAGCCGGAGCTGGGGCGCGCGGCGGCCATCTCGCCGAGCATGCGCATCACGGAGATGACGATCAGGCCCGCGATGACGTAGGCGATCAGAATCGCGGGCCCGGCGGCGCGAATACCCACGCCGACGCCGAGGAACAGGCCGGCGCCGACGGCGGTGCCCAGCCCCATGAGTGTGAGGTGGCGCGATTTCAGTCCGGTGCCGAGATCGGAGCTATTGCTTGTCGACGTTTGCGTGGTACTCATCGGGCCCCTTCCGGGTTGAGCGCGCTTTTGCGCTTGAAGTTGTCAGTGTTGGTCCAGATCAGGCCGAGGATGGTGATTACGCCGACGACGATGGCGACGGCGAACATCTGGAAGCGGCCGTCTGGGTTGGTGAGCATGAGTGCGATGAGTCCGGTGGTGAGCAGGATCATCACCCACGGCAGAACGTTTGGTGCCCACATGCGCACGTCGGTGATTTCGCCGGTGGCCACCAGCTTCGGGTGGATGCGTACGAACGACAGCGCGACGACGAGCCACACCACGATGAGGCATCCGCCAACCGCGTTGAGCAGGAAGGCGAGCAGTCCCGGCGGGTTCCAGTACTGCAGCGCGACCGCGACGAAGCCGAAGATCACGGACACGACGACGGCGCGGACGGGGACGCCGCGGGCGTCGGTAAGCGCAAATGCGTCGGGTGCGTCACCGCGCACGGCGAGGTTCTGCAGGAAGCGTGAGGAACCGTAGATCTGCGTGTTGCAAGCGGACAGCAGGGCGATGACGATGACGGCTTCCATCAGCCCCACCGCGCCCGGGATGTTGGCCAGCTCGAGCACCGCGGTAAACGGCGACTCGGCGGCGGTGTCGGCGCCGCCGATCTGCTCGTACGGCAGAAGCAGTGTGATCAAAAGCACCGAGCCGATGTAGAAGAAACCGATGCGCCAAATGATGGAGCGAATCGCCGAGTGCACGCCAGCCTCCGGGTTCTCCGACTCCGCCGCTGCGACCGTGACCAGTTCGATACCGCCGAAGGCGAACGCGACGGCGAGCAACGCGGTGGCCACGCCGGACCAGCCGTTGGGCATGAACCCGACTTCGCGGACGTTCTCCAGGCCCACGAACGACGTTCCCGGCAGCAGCCCCAGCCACAGCAGCACGCCGATGACCAGGAACGCCACGATGACCACGACTTTGATCAGGGCGAACCAGAACTCGAATTCGCCGAAGTTCTTCACAGCCGCGAAGTTGATCACCGTGAACACCACGATGGCGATCAGGGCCGGGATCCATGCCGAGATGCCGAACCACGCCGCGATGATGGCGGACGCGCCGGTGATCTCGACGGCCATGATCATGATCATCATGAACCAGTACAGCCACCCGATAGCGAAGCCCGCCCACGGGCCGAACGCTTGTTCCGCGTAGGTGGAGAATGTGCCGGATGAGGGCCGCGCGGCGACCATTTCGGCGAGCATCTGCATGAAGCACACCGTGATGAAGCCTGCGATGAGGTAGGCGATGAGCACTGCGGGGCCTGCTGCGGAGATACCCACGCCGGTGCCGAGGAAGAGCCCGGCGCCGATGGCGGAGCCGAGGCCCATCATGGTGAGGTGGCGCGTTTTCAGCCCGCGCGCGAGCGCGGTTGAATCGGCCACGGGTGACGCGGTCTGTCCCGCCGCGCCCCGGGAAACTGGTTGCGACATGGCTGTCACCTTAAACGGTGCCTACCCGCGCCTGGACATTGCGCATAGGTTTATATGCGGCGGCGCACCACCGGTGAAGGGGTGAACGGCTCGCGGGCGATGAGCAGATCGTCCAATCCCGCGATCTCGCTGGCGGGCACTTGGCGGCCGCTGGCCACGTCGAAGACCATGGTTTGCGGTTCGAGCATGACGTTGACGCCGATTTCGCAGCGGTCGCCCAAGTCCACCCCGATCACGCCGGAGGAGGGGTGCAAAAGGCAGTGTTTGCCCACCCGCATGGGCTCGCGGTCGAACTCGCCGATGCGTGAGGCCATGAGTGCGCTGGACAGTGACAGGTCGGTGCCTTCGTCCACCACGACGGCGGACGACACGCGGCCCTCGATGCGGGCGGGCCCCAGCGAACCGGCGTTGAACGAAACGTATCCCTCGCGCATCACGGACGTCCCCTCGGCGAGGTAGGCGCCGAGGCGCACGCGCTCCGCCTCGGCGATGGTCACGCCGGAGGGCACGACGTAGTCCACCATGCGCGGTAGCCGGTCGATGCCGTAAACGTGGATGAGCCCGCGTGCGCGCAGGTTGGTGCGCACGGTTTCGAAGTTGTCGGCCAGGCACGGGCCTTTGTTCGTCCACACGACGGGCACGAGGTGCTCAAGGGCGCCGCGCATGCGGATCTCGCCGGGTTTGACCAGGCGGTGGGAGAGCAGGTGCAGGCGCAGGAACACGTCGTGCGCGTCGACGGCGGGCGCGTCCAGGTCGGTGATGGTGGTGCGAACGGGCACGAGCTCGACGAGGCGGTCGCGGTCCGCGCCGATGAGTTTCAGGAACTTCTCGCTCAGCTCGTGGGCGCTGACGCGTACGGTGCCGGTGGCGTACTCGAGGTCGTCCGTGGCGACGTCGATGAGCTTCGGGTTGGGGTACCAGGTGTCGAGGACGGTGCCGTCCATGGCGATGTTGGCGATTCCTACTGCCTGCGCTCCTAAAGCCATGGGGCTAATCCTAAACGTAGAATCGTCGCGTGACTGATTTGGATCTTTTCGCAGACCCCGTCGACCTCACCGCGGCGCTGATAGATATTGAGTCGCCTTCGTTTCATGAAGGTGAGATAGCGGATGCCGTCGAGAAGCAATTGCGCGCCCTGGAGCACGCGACGGTGCAGCGCTTCGGCAACACGGTTGTCGCGCGCACCGATTTTGGGTGTGCGCAGCGGGTGGTGCTCGCGGGCCACATCGATACGGTGCCGTTGGCGGACAACACTCCCCACAGAATCGAGGGGGACACGCTCTATGGTTGCGGCGCCGTGGACATGAAGTCGGGAATGGCCTGCTACCTGCACGCCTTCGCGCGCTTGGCCGAGCCGGGGAAGTCGGCGTACGACCTCACGCTCATTGCGTACGAGGCGGAGGAGGTTTCCAGCGAACATAACGGCCTTTACCACTTGGAGCGTGACCACCCGGAGCTGCTCGCGGGCGACATTGCGCTGCTTGGCGAGCCGTCGGGAGGCATTGTGGAGGCTGGCTGCCAGGGCACGATCCGCGTGTTCGTCGACGCGCACGGTACCCGCGCGCATTCGGCGCGTAGCTGGCTGGGGCAGAACGCGGCGCACATGCTCGCCGGCCCGCTTACCCGCATTGCGGAGTACGAGCCGCGCACGGTGACCATCGACGGGTGCGAGTACCGCGAGGGGCTCAACGTCGTCGGGCTGGACGGTTTCGTGGCCACGAACACGATCCCGGATGCCGCGCGGCTCATCGTGAATTTCCGCTACGCGCCCGATCGCACAGTTGAGGAGGCAAAGGCGCACCTCGAGCAAGTTTTGCAGCTTGACGACGAGCTCACGCTGACTTACGACGACATCGCACCCGGGGCCCTGCCGGGGCTTGGCGACCCTGTGGCGGCGGGGCTCGTTGAGGCTGTGGGCGGCAATTTCCGGGCGAAGTTCGGATGGACGGACGTGGCGCGCTTCTCTAGTCTGGGGGTCCCTGCCGTGAACTTCGGCCCCGGCGACCCGGGTTTCGCCCACAAGCCGGACGAGCAGTGCCCGGTGGAGCAGATCCGCGAGGTGGCTGCGCAGCTCATGCAGTACCTCTCCGCAAAAGAGAAGGAAGCGTAACTTTTCCATGGCCCCGATCATGAACCCCCGGCCCGACCGCGACCGCAAGCTGCGCGGCCCCATTGCGCTGCGCGGCGGGAGCGAGCAGCCCACCACCCACGACCAGCGCCTGCTGGAGTCGCTGGGGCATTCGGGCACGGACTGGAAGCACGAGGACCCGTGGCGGGTGATGCGCATCCAGTCGGAGTTCGTGGCCGGCTTCGACGCGTTGAGCGACCTGCCGAAGGCGGTGACTGTGTTCGGGTCGGCGCGCTTGGGGGAGGGCACCCCGGAGTACGAGCAGGCCTACGAAGTGGGCCGCGCGCTGACCGAGGCTGGCTACGCGGTGATCACCGGCGGCGGCCCGGGGCTGATGGAGGGGCCGAACCGCGGCGCGCACAACGCCGGCGGGATGTCGGTGGGCCTGGGCATCGAGCTGCCGTTTGAGCAGGGCCTGAACGATTGGGTGGACCTGGGGCTGAACTTCCGCTATTTCTTCGCCCGCAAGACCATGTTTTTGAAGTACTCGCAGGCTTTCATTTCGCTGCCGGGCGGTTTCGGCACGATGGACGAGGTCTTCGAGGTGCTGTGCATGGTGCAAACGGGCAAGGTGACCAACTTCCCGATCGTGCTGATGGGCACCGAGTTCTGGTCCGGGCTGGTGGATTGGATCAAAAACCAGCAGCTCGCCCGCGGGCTCATCTCGCCCGGCGACGAGGATCTCTTCTTGGTCACGGACTCCGTGGAGGAGGCTGTGGCGCACATCGTGGAGGCCCACAAGATTATGACGGACCAGCGTTTAAAGGATGAGTGAGCTCGCGCGGGTAATGGCGATTGTCAATCGCACACCCGACTCCTTCTACGACAAGGGCGCCACGTTCGCGGTTGAGGCCGCACTCGCGCGCGCCGACGAGGTGATCGCGCAGGGCGCGAGCATTATCGACGTCGGCGGGGTAAAGGCCGGCCCCGGCGAGGCGGTGGAGGCCACCGAGGAAATTGAGCGTGTGGTTCCGGTGATAGCGGGGGTGAGGCGGAAGCATCCGTCGATAAGCATCAGCGTGGACACGTGGCGCGCGGAAGTGGCGCAGGCCGCGATCGACGCCGGTGCCGACCTGGTCAACGACACGTGGGCAGGCTGGGACCCGGAGCTGGTGGAGGTCGCCGGCGCGAACCGGGTGGGCTATGTGTGCTCGCACACCGGCGGGGTCACGCCAAGGTCACGGCCGCACCGGGTGCACTTTGACGACGTGGTGGCCGACGTGATCCGCGAGACGTGCGCACTGGCGGAGCGGGCGGCGTCCGTGGGCGTGCCGGAGGAGCGGGTGTTCATCGATCCGACGCACGACTTCGGCAAGAACACCTTCCACGGCCTGGAGCTGCTGCGGCGCGTCGACGAACTGGTGGCCACGGGGTGGCCGGTGCTCATGGCGCTGTCGAACAAGGACTTCGTCGGCGAGACCGTCGTCCGCGGCGTCGGTGAGCGCGTGGCGGGGACCCTGGCGGCTACGGCGTGGGCGGCGGCGCGCGGGGTGGCGGCGTTTCGGGTGCACGAGGTGCGCGAGACGGTGGACGTGATCCGAATGACCGCGGCGATCCAGGGGGCGGCGGCGCCACTTGGCACCGTGCGGGGGCTGGCGTGATCTCCGTTATCATTCCGGCGCTGAACGAACAGGCGACTGTCGGCGCGGTGGTGCGCGCCTGCCTCGCCTCGAGCGCGGATGAGGTGATCGTGGTGGATTCCGACTCCGCAGACGCCACCGCGCGTGAGGCCGCGGCAGCCGGGGCGAGGGTGCTGAACTGGCGCGACATCGACCCGCGCGAGCCGTGGCCGGGCAAAGGCGAAGCGCTGTGGCGCGGTGTGAAGGCGGCGCGCGGGGACGTGGTGGTGTTTGTCGACGCGGATGTGACTTCGCTCGAGCCGGGCTGGGTGGACGCCCTCGCCGCGCCGTTCGCCGACGACGCCGTGCACCTGGTCAAGGCGTCCTACACACGCGCCGGGGCGGGCGGCCGGGTCACGGAGCTCACCGCGAAGCCGCTGCTGCGCGCACTGTTTCCCGAGCTCGAGTTCGTGGATCAGCCGCTCGCGGGCGAGTACGCTGTTCGCCGCGCCACTGCTTTGCGCGTGCCGTTCGTCGCCGGTTACGGGGTGGAGGCGGGCTTGCTTATCGACGTCGCCCGCGCCCACGGCACCTCCGCCATCACCCAAGTGCCCCTAGGCGAGCGCCACCACCGCAATCGGCCTTTAGATCAGCTCGCGCCCATGGCCGATGTGGTGGCGCGCACCATCCTCTCGCGCGCGGGTGTGGCGGGTGCGCCGGGCCTAGCGGGTGAGTCGGTCGTGGAGTTCGCGGAGGTCGCGGAGCGGCCCCCGTGGGCGGCGCAGTAGAATGGCCGTCATGCTTTCCTGGATTATCCTCATTCTGGTCCTGGCGCTGTTGAGCATCGTCGGTGTGCGCGTCTTCGCGGGCGTCTTCGGGCGCGGCGAGGCGCTGCCGCCCATGCCACCGACGGAGGAGGTCAAGGAAGCCAATCGCCGCGCCGTCGAGGAGGGCAACTACGGCGACATCCAGCTCGAGGTGGTCCACCGCGGCTACCGCATGGACCAGGTGGACGCGCTGATTGCGCAGCTGACGGGCCAGGAGCCAGATGCTGATGGCGAAACGCGGGTAGAATTGTCGGAAACTACGGAAACCGTGCGACCTGTCGACGCGGACGGTGTCGAAGCAGGTGCCGTAGACACTGTTGTAACGAGCGAAGGAGCGATGACGCATGGCAGCGATGAAACCGCGCACCGGTAGCGGCCCGATGGAGGCTGTGGAGGAATCCCGCAAGATTGTGATGCGGATTCCGTCGGACGGCGGCGGTCGTCTCGTGGTGGAGCTGAGCAAGGAAGAGGCCGCGGAGCTCGGCCGCCTGCTCACCGACGCAGCCGGCGAATAGTCTCGCCAACCGAAAGCCGGGTAGTATCACCATATGCTTCAACACATTGTGGATGTGCTGGCCGACCCGGCCGATCTCACCCCGCTCGCCGGGGCGGATGATTTTTCCCGCCTCGTGTCTGAGTCGGGGCATTCTTATGACGTGGCCCGCCAGGGATACGTCACGCTTGCCGCGGGGGCGGGGCTAAGCCACGAGGGCGACTCGTTGGAGATGGTGCAATCCCGCGAGACCTTCCTGGCTAACGGCTACTTCGCCCCGTTCGTGGAGGCGGTTTCCGACGCGTTGGGGGACGCGGTGGAGCGAAGCGCCGGTGACGCGGACCCGGCGATCCTTGAGGTCGGTGCTGGCACCGGGTATTACCTTGCGCACACGCTCGATTCGATTGAGGGCGCGCGCGGTGTTGGCCTGGATGTGTCGGTGCCGGCCGCGAAGCACCTCGCGAAGGCGCATCCGCGCATCGGCGCCGTGGTGGCGGACGTGTGGGAGCAGTTGCCGCTCCGCACTGGCTCGATTCACGCCATCGCGGTGGTGTTCGCGCCGCGGAATCCGGCGGAGTTCGCGCGCGTGCTTCACGACGATGGCGAGGCCGTCATTCTCGTCGCCGACCAAGGCCACCTTGACGAACTCCGCGAGCCCCTCGGCATCCTGGGTGTCGAGGAAGGCAAGGTGGAACGTCTCTTGGAGCAGTCCAAGGGTCACCTGGTCGCGGTTGGCGAGCCGGAGACAATTGAGTTTCCGATGCAGCTCGAGCGCGAAGCGATCGCGGCGCAGGTGGGAATGAGCCCGTCGGCGCGCCACCTCGACCCGGAGGTGCTGCGCGCCCGCGTGGACGAACTGCCGGAGCAGATGACGGTGACGGCCCGCGCGCAGCTTATCCGCATGCGCAAGGCTTAGCGGCCGGGGTAGCCGCGGCGCCACTCACTTTGGATCTCGGCGCCGTCCGTGGCACGTGCGCGGATGCCGGCGCAGTTGCTCTCGGGCCAGATGCGCGAGGACATCACCACGCTGCCGCCGCCGGCGTAGACCTCGATGGTGGAACCGTCGACGATGACGGTGATGTTGTCCTCATCCGCATCGTGCAGCTCGGCGGTGGCGGGGGAGCCGTCCATGCGGTCGAGGGTGAGGGTGTCGCCGTCGTGCGTGATTACTGCGGCGGCCTCGCCTGTGCCGTCGAGCACCTCGACCGTGACGTTGCTGCCGGAGGGGATGTCGCACAGCGCCGTCCACAGGCGCGCGCGGTCGGTGGTGTCCACCGCGTCCGGCAGGCCCGGCGCGGGCACCTGGTAGAGGCGCCCGCCCTGCAGCGTGACGCGACGCGGCAGGGTCAGGGCGTTGGCCCAGCCCTCGGCCTCCCAGTTCGGCTCTTCGGTGGGGTCGCCGGCGCGGTCCGTGTTCGTCATGAAACCGTAGAGGTAGGCGCGCTCGTAGCGGGTTTCCGCGTCGGATTCGCTGGTGCGATAGTTCGTGTTGCGCGGGCGGGTGAAGTCGTGGCCGTGGTCCAAGATCCTAAACGGGCCCTCGAGGGAGAATACGTTGCCGCGCAGCTCGCCCACGGCGTAGACGGCGGTGTCCTTGCCGTCGCGCTCGAGGGTGATAAACAAAACGTCACGGACGTCGCCGTTGACTTCGTCGCGCAGGCGGATGATGCGTGGCGCAACGAGGGAGGTGTCCAGGTCGTAGCCGGTGTCGCCCTCGAAGGTCAAGGGGCCGAGGAGGCGCCAGTCACGCCCGTCCTCGGAGCTGAGCACCACCGGCACCGGCGCTTCCACCGGGCCGGTGACGGCGAGCATGAGGCAACCGGAATGCCCCTGGCCGCGGTCGTCGACCTCTTCCCAGCCGGGTACGACGCAGGGGGAGCGGAAGTTCGCGGCCGCGTCGGTATCTTCCACTACCGCGCCGAGGCGAGTGGCGGGCAGCTCGGACTGGTTGGGTGCGCCTTCAAACTCTTCGTCGTCGAAGTCGCACAGCTCGTCGATGTTGTCCACGTGGGCGATCTGCACGGTGTTGCCCGCGGCGGTTTCGGAGGAGAAGTACAGGTCGACGCCGTTGCCGTCGTTGGACTCGGTGACCGCGCCGGCGCGGATGTTGGTCTCGCCGCCGACGGGGACGATGACGTCGTTGCAGTCGAGGAAGGAAAACGGGTCGTCCTCGCTCATCTCGTGGCCCCAGCGGCTCGCCTCGCCGGGTGCGGGGCGGTACTGGTAAAACATGTGCCACACGCGGGCCTCGGGTCCGCCGGAGCGGAACACTCCTGCCGGGCCTTCGAGGATGCCGCGTTCGGCGGTGACGTGAAGTTCGGGGCGGTACACAGTCATCAATCTTGCTTCCTAAATCAGCGTCTTGTAAATGTCCACGGTCTGCTCGGCGATGGTGCGCCAAGAGAACTCTTCACGGGCGCGATTCAGGCCCGCCTTGCCCATTGCGGTGGATCGCTCCGAATCCGCGGCGACGGCGTTCACGGCCTCGGCGATGTCTCGCTCGAAGCCTTCGGCGTCGTCGGCGTCGTAGTCAACCAGCACGCCGGTTTCCCCGTCCACCACAACCTCGGGGATGCCGCCCACACGCGAGGCCACCACGGCGGTGCCGCACGCCATCGCCTCCAGGTTCACGATGCCCAACGGCTCGTAGATCGACGGGCAGACAAACACGTCGGAGGCCGCGTAGACCTCCCGGATCTTCTCAGGCGGCAGCATTTCCTCGACCCAGAAGATGCCGTCGCGTTCGGAGCGGAGCTCGTCGACAAGCTGCTGCGTCTCGGCGGCGATCTCTTTTGTGTCGGGCGCGCCGGCGCACAGGATGAGCTGGATGTCCTCGTCGAACTGGCGCACTGCCTTGAGCAGGTGCGGCACGCCTTTCTGGCGCGTGATGCGTCCGACGAACGAGGCGACCGGGCGCGAGGAATCCACCCCGAGCTCGTCGGCGATGGTGCCGGAGCCCGGGTACCACTTCTCCGGGTCGATGCCGTTGAGCACCACGTGGACCTTCTCCGGGTCGATGGCCGGGTAGGCGCGCAAAATCGCGTCCTTCATACCCGAAGACACGGCGATGACGGCGTCGGCGTTTTCCATCGCGTTCTTCTCGCTCCACGACGAAACGTTGTAGCCGCCGCCGAGCTGCTCGCGCTTCCACGGGCGGTCCGGCTCCAGCGAGTGCGCGGTGACCACGTGCGGGATCTCGTGCAGCAAGCCTGACAGGTGCCCGCCGAGGCCCGCGTACCAGGTGTGGGAGTGCACCACGTCCAGTCCCGCGGTGGCTTCCGCCATGCGCAGTCCGGTGGACAAGGTCTTGATCGCCCCGTTGGCGTCTGCCAGCTCCGGGTCGACGCCGTGCACGAACACCCCGGCCTCGTCGCGCGGTTCGCCCATGCAGTGCACGTCCACCTCCGCGATCTCGCGCATGAAGCGGGTGAGCTCGGTGACGTGGACGCCGGCGCCACCGTAGACCTCCGGCGGGTACTCTCTGGTCAGCATTCCGACTTTCATGCCCGCCGAGCTTAACCACGTTCCGGTTTCGCTGCACGGACGCTCAAGTCTCAATATCCTGGGGGCCATGAAATCCACGCCTCGAGTTCTTGCCATTGTTCTCGCGGGCGGCGAGGGGAAGCGCCTTTTCCCGCTCACCGCAGACCGCGCCAAGCCCGCCGTTCCTTTCGGCGGCAACTACCGTCTCATCGACTTTGTGTTGTCCAACCTTGTCAACGCGGGCTACCTGCGTATTGCGGTGCTCACCCAGTACAAGTCGCACTCGCTGGACCGCCACGTGGCCACGGCTTGGAACGTCTCGGGCCCAACGCCGCAGTACATCGCGTCGGTGCCGGCGCAGCAGCGCCGCGGCAAGCGCTGGTACACCGGCTCGGCGGACGCGATCGTGCAGTCGCTGAACCTGATCTACGACGATATGCCGGACTACGTTTTGGTTTTCGGCGCGGACCACGTCTACCGCATGGACCCCTCCCAGATGGTGGAGGACCACATCGCCTCCGGCAAGGCCGCCACGGTGGCCGGTATCCGCGTGCCGCGCTCCGAGGCGACGGCGTTCGGCTGCATCGAGGCTGACGACGACGGCACGATCACCGAGTTCCTGGAGAAGCCGGCCGACCCGCCGGGCACCCCGGATGACCCGGAGATGACGTACGCGTCGATGGGCAACTACTGCTTCTCCACCGAGGCGCTGATCAAGGCCCTGCTGGAGGACGAGCAGAACGAGGACTCGGACCACGACATGGGCGGCGACATCATTCCGTACTTCGTCTCCCAGGGCGAGGCGAATGTGTACGACTTTTCCTCCAACGAGGTGCCGGGCGCCACGGAGCGCGACAAGGGCTACTGGCGCGACGTCGGCACGATCGACTCGTTCTACGAGGCGCACATGGATCTCATTTCCTCGCACCCGGTGTTTAACCTGTACAACAAGGCTTGGCCGATTCACGCGACGGAAGAGGACAACTTGCCGCCGGCGAAGTTCGTGATGGGCGGCATCGCGCAGGAATCCATCATCGCTTCGGGTTCGATTGTCTCGGGCGCGACGGTGCGTAACTCGGTGCTTTCCACGGATGTGCGCGTGGAGGAGGGCGCCACGGTGGAGGGCTCGGTGCTCATGCCGGGGGTGCGCGTGGGCAAGGGCGCGGTGGTGCGCCACGCCATTTTGGACAAGAACGTCTACGTCTCCGACGGCGAGATCATTGGCGTGGATCCGGAGCGCGACCGCGAGCGCTACACCGTCTCCGACAACGGTGTCGTGGTTGTAGGCAAGGGCGAGGTGGTGTAGCGCTGCGGCGCTAGACGGTTTTTGTCAGCAGCGTCAGCCCGCCGTCGAGAGGCAGGCGGGCGACGGCTGCGCCTTGTTCGAGCGATTGCTTATCGACGAAGGCTTCCGCCTCCCGAGCCGCCTCCGTCGCGCGGTCGCGGCGGGTGTGGTCCGCCACGGTTCCGTCGAGAAGCGAACCTGCGATAACTAGCGTGCCGCCGGGGGCGAGCAGCGGCCAGGCCTGCTCGATGAACGTGGTGAGCTCCGTGGGCGCGACGTCGGCGTAGACGAGCTGGTACGCGCCGTTGGCCAGGCGGCCGAGCACATCGAGGGGGCGCGCGGTGAGGAAGCGCACGCGCGAGGACGCGTAGCCGGCGGAACGGAAGAAGTCCTTCGCGCCCGCCTGCAGCGCGGCCTCCGGCTCAATGCAGGTCAGCGTTGCCTTCTCCGGCAGGCCCGCGAGCAGGTGCAAGCCGACGACGCCTGCGGCGGGGGTTACCGCCACGGCACCCTGGGCACCCTTTGCGCCGCTTGCCGCGGCGAGCACCGTCAGCAGGTCGCCCACGGCTGGCGAGGGAGCGGGCACGCCGTTTTCGGCGGCGTCCTCGCGCGCGTTGCGCACCGCCTGGGCCACCTCGGGCGGCAGGTGCTCGGCGGCGTCGCTGCGGTTGGCGATGTAGGCGGTCATTTCGGCATACGCGGTCTCAGTCACACCCGACATCATAGCCACCCGCCGGGCGCCTCACGGGTGCCCAGCAAGTTCCCAGCCGCTTTTCTGGTGCGCCGGAAGTAGGCGTGAGACAATACCAGCCATGACACGCGAGAGCGCTGGCGCGGATGTGCCGACAGATGAGGTAGAGGGCGGGGAGCTCACCGGCACCGCGGCTTTCGACGCTGGCCAGGCCCCCATGCCGTCGTGGGCGGAACTTGTGGCCGAGCACGCCGACAGCGTCTACCGCCTCGCGTACCGCCTGTCCGGCAACCAGCACGACGCAGAGGACCTCACGCAGGAGACGTTCATGCGCGTGTTCAAGAACCTGAAGAAGTACCAGCCCGGCACGTTTGAAGGCTGGCTGCACCGCATTACCACCAACCTGTTCCTGGATATGGTGCGCCGCCGCGCGAAGATCCGGATGGAGGCGCTGCCGGAGGACTACGAGCGCGTGGCGGGCACCGACATGACGCCGGAGCAGGCGTACACCGCGGCGAACCTTGACCCGGTGCTGCAGTCTGCGCTGGACGAGTTGAGCCCTGAGTTCCGCGTGGCCGTGGTGCTGTGTGACGTCGTGGGCATGAGCTACGAGGAGATCGGGGAGACCCTCGGCGTGAAGATGGGCACGGTGCGCTCGCGCATCCACCGCGGCCGCGCCCAGCTGCGCGAGTCGCTCGAAGCTCAGGCGGCAAACGACGCGGCGGCGAAGGAACTCATCCGCGCCCGCTAGGCTTGAACGCCGAAGGGAGGAGATGCGATGTCGGACCGGACGGGCAAGCAGACGTTCCACTCCACGGACCACTTGAGCACTGAGGCGATCGCGGCGTGGGTGGACTGCGAGTTGCCTGAGTCTGCCGTGGTGCGCGCCGCCCAGCACCTGCACGTGTGCGAGGAGTGCCGCGCTGAGGTGGAAGCGCAGCGCGGCGCCTCGGACCGGTTGTGCTGCAACAGCGACGACGTGCACGCCCCCGCGGAGTTGGTGGCGCGGTTGGCCATGCTAAAAGCCGCGGATTTTCCGGGCGACGAGGTAGATGAGCGCACCGGCAGCCGCGTCTTCGACCGCTTGGAGGCGGCGCTTCGCGCCTTCAAGCCGCGGGGGTAAGGTAAGGGCCGTGTTTTCCAACATCGGCTGGGGCGAGATTTTTACCGTCCTTATCGTGGGGCTGATCATCATCGGCCCGGAGCGCCTCCCGGGCGTGGTGGAAGACGTGCGCGCGGCCATTTACGCGGCGCGCAAGGCCATCAACAACGCGAAGGCGGAGCTCAACGGGGAGCTGGGGGAGGATTTCGAGGAGTTCAAAGGCTCGATGGACACCGTCACGCAGTACGCGGCGATGGGGCCGAAGCGGGCAGTGGCAAAAGTGCTTTTCGACGGCGACGAGAGCTACCTGGACAGCTTCGACCCGCGCGAAATGATGCAGGGGAACACCGGCCCGGTGAAGTCGGGCCCGCGCCCCAGCGGTTCGAAGCCGCGCCCGCCCGCGCCGCCGCCCGCTCAGCCGTCGCAACCCAAGCCGAAGGAGGGCGGGGGCGGCTTCTCCTGGGCGGATATCACCTAACCTGCGGGTTGAGGCTCTTTCCGGCGAGGGAGTCGCGGCGCACTTTGAGCTGGCCCGCGATTTTGTTGATCGCCTGCGCTGCCGGGGAATCCGGCTCGGAAATGACGATGGGGGAGCCGGTGTCGCCGTGCTCGCGCAGCTTCGGGTCGAGCGGCACGGAGCCGAGCAGCGGCACCTCTTCGTCCGGGTTGCCGGTGAGCTGGCTTAAGCGCTCGGCCACCTGCTGGCCGCCGCCTTCGCCGAAGACGTTGAGCACGGAGCCGTCGTCAAGCAAAAGCCCCGACATGTTCTCAATCACGCCCGCGATCTTCTGATCGGTCTGCTGCGCGATCGTGCCCGCGCGCTCCGCGACCTCGGCCGCTGCCGCCTGCGGGGTAGTGACGATGATCAGCTCCGCGTTCGGCACCAGCTGCGCGACCGTAATCGCGACATCGCCGGTGCCCGGGGGCAGGTCCATGAACAGCACGTCCAGATCGCCCCAGTACACGTCCGCGAGGAACTGCTGGATCGCGCGGGTGAGCATCGGCCCGCGCCACACCACCGGCGCGTTGCCCTCCACGAACTGGCCGATGGAGATGTGGCGCACGTCGTGGGTGATCGGCGGCATGATCATGTCGTCCACCACCGTCGGCGCCTTGTCCACGGAGCCCATGAGCCCCGGGATGGAGTGGCCGTAAATGTCGGCGTCGACAATGCCCACGCTCAAGCCCTGCGCGGCGAGTGCCGTGGCCAGGTTCACCGTCATCGAGGACTTGCCCACGCCGCCCTTGCCCGAGGCCACCGCGAAGATACGCGTCCGCGTATCCGGGTCCGCGAACGGGATGACGGGGCCGGTCTGCTCGGAACGCAGCTTCTCCGAAAGGGCGCGGCGCTGCTCGTCGCTCATCGTGTGCATCTCCACCTCGACGCGCTCAACGCCTTCGAGCTCTTCGACGACGGCGCGTACGTCGGACTGAATCGTCTCGCGCATCGGGCAACCCGCGATGGTGAGATAGATGCCCACCTTCACGTCCCCGCCGGAGACGGTGACGGATTCGACCATGCCCAGCTCCGTGATCGGCTTGCCAATCTCTGGGTCATCCACGCGCGAGAGCGCCTCGCGCACAACTTCTTCTGATACTTGATGTGCGGTAGCCATGGTGCCCGCAAGTATAAGCCCGCAGCTGCACGCGCCGGAAACCCGGAAACTTGCAGACCAAGAATCACAACTTCTCGCACGCGCCGATACAATTGCGTCGGTAACCCTGAAACAGATATGTAGAAGGATTTGGTTCGTTAGATGACTCGCCCGATGAACACCCCCGCATCGCGCCAGGTGCCCACCGGCTGGCCCGTGGGAAGCTTCAAAACCTACGCGGAGGCGCAACGCGCCGTGGACTCCCTGTCGGACCAGGAGTTCCCCGTGCAGAAGCTGACGATTGTCGGCGTGGACCTCATGCAGGTGGAATCCATTACCGGCCGCCTGACCTGGCCGAAGGTGCTCGGTGCGGGCGCGCTGTCCGGCGTGTGGATGGGTCTGTTCATCGGCCTGATCTTCGCGCTGTTCGCCGTGCCAGGCACTGGCTGGAGCATCTTCTTCTGGGCGCTTTTGATCGGTGCGATCTTCGGCGTGATCTTCGCCGGCATCGGTTACGCGTTCTCCGGCGGCAACCGCGACTTCTCCTCTGCAACTGCCATCGTGGCCGGGCGCTACGATGTGTTGTGTGAGCCGGACGTTGCCCCGCAGGCGCGCGACATGATCGCCGCAGCGGGCGCCACTCCGCCGGTGCAGCAGCAGCCGCGGGAGGAAGGCACCGCCCCGGAGGCGTAGCCGCGCCGCAGCGGGCCAGCCGGATTCGGCTGGCCCGTTTTCTGTACACACCCGATGAACCCCCGCGCCCGGGGAAGAAGGAAGCTTGCCCATGCCACTGAAGCACCGCCTCGCCGCGTTAGCCGCGCTCTCGCTCGCGGCCGGCACCACTGCCTGCTCGGCCGCAGATTCGCTCTCGGCGCAGGAGAAGCCCGCGGTGGCCATCGGCATCGACGCGACCGACACGGAACAGATTATTCTCGCCGAGATTTACAACCGGGTGCTCACGGCGCAGGGCCGCCCGGTGAGCGTGACCGCGCTCGCCGGCTTCGAGGGCAACACCGACGCGCTGGATATGCTCAAGCGCGCCCCCGTGGATTTCACCATCACGTGCAGCGGCGAGCTGCTCGAGGCGCAGAATCCGGAGGCGGCTAAGCGGCTGGCGGGGGAGAGCGAGCAGACACGCGCGGAGGCGGACGCGCCGTATTCGGACAGGGTCTACGCCCAGGCCGTGGCCACGCTGCCGGGCGATGTGCAGTCGGTGGACCCCTCGCCCGCGCAGGGGTGCGGGGCAAAGGGCAAGCTTGACGACGAGCTGGCGCAGAACATCATCCCCCTCTTCAGCAAAGGCATCCTGGACCGCGGCGAGGTGCAGCGCGTGAACTTCATGACCCGCGTGATGGCCACCGACGAAATCGCCGAGATGGTCGAAGAGTACGAAGACGGCACCCCGCTGCGTGACTGCGTGCGTGACTGGCTGCTCGAGTACGCCCAGATCGACGTTTACGCGGGCGACCCGGTGGATCCGGTGGACTTGGACTCGGCAACCTCTAACTAGCCACCGAACAACACCGGGGGGACACCGCATAACAAAGGGGCCGGGGCCGCCAACGCGCGTGATGCGTGCTGGCGGCCCCGGCCCCTTTTTCTAGAGCGCTATGGGCAGCGGGTTAGCCCTCGAGCGGCGCGAACGCCTCTTCAAGCAGCTGCTTCTCTTCCTGCTGGTGCACCTTGGCCACACCGGTGGCGGTGGTGGACTGTGCACGGCGGGACACGCGGACCATCTCCGGCATGTCCGGCACGAAGTTGCGCAGGTGCTCGTTGTAGAACGGCCACGCACCCTGGTTCGCCGGCTCGTCCTGCACCCAACGCACCTGCTTCGCGTTCGGGTAGTTCGCGAACGCGTCGGCGATGCGGTTGAACGGGATCGGGTGCAGCATCTCCACGCGGATGATGGCAACGTCGTCGCGGCCGTCCTCGGCCTGCTTCTTCGCCAGCTCCCAGTAGATCTTGCCGGAGCACAGCAGGATCGTCTCAACCTTGTCGGTATCGCCGACCTTCTTGTTGCCGCGCTCAACGAAGTTCGGGTCGTCGATGACGGACTGGAAGCGGTCCACCTCGGTGAAGTCGGACGGCTGGGACACAGCGGCCTTGTTACGCAGCATCGACTTCGGGGTGAAGACCACCAGCGGGCGCTTCATGTCACCCAGTGCCTGGCGGCGCAGCAGGTGGAAGTGGTTCGCCGGGGTGGACGGCTGGGCGATGGTCATCGAACCTTCGGCGACGAGCTGCAGGTAGCGCTCGATGCGGGCTGAGGAGTGGTCCGGGCCCTGGCCCTCGTAGCCGTGCGGCAGCAGCGAGATCAGGGAGGACAGCTCGCCCCACTTGGTCTCGGAGGACGCCAGGTACTCGTCGATGATCGTCTGGGCACCGTTGGCGAAGTCGCCGAACTGCGCCTCCCAGCTCACCACTGCGTCCGGGTTGCCCAGGGTGTAGCCGTACTCAAAGCCCATGCCTGCGTACTCGGTCAGGGCGGAGTTCCACACCTGGAAACGGCCGCCGTTGCCGGCCTCCTGCGCGTTGTAGTCCAGCGGGTTGAACGGCTCGGCCGAATCCGGGTCGTAGAGCACCGCGTGGCGCTGGGTGAAGGTACCGCGCTGGGAATCCTCACCGGCGAGGCGGACAAACTTGCCCTGCTCGGCCAGCGAACCGAAGGCGAGCAGCTCGCCCCAGCCCCAGTCGATGTCGCCGTCGGTAAGCGAGCCCCCGCGCTTCTTCAACACGCTCTTCAGGCGCTTGTTCGGCGTGAAGTCCTCCGGCAGGTTTGCGTACGCATCCGCGAGGCGGGCGAACTGCTCCTCCGAGATGGAGGTGTCCAGGCCGCGGGTGAGCTCCTGCGCCTCGGTGATGCCGGTCTGCTCGGAGGGCTGGCCCGCCTCGCTCTTCACGTCGGAGAAGACGGAATCCAGCTGGTCGTGGAAGTCCTGCGCAGCGCGCTGTGCATCATCTTCGGTGATGTCGCCGCGGCCGATGAGGTCCTGGGTGTAGCGGGTGCGCACCGACGGGTGGGACTCGATGCGGTCGTACATCAGCGGCTGGGTCACCGTCGGGTCGTCGGCCTCGTTGTGGCCGCGCAGGCGGTAGCAGATGAGGTCGATGAAGACGTCCTTGCCGAACTCGCGGCGGTACTCCGCGGCAAGCTGGGCAACCCAAGCGGCGGCCTCCGGGTCGTCGCCGTTGACGTGGAACACCGGGCAGTCGAAGCCCTTGGCCAGGTCGGTGGCGTAGAAGGAGGAACGGCCTGAATCCGGGGTGGTGGTGAAGCCGATCTGGTTGTTCACCACGATGTGGATGGTGCCGCCGACGGTGTAGGCTGGCAGCTTCGACAGGTTCAGGGTCTCCTGGACCACGCCCAGGCCGGTGAAGGAGGCGTCGCCGTGGAGCATCAGCGGCATGACCGGGTGGTCCTCGCGGCCGGACTCCATCTTGATCAGGTCTTCCTTCGCACGGGCCATACCCACCAGCACCGGGTCGACCGTCTCCAGGTGGGACGGGTTCGCGGCCAGGGAAACCTTGACCTCGCCGTCGCCGAACATCTGGATGTGCTCGCCCTCGAAGCCGAGGTGGTACTTCACGTCGCCGGAGCCGCCCTGCTGAGCGGACTGCATGTTGCCCTCAAACTCGGAGAAGATGGTGGCAACCGGCTTGCCGACGATGTTGAACAGCACGTTCAGGCGGCCGCGGTGCGGCATACCGATGACAACCTCTTCCAGCCCCTGGCCGGCGGCGGTGTCGATGATGGCGTCCATCAGCGGGATGAGCGTCTCCGCGCCCTCGAGCGAGAAGCGCTTCTGGCCCAGGTACTTCGTCTGCAGGAAGTTCTCGAACGCCTCAGCGGCGTTGAGCTTCTGCAGGATGTACTTCTGCTCCGCACCCGTCGGCTTCGGCATGCCAGCCTCGACGCGGTCGCGCAGCCACTCGCGCTCGTCGCGGTCCATGATGTGGGCGAACTCGGAGCCGACGTGCAGGGTGTAGGCGGCGCGCAGGCGGGTCATTACCTCGCGCAGCGTCATGGTCTCCTTGCCGCCGAAACCACCGACGTGGAAGGTGCGGTCCAAGTCCCACAGAGTCAGGCCGTGGGTTTCCATGAGCAGGTCGCGCGAATCCGGCTTCGGCAGGCCCGGCTGGTGCCAGCGCAGCGGGTTCGTGTCCGCCAGCAGGTGGCCGCGGGAACGGTACGCCTCAATGAGCTGGGCGACGCGGGTGTCCTTGTTGATGCCGGTGTTCGGCAGGTCCTGTGCCCAACGCAGCGGTGCGAACGGGATGGAGAGGGATTCGAAGATCTGGTCCCAAAACTTATCGTCGATAAGCAACTGCGAGATGTCGCGGAGGAACTCGCCCGACTCCGCGCCCTGAATCACGCGGTGGTCGTAGGTGGAGGTCAAAGTGACCAGCTTGCCCACGCCGAGCTCGGCGAGACGGTCCTCGGAGGCGCCCGCGAACTCCGCCGGGTAGTCCATCGCGCCGACACCGACGATGGTGCCCTGGCCCTTGGTCAGGCGCGGGATGGAGTGGCGGGTGCCGATGCCGCCCGGGTTGGTCAGCTGGATGGTTACGCCAGAGAAGTCGTCCATGGTCAGCTTGCCGTCGCGGGCGCGGACCACGATGTCCTCGTACGCGTCGACGAACTCGGAGAAGGACAGCTTCTCGCACTCCTTGATCGCGGCGACGACCAGGTTGCGCGAACCGTTCTTGCCCGGCAGGTCGATAGCCAGACCCAGGTTGATGTTTTCCGGCTGGACCGCGAACTGCTTCTTCTCCTCCTCCCGGTAGTACTTGTTCATGTCCGGGTGGAGCTTGGTGGCCTGCACGATGGCGTAGCCGATGATGTGGGTAAACGACACCTTGCCGCCGCGGGTGCGCTTCAGGTGGTCGTTGATCAGCGCGCGGTTTTCAAACATGAGCTTGACCGGCATGTCGCGCACGGTGGTTGCAGTGGGCACCTCGAGCGACTCGTTCATGTTCTTCGCAATCGCCTTGAACGCGCCCTTGAGCTGGGTCTCGCCCGCCTCAACCTCGACGGCTGCGATGTTGTCCAGCGGGGAAGTCTTCGCCTTCGGCGCGGTCTTCTTCGCCGGCTTGTTGGCAACCTTCGCCGCTGCCTCGTCCACCTTGGTTTCGCGGCCGTCCTGGGACGGGGCGCCGGTGGTGCGCGCAACCTTCGGGTCGGTCTTGGGGGTGGACGCGCCTTCGTCGGAAGGAGTGACGGTCGGCGTGCCCTTCGCGGTCTTCGGAGCACCCTTCTGGTCGAACAGCTCGCGCCATTCTGCATCCACGGAGTTGGGGTCCTCCTTGTACTGCTGGAACATCTCGTCAACCAGCCAGCTGTTCTGGCCGAAAGTGTTTTCGCTGCTCACGGCAGGTTCTCGCCTTCCTTTAGGTTTGTTGTCGCGGAACGTGTCTTTGACTGTAATAGTCGTCCACGCCACCCCCGCCGTTTGGGTGTAGCAGAGGTGCGTGGCAGCCAGCACCTATGATACGTCCTCCCACCCCAAGTAACACTGCCTGGTCCCGAGTTTGCTAAAGGTGATTTCTTAACGGTGGGCGGCCCACATGCGCGCGTAGCGCCCGTCGCTGGCGAGGAGGGTGTCGTGCGGTCCGTCTTCGACCACCTCGCCGCCGTCAATGACAAGGATGCGGTCGGCGCGCGCCGCGGTGGCGAGCCGGTGCGCGACCACCACGCAGGTGCGGCCTTCGGCGGCGCGGTCGGAGGCGTCGAGCACTGCTCGTTCGGTGGCGGGGTCGAGGGTGGCGGTGGCTTCGTCGAGAAGCAAAGCCCCCGGCTTGAGCATCTCCGCGCGTGCCAGCGCGATGATTTGGCGCTGCCCGGAGCTTAGACCCCGTCCGCGCTCGCCGACGCGCGCGTTGAAGCCGCCGGGGATGGTGGCAATGACGCCGAGCGCGCCGATGCGCTCGACTGCCTCCTGCACCTGCGCGTTGGTGGCGCCGGGCACGCCGTAGGCGATGTTGTCGGCCACCGTGCCGGGGAAAAGGTAGGACTCCTGCGGCACCTGCGCGACGGCGCGGCGCCACTGCGCAAGCGGGAAGTCGGCGATGTTGGTGCCGGAGGCGCGCACGGCGCCTGAGGTGGGGTCGTAGAAGCGGGCAAGCAGCTTGACGACGGTCGACTTACCCGCCCCCGTCGGCCCCACCAGCGCCACTGTGGTGCCGGGTTCGATGCGCACGTCCATGCCCTCAACCACCGGGTCGGCGCCCTCGCTGTACGCGAAGCTGACGCCCTCGAGCGTGAGCGGGCCGCGCACCGCCTCCTGCGCGCCGGGGTCCGTGCCCGTGTCCGGCACCGTGGTGGTCTCCGCGAGGAGCTCGCGGATGCGGTCGAAGCTCACCGTGGCCTGCTGCCAGGAATCGAAGATCTGGCCGAGCTGCTGGATCGGGCCATAGAGCTGGGAGAGGTACATGGTGAACGCCACGAGCACGCCGACAGATAGGGTGCCCTCTGCCACGCGGGCCGCGCCCACGCCGACAATGGCCGCCGTCATGGCCTGGGAGATGAACTGCATGCCGGGGAAGTAGGCGGCCACGAGCGCGGCGGAGCGCAGGCGCAGACGGCGGTAGAGGTCGCTCATTTCGCTAAAGCGCGCCTCCGCGCGGGCCTCCGCCTGGTGCATCTGGGTGACGCGGATGCCGCCGATCAGCTCGGCGAACTCGCCGTTGACCTCCGAGATCTGCGCGCGCGCCGCGGAGTAGAAGCGTTTGGAGTAGCGGCGGAAGAGCCAGGTCGCGGCCACGATCACGGGCACCGCAGCGAGCGCGACGAGGGTGAGCTGGCCGTCGGTGGCCACCAGCATCACGGTCACGCCGGTGAGCGTTGCCACAGAAACAATCGCCTGCGCAAGCCCCGTTTGCAGGAAGCTGGACAGCGTGTCGATGTCCGTGGTCATGCGCGTCATGATCTTGCCGGACAGCCGCGACTCGAAGTAGCTCAGACCGAGCTGCTGCACGTGCGCGTAGGAGCGCAGCCGCAGGCCGTAGAGCAGCCGTTCGCCGGAGCGGGCGGACAGCACCGTCATCGCTGCCGAGGACGCCCAGGCCACAATCACCACTGCGAGCGCCGCCACACCGGTGCGTGCGAGCGCCCCGGTGTCGGCGGGCGCGATGCCGCGGTCGATCGCGGCGCGCACGAGGGTGGGGAAGGCCAGGTCCGCCACCACGCCCACGACCAGCAGCGCGACGGTTGCCGCGATGAGCCAGCGCACCGCGCGGAACAGGTGCGAGACACGGAACTCGCTAGACGGGGTGCGCAGCCGGTGCAGCGTTTCTTCCGCCAGCCCGGGCTCCTCGCGCGCCTCAGGCAGTCGCTCCACGCGCGCGAGCAGCTCCGGGGTGGCATTCACAGCGCCGGAGGCGCGCCCAGAGGTGCTCACCAGCACGCGTTCCTGCTCAGGTTCGGCGTTCTCCGGCCACAGCGCATCGGGGGCTGGCTTATCGACGAGTTCCCGCCCCACCTCCGCACTCATAATCGCCCGGTAATCCTCGGTTCGCGTGATTTTCTCCCGTGGGCCTTGGCTCACCACGCGCCCGTCGCGCACCACGGCGACAGTGTCCGCGTGATCCGCGGTGGACTGGCGGTGCGCCACGGTAAGCACTGCCACGTCGGAGCCCAAATGGTTGCGCAGGTTGGCCAGGATCTCTGCTTCGGTGACGGCGTCGATGGCGCTGGTGGCGTCGTCAAGCACAAGCACCTCTGGCGCGCTCATGAGCGCACGCGCGAGGGCGATGCGCTGGCGCTGGCCGCCGGATAAAGTCAGTCCGCGCTCGCCGACCTGGGTGTCGAACCCCTCGGGCAGGCGCTCGATGAACTCGTCCGCGCAGGCGAGCCGGGCCGCCTCGTGCACGCGGGCTTTGAGATTGCGGGTGTCTTTCGCGCCGAGGGCGATGTTGTCGAAGACGCTGGAGGAGAACAAAAACGCGTCGTCGAACACGCAAGTGACCTTCTGGCGGAGGGAGGTTTGTTCTGGGGTGCTTGATGGCCGTGAGGCCGCTGGTGAAGGCGCTGGTGAAGGCGCTGGTGACGCCGCTGGTGACGCCGCTGGTGGAGCCGCTGACGCCGCTGGTGACGCCGCCCGTGAAGCAGCCACTGAAGGATTCTGCATCGGCGCGTTAAATCCTTCATTTTCCCAGGACGATTCCGGGCCCTGTGCGGAATCCTTCAGTGGCGGCGCGTCTGGGGCTGCCGGGCAGAGGCTCACGGCGCCGGCGTCGGGCTGGTAGAACCCGCCGGCGAGCTGCACCGCCATGGTTTTGCCCGCGCCGGGCGGGCCGACGATGGCCACAGTCTCGCCCGGGTGCACGGTGAGGTCGAAGCCGTTAAGTACGTCGTCGAAGTGCACGTCGGAAAAGCGCAGCCCCACCGGGCCTGGCGGCGCGGGCTCAGTAGGGGAGTCCTCGGGTGCGAGTTTGAGCACGTCGTCGAGACGGTCGAAGGAGCTCATGCCCATCTGCAGGCGCACGTACTGGTTGGTCAGCATGGCCATTGTGGACGTCATGGAGGTGAGATACGCGGTAAACGCCACGAACTCGCCGATGGTGATCGTCCCGCGCACCGCCAACACACCGCCGGCGACGATGGTGACCACTAGCGCCACCTTCGGCAGCTGAGTAAGCACCGGCTGGAAGCGCGCCGTGAGCTTCGCCGCGCGCATCTTGACGGCATAGAGGTGACGGCCCAGGGAATCGAGCGTGTCTATCTCGCGCGCTTCCTGCCCGAACGCTTTCACCACGCGCACGCCGGAGACGGTCTGCTCCACGTGCTCCGCCAGCTCCGCCGTGGCGTGCTGGTTCACCCAGGTTGCCGCGTAAAGGGTCTTGCGCGAGCGGTTCGCCTCCCACAAAATCAGCGGCAACAGGGCGAGGGAGAGGACGGTGAGCGACGCGTTCATCCGCAGCATCACGAAAAGCGTCGCGGCGAGGGTGACCACGCGCGTGAAGAACATTGGGGTGTTGCCCAGCACCATGTGGTACTGGTTCAAATCTGAAATCGAGCGCGAGACGATCTGCCCGGTGACAATTCGGTCCTGGCCCGGCCCGTCGAGGCGGTGCAGCGTGCGCAGGATCTCCGTGCGCAGCCAGTGCTGGGAGCGCGACGCGAGGTGGCCCGAACTCAAGCGCCGCAGAAACGACAGCGCGTAGCCCACGGCAGCCACGGCCACCATGGTCCAAGCCACCCGGGTTACGGAGCCTTGCGCGTTGCCGGTGGCATTGTCGATGGCCCGGCCCGTCAGAGCCGGCTGCGCCACCTGCGCGAGCGCGGCGATCGCCGCCGCGAGAAACGCCGCAACCGCCGCGCCGCGGTTCGCCGCGAAGGAGCGGCGCAGCAGGCTGGGGTTACTCGGTGTCTTCTTCGGTGTCTTCAGTGTCGTCTTCCTCGTCCTCCTTCTTCCGGCGGCCCAGCAGGGCGCGCAGCGGGTTGCGCTTCTCGGCGTCGGTGTCGTCCGAGGCGTCGGTGTCGTCCGAGGTGTCGGTGTCGTCCGAGGCGTCTGTATCGTCCGAGGTGTCGGCGTCGTCCGAGTTGTCGGCGTCGTCCGAGGTGTCGGTGTCGGTGGTGGGTTCGTCCGCGGAGCCGTCGTTAAGCGACATGTGCTCCTTGAACCACGCCGCGAACTCCTGCGGCTTCGCGCTCAGGCGCTTGCCCAGCTCCTTTTCCTCGTCCGACTCTTTCTCCGGCAGCGGGGTGGCGAAGTCGGCGGGCAGTGCGCCGAGGGAGCCCTGCATGTTCTCGATGACCTTGTCTAGAAGCTTGCGGTTCGCCGCCGTGCCCGCCACCGCGCCGAGGCCGAGCGGCAGCATCTTGCCCAGGAACGCGCGGCGCATCTGCTTCGACAGGGAGCGCATCATCATCTTCTGCATGACGTTGTTCGTTTCCACGAGTGTGGGCCCTGAGAACTTCGCCATGGTGGCGCGGCCTGGTACGCGCTCGGCGTCGTCACCCACCAGCGCGTCCACAATCGCCACGCCTTTTGCGCCCATGAGCACTGAGAGCACGAGCTGGCGGCGGCGCTCCGGGTCGCTGATGTCCTCGCCGCGCAGGTAGGCAGAAGCCACCGCGTAGAACGCCACGAGGTCTAGAAACAGCGCGGACTCGCCGGCGATCGCCGCGGCACCCGTAATCAGGCCGACACCCGGCACCGCGGCCGCAGCACCCGCGCCAGCACCAGTGCCGGACACCACGCGCTTTAAGTGGGTATCCATCCGCTTCTGAATCTCCGCGGGGCTCGCCTCCGGGTCCTGGCGGCGCAGCCAGTTGACGTAGGTGCGGATTGTGCCGGTTTGCAGGTGCACTGCCTTATCGACGGCTCCGATAAACGCCTTGCCCAGCATCCCGGCGTCTTCCTCCAGCTGGCGCGGATCCGCCTCGCGGGCGGCGTTGATCTCGGCTTCCAGCTCCGCGTCGCGCTTCTTCTTGCGGCCAAACACCATGTTTTCTCCTTCAACGTCCGCGGCCCGCTCCGCAAACGTTGGGGCCTGCCTGTGAAAGCGCACGGGCTTTGAACTTCCGCCGTGCGCGCTGCCGGTTCAGTCTACGGAAACCGTGCAGCCGTACACCTGTCAACGCCTCAGTGCCCGCTGCATTCCCCGATGTCGCGGCCTAAGGCCCTGTCCTCCGGCTACTTGTCTCGCGCCGGGCACAGACTAGGGTTTACTGCATGATTGCCGCCAAGAATCCAGTCGCACACACGGCGGCGGGGAAAGTGCGCGGTATTGTCGACGAGCTCACGGGCGTGCGCACCTGGCGCGGTGTCCCGTACGGCGCCTCCACCGCCAGCGCGTGCCGTTTCCGCGCACCGCAGCCCGTCGGCCGCTGGGCGGGGGAGCGCGACGCCACAACGTTCGCCCCGCCCGCGATGCAGGGCACCTTCGGCTGGCGCGACGCGGTGGTGGGCACCGAGGACTGCCTCACCCTGGACATCGTGCGGCCGGACACCGACGACGTGCTGCCGGTGGTGGTGTACTTCCACGGCGGCACCTTCGTCACAGGGGCGAGCAACGAGAAGGTGCTGCAGGGCCATTACCTGGCCAAGGCCACTGACGTGGTGTACGTCTCGGTGAACTTCCGGCTGGGCGTGTTGGGGTATTTGGATTTCCGCTCGGTGGGCAAGGATTGCGTGGCTAACCCGGCGATTATGGATCAGATCTTGTCGCTGGAGTGGATCCACGACAACATCGCCAACTTCGGCGGCGACCCGAACAAGGTGACCATCATGGGCGAATCCGCTGGCGGCGCCGCGGTGATGCACTTAATGTGCGCCCCGGCCGCGCGCGGGCTGTTCCACCACGCCGTGGCGCAATCGCCGCCGCCAGCAAGCGTGCACTCGCGCCTGCAAGCCGCGATGTGGGTGCGCGAGCTGATTAACAGACTCGGCCTGCCGCGCACAACTACTATCGACGAGCTCCGCGAGGTAGACGCCGAAGAACTCGTCCGCGCCGGGCAGTCCATGCTGCTCAACGGTAAGCAGCTCGTGCAGCTGAACTCCAGCTTCATGCCCACCGTCGACGGCGCGACGATGCCGAAGCACCCCATCGACACCTTCGAGGAAGGCGAGCAGGCCGCGGTACCTCTGATCGTGGGCACGAACTCCGACGAGGCGAGCTTCGCCAAGGCGATTTACCAAACGACGAAACAGCGCCAGCGCGCCGCGCGACGCGCGTTGGAGAACTTCGACGCGGAAAACGCCTTGGACGTGCTTCGCGCCTACGGCTACGTGGGCGAACGCGGCGACTTCGCGGACCTCATCGCGGACGCGGTGTTCTGGGCGCCGTCGGTGATTTTGGCGACCGCGCACCGTCGTAAAGCGCCGACGTGGATGTACCGCTTCGAGTACGCGTCCGCCACCATGCGCCGGCTCGGCCTTGGCGCGATGCACACCGCCGACCTGGTGGCGGTGTTCGGCGACGCGAACGCCACGCGAGCAAGCAAGCTGGACCGCTTCGGCTCGAAGGAAGCGTTCGAGGAGGTCAGCCGGGTGATGCAATACCACTGGGGCAGCTTCTTTCACACGGGCGCGCCGGGTGCGGAGTGGCCGGTGTACGGCTTCCGCAGCGACGACAAACCGGGCCGCGCGACCGCCGTGTTCGATTTAGAGCCGCGCGTGGAGTACGACCCGAAGGCGTCGCAACGACTGGCGTGGGAATCCTTCGACATGCGCGAGTGGGGCAACAACCGCCAGGATCTCATCGATTCGGCTGCGGAGTTCTTCGGCGTGGATGTGCCGGACCTGCCCACCGAGGATGAGCTAGGCACCGAGTAGGCGCGGCGGTGCACACCGCGCGCTGACCGTAAAGCGGCGGGTAAAAAGGCTGGGAAGTAGCGGGCGTTTTTTCGCGCGTTGTGCGCGCAGCGGGGCGTGAGTGGCTAGGCTGGGGCAGTCCCCTTGGTGCGAGGCGTAAAGGAACCGTTTGCCATGAGCTTTTTCGAGGACATCGCGGCCGCGCTGGACCGCGAAGGTATTGAGTCGCGCGTGGGCGGCGACACCATGTTCGTCCCGATGACCGCGGCGCTGGAGATCCAGTTTGTGGAGATCGACCCGCACCTGCCAGCCGCGAACGTGTACATCGCGGCGGCGGATGTGGACGAGGACGACGAAGACTTCGAGGCTGTGCTGGTGGCCGTGGTGTTCTCCGTGGAGGATGCCGTGGCCGCGGTGGCGGAGCACATGGCCACCGACCAGGTGGTCACCGTGTTGCGCGACCTGCTCGAGGGCACCGACGAGCGCATCGGCGACCTGGAGTTCTTCCAGGACCACCTTAACCCGCAGCAGGTGCGCGCCGAGGTGGGGGAGAACGCCGAGCTGCAGGTGGTTGTTGAGGCCGTCGACGGCGTGCCGTGCGCGAAGGTGACCTTCGTGGCGCTGCCGGACGACTACGACGATGTGATCGAGGACGCCGAGGGCGAACTGTGGGAGTCCGACGGCGACGCCGAGCTCACGGAGGAGGACCGCGCGCGACTGTTCGACGCGATCCACAACGAGGCGGTCGCGGACGCGGAGCGCCTGGAGCTGGGCAGCTTCACCGATTTTGACAGGCTTTTCGACGTGCTTTCGCTCGCCGCCGACCAGGCTGGGGACTGGGAAGCACAATTGTTGCCCGTGGACGAAGACTTCGAGGAACCAGACGTCTACGACATCTTCGGCCAGGACGACATCGAGGAAGACGACATCGAGGACGACGTTGAAGATGACGTCGAGGACGAGGTCGACGCCGACCTGGACGAGGACCTTGCCGACCTCGAAGACGCCGACCTCGACGACGAGGACTAGCCCCGCCGATTCCGCCGCGGCGCGTCCTACGCCGCGGTGAGGCCCTCGAACATGGACGGCGGCGACGCGATCGGGGTAAACGTCCCGTCCACCAGCCACACGTAGCTCACCGCGCGCGCCGCGGGCAGCTCGTGCACCGCGTGCGCGTGGTCTTCAGGCACCATCGCGCGCACCCACGCCTCAGTGAGCTCGGTGTCCACCGGTACGCCCGAGGCCTCGGAGATCCTCATCTCCACCAGGTAGGCCGGTACCTGTGTTTCGCCGTAGCCCTGTATCCGCGCCCTCGCCCGTGGACCGACCCTGCGACGAGTGACGGCCACGGAAAGCTGCGGCCCGAAGTCGGTGCGCGGCAGCTTCACCACCGGCGGGCGCCAAGAAGCTGTGGGGCGCGATAGTGAGCGCGGGTGGTGCAGGACGGCGTTGACTGCGTCGAGGGTTTCGGCGTGGCGGTCGCGCAGCTGGGCGGCCGCAGCTTCGGGAGCCAACGCGGCGCGGGTGCGATTGTGGGAGCGGACGACATTGAACGGGTTGTGCGTGTTGAACTTGATCATGGCGCAAACCCTAGAACCCCGGTTCGACACGAAAACTCGCCCGACAAACAAATGTTCGAAACTTTGACACGAGGTAACCTCTCCGCCCTCGAAGGTCTACTCTTGCGGGTCATGGAGCAACACGCTGAGCGAGCACACAACATGGCGTCGACACGCTCAGCGTCGTCGACAGGCCGCGGCCCGGCCATCCCGCGCACGATCTGGGTGCTGGTGTGCGCCGCCTTCATCATCGCCTTGGGCTACGGGATCATCGCGCCCGTGTTGCCGCAGTTCGCGGGCAGTTTCAACGTCTCCATGGCGGCAGCTGGCGCAGTAGTGTCCGTCTTCGCTCTGGCGCGCCTGCTGGGTGCGCCGGGGGCGGGCGTGCTCGTCGATAAGCTTGGCTCCCGCCCGATCTACCTCACCGGCCTGCTCATCGTGGCGGTGTCTACGTTTATGGTGGCGTTCGCGCAGGCGTACTGGCACATTTTGCTGCTGCGGTTTATCGCCGGCTTCGGCTCCACCATGTTCACCCTTTCGGCCCAGGCGCTGATTGTGCGCGTGACGCACCCGTCCATTCGCGGGCGCGCCAACGCGCTGTACGCAACGGCGTTCCTGCTAGGAAACATCCTCGGCCCGGTGCTGGGCGCGGTGCTGTCGTTCGCGGGTCAGCGCCTGCCGTTTGCTATCTACGGCGTGGGCGTGGGCCTGGCGGCGTTCATCGTTTGGTCGCTCACGCACCCGAAGCCGGGCGTGCAGCCCACCACTCTGGACAAGCCGGCGATGCGGCTCAAGCAGGCCTGGCGCGAACCCGCATACAAGGCGCTGCTCTCCGGCGCGTTTGTCAACGGGTTTGTGAACTTCGGTGCGCGCGTGGCGGTGCTGCCGCTATTCGCCGCATCCGTCTTCGAGCACGGCGCCGCCGCCTCCGGTTTCGCGCTCACCGCGTTCGCCCTGGGCATGGCTATCATGCTGCAGGTCTCGGGCGCGTTGACCGACCGCATTGGGCGCCGCCCGCTCATCATCGCGGGCCTGGTGGTCTCCGGCGTGTTCACCGGCGTGCTGGGGTTCGCCACGAGCTTTTGGCCGCTGCTCATCCTCTCCGCGATGGCGGGCGTGGGCGGCGGGCTCATGGGCCCGGCGGTGCAGGCGTCGCTGGCGGACATCATTGGCAACGACCGTTCGGGCGGCAAGGTGCTGTCCACCTTCCAGATGACCCAAGACGCCGGCCAGATCCTCGCGCCGATCCTGCTTGGCGCAGTCGCGCAGGCCGCGGGCTTTAGCTGGGCGTTCGGCATATGCGGCGTCCTCTCGGCCGCGGCGCTGCTGGTCTGGCTGTTCGTCGGCACAGAAACCCGCCCGGCCAAGCAGGTGAAAGGAGCCAAAGCGTGAGAGTGATCCTTGATTGCGACCCGGGCATCGACGACACGTACGCCCTAATCCACCTCGCGGCGAAGCACCACACGGGCGAGCTCGAGTTGGAGGCCGTGACCACCACCGCCGGCAACGTCGGCGCCGTGCAGTGCGCGCAGAACGCCGCGTGGGTGCTTTCCCTGTGCGGTTTGCACACGATCCCCATCGCCGCGGGTTGTCCGCAGCCGGTGGAATGGGAGCTGACCACCACTCCGGAGACGCACGGGGACTTCGGCTTGGGGTACGCGCAGGCTCCGCAGCGCCACATCGACACGGACTGGCAGGAGCTGTGGCTCGATGCCATTTCGCGTGGCACGCAGGACTTACACCTCATTGTCACTGGCCCCATGACGAACTTGGCGGTCTTCGCCGCGAATTACCCGGAGCACTTCGCGGCACTCGAGCGCATCACCGTGATGGGCGGCGCCTTCAACTACCCGGGCAACACGACGCCGAGCGCGGAGTGGAACTTCTGGGTGGATCCACACGCAGCGGCCGCGGTCTTTGCCCAAGCGCGCACTGAGCTCACCGTCTGCCCGCTGAACGTCACGGAGCGCATGCTGCTTACCCCCGACGCGTTGCGGCGCCACATCGCTGCCCTTGGGCAGGCGGAGATTGCGCGGCATATGGAGCCCATCACGCGTTTCTATTTCGAGTTCCACCAGGAGGTGGGGGAGGGCTACCGCGCGCAGATCCACGACTTGCTCACCGTCATCGTTGCGCTTGGCGGCACAGGGGCATTTTGCTTATCGACGGTAGACGTCGAAGCCGACTCGCCCTTAACCCGAGGCACGTCCCTTTCCGACGCGGACGGCGGATTTTGGGGCCGAGAGCCCAACGCCCGCATCCTCACCGACGCGGACATCGATTCCGCCTGGGCCCAGTTCACCGAGTCCTGCGAGGTGCTCGCCCGCGCCGCCGCGGGGGACGCCGACATTGAGCGCTCCCGCCACCTGCGCGCGGACGACTAGGCCGGGTATGGTGCCCCCGCCCTGCTAGAATTCCCCACCGGTACGCCCCCGGCCGAGGTGACATAGGTGATGATGCGGGGTGAACTCAACGCACATTTATTTCCGCGATCTCCTAGGGAGTCTCCGCTATGTCTACCTCGAACCCCACCCGCGCCACCGCTGAGTGGACGCCCGCCCGCCGTGCGCTCATCATCGCCGGCGCTGTGATCATCGCCGCGACCTGGCTCTACCTCGTGCTCGCGCGCCCGACTGACTGGGATACGGTGACCGGTTCCACCTCCGGCATCATCACGCTCGCCGGCTACGGCATCGGCACGATCTGCCTGCTCGTGGCCGCGGTGCCTGTGTTGCCGGCGCGCACGCTCGGGTTGATCCCGATCGCCATGATCATCAACTCCGCAGTCGGCGAGCTCGTCGGTTCTTCGCCGTTGCCGCTGTACTTGGATTCCATCGGCACCGTGCTCGTCGCGGCTCTGGCGGGCCCGATCGCGGGCATGACCACCGGCGCGCTGAACAACGTGGTGTGGGGCCTGCTCAACCCGGCAGCGCTGCCGTTCGCGGCGGGTGCGGCGCTGATCGGCTACCTCTCGGGCGAGTTCATCCACCGCTTCAACGCCTTCAAGAACGTCGGCTTTGTGGTGCTCTACGGCATCGTGCTTGGCATTATCGGCGGCATGGTCGCGGCCCCGGTGGCGGCCTTCGTGTACGGCGGCACCGCAGGCGTGGGCACCGGCGCGCTGGTGTCGCTGTTCCGCGAGATGGGTGGCTCGCTGCTCGCATCCGTCACCTCGCAGGCGTTTATCTCGGACCCGGTGGATAAGGTGCTGGTCATGCTCATCGCGTACGCGGCGGTGAAGGCACTTCCGCGCCGCACGGTGGATTCGTTCGCCCCGCAGGAAGGCCTCGGCGCGCGCGGCGCCGTCGCGGCCACCGAGAAGTAACTCACCCAGCACTGTGGTCAACCCCCTCACCGCCTTGAGCGTCGGGTTCTCCGGCTGGATTCTGGTGATGGGCCTAAACACCCCGGTGGTCTCCGCCGCGGTGATTGCCGCGGCGCTCATCGTCGGCACCGCCAAGACGCGCAACGCCTCGCTCATTGTGGCCGTCGGTCTGCTCGCCGCGCCGGTGGTGGCCTCCATGGTGCTCATCCACGCGCCCTATGGTGAGGAGCGCATCGCCCCGCTGCTCACCGCCGACGGGTTGCGTGTCGCGGGCGAGCTCGCGCTGCGTTTCACCGCGCTGATCTCCAGTCTGCTCGCGGCGTCCGCGTTCGTCCGCGTGCCGGACCTCGCCAAAGCACTGCAGGTGTTGCCGGGCGGCAACCGCATTTCCTACCTCGCGGGCTCCACGCTGCAGCTTTTCCCGCAGGGCACGGACCGGGTGCGCATTGTCCGCGACGCGAACCGGCTCAAGAATCGCCCCGTCACCCTGAAAACGGCGGTGCCGCACCTCATCATGCCCATGCTCACGGAGCTGCTCACTGTGGGCGCGGCGCGCGGCCAGGCGCTTGAGACGGCGGGATACGACCTGGTGGGCCGCCGCACCGTGCTTCGCCCGGTACACGATTCCCGCCTGCAGCAGCTCATCCGCTGGTCCGTACCCATCTTGTGTGTGGCGGTGGTCGTGTGGATCTAGATCTTCTTTCGCGCGCACTCGAGGGCCACAACACGGTGCAGGTGGTGGCGGATTCGGGGGCGGGGCTAAGCAGCGTCGCAAAGCAAGTGCACGAAACCTGGCCGGACGCCAAGGTGGTGGGGCAGGACCCGGTGGCGCACGTGACGTACCTGCGCGAAACGGTGATTGAAGAGGTGGCGATAGGCCTCGAGCAACACGGCGTCCCCCGCGAGGAGATACAGGCGCGGTGCGAGACGATCCTCGCCGCCGCGGGCCTGGACACGCTCGCTGAGCGCAATCCCGCGAAGCTTTCCGGCGGCCAGACTCGCCGCCTGGCTATCGCTGCGGTGGCGGTGCTTGAGCCGGGCACATTGCTTCTCGACGACCCCTTCGCCGGCCTCGACCCCCATTCCGCAACCCAGATCACGCAACTGCTCGAGGCGCTGCCGTCGAAAATCGTTGTGCTGGGCAACAGGCCGCGCGACATCGATTCGGTAGTGCTTAGCATTATCGACGGTTCCCTAACCAGCGATCTTCCCACCCCACACACGCGTAAGCTGCCGCCCCGAGTGGCACGTTCGCAGGCCGCGCCCCTCGACCTTGGCGAGGTGTCCGCAACCCGTGGCGGGGAAGCGCGCAAGTGGTGGCAATTCCGCGATCGCTCCGCGCCGGAGTTCACCGCAGGCCCCGTGCACCTGGAAGTACAGCCTGGGGCGGTGGTGTGGCTGCGTGGTGAGAACGGCTCGGGCAAGACGACGCTGCTTCGCGCCATGGCCGGCCTGGACGGCAACCCCGGCGTCGGCGTGCCCACCTCGCTCGCGTTGCAGCGCGCCGCCGACCAGCTCGCCGAATCCACGGTGGGCGATTTCCTCGGCAGCCCAGGGCTAGCTTCCGAGCTGGGCCTGGACCCGGAGATGCACCCCCTGGACCTGCCAGCCGCGCACCTGCGCCTCGCGCAGCTAAAGCAGGTGTTCGGGCAGGGGCGGGAGCTTGTGCTTCTCGACGAGCCCGACGTCGGCCTCGACCCACCCACCCGCGACCGTGCCCACGCCGTCATAGCCGAAGGCCTTCAAGCCAGCCAGGCCGTGATCCTCACCTGCCATGACAAGACCTTCGCCGCGGAGGTGGGGGAGTACGCCGAGCTCGAGACGGTGTGGTTGGGTGCTTAGTCCCAGCCGGTATCCCGGATGCCGCCGTGCAGCAGGTGGTGGGCCATGTGCGGAATGACAAAGTTGAGGGTTCCTCGACGCGGGCTGTACACCAGCTCTCTTTGAATTAGGCCTTGCCGAGCCATAGTCAACTCTTGAGGACGCTTTCCAAGGTGGGCTGCGATATCCCCGGTATCTACAGGCGACATGTCTTTCTGAAGCTCAGCCATTGCAGCCAAATACTCAATCTGGGAGTGTGGGACACCCGCAAGTGCCGGCTCGTGCACCAGCTGACCTAGGGTGTCCAAAACGGTCGGGGAGACTGTCTGGATATCCGCTACCTGAATCTTCCTCTCCGCTCTGTCGCGCACCTCCTCAACCAGATGGAAACCGAGCAGCTGAATCAGGAACGGGTAACCGCGGGTTATGGAGGTAGCTTGTTCCAGAGCCTCCGAGTTGAAAGAGACGTCTCCTTCTGCTGCCGTCGAGCGAAGGACCTCGGTAGTTTCCGCAGGCGACATTGGTGCGAGACTCACGTGCTGGGCACGTCGCAAAAAGGTCGTCCCTGGATGTTTAAGCAACTGGGCAATACCGTCAGGGAGCCCGGCAGCAGCGAAGGCGATATTCCGGTTGTCACGCCTGAGGTCTTGGATAGCAGAAGAAAGCTCCCAGAGTTCCTGGGGGTTTGTGCTTTGCACTTCGTCCAATGTGATGACGACGCCAGACTGTGCACCGACGGCATCGCAAAGCGTGTTGAGTCGAGCGATCAGTGACGGGACCGGCTTTTCCGCTTCGGTTGTTTCAGTGGAGATCCCGCCGATGCCTGCAACGTTGATGCCGGTGACCCGTCGCGGATTGGAACCGTCCTGACGTAGCGTTTGGATTGCCTGGGGCAGCGTTGAATCTACGAGGGGCTTGATGAGACTGTGCGGTTGAGCTCGCGCGACAACCCAGCCGACTTTTGCCGCGGCATCCTCAATTTCATTGAGCGTAATAGTCTTGCCGATTCCCCTTGGGCCCGAGATGAGCAGTGTGCGTCGCGGATCGCCAGCACCCCCAAGTAGCCCGTCAGAGAAACGGTCGACGATCTGAGCGCGTCCCATCACGATGATGGGCGAGACGCCGAAGGTGGGAGTGAACGGATTCAAGGGTCCTCCTGTTACCAACCGAGGCTTTATACTCTTTATATTCTTTATACTCTTTATACAACTGCTCGACTTTATACTCTTTATACTTGGCGCTGAACTGGAGCGATCCGCATCTTCCTTAACATCAACCACCCGGAATCTGTAAAGCGTTCCAGCCGTTCAACTGTTGAGAGACTCTTATGCGCCATAATCAGTCGAAATGCTTGAGAAGTTCGTTACCGATGGCGATACCGAGGGGGATAGGTACGGCGTTGCCGATCTGACGGGCAATCGAAGTCTTGGATCCGACCCATTTGAAATTGTCGGGAAAACCCATCAACCGGGCAGCTTCGTGGTGGGTGATTGCGCGATCTTCTTCTGGGTGTATATATCGCCCCTTCTCCGGTTTGAAAAATTCTGTCCGAATTGTGACCGAAGGGCGGTCCCAATGCAGTCGGCCCATGACGTCCCCAGAACCACTCGTGTGTTTACGCCAACACGGGGACTTCAAATCATCGGGAAGGTTAAATCGGTTTCCCCCAGCGGGGATGTTAGCAAACCGCTTCTTTGATATTTCTTCGTAATGCCTGGTGAGGTGAAGCTCGTGTGTAAAAAAGGGGCCAGGCCGTCGGTTTTCCCCCGGACCGGTGAATCTTTCTGGCAGGTCCGTATCAGTGACCTTCATAGGTAGGCCGCGAAACGCATCTGCGACGGTCGCTAATTCAGTTTGGAAGAGGATCGGCAGCGGCATGTATAGCTGGGGACAATCTTTCCTCGACCCCAGGATTATCATGCGCTTGCGGCTTTGGGGGGCACCATAATCCGCAGTGTTGACCTGATGGATCGATGCTGTGTAGTTCTCCAGCATGCCGTCGTTGAGCTCCTCAAGAAAGACGTCCTTCTGCGGGGACTTTACAAACTGAGGCACATTCTCCATGACGAAGTACTTGGGACCCGCCTGCTTTACGACTTGAGCGTAGGCGCGCCAGAGAAGATTTTTTTCGTCATCGACGATCTGCTTCCCGAGCGTTGAAAAACCTTGGCAGGGTGGCCCTCCAACGATGACGTCGCAATCGGCAACCGTTCCATCTTTCAACCAAACTTCAATTGGGGAATTAACGACGTTGGCTGCTTCGAAGTTAGCTTGGTAGGTGAGGGCGGCATCGATATCCATCTCAACGGCCTGAACCATCTCGAACTTTGGGCTAGCTTCGCGCAACCCCTGGCTGAGGCCGCCCGCGCCCGAGAAAAGGTCCGTGACACGGATACCCATGTGGTGTTCGCTTTCGTCTTAGAAAAGATCTGAGAAGAATCCCATAGCAGGATCCTCCGGTGTCCCAATGAGCAGTGCCCGATCGAGCAAAACATTATTGTGCTCACACGAAACCTCTGGCACGAACATGCAGTAGTGGCAAGCTGCCAGATTTAAGCTGTCGAGACCTCGGACTCCAGATTCTATGCATACGGGATCGGCCGTACACCATCGGGCTGTTTCAAGAGCGCCCAGGAGTATGCTCTGAAGCTTTTCTAGAGTGCCAAGGGCTGCCAGGCCACCTAAAGAACCTGCTGAATCAGTGCCAGCTGTGTAGAGGAGAACCCCAGATTGTCCGGGTTTGGAGTAAACACGTTCTCGGATCGACGAAGCTGTATAACCTGCTTGCAGTGCCAACTGGTTGATAAGGACATGGGACAGCGAGTGCAACAAGATTTGGCGGACTGTCGCAGTGCCTGCAATGGTCGTTCTCGATGCGTTTTGAATCCGGAATAGCCGCTGTTCTGGCCATTCCTGTCGTTCCCAAGCGGAAAGCATATCCTCATCAATACGCAAAAAGATGCCCTCTCCCCACGCCTCGATTGCCGGAAGCCAGTTTTCAGGCCTACTGGAAAGGAGCCTGGCGGGTTTCTTGTGGTCGTCTTTACTGGGCTCTACGCGGAAGAACCCGGTCAGAGCTCGTATCTCGCGGAGCCGTGGAACCGCTGAAACTCCGCTGATCTTAGTTTCTTGTGTGGTGGGTACAGTCACGGGCTGCGGGTAACATAGAAATTCGTTGGCTCCACCATCATCGCGGAATTCTTGCTGGAGAGCCGCGTACTCACGGTCGCGGAGTTCGGCCAGAGCCTCATCACTTTCCCGCTGAAGAGCCCTATTTGCACTGGCCTTGAGAAGCTCGAAGTCAAGATTTTCCTTCAGCGCCTTCATGCTGAGGTAGTCGTCAAGGTCACCCCCGAGACGCTGAAGAACGCCAATGTGGTCATCGACGAACTGTTGTATGGGGTCGTTACTGATTACTTCGGGAACGGTAATGGAAGATTCGACAATGCTTTGCCACACACTTGTCGCACCGCGCTGGAGACCGATCAAATCCCTGCTGCAACGGTCAGATGGCCGATAGAGCCAGGGGTATTTTCCTTGACATTTTCCAATCTTGGTCCGGCCTAAAGCGCCCTCCATAGACCTAGAGGCGCCGCATGTGCATCGCACAATTAGCCCCCTCAAGCTGTCGTCGGACGATTCACTGAAAAGTCTCAACTTGTTCTTCGAGGGATCGCAGGAAACTTCTTCGCCGCGATGCACCCAACTGAAATATGGAAACTCCTGAATGTGGCCGTCGGGGCAGACCGCTACAAAGCGCGAAGGCCTCAAGATCGCTGACTCATCCTTGCAATAGGCACAAATTTTTGTAGATTGGCCGTTACTTTTGCTGGTAGCGATATTTGACCAGTAATCGAGACGGTTGCACCTGGAACAAAGGTAGTAGAGCGGGAAACGTTTAACAGGCAGCTTGTAAAAGGAATCAGACGGTGGCACAAAAAGGTTCTCGACGCCCAATGCCTGAGCGAATCGGTCACTGACGATCTCGTTCTTAAAATACCCATCATCCTTGTCGGTGAGCCACTTCTCTGGCCAAGAATCCTGCCCAAGGACGATGAAACTTTCTTGTTCCACTGGGATGAGCGATCCAATGCCATATGTCGTAATCATTTGAGAACGCCGCACAGTGGTTAACGGCTCTTTCTTCATATCGTTTGTTCTAGTCCGGCCGATCGCCATTTTTGGGACCTCCTTCACGCAGTACTAAATGAGTCTCGGAATCAACGTCTCTCAAACTCGTCAAGGTTTCCCAGGATGGCCGTTCACTGAAGCGATCTGGGCCATCGAAGGTCCCCGCTTGAACCATCAAAGAGGCGTCGGTTACCTTTCGAGACCTGGTTCGTGGATCCTTCATTCTGCCGTATTCAGTTTGCTGGTCCTGATGCTCGTTTTCGTTTGCAAAATTAACCCATTCATCCAGCAAACTACTTAGCCGAGTTTCCAGGGCGGAAACCTCCGCGGAGTCACCAGTAATCTCGCGGGCTCGTTCCACTAATGGAACAACTATCTCGGATTGAACTCTGTGTTTCTGCTCCAGAATCGAACCAGCTGAAGAAGCCGCTCGTAGTTCGGGGATGAGCAATCGCGTGGCCGAAACTAAAACGCCGTGTGCACCGCGATCACGTGCCCGGGGTGAATACGGGGTAGCTGTTGTAGCCTCGACAGAGCTATAGAGTGTGCGATGGAAAAATTCGAAATTTTCGAAATGTGATACATCGCGGGTCCGGTAGGGATTAAAGGCCACAAACACTAGGCCGGGATGCTGGCGGCCTACCCGAGAAGTGGCCTGAATGTACTCAGATGCGTTCTGGGGTTGGCCAGCAACAACCATCAGTCCAAGTCTGTCGATATCAAGTCCTACGGAGATCATGTTGGTAGCCAGGATAATATTCGGCGTTGCTGGATCTGGGTACTTGCGTTTCATATTCTCCCTGGTGCTTGCGATCTCACCCGAGTTTTTCCTTGAAGTCAGCTCCGAAGGAAGCGTTTCCGATGGGCCACGTCGCACATCAACTCCACGTCTTTGGGCAATAGCCTTCATGCGAAGGGGAATATCATCTACTGCTTGCAAACTAGCGGCGCCTAGAACTCGGAGGCTGTTGAAGTAACCCAATAACGTCCAATACGTATCCAGAACTTGATGCCATTCTTCGGGACTGAGTTCCTCCGGTGCCTGAAGTTCACTTGTTCCCTGTAGAAGGGCGGCATATAAACGAATGAGAAGCGTCGCCTGCGAAGTTCCTGGCGCTATCACTCCGACGTAGCGCCTTGAACCTTGAACGTCTCGCGGAGCGGTTTTTGAAAAGTAGTTATCACCAGGTTCTAACCCCTGAGGGGGGAATTGGAAGGCTTGCCTGTTAAAAATGGACCTTGTTTGCTCGGCTGCCTGTCGAATTGTCGCCGTAGACGCGATGATCTTAGGTTTGTGACCGCCACTTTGGGTTAGAGCGAGATCAATAGCCGATTCATAAAGGCCGACCATTGTTCCTAACGGACCTGACAGCAGGTGAAACTCGTCTTGAACCACTAAGTCTGGCGCAAGGTTATCGCCTTCGGAGGTTAGTAGCTCGGAAACCTCGGCTTTCCAGGCCATTAGGGCGAACTTGTCCACGGTGCCGATGAGAAGGGAAGGATGTTTTGCATAGACATCCTCGTCCACAAAGTAGAGCGGCAACCCATCCTTGAACGCGCAATTCGGATTAGTACACGGAATCAGTAACTCTTCGTTTTCTATACGGTATGCCGAGAAGGGGATCGATGTTGCGCATTGGGGACATTTGCGAACTTGATATAGAAGAGATTCTTCCCTGTTGATGTTGTGAGCGGAAACTTGGTTTCGATTGTCTAGTGCTTTGCGGACATCGTCGTAGGTGTTGGGGGTGGTGTTGTGCCCAACCCACATTCCGAGAGAGATAGGCGCGGTTGTGTGTGAGAGCTTCTTTCGTCTCGTGACCTCCATAGCGCAGATCAGTTTGGCAGCGCGATCAAACTGATCGCTAGTGAGCAGGCGGAGAGTGTAACGCATGATTGCTGAGACACCGCCAGCTTCCGGATGGCGGATGCGTCGCAGAAAAATGGAGTATGCAATACAGCCCAGATACGCTTCGGTTTTTCCGCCGCCTGTCGGAAACCAGAGAATATCGGCTATGTCCCTGTCACTGTGTTCTGGATCTGAAATACCAGGTAAGTTCATTAAGATGAATGCGAGCTGAAACGGACGCCATTTGAAGTGCTTAATCAAATCTGGCTGGTTTGGATCGCGGCGTTGTTCTAGCATCGCCTCATTCATTAGACGAAAAGCATGCCTGATGTCCTCGTTTTCTTTCGCTCTCAGCAGGTTCACGCCAGCAGCGATGCGAGCACTGCATTCGGAGGCTTTCCTGAGGTTCGTTGCTCCGATCTGATACTCAAGATCATTGAGGTTAGATTTCTCTTGCTCGAGCAAGACTCGCTGGGATTCAATCCACCGATCATATGCTTCACGCACCCGGTCAAGCTCTGAGTAATCCTTGGTTTCGGCCAGACGCCCGATGTTCAGATCATATTCACCAAGCGGATCTCCCGTTCCTCCCCTGTTAGGGTCGGCAAGCAAGACCTCGTAGGTTGGGAAGTAGGTTGACGATATTTCGGTCACATTCGCGGGGTCCCGATCCCACGTTGCTGAACATCCGTGCCCCAACGCGAGGTTCGGCTCGTTGCGATAGAGGAAGTCAAGTTCTCGCAGTTCCTCGCTGCGGTGAGACATCTCGTAATGGGGCCGGCCCTCAACAAAAGAACCTTCGGCAAGACTGAGATGGAGGCGAGGGCGGAACCAGCAGAGCGCGTCTTTGCGCTCTCCTTGAATCGATACGTTGGTATTGACAAGGCTGATGGTGACACTGACTCTTCGATCCCGAGCAGGACGGACTACGGCTGTAAGTCGGATGCCGCGTTCGGCGTCATCGAACAGCGTGTGGTTCAACGTCTTGGTCTGATTTCTGGGGATAAGAATCTCTGCCGTTTTGGAGAGCGGCTCTGGCTTCCAAACAGGAGTCCGGTTCTCCGTATCTTCGAACCGGACGTAACGGGTTGCCTCAAACCGACAATCGATGCGCGAAGTTATGTAGCTGTCGACTGCGACAGTCAGACCCATAGATGAAGGCAAAGACGAATTCGATAGCGAAACCCCAAAATCATCGGTAAATCGCCCGTCAACCTGCGTCTTTATTTCTCCGTATTCTCGGTCTTCTTCGCCCTCCATCTCGAGCGAAACGTGGTCCTCTTCCGGGGATTGCTGAGGGTGTAGAACTCCTACGATCATGCGGTTAAGAGGCCACCCCTGGATAGTCTCACCTGGTTCACCTTGTAGATCGCTACCGACGTATGCGGCGAGGCTCTCGCGGGCGTTATACCAGTGATTGAGGGTGAGTGTCACGGTGGCGTCCTTTACGAATATCGAATTTCAGAAATGCCATATGGAATAGGAACAAGAATAGGGCGTAAACCCATACGCCCACTGAAAAACTGTGTTTCCAGCTCTGCAATGGGAACGCTGCCCAAAGTTGGGGGAGTAGTGGCACCAGATTCTCGTTGCAGGAGGCGGCCAAAATCCTCGGTTGTTTCGCCGACCGGCTCTCCGTCTACCGTGCAGATGTAGCTAAAGATGGATCTAGTCAGGATCGGTTCAAAAAAGACAAAGGAGTCGCGATCTAAGTGTTTAACGTGGTCTGCTCGTTTAGTTCCAAGCGATTCTGGGACCGTTATGTCTCCGGGAAGAATGGAAATGTGAGTTAACAAACGACGCTTCCCCGAGAATTTATGCTTCACCAAACGACGGCCATGGATTCGGAAATTCAGAAGATCATCGGGTGGAATCACGGAGTACGTCATGTTGTGCGCTCGACTCAGTGCGACAAACAAGACTTCGAGTTCAACTGGTTCGCGCAGCAGAAGCTCCTCAGGCTCCAGGATCGCAACGTCATCGAATTCCAGACCCTTCGCCTGATGGATAGTAGATAACGTCAATCGCCCAGGTTCAGTCGTTGTTTGGCGAAAGTTGATTGCGTCATAGGACCGCTTAACATCTTCCCAGGTCATTTGATGCCGTAAAAGGAGATCAAGGTGAGAAACTGGATCCGGATCGAGGCGAGGAAGGTGGGTTGTCTCAAGCGCAGCTTTAAATTCGTGAGAAGAAAACTCGTTCTCAGATACTGAACAAGCAACTTCACCAATCCAACTCGGATACGACTCATGCCAGTCGGATGGAAAAACTGGAGATAGATTTGTATATCCGGTACGTCTTAGGTAATCAAAACAAGCTGTTACAGCCGCGTTTGTTCGAGCAAGTAACGCAGAGTCGGAAGCTCGCGAAGAAACCGATGATGCGAGACGCTCGAGCGTTACCGTTGGCAATCGTGATTGAAGATTGTCCAACAGCACCGCCTTTCGTGCGGGGTTTTCTTCTTCGCGAACCCCCTTTAAATCATCGAACATTCGCTTCATAAAGATGCTGCGGGCTCGATACTGTCCGTGGAAAACGAAGTAACCCCACGAGAAGACGTCCTTTAGCTGGTGATGGAAGAAATCCCACCGAGGTGTGGATTCGCCATTCGAATCTAGAAATCGGTATATCTCCTGGTCCGGATCAGCGAATACCGTTACACCGCATTCGTCGGGCAAAGCTGTTAGGTAGCGGTTCAGAAACTCAGCCTGAGCAGGGGAAACATCCTGGGCCTCGTCTATAAAAACATGACGCAGGTCGTAGGTGAGGTGTGTGCCTTGCTCATCTGCAATGTCGGACGCGACCCGAAGCCGTTCCTTGAAGTCAGTTCGCTCAATTTCCGAAAGGCTCATCTGTCCGTCGTAACGGCAGATCTCGTAGGCTAATGAATCGATAGTTTGGGACTGGAATTCGATGTCAAGTTTCGCTAGGTCAGTGTTCATTGAGTTAGCCGCGGCTCGTATAGAGGCGCGGGAAAACGACAAAAATAGCACGGCAGCGGGGTAGCGGTGGTCTTGCTCTGAATTCAAGGCCCCGTCCAGGTTGATTACTCGCTGGATCGCGACTGTGGTTTTGCCCGTTCCAGGACCTGCCAGAACTATCTGCTTACTTCGATACGGGGAATCAAGATAGGCGCGCTGAGCCTCATCGAAAACTAATGCTGACCCTCTTTGAGGTCCCTTACGCATTTTCTTTTTAGTTGCCATCAATCGATTCCGCCAGCTTCTCGAATGGCTTGTAGTTGATGCTTAGCGGGAACTCGCGAATGTTATCGAGCACGTTAACAAGGTGCACGTCTTCGGTACCTCCGTTCTTCGGGCCACGCAGTCCTCGTCCGATCATTTGTTGGTATCGGACCTCGCTTTGTGTAGGGCGGGTTATGTAAACAGCGTCGGTCTTAGGAGCGTCAAATCCTTGAGATAGCACGCCGTAGTTCGTCAGCACTCGCAGTTCTTTTGACCGGAAGCGCTCAAGAGCGAGTGCACGCTCTGAGTCCGGAGTGTTCGCGCTGATCGCTGCTGACGGGATCCCGTCCAGCGTAAGCATGGCCGCGATGGTCTCAGCATTCTCTACCGAGGTGGCGAAGACAATTATCGACCAGTCACTTGGCTTACTCTTGATCGAATCGACGATTCGCAGTGTGCGTTCGAGATCTTCGCCGAGTGCTTTCTCCTTTTGCCGAGGAAGCCAAGTGCTTTTTTCGAACTCTTCTCTTTCTTGGTCAGTTAGCTCAATTGCCGAATCGGTTCGAATAATTTCCATTGTTACGTGCGATAGAACCCGATCATTCTGTAACCGGATCATAGGTTGTTCATCACCGAACACCCCTTCGTCGAGAATGTTGTTGTCGAATCGTTTGAGCAATTGCTCGGTACGTTCAGAATCTGACCGGCCGCTGTACGGGGTTGCGGTTAGGCCGAGCAGCAGTTTGTCCCGTTCACGGGCGCTTCGTCCCGTCCAGTTCAAAATTTTCGTATAGGTCGGGGCTAGCGCGGAGTGAGCCTCATCAATTACCACCAGCGGGGTTTCCTTGAGCCAGTCGTACTCCCTCTTCTCAGTAGAACCCCCTGCCTTCTGGTAGGTGGCTACGACGACTTGAACACCATTAGGTTCTTCCTCCGCGTTATAAGTTCCGAAGTGCCGGCTCACGGTCAGAGCTGTATTAGGTCTGCCTACTGCGCTCCAGAGGTACGACCAGGCGTCGATAGCTTGCTCACACAACTCTTCGTTGTTGACCAGCCAAAGAATGGGTCCATTGAAAGGAACCCCATCTCGATCCATCTCTCCATCAGAAATTGATTCGATGATGGTCTGTACGGCAACACGGGTTTTACCAGCTCCAGTTGGAAGAGTAATCAGGCCACGATGTGGCGATTCTCCCCGAAGCATCCGTTTGAGATTCAAAGAAACGGCGTGCTGGTAATCATGAAAAGTACCTGGTTCCGCGGGTCCACTTACGACCTCATTTGGAGTGTTTCGAGTAGCTCCTTTACGCCCGGCCCATTCGTCACTGAAACCAAGCTCCCTGACCCACTTTCGCGTGGTGTAAGACCCCTTCCAGTTCTTAGGTGGAATTCCAACTGACAAGGTTTGTTTACGTCGGCACAACTTTTCGAGTGCGGCTGGGCCAAACATGTCGATGCAGATCTGAGCAAGGGTGCTTCCGCTAGGAGCTATGCCGTCCTTCGATTTGGCGTACTCCAGACCTTGTGACGGGATCTGGGAGACGATCTCGTCGTCGGTAAACATGATGCTCAGACGGTCCGCGTCTGTCTCGGCTGCTCTAACCTCGGATTTGGCCATACTTAGTTGCCTGGATTCAGACTCTTCAACCAGCTGATCAAAACGGTAATCGTCGACGTCTATGTTTAGAGCTTCAAGCACCCCGGCAAGTTTTGTTCGAGTAGATTGCCCAACAACGTACACAACGTTGTCTCGTACAGCACGGGTAACGGATTCCCTTGAACGAGGAAGACCGGGGAGTTCGCTTACCAAATCCAAGCTTTCGCAGGGCTGGAACTCGAGGGAGTGAAGCTGATCGATGACCGAATCATCATCGAGGTCTGCCGCCAAGGAAAGCAGATTCTCGAAAACAAAAAGGAGCGGTTGCCGGTCACCACTGGGGACAAACTGAACATCGACCGGGATTTCGTCGAAAGTTAGGAGCTCCCAATGTGTGTTTAACAGTTCGACATCTTGAAGAGAAGGAACAGGTAGCGTTGGGACTCCGAACTTCTCGAGGTTGCGTTCCTCTAAGGGGTCAGCAGTTACAGCGACCTTGGTAGGTTCAACCGATTTCCACTGATCTGCGACTTTAACGGTCAACCTGCTAGGAACTGACTCGGTGAAAAGGTAGCAGTACCACCCGTAAACCTTTCCCACCAAACCTTCGTCGTCGGCCGCTTTGTGGAAAAGAACGAGACGCTCAAAATCTCGTTCCGATAACTCGGTGAGGTCGCCACGGAACGGGAGAGCCTTCAGAAGGTCGACATGCAGCTCCAGATCGGTCACTACCGGAAGCACATCGTGTAGTTCTTCGTCGACGGACGAACTCAGGAATGCCTCAGAAATGGGAGAGTATCCGATGGTGGTCTTCAGTAAACCATCCTGGACGATTTTCCAGAGAACTGGATGAAATGCCTCGTGAACCAATGCGTTTTTCGAGGATCGGATCTTAGCGGTGGAATCGTAGGAACGTTCCAGCACATACTTAGTAAGACGCGCCCTGTTGGCCGGTGAAAATTGGGCTAGGTCATCCAATGGGCCCATTAGAACAAGTGGATCCAATTTGGCCTCGTCCCAATTACGTTTGTTGAGCTGAAGCGCAATTCCAAATTCTTCTAAATGGGCCTTGTGATAATCGCGAACCCATCTTTCCGAGACATGGTTCATTGACAGAAAAGGGGTTTCCGTAATGCCGAGGAATTTCAAGAAGTCGTAGTCTAATGCGTGAAACTCTGGGTCAATAAGGAGCGACGAGTCCTCCTGATTCGGCTTCAGAAGCTTGCCCGGAAGATATTGGCCGTTCGGATACACCCAACTGCCGCCGAGAGTTTTCACCTTGATGAATTTCGAAACCTCGCCCACGAGATTGGTCGAGAGCTCCCTTATCAACTCATCGTGGCTGGTTGATCGAAAGATACTCCAAGCGTTGTCCCACCAGTCATCGGATTGAAGCTCAGACGCGATCCTAAGCTGGGTGATGATATCCCCAATTTTACCTGTGTCTTCGGATTCTGCGACGCCCAATTCGATGAGTGTGCGCTTTGCCTTCTCATCCGACGCCACCTCAGGGTGCACAAAATTTTCGCCACGGTCCCCCTCGTTTGATCGTAAGACTGCTTGGCCTCTCCTGGGGCGGGCAAGAGCTCCGGACTCAAGGAGGACTATTCGGCTTGAACGGGCTACGTCAGCGATTTCCTCGATCAAACGGATTTCAGCCTCGTCCTGAAGCGTGTTGACGGCGTGCAGAGCAGTGATTGATCTATCGGGTGTGGCGGTACCTCCGTCGCCTACTGAAAAGGACTCGAGCCATTCGTGGAGGCCGTGCAACTCATCTCGGGTCTTTCCGCCCATCAACCTGAGGGTTTTTGAACGCCGTTCCTGCGTGGAGGTGCAGTCCGGGTGAACCCAGTCCTCAGTAGAAAGAGCTTTCTCAACCCATTCCTGAGCGACATAATTTGGAATGATCTGAGGGGTCATTCGGAGAGTGTTCGGGGAACGCATTTCGCCGGTAGCGTTCGGAAGACTGCGTACACTGCGAAGCTTTCTAAAAATGGGTTCGTTGATTACACCATCCGCCCAACTGCGCAATTCTCGTCCACGGGCCGGCAGGATGTCGATGTAACGGCCCGGATCTTTAGCGCCGAGGAATTGTCTAGCTTCCGAAACTAGCTCTGGAACCACATTCGCCAATATCTCTTCGTTAAACGCGCCCTCAATTAGATCGATACGGTCATCGGACAGCTTCCACGGGGCGTTGAGCTTTCCGGAGAGTGAAACCTCCGACTTAATTGGAAAGTACGCCGAGAGTTGGCCGACCTTAACTTTTCCTTCGAGGGGGACCGCCCAACTGACGTCGACTGTCTCCCGTCTGGCGGTGCGACCTGCATTTTCAAGGGCTGACTCACTTGGAACATGCTTTCTTGAGACTACATACCAATGGCTTGTTTGACCTTCAGAGTCACGGAGTTCGACCTGGCGCCTGCCTTCGCCACTACGCATGACGGTGTACGTCTTGTAGGTGTCGCTAATTTCAGACTTGATGCTCAGTTCGCGTACTGCCGGTACGAATAAGCAGAACGATTCGTCGAATTCCTGGATCTCCTTGTCAAGGTCGCGAGCTGCACCTTGAAAAAGCGGAACTTTTACTACCGTTGCGGCCCATTTGGCAAGGCTTCTGAGAATCGGGTCATCTTCAAACTCTTGAACTGGCTCAATGGGCCATGCGATGCGTAGCGCTGGGACATCGTCGAACGTGAGAGTCGAATCGATTCGCTCGTTCACCGTCTGATGGGTCGAACTGCGATCGAAGGTGAAAGAGACGGATTGGCTGTAAATCTGCGGGTTTGCCGAAATTCCGGCGATGGATTTGAAGCCGAGGCCAAATCTTCCGATTTCTTCCCCCGTTTTCTCAGACAGGTGCGCATATAGAATGCCGCGGAGTCCCTCGCCGGTGAAGGGCTTACCTTGATTCGCTACATAAAGGCAATTGTGGGTTAAATGAACTGCCAATCGCCCCGGCGCTTCGCGCAGAGCGTCGGCGCCATTCTGAAGAAGTTCTTGCACCTGCTTGCGTCCATAGCCGCCCTCAGCGATGGAGTACTCTTTCCGGAGGTCTTCCAAGATTCGGTTCGGATCCTGTTCGTAAACCGAAAGACAAGTTTCACGGTAGTTATCAACCGCTTCCACCAGATCAGGGTCAGGACTTAGCCAATCAGCAAGACTCACGATGCTCTCCATTTCGTTTTGTTGCTAATAAAGTAACATTCACAGCCGTCGAAGAACCGTTGCTTCTGCGGTCTCAGCGAGTATCTTATTTCCCGAAGCGATCCGTGCTCGGTTGAATCGAATAAGCTTGCTATTTGATTAAAGTGCGAGCGGACCGATCGGGGGCGGAGCTCGTCGATAAGCAAATGCCCCTTAACCCAAGTACGGCGTTGCGACGATGGCTACCGAGCCTGAACCCTTGCCCGGCTTGCCACTCATGCTCTCTGCGGAGCAGACTGGCATCTTGTTGGCGCCGATGTCGTCCATGCCGGGGGAGAGGTAACCGCGGCCACACGACCAGCCGTGCGGGCCGTCCCAGAAACCGCCGGAGCCCTGCGGGGCGGATCCGGATCTGTCGGGAGACATGTACTCTTCGGCGACATTGAACGCGATGGGGCAGTTGGTCCCGTGTTCCATGGCCATGACGTAGGAGTAGATGCCGGGTTCGGTCTCGATGATGCCGCAGATGGAACCCTCAGGAGCGCTGTCCGAAGTGGAGATTTCGTACTCGCTCGGGTCGGTTTCGATGGCGCCGGCGGCGGAGTTGTAGGGCTGGTAGATCCCGTCGACGATCCAGAACCAGTGGGCGCCGCGGTCGATTAACACGGCATCCTTATCCACGCGCTCGATGGTGAATCCGCCGATGGTCACCTTCTCGCCGACGGCGAGCTCGGCGACGTCGTCTTGCGTCCAGGCGCCGGCGAAGCGGTCGCTGACGGGGTAGAAGCCGTAGACGGATTGGTACTGGATAGCGGAGGCGTTGCCGTCTTCGGTGGCAACATGGTCGGACTGGTGGGGGCCTACTGGCTCGGCGAAATCGACAGCGCACTGGAACGTCTCCACGTCGCCGCTGACGTCGATGGCGCAGCCGCGCAACCCCGCGTCCCACGCGGCGACGATGTAGCCGCCGTGGGCTTTGAAACGCTCGGGGTCGACTTCCGTCGCTTCGTCGAGGTCGACGGCGTCGTCGGAGTCGTCTTCCTCGTGAGCCGTGTCCGTGCCCTCCTCGCCCGCTGTGGTCTGCGAAGCGGCGGGAGATTCTTCGGGCGTGAACTGCGTCGAGCTGTCTTCGCCGGAACAACCCGCGAGGGCCAGGGCGCTGGCCGAAAGTACGGCGGCGAGGAGGTGGGAAGTGCGCTTCATGCGGGCCAGCTTATAGCTCTGTGGTGTTCACGATGGCCACGCTGCCTTTTCCTTCGGCGGAGCACACCGGGCGCTTGTTTGCCCCTGCGTCTTCCATGCCGGGAGCGAGGTAGCCGCGGCCGCAGGTCCAGCCGTCCGGGGCTGTGGTCCAGAAACCGCCGGAGCCCTCCTTTGGCGTGTCCGGGTCGAAGTACTCCTCAGCGATCTTGGCGGCGGCGGGGCAGGCGGTGCCGCTTTCGAGCGCGATGACGCCCGCGGTCTCGTCGAAGAAATCGGTCACGGTGCCACACAGAGCGTCTTCGCCAGCGTCGGTGCTCTTCTCGATGTCCGGTTTCCTATCCAGGATGGTGTCCGCGGGGGAGGCGACCGTGACTTCGCCGGCCGAGATGGTGGCGGTGTTTGCGCCGCGCTGGATACGCACCGTGTCCTCGTCGAGGCGGGTGAAGGTGAAGCCGGAAGCGGTCACCTGCTCGCCGGGCGCAAGTTCCGACGGCGGCGTCATCTCGTTCGCCTCGTTCTGGTGGAACGAGTAGAAACCGTGCACCGGCTCGTAATTCATCACGTTCGGCTTCACGTTCAAGTTGTACGGCGAATCGGGGACCTCGCCCGCATAATCGACGGCGCAGAGCAGGTCGGGTCGGTCCCAGTGCTCGCTATCTGTCACCTTGCAACCCAGCGATCCCGTGCCGGAGAGCCCCACCACGTGGTGGGTGTCCATGCCGTCGGGGGAGAAGCGGGCCGGATCCACCTCGGTGAACTCGCCTTCCTTGCCGGCCTCGGTGGTTGTCTCCGCTTCAGTGGTCTTATCGACCTCCGATTCGGTGGTGGGGGACTCTCCTTCCTCAGACTCGGTCTGCGCGATGGAGGTGAACACCGGCTTGTCGGGCTCGGCGAGGTCGCTGGCCAGCGAACAGGAGGTGGCGAGGCTGAGCGCGGCGAGCGCGGCAGCGGTGGCGCGGAGGATTTTGCGTCGGGATTTTGTCACGGTGTACGGCACGCTGTACATGGTAAAGCCCCCAGCCGCGCAGGTGGGATGAACTGGCGGTGGGGGACTTTAGCGTCGATAAGCAATTGCTCCTACTGTGCGGGCACTTCCTCATACTCGGTGGCCGCAATGACCTGCGGGCGGCCGGTGGCGTAGTAGAGCACCGTCATGATCACCGTGAAGGCGATGCCGATGCCGAGCGCCAGGCGGAAGTCCGGCAGCCACGCCATGATGCCGAAGGTGCACAGGATAAATGCGATGGCGAAGTACTGCCCGTACGGCCAGAACGGCACCGCGAACTCCAGCTGCGCCTCCTCGGCCGGGGTCATCTGCTTGCGCATGGCGACCTGGGCGAAGAGGATCATCAGCCACACGAACACGGTGGCGAAGGTGGCAAGTGCGGCGATGGTTTCAAACACGTTCGGGAACGCGGCGTTGAGGAACACGCCGAGCACCAGCACCACGAGGAGGGAAGCCACCGTCATCACCGGAACGTCGCGGACCGTGCGGGCCATCTTCTTCGGCGCCAAGCCCTCCTTCGCCAAACCGGTGAGTACGCGGCCGGTACCGAACAGGTCGGCGTTAATCGCGGACAGCGCGGCGGTGATCACCACGAAGTTCAGCAGACCGGCAGCCCAGTTCACGCCCAGGGTGGAGAAGATCTGCACGAACGGGGACTCCTCGCCCGTGATGGTGCGCCACGGGTTGAGCATGAGGATGATGGAGATCGCCAGCACGTAGAACAGCAGGATGCGCAGCGGCACAGTGTTCACGGCCTTCGGGATGGAACGCTTCGGATCCTCCGCCTCAGCACCAGCCACACCGATGATCTCGGTGCCGCCGAAGGCGAAGAGCACCAGGATGAAGGACGCGATCATGCCCTGGATGCCGTTGGGGAAGAAGCCGCCGTCGTTCCACAGGTTCGAGATACCGGTCATCTCGGGCTGCTGACCGAGGTTGAAGACGAGGATCGCGGCGCCGCCGAGGATCATCGCCATCACTGCGGTGACCTTAATGATGGTGAACGCGAACTCCAGCTCACCGAACCAACGCACCGTAGCCAGGTTGGCGGCGCCGATGATCAGCAGGGTTACGGCGATCCAGACCCAGGCGGCTGTGTCCGGGAACCAGAACTTCATGTAGATGCCGATGGCGGTGAGGTCTGCCAAGCACACGATCATCATCTCGAACGCGAACATCCAGCCGGTGATGTAGCCGCCGAGGCCACCCAGGTACTTGCGGCAGTACACGGCGAACGAGCCGCGGATGGGGTTACGCACACTCATCTCGCCGAGCGCACGGAGCATGAAGTACACCACTGCGCCGCCGAGGAGGTAAACGAGAAGGACGGAGGGGCCAGCTGCCTGGATCGCGCCGGCGGAGCCGTAGAACAAGCCCGTGCCGATAGCGGAACCGAGCGCGATGAAGTGAATGTGGCGGTGCGTGAGACCACGCGGTTTGGTAATCGGTTTACGTTCGGCTGGAGCCGTCATAGTTGCCATGACCTTTTGAACTTTCATGTGGGTTGCAGGGCGCACCTGCAATCTGACTGATATTCCGCGTCCCAATGCTGTTTATTGCATGCAGTGGCAAAATATGCATGGAATCTTAAACGGCAGTGGATATGTTGCAAACTTTGAAGTGATGCTTCGACGCTTTCGAAGTGGTGCCCGTCTGGGCGGCTTCTTCCCGGTTCACCATCCTGTGTTTGTGGGCTCCGCATTCGAAGGGCGTGCCACGGGGACGGTTTTGGATGGTGTCCGGGAGCACGGCGCGAACGACATAAGCCCTTGTGGTTGCCGTTTTGGTGGCTCTGGCTAAACAGGAACCCCCTGCGCTTGGAGCAGCAGAGGCTGTTAGCGCAGGGGGCTGGAGTCGGCCGGCACCGCGCTACAGATGATGATGCAGACGGGCCGGCTGGGTAGTGGAGGTACCCGGCAACGCGGAACGCACGGCCGAGGCGACCGGGTTCTGAGACGCGTTGCTGTAAGTCATGGTTGGGAATATACACGCATGAACGAATCGCGCCAGTTTTGGGGATGAATTAGATTCATCCGTGCCCCCGATGGGGGGGTTAGATGCGGGCGGCGTCTGCCGGATCGAGCAGCGCCACTGAACCGGATCCTTCGAACGCCTTCGTGCCGTTCATCTGCGTATCGCCGCAGGAGACCTTCCGGTTCGCGGGCTCGTCGGTATCGCCCGGAAGCAGGTAGCGTCCGAAGCATCCCCAGCCGTTCTGCGGGTCTGTCCACGCAGTGACGGTGCCCTGTATCTCACCGTTTTCGGCAGCGACGAAGTATGCCTTCAGTGTGCTCATGGCTTGGTCGCACGTGGTGCCGTCTTCAAGCGCATACACGCCCATCTCTTCGCCGAAGCGGGTGTAGGTGCCGCATTGCTCACCCTTGTTCACGGTGCCGGATGCTGTTTTCGCCGCGGGCTTCTCCTCTGGCGCTGGCGTCCCGGAGTACACACCGTTGTGCACTTCGAAGGAGTCGCCCTTGTATTCCACGCGGAAGCCGCCGTCGTGCAGGTGTGTCATCGTGGCGCCGTCGATAGTCACGCGCTGGCCCCGCTCTAGCGGCGTCGGCGGGGTCATGTATCCCTGCGAACCGGGCGAGAACTCGGGGCGGAAGCGGCCGGTCGGCTCGTCGTAGGAAGCAATGTTGGGTGGGTAGCCGAACTTCGAGCCGTCCGGGTCTTCTGCAGGGGGAACCGGGTCTGCAAACGCGATCTGGCAATTGAATGGGTAATCCGTGCCCGGTTTCGCCATGCAGCCGAGTACCCCGGAGGAACCGCCGACGACGTAAGCGCCGCCTTCGTCGAAGATGGCGGGGTCCACATCCTTGTACGTCTCTGGCGCGGCCTCTTCTGGCTCGGTTTCCTCTTCCGCCTCGGCCTCTGTGGACTTCTCTGCCTCGGTCTGCGTGCTTGAGGATTCGACGGGCTTCGGTTCTGCGAGCTCATCCTCGGTTGTGCAGGCGGCGAGGGGGAGGGCGATTGCCACGAGGGCGGCGGTGATGGATCGTGAAATGCGCATACATTTTATTGTAGGGCGCGGGTGTGTGGGGTTTCGTTGAGCTCTTGTTTGAGGCGGGAGTAGCTGGGCGGGAAATAGGAGCTCAACGCTTGCGGCCCACGTTCGAGTGAGTGAGCCGCACCTAGTCGTGCTTGTACACCCCGTTGTGCACCTCGAAGGCGTCGCCGGCGTACTCGACGCGGAAGCCGCCGTCGTGAAGATGCGTCAGTGTGGCCTCGCCGAAGCTCACGCGCTCGCCCTTCTCCAATGGCGTCGGCGGGGTGGCGTATCCCTGTGAGCCTGGGGAGTGGTTCGTGACGAAGCGCCCCTCGGACGTGCTGAAAATCGCGATGTTTGCTTCTACTTCGCCGGGTACGCCGCCGTCGTCTTCGACTGGGGGAAGCGGCTTGTGGAAGTCGATCTGGCAGGTAATCGGGTAGCTCGGGTCGGAAAGCGTCGTGCAGCCCAGCACTCCGGACGCGCCACCGACAACGTAGCCCGTGCCCTCCTTGAAACGGTCAGCGTCGACGTCCGTGTACGTCACGGGAATCGGCTCGGGTAGTGCTTCCTCCTCGGGCGTGGGGGAGTCGCAGCCAGTGAGAACGATAGTGGCGCACAGTGCGATGGCGCCGCGCGCGGTGTTGCGGAAGTTCATGGGTGTAAGGGTAGGCGCGCGGCCGTGGTGTGGCGCGTCGCACTGGGGAGAGATCCCCATTCGGGAGCGGTGAGCTTATCGACGGTCTAAAGTTTCAAATGTCATTGTTTTTAGGTCTCTTGATTCTCAGACCTCTTGCCGTGGTGGCGCGTCTTCGTGCCGGGAGGGAAACGCTATGAAGCTGCTCAAACGAATCGCTGCCGCGGTGCTCACCGCAGGCCTCGCCGCCAGTGCTGGCGCGGGTGTGGCACAGGCAGACATTCGCCCGGTAGTGAACCAGGGTGACCGGGTGTACACGCTCACCTCGTTCTCGCGCGGAGCCTGCACTGTGGGTTACGTGGATAAACACAGGAACCGGGCGATCTTCTCCGGGCACTGCACGTTCTACCCGGGGCAAAAGGTGACTGATGCGCACGGCCGTTACATCGGCAACGTGGCGTCGCTAGCAGTGGCGCCCGGTCCGAAGATACAAAACGACTACGCCTACATCCAGCTCACCGTCGGCCGCGCGGGTGAAAACACGTTCTCGGGCGACGCGATGGTTGCCCCGCATGCTGTGCGACCTGGCGAGAAGGTCTGCACGGTAGGTGCAACCACCCAGCGGGTAATGTGCGCGCCGCTGCACTCAGTGCGCGGCCACAAGATTGTGGTGAACGGTTTGACCGCGACGCGTAAGGGAGACTCTGGCGGCCCGATGTGGATCCCGGGTCGCGGCCTGGTCGCCGTGAACTCCGGGCAGGTGGGGGATAAAGAGCTCGGCTCCTACCCGGCCTATTACTTCGGCCCGGAGACGCTCCTTCCGTTCAAGCTGCTCTAGTTGCAGCACTACTGGGCATGCTGTGCGCCCAAGGCTGAATTACTGCGCGGGATCGAACGTGTCGGAGGCGTACTGCCCGTCGGGGGAGACAGTGAACCAGTGGTTTTCAAACTCGACGCGCAGTGTGCCGTCCGGGTGATGCTCGAAGAGCGCACCGGGGGCCTCCAGCTTCTCACCCGGGGCGAGGTCGTCGCCTTTGTCTGGCATGGTGCCTACGAGCGCGCGTCCCCAGTAGAAGCCCCGGTCTTGGCTGTACTGGATGGTATGTAGCCCGCCGATGTCAAGGCGCTGCGTGGACGGTGGCAGAGTGCCGGTGAGTTCCAACCCGCACTCGAGCTTGCCTGCCATGGAGGAATACGAGCACCAGTTGCCCTCGGAGAAGCGCACGTTGTAGGTGCCCAGGCCCGCCTCAAAGCGCGATGCGTTCTGGGGTACGAGGCCGCCGTCGGCAGGCGCGGGTGCGGCCGTGGCGGAGGTCTGCTCGTCGACAAGCATCGCGGCGGTTTCTGCTTCTTCTTCCACCTCGGACACCGGCGCGGTGCCGTGGGCGGAGACGCTGGTTGATGCGGTCGCGGAGGGCTCGGCGAGCTCCGTATCGGCGGCGGAGCACGCGGTGCCAAACAGTGCTGTGGTGCTCAGCGCGGCTGCAATTGCGAGCTTGCGCGGGGTGAAAGTCATGCGCAGCATGCTACGCCCGGTGGTGATGCCGGTTGGCTGGTGTGGAGGAGTGCTCCCCGGAGGCGTCGATAGGCAAATGCTCAAAATAGCAGAATACGGGTGTGCTGGCGTAGGGTTGAGCGGCAATGAGCAATTCCGAAAACGCCACCGGCGGCGAGATTGAGCCGGATGTGAACCAGTCGGAAAATCAGGAAACCCCGCAGGATGTCGCGGCCGAGATCGTTGAGTCGGTCGTGGAGGACACCAGGGATGCGGGCGATGCTGAGACCGGCGCCACGGAGAAGAGCACAAAGCTTGACGACGATACCGTGGCCAACGAAGTAATCAAGATCGACGACCTGGAGGAGGCCGAAGCTCCCGCCGAGGCTGAGGCTGAGGCTGAGGCTGAGGCGCCGACCGGGGACGCCGAACCTGCGGAGCCCGAGAACGGCTTCGAAACCCTCGGTCTGCCCGACGAGGTAGTTGTCGCGGTGAAGAAAGTCGGCTTCGAGCAGCCGTCGCCGATTCAGGCGCAGACCATCCCGCTTCTGATGGAAGGCCGCGACGTGGTCGGCCTCGCGCAGACGGGTACGGGCAAGACCGCGGCGTTCGCGCTGCCGGTGCTGTCCAACATCGATCCGAAGAAGCGCTACCCGCAGGCGCTGGTGCTCGCACCGACGCGTGAGCTCGCTCTGCAGGTTTCCGACTCCTTCCAGTCGTTTGCCGACCACCTCGGCGGCATCCATGTGCTGCCGATCTACGGCGGCCAGGCATACGGCATTCAGCTCTCCGGGCTGCGCCGCGGCGCCCAGGTGATCGTGGGCACCCCGGGCCGTGTGATCGACCACCTGGAAAAGGGCTCGCTGGACATCTCCAACCTCGAGTTCCTCGTGCTCGACGAGGCGGACGAGATGCTCAACATGGGCTTCCAGGAAGACGTGGAGCGCATCCTGGAGGACACACCGGATTCCAAGCAGGTCGCGCTGTTCTCGGCAACCATGCCGAACGCGATCCGCCGCATCTCCCGCGACTACTTGAACGACCCCGAAGAGGTCACCGTTAAGTCGGAGACCCGCACGAACACCAACATCACGCAGCGTTACCTGTTCACTGCGCACCGCAACAAGCTCGACGCCATCACCCGCATCCTTGAGGTGACCGAGTTCGAAGCGATGATCGTCTTCGTGCGCACGAAGAACGAGACGGAGGAAATCGCCGAGAAGCTGCGTGCCCGCGGGTTCTCCGCCGCAGCGATCAACGGCGACATTCCGCAGCAGCAGCGCGAGCGCACCGTCGATCAGCTTCGCGACGGCCGCCTGGACATCCTCGTGGCCACCGACGTCGCCGCCCGCGGCCTGGACGTGGAGCGCATCAGCCACGTGCTGAACTACGACATCCCGAACGACACGGAGTCCTACGTGCACCGCATCGGCCGCACCGGACGTGCCGGCCGGAGCGGCGAGGCGATCCTGTTCGTCACCCCGCGCGAGCGCCGCATGCTGCGCTCGATTGAGCGCGTGACCAACGCGACGATCGAGGAGATGGACCTGCCGACCGTCGACGAAGTCAACGAGTCGCGCAAGACCAAGTTCATGGACTCCATCACCGAGTCCCTGGAGGAAGCGGACCTGCAGGTGTTCAAGCAGATGGTCCGCGAGTACTCCGCGAACAACAACGTGCCGATGGACGACATCGCGGCAGCACTTGCGACGCAGGCCCTGGCCGGCGACGAGTTCCTGATGAAGGAGCCGCCGAAGGACAAGCGCGACCGCCGCGACCGCGACCGCTGGGACCGCGAAGACCGCCGCGACCGTGACCGCGGTGGGCGTGGCCGTGATCGTGATGATCGTGGCGGGCGCGGTGGGCGTGGTGGGCGCGGCCACGAGGACAGCGCCAACTTCGACACCTACCGCTTGGACGTGGGCAAGCGCCAGCACGTGCGCCCGGGTGCCATCGTGGGTGCGCTGGCCAACGAGGGTGGCCTGAACTCGAAGGACTTCGGCCGCATCACCATCGGCGGCGATTTCACCCTTGTGGAGCTGCCGAAGAACCTGGACCAGTCGGTGCTCGACCGCCTGGAGGACACCCGCATCTCCGGCCAGCTGATCAACATCCAGCGCGACCACGGTGCGCCGCCGCGCGACCGCGGTGGACGTGGACGCGGGGGCCGCGGAGGCTACGACCGCCGCGACCGTGACCGTGACCGCGACTTTGACCGTGACCGGGGCGGCCGCGGAGGACGCGGTGGCCGGGGCGGGTACGGCCGCGACCGTGACGATCGCGGGGGCCGGGGCGGCCGGGGCGGACGTCGCTACGACCGCGACTAACGCTCGAGAGGGGCGTTGAGGCCGTTGCGTTGGGGGATGCGTTGAGCCCTGCCGCGTTGAGCCCGCCGTGCACACCACGTGCGTGGCGGGCTTTTTGGTGCCCGGTTTCGGACCCACGCCATGGATCGATGCGGTAGCTTGAGAATGTCTAGTTTTCTTGCAGAAAGGCGCGCGCCCGTGTCCTCTCACTCATCCCGTACCGCAGTAGCTCTCGCAGTGTCTTTGGCCGTCGGCAGCACTCTAATTGCCTCGCCGGCACACGCGCAGACGAGACCGGTTGATGCTGACGTGACCGTCAAAATCGGGGGAGTTCCCGTCAGTGTCGGTTCGGCCGTCAACGCGTTCCAGAGCCTGTCTTCCCGGATCGATGATCGCCGAGCGGAGCGCGAGCAGTCGAAGCCGGGCGAGTCGGGGCCAAACCAACCCAAGCCCGAGCGCCCGAAGCCCGAGCACCCAAAGCCCGACTCACCGCAGCCGGGCACTCCTGACGACCCAGAAACGCCCGACCTCTCCAGCCGGCTCAGCTCGGAGATGACAGACATCGCCGAGGATTCGCGGTTGTCTAGCAAGTACTCGCCCGGCGAGATCGTCGGCATCGTTATCGGGGTGCTTGCTGCACTCGGTGTGGTGGCCGCGCCGTTCCTGCTTGGCGTTATCCATATCGACTTCTAGCCGAAAAACACCGAGATTCAACCAACGCCGCTGTGCTTCTGCCCGGCGGGTAGTGTGATGCGCGCACCACCGCAACCACGTCCCCGGAAAAGAGCCCGCCGCATGCGCATCACTACACCGGCCCGTTTCACCCGCATCGGCGCCGCCCTGGCCCTCGTGCTCAGCATCACCGCAGCCCCGGCACAGGCGCAAACTCCGATGGTGGGCCAGGGCGCATCCGTGATAGTGCACGGCAGCGGGATTTGTACGGTGGGTTTCAACGAGCCAGCGCGGCGCCGAAGCTTCGTCGCCGCGCATTGCGGCGCGGAAGGGTCCCGCGTGGAGCTGTATAACCCGCGTACGGGTGCGCGAAGCGGCCCTGTGGGCACGCTCTACCGTTCGAAGCGTTACGACTCGCACTTGGGCAACGATTGGGCCGCCATCCAGTGGGACCCGTCGGTGCGCATCGGGGCAAACCACATCACCGGCAACGCGTGGGTGCATCCCAACGACATCCGCATCGGCGAGCGCGTCTGCTATTTCGGCCAGACTTCGCACCCGGGTGGCGGCGAGACCTGCGGCCGCTTCGCGGGCTCCGCCGACAACACGTTTTTTATCGACGCGCCACTGACCAGGCCAGGTGATTCCGGCGGGCCCATGTGGGTGCCGGGCCGCGGGTTCGTGGGCGTGACGTCGGCGAAGTGGCGCTCCCTGCCAATTCCGGGTGTGAAGTCAAGGGACTTTGTGGTGGGCATGGTGCCTCGCGATGGCGCCGCAGTCCCCGAAATCCGCCTGGTCGGCCTGTGGGCCCAGAACACGTTCCTGCCTGGTCTCACGGGACCGGTTGCGGAGGTCATCCGCCAGGCTGTGGACGCGATCCTTCGCGTGCTTAGCGGCATCGGGTTGGCCGGGCCGACGGTGGTGAACTACGGCTAGCCGGTGGTGGTCACCACGTTTTCCGGGCTGACGGTGAAGGTGCGACCCATGCGCTCGCCGTGCAGGGTGCCGCCCGAGTCGTAGGTGAAGGTGTAGGGGCCGAAGACGACGCTCTCGCCCGGGTTGAGTGTCTCCGGGTTGGTGTCGTCGGCAAGCCCGCCTGCGGTGTTGTCTGCGACGAACTCATCCGGCACCCACCCGATGGTTTGTGGTTCTTCGCCGTCGCCGCCGATGGAGCACTCGAGGAAGTCCATCGCGTCCAGCCAGCCGCAGGTGTTGCCGTTGCCGAATTCGAAGAAGTAGGCCGGGACCGCCTCGTCATCGATCAGGAAGTCCTGCGAGTTGCGCATCCCACCATCGGCGTTCGCGGTTTCGGTTTCTGAGGTGGTGGTGTCCTCCGATGCCGCTGCCTCCGTGGTGGTCGCTTTCCCGCCGGTGGCGGTGGTCGAGGCGGCAGAGTCGTCCACGGCGGCTTCCGTCGTTGCGGCACTGAGCGCGGGCTCGTCTAGCTCGGTGTCGGCGCTTTCTTGGGAGCACCCGGCGAGGGCGAGCGAGCTGGCCAGAACCGTGGCGCAGGCGACGCGGGCGGGGGAGAGGGATCGAGAGTGAGACATGTACTCAGCGTAGACGCAGTGGCCTACATTGGGGATGGTCGCTATTCGGAACGGAGGTAGACATGCGGAAAGCGAAATCCTCGGTGGCGTCGGCATGCGCAAGTGTGGTGCTGCTTGGCGCAGCGCCCGCGGCGGGAATCGAGCAGAGCGGGCAGCTTATCGACGGCTCCGCTTCCCACGCCTCCAATCATCCCGACCCGCACACCGGTGAGCCCGCCGAGACGGTCGGGAGCTCAGAGCTGACGTGGTGGCAGATCCTGCTCATCGTCCTCGCGGTTGTTGTAGTCGCTCCGCCGCTGCTTATTCACGTGTTCTACGCAATGCTCTAAGTTGTCGCGATTTCTTTCTCGGGAGGATAAGATGCATGTGTCTGTGCATTCCCGAGAAAGAGATTCAAATGAAAGGCTTCCGCCGTGTCGCCGCAGCGCTTACCGCGCTGACTCTCCTTGTCACTCCCGCTACCGTGTCCGCGGCCGTGCCCACCCAGCCTGTGCAGGGCGCGACCATTGTTTTCGAGGACAATACGCGATGCACGATCGGTTACAACGACCACGGGAATGGCGTCAGCTACACAGCTGCACACTGCGCTCAGAAAGGCGCCCGCGTGGCGTTGGTAGACACGAAGTCGGGCATCCGCTCAAAAATGCTTGGTACGTTCGAGCCGTCCGAAAACTTCCAGTTCCCGTTGGGCAACGACTGGGGTCGAATCAAGTGGGATGAGGGGGTGACCCTCGGGGGCAACGTCTACTCGGGCGACACGATCGTCTCGCTCGATGATGTGCGGGCGGGCGAGCAGGTCTGTTTCCACGGCGAGGTAACCCACGAGAACTCGAATGACGTGGAGTGTGGCGAGTACTCCGACCGTGGTGGTCAATCGTTTGTCACCAATATTAAAAGCGCTGCGCACGGTGATTCGGGCGGGCCAATGTGGATCCCGGGTCGTGGCTTCATCGGCGTCGTTTCCGGTGGGTCGACCGTGGGCGGTACTGGTTTTACTCTGACCATCGGTGATGAAAAGAAGGTGGCAAAACCGGTGCTTTGGGGTGCTGCCCCTTTTGACGGTGAGCGCATGGGTGAGCAGGAGTACGTCAAGAAATCCCTCAAAGCCGGCGGCGTGGAATTGCCGGATAACCTGAACATCCGGATCGACCTTCCTGATTACCCGCCGATGGTTCCGGCACCCGTGGCGCCCACAACCAAGCCCGCGGCAACTTCAGAAAATAACGAGACGCGCAACCCGGTCGCGCCGACCCCGACGTCCACCTCCCGCGTCGCGCCGACTCCGACCCCGCAGCAGTCAACGTCGCCGACAGTTGTGGCGTCTACCTCTACCAGCGCTGTTGCTCCCGCAACGACGACCACCTCAACTACACCAAACACGGCCGCCACGACGGGCAACGCCTCCGCTGGTGGCTCGAGCCTGTCTACCGGCGCGATTATCGGCATCGTTGTAGCGATCATCGCGGCCGTTGGTTTGGCTGGTGCGGCCTTTATGCAGATGAGGTAGACGTCGATAAGCAAATGCGTCAAACGCTTCAAGTGTGATCCTTATCGCCACAACTAGCCCCTAAAAGTGAAGTCTTTTAGGGGTTGAGCGACTTAGAATAAGGAAGTCATTACTTCCCGAAGAAGGTTCCACAAATGAAGAAGTTCCGCGCAAGCTTGGCCGCCGTGGCCACCGCTGCAGCAGTCCTGAGCCCGGTCACCGCATCCGCCGCCGCTCCCACCCAACCGGTGCAGGGGATGACCATTTCGATCGGAATGACAAGTGAATGCACGCTCGGCTTCAACGACCACGCCAGGGGCGTCAGTTACACCGCAGCGCACTGCGCCAACGGAGTTAACAATCGCGTGCGGCTTGTGAATACGCGTACGGGGCAGAAATCCCGGACCCTAGGAACCATTACGCCGTCGAGCCGTTACGTGAGCAGCCAGCTGGGGAACGACTGGGCTGAGATCATCTGGGACAAAGGCGTGACGCTGGGGGCCAATCCGTACTCCGGAGACACCATGCTCACTCTTGATCAGGTGAAACGGGGTGAGGTGGTCTGCTACCACGGTGAGACCACCCACAGGGACTCCAACAAAGACTCATGCGGTTCGTACGTGGGAAGCGTCGAGGAATCGTTCGTTACCGACATCGCGGATGGACTGCCGGGTGACTCTGGTGGTCCGATCTGGGTCAAGGACCGCGGTTTCATCGGAGTCGTTTCGGCCGGTACTCCGAAGACAGGGATTGGGGCTCCACCCGTTATTAATGGAATGGCTCTTGAGGGCGACCCGGTGCTGTGGGGTTCTGCTCCCCGAGACGGTGCGGCGCTAGACCCCGTGAAGGTGGGCTTGCTTCAAGCACAGGCTTCAAAGATTAACCAGAAGGTTCAAGATCTTCTCCCACCTGGTTGGGCCGTGCTTGATCCGGATGACCCGATGTTTGAGGACTTCCCATGGGACGAAGTGTTTCCCTCGGGCCCTGCACCTTTTGTGCCGTCGATCCCGCCGACACCGTCAGCACCAGACAATCCTGGGGCCGGGGTGAACCCGCAGGCGCCCGGCCCGCAGACGTTGAGCCCCCAGGCACCCAGCCCGCAGACGCCTGCGCCCGAACCAACGCCGAACGGTAAATCTTCGAAGTCTTCCGAGAAGACGGATTCGCTGTCCAGTAATGCGGATGCGATGAGCTCCGAGAAGTCGACTGGGGAGATTGTGCTGATCGTCGTCTCCGTGCTGGTCACGGTGCTGCCGATCGTGCTCAAGCTCGCTCAGGCGTTCATGTAACCGCTCCCTAGTTCCAGAACTCTCACCAGGACACACATCATGAAGACTCTTCGCAACGCCACGGCCGCAGTCGCAGCCGCCACGATTCTCGCCCAGCCTGCCGTCGCTCTCGCCGCTGCGCCGACGGTTCCCGTACAGGGAGGAGCATTCACCACCGGATTCTCCACGTGCACCATCGGGTACAACGACCATGTCAACGGCGTGAGCTACACCGCCGCGCACTGTGGCCGGAAGGGGCAGCGGGTGGCGCTCATCGACCGGCAGACGAACCGAACCTCGCGCCCGATGGGTACGTTCTACCCGTCTGAGAACTACGACCACGGCTACAGCAACGACTGGGCCATTATCAAGTGGGACCCAGGTGTGAAGCTGGGGTCAAACGGATTTTCCGGGAATACGGTTCTCACGCTTGACGAGATGGAACGCGGCGACGAAGTCTGCTGGCACGGCCAGACCTCCCACATGAACACCGAAAATGTGGAATGCGGGACCTACTTCGGCCGTGCGGGGGAGAGCTTCACAGTGCGGGCGAAGAACGCGCGATCGGGCGACTCTGGTGGACCGGTGTGGGCACCGGGGCGCGGGTTTCTCGGCGTAATCTCCATCGGCCCGAATTACGAAGGTAAATCCGGCGACGCACGCATCGGCCTGTACCGCTGGAAGGGCAAGGAAATGGGTTGGATGGCGGCACCCCGCGACGGGCGCAAGCTCAGCGACTGGGAAGCCGAGAACCTCTACACGCGCACTGCCGGCCTGACAAAGGGCGGGGCGATCGACGAGATCATCGGCTCTGCCAACAACGCCAGCTCCGAGATGGGTAGCTCCAACTCCTCGTCGCAGTCGGATCTCTCCAGCGGCGGGACGGTGGGTGACACCGGGCTGTCGGCCGGGGAGATCATCGCGATCGTGCTGGGCATCGCCACGGTGGTCATCCCGATCCTCGCCCAGCTGGCCAACATGTTCATGTAAACCCAACCAACGAAAACGGCCCAGCCTCCACCTTCGGAAGCTGGGCCGCACGCACGTAGGGTTACGCCGGGGCGGGCAGGTACATGAGCACCAGGATGATCACCCAGAGCAGGTTGAAGATGCCGGCACCAGCGTTCGCCTTCGCCTTGGAACCCTCGAAGTCCGAGGTGGCATCGGCCGGGTCCGCGTCGGCCGCCGGCAGTGCGCCGAGGTTGCCCATCATCTTGCGCTGCTGCGGGATCACCATGAACAGCAGGAGCGCCCACGCGATCACCGACAGGATGATCGCGGTGTGCAGCCAGTAGTTCGACTTGTGCGATTCCCAGTCGAACGCCAGCAGCACCAAGCCCAGAAGCGGCACCAGCGCGGAAAGCAGGCCGTACGTCTTGGAGATGCGGTGCAGCACCGAGGCGCGGCCGGTAGCCTCCTCGCTGCCGGAGCGCGCCTCAGCCGCCGCGCGGGGGAACATGGAGGTGGCAACAACCACTGGGCCGAGCAGCAAAATCGCCGCCGCGACGTGGAGAATGGTGAAGAAAGTTGTCATGTGGCCCCACCTTACGGCACGGGCAGACAATCGTCACAGTTCACGCCGCGCGGCAAGCCCCGCAATTCCGGAGCACGCGCGGCGCACCGCCTTCAGGTCTGCTTCGGGCAGCGGCAGGGCATATTGCTTGGCGACGTTTACCAGCCTCCTCCCGTACGCACACCCCGCACGCCGATCTGTGGGCATCCACTCGCTGGGCAGTTTGTCGCCTTTTGCCTGGTTGGCTTTGGAGGATACGGCGATGAGGTTGCGCTGGTCGTTGTAAAACGCCGCCCGTTCGTGTGGGGCCCACGTGTGCGCGCCGAGGTCCCATGCGGCGGAGACCGGAAGGATGTGGTCGATTTCTACATCTGCAGGTGCCATCGGCTGGCCGGTGTACGGGTCTGCGATCTCGGCGGTGTCCCAGGCCATCCACGTAACCGCGCACTCCTGCCCGTAGGCGTCGGCGAGCACGGCCTCCCGGGTGGTGCAGCCGCCGTTCGCACGGCCCCAGCCGGGGCCGAACTCCGCACGGTCGTAGCCCACCACCGTGGCGCGCTGCGGGACCAAGGGCGCCTCGATGTGCGAGCGGGGAGTAGGGAAGGGCACCACGGCCGTGGTGGCCACGATGAGGACTGCCAGGTAGATGCGTTGCCAAGATGCAGGAAGGAGCCAAGTCATAGGTATTAGACGTTGGCTGTATGGCTCCGGTTCCCTGAAGCGGAGCCGTCGATAAGCAACTGCTTACTTCACGCGGCGCACCTTGCCCAGCGCATCTTCAAAGGTGACCTCCGGGTGCGCAAGAGCGTAATCGGTGGCGGCGACCGCGTCGTCGAACTCCTGGTCCACGCCCGGCTTCGGCTTCGTGGCCAGCGAGACGATGACCATCGCGATGGCGGCGAAAATCACGCCCGGGACAATCTCGTAGATGATGTCGCCGAAGAAGGTGCCCCACACAAACACCGTCACCGCGCCGACCACCATGCCGGCAATCGCGCCAGGGGCCGTGAGCTTCTTCCAGTACAGCGACGCGACGACCACGGGGCCGAACGCCGCGCCGAAGCCCGCCCAGGCGAAGCCGACCAGCCCCAGAATCGTGTCCGAGGGGTTGAACGCCATGAGCATGGCCACCACCGCGACGAGCACGACCATGGAGCGGGACAGTACCAGCAGGCTGGTCTGGCTCGGCTCCTTTTTGAAGATGCGGTAGAGGTCCTCGATGAGCGCCGAGGACGTGATGAGCAGCTGCGACGACATGGTGGACATAATCGCCGCGAGCACCGCGGTGAGGATGATGCCGGCGATCAGCGGGTGGAACAAAAGCCGCGCGAGGTCGAGGAAGATCGTCTCGAAGCCGGATTGGTCTGTCACGCTGGCCGAAGTGGTGCCGAAGTAGACGGTGGACACCAGGGCGGTGAAGACGGCGCCGATGTAGCAGATGAGCACCCAGCCGATGCCGAAGCGGCGGGCCGACTTCGCTTCCGCCGGGGAGCGCAGCGCCATGAAGCGGGTGACAATGTGGGGCTGGCCGAAGTACCCCAGGCCCCACGCGAGGTTGCCGATGATGGTGGCGGCGGAGACCCCGGCCACCATGTTGAAGTACGTCGGGTTGCCTTCCGGCCAGGGCCCGTACGGGTTCGCGGTGGCGTAGGAGAAGATCTCGCCCGGGTTGTCCACTGCCGCAAGCGCCATCACCGGCACGGTGATCAGCGCGAGGAACATCAGCACGCCTTGCACCACGTCGGTGTAGCTCACTGCGAGGAAGCCGCCGATGAAGGTGTAGAGCACGGTGATCGCGCCGACGATGAGCATGCCGGTCATGTACTCGCCGCCGAACGTGGACTCGTAATACCGCCCGCCGGAGACCATGCCGGAGGAGACGTAGAACGTGAAGAAGAAGATGATGATCAACGCCGCCACCACGCGCAGGATCCGGGAGGTGTCGTGCGTGCGGTTTTCAAAGAAGCTGGGCAGCGTGATCGAGTTATTGGCCACCTCTGTGTAGGAGCGCAGCCTGGGCGCGACCCACTTCCAGTTGGCCCAGGTGCCGATGAACAGGCCGATGACGATCCACAGCTCGCTCATCCCGGCGACGAACAGCGCGCCGGGCAGTCCCATGAGCAGCCAGCCGGACATGTCGGACGCGCCGGCGGAAAGCCCCGCCACAAGCGGGTTGAGGCCGCGGTCGGCCAGCACATAATCGTCGTACTTGCTGGTTTTCAGCCACGAATAGAACCCGATGGCCACCATCACCCCGAAATACAGGACGATGGCTAGGACGAGCCAGAAATTCTCGGACACGTGTGTACTCCTTGCGCGGGGGATTTATCCGGAATAGATTAGCCGACCGCTCCGACGCGCAGGCCACATCCCGTAAGGGAAAATGGCGGGGAAATGCCGGGGAAAGTTTTGCAAGCACTCTGGGGGAAGCAGCGTGTCGGGGGCGGATGGTATAAGGGTCTTTATGCCTAAATTCCTGCTGCACGGGCTCTGGTTGAGCGAAACCGGGCTTGCGGTGTGGGCTGAGCGGGTCGAAGGGCACCGGATTGTCACCATCTCGCAAGTGCCGGAGGGCACGTTCCCGCCGGTGGTGCATTCGCTTCTCGACGATTCTCGGTTCCGCCACCGCCAAGACATCGTGCTGCAGACCCCGAGGGGCCGCCAGGTCACCCTGCGCGCACCCGTGGCCGTGTTCGCGCCCGAGGAGGCGGTGCGCTTCTTGGCCAGCCTGGCGTTTTTGGACGGGCCGTCGCCCGCCGCCACCCCGGCGCAGCGCGAGTCCGTGGCGCCCGACATGTACTGGCTTTTGCGCATGTACAACGGCCTAGTGCAGTTCGCTCAGGCGGGACGCGTGTCCATCCACGTGCCGTACCGCCACGGGCAGTGGTTCGCGCAGTGGCAACTGGGCACGGGTGTGGAGGAGCGCGGTTGGCTCGCCGAGATGCTCGCCGCCGCGCCGGGCGTGCTGACGGTAAACAACCCGAACTTGAGCGAGGACTGCGCGCAGACGTTTACCCACTGGATCACCTCGGCGCTGTTGTACGAGCCGTTCCAGGAGGCGAGCCAGCGCCGCCCGTACCCGTGGCACGATTTCGTATTCTCCCTGGTGTTCGGGACGCCGCTGCGGCGCGGCGGCGCGCAGCTGGCGAAACAAGTGAGCGATTGGAACGGCACGATCACCGCGGTGAACCTGCAGCTGGTGTTCGTGACGGAGCCGCCGGAAGACCCGGTGGACGGTAGCACTGACGCGGAAGAGGGCGCGCTTGTCACGCGCGAGGTGCTGTGGCCGGTGCGGGTGCAGGTGCGCTCGGGCACAGACGCGCCGCGCCCAGTGCGGTTGTCAGACTACGACTCGGTGACGGCGGAGGCGCTGCGCGACGAGCTCTCCACCGCTGTTGAAGTCACCCCGCTGGTCGATCCGTGGGTGCGCGGCTGGTCGCGGCGCAGCCCCGGCACGGTGCCGGACGCAGGCGCCGGTGACTGGGACGTGCTGCTTACCTCGGACGAGATCGTCGACTTTGTCACCCGGGCCGCGACAGCGCTGCGCGTGAACGGTTTCGCGGTGATGCTTCCGCGCGCGTGGTCCACGGCGGAGACCACGTCGAAGTTGCACGTCACGCGCGCGAGCGACCCGCACGATTCCTCCACGGTGTCCATGATGGGGCTGGATACCCTCATGCGCTACGACTGGCGGCTCAGCGTCGGCGGGGTGGAGCTCAGCGACGAGGAGATGGCCGAGCTGGTGCGCTCCAAGTCCGGGCTGGTGAAGCTGCGCGGCGAATGGGTGCTGGCGAACACCCGCGAGATTGAGAAGACGAAGAAGTACCTCGAATCGCTAAAGAACACCTCTGTCGAAGAGGCGAAGCGCGAGGCGGAGGCAGCCGAAACGCGCGCCCGGCTTGCGGAGGCCGCGGGATCAGACGACGCCGAGGAACTTGCCGCGGCAGCCCGGGCGGCGAGGGAACACTACGAGCAGCTCAAAGAAGCTGAGGGAACGGGTGAGGTGCCGGCGAGCGCGCTGCGTCAGCTCGCGCTGGAGGCGGGCCCGGAGCAGCCGGTGGAGTTCACCGGCTCGCCCTGGTTCACCTCGCTAATGGGAGGCGCCGACCGGCCTGCCCCGGAGCGCGTCGAGCTGCCGGAGACCGTGCAGGCCGAGTTGCGCGACTACCAGCGTCGCGGCGTGGACTGGCTGTACTTTATGTCGCGCAACAACGTAGGCGCGGTGCTTGCCGACGACATGGGGTTGGGCAAGACGCTGCAGCTGCTCACCTTGCTCGCCGTGGAGGAGGCCGAGGGGAAAAAGACTGGACCCACCCTTGTGGTCGCCCCGACATCCGTGGTGGGCAACTGGGCGCGCGAGGCGGCGCGATTCGTCCCCGGGATGAAGGTGATGGTGCACCACGGGCCAGCGCGTGCGAAAGGCGACGAGCTTTTTGCGGACATCGAGGCGGCCGATCTAGTGATTACTTCCTACGGCACCATCTCCCGCGACGTGCAGGACTTTTCCCGGGTGCGCTGGGACCATGTGGTGTTAGATGAGGCGCAGGCGATTAAGAACGCGGGCACGCAGGCGTCGAAAAGCGTGCGTGCCTTGCCCTCGCGCCACCGCATCGCGTTGACCGGCACGCCGATTGAAAATAAGCTCTCGGAGCTGCGCTCCATCCTGGATTTCGTAAACCCCGGCATGCTGGGTTCGCAGACGTTCTTCCGCAACCACTTCGCCAAGGCGATCGAGTCGCAGCGCGACCCGGTGCTGGCCGAGGAGATGGGGCAGCGTCTGCAACGGCTCACCGCGTCGTTCATCTTGCGGCGTTTGAAGACGGACACCACGATCATCGAGGACCTGCCGGACAAGGACGAGCACGTCGTGGCAGTGGACATGACCTCCGAGCAGGCCGCGCTATACAAGGCGCTGGTGGACGAGATGAAGCGCGAGCTGGAAAATCGCCAGGGCATCGCGCGCAAAGGGTTGGTGCTGGCCACGATTACGCGCATCAAGCAGATCTGCAACCACCCGGCGCATTTTCTTGGCGACGGTTCCCCGGTCACCGTGAAAGGCAAACCCCGCTCGGGCAAGGTGGAGAAGCTCATGGAACTTCTTGCCACCGCCGCTGAGACGGGCCAGCGCGTGCTCATCTTCACCCAGTACAAGGCGTTCGGCGACATTCTCCAGCCGTACCTGTCGGACCGCCTCGGCGAGGACGTGCCGTTCCTGCACGGCGGGGTGGGAAAAAACGCCCGCGACCGGATGGTGGAGCGCTTCCAATCGCCGGACGGGCCGCAGGCGATGCTGCTTAGCCTGAAGGCGGGCGGCACGGGGCTCAACCTCACTGCGGCGTCCATGGTGATCCACCTGGATCGGTGGTGGAACCCGGCGGTGGAAAACCAGGCCACCGACCGCGCGTTCCGCATCGGCCAGGACAAGGACGTCACGGTGTACAAGCTGATAACCAAGGGCACCATGGAGGAATCCATCCAGGACATCCTGGACGGCAAGACGCAGCTCGCCGGCGCTGTGGTGGGCCAGGGCGAGGGCTGGATCACGGAGCTGGACACCGACGAGCTTGCGCAGCTGATCAGTTATAGGGGGCGCGATGAGTAAGAGACCGAGCGAAGACAACGTCATCTACGCGAACTTTAGGTCGGGCAGCCGCGTCGACAGCGCAGACAAGGTCGCCCCGCCGGTGCGCGAGAGCACGCAGCTTTCCTACTCCGCACCCGCGATGCGCGTGAACAACGCCGCAGTGCGGCAGACGGATGTGGGCCGGGTCAAGCGCGGGCGCGAGTACGCGCAGCGCGGCCACGTGCTGGACCTCACCGCATTCCACGGCGGCATGCGCGCGGCGGTGGTGGGCAGCCAGAACGACCCGTTTGAGGTGGAGATGCGGCTGCCGAAGCGCAGCCAGGGCGACATCGACGCCGCGGTGGGTATCTTGGCGCGCCAGCCGGGCGCGGCGGAGAAGGCCAACCGCGGCGAGTACCCGGACGAGGTGCTCGATGTGCTTATCGCGGACAGTCCGGAGGAGATCCGGTTCTTCTGCGACTGCCCCGATGGCGCCCAGGTGTGCAAGCATGCGGTGGCGTTGGCGGATCGCGCGGCGCGGCTTATCGACGCAGACCCGGTGCTCATCCTCACCATGCGCCAAGTCTCACTCACCGCACTCGAGCAGCGCAAACGCTACGAGTCGGAGGCGCAGATCCGTGAGAACGCTCAGCCCGGCTCGCAGTACTTCTGGTCCGGCCGCGACCTGCCCGGGCTGCCCCGGCCGAAGCTCGCGCCGATGATCGAGGATTCCGATTTAGACCTGTTGCACCGCGCGATGCAGACCATCTCGTTTACCAACATCGACCAGCTGCGCGCGGTCTCCGACATCGAGGATGTCTATGACATGCTCACCCGCGAGTAGAACACGCGTTTGCTTGATCGTGCTTCCGTGTCCACCCCATCTGCTATCCATACACCCATGACCCGCACAACCTTTATCCACACCTCAGACTGGCAGCTCGGCATGCGGCGCAAGTTCTTAGACGCAGATGCGCAGTCGCGCTTCGACGACGCGCGTCTGCGCGCAGTGGAGCGCATCGGCGAGCTGGCGCGCGAGCACGACGCGGAGTTCATCGTGGTCGCCGGCGACACCTTCGAGCACAACGCGCTCGAGTCGCAGACCCACGGACGCGCCCTCGAGGTGCTGCGCACGTTGCCGGTGCCGGTGTACCTGTTGCCGGGCAACCACGACTCGTTGGTGGCGGGCTCCATCCTCACCCGCGCCGGGGGAGTGGCGGAGCTCGCCAACGTGCACGTACTCGCCGACACCGATCCGGTGGAAGTGCGCCCCGGGGTGGAGCTGGTGGGTGCCCCGCTGCGCACGCGCCACGCCTCGGAGGACCTGTGCGCCGCGGCGCTGCGCGGACTTGAGCCGACGGAGGCGGTGCGCGTGCTGGTGGGCCACGGCGCGGTTGAGGGCTTCGGCGACCAGGAGGCGCAGGCGATTATCGACGTTGCCGGACTCGACGACGCGGCCGCCCGCGGCGTGGTGGACTACGTGGCCCTGGGGGATACCCACTCCACCGTCCAGCTCAGCTCGAGCGGGCGCGTGTGGTACTCCGGCGCGCCGGAGACGACAGATTTCCACGACCTCACTCCGGGCGTGAAGGGCGGTGAGACGGATTCCGGCAACGCGCTGGTGGTTACGGTGGAAAAAGACGGCGGCGCATCCACAGTGGAGGTGGAGAAGGCCCCCGTTGGCAGCTGGACGTTCGAGGCGAGGTTCTGGGAGGTCGCGGACGCGGAAGATGTCACGCGCGTGATCGAAGACTTGCAGGCGTACCCGCACAAAGATCGCACCGTGGTGAAGTACGTGTTGGAGGGCACCTTGGGGTTGGAAGCCACCCGTGAACTTGAGGGAAAGCTGGGGGAGCTCGAGCCCGTCTTCGCGGCCCTGTACGAACGCGAACGGCTGATGAATCTGCACCTCGAGCCGGATGATGAAGAGCTGGAGCGCCTGCCACTATCCGGCTACGCCCGCGATGCCATGCGCGAGCTCGTCGGGCGCGCCGCCGCTAACGGTCAACCCGCCGGCCAGGCAGCTGATGCGGAACGCGCTACGGCGCGCGACGCGGTGAACCTGTTGTTCCGTCTCTCTCAGGAGGTGTAGGAGCATGCGCATCCACTCCCTTGTCATCGACAACTTCCGTGCTATCGAGCACCTGGAAATCAGCGACCTACCGGAGCGCGGCGTGGTGATCATCCACGGCTGCAACGAGGCCGGAAAGTCCACCATCCTGGACGCCCTCGACCTCGTGCTGCGCGAGCGCCACTCCGCTGGCGGAAAGAAGATCAAGGTGTTCGCGCCCGCGGGCCGTGACGCTTCGCCGGAGGTGACGCTGCACGCCACGGTGGGCGAGTACACCTTCACCATTCGCAAGCGCTGGCTGAAGGGCAAGCTCGCCGAGCTGACGGTCAGCGCGCCCACGCGGGCGAACTACACCGGGCGCGAAGCAGACGATGTGCTGGAGCGGATCCTGGCGGAGCACATGGACACCGACTTAGCCCAGATGCTGTTTCTGCGCCAAGGGGAGCTCGAGCCGGGCATCGCCGCTGCCGGCATCCCGTCGATCTCGCGTGCGCTCGAGGCGCAGTCCGGCGGCGAGACGGCGGGGGAAGAAGACACCGCACTCATGCAGGCTGTCGAGACGGAGTACGCGAAGTACTTCACCGCCGCCCAGCCTCCCAAGAGGAAGGCCAGCTTCGAGGCGAAGTTCACCGCGGTGCAGACGGCGCAGGCGAAACTGGACGAAGCCGAGCGCACCGTGGCCCAGCTCGCTAACTACGTCGATGAAGTAGAGCGCAGGAAGGAGGAAATCTTCCGCGCCGAAGCGGATCTACCGCAGGCCAAGGAGGAGCTCGCCGCCCGCGAGACGGCGTTTACGGAAGCCGCCCAGCTTAAAGAGCAAGCCGAACGCGCCGCAGAACAACACGCCCGCACGGCGGAGACGCTGAAACGCGCAGAGCAGGACGCGGCTGCCCGTGAGGAACAGGCGGAGCGCGTTGCGACACTGCGTGCCGAGGAAGAGACGCTCACGCAGCAGCTGGAACCGGCCGAAGAGGCACGGGACGCCGAGGCGTTGAGATACAACGAACTTTCCCAGGCCGTCGCCGAAGCGAAGAAGAAGGTCGCCGCGGCGCGTGCCCGGGTGAAACAGTCCCAGGCTGCAAGCGACTACATTCGCGCGGCTGCTCGGTTGAAAGCGTTAGGCGATCAGCTCGACCGCATCGCCGTAGCGGAGCAGCGCTACGCCGACCTGCTCAAAGACATCCCGCGCGAAGTGAGCGACAAGGATGTCAGGGCCCTCGAACAGGCGGAAAGCGAGGTGGCGTTGCAGCGGCGCTTGCGCGACGCAGCATCGGCGAAGCTGCACATCACAGCGGAATCTGCCCGCATCACCGTCGACGGCGAGGATGTTGAGATCAACGGCGCCGAAACCGTTCCGGTTTTCGAGGGCACGCAGCTTCGCCTGGGCGAGTTTGAGCTGGTGTTCCGGGCCGCGACTGGCGCGGAGGATCCCCGTGCCGCGGTAGAGCGCGCTGAGGATGCGCTCGCGGAGCTGTTGGATCGCACTGGGTGCGACACCGTGGAGGCCGCCCGCGCAGCTCGCGACGCCTACGCCACCCACGCCGCGGAGGTGAAGGCGGCAAAGCAGCGCCGCGACGACGCGTTGGCCGGAGCGGACGCGGAAGCGCTGCGCGCGGAGCACGAGCGTCTCAGCTCGGGCCTGGACGAGCTTCGCAGCGCAGCCGAGTTCACCGAGGCGGAGGAGGGCGAGCTCGACGAGCAGGCTGCCGACGCCGCACTACGCGCCGCACAGGAGGAACTCGAGGCGGCTGAACGCGCGGTGGATGCAGCCGACGCGGATTTGAAGCCCTACGCCGAGAAGAGCGCCGAGCGAAAGCTTGAGGTGCTGCGGGTTCAAGCTGAAAGCAAGCGCGCAGAGACAGACGCGGCCGCCGCGAAGCTCGCACAAGCGGAAGAAACTACCCCGACGACCTCGCTCGCCGCGGCCGTGGAGACAGCACGTACCGAAGAGGCTGAGGCAGGGGAGCGGCTCAACGATTTGCAGGCGAAGGTGGAGGAGACCGACCCGGCGCTTGCCCAGCAGCTGCTCTCCGGTGCTAAGGCGCGTCTGCACAACGTCGAAGAGCGCAAGCGAAAAGCCGAGGACCGCGTGCGTGAACTCAGCGGGCACATCGACCTCGCCTCCGGCGCTGCCGAACGCGCCGACCGCGCCGCAGCTGATCTCCAGGCCGCCGAGTCGGAGCTCGAGCGCACGACTCGGCGCGCAGAGGCCGCCCGGCTGCTCTACGACACGATGCGGGCACACCGCGACGCAGCTCGTGCCCGTTACAGTGCCCCGTTTAATGAGGCGATCCGCAACCGCGCCCGCGTGCTCTTCGGGCCCAGCGTGGATTTCAACCTGTCGGACGACCTCACCATTAGCGACCGCACCGTAGACGGTGTGACCGTGCCACTTACGGAACTCTCCGGCGGCACTAAGGAGCAGCTCGCGTTGCTTACCCGTTTCGCTATCGCGGACCTGGTGACTGAATCGGGCGACACCTCGCCGGTGCCCGTGGTAGTGGACGACGCACTCGGAGCCACCGACCCGGACCGACTTGCGCTGATGAACTCCCTGTTCAACCAGGTGGGGCAGCAGGCGCAGGTGCTCGTGCTCACGTGCTTCCCGCAACGGTTTGATCGCGTAGCAGCGGCGAAGACTGTGGACATCGACGAGCTCAAGCAGTCGAGCCTGCAGGAGCGCTTGTCTGACAGAACCCTGTGAGCGAGATCATGAGCGCACGATGAAATTTATAACTGCTATATGCAATTCTTTGGATATCATTCATGCATGACTTCGCACTCCCGCTGGCTCAACGCCGATGAGCAGCACCTTTGGCGGCTGATGCTGGCAGCTTCGCGCAACGTGTCCCGCAACATCGACGACACCTTGCGGGCGTGCTCCGGGCTATCTTCCCCGGAGTTTTCGGTACTCGCGGTTCTTGTAGACGCGGAGGAACAGCAGATGAGGCTGCGCGACCTGTGCGCGGAGCTGGCGTGGGATCGCTCGCGTACCTCCCACCAGGTCACGCGCATGCACAAGCGCGGGCTGGTGGAGAAGCAGAAAAGTCCCGGCGACGCCCGCGGCGTGCTGATCACCCTCACCGACGACGGGCGCAGCCGCCTCGACGCAGCGGCTTCGGACTACGTAGAGACCGTGCGCCGGATGGTGTTCGACCACGTGGACACCAAGAATTCGGATGAGCTGGAGGAGCTTCTGGGCAACATCGGCGCCACCCGGGTGGCGGGTGAGGCGGTCGGCTAACACGCGTTGCGGCCGCCCGAGGAAATCGGTTGGATGGCGGGTAGGTCCTCGCACCCCGCGAGATGCCACCAAGCCCCCAACCGGCCAGGGAGGTCCCCATGTCCACTCCGTATAACCCCGACGCAGCAGGCCCGCAGGAGCCGAAGCGACTTGAGCGCTCCATGTCGGACAAGTTCATCGCCGGCGTCTGTGGCGGTATCGGCAACTACCTCAACGTCGACCCGACCCTGATCCGCATCATTGCGATCATGTTCCTGTTCGTTGGCATTTTCCCGGCGGTACTGGCCTACCTGGTTGCCTGGGTTGTTGTCCCGGCTGAGTTCTAACACCACCCACTCGGCCCAGCCCAGCTACCGCCGCGAGAGCTGGTCGCGAACCGTGGTGAAGCCGTGCTTGTGTAGCAGCGCGGTCCATAAGTACATCGCGGCGTGGTTGGATGCGAGCACGAGATCTGGGTGCGTGCCCAGAAGCAGGCGCCGCACACCTTCGTGGTGGATGTCGAACGGCAGGCTGATTAGCCGCTCCACCTCCCACGCGTCCTGCGCGGCGACGGCCGCCGGGTGGAATTCTTCCCAGCTTCGGTCGATGCGCGCGAGGAACGCGAAGCACGGCTGCCAGCGGAGCTGGTCGAAGAAGAACCCGGTGTCTTCCAGTGAGGTCACGCGCGCGGAGTGGCGGATCTCGTTGCCGATGTTCAGCTCTTCCTCGAGGCCACGCAGCGCGGTCTCCCGTGGGTTAAGCAGGGCGTTGCGGTCCACGTCGGCGGGGTCGACGCCCTCGGCGACAACGTGGATGACGCTGCGCGCGTCGTCAGCATCTAATGCCCCTGCAATCATGAGCTTGCCGCGCACGCCGAGCACGATGCGCTCATCGGAGGTCACCACCGCAGTTCCCGACCCAAGTTTCGCCATCGCCGGCAGTTGATCGAGCTTGTCTATGCCTTGGGGGTCGAAGCCCACCATCTCGCGGGAGAGCTCGCGAAGCGTCGGCCCGCCGTCCACGCGAGCGTCCAGGTTTGCGGTGGTACCGAGGAAGTCGAAGTACTTCGCCGGGGCAGGGGTGAGCGTGTACTGGGGCCGCTTGCGTCCGTCCGCGCCGCGGATGAGGTCCACCTTCGCGTCGACGATGTCCACGGCATCCCCGTCGAACATGGGCAGGCCCTTGCGCCGCGCTTCCTCGGATACTTCGGCGACCACCGCGTCGCGGTGCGCTTTGATTTCGGGCGCTAGCTCGCGTGGTTCGGCGAACGGCTCGAAGACGAGGTCGGCGAGCTCGGTCCACTGCACGCCGGCGTTGCTCGCGCGCACCACGGCCACGTCGGGGATCTCCATGCGCCCGACGCGCACGGACTGGCGCTGCCAGGAATCGCCGGCGAAGCGCTTCAACGTGTCTTGTTCCCGCATGCGCTGAAACTCGCTGAACAGCGCGAGGAAGGCAACACCGGCGGCGGCGAACGCGGTGATCACAGACCCCAGACCCACCAGCACCAGTTCGCGCTTATACGTGCCGTCCTCGGTGGCTAGATACGCCACTCGACCGAGCACCACCAGCGCGACGCCGGCCACCACCCAGCCCGCCACCTTGAATACAGGTGTTGCTTGCGACAGTGACGACGACGCGCGGTCTCTCCACCCCGCCTGTGTCTGCTTTGGGTGGTCGTTGGGCCGCGGTTTTTCCAGCATGCCGGGCATTTTAACCCGCTAGACTCGCACGTATGCGAGAAAGCGTCTACGTCCGCCGCCTCAACGGCGCCATGCTTTGGCTTACGGTTGCGCTCTTGATATCGATGTTTGCGGCATTGGGGCCATTGCTTATCGACGCTTCCGTGCCCGCCCTTATCTTCATCATCGCCACCCTCGCACTTACGGTGGCGCTTGCGCGCATGAAGGCAACCATCCGTGTCAGCGACGAGCGCGTCGCGCTGAGCGTCATGGGCTTAAGCATCGAGGTGCCGCTGAGTTCCATCCGCTCGGTATCTGTCGGCCCGGTGACCGGCCTGAAGGAGGGCGCAGGCGTGCGTGCAGTGGACAACTCCGACGCTTACGTAGTCTCCGGCCCCACAGTGAAGATTGAGACGAACACTGCGGGCTACTTAGCCTCCGCCGAGCGCCCGGGAGAAGTGGTGGAGGACATCCAGTCCCGCCTTGCCGCGAGCCGCTAGCGGTTTCCTTGATTTCCCGAGCCCTTGAACCGTCGTCGAACCCCGAGGTGTCCCCGCTGCCAGCGGGAATCGAGTCTAGGCTGCGGATGAGGTAGATGAGTGTGTTCGAGCCTTCCCGGTTCAAGATGATGAGGCCATCGAGTTTTGGCCCGTTCGGGTCATTGCTTGGGGCCGGAAAACGGATCTCGCGAACTACGCCAGGCTCGTGCGTAACTTGAATCTCGAGCTGGCGACGCTGATTTCGCAACTTTGCCGGAATCTCTGCCATCTCTGCTACTTCGACTGTCTCTTGAGCAGCACACACAGCTGCACCGCTACCCGGAACTTGACATGTTCAGTACTCGCTGTATAGTTCAGCGCATGCTGACTATTGCTCCGCGTCTCGACGTGATGAACCGACTGGGTCGTGCGCTGGCCGACCCCACTCGATCCCGGATTATCTTGACCCTGCTCGACCATCCCGCTTACCCGGCGGAACTGTCCCGAGATCTGGACCTGACACGCTCGAACGTGTCCAACCACCTGGCATGCCTGCGCGATTGCGGTATCGTCGTCTCCGAGCCCGAGGGTCGTCGGACACGATACGAGATTGCCGATCCGCACCTGGCGCAGGCGCTGACTACATTGGTCGATGCCACCCTGGCAGTGGACGAAGACGCCCCGTGCATCGATCCCGCCTGCTCGCTTCCCGGATGCGACGTAGCTGGGGAGGACGCGTAATGCTCACCACGGTCTTGCAGGCGATAGGCCTGTTCGCAGCTACCAACATCGACGACATCATCGTGCTCTCCCTCTTCTTCGCGCGAGGGGCAGGCCAGAGTGGCACCACCGCCCGCATTTTGGCCGGCCAGTACCTCGGATTTGCCGGCATCCTCGTCGCCGCGATCCTTGTGACCATCGGTGCCGGAGCATTTCTGCCCCCGGCAGCTATTCCATACTTTGGTCTCATCCCTCTGGGCATCGGCCTCTGGGCCGCATGGGAGGCCTGGCGCGGAGACGATGACGACGATGACGACGAGGCCAAGGTTTCCGGCAAGAAGGTCGGCGTTTGGACAGTCGCAGGCGTCACTTTTGCCAATGGTGGCGACAACATCGGTGTCTACACCCCTGTCTTCCTCAGCGTGGAACCTCTCACAGTAGTCGCCTACTGCGTTATCTTCCTCGCGCTCGTTGCGGTCTTGGTGGCCCTGGCAAAGTTCGTCGCCACCCGCCCCCCGATCGCGGAAGTGCTCGAACGCTTTGAGGACATCCTCTTTCCCGTCGTTCTCATCGGCCTCGGCATCGTGATCCTCGTCAGCGGCGGAGCCTTCGGGCTCTGACGTAGTGGCAGTGTTCCAAACGGCCCCGACCGGGCGCACCCCTCACGGTTCAGACCCCAACAACTACCCGCAGCCAGTCCTGCGTGATCGCGGCAACAAGACCGCCAAGGAGCGCTGCAAAAACCGCGCCACCGGTTGAACGAAGCCACGGCCTCTGAGTGCAAGCGCCGATACTGGTTCGCCACGGGTTGAGCGGAGGGTGGGAATTTGGAAAAGAAACCCTACATATGCCCTCGAAGTACACCCCTGAGTTGAAGCAGCGCGCCATCGACCTGGTGCTGCACGGGCAAGCTGACCCTCACACGTCGCGCGGTGCGATATCCTGCATCGCCGGCGAGCTCGGAATGAGTACGGGAACTCTTCCGAGGCTGGGTCCGCGCTCATAAACAATCCGGCGCGATAACCCGAGCGGGAACGGCGTTTCAGAACAGAAAAATGACCCCTCCGAACGAGCGGAGTGGGTCATTTTTGTGTTCGCGGCCGTTTTCGTTCGGCCGGCCGGGGGTTTCGTGAAAAGATTGAAGATGTTTCGTGAAACCCCCGAAAGGGACATTCAGTAAACTCCCCAACCTCTAGACTCGCCGCCGCTTCCGCGGCGGCTTACACGTTTTCCACCGCTTCCTTACACACCCCGCAACGACCCCCGTCCCGGTAACCTCCCCGAGTCTCGAAGCGAAACCCCTACCGATCCTCGCGCGGGAATCATTCTGCCACGCGGGCGGGCCAAGAAACTGGACAGGCTGTAAGCAATATACGGTTCCCCGTGCGCTAGCACGGGAGCATTTACTTATGCTTCGCAAGACAGCCGAGAAGCTAACAAAATTAATGGTGGGATGATGTCCCGTTCTGGTTCACACCCCGAGAACTTAACCTAATGTTCACAGCTTTTTCATCCCCCATTCCCATCCCTCACGATCAGCATCAGGAGAGGGGGGAGCGTAGCAATGGGAAATCTTTGAAGCGTGAAAGTAGTCCGTGAACGGCTTTTGCTCAAGATGCACGCATTCCTCAGAGTCCCATTCGAACGATGCCAATTCATGCCAGACCTCAAATTGTAGCCGCAAACAATGCAGATCCTTAAGGCCAAAAAAGCTGCATAGCTCTGAAATCGTAAACTCCGCAACGACTTCATCTTTGTACAGCTTAATCCGAACAACATGATGGTCAACGTCTACCGGTTCGCCACCCTCTAGGTTCCAGAGTGGGGTTTTTAACAATTTCATTAGAGCCTCCTTAATTGGACTCCCCTGTAAAGTCTCCCTGGCACCGTTCCAAGTTAAAGGAATGGGGATGGTGGTGCCACGTTCTATCCAGCGCAACCTCTTGTGGCCAACACACTTCGCTCACGTTCCCTTTCAATTAGGGTACGGCCGCCGCAACACCATTGAGTCGCGCAACGCCATGCTCAAAAACGGCTCCTACCAGGGTGCCGGTGACGTCACGACCCGTCTCATGCGCGGTTGGGCAGCACAAATGCTGTGCATGGCCATGGCCGCACTCGGCGTGAACATTGCCATGCTCGACGCTGCGACCTGGTCGCGCCCGAGCACGGACGAAAAACCGACTCCGCCACCTCCGCGGGGTGGACGCAAGCCCGACGCTGACGACATTGAGCAGTGGAAATTGGGCGACAACGCGCCACCAAAGGCCGCGTAGACCGTTAGGCCACCGGCTAAGACCTTGAGTTTCGAGGACTTCATGCCGAGTGGCCTACAGGTCGTGCAGCAACACCAGTTTCAACACAAAAAACCGGCCGGCAGAGCCTTTTTCAGGCTTAAAACCGGCCGGTTTTCGTCTTCCCGGGGATAGTTTCTCCAAAAGTTACCCAATTTCGAAAACCGGGTTTAACCTGGAAGGAGTTTCCTGAATTGAACGGAAAAGTTAGCCGAAACCCCCCCAAAAAAAATGGTGTCCCCGACAGGATTCGAACCTGCGACCTTCGGTACCGGAAACCGATGCTCTAATCCACTGAGCTACGGAGACAGTGTTGCATGCGTGCTAGCCTGCGCGAATAACAACGTTGTACACACTAGCACCCGGCCGATACGGCCACGAAATTAGACCGAGTATTGGCGAGTATCGGACCGCGTTCTCGGCGGGGTGGCAGGGAGAGCGGGGCAGTGGGTGTCCTCTTAGGGGACTGTGGGGCAACTTTCAGGTTCGGCGCATGGATTTTGAACCTTCGGACCCCATAATGGCTACTGCACGCCACGGAGAGGCGTGACACGGGAAACAATGACAGCGAAGCGGCCGGCCCCGAAAGGGACCGGCCGCTTCGTGTTGCGCGGTGAGTAGTGAGCCTTAGGGCTTCACAACCAGCACGATAAGGTCGCGGGGGCCGTGCACGCCCTCCACGCGAACCAGCTCGATGTCCGAGGTGGCGGACGGGCCGGAGATCATCGTGGCCGGCTTCTGCGGGTCCAGGCGGGCGATCAGCTCGGGCACGCCGTACACCACGGAGTCCGCACGCACAATGCACACGTGGCGGTCCGGCACGAGCGACAGCGCGCGGCGGCCGCACACATCGCCAGCCTCCAGCGTGATGGAACCGGTCTGGGCGGAGGTGACGGTGGAATCAGTCACCACAGCGTCGACGGAACCCAGCTCGCGTGGGTCGGTGTCGTTGGAGTCGGGGCGGGCGTTGCCAGCGAAGCCGTCGAAAAGCGAGGCGTCCAACCCCGGCGCGTAGACGACCTCCTTGCACTCGCGCTCCTTCAGCACACCAACGAGGTCCTCTGCGAGGGTGTCCTCGGTGGTCTCCACCACGTGGGCCTTGTAGTCGATCAGGCGGTCCACCAGCAGCTCGTGGAGCTGCTCCGGAGTTGCGTCGGAGGTGGTGCGGTAGTTGCGCGGCACGTCCACGGACTCCGGAGCGTGGGAAAGCTGCTGCGCGTCGCGGATGCGCTTGAGAATCTCGCGCTTGGCATCTTCGTTGCGGGTCGGCATTACTTGCCCTCCTCCTCGGTCTCGTTGCTCAGCTTGGTGGAGTCGACGTCGGCATCCTGGGAGTAGTGGTGGCCACCGTTGTGCAGGTGCTCATCCTCGTGGTTTTGCACGCCGTCCTTGGCCTCGTCGGTGACCGGCGGCTGGTTCGGAACGCCCTTCGCGCGAGCGTCGGCAAGCAGCTCCTGCGCCTCGTCGGAGTCCCACCACTGGCGGAAGGACTTCTTCGGCGGCACGGCTACGTCGCGGAACTCGGTCCAGCCGGAAACCGGGAACGGCGCGCTTTCGATGACGCCGTTGAAGCCGCCGAGCACGCGGCCCAGCGCCACCATGCGCACTGCACGGTTCCACAGCGTCGGGTTGCCCCACATGGTGGAGATCGTGCCGAATGCGGCCTTCTCGGCGCGCGCCGGCTCGTTCTTCGCCTTCTGGTAGCGCAGCTCGAGCAGGATGTCCGTGATGGGGATCTTCACCGGGCAGACCTCGTCGCAGCGGCCGCACAGGGAGGACGCGTACGGCAGGGAGCCGTTCGGGTCGTCCGAATCCTCGATGCCGGTCAGCTGCGGGGTGAGGATCGCGCCGATCGGGCCCGGGTAGGTGGAGCCGTAGGAGTGGCCGCCGGCACGCTCATAGACCGGGCAGACGTTCAGGCAGGCGGAGCAGCGGATGCACTTCAGCGCCTCACGGCCGATCTCGCTGCTCAGCGCCGCGGTACGGCCGTTGTCGATGAGCACGATGTGGAAGTTCTGCGGGCCGTCGCCCTCGGTCACGCCCGTCCACAGCGAGGTGTACGGGTTCATGCGCTCGCCGGTGGAGGAGCGCGGCAAAAGCTGGAACATCACGCCGAGGTCCTCGTACTTCGGCACAAGCTTCTCGATACCCATGACGGTGATGAGGGTCTCCGGCAGGGTCAGGCACATGCGGCCGTTGCCCTCGGACTCCACGATGGACACGGTGCCGGTCTCGGCGACACCGAAGTTCACGCCGGAGATGGCCACCTTGGCCTTCATGAACTGCTCGCGCAGGTACTGGCGCGCAGCCTCGGCCAGCTCGGCCGGCTCCTGGGTGAGCGTATCGTCCGTGTTCGGCATCTTGTCCACGAAAATGTCGCGGATCTCCGCGCGGTTGCGGTGAATCGCCGGGACAAGAATGTGGGAGGGGAAGTCCTCGCCGAGCTGCACGATGAGCTCCGCCAGGTCCGTCTCCTGCGCGAAGATGCCGGCCTTGTCCAGCTCCTCGTTCAGCGCGATCTCCTGGGTGGCCATCGACTTGATCTTCACCACTTGCTCTTCGCCAGTGGCCTTGACCAACTCCTGGATGATCTCGTTGGCTTCCTTCGAGTCGCGCGCCCAGTGCACGTGGCCGCCGCGGGCGGTGACGTTGCGCTCGAACTGCTCCAGCAGCTCCGGCATGCGGGCGGCTACATCGCGCTTGATGGCGGAGCCCGCCTCGCGCAGATCCTGCCAATCGTCCAGCTCGTCCACGACGTTCTGGCGCTTCACACGAATCGTCGTGGTGGCGTAGTGCAGGTTGCGGCGCTTGGTTACGTTCTCAAGCTCCTCGTGCGCCTTCTTCTGGAATTTCTTCTCGCCGCGCAGGTGGGTCGGACCGTTCGCGAACGGCGGCATGGTGGGGGTACCAAGTGCGACCTTCACAGCATCTTCTCCTTCGAGTACGCCGCGGAACGCGGGGTGAGCGGGTTCTCCTTGGTGGAGGCGAGAATCTCCGCCATGTGCACGGCGCGAATGCCGTTGCGCTGGCGGTGCATCGCGCCCGCGATGTTCATCAGGCAGGAGGAGTCACCGGCGGTGACGTACTCCGCGTCCGTCTCCTTGATGTGGCGCACCTTGTCGGACACCATCGCAGCGGAGACTTCCTTCATCTTCACCGCGAAGGTACCGCCGAAGCCGCAGCACTCTTCCTCGTTCGGCAGGTCCACCAGCTCTAGGCCGGCGACGTGGCGCAGCAGCTCGGTCGGGCGGTCGCCGACCTTGATGAAGCGGCGGGAGTGGCACGAAGAGTGGTAGGTCACGCGGTGCGGGAAGAACGCGCCAACGTCGTAGGTACCGGCCACGTCAACGATGAACTCCGACAGGTCGTAGGTCTTGTTGGCCGCGATCTGGGCACCGTCGACAAGCGCCTTGTCCCCAAACCGCTCAGCGAGGCGCACGTGCTGCTCGCGCACTGCACCCGTGCAAGAGCCGGACGGGGCGACAACGTAATCGATGGACGGGTCGGCGAAGGCGTCAACGTACGTCTCAATGATCGGCATGGCCTGCTCCTGGTAGCCAGTGTTGATGTGCATCTGGCCGCAGCAGGTCTGTTGCTCGGGGAAAACAACCTCGTAGCCCAGACGGGACAGCACGATGGCCGAAGCCTTGTGCGCGTCGGGGAAGAGGGCATCGCCGATACAAGTAGAAAACAGCGCTACTCGCATATTTCGGGGCTCCTAAACATGGGTTGGAGTGGAAATCACAGGAAAAATGAATGGTGGCCCAAAGCCAACAGCTTTGAGCCTACCTTTGTGGGGTGGTTCGCGGGTGGTTTAGGGCACGACCGGCGCCATGAAACTCAACACGTTCGTCTGCAGGAAGACGATGCAGCAAACCACCAGCAGGAAGCCGAAGGACCAGCCGACGACCTTCTTGAAAATCTCGGACTCGCGGCCCTCCATGTCCACCGCGGTGGCGGCGATGGCGAGCGACTGCGGGGAGATCATCTTGCCCACGACACCACCGGTGGTGTTCGCAGCCAGCATGAGGTCCGGGTTGAGATTCAGGTTGTTCGCGGCGGTGACCTGCAGGTTGGAGAACAGCGCGTTCGCCGAGGTATCGGAGCCGGTCACGGCCACGCCGACCCAGCCCAGCATCGGGGCGAAGAAGGCGAACGCCGGGCCGAGGTTGGCGAAGAACTCACCGATGGTCACGGTCTGGCCGGAGAAGTTCATCACGTACGCAAGCGCGAGCACCAGCGCAATGGTCGCGGCGGACCAGCGCATCTTGTACAGCGTGTCCAAGAAGTCCTTGCCCACCTGGCCCCAGGTGAGCTTGTAGCGGCCGTTCTCGTCCCAAATGATGTAGCACAGCGCCACGATCAGGCCGGAGATGACCAGCAGGGTGCCCGGGTTGGCCAGGTAAGCGAACGAGTAGTCCGTCTTGACCTCTTCGCCGAGCTGGTTGAGAATCTTGCCGGTCTCGATGCCCGGCCAGGCGAAGGAGATCTTGAAGCTCTTCAGCCACTCCGGAATCGCGGTACCCAGGTTGGCCAGGCCGAAAATGAGCACGACCACGGCGTAGGGCATCAGGGCCATCCACACGCGGTTGCCCGGCAGGTGGATCTCGTCAGCCGTGTGGCCCTCAACCTCAAGGCCAAGGCGCTCGCGCAGCTCCGGCACGCCCTTCGGCGTCCAGAAACGCAGCAGGATAAACGCGGCGCCGAGCGCCACGATGCAGGCCACGACATCGGTGAGCTGGTAGGCGAAGTGGTTGGAGGTCCACCACTGCGCAACCGCGAAGGTGCCGCCGATGACGGCGGCTGCCGGGGCGGTTTCGCGCACGCCGCGCCAGCCGTCGACAAGCAATGCGATGATGAACGGCACGAAGAACGCGAGGAACGGGGTCTGGTGGCCCACAATCGCCGCGATGTTCTCGGTCTGCTCAAGGGTACGGCCGCCGACGTCGCCGGCGGTGGTAATCGGAATGGCCACGGCACCGAACGCCACCGGGGCGGTGTTTGCGATAAGCACCACGGTGGCCGCGCGCAGCGGCGGGATGCCCAGGGTGAGGATCATCGTGGCGGTAATAGCCACCGGCGCGCCGAAGCCGGCCAGGGCCTCAAGCAGGCCACCGAAGCAGAAGGCGATGAGCATGGCCTGGATGCGCACGTCGCCGTTGCCCATCTTGTCGAAGACCAGGCGCAGGTCCTCGAAGCGGCCGGACGACACGGTGATCTGGTAGAACCAGATGGCCGTCATGATCACCCAGACGATGGGGAAGAGGCCGTAGAGGCCGCCGCGCACCGCGGACGACAGGGCCATCACAGTCGGCATGTTGAAGCCGAAGATGGCCACGAGGATCGCCACGATCAGCGCGACGAGACCGGAGGTGTGCGCGCGGGCCTTGAAGCCCAGCAGCATGATGAAGAAGGTCAACAGCGGCAGGGTGGAAACCAGCGCTGAGAGACCGACGCTACCTCCGACAGCGTCGGTGAAATATTGGAATTGCTCCATGTACTCGCTCTTTCACGTAAGAGAGTGGTCAGACGCCCGGGAAACAGGCTCCGGTTAAATATGCCAGATACGTGATAACTTGCACGAACAATCACACATCTTTTTCGGTGTGATCCTCCTCGCGGGGGTGAGGGGACAACGCGGGCGGGGAGGGGTGAATTAGACTGGCTGCCCATGACCCCAGCTGAACTCGCAACGATTGTGACTGATACCGCGCGCGAGGTCCTCGCCGCGCACGACCTGGACGCCTCCGTGGTGCCCGACACGGTGACCGTCGAGCGTCCCCGCAACCCCGAGCACGGCGATTACGCCACAAACGTCGCGCTGCAGGTGGCGAAAAAGGCCGGGACGAACCCGCGCGAGCTCGCCGGTTGGCTCGCTGATGCTTTGGCCGAAAACGACGCGGTGGAATCCGCGGGGGTCGCAGGCCCCGGCTTTATCAACCTGCGCCTCGCCGCCGATGCGCAGGGGCAGCTTGTGGCGAAGGTGCTGGAGGAAGGCGAGGCGTTCGGGCATTCGCAGCTTTACGACGGGCTAAAGGTCAATCTCGAGTTCGTCTCCGCCAACCCCACCGGCCCGATCCACCTCGGCGGCACGCGTTGGGCCGCCGTCGGTGATTCGCTGGGCCGCGTGCTCGAGGCCTCCGGCGCTGAAGTGACCCGCGAGTACTACTTCAACGACCACGGCGGCCAGATCGACCGCTTCGCACGCTCCCTGGTTGCCGCCGCGAAGGGCGAGCCCACACCGGAGGACGGGTATGGCGGGGATTACATCCGCGAAATCGCGCAAGCTGTCGTCGCAAAGCGCCCCAATGCCCTCGAAGGCACCCCGGAGCAGGTGCAGGAAGCATTCCGCGCTGAGGGCGTGGAGATGATGTTCGCGCAGATCAAGGACTCGCTGCACGAGTTCGGCGTGGATTTCGACGTGTACTTCCACGAAAACTCTCTGTTCGAGTCAGGTGGTGTGGACCGTGCGATTGAGACGCTGAAGGAAAACGGCAACCTCTACGAGGCGGACGGCGCGTGGTGGCTGCGCTCCACCGACTTCGGCGACGACAAAGACCGCGTGGTGCTCAAGTCCGACGGCGACGCCGCTTACATCGCCGGCGACATCGCCTACGTGGCGGACAAGTTCGACCGCGGCCACAACCTGGCCATCTACATGCTGGGCGCGGACCACCACGGCTACATTGCCCGCCTGCGCGCCGCTGCCCAAGCGCTGGGCTACGACCCGGAAGCCGTGGAGGTGCTCATCGGCCAGATGGTCAACCTCGTGCGCGACGGCAAGGCCGTGAAGATGTCCAAGCGCGCCGGCACCGTGATCACTCTCGACGACCTGGTGGACGCGATCGGTGTGGACGGCGCCCGCTACTCGCTCGTGCGCTCGTCGGTGGATTCCTCCCTGGACATCGACCTGGACCTGTGGACGAAGCAGTCCAGCGACAACCCCGTCTATTACGTCCAGTACGCGCACGCGCGCCTATGCTCGCTGGAGCGCAAGGCCGCCGACGCGGGGGTCGACCTGAGTTCGGCTGACGGAGCTCAGGTTGACCTGTCGCTGCTCACCCACGACAAGGAAGGCGACTTGATCCGCACCATCGGCGAGTACCCGTCCGTGGTGAAGGCCGCCGCCGAGCTGCGCGAGCCGCACCGCATCGCCCGCTACACCGAAGAGCTCGCCAGTGCCTTCCACAAGTTCTACGACTCGTGCCAGGTGCTGCCTAAGGCGGGCGAGGAGGTAGAGCCGATCCACGTCAGCCGCCTCGCACTGGCAATGGCCGCCCGCAAGGTCATCGCGAACGCACTGGGGCTTATCGGCGTCTCCGCGCCGGAACGGATGTAAGGCGGGTTATAAGGCATGACTGTTTTCATTTCCACGCCCTACGGCACCGACGAGGGCAACTTCAACGACCTGCCGGCACACGTGTGGCCGAGGAACGCGAAGCGCGAAGAAGACGGCGAGGTAACCATCGCTGGTGTCCCGCTCACCGAGATCGCGCAGGAATACGGCACGCCTGTGATGGTGGTGGACGAGGACGATTTCCGTTCCCGCTGCCGCGACATGGCACAGGCTTTCCGCGCGCCGGCCAACGTGCACTACGCCTCCAAGGCGTTCCTCACCCGGCGCATTGCGAAGTGGGTGGACGAGGAAGGCCTAGCGCTTGACGTGGCCAGCGAGAACGAGCTGCGCATCGCGCTCGCCGCGGATTTCCCGCCGGAGCGCATCACGGTGCACGGCAACAACAAGTCCGACGAGTTCCTGCGCCTGTGCGTCGAATCGCACGTGGGCCACGTGGTGATCGACAACCATCAGGAGCTCGCGCAGCTCGAGACCGTCGCGCGCGAAGCGGGCGTGCGCCAGGACGTGTTCGTGCGCGTCAAGCCTGGGGTGGACGCGCACACGCACGAGTTCATCGCCACGAGCCACGAGGACCAGAAGTTCGGCCTCTCGCTGGCCTCCGGCGACGCATACACCGCCTCGGTCGCCGCGATTGAGTCCGAGTGGCTCGAACTGACCGGCCTGCACTGCCACGTCGGCTCCCAGGTCTTCGACGCGGAGGGCTTCAAGCTGGCGGCCGAGCGCGTGCTGGGCCTGTACGCCCGGATCTTCTCCGAGCGCGGCGTGGCGCTGGGGTACTTGGACTTGGGCGGCGGCTACGGCATTGCCTACATGCCGGGCGAGGCGCCTCTCGACGTCGCCGCCGTGGCCGGAGACCTGCTCAGCGCCGTGCAAGAGGTTGCGGACGAGCTTGGCATCGCAGCACCCACCGTGGTGGTGGAGCCGGGCCGCGCCATCGCCGGGCCCGCCGCAGTGACCCTGTACTCCGTGGGCGTGATCAAGGACGTGGACACCTCGTTTACCACCTCGCGCCGCTACATCGCGGTCGACGGCGGCATGAGCGACAACGTGCGCCCCGCGCTTTATGGTGCGCTTTACGACGCTCGCGTGGTGAACCGCTTCCTAGACGGCAACGCCACCGACACCCGCCTGGTCGGCTCGCACTGCGAATCCGGCGACATCCTGGTGGAAGACGCTCGATGGCCTGACGACATCGCACCGGGCGACCTCATCGCGCTCGCCGCCACCGGCGCGTACTGCTACCCGATGGCGTCGAATTACAACTCGTTCGGGCGCCCGCCTGTGGTGTCCGTGCGCGGCGGGCGCGTCACGCCGATGGTGCGGCGTGAAACCGTCGAAGACATACTCGCCCGCGAATATTAAACCGTTAGACTGAGCACACCTTTATAAAGTGCTTGAGAACAGTGCATTAGTGCGATATCACTCACCAACAGGAGCGAACACACCATGACCCCCACGAGCGCCGACACCGTCAACAGCAACTACCCGGGCAAAGGCATCGGCACCCCCGTCGGTATTGCGGTGCTGGGCAAAGGCACGGTGGGCACCGAGGTGCTGCGCCTGCTCAAGGAATTCGGCCCGAACCTGGAGCAGCGCATCGGCGGGCCGATCGAGGTTCGCGGTGTCGCGGTCTCCGACGTGCAGAAGCACAAGAACGCCCCGGAGGTCCAGGGCGTTGAGCTTACCGACGACGCGTTGTCCCTCGTGCACCGCGACGACGTGGACATCGTCGTCGAGCTGATCGGCGGCATCGACTACCCGCGCGAGCTCGTGCTCGAGGCGCTTAACGCCGGTAAGTCTGTGGTGACCGCGAACAAGGCGCTGGTGGCGGCGCACGGTTCCGAGATCGCAGACGCAGCCAACGCCGCCGGCGTGGACCTGTACTACGAGGCCGCCGTCGCCGCCGCGATCCCGGTCGTGGGCATGCTGCGCCGCTCGCTCGCGGGCGACCAGGTGCAGCGCATCGCCGGCATCGTCAACGGCACCACGAACTTCATCCTGGATGCCATGGCCACCACCGGCGCGAGCTACGAGGACGCGCTGGCCGAGGCGACCCGCCTCGGCTACGCCGAGGCGGACCCGACCGCCGACGTGGAGGGCCACGACGCCGCCTCCAAGGCCGCCATCCTTGCGTCCATGGGCTTCCACACCCGCGTCACCTTCGACGACGTGTACTGCGAGGGCATCACCAACGTCACCGCAGACGACATCGAGGCCGCGAAGCAGGCAAACCAGACCATCAAACTGCTGGCCATTTGCGAACGCCTCGTGGACGAGGACGGCAACACCACCGCCGTCAACGCGCGCGTGCACCCCACCCTGGTGCCGAACGAGCACCCGTTGGCCACGGTGGATAAGAGCTACAACGCCATCTTCGTCGAGGCGGAGGCTGCTGGCCGCCTGATGTTCTACGGCAACGGCGCGGGCGGCGCACCGACCGCTTCCGCAGTGCTCGGCGACCTGGTGGGCGCCGCCCGCAACAAGGTCCACGGCGGCCGCGCCCCGGGTGACAACCCGTACGCGGATTACAAGGTGGTGCCGTTCGACGACGTGCCGACGCGCTACCACATCAACATGACCATCCGGGACCGCGCCGGCGTGCTGGCGGACCTGGCGTCGCGCTTCGCGGAGAAGAACGTCTCCATCTCCACCGTCCGCCAGGAAGAATCGGGCGACGAGGCGCACCTGATCGTGGTCACCCACGCCGCGCTCGAGCGGGACCTGCGCGAGCTGGTGGAGGAACTGACGGAGCACGAGGCGGTCTCCGCCGTGAACTCCGTGATCCGCCTCGGCGCCGACTAACACAGGAGCTTTGGAGCGAGGAGAATAATGGCTATCGATCTTGAGGTGGGCCTGAAAGCCACCGTCACCGTCCCCGGCTCGTCGGCGAACCTGGGCCCCGGCTTCGACACCCTCGGCATCGCGCTGAGCATCTACGACACCGTCGAGGTGGAGGTCACCCCCTCCGGCCTCGAGGTGGAGATCATCGGGGAGGGCGCCGAGGACCTCCCGCGCGACAGCTCGAACCTGGTGGTCAAGGCAATTCAGCTGGGTCTTGCGGCAGCGGACGCCGCAGCTCCGGGCCTGCGAGTGGTGTGCCACAACGTGATCCCGCAGTCCCGTGGCCTCGGCTCATCGGCGGCCGCAGCGGTGGCGGGTGTTGTCGCGGCGAATGCGCTCGCGGGCTCGCCGCTTGACGACGATGCCGTGGTGCAACTCTCCTCCGAATTCGAAGGCCACCCCGACAACGCGGGCGCGTCCGCGCTCGGCGGGGCAGTGGTGTCCTGGACCGACATCCCGGTCGACGGGCGTTCGAAGCCGTCGTATCGGGCGGTGCGGATCCCCGTGGACTCGTCGATTAGCGCAATCGCCCTCGTGCCCGACTTCCACGCGTCGACGAACGCCGTGCGCAAGGTGCTGCCGAGCCACGTCACGCACACCGACGCGCGGTTCAACGTCTCGCGCACTGCGGTGATGACGGCGGCGCTGCAGCACCACCCGGAGCTGCTCTTTGAGGGCACGCGCGACCGCCTGCACCAGCCGTACCGCGCGGACGTGCTGCCGGTGACCGCCGAGTGGGTCAACCGCCTGCGCAACCGCGGACACGCCGCGTACCTTTCCGGCGCTGGCCCCACCGCGATGGTGCTCTCTACGGGCGAGGTAGAGCCTTCGCTTCTCGACGAAGCCCGCGCCGCCGGTCTCCGCGTCATCGAACTCGAGGTCGCCGGACCCGCCACCGCCGAAATCTCCCGCGCTTAGCGGGGCCGACTCCGCAGCGGCGAACGCTGCCGCTGCGGAGTCGGCTGGAGGCAATGTGCCGATTTAAGAAACCGGAGAATAGTTTCAGAATCGAATATTTAATCCTTTAAGCTGCGAAAACGCGAAAATCCGCCACGAAAATATTTTCGTCTGCCTTTCTCAGGGTATTGATGCCGTGGAGCCAGGGCGGAGGGCTACAAGGGGCGAGCCGGGTACAACTCCGGCAGCCCCACCGTCGTGAGCGGGCAGGTCTTTTAGAGAGAAAGGCCGTAAGGGAGACCGCACCCTTTGGGGCATCGCGGATAGTAAGGCACACACGTTAGGTGGTGAATAGACCTGAAGCGTAGATGCTCGGCTGAAGCGTAGATGCTCGCCTGATGTGTTGATGCTCGGCTGAAGCGTAGATGCTCGCCTGATGTGTTGATGCGCGACTGAAACGTAGATGCTCGCCTGATGTGTTGATGCGCGACTGAAGCGTAGATGCTCGGCTGGTGTGTTGATGCCTAACCCGTGTGTGAGAAAAGTGGACGAAAATAATTTCGTAGCGGATTCTCACATTTCCGCAGCGTAAAGGGGTAAAAGAGGTCTTCCCGAAATTATTTTCTGGACTCTCAAAAGCGCACCCTTGGCGGCGGGGAGGGGCAGCGCGGGAAGCGGCGCGGTGGCTGCGCGGGAAGGGGCGCGGCAGCACGGGCGGCGCAACGAAGTAGCGACGCAGCGCCGCCGCCGACGCGCGGTTTTTTCTTACTTACCTTCGTACTTCTTCGGTGCCGGCAGGCCACGCTCCTCGCGGACGCGGCGGGCAGTGGTTTCTAGCACCACGAGGGCTTCGACAACCATCTCCGGCGTGACCGGGAAAGGCATGTTGTGGATCGTTTCGTCCTCGGTGGTGGCGGCCTTCGCGATTTCCTCGAGGGTCTCGGTGTCCTCCGGGTCGATGCCCACCTCAGTCAGGGTGGTGGGCAGGCCGACGCGGGTGGTGAACTCGATGAAGTCCTCGAGCTCCTCGGTGTCCGCGCCCTCCATGATTAGCTGGGCGATGGTGCCGATGTTCACCTTCTCGCCGTGCTGCAGGCCGTGGGTCTGCTCTGCGGCGGAAAGCCCGTCGTGAATTGCGTGCGCCGCAGCCAGGCCGCCGGACTCGAAGCCCAAGCCCGAAAGCAGGGTGTTCGCCTCAACCACGGCGTCGAGCGCTGGGGTGACGCGGCCGGCGCGCACCGCGTCGAGAGCCGCGAAGGCGTTGTCCCACAGGATGTTCCAGCACAGCTCGGCCAGCGCCGCGCCTGCGCGCGTGGGGGTGCCGCCGTTCATCGTCGTGCCGTTGCCCTTCGCCGCGGCGCGCGCCTCAACCCAGGTGGCGAGTGCGTCACCGATACCTGCGATGAGGAAGTTCTCCGGGGCGCCAGCCACAAGCTGGGTGTCAATGAGCACCAGGTCGGGGTTGCGGGGGAAGAAGCGGTACTCGTCGAAGGAGCCTTCCTCGGTGTTGATGACGGAAAGCGTGGACGTCGGCGCGTCGGACGAAGCCGCGGTGGGCACGGAGACCCACTTGATGTCAGCCTCGTAGCCTGCGGCCTTCGACGAGTCGATGGCCGCGCCGCCGCCCATGCCGACGATCACGTCGTAGTCGTTGTCCTTGATTTCCTTCACAAGGTCGTCGACGCGCTTTGCAGTGGCAAAGCCATCGAACTCGATGCGGTTCACCGGCAGGCCCTCTTTTTCGAAACCTTCGGTGAGGTTTTCCTCGACGAGGCCCCAGACGGTTTCGTCTGCGAGGAGCAGCGGGTTCTCGCCCAGCTGCTTGAGGTAGGTGCCAAGTAGCTCGATCGCGTTTTGACCTTGGACGTAGCGGGATGGACTGGAGAAAATGCTTGGGTTCTTTGCCATGCGCCCCACCGTAGCGATTTTTGCCTTTCCGCGTCGTGTTTCAGGTCACAACCCTACTTCAGTGGGTGCGACGTCACTGGTCCATCGCCTCAACCTGCTCAGCGGTGGGATTGCCCTCCGAACGCGCGCCCGGGCCGGGGAGAGCGATGATGTCGAACTCGGAGCGCTCGAGGTGTTTGCGCAGGTCTTTCTTGTCGAACTTGCCCACGGAAGTCTTGTCGATGGAATCCACGAACGTCCAGTACTCCGGCGCCATCCAGGTGGGCAGGTTCTCTGCCAGGCTCGCGCGGAGCTGGCGAGCGGTCTGCGCATCCGGGGCGGTGCCCGGCAGTAGCTTCGTCACCGCGAGCGGGCGCTCACCCCACTTCTTGTCCGGGATGCCGATCACCGCGCACTCGACCACCTTGTCGGATTCCATGATCAGGTTTTCCACCTGCGCGGAGTAGATCCACTCGCCGCCGGAGCGGATTACGTCGCGCGCCCGGTCGTAGAGCGTCATGAAGCCAGCGTTGGTCACGGTGCCCACGTCGCCGGTGCGCAGCCAGCCGTCGGCAGTGAAGTGCTTGCGCACGTCGTCGACCTCCTCGCCGCGGAACGTGGAGGCCAGCTCGCCCTGCTCCTGAGTGGGCGAATGGTAGTAGCTCGCCGCGACCATGTTGCCGCGCACCTGAATCTCGCCCTGGGTGAGATCGTTCGGCGCCATCACCTTGCCATCGTTGACCACGCGGTACTCCAGCGCCGGGGTGAAACGGCCCTGCGAGATGCGGTACGCCCAGCGGGCCTCGCCCGACACGCCCGACGGCGGCCTGGCCACCGTGCCTACCGTGGTGGTCTCCGTCATGCCCCACACGTGCACGATGTCCACGCCGTAGCGTTCCTCCCACACCTTGATCAATCCAGGCGGGGCGGGGGAGCCACCGACGAAGATCTCCTGCAGGCTCATGCGCTCCGGCGGGTTGTGCAAGTAGTGCACCATGAGCTGGATCCACAGCGTGGGCACGCCGTGGGCCACACGCGGGTGGGTGGTGGCGATAAGCTTTGCCAGGTTAGCGGCCGAAACGTTCGAGTCGGGCAGCACCAGCGGGGTCCCCGCGAGGAACGCCGCGAACGGCACGCCCCAGCTCAGCACGTGGTAGATGGGGATGCAGCACAAAAACGTCTCGCCGTGGGTTACCGCCAGCGAATCCGTGGCGCGCAGCCCGGTGGCCTCCAGCCAGAGTGCGCGGTGCGAGTACGCCACGCCCTTCGGTGCGCCGGTGGTGGCGGTGGAGTACACCAGCGCGGCAGCTGTGTTCTCGGGCAGCTCGGGCCAGTCGTAGCGGGTGGCGCGGCCGTCGAGAAGCTGCTCGTACGAGTACGCCTTGATGCCCTCCGGTAAGTGCGATGCCGCCTCCGCAATCGGCCCGGGTCCGGTAAACGCTACCGACTGCACAGACGGGCAGTTCGCCACGATCTTGCCCAGCTTCTCCGCCAGGCGCGGGTCCGCCACGATCAGCTTCGACTCGGAGTGGTTCACCACGTACGTGATCTGATCCACCATGAGCTGCACGTTCAGGGGCGTGAACACCGCGCCTTTCGCGGCGACGGCGAACATCACCTCAACGTGCTCGGCGCAGTTGTACAACAGCGTGGACACGCGCTGGTCGCCGTCGATGCCAAGGTCGTCGTGCAGCGCATGCGCAAACGCCGAGGCCCGAGCCCCGATCTCCGCGAACGTGGTCTCCTCCGCCTCAGAGGCGCGCCACGTGGTGCACTTCATCGTGCCGTGGGCCGTACGACCGTACTCGAGGATGCGGGCGACAGAAAACGGCACTTCCTGCATCGTTGAAAGCATGAGGGCTATCGTAGCGCGGCCATCGATGCGGGCCCTGATTATTGTGTGCGCGTTCATGCGCTACACTTCCACGTGGATTGGACGTGCCGCGTCGTTTCGGGCGCGCGCTTGCCGCCCGCCGCCGCGTCCTGTTCGGTTTCCGCTGGGCGCTGCCGGATCGTTTCGGCCCCACCCGGCATCATTAAGACTCAAGGCAGTGGCTGCGGTGCAGCAGCCGAAGGCAGCCTTGATGTTCTATTAGCGCTCGTGCGCAAGTTTTACCTCGAGACAAATTGCACAGCTACGCCACCCGCCCCAATGTTTGGGCGGCGCACACCATAAGCGTGGATATGGCGTATCGACGAAAGGACACACGCGTGACCGATACCGGCACCGCGGCAGGCAACGACCTCGCAGCGATGAAGCTGCCCGAGCTGCGCAAGCTCGCCGCCGAGCAGGGTTTGAAGGGCATCTCCGGCCTGCGCAAGGGCGAGCTCATCCAGGCGATTAGCACGGGGCAGGTGCCACGCAAGACGGCAGTAGCTGCCGAGACGAAGCAGGAGCAGAAGCAGGAGCCGACGCTTATCGACGCGCAGAGCGGCAGCAACGACTCCCAAGACCGCGACGGGGACGACGAGGGCAAGTCCCGCTCCGCCGCGCGTCGCGCCCGCCGGAACCGCTCGCGCAACCAGCAGGACGCCGAACCGCAGGGCCAGCAGTCTCAGGGCAACTCCGATGACCGCGCCGAGGAAAACGACAATCGCGGCGGCGACAACAACGGTGGCAACCGGGGTGACCGCGAAAACCGCGGCGACAACAACCGCGAAAACCGCGGCGACAACAACCGTGAAAACCGGGATAACAACAACCGCGAAAACCGCGATAACAACAACCGCGACAACAATCGCGGCGACAACAACCGCGGCGGCGACAACCGGGACAACAATCACGGCAACAACCGCGACGACAATCAGGGCGGGGGTCGCCGCGGCCGCCGCGGGCGTCGCAACCGCAACCGCAACAACCGGGATAACCAGAACGGCAACAACCAGGGCGGAAACCAGGGCGGCAACGACAACCAAAACTTCGACCCGGAAGAGCTGCAGGAAGTCGCCGGTATCGCAGACGTGCAGGACAACGGCGCGGCCTTTATCCGCACCACCGGCTACCGCGCCAGCTCCGCCGATGTGCACGTGAACAAGAACCTCGTGCGCCAAAACGGCCTGCGCTCCGGCGACGCCGTGGTGGGCCAGGTGCGGGTCAACGGCCAGACTCACTCCCAGGGCAACGGCCGCAACCGCCGGAACTACAACCAGTTGGTGCGCGTGGACTCGGTCAACGGCCACAGCGTGGAGGACGCGAAGCGCCGCAAGGAGTTCCACAAGCTCACTCCGCTTTACCCGAACCGCCGCCTGCGTTTGGAGACGGAGCCGAAGATCCTCACCACCCGCGTGATCGACTTGGTCATGCCGATTGGTAAAGGCCAGCGTGCGCTGATTGTCTCCCCGCCGAAGGCCGGTAAGACGACGATTTTGCAGAACATCGCGAACGCGATTGCCACCAACAACCCGGAGTGCTACCTCATGGTGGTGTTGGTGGACGAGCGCCCCGAGGAAGTCACCGACATGCAGCGCAGCGTCAACGGCGAGGTGATTGCCTCCACGTTCGACCGCCCGCCTAGCGAGCACACCGCGGTGGCGGAGCTGGCCATCGAGCGCGCGAAGCGCCTGGTGGAGATGGGCCAGGACGTCGTTGTCCTGCTCGACTCCATCACCCGCCTGGGCCGCGCCTACAACAACTCCTCACCGGCGTCGGGCCGCATCCTGTCCGGTGGTGTGGATTCGAACGCGCTCTCCCCGCCGAAGCGCTTCTTGGGCGCTGCCCGCAACATCGAGGAGGGCGGTTCGCTGACCATCATCGCGACCGCCATGGTGGAGACGGGCTCTGCGGGCGACACGGTGATCTTCGAGGAGTTCAAGGGCACGGGCAACGCCGAGCTGAAGCTGGACCGCAAGATCGCGGAGCGCCGCGTGTTCCCGGCTGTGGACGTCAACCCGTCGGGCACCCGCAAGGACGAGCTGCTCATGAGTCCGGAGGAGGCGCGTATTATGCACAAGCTGCGCCGCATCCTCTCCGCGCTGGAGCCGCAGCAGGCGATTGACATGCTGATCAAGCAGTTGAAGAAGACGAAGTCGAACGGCGAGTTCCTCATGGGTGTGGCACAGTCCGCGCCGATGGTCGCCGACAAGGGCGAGGAGGATTACGTCTAATGGCAGAAAATTCGCAGGTCTCGCTTGTCGACGACTACGTGGCCGAATACGAAGGCATCCAGGCGCAGATGGGCGACCCGGAAGTCGTGGGCGATCAGGCGCTGTTCCGCAAGCTGTCGAAGCGCTACGCGGAGCTGCAGCCCATCATCAACGCAAATAACGAGCTGAACCAGGCGCGCGAGGATCACGAGGCGGCCGCCGAGATGGCCGACGAGGATAAGGAGTTCGCTGAGGAGGCGTCGCGCCTGGAGGGCGAGATTGTCCGCCTGGAGGAGCAGCTCGCCGACCTGCTCGCGCCGCGCGACGAGCACGACGGCGACGACATCATCATGGAGCTCAAGGCCGGCGCCGGCGGCGAGGAGGCCGCGCTGTTCGCGGGCGATCTGGCGCGCATGTACCAGAAGTTCTGCGAGAAAAACGGCTTGACCTGGGAGGTCCTGGACGTCGCGGACACCGACTTGGGTGGCGTTAAAGACATGACCGTCTCGGTGCGCTCGAAGAACCCCTCGCGCGACGGCGCCTGGTCGAAGCTGAAGTTCGAAGGTGGCGTGCACCGCGTGCAGCGCATCCCCGTCACCGAGTCGCAGGGCCGTATTCAGACGTCCGCAGCAGGCGTCTACGTCTTCCCGGAGGCCGAGGAATTCGAAAGCGTGAACATTGACGAGAAAGACATTCGCGTCGACGTGTACCGCTCCTCGGGTAAGGGCGGCCAGGGCGTGAACACCACGGACTCGGCGGTGCGCATCACCCACCTGCCCACGAATATCGTGGTGACCTGCCAGAACGAGCGCTCCCAGATTCAGAACCGCGCCCGCGCCATGCAGGTGCTCCAAGCGCGCCTGGACCAGCTGGAGCGCGAAAAGGCCGAGGCCGAGGAGGCGGAGGGCCGCGCGTCGCAGGTGCGCACCATGGACCGCTCGGAGCGCATCCGCACCTATAACTGGCCGGAGAACCGCATCTCGGATCACCGCATCAACTTCAAGGCGAACAACCTGGATTCGGTGCTGGACGGCAACATGGACGAGCTCATCTCGGCGCTGCAGACGCACGAGCGCCAGGAACGTCTGGAAGCGGAGTAGCGTGCGCACGCACCTCGCCCGCGCCGCGCAGATTCTCAAGCGGGCGGGCGTTGCCGCCCCGGAGGTCGACGCGCGCCTCATCGCTGCGCATCTGCTAGAGGTCGCGCCGACGGAGGTCACTTTCGCCGCCGTGCCGGAGGGTTTTCCCCAAGCGTTCGACGAGGCGGTTGCGCGCCGCGCCGCCCGCGAGCCGCTGCAGCACATCCTGGGCTCCGCGCCGTTCGGCCCGCTCGAGCTCGAAGTCGGCCCAGGGGTGTTCATCCCCAGGCCCGAAACGGAGTTGCTCGCCGATTGGGCAGTGCGCATGCTTATCGACGGCTCCGCGTCGCACCACCCGACAGTCGTCGACCTGGGCACCGGCAGCGGGGCCCTCGCGATCTACATCGCCCACCACGTGCCGAACGCAGACGTCTACGCCGTGGAGCGCTCCGCGCAAGCCCGTGAGTATGCGGAGCGTAACGTGGCGCGCTTCGCGCCGTCGATAAGCATTGTGCCCGGCGACATGACCGACCCGAACCTGCTCAGCGACCTCGACGGGCGCGTGGACCTCGTGGTGTCCAACCCGCCGTACGTGCCGGAAACCCCGGAACTCGAAGCTGAGGTGTACGCCGACCCGGCGGAGGCGGTGTTCTCCGGCGCGGACGGCATGGACGCCATACGGGGGCTGCTGCCGGTGGCGCGGCGCCTGCTCAAACCCGGCGGGGCGCTGGGCGTCGAGCACGACGACACCACCTCAGACGCCGTGCACAATGCCGTGCGCGCAACCGGCGGGTTCGGCGGGATTGAGGCGCGCACCGACCTCACCGGGCGAGCGCGGTTTGTCACGGCGAGTAGGGTTGAAGACCATGTTTGACGCGATCTACAACTGCCTCGAGCCCGCGGGCCGCGAGGCGGGCTTGCGCGCAGCGAAAGAGCAGGTGCTCGCTGGCCACTGCGTGGTGCTGCCCACGGACACTGTCTACGGCATCGGCTGCGATGCCTTCAACAACGACGCGGTAGCCACCCTCTTGGCCACGAAGCACCGCGGGCCGGACATGCCGGTGCCGGTGCTCGTCGGCTCGTGGGTGACCATCCAGGGCCTGGTGCGCGACTTCACCGCCACCGCGAAGACGCTCGTCGAGGCGTTCTGGCCCGGTGGGCTGTCGCTCGTGCTGCCCGAGGCACCCAGCCTGCCCTGGAACCTGGGCGACACCCGCGGAACCGTACTTTTGCGCATGCCGAACCAGCCGCTTGCTATCGAGCTGCTGCGCGAAACCGGCCCGATGGCCGTGAGCTCCGCGAACATCTCCGGCAACCCGCCGGCGACCACCGCGGCCGCCGCGAAGGAACAGTTCGGCGACACCGTGAACGTCTACCTCGACGGGGGAGAGGCGGCGGTAGGCACGCCGTCGACCATCATCGACCTGTCCGGCCCGCGGCCGGTGATCCTGCGCGAGGGAGCGATCTCCGCAGAGCGCATCGGTGAAGTCTTGGAACTTGACCCGGAGAGTCTGCGGAGGCGTTAGATGTCTGGTGCCGGCGTGCCGCTGCGCGAGCTTGGGCTTGTGCTGCTCGTCGCGGCTGCGATTACGTACCTGGCCACCGGCCCGGTGCGCTCGCTGCTGGTGCGCACCGGCAGGGTGGCCGAGATCCGGCAGCGCGACGTGCACACCCAGCCCACGCCCTCGCTCGGCGGGCTGGCCATGTTCACCGGGTTCGTCGCCGCGTATCTCTTGGCCAACCAGCTGCCCGCGCTCACGCGCGGGTTCGCGCCTGTTACCCCGGAGATGCCTGCGGTGCTCGCCGGCGCTTTCGCCATCGTGGTGGTCGGGCTTATCGACGACCTCTACGAGCTCGGCGCCCTCACCAAACTCGCCGGACAGTTCATCGCCGCGATCATCATGACGGTCACCGGCATCGTGTTCACCGTCTTCTACGTCCCCTTCGGCGAGGGCACCACGCTCATCCTCGACGAGGCCCAGGGGATGGTGCTCAGCGCGGTGTTTACCGTGCTGCTTATCAACGCGGTGAACTTCGTCGACGGCATCGACGGACTCGCCGCGGGACTGGGCATGATCGCCGGCAGCGCGATCCTGGTGTACTCGCTCGCGGTGCTGCACGACCAAGGTGGCGCCGTCTCGGCGTACCCGCCGGCAATCATCGGTGCGATCCTGGTGGGCATCTGCGCGGGCTTTTTGCCGCACAACTTCGAGCCGGCGCGCATCTTCATGGGCGATTCCGGCGCGATGCTCATCGGTCTGCTGCTCTCGGCGGCGTCCATCTCCGCGTCCGGCAAGATCAACATGTCCCTCTACGGCGCAGCGGACCTGGTGGCCTTGATCAGCCCGATCATCGTGGTGCTCGCCGCGATTGCCCTGCCGGTGCTCGACCTCGTGTGGGCCGTGGTGCGCCGCACCGCGAAGGGGCAAAGCCCGTTCACCGCGGACGCCGGACACATCCACCACCGCCTGCTGCGGCTTGGGCACACGCACCGCCGCACGGTGCTCGTGCTCTACATGTGGGTCAGCGCCGTGGCGTTCGGGGCGGTGAGTTTCTCCATAGTGCCCGCCCGATACGCGGCAGCATTCACGTTGTTGTCCTTAGGCCTGGCGTTCGTGGCCACTCTCGTCCCGCTGGGGCAGGGCAAGATTGGGCCGGCGCGAGGGGCGCCGGTAGGCGTCGATAAGCAACTGCCCTGAAGTAGGATGATGCACCGTGACTGAAGAACTCAAGGTCAACGACATTTCCAAAGCGAACGACCCGCGCCAACCGCTCATCCGCGCGCTGAAGATCGCGGGCGCGGCGCTGGTGGTGCTCACCATCGTCTCGCTCATGGGGTGGGGCGCGGCGCGCGAACTGCCCGGCATTTGGGCGGTGCTGATGGGCGTCGCCGTCGGCGGCGGCTTCGTACTGGCTACCGCCGCAACGGTGCTGGCCACCTCGAACTCCAGCCCCACCTCCACGATGGCGGTGGTGCTCGGCGGATGGCTGGTGAAGATGCTCGTGCTCGTCGTGTTCTTGCTGTGGATCCGCCGCTTTGACTTCTACGATTCGACCGCATTTGGCTTGACGACGATTGCGGCGCTGGTGGTGGCGCTCGGCGCCGAAACCTGGGGCGTGATTACCACCCGTTCCGCGTACCTGAACTAGCGGCACACGCACCCCGCAAGCCCGCCTGGTTGTTTCCGGGCGGGCTTTCCCACGTCAAGGGGTAATTGGTGGGAGCGAAGGTACGTTTACACGTACCCTGTGACTGATATAACAACAGCCTCGAAATGCGTCCAAGCTGGGTGATTCCGTGCCCATGTGCCAGCGCCGGCGGGAACCGGGGGGACTGGCCAAGGCCGAAACCAACGGTTGACATTTGGCCTGTTAGGATAACCGCTGGGTTTGTTTGAGGATGCCGAGTTTCCTGTTTAAGCAGGGGAGAAACTGGGCCTCGAGCATCGTCCCCTGTCTTCGCGGAAGCAGATGTGCGACGGAGTCCGCCGCGGAGGCAGCCTGTTGAAGACGTCCATCGCACCGCACCCACCAAGCTGAGTGCGGCCCGAGAACGGGAGAGAACGCTGAGCGTTACAACTTTGGCCATGAAGGGTGAGTTCCACGCACCTTCTCTCGGTCCAGAATTTTTCCCGGGGCACACGTTCGGCCAGTTCGTAGGCGAAGACTTCGCCAACGGATGGTTCGCACTGGACCGCATCATGATCGTCCGCCTGTTCATGGCGGCCGTCCTGGTGCTCCTCTTTGTTATCGCCTTTAGGAACCCGAAGCTGGTTCCGAAGGGCCTGCAGAATGTCGCCGAGATCGGCGTCGACTTCGTCCGTGTCAACATCGCCGAGGACACGCTGGGGAAGAAGGAAGGCAAGCGGTTCCTGCCGCTTCTGTGCACGATCTTCTTCACCATCTTGTTCATGAATGTCGCGACGATCATCCCGGGCCTGAACATTTCGCCGAACGCGCGTATCGGTATGCCGATCGTGCTGGCAATTGTGGCCTACATCGCGATGATCTACGCCGGTATCAAGCGCTACGGCATGGCGTACTTCAAGCACTCGACCGTCATCCCCGGCCTTCCGCCGGCGCTCCACCTTCTGGTGGTGCCGATCGAGTTCTTCTCGACGTTTATTCTGCGTCCGGTCACCCTGGCACTTCGTCTCATGGCGAACTTCCTGGCCGGCCACATCATTCTTGTCCTGCTGTACTCCGCCACGAACTTCTTCTTCTGGCAGCTGAACGCATGGACGGGAGTGAGCGGCCTGACCCTTCTCGCAGCGATTCTGTTCACCCTGTACGAGTTGATCATCATCTTCCTGCAGGCGTACATCTTCGCCCTTCTGACGGCGGTGTACATCGAACTGTCGCTGCACGCGGATGCGCACTAACAAAGCGCGACCACACGGCCAACTGAATACCCCAAACACTTGTCACTCGCTTTGTCGCTTCCCGCGGCAGGGCACCTAGAAAGGGAACGACTTTCACATGAACGACATCATTCTTGCTCAGGCAGCAGAGACCGTGACCCGCTACAACGGTCTCGGCACCATCGGCTACGGCATCGCCACCATCGGCCCGGGCATCGGCATCGGCATGCTCGTCGGCAAGACCGTCGAGGGCATGGCTCGCCAGCCGGAGATGGCTGGCCAGCTGCGCACCACCATGTTCCTGGGTATCGCCTTCGTTGAGGCGCTCGCCCTGATCGGCCTCGTCGCCGGCTTCCTGTTCTAAAAAGAACACGCGCGTATTTCACCCGTTAAACCCTTTTTAGATCAGGAGCAACCAATGACTAACGTCATCGAATTCCTCGCCGCCGCAGAAGGCGCCGAGACGTTGCCGGGGGAATCTGAACCCTCGATTCTCCTGCCGGCAACGTACGACGTGGTTTGGTCTCTTGTCGTATTCATCATCGTCGGCCTGCTGTTCTGGAAGTACGTGATTCCGCGGTTCCAGGAAGTGCTGGCTGAGCGCGAGGACCGAATCAAGGGCGGCATCGAGCGTGCTGAAGTCGCCCAGAAGGAAGCCAAGGCTGCCCTGGAGAAGAACAACTCCGAACTCGCCGAGGCGCGCCACGAGGCCGCCGAGATCCGCGAAGCCGCGCGCGCACGTGGCAAGGAGATTGAAGCCGAGTCTCGCGCCCGCGCTGAGGAGGAGGCCCGCCGCATCATCGAGTCCGGTGAGAAGCAGCTCATGGCCTCCCGCGAGCAGGTCGTCGCCGAGCTCCGCAACGAGATGGGCCAGAACTCGATCACCCTTGCAGAGCGTCTGCTGGGCACCGAGCTGTCGGATGCCACCCGCCGCTCGAACACGATCGACGACTTCATCTCTGAGCTCGACAACGTCGCGACCAGGAAGTAGGCGAGATGAAGGCAGCTAGTCGCGAAGCACAGGCGCACGTCACGGAGCAGCTCGAGCAGCTGGTCCGCGGCGCCGACAACTCCGTCGCAGCCGCCGCGCAGATCGGCACCGAGCTGTTCCTCACCGTGGACCAGCTCGACTCCGAACGAGCACTGCGCGTAGCCGTCGCCGACACCTCCCTCGAAGCTGGCCAACGCGCCGGCATTCTGAAGGAGGTCTTCGGCGACAAGGTCGCGGAGCCCACCTTGAACATCCTCACCGCTGCAGGCGAGCAGGAGTGGTCGAACCCGCGCGAGTTCCGCGCAGGCCTGATCAACCTCGGCCGCCGAGCACTGGCACTGGGTGCGCAGGAGCAGGGCCAGCTGGAGCAGGTCGAAGATGAGCTGTACCAGCTCTCCGTTCTTCTGAACGGCGAGACTGAGCTGACGCAGCTTTTGTCCGACCGCACGGCTACCGCGGCGCAGAAGCGCGGACTGTTGGCTAGCGTGATTTACGGCAAGGTGACAATGTTCACCGAGGCTCTGGCTCTGCAGGTCATTGGCCGTCCCGAGCACAACCCCGTCGACGACCTCGCCGAATTGGCGGCGGCGACGGCGAAGATGCGCGGTAAGACGGTCGCGCGCGTGACGTCGGCTGAGGCACTCAGCGACGCTCAGCGCAGCGCCCTGGCAGGCAAGCTCGAGCAGATTTACGGTCGCGAGATGGCCATCCACACTGAGGTTGACCCCAGCCTCCTCGGTGGAATGGTGATCCGCGTGGGCGACGAAGTCATCGACGGTTCGACGCGGGGCAAGCTTTCCCGTCTGCGTACCGACATGGCTGCCCAGGCGACCATCTAACACAAGATAATGCTGGAAGAAACTACCGAGAGCAGGAAGAACATGGCGGAGCTGACGATCTCCTCCGATGAGATCCGTAGCGCGATAGCGAACTACACCTCGAGCTACTCCGCGGAGGCCTCCCGTGAGGAGGTCGGCGTGGTGACTTCGGCTGCAGATGGTATTGCCCAGGTTTCCGGGCTGCCAGGTTGCATGACGAACGAGCTGCTCGAGTTCCCGAACGGCGTCATTGGCGTCGCACAGAACCTTGACACCGACTCGATCGGTGTTGTGGTGCTGGGTAACTTTGAGACCCTGACCGAGGGCGATGAAGTCAAGCGAACGGGCGAGGTCCTCTCGATCCCGGTCGGCGAGAACTTCCTCGGCCGCGTGATCAACCCCCTGGGTCAGCCGATTGACGGCCTTGGCCCGATCGAGTCCGACGAAGAGCGTGCCCTGGAGCTCCAGGCCGCAGGCGTGCTCGACCGCCAGCCGGTCGAGGAGCCGATGCAGACGGGCCTGAAGGCGATTGACGCCATGACCCCGATCGGCCGCGGCCAGCGTCAGCTGGTCATCGGCGACCGTAAGACCGGTAAGACCGCGGTCTGCATCGACACCATCTTGAACCAGAAGTCCTTCTGGGAGACGGGCGACCCGTCCAAGCAGGTGCGCTGCATTTACGTCGCGGTGGGCCAGAAGGGTTCCACCATCGCCGGTGTGCGCCAGACCCTGGAGGACAACGGTGCGCTCGAGTACACCACCATCGTGGCGGCTCCGGCGTCCGACTCTGCTGGCTTCAAGTGGCTCGCGCCGTTCTCCGGTGCGGCTCTGGGCCAGCACTGGATGTACCAGGGCAAGCACGTCCTGGTTGTGTACGATGACCTGACCAAGCAGGCTGAGGCATACCGTGCCATCTCGCTGCTGCTGCGCCGCCCGCCGGGCCGCGAGGCATACCCGGGTGACGTGTTCTACCTCCACTCCCGCCTGCTGGAGCGCGCCGCCAAGCTTAACGACGAGCTGGGCGCTGGCTCCCTGACCGCGCTGCCGATCATCGAGACCAAGGCGAACGACGTCGGTGCCTTCATTCCGACCAACGTTATCTCGATTACCGACGGCCAGGTCTTCCTGCAGTCCGACCTGTTCAACCAGGGCGTGCGCCCCGCTATCGACGTCGGCATCTCCGTGTCCCGTGTCGGTGGCGCCGCACAGACCAAGGGTATGAAGAAGGTCGCCGGTAACCTGCGTCTCGACCTGGCCGCATACCGCGACCTCGAGGCCTTCGCTGCTTTCGCGTCGGACCTGGATGCAGCTTCGAAGAAGCAGCTCGAGCGTGGCCAGCGCCTGGTTGAGCTGCTGAAGCAGTCGGAGAACTCTCCGCAGGACGTTGAGTACCAGATCATCTCGATTTGGGCTGCGAACAATGGCGTTTTCGACGTCGTTCCCGTCGAGGACGTCCGCCGCTACGAGGCCGAGCTGCACGAGGCGATCCGCGCGAACGCCCCGCAGGTCTACGAGCAGATCGCAGGTGGCAAGCAGCTGGACGAGCAGTCCCAGCAGGCCATCCTCAGCGTCAACGAGAACTTGGCACGCAACTTCGAGGCGTCGTCCGGCGAGCGCATCGTCCGCGAGGCGGAGCACGAGCCGCTCGACTCCGACGAAGTCGGCCGTAACCAGCTTAACGTCAGCTGCTCTAAGTAGCACGGATTACGTGCGGCTTAGACCTACTACATAAAGGAAGGGAGGAAACGCCATGGCAACTCTTCGCGAATTGCGCGACCGCATCAGGTCGGTCAACTCCACGAAGAAGATCACTAAGGCGCAGGAGCTCATCGCTACCGCGCAGATCACCAAGGCCCAGCAGCGCGTCGAAGCGGCGAAGCCGTACGCCGACGAGCTGAAGGACGTCATGGAACGCCTCGCGTCCGCGAGCTCTCTTACCCACCCCATGCTCCAGGAGCGTGAGAACGGTAAGGTCGCGGCGATCCTCGTGGTCACCTCTGACCGCGGTATGGCTGGCGGTTACAACCACAACGTGCTGAAGACGGCGGCGCAGCTCGAGCGCATGCTTCGCGACGCCGGCTACGACGTGGTCCGCTACGTCACCGGCAACAAGGGCGTGACCCACTTCAAGTTCCGCGACATGGATGTCGAGGGCGCGTGGACCGGCTTTTCCCAGCAGCCGACGTGGGAGGCGACGCACGACGTGCGCCACCAGATCATCGACGGCTACATGGCAAGTTCCGAAGGCACCACCGAGTGGCGCGAGGGCATCAACGGTGCCGAGGGGCAGCCGGTCCGCGGTTTCGACGTGGTCCACGTTGTTTACACGGAGTTCGTCTCCATGCTCTCCCAGGAAGCTCGCGTGCAGCAGCTGCTGCCGATCGAGCCGGTGCTGGAGGAGTTCAAGTACGAGCAGCGCGACATGCTGTCCACCAGCGATGGTGAGATCGCCCCCGATATGGCGTTCGAGCCGGACCCGGACACGCTTATGGACGAGCTCATGCCCGTCTACGTGTCGAGGCTGCTGTTCTCGATCTTCCTCGAGGCTGCGGCCGCGGAGTCCGCTTCGCGCCGTACCGCGATGAAGAACGCGACGGATAACGCCACCGAGCTGGCTAACGACCTGTCCCGCGAAGCCAACCAGGCCCGTCAGGCAAAGATCACCCAGGAAATCACCGAGATTATCGGCGGCGCTGGTGCGCTGTCCGGTAGTGGAGAAAGTGACTAAATCATGACTACTGCTCAGAATTTTGATGAGCGCAACGACGAGCCGGTGGGCGAGGGCCAGGTCGAGACTGGCGCCGCGGACACCCAGGTTCGCGCCGAGAACACTCAGAACCCGCGCGGTTCCGAGAACGGCCGTGTCGTGCGCGTCATCGGTGCAGTCGTCGACGTGGAGTTCCCGCGCGGCGAACTGCCTGCTCTGTACAACGCTCTCGAGGTCGACATCGACCTCGGCGAAATGTCGAGGACCATCATCCTCGAGGTTGCCCAGTTCTTGGGCGACAACCTCATCCGCACCATCGCCATGGCACCGACCGACGGTCTCGTGCGTGGCGCTAAGGTTGCCGACACCGGTAACCCGATCTCCGTGCCGGTGGGCGACCAGGTCAAGGGCCACGTGTTCAACGCGCTCGGCCAGTGCCTGGACGACCCGTCGGTGGGCCAGGACGGCGAGCGCTGGGGCATCCACCGCGAGCCGCCGGCGTTCAAGGACCTCGAGGGTAAGACCGAGATCCTGGAGACCGGTATTAAGGTCATCGACCTGCTCACCCCGTACGTGAAGGGTGGCAAGATCGGCCTGTTCGGTGGTGCAGGTGTGGGCAAGACGGTGCTCATCCAGGAGATGATTACCCGTATTGCCCGCGAGTTCTCCGGTACCTCTGTGTTCGCCGGCGTCGGCGAGCGCACCCGTGAGGGCACCGACCTGTTCCTCGAGATGGATGACATGGGCGTGCTTCCCGATACCGCCCTTGTGTTCGGCCAGATGGACGAGCCGCCGGGGGTTCGTATGCGCGTGGCCCTGTCCGGCCTGACCATGGCGGAGTACTTCCGCGATGTGCAGAACCAGGACGTGCTGCTGTTCATCGACAACATCTTCCGTTTCACCCAGGCCGGTTCCGAGGTGTCGACCCTTCTGGGCCGCATGCCTTCCGCCGTGGGTTACCAGCCGACGCTGGCGGACGAGATGGGTGTGCTCCAGGAGCGCATTACCTCGACCCAGGGCCGTTCGATTACCTCGCTGCAGGCCGTCTACGTGCCGGCGGACGACTACACCGACCCGGCCCCGGCGACCACCTTCGCCCACCTGGATGCGACCACCGAGCTTTCGCGTTCCATCGCCTCGAAGGGTATCTACCCGGCCGTGGATCCGCTGACCTCGACCTCGCGCATCCTGGAGCCGGGCATCGTGGGCGAGCGCCACTACGGCGTTGCTCAGAAGGTCATCGGTGTTCTGCAGAAAAACAAGGAGCTGCAGGACATCATCGCCATCCTCGGTATGGACGAGCTGTCTGAGGAAGACAAGATCACCGTGCAGCGCGCACGTAAGATCCAGCGCTTCCTGGGCCAGAACTTCTTCGTGGCGAAGAAGTTCACCGGCGACGAGGGTTCCTACGTGCCGCTGGAGGAGACCATCGACGCGTTCGACAAGCTCTGCAACGGCGAGTTCGACCACTACCCGGAGCAGGCCTTCAACAACCTCGGCGGTCTGGATGACGTCGAGGCTGCCTACAAGAAGCTGCAGGAAGCCTAGGAGGAATCATGGCTGAACTTACCGCTCAGCTGGTCGCGGTGGACCGCATGCTGTGGCAGGGCCCTGCCCGCATTGTCACCGCCCAGACCACGGAGGGTGAGATCGGCATCCTTCCGGGCCACGAGCCGCTCTTGGGCCAGCTCAAAGACAACGGTGTTGTGACCATTAACCCTGTGGACGGCGAGCGCATCGTCGCAGCCGTCCAGGGTGGGTTCCTCTCCGTTGTTGGCAACAAGGTCACCGTGTTGGCGGACTACGCCATCTTCGCGGACGAGGTGGACACCGCCGAGGCGGAGTCCCACCTCAGCGACGATGACAAGACCGCCAAGGCGCGCTCCGAGGCGGAGCTCGCTGCGGTGCGCCGCCAGAGCCGCTAGCCCGCGGAAGGCGCAGCGCCGACCGCCCAACCCCACCCGCAACATTGTTGCTGGTGGGGTTTCGCATTTTTGCGCTAAACCGGGGGGTGTCCGAAGGTTGGAGGCGGTTCAGTTGCGCCCGAGCGGGCGTTAGAATGAGCACAATATTCAACCGCGAGAGTGGGGTAGTAGATGAAGGTTCTCGGCGCCGTCGTCGTGATCGCGGTTGTGTTCCTGCTCGCCGCCGCCACGTGGCGTTTCCTCTACGTCCGCAACTCCGGCGCCCGCGCGATGGTGCGTGAGCTGCCCGCTGACGGGGTGCACGGCTGGCGCCATGGCGTGATGCGCTACGACGGGGATGAGCTGCAGTTTTTCAAGCTTCGCTCCCTGTCTTTTACCTACGATTCGGTGCTGGACCGCCGGGGTGTGCAGTTCGAGGGTTTCCGGGACGTGGCCGAGGGTGAACGCGAGTTCATGCCTGGTATCGGCCACGTCCTTCAGTTTTCTGGGCCGGGCGGGGATTTCGAGGTGGCGGCGGACCGCCACACGGAGATGGGCCTGATCTCTTGGATCGAGTCCGCGCCGAACGAGCGCCAGGAGCGGGTTGATATCCGCCAGCTGGCGCAGCGCGCGAACAGGGACACGCAGCGTTAGCCGGGCGGGTGCGGGTTGTACCCTGGCAGGCATGCGTCTTGTCATCGCTCGTTGTTCTGTGGATTATGTTGGCCGCCTCGATGCGCACCTGCCGCTCGCTTTGCGGTTGATTTTGCTGAAGGCCGACGGCTCTGTCTCCGTCCACGCCGACGACCGCGCCTACAAGCCTCTGAACTGGATGACCCCGCCGTGCACGCTGAAGTGCGAGAAGGTGGTCGATGTCGACGGGGAGGACACGGGCGAGGAGCTGTGGATCGTAGAGAACCCCAAGGGCGAGCAGTTGCGCATCACGATTGAGCAATTGCTTTTCGACGAATCCTTCGAGCTGGGCCAAGACCCTGGGCTGGTCAAGGACGGCGTGGAGGCGCATTTGCAGGAGTTGTTGGCCGAGCACATCGATACCCTCGGCGCTGGCTACACGCTTGTGCGCCGCGAGTACCCGACGGCGATCGGCCCGGTGGATATCCTGGCCCGCGATTCCGATGGGGAGACTGTGGCGGTGGAGGTGAAGCGTCGCGGCGGCATCGACGGCGTTGAACAGCTCACCCGCTACGTCGAGCTGCTTAACCGCGACGAGTTGCTCAAGCCTGTGCGTGGCGTGTTTGCAGCGCAGGAGATCAAGCCGCAGGCGCGCACGTTGGCCGCGGATAGGGGGTTTCGTTGCCTGACGCTCGATTACGACGAGCTGCGTGGCATCGAATCGGACGAGCTTCGGTTGTTCTGATGCCGCGCAAGAACCGACGTCAGCGAGGCACACCGTCGTACGTGCTTCCGCGTGACGGCTCGACGTTCATCGGCACCCAGGAGGTCGAGGGCCCGAGCTGGACGCACGGCGAGGTGTACAAGGTGCGCCAGATTGGCTCGGCGGCCGCGACGAAGTTCTACATCTGCCCGGGCTGCAACCAGAACATCCCGCCCGGGGTGGCGCACGTAGTGGCGTGGCCGCGCGACACTGGCCGCGGCACAGACGACCGCAGGCACTGGCACAAGCACTGTTGGCAACGCCGGTAGGGTGGAGCGCATGATTGCAGCTTTCTCTGTGGCGCCCACGGTGACGGAAAACTCGCGCGCCGAGATGTCGGAGGCGGTCGCCCGCGCCGTGAGGGTCGTGCGGGAGTCCGGCCTGCCGAACGAGACGACGGCGATGTTCACCACCGTTGAGGGTGAGTGGGACGAGGTGATGGACGTGATCAAGCGTGCCACTGAGGCGGTCGCGGAGGTTTCGCCGCGGGTCTCGCTGGTGGTCAAGGCGGACATCCGGCCCGGGTATACGGACATGCTGCACCAGAAGGTCGCATCCCTAAACAAGCACTTGGAGGATTAATGGCGGAATTTACACCAGGGTTCACATCAGGCGCGGTGGATCTGGGCGCGCTCGCCCAACGTCGTGAAGCACAAGCGCAGGCGGCCCAGAGCGACTTCCAGCCGTTTGTCACAGTGGATGAGAAGACGGTGGAGGCGTTTGCGCTCGAGCGCTCGCAGCAGGTGCCGGTGGTGTTGCTTATCGGCAGCGACCGCGCGCCGGACTCGGTGGCGCTGAAAAACGCGCTTGAGCGGGTCGCGGCGGGGCAGAAGCAGTTCGCGGTCGCCTACGTGGACGCGGACGCGACACCGCAGGTGGCGCAGCTGTTCGGCGTGAAGATCCTGCCCACGGTCGTCGCGCTCGCCGCCGGGCGCCCAGTGACCAGCTTCGAGGGCGGCCAGCCCGAGGACGCGCTGGAGCAGTGGGTCGCAGCGCTCGTTACGCAGATCGGCCCGCAGTTGCAGGGGCTTGACGACGAGCCCGCGCAACCGCAGGAAGACCCCCGCCTTTCCGATGCCACGGCTGCGCTCAACGCGGGCGATTTCGACGCCGCCACCGCGATCTACGACGCGATCCTCGCCGACGACCCCGCCAACGCGGAGATCAAGCAGGCGAAGGCGACGGTGAAGGTGATCCAGCGCCTCGATCCGAATACCAGGGAGACGGATCCGATTTCGCAGGCGCAGGAGGAACCGGAGGACGTCGATAAGCAATTGCTTGCCGCCGACGCCGAGATTGTTGCCGGCGCGCCCGAGCGAGCCTTCGACCGCCTCCTCGCGCTCGTGCGCGACGAGCCGCGGGCCAAGGAGCGATTGTTCGAACTCTTCGAGATGTTCGAGCCGTCCGACTCGCGCGTGATCGCCGCGCGCACGAAGCTCGCGAACGCGCTGTTCTAGCGGCTTAGCGGCGCAGCTTGTACCACTGCACGCTCATCGCGGGCACGTGCAGTTGGACGGACTGCTCAAAGCGGTCCCACTCCACGGGCTCGGAGGACACCGTGGCGAGCAGGTCGTTGTCGGCGCCGCCGTAGACGGCGTCGTCGGTGTTGATGATCATGTCCCACTCACCGGCCTCCGGAAGCCCCAGGCGGTACGCGGGCTGCGACGCGCCGGAAAGGTTCACCACGGCGAGCACCGGCGTGCCGTCGGAGCCCCAACGCACGTAGGCGAGGATGTTGTGCTCCGCGTCGTCGCCCTTGATCCACTGGAAGCCCATCGGGGTGTTGTCCTGCGAGTACAGCGCGGGAGTGTCGCGGTAGACGAAGTTCAGATCCCGCACCAAGCGCTGGATGCCGGCGTGGTACTCGCTGGCCCAGCCTTCGAAGTCGTCCCAGTTCACCGAGTTCGCCTCATCCCACTCGGTGGTCTGGCCCCACTCGCAGCCCATGAACATCAGCTGCTTGCCGGGGTGGGAGAACATGTAGCCATACAGCGCGCGCAGTCCCGCGGCCTTATTCCAATCGTCGCCCGGCATACGGTCCCACAGCGAGCCCTTGCCGTGCACTACCTCGTCGTGGCTAAACGGCAGGACGTAACGCTCGGAGAACGCGTAGACCAGCGAGAACGTGATCTCGTTGTGGTGGTAGGAGCGGTGGATGGGGTCGAGGGAGAAGTACTCGAGCGTGTCGTTCATCCAGCCCATGTTCCACTTCAGCGAGAAGCCGAGGCCGTCCGCGTCGGTGGGGGCGGTCACGCCGGGCCAGGCGGTGGATTCCTCCGCAATCGTCACCACACCCGGGTGCGTGCGCTGCACCGTGGCGTTCATCTCCTGCAAGAACTGTACGGCCTCCCAGTGCTCGCGGCCACCGAACTGGTTCGGCAGCCACTCGCCGGGCTCGCGCGAGTAGTCGAGGTAGAGCATCGAGGCCACCGCGTCCACGCGCAGCCCGTCAAGGTGGAACTCTTCGCACCAGTACAGCGCGTTGGCCACCAGGAAGTTGCGCACCTCGCGGCGCCCGAAGTCGAAGACGTAGGTGCCCCAGTCCTTCTGCTCGCCGCGACGCCAGTCCGGGTGCTCGTAGAGCGCGGTGCCGTCGAAGCGGGCGAGCGCCCAGTCGTCCTTGGGGAAGTGGGCGGGCACCCAATCCACGATCACGCCGATGCCCTCGGCGTGCAGCGCGTTGACCAGCGCGCGGAACTCGTCCGGGGTGCCCCAGCGGGCCGTCGGCGCGTAGTAGCCCGTGACCTGGTAGCCCCAGGACCCGCCGAAGGGGTGCTCAGCCACAGGCAGGAACTCCACGTGCGTGTAGCCGTTTTCCACCAGGTACGGCACGAGTTCTTCGCGCAGGGTGCTATACGACGATTGCCGCTTCCACGACCCGATGTGGCACTCGTACACACTCATCGGGGTGTTGGTGGCGTCCTTGCCCTGGCGGGCGGTCATCCATTCGTCGTCGCTCCACTGGAATCCGCTCTCGCCCGCGACGACGGAGACGGTCTCCGGCGGGCACAGCGTGCGTTTGGCCAAGGGGTCCGCCTTGTCGATGCGGTAGCCGTCAGCAGCCTGGATGGCGTACTTGTACTCCGTGCCCGCGCCAAGGCCGGGAATGAACAACTCCCACACGCCGGTGGAGCCGAGCGAGCGCATCGGGTACTGGTTCGAGTTCCAGCCGCAGAAGTCGCCCACCACGGCCACGCCCTGCGCGTTCGGGGCCCACACGGCGAACGCGGTGCCGGAGACCTCGCCGAGCGTGGTCTCGTACGTCCGCGGGTTCGCGCCGAGGACTTCCCAGAGACGCTCGTGGCGCCCCTCGCCGATAAGGTGCAGGTCGAGCGAGCCGAGGGTGGGCAGGAAGTTGTACGCGTCAGCGACGATCTGCGGCTCCGCGCCCGGGTAGGTCACGCGGAAGCGGTAGTCCGGCGTGTGCTCGTCCTCCAAAGCGACGGCCCAGATGTCGTCGCCGGTGTCTTCCATCTCCACCGTGTCGTTGTGGATGAGTAGCTCGACGCGCTCAGCACCCAGGAACCTGGTGCGCACCACGGAGCCGTTGGTGGCTGCGTGCCAGCCGTAGAAGTCGTGCGGCGCATGGTGTTTGCACTCGATCAGGCGCTGGCGGTCGGCGTCGGGGATCAGCAGGTCATTCATGGTGGTCCATTCTAAAGCGATTTACGGCCGGTAGTCGTGGTCCGAGATGCGGCGGTATGCAAGAGCTTCACGACGTTCCTCCGGAACATCCGGCAACCTAAAGATGTGCGCGACATTCTTCTGCGGCGTGAGCGAGACGAAGTTGTCCGTAGCCCACGTGTAGCGCTCGCCGGTAATCAGGTCGTGCACCTCGAAAGACTCGCCGGAGTTCAGTCCCACCGAGTCCGCATCCACGCGCAGCATGCCCTCCTGGGTGCTCCACGGGTCCAGGTTCACCACCACCAGCACCGCGTTACCCGTGACGGCGTCCACCTTGGAGTAGGCGATGAGCTGCTCGTTGGCAATCTCGTGGAAGCGGATCTGGCGCAGCTGCTGCAGCGCTGGGTTCGCCCGCCGAATACCGTTGAGCAGGGCTATGTAGGGCTGAAGCGACTCGCCGCGCTCGAGCGCTGCTTCAAAGTCGCGCGGGCGCAGCTGGTACTTCTCGCTGTCGTGGTACTCCTCACTGCCTGCCTCCACGGGGCGGTTCTCGTAGAGCTCGTAGCCGGAGTACACACCCCACAGCGGGCTCATCGTCGCCGCCAGGGTGGCGCGCAGCGCGAACGCCGCCGGGCCGCCGGTTTGCAGCGAGGCGTGCAGGATGTCCGGGGTATTCACAAACAGGTTGGGGCGGCTGACATCGGCAACGTCGACAAGCAGCTGCGCGAAATCGGTCAGCTCCGCCTTCGTGGTTTTCCAGGTGAAGTGGGTGTACGACTGCGAAAAACCCGCCTTGGACAGGCCGTACATGCGCGGCGGGCGAGTAAACGCCTCGGCGAGGAAGATCACGTCCGGGTCAGTCTCGTGCACCTTCGAAATCAGCCAGTGCCAGAAGTTCACCGGCTTCGTGTGCGGGTTGTCCACGCGGAATGTGGTCACGCCGAGATCCACCCAGTGCATGACCACCCGGTACACCTCGGCGTACAGGGCCTCCGGCGCGTTATCGAAGTTGATGGGGTAGATGTCCTGGTACTTCTTCGGCGGGTTCTCGGCATACGCGATGGTGCCGTCGGCGAGCACCGTGAAAAACTCCGGGTGCGCCTTCGCCCAGGGGTGGTCGGGCGCGGCCTGCAGCGCGAAGTCGAGCGCGATCTCCAGGCCCAGCTCGTTGGCGTGGTCCATCATGTCCAAGAACTCGTCCTCGGTGCCCAGCGCCGGGTCGATCGCGTCGTGGCCGCCGTGCTTGGAGCCGATCGCCCACGGGGAGCCCACGTCGCCGTCTTCGGGGGTGAGCGTGTTGTTGCGGCCCTTGCGGTTGACCTCGCCCACCGGGTGGATGGGCGGGAAGTACACCGTGTCAAAGCCCATCGCCGCCACGCGGTCCAGCGCCGCCTCAGTTGTGGCCCAGGTGCCGTGGACCGGGTCGCCGTTTTCGTCCACACCGCCGGTGGAACGGGGGAACAGCTCGTACCAGGAGTTCACCAGCGCTTCGCGGCGCTCCACGAGGATGTCCGCCACGGGCCCGCGGGTGATCAGCTCGCGCAGCGGGTACTCCGCGAGCACGTCTGAAACCTCCTGCGCCAAGCAAGGGGAGATGCGGTCGCTCAGCGGCAGCGTTTCGTCGATAAGCTTTGCCCTTGCCTCCTGCAGCACCTTCGGCGACGGGGTCTGCGCAATGGCGGCGGCGAACAGGTCGGCGCCGTGCGCGATATCGTTGGCCAGCTCCGCCTCGCCCTGGCCGGCCGCGAGCTTCTTGCTCACCGCGTTGCGCCACGTGGCCATCACGTCGCTCCACGCGTCCACCCGGAAACGCCACGTGCCCTGCTCATCCGGCACGAACACGGCGTGGACGTAGTCGGGGCGGTAGACCTCCTGCTGCATCGGCACCGCGTACTGCGCGCCGGAGGGGGCAACCAGCACCAGAGTGGCGGCGATTGCGTCGTGGCCCTCGCGCCACACGAGCGCGGAGACCGGCACCACCTCGCCCACCACCGCTTTCGACGGAAGTGTGCGTCCGGAGATCTGGGGGCGGACATCGTCGATACCGAAGCGTGCAACCATCGTCTATACATCCCTTTCACTGGTGCGTGACACTCATAAAGGGTAGCGAAGGCGCGATGGGTGCACCGGCTAACGCGAAAACGGCGACGCTTCCACACACCGGCGCGCAAATAGGACAATATGGAAGGCGTGAATAACGGAAACGGACAACCGGACGAAGCGCTGACCACCGACCCCGACCTGCTGGTGGACATGCGCGGGGTGGAATTCATCCGCGGCGGAAACACCCTGGTGGGCCCCGTGGATTGGCAGGTGGAGCTGGACGAGCGCTGGGTGGTCATCGGCCCCAACGGCGCGGGCAAAACCACGCTGATCCGCATGGCCTCGGCGCAGGAGTTTCCCACCAACGGCACCGCCTTCATCCTGGGCGAGCGCGTGGGGAAGACGGACATGCGCGACCTGCGCGCGGCGATCGGCGTGACATCCTCTGCGGTGGCGCAGCGCGTTCCGGAGGACGAGACGGTGGGCGACCTCGTGGTTTCCGCCGGCTACGCCATCTTGGGCCGCTGGCGCGAGGAGTACGAGGAGCAGGATTACCACCAGGCGCTCGAGGTGCTTGAGCAGATCGGCGCGATGCACCTGATCGACCGCACGTGGGGCACGCTGTCGGACGGCGAGAAGAAGCGCGTGCTCGTGGCGCGTGCGGTGATGACGAACCCGGAGCTGCTCATCCTCGACGAGCCGGCCGCCGGCATGGACCTCGGGGGGCGGGAGGACCTGCTGGCGTACCTGGGCGACTTGGCGATGGACCCGGACGCACCGGCGATTGTGATGATCACGCACCACCTCGAGGAGATTCCGCCAGGCTTCACCCACGCGATGCTTCTGGATGAGGGGGATGTGGTGGCGCAGGGGCTTATCGACGATGTCCTGACCTCCGAGAACGTCTCCAAGGCATACCACCAGCCCATTGAGGTAACCAACGACGAGGGCCGCTACTTCGCGCGTCGGGCGCGTTCGCGCCGTGGGGGTGCCCACCGGGCATAAGGACTCATGTCGACGCAGCAGGACCCTGGCGAGCGGCGCTACGCAGGCGCACCCTCCGCGGACTTGGCGGATTCCATCGACGCCGCCGAGATGAGTGGGCTCAGTGGTGCCCGCTTGTCTGCCGTCGTTGTCTTGCTGCGCAACGGCGATACCGGCCTTGAGGTGTGGATGCAGGAGCGCGTGCTCTCCATGCCGAACTACCCCGGGATCACAGTGTTTCCGGGCGGCGGGGTGGATTCGCGCGATTTTCCGGGCCGCTCCTGGGACGACGGTGAGCTGTGGACGGGCCGTTCCGCCATCTCGCTGGCCCGCCAGCTTGGCGTGACGAAGTACAAGGCGCACGCGCTGATGTTCGCCGCCGTTCGCGAGCTGTTCGAGGAGACGGGCACGCTACTCGCGGTGGATGTGCATGGCGATTTGCTTGCCGACGCCCGCCCGTTCCACGTACACCGCCTCCGCCTCGAAACGCACGAGCTCTCGCTCACGGAGGTGCTCGACCGCACCGACCTTCGTGTGTGCGGCGACCTGCTCAAACCCGCCGCACGTTGGGTGGGCCGCTCCGAGTCCGGCAACTGGTTCGACACCTTCACGTTTGTCGCCGCGAACCCGGAGGGCCAGGAGCCGGACGCGCAGACCGGGGAGGCGGACGACGCGAACTGGTTCCCGCCGCAATTGCTTCTCGACGGCTGGCGCCACGGCCTCGTCCGCTTCGCCCCTTCGACCTGGGCGCAGCTTACGCACCTGGCCCAGTACGACTCGGTGCAGGACGTGCTGGACGCCGCCAGGACCGCGGATCTGACCCCGGTGATCGGCGACCCGGTGGACGACGAGCGCTACCGCGAGTTCTTCACCTTCCAACCCAAAGACCGCATTGGGCGCCGGCTATGAGCTACACACTGGATGAGGTGCGCTACCTCGCAGCGCACTCCGACCGCATCGCGGAGGTCGCGCCGGAGATCGCGCTGACAAAGAAGTCGGTGTTCGCCGACCGCGCCATCTTGGAGCGACAGTTCGGCGACTACGCCCGGGCGGTAAGCGTGCTCATCGCTTCTCGACGAGCTGCCGCCGCCAAGTTCCCGCAACACTGGCTCACCGACGCCGACGCCGCGCAGCAGGCAACCCCGGCGCAGGTCTCACAGGTGCGCGCGCGGCGTCTTGCGGATGCCGGGGCGACCTTCGTGCACGACGTGACGTGCTCCGTCGGCTCCGAAGCCCCGGCCTTCGAAGACGCGGGCGTGGCGTGGCTGGGAAGCGACATCGACCCGGTCCGCCTCGCCATGGCCCGCCACAACCTGGGCCCGAGTGCCTGGCTTGCGCAGGCGGACGCGCTCGCACCTGTGTCATCCGCCGGTGTGATCGTGGCGGACCCCGCGCGGCGCGCGGACGGCAGGCGCATCACGGACCCGGCGAAGCTCATCCCGCCGTTGCCGGACCTCATCGAGGCCGCCCGCGGGCGCGAGGTGGCGGTAAAATGCGCGCCGGGCATCGACTATTCGAAGTGGGACGGCCTGGTCAGCGTCGTCTCCCTCGACGGCGGGGTAAAGGAGGCCTGCCTGTACTCGCCGGGGCTTTCCGATGCCCGCCGGGAAGCGGTGGTGCTGCGCGAGGTGGAAGAGCGCGTGACCGACGCCGATCCGGACGAGGTGGAAGTTACGCCCCCGCGCACCTACATCGTGGAGCCGGACGGCGCGGTGGTGCGCGCCGGGCTGGTGCGGCAGTGGGCGGCGCGGCACGGGCTGAGCATGTTGGACGAGCACATCGCCTTTTGCACCGGCGACGAGATCCCGCCGGGCTACGGCGCGTTCGAGTTCATCGAGGCGGTGCCGCTGCGCCGGTTGAAGCAGGCGCTTTCTTCCCACGGCGCGGGCAGCGTGGAGATCCTCGTGCGCGGGGTGGACGTAGACCCGGACAAGCTGCGGGGCAAGCTGAAACTGAAAGGCGCAAAGCAGATGGGTGTGGTGATCGCGCGCGTGGGGGATAGCGCTGTGGCCCACATTTGTGGCGCCCGGATACGCTAAGGCGCATGGTCTACCTCGATCACGCAGCAACTACCCCCATGCGCGACTGCGCCATTGAGACGTGGGTGGAGCATGCGCACGCCCTGAACGCGGGCAGCCAGTACGCCTCGGGGCGCCGGGCGAACGCGGTGTTGGCTGAGGCGCGCGAGCGCATCGCGGCGGTGTTGGGCGCGGACCCGGTGGAGGTGGTATTCACCGGCTCCGGCACCGAGGCGAACAACATCGGGGTGCGCGGTTTGTTCGCCGCGTCCGAGCTTGAGCGGGTGGTATCCACCCCGATCGAGCACCCGGCGGTGCTCGAGTCGGTGCGATCCCTCGGCGCCGACGTGGCGTGGTTGCCGGTGGGGCGCGACGGCCACGTCACCGATTTGTCCGCGCTTGACACGCCTGCCGCTGTGGCAGCGGTGATGTGGGCGAACAACGAAACCGGCGCGATCCAGCCGGTGGAGGAGGTGGTGCGCCGCGCTGAGGCCGCGGGCACGCCGGTGCATGTCGATGCGGTGCAGGCGGTGGGGCATGTTCCGGTGGATTTCCACGTGCTGGGGGCGGCGACGCTCGCGGCGAGCGCGCACAAGTTCGGCGGCCCGCGCGGCATCGGGTTTATGTTGGCGAAGCGTTCGCCCGCGCCGAAGCCGGTGATTTTCGGGGGCGGGCAGGAGCGCGGTATCCGTTCCGGCACTGTAGATGTCGCTTCGGCCGCGGCGGCAGCTGTGGCGTTGGAGGAGGCGGTGGAGGAGCAAGGAGTCGTCGATAAGCTGCGCACAATGCTTATCGACGGCGTCCGCGCAACCGTGCCCAACACCATCGTCACCACCTCCGAGCCCGCCTTGGCGGGCCATGCCCACTTCATGTTCCCGGGCGCGAACGCCGAGGCGATGATCATGCTGCTCGATTCGAAAGGCATCGAGGTCTCCGCTGGCTCCGCGTGCGCGGCCGGTGTGACGCGGGTGAGCCACGTGCTTGAGGCGATGGGCTACAGCGAGCGCGAGGCTGCCGGGGCGCTGCGCGTCACGCTGGGGCGGACGAACACGGTGGAGGACGTCGAGGCGTTCCTCGCCGCGATCCCTGAGGTGGTGGAACGTGCCCGCGTCGCGGGAAGCCTCATGTGACACGCGTGTCATGTGTGAAAGATGTGATTGGAGTGCGTTAGAGTGTCCGCCATGCAGCTTTCTCGCACCCGCAGCATGGTCGCGGCCGTAATCGCCGCAGCACTCACGATGTCCCTGGCGCTTTTCGCCCCGTCCGCCGAGTCCGAGTCCATCCCGGGCCTGGTCTCCGGCGTGGACGTCGCAGGCCACCAGCGCCCCGGCGGCGCGCCAATCAACTGGAAATCGGTGGGCACCATCGGCGGCCAAGACTTCGCGTTCGTGAAAGCCTCCGAGGGCAAAGGCTGGAAGAACGTCTTCTACGACGAGGACGCCAAAGCTGCCCGCGACGCCGGCTTGAAGGTGGGCGCCTACCACTACGCCCGCCCGGCCGAGGACCCGCTTGCCCAGGCGCGCTATTTCGCCTCCGTGATCAACGACGGCCCGGAGATCGATCTGCCGCCTGTGCTCGACCTCGAGGTCGACGAAGGCCTCAGCCCGACTGCGCTCACCGCTTGGACCACCGCATTCCTTACCGAGGTGCAGCGCGCAACCGGCAAAAAGCCGATGGTCTACACGTACCGCTACTTCTGGTACGAGCACATGAACAACACCAACGCGTTCACCGATTACCCGCTCTGGCTCGCCGCGTACCAGAACCAGCCCCCGCGCCCCGTCGGCGGCTGGGACAAGCTCTCTTTCTGGCAGCGCAGCGATTCCGGACGCGTCGCAGGCATCAACACGCCGGTGGACATGAACCTGTTCAACGGCACGGGCGCGCAGCTCGGCCAGTTCGCCGCGGGCGACCTCAAGGCCGGCGGCGGCATGCTCGAACGTTTCCAGGTTGCGGAGGACGACGGCCTGGCCGTCCTCGAGCAGGACAGCACGAAGCTGGTCGCCGCGATCCTCGCGCTCGCCGCGGGTGGCTTCGGGGTGCAGCAGCTTATCGACGCCTCCCGCGCCGCCGGCTTCGACCCCACCGACGCCAAGAACATCACCGGCCTGGTCAAGACACTCGCGGGCGAAGGCGAGCTGCCGGTCGACGACCTGCGCAACATGCTCATCGGCAACTACCAGATCGGCGACCTGCTCATCCTGCTGGACAACGCCGCGAAGTAGCTAATCCCGTCGCGCTTGCCCCTGCGACGCCAGCTTGCGACACCAATCCTCACCCTTGAACTGCGCCGGCACCGCGCCCATGAGCAGCGCCCGGGTCAGCTCCGGGGTGGCCTCAAGCGGCAAGTTCGCCCCGATGAGCACGATGTTGCCGTAGCGCCGCCCTTTCAGCATCGGCGGGTCCGCGATCGCGGCGACGTGCGGCCACACCTCACACATGCCCGCGAGCTCGTCTTTCGCCTCCTTCAGGTCGGCGTGCGAGCCGCAGTTCGCGACGTAAATGCCTCGCTCGCTTAACGACGACCGCGCCGCCCCATAGAACTCCACCGTCGTCAGATTGTGCGGGGTAGTGGCGGACGTAAACACGTCACGGATGATCACGTCGCGGGTCGCCGGCTTGAACCCGTCGGTCACCTCGCGCGCATCGCCCACTCGGATCTTTACGGTCGGTGACCTTGGGACGTCGAAAAGCTCGCGCGCCAATACCGCCAACTCCGAATCAATCTCCACGACCGTGCTGCGCGACCCCGGCCACGCGTGCGCAAAGTAACGCGCGAGCGTACACGCACCGCCCCCGAGGTGCGTCAGCCGAGACTTCGGCTTCGCCTGGCCCGGGTACGCGTCGTCGAGGAAGTCCGCCATCCAGCGCATGTACTCGAAATCGAGGCGCTCCGGCTCACCCGGCACGATGTGGGAGCTGGGCACGCCGTTGACCAGCAGCACCATGGAGCCGTCTGGCTCGTGAAGCACCTCGGCTATACCGGTGTCGATTTCGTAGAAGTCGCTTTTGTCAGGCACGCAGGTAACGGTACCCGGGTTCACCCGCCCAGCCTGCTGCCGCAGGCTCTGCCGGGTTACTCAGAGCGGCCAAGCATCCGGTTGGTGCTGCTTTCCGGGCTCAGGTCGAGACGACGGAGCAGCTGCGCATTGAGTGCGACGATGACGGTCGAGGCCGACATCAAAATCGCGCCAACGCTCATTGGCATGACGACCCCGATCGGAGCGAGGACGCCAGCGGCCAGTGGCACAGCCACCAGGTTGTAGCCGGCCGCCCACCATAGGTTTTGCTTCATCTTTCGGTAGCTCGCCCGGGAAAGCTCGATGACCGAGAGGACTGACCGCGGGTCGGAACTCGCCAGGATGACCTCTGCCGAGCCGATCGCCACGTCGGTGCCGGCACCAATCGCGATGCCGACATCGGCCTGGGCCAGCGCAGGGGCGTCATTGACGCCGTCGCCGACCATGGCGACCTTGCGGCCCTCGCCCTGAAGTTCCTTCACCTTCTCGGCCTTGTCCTCGGGCCGCACTCCCGAGAAGACACGATCAATGCCCAGTTCGTTGGCCACGGTGTCCGCGACGGCCTGCGCGTCGCCGGTAATCATCACAACCTGGGTGCCGGCAGTGTGCAAAGCGTCGATAGCGTCGCGGGACTCCGGGCGGATCTCGTCAGCAAGCCGCAGCGCGCCAATCACGTTGCCGTCGGCAAGCACGTGCAGGATGATCGCGCCCTCCTCGCGCCACTGGTCGGCCACCGGGAGCTCATCGGCGGAATGCTGGTCGAGCAGGTACGGACCACCGACCTCAATCACCTCGCCGTCGACGGTCGCCTTCACACCCACCGCCGGGGACGAGGAGAAATCGGTGGCCTCCGGCACGGACAGGTCACGGGCCTGAGCAGCTCCGGTGATGGCTCGGGCCAAGGGGTGCTCGCTGTCAGCCTCTGCGGCCGCAGCCAAGACCAGCACGTCGTCTGCGCCGCGCCCGCCAACCGGCTCGACCGCGGTGACGGTGGGCTCGCCTTTGGTGAGGGTGCCGGTCTTGTCGAAAAGCACAGCGTCGACGTTGCGCATTGATTCCAGTGCGAGCCTGTCCTTGATGAGCACCCCGCCGCGGGCGGCGCGCTCGGTGGCGATGGAGACGACAAGCGGGATCGCGAGGCCGAGCGCGTGCGGGCAAGCAATGACGAGCACCGTGATCGTTCGCACGACCGCATCTTCTGGTACGCCGAGCAGCGTCCACACCACGGCGGTCACGATGGCTGCGCCAAGAGTGAACCAGAACAGCAAGGCAGCAGCCTTATCCGCAAGACGCTGCGCGCGGGATGAGGAGCCCTGGGCGTCCGACACCAGTTTTTGGATACCGGCCAAAGTGGTGTCCCCGCCTGTAGAGGTGACCTCAACGCGCAACCCGGAGTCGGTCGCAATGGTCCCTGCCACGACTTGGTCGCCTTCGCTTCGGCGCACTGTTTTCGACTCGCCTGTGATCATCGACTCGTCCATGCTCGCGCTGCCGTCGACGATTTTACCGTCCGCAGGTACCGAGGCCCCGGGTCTGACAATCACTACATCGCCAACCTCTAGCTCGTCCGGCGTGACCTTGACAACATCGTTACCGTCGACCTTTTCGGCCTCGTCAGGCAACAGCGCTGCGAGGGAATCCAAGGCGGAGGTGGTCTGCGCGAGGGAGCGCATCTCGATCCAGTGCCCCAGCAACATAATGACAACCAGTAGCGCCAGTTCCCACCAGAAGTTCAGCTCGCTGTCCAGAAGGCGCAGCGTCGCGCCCCAGGAGGCGAGGAAGGCTACCGTGATCGCTAATGCGATGAGCAACATCATGCCGGGCTTGCGGGAGCGGATTTCGGAGACCGCCCCCGTCAAAAACGGCCAGCCTCCCCAGAAGTATATGACGGTGCCCAGAAGCGGTGAGATCCACCGGACCCATTCCGCATTGGGCAACTGGTAGCCAATGAGGTGAGCGAAGGTCTCGTTAAACCCGACGACCGGAACCGCGAGGACAAGCATGATCCAGAACAGGCGGCGGAACTGGCCCACGTGGTCACCGTGACCGCCGTGACCGCTGTGGCCGCCGTGGTCACCGTGGCCGCCGTGGTCACCGTGGCCGCCGTGACCGCCGTGGTCACCGTGGCCGTCGTGACCGTCGTGACCGGTGTGGTCACCGTGGTCACCGTGGTCACCGTGACCGGTGTGTTCGGCGGTTCCGGCGCCGGAGTGGGAGTGGGGGTCGTTCATTAAGGGGTGCCTTTCTAAAGATGCAGTCCATATCTGTGATCGGTTTGGCCGTGACGGGGTCGTAATTCGCAAGATCAAAACACCGCTACTGACACGACTCCTCATGCTATACCCCAGGGGGGTATTCGGCTAGGGGGCTGCACTCGGTGGCCCGCTGCCTTACTGCGGTCAGCATCTGCTCAAGCGTGCCGGGGTCAGAGGCGCGGCAGAGCCATTACCACCCATGTGGCGGAACGTTTCACCTTTCGCCTTCACGGGACTACACTGCCGCGACATGCGAGTACTTGCGGCAATGAGTGGGGGAGTCGACTCTTCAGTCGCCGCGGCGCGCCTGGTTGAGGCGGGCCACGACGTCGTCGGTGTGCACCTCGCCTTAAGCAAAGATGCGCAGCAGACCCGCGAATCCGCCCGGGGCTGCTGCTCGCTGGAAGATTCTGCCGACGCGCGTCGCGTGTGCGACCACCTGGGCATCCCGTTTTACGTGTGGGACTTCTCCGACAGGTTCAAAGAGGACGTGATCGACGATTTCGTCGATTCCTACGCCCGCGGCGAAACCCCAAACCCGTGCCTGCGCTGCAACGAGAAGATCAAGTTCGCGGCGTTGCTCGACCGTGCGGTCACCCTCGGCTTCGACGCGATCGCAACTGGGCACTACGCAATTATCGACGGTGACGGCAACCTCCGCCGCAGCACTGACCCACTGAAAGACCAGTCCTACGTCCTCGGTGTGCTCACGCGCGACGAACTCGACCGGTGCATCTTCCCGGTGGGCGACACCGAAAAGCCACAGATCCGCGAGGAGGCTGCGCGCCACGGGTTTTCCACTGCCTCGAAGCCGGACTCCTACGACATCTGCTTCATCCCGGACGGGAACACGCAGGCCTTTCTGGGGCGTTCGATTGGGATGAGGCCGGGGATGATCGTCGATAAGCAAGGCAACGAGCTGAAAGAGCACGACGGCGCGTTCCAGTACACGATCGGGCAGCGCAAAGGACTGAATATTCGAGTGCCGGCGGCGGACGGCAAGCCCCGCTACGTCACCGACGTGGACGCGGCGACGGGCACGGTGACCGTCGGGCCGCGCGAGGCGCTCAAGGTCACGGAGATCACCGCGGACCGGTTGAAGCGCCTGCACCCGGCGATGAATGGAGAGTTCGAGGCGAACGTACAGATCCGTGCGCACGGCGGAGTTGTGCCGTGCACCGCGCGGATCGCGGGCGACGAGATGACGCTCGCGCTCGATGAACCGCTCGAGGGTGTGGCGCGCGGGCAGGCGGCGGTGCTGTACCTGCCGGACCCGGATGGGCTAGGCGATATCGTGCTTGGCTCAGGCACGATCTGCGGCACAGCGTAGACGGCTGGGGTAGACGGCTAGGTAATATCGCAGCCGTGAACGAGCATTTGGTTTGGGCGAACCCACTGGCGCCGAAGTGGCGGTTTGCGCTGATCGGTGTGATGGTCGCTGCGGTGCTAGGCGTGCTGGCGGCCATGGCCACACAAACGCTGAACACGTGGGTCGGCATCGCGCTCATGCCCGTTGCGGCGATGGTGATCAACATGATCCACCGCCTGGGCACTTTCATGATGGTGGACAACGACGGGCTGCACTTCGGCGCCTTCCCACGGCCGCAGGATGTGGTGGCGCTTCGCGACGTAAAACACATCGCGGTAGAGGAGCTTGCCGAGGCTGAGCGCATCTCACGCCCGTGGGGCTCGACGATGGAGGGCGGGGTTTCTGTCGTCGACGCGAACCAGTCGAGCAAGGCGGTGGTGCTGAAGCTTCGCGACGGCCGCACGGTGAAGGTTGGCGTCGGTGCCAAGGTGATGGACGCGGAGGCCTTCGTCGAAACAGTCAAACCGATGTTGGGCAGGAAACGGCGTGGCTGAGGCGTTCGGGCTGGGGCCATTGCCGGGCACGGACCTGGCGCAGGCAGCGGATGTCGTGCTGAGCGAGACTGCGCTGCCGCACATCCCGCAGCTGCCGGAGCGCGGGTTGGGCTACGACGCGGTTGGACGCACGGCGGCGCTGCTCGACATCCCGGTCGGCCGCGGCCCGCGGGGTTGGCGTGTCGCGCCGCGCAAGCGGGCGGATGCGGATCTGATGGCGCGCGACCTCGACAGGCTGGAAGAACTGTGGCACGGGCGCGTCGACCGGGTGAAGGTGCAGCTGGTTGGCCCGTGGACGCTCGCGGCGGAGATCGAGATGCCGAACGGGCACCGCATCATCACGGATCCCGGCGCGCTACGGGACATCACTGAGGCGCTCGAGGGGGCGGTGGTGGCGCACCGGGAGGACGTCGAGAAGCGCTTTGGCGCAACCGTGCTGCAACTCGACGAGCCGCGACTCGCAGAAGTTATGTCTGGAACCTTGATTGGGGTGACGGACTACGAATCCATCCCCGCGATCCGCGAGCCGTGGGAGCGCCTGGCGCGCTTCGGGGAGTTCCTGCTCAATGCGCCAGTGCTTATCGACGGCTCCGCGTGGTGCACCGCGACCCCAAGCGCAACCGACGACTTCGCGGCATTGCTCGAGCGCGGAGTGCGAGTTGCCATCCCGACAATGGAGCCGAAAGCGTTGTGGCGCGTTTTCGATGAGCTGCAAATCGACCCGAATGAGGCGGCCATCGATGTCTATGCGGGGCACGGCGCAACGCTACTCGAAACCGCCGCGAACTACCGCGCCGCACGGGAGATGGCAGAAGCGCTGCGCTAGCCCTGCATCGGCCAGCCGAGGCGCATGTCGCCAACTTCGCGGCCGCGGGATTCCAGGTAGGTGCGGAACTCGGACTGCATGCGGTAGTACTCCACGGCCTGGTACTCCATCAGGTCGCCGGGATCCATCTGGGTGAGCTCCGGCCACACGCGCACCTGCTTCCACGCGATGCGGGCGGCGGCGTACGCGTCCGCGGTGGCCTCGTGCGCGTTGTCGATGCGCACCCCGTAGTGCTCGCACATTGCGCCCAGGTTGCGCTTGCCCTTGCGGTAACGGTCGCGCGCCTTGTCCACCACGAACGGGTCGTACACCGGCCCGGTCACCGTGAAATCGCCCGTGAGTTGGCGCAACACTGTGAGGTCGTAGGCCGCGTTAAACACGATGAGTGTGTAGCCGTCTTCCCAGCCTTTCTTGATCGCCTCGACTGTCTCGCGCAGCACATCCTCGTGCGGCTGGCCTTCGGCCCGCGCCTTCTCGGTGGTGATGCCGTGCACGTTCGCGGCAGCCTCGGGGATCTCCACGCCGGGGTCCGCGAGCTGCTCGGAGGCGCTTGCGCCGTTTTCGTCGATACGCACAAGCGCAGAGGTGACAATGCGCGCCTCAAACGGGTTCGCCGAGGTGGTTTCCAAGTCGAACGAGAGCATGCGCGAGGCGTCGAAAGTAGCCATGGGTGTAACTGTATAACGCCCGCCGACGCGGCTGCGGTCGAGTGAATACAAAGCTTGCTCGCTGAGCCACCCGGGGCGAATAGTCAGAGTAGTTCATTTTCCATAGAACGAAAGGTTTGTGAAACTCAATGGCAACGCAGTTCCAGCAGCTCGTCCTCGGCGCGAAGCGAGTGGACCTCACGCACCAACTGCACCCCGGTATCCCGAGGTTCGCTGCGTTTGATGCAATGCGCGAGAGGACGGTAACCACGATTGAGAAGGATCGGTTCTGGGCGAAGGAGTACACGCTTCCCACCCCGTACGGGACGCATATCGACGCACCCGGTCACTTCGCCGACGGCAAGCGCGTGGTCTCCGACATTGGGGTCGACGAGCTCATCTTGCCGTTGTACGTGCTGCACTTCGAGGACAAGGTGGAGGCGAACCCGGACTTCGGTGTAACCGCCGATGACATTCGTGCCTACGAGGCCGAACACGGCGAGATCCCCGCAGGCAGCTTTGTCGCATTTGCGTCTGGATGGTCCCGGCGGTGGGAGGACCCGGACGCGTTTGTGAACCTCGACGATGCCGGTGTGCAGCACACCCCTGGATGGACGCTCGACGCCCTGCACTACCTCGTGGAGGATCGGAAAGTCACTGCGATCGGGCACGAGACGCTTGACACCGACCCGGGCACCGTTGCCGCAGAGTCTGGCTTCCTTTACGGCGAGCTCTACGTCCTCGAGCAGAACATTTACCAGGTAGAGGTGATGGACAAGCTGGAGGAACTGCCCGCCACAGGCGCCGTGATTGTGGTTGGTCCGGCGAATGTTCTCGACGCTCCGAGCATTACCTCTCGCGTGTACGCGCTGTACGCCGAATAGGGCGTGCGCGCCGCGTCGGCGCGAAAACTACACTTGCCGGATATGACTGATTCCGCCCCGGATACTTCCCCGGATACTTCCGTCGACGCCGACCTCCACCGCGAGTGGGATGAGCTGGCGGAGGAGGTCCGCCGCCACCGTGACCTGTACTACAACGGCCAGCCGGTGATCTCGGACAAAGAGTTCGACGAGCTTTTCCAAAAGCTGACCAAGCTGGAGGAAGCGCATCCTGAGCTGGCGGTGCCGGAGTCGCCGACGAAGGAGGTCGGCGCCGCTCCGACAGACTCTGCGTTCGCGGATGCCGAGCACCCCGAGCGCATGATGAGCCTGGACAACGTGTTCTCCGAGGACGAGATGCGCGAGTGGCTGGACAAGACGCCGGGGCCGTACCTCACCGAACTCAAGATTGACGGGTTGTCCATCGACCTCGTTTATGAAAACGGGGAGCTCACCCGCGCGGCTACCCGCGGCGATGGGCGAGTTGGCGAGGACATCACCGTCAACGCTCGCGTGATTAAGGACATCCCGCAGGCCCTCACCGGCGATGCGCCGGCGTTCCTCGAGGTCCGCGGCGAGGTGTTCATCCGCCCGGAGGACTTCCCAGAGCTCAACGAGCAGCGCCAGGCCGAAGGTGGCAAGCCGTTCGCGAACCCGCGTAACGCCGCGGCGGGTTCGCTGCGGCAGAAGGACCCGGAGGCGGTGCGCCGTCGCAAGCTGCGCATGATCTGCCACGGTATCGGCGCACGCGAAGGGTTCACGCCGGCCACTCAGCACGAGGCCTATGAGAAACTCGCGGAGTGGGGGCTGCCGGTGTCGGAGTACACCCGCCGCGCAGAGACAGCCGAGGAGGTCATCGAGGCTGTCACGTACTGGGGCGAGCACCGCAACGACGCCATTCACGAGATGGACGGGCTCGTGGTGAAGGTGGACGATGTCGCAAAGCAGCGCTCCCTCGGCGCCACCTCCCGCGCCCCGCGCTGGGCCATCGCGTATAAGTACCCGCCGCAGGAGGTGACCACGAAGCTCAATGACATCGCGGTCTCCGTCGGGCGCACGGGCCGCGTCACGCCGTTTGCCGTGCTCGAGCCGGTGTTCGTCTCCGGGTCCACGGTGTCCATGTCCACGCTGCACAACCAGCACGAGGTGAAGCGCAAGGGCGTGTTGATCGGGGACACCGTCGTGGTGCGAAAGGCCGGTGAGATTATCCCGGAGGTGCTCGGGCCGGTAGCCGATCTGCGCGACGGCTCGGAACGCGAGTTCGTCTTTCCCGAAAACTGCCCCGTGTGCGGCACGAAGCTCGCGCCAGCGAAGGAAGGGGATGCAGATTGGCGCTGCCCGAACACCCGCTCGTGCCCGGCGCAGCTCGGCGCGCGCCTGGAGTACATCGCCTCGCGCGGTGCGTTCGACATCGAGGCGCTCGGGGAGAAAGGCGCGCAGGACCTCATTGCCTCGGGCGTGCTCGTGGATGAGGGTGACCTGTTCGACCTCACCGAAGACGACCTGAAGAAGTCCAGTGTGTATACCCGCAAAGACGGCGAGGTAAACGCCGCGGGCAAGAAGCTTTTGGTCAACCTCGAAACCGTGCGCGAGACCGACCTGTGGCGCGTCATCGTCGCGCTCAGCATCAGGCACGTCGGCCCCACGGCCGCGCGTGCGCTTGCGTCGCGTTTCGGGAGTATGCAGGAGCTTATCGACGCTCCCGTGGACACCCTCGCCGAAACCGACGGCGTGGGGCAGGTTATCGCCGAATCCTTCAAGGACTGGTTCACCGTGGACTGGCACCGTGACATCGTGACCAAGTGGGCTGATGCGGGCGTGACTATGGAAACCAGCGAGGAGGACCGCGCCCCGCAGACGCTAGAGGGCCTGACCGTGGTGGTCACGGGCTCGCTCGAGGGCTTCACCCGCGACGAGGTGAAAGAGGCGATCCTGTCGCGCGGCGGCAAGGCGGCAGGCAGCGTGTCCAAGAAGACGGACTACGTTGTGGTTGGCGAAAACGCCGGGTCGAAGGCCGCCAAGGCGGAGCAGCTCGGCCGGCCGATTCTTAGCGAGGAGCAGTTTGTGAAGCTGCTCGAGGGCGGCCCCGACGCTCTCGAGGGCTAGCTCAGCATCGCGCCGATGATGGCGCCCAGGTCACCGATCTCGCGCACCTCGGAGGCGAGGAAGTCCGGGCCGCCGACGCGGCCGACCGTGAGCATGAGGTCGGTGCCGTGCAGGGGAGTGATGGTCAGCGCGGTGTCGAGCTGGAACCAGCTGCGCGGCGCCCACTCATCGGTCTCCGGGTCGAGCACACATGCCTTTGCAATGTCGATCTGGGCGGGCGTGGAGCCGTCGTCCTCCGGCGCGGCCTGGGACGCGGCGACACGGCTCAACCCATCGGGGCCGTTGCGTAGCACCACGGCCCAGGACGATGTGACCGCGCCGGGGATGACGCCGACGAGCTCGCCCAGCGCGTTGTTCAAGTTGCCGGAGTGGGCGGCGATGCGTGCGAGCAACTGGATCTGCCCGCGGCGGTCAACGCGACCGGTAAACGGGCGGATGGAATCCACCTCGGCGCCATCAACTGAGGCAACGGCGGTGATCAGGGTGTCTACCATGACGCCGGTGGGCAGCTCGACGACGATGTCGTCGGTGACCGTGCCGTCGATAGCAGCCTCGACGATGTCCACCGACTTGATGTCGGCGTCAACCATGCCGAACGCCTCGGCGAGCTGGCCGAGACTGCCCGGGACGTCCGGCAGGGACACGCGGATGAGGTAAGACATGACCTCTTTTATAGCAGGGGGTGGTCAACCTCCCGCCGAGTGGCGTGGCGTGGGTGACGTAAGATGTAGCGCGTCGAATGAAACCACGCTGAAAGGTTGGGAAACGAAAGTGGCTGAGTTTTCTCGCGACGAGGTGTCGCGGATCGCTCGCCTTGCGCGCATCGCGCTCAAGGACGAGGAACTGGACGATATCGCGACGCAGCTGGACACGATCATTGATGCGGTGTCGAAGGTCCAAAGCGTAGACACCGAAGGCGTGACACCGATGAGCCACCCGCACTCCGTCGAGGCGGAGATGCGCGCCGACGTGAAGAAAGACACGCTCACCCAGGCCGAGGCGCTCGACCAGGCCCCGGCGGTGGAGGACGATCGCTTCGTGGTCCCGCAGATTCTTGGAGAGGGAGAGTAAAGGACAATGACCGACTACACGCTTCCCACCGAAGGACTGGTGTCCAAGCCAGCCCACGAGCTCGCGCGCATGATTCAGGATGGCGAGACCACCTCCCGCGAGGTCACGCAGGCCTTCCTGGACCGCATTGCGGAAACTGACGGCGAGCTCGGCGCATTCCTCCACGTTGGCGCGGAGGAGGCGCTGGCGGCGGCGGATGCCGTCGATAAGCAAGTGCAAGCCGGCGAGGCACCTGCCTCCCCGCTGGCTGGCGTGCCCCTTGCGCTGAAGGACCTCCTGGTCACCACGGACGCGCCGACCACCGCCGCGTCGAAGATGCTGGAGGGCTACATGAGCCCCTACGACGCGACCGTGGTGAAGAAGCTGCGCGCGGCTGGCATCCCGATTTTGGGCAAGACCAACCTGGACGAGTTCGCCATGGGCTCCTCGACGGAGAACTCCGCGTACAAAGTGACCAAGAACCCGCACGACACCACGAAGGTGCCGGGCGGCTCTGGCGGCGGCACCGCGGCGGCGCTTGCTGCGGGCCAGGCTCCGCTGGGCATCGGCACCGACACGGGCGGCTCAATCCGCCAGCCCGCGTCGCTAACCGGCACTGTCGGCGTGAAGCCGACGTACGGCGGTGTGTCGCGCTACGGCGTGATCGCGTGCGCCTCATCGCTGGACCAGGTTGGCCCGTGTGCGAACAACGTGCTGGACACGGCGCTGCTGCACGAGGTCATCGCAGGCCACGACGAGTTTGACGCCACCAGTGTGGAACGCGACGTTCCGGCGGTGGCCGACGCGGCACGCGAGGGTGCCTCCGGCGACCTGAGCGGCGTGAAGATCGGCCGCGTGAAGCAGTTCGAGCGCCCCGGCACGCAGGAAGGCGTGAAAGAGGCGATCGAGCAGGCGTACGCGCAGCTTGAGCGCCAGGGCGCAGAGATCGTCGAGGTGGATTGCCCCAGCTTCGACGACGTGATGGGCGCCTATTACATCATCCAGATGTCCGAGGTGTCCTCGAACCTCGCGCGTTTCGACGGCATGCGCTACGGCCTGCGCGCCGGCGACGACGGCACCCGCAGTGCCGAGGAGGTCATGGCCGCGTCCCGTGGTGAGGGCTTCGGCGCAGAGGTGAAGCGCCGCATCATCCTGGGCACCTACGCGCTTTCGGTGGGCTACTACGACGCGTACTACCTGCAGGCGCAGCGCGTGCGCACGCTCATCGCTCAAGATTTCCAGAGGGCATTCGAGCTTTGCGACGTCATCGCCGCCCCATCTGTGCCGTCCACCGCGTTCGGCATCGGTGAAAAGATCGATGACCCGCTTGCGATGTACAACTTCGACCTGTTCACCCTGCCACTGAACCTGGCCGGTTTGCCGGGTATGTCGGTACCCGCGGGCAAGGCGAGCGACACCGGCCTGCCGGTCGGCCTGCAGCTCATCGCCCCGGCGTTTGAAGACCAGCGCATTTACCGCGTGGGCGCCGCATTTGAAGCCGGCCGCAACTAATCCCTGGAGTACCCTCGCCGCGCTTGCGGCAGGGTACTTCGTGTTTCTGCTCGACCAGGGGTTTATGCCCGTGGTTGCGCCGCTTTTGCCCTTCGACGTCGGCGACGCGGTATGGCTGACCAGCGTGTACCTGTTGTGCTCGGTGGCGCCGATGCCCGCCGCAGGCCGCGTTGGCGATGCGCTCGGGCAGCGCCGCGTGTTCCTCGCTGGCCTGGCGGCCTATGCCGTGGCGCTGGCTCTGGCTGCGGTGGCACCCAGTTTGGCCTGGCTCGTTGTCGCCCGCGGCCTGCAAGGCCTTGGGGTGGCGCTGTTCCTGCCGCAAGCTTTCGCGCTGATCCCGCGGGTGTTTGCTGAGACCGGCCGCGCGTTCGCGGTGTGGGGAATCGTCGGTTCTATCGCGTCCCTTTTGGCGCCGCCGCTCGCCGGCGCTGTGGCGCAGGCGTGGGGCTGGCGTGCGGCGTTCGGTGTGCAAGCCGTGCTTGCATTAGTAGCACTCGTGTTTGCCGCGGTGTGGGTGCCGAAGTTACCGGGTGGGGGAGCCCGCGTCGCCGCGTTGCCGGTGGTGCTGTCATTTGCCGGACTGGGCACGCTGGTCTATGGCATCCAGTTTGGTAGCGCCGCTAGCGTCGGGGTAGGCCTAAGTGCTCTTGCCGTGCTGGTCGCGAGCGCACGTGTCGGCCAAGACCAGGGCTTCCTCCCGCTGGGGTTGTTGCGCGACCGCAGGTTCGCGCTGGGCACGCTCGCCATCTCCACAATGGGCTTCGTGGCCGCCAGCATGTTTATTCCGCTGATGTTCTGGCTGCAGACCGTGGCGGGCACCTCGCCGACTGCGGCGGGGTTGATCGCCATGCCGCTGTCGGTGGCAGCACTGATGTTTACGCCCCTCGCAGGGCGGCTCACGGACAACGGCAGCCCGGCCACCTTAAGTGCGGCGGGCTTCGCGCTGCAGGCGGCCGCCCTCGCGATCGCCGCCTGGATGATGAAGGCGAACGCAAGCGTTGGCTGGTTCGCGGCGGTAATGGGGGCGATCGGCATTGGCGGGGCGTTCGTGTGGACACCGAACGCGGCGCTCACCCTCGGCGCAGCGGAGGAATCTGACGCAGGCGCGGCATCCGGGCTGTACAACACAGCGCGCCAGGTGGGCAGCGTCGTTGGCGTGGCTGCAACCGGGGCCGTGCTCGCCTCCGGCGACGTCGCGGTCACCGCGGCTCCGGCGCTTGCGCTTTCGGCGGTGGCGTCGGTGGTCGGCGCGGTGGCGTCGATAAGCGCTAGGCTGGCACCATGCGACTTGCGACACTGACTTCCGGCGGCGACTGCCCCGGCCTGAATGCTGTCATCCGCGGCATCGTCCGCACTGCAAGCAGCCAATACGGCTCCACTGTCGTGGGATACCAGGACGGCTGGGTGGGGCTCATGGAAGACCGCCGCGTGGACCTTTACGATGACGCCTTCATCGATTCGATCCTGCTGCGCGGCGGCACCATCTTGGGCACTGGCCGCCTGCACCCGGACAAGTTCAAGGCGGGCATCGACCAGATTAAGGCGAACTTGGACGATGCGGGTGTGGACGCGCTCATCGCCATCGGCGGCGAAGGCACGCTCAAGGGCGCGAAGTGGCTCGCCGACAACGGCATTCCGGTCGTTGGTGTGCCGAAGACCATCGACAACGACGTGGCGGCGACCGACTACACCTTCGGCTTCGACACCGCCGTGTCCGTCGCCACCGACGCTATAGACCGGCTGCACACCACGGCCGAGTCCCACAACCGCATCCTCATCGTCGAGGTGATGGGCCGCCACGTCGGCTGGATCGCGCTGCACGCTGGCATGGCCGGCGGCGCGCACTACACGGTGATCCCGGAGGAGCCCTTCGACATCGCCGAAATCTGCAAGGCCATGGAGCGCCGCTTCCAGATGGGCGAGAAGTACGGCATCATCGTCGTCGCCGAGGGCGCGGTGCCGAAGGAAGGCACCATGGATGCGGGCCTGGGTGAGGAAGACGAGTTCGGCCACAAGACATTCACCGGCATGGGCCAGATCATCGCCGACGAGGTGAAGAACCGCCTGGGCTACGACGTGCGCACCACGGTGCTCGGCCACATCCAGCGCGGCGGCACCCCCACCGCCTACGACCGTGTGCTAGCCACCCGCTACGGCGTGCACGCGGCGCGCGCGGCCCACGAGGGCAACTTCGACAGCTGCGTCGCGTTGCGCGGCGAGGACATCGAGCTCGTGCCGCTGGAAAGCGCGGTGGCGCACCTGAAGACGGTGCCGCAGCGCCGCTACGACACCGCGCGAACGATGTTTACATGAGAGACCGCATCCCGGACCCTTGCCGACTGCTCATCGTCGGCATCAACCCCGGCCGGCTCACTGAGGAGGTGGACGCGCCCTTTGCCTACCCGGGCAACCGCTTCTGGCCGGCGCTGGAGGCCGCGGGCATCACCCCGTACCGCGTCCACGCCGATGAGGGGCTTTCCGAAAAGGACGCGGCCATGCTCGCCGAGCGCGGGATCGGCTTTACCAACCTGGTCAACCGTATGACACCGAAAGCGTCCGACCTCACCAAACAAGAGCTGGTTGAAGGAGGTGGGGTGGTGCGGGACGTCGTCGCTAAGCATCAGCCCAAAGCCGTCATGTTCGCCGGCATTGGGGCGTACCGCGATGCTTATCGACGACCAAAGGCCACCCGCGGCCTCCAACCCGAAACCCTCACGGGAGTGCCGGTGTGGGTGGTGGGCAACCCCAGTGGGCTCAACGCGCACGAAACGGTGGCCACGCTGGCCGAGAGCTACCGCGAGGTGTGGGAGGCGACCGGTTCCTGACGGCCAATCGCCCGGGAGCGGCGGTAAAGCCACACGAGTAGTACCCATTGTCCTCCCAGCACGATGAGTCCTGCGACCGCACCGGCTGTCCCCGGCGCCATCACGGCTGCGTTGTGCACCCCGTGGAAGATGATCGCCGCGCTACCCCAAAGCGCCAGGCGCGAAAGCCGCCACCTTAAGCTTCGCTGGGTTTCGCAGAGGAAGAGGCCGAGCCCCCATGCTGCGATGCCGGTGTACAGCGCGTGGGCGAATGGTCCGGTGAGTGACCGGCTTGCAACGGCCATCAGTGCGCCATACAGGTCGGATTGCGCATGTTCGACAGCGGCGATGTGTGCGTACGCGATGGTTTCGTCGATGTAGAACCCCGCGCCCACCGCCATACCGACCACAGCGGCCTCGATCGGGCGTTTCACCGGGGCGAATATTGCAATCACCACCAATGCGGCGAGCAATTCTGCGGCCTCCTCTGGAAACGCAGGAAGAAACCCGTAGAAAGATTTGTGGAGTTGCATCGTCGCTTCGCCCAGCGCGTTGTTCGGGTAGGCAACAGCCTGCGTCAGGGCAGCGCCGGCTACGAGCCCGATCGGCACGAACCACCGATTCGCCGGCCTTCCCGGGTGCGTGCCCAGCAGGAGCCAAGCGATTCCGGCGGCGATGAGCGCGGACGCCGCGTTCACTGCCAGGACAACCGGCTCGGCCGGGAGGTTCAGATACGTGTACAGATTGAACCCGAGGAGTGCGGTAAAGAGGGCTCCGACGGCGATTTTCAACTGGGAAGGCACTAGCGGGCCTCCGTTTCAACGAGGCGGTCGGCGAATTCGCGGGCGTTTACACCGGTGAGGAAGAAGTAGACGGTGCTGCCGTCTCGTTCCAAAGACACGGACACATCGTTGTTCGCGCTGTCGCCCTCCAAGGTGAGAATGCCAGGAGCTGGCTCCTCAACCGCGTTCGGGTCAGGCTGGTCCTGGAAGGTTGCGCGGCGCATATATCTTGCGAGCGCCAGTTTCTGGTCCTGCTCTTCGTCGGTAGTTTTCTTCCGGGCATTGATTGTGGTGCCGTCGCAATTCCACTGCCAGTCGAACTCGCTGGACTCGCCGGGAAATGGCGCTTCCACCGTGTCGCACTCGAGTGGAGCACCCGAAGCGTCGCGAACGCTCATGCCCTCCACTGCGACCTCGGTCGCCCCTGGACCTTGGACTATCGCCCGGGCAACAAACGGGGATGAGACAGTCAATGCGGTGAATAACGTGAGAATGACAGCGCCAACTTGCGTTGTGTGGTCAGTAAAATCAGGAAAATTCACCAGAACGATGATAGAGATCATCTGCACCACGAGCATTCTCGACGAAATGGTGGACGCGGGCGATGGGCCGTCGGTAAGCAAAGTGCTCGTAGCGGCGCGCGAAAAGAATGTCTCGTTCGCCCTGGTGGCGCGGCGCAATGAGCTGTAGCGCGTGCGCGTCGGGCGGGGCAGTAGACTGATGCGCATGACTGCGTACGACCTGATGGATTACGACGAGGTACTGGAAAAGTTCGACCCGGTGATGGGCCTTGAGGTGCACGTCGAGCTCGCAACTGAGACAAAGATGTTCTCCACATCCTCCGCCCACTTCGGTGCGGAGCCGAACACCAACATCGACCCCGTGTCGCTGGGCCTGCCCGGCGCGTTGCCGGTAGTGAACGCCAAGGGCGTGGAGTGGGCCATCAAGATCGGCCTCGCCCTGAACTGCAAGATTGCGGAAAGCTCCCGCTTCGCCCGCAAGAACTACTTCTACCCGGACCAGCCGAAGAACTACCAAATCTCGCAGTACGACGAGCCGATTGCGTACGACGGCTACCTCGACGTCGTGCTCGAGGATGGTACCGAGTGGCGCGTGGAGATCGAGCGCGCCCACATGGAGGAAGACACCGGCAAGCTCACCCACGTCGGTTCTGCATCCGGCCGTATTTCTGGCGCGACGAGCTCGCTGGTGGACTGCAACCGCGCCGGTATTCCGCTTATCGAGATTGTGACGAAGCCGATCATCGGCGCCGGCGAGCGCGCCCCCGAGGTGGCCAAGGCGTACGTCGGGGCGCTGCGTGAACTGGTCAAGGCCCTCGGCGTGTCCGATGCGCGCATGGACCAGGGCTCGATGCGTTGCGACGCCAACGTGTCGCTCCGCCCGGTTGGGCAGGAAGAGTTCGGCACCCGAACCGAGACGAAGAACATCAACTCGCTGAAGTCCGTTGAGCAGGCAGTGCGCTTCGAGATGCAGCGCCAGGCCGCAGTTCTTGCCGACGGTGGGGAAGTTGTCCAGGAAACCCGCCACTACCAGGAAAAGGATGGCACCACCTCCAAGGGCCGCCCGAAGGAAGAGGCGTCCGACTACCGCTACTTCAACGACCCGGATTTGCCGCCGGTGATTGCGAAACCAGAGTGGGTCGAGGAGATCCGCGCCACGCTGCCGGAGCTGCCGTGGGTGCGTCGCGCGCGCATCCAGGAGGAGTGGCAGCTGCCTGAGAAGGAGTTCCGCGACCTGGTCAACGCGGGTGCGCTCGACCTGATTGTGGACACCGTTGAGGCGGGTGCCACCCCAGACGAGGCCCGTGCCTGGTGGGTGAGCTACATCAACGGCAAGGCTAACGAGGCAGGCAAGGACCTCGACGCGCTCGGCGTCACCCCTGCGGATGTCGCCCGCGTGGTCGAGCTGGTCAAGGAGGGCAAGCTCACCACGAAGCTGGGACGGCAGGCTATCGACGGCGTTATCGCTGGCGAGGGCGACGTGGACAAGGTCGTCGCCGATCGCGGGCTCGAGGTCGTGCGCGACGACGGAGCGATTGAAAAGGCTGTCGACGAGGCGCTCGCCGCGAACCCGGACATCGTGGAAAAGTACCGCGCGGGCAACAAGAAGGTCACCGGCGCAATCGTCGGCGCGGTGATGAAGGCGACCCAGGGTAAGGCAGATCCGGGCCAGGTCAACCAGCTCATCGCGAAGAAGCTCGCGGAGTAGGGGGCCTTAAGGACAAACCCAGCTACTTACACTCAGCTACCCGCCTGAAAAGGGGCGAATAGCTGAATGTAGGTAGCTGGGTTTTGTTTGTCGGGCGCGGTACGGGCACGCGGCGAACGCCGCGGCCCTTTAGTCGTCGATAAGCTTAGAGCTTCTCTTCCGGCTTCTTCACCGCCGGGAACTCACCTGTCTTGTACATCTCCTCGTACGACGCCCAGTGGATGTCGTCGCCCGGGGTGTCCGGGGCGCCCTCGTAGGCCTCGGACTCCGGGTTGAGCGCCGGCACGTTCTCGAGGGCGAAATCGCTCGAGCTGTCCGCGTCGAGGTCAGCCGCGACCTCCTCCTGCACCGACTGCCAAAGCTCCTGGTCAGCGACGTGGGAATCCGCCGCCAGCACCTCGACCTCCTTGCGTTCCGCGCGGGTGAGGTCATCCGCCGCCGGGTCGAGCTGCGTCTCAGCGAGCTCCGCGAGGCGCTCGCGGCGCTGCGCCTCATCCTTAATGTTGGAACGGTCGCGGAACCACGCAGCACCCATCACCACGGCGAGGATCAGGCCGAGGTAACCCAGCACCGGGTAGACCCAGCCCACAAGATCCGCGAAGCCGATGAACGATAGCGCGAAACCAACCAGCACCACCGCGAAGTAGTACGGGCGGAACTTGGAGTGGTTGTTGCTGGACAGGCGACGACCCAGCGCGTAGAACATGCCGACGGCGGTGTTGTAGATCATCAGGTAAATCACCAGCGCCACAGCGGTACCCACCGCCGGGTGCAGGTTGTCGAACACCATGAGCAGTGGCAGGTCGGCGCCGAAGATGCCCTCCATGTTGCAGAACAGGATGAACGTCAGGATAAGCAGCAGCACCGAGAAGGTCACGCCGCCGAGCAGACCACCGCGGCCAGCCATGCGCGGGTCCATGTGCGAGCCAGCGAACACCAGCATCATGGAGGTATCCATGATGAGCACCAGCGTGGCGTAGTTCACCGCAGTGATGAACCAGTTATTGAACGTGCCCGATGCTGGCGTGTTCTCCAGTGCCAGATCGTTCAGCGCGCCGAAGTTGTCGGGCATGTTGGCCAGCGTGATCACGAATGCCACGAGCACACACACGATGAGCAGCGGGGTGATCATCGAAATGACGTTGGTCAGCTTGTCGATATCCAAAAACCCGGACGCGATGAGCAACACCGTCATGATCGCCGAGCCAACCCAGGTGGGGAAGCCGAACTGCTGCTCCATGTTGGAACCCGCACCTGCAACCATGACAAAGCCAAGACAAAACAGGGTAAACATCGTGGCCACGTCCATGTACTTCGCCACCCACGGGCGGGAAACGCTGCGGAACACCACGCTGTGGTCGTCGGCTAAGTAGTAGGAGCCCAGCTGGTAAACCCACGCGCTGAACACCGCGATAATTAGGCCGGCCACCGCCGCGCCCGCGATGCCCCAATAGCCGAACGCGAGGAAATACTGAATCACCTCCTGGCCAGAAGCGAAGCCCGCGCCGACCGTTAAGCCGACCAGTGCGAGCGCGACCTTAATAGTTTTCCCCATGACGATCCTTCCTTAAAACAAACAGGGTGAAGCGTTTCCGGATTTTAAGCCCGATGATGGTATCAAAAGCCGGGCCGGGAAGAAACCGCTCCGGCGCGCCGATGAGCGTTCCGACGTGCAGCTGGCAACTCGCCTACATTCTTCAGGTATGGCTGACAACAACACCCGCGACGTCACCCCAGACGACTTCAACCACCCAGACAACCTCGACGTGCCCGAATACGCCCCACTTGGGGATGCGGCGGCCCGCCCCGACATTGACGACATCTCCGGCCGCGAAGCACCCACCGAGGTGTTCCCGGGCTCCGTTGCGCCCGGTGGCGCAGAGGAGGTGCGTATCAGCGCCGACCCGAGCGCGCAGCCGGTTACGGAACCGGCCGCCGAAGCGGTGCCCGCCTACGCTGCGCCGGAGGTTGCTGAACCCCCGGCAGCCCCGGCATACGAGACTGTCGCGCTAGAGCGTGAGTCCGAATACATTCCTCCAGCCGCCCCGATGGCTGCGTACGAGGAGGCGCCCGCCGAGGTGTACGAAGAGCCGGTGGCCGTCGACGAGCCCGTGCGCCGCGGCACCATCGATTTCGGCCTGCTGCTCATGCGCCTGGCACTCGGTGCGTTCTTCATCATCGATTCGATCGGCGTGTTTTTCCGCCTCGGCGGCAACGGCGGCATCGCTGGCCTGGAAAGCGCGTTCGCCGACTACACCTACGGCAACGCACTGGCTATCGTGCTGCCGACGCTCGAGCTCGCCGCGGGCGTGTTCCTGGTGCTCGGCCTGATTACCCCGGTTGCGGCCGCCGTGGCCATTGCGGCGGCTGGCTTTTTGGCGGTGCACGCGCTGCACATTTCCGGCGTGGGCTTCAACGTCTTCGCGTGGGGCACCGACGTGTGGGTGCCGGTCATGCTGCTGTTCGCGGCGGTGGCGCTGCAGTTCACCGGCCCGGGCCTCTACGGCGTGGATGCGCAGCGCGGGTGGGCCCGCCGCCCGCTGGCATCCAGCTGGATCTGCTTCATCGTCGGCCTGGCGGCAGCTGGCCTGATGTGGTGGTTCGGGACTGGCGTAAACCCGTTCTAGAAAAACCAAAAGCGCTGAGCTCTCGTCCGCGCCCCGGCCGCAACCTGGGCGTGAGCGAGAGCTCAGCGCGTTTTTGTGGGGCTTAGTCCACCTGGCGTACCGCGCCCTTGTCGGCGCTGGTGGCCATCTTCGCGTAGGCACGCAGTGCCTTGGACACGTGGCGTTCGCGGTTCGGGGTCCAGGGGTTTTCGGAGGCCTCCATCTCGGCGCGCCGGCGAGCCAGTTCCTCCGGGTCCACGTCGAGGGTGAGCTCGCGGTTGGACACGGAGATCTTGATGGTGTCGCCGTTTTCAATCAAGCCGATGAGACCGCCGTGCGCGGCCTCGGGGGAGATGTGGCCGATAGAAAGGCCGGAGGTGCCGCCGGAGAAGCGCCCGTCGGTAATCAACGCGCACTTCTTGCCCAGGCCCGCGCCCTTCAGGAATGAGGTGGGGTGCAGCATCTCCTGCATGCCGGGGCCGCCGGCCGGGCCTTCGTAGCGGATCACCACAACCTCGCCCTCCTGCACCTCGTGGTTCAGGATCATGGAGACGGCCTGTTCCTGCGAATCCACCACGTGGGCAGGGCCGGAGAACTCCCACAGGCCCTCTTCCACGCCCGCGGTCTTCAAAATCGCGCCGTCCTCGGCCAAGTTGCCGCGCAGGACAACCAGGCCGCCGTCGGAAGTGAACGGGTGCTCCACGTCGTGGATCACGCCGGAAACCGCGTTGGTATCCAGCGACTCCCACCGGGCTTCCTGCGAGAACGCTTCGGTTGTGCGCATTCCGCCGGGGGCGGCGTGGTAGAGCTCCACGGCTTCGTCGATAGGCGAACCGCCCCGGATATCCCAGTCGTTGAGCCACTCGGACAAGGTGGGGTAGGCGATGGAGTGGACATCGTCGTGAAGCAAACCTGCCCTGTTCAGCTCGCCCAGGATGGCGGGGATGCCACCTGCGCGGTGCACGTCCTCGACGTGGGCGTCGCCGTTCGGCGCGACCTTGGACAGGCAGGGGATCTGGTGGGAAAGCTCATCGATGTCGGAAAGGTCGAAGTCGATCTCGCCCTCCTGCGCCGCCGCGAGGATGTGCAAGATGGTGTTGGTGGAGCCGCCCATCGCCATGTCCAGCGCCATCGCGTTGCGGAAGGCGTGCTCGTTAGCCACCGCGCGCGGCAGCACCGACTCGTCGCCTTCGCCGTAGTAGCGCCGGCACAGCTCCATTACCTGCTCACCGGCTTTCTCGAACAGTGCGCGGCGCGCCGCGTGGGTGGCGAGCGTGGTGCCGTTGCCGGGCAGAGAAAGGCCGAGCGCCTCGGTAAGGCAGTTCATGGAGTTCGCGGTGAACATACCGGAGCACGAGCCGCAGGTGGGGCAGGCGGAGTTAGCGATCTCATCCAATTCCGAGTCGCTGACATCGTTGTTCGCGGAGAGCGCGATCGCGTCGATGAGGTCGGACTTCGGCTTGGTCACCCCGCCCACAGAGAACGCCTTACCGGCCTCCATAGGCCCGCCGGAGACGAACACTGCCGGGATGTTCAGGCGCATCGCGGCGTTGAGCATGCCCGGGGTGATCTTGTCGCAGTTAGAGATGCACACCATGGCGTCGGCGGTGTGCGCGTTTACCATGTACTCCACCGAGTCGGTGATGATTTCGCGGCTCGGCAGCGAGTAGAGCATTCCGGAGTGGCCCATGGCGATGCCGTCGTCGACCGCGATGGTGTTGAATTCCTTCGGCACACCGCCTGCTGCGCGCACGGCGGCGGCGACGATCTCGCCGACCTCTTTGAGGTGCACGTGTCCAGGCACGAATTGGGTGTAGGAGTTCACAATCGCCACAATCGGTTTGCCGAATTCGTTCTCGGCGGTTCCGGTTGCGCGCCACAGCGCGCGGGCTCCGGCCGCCTGGCGGCCGACGGTGGTTACGCGTGAGCGAAGAGGGATCACGGTAGGTCTCCTTATTCAGAGGGCGTGTGCTTATCGACGCCTGCCGGCCGCGGACCGGGCAGATCAGGGTGCTCCGCAAGGTAGGCTTCGTACTCCTCGCGGTTCATTAGCACCTTATACCCGTCCTTGTCTATAACTTCGTACTTGCCGTCCGCAGCTTCGTGGGCGGACGTAATCACGTCCGTGATGCGCCCGCGGGACGCCTCTGCCAGCTCCGGCAGCTTGTTAAAGGTTACGCCGGGCAGGGGGTGCTCGGTGCCTGCCTGGTCCACTGCGTACGCGGTGGCGCCTTTGAACGACAGGCCTTGCAGGTCGGACCAGGCAAGCGTGCGGTTCTTGCGGAAGAGGTACTTCACGCTAATGCCTTCCTCGCCGACGGTGGTGGAGGTGGTGAGCACCCACGCGAGCCAAAGAGCGGGGAAGATGAGCAACCACGCGAGGTACTTGGGTGCCCACAGGATGCCTATCAGCGCAATTCCTGTCATGAGGACGATGGCGAGAACGTGTTCGCGGCTGGGTTTGAACACCTTTCGGGCTGCGTTCGGCGTTTCAGTCATAGCAAGCCATGCTAGTCGGCCTGAATAAAAGCGCCGAAAAAGGCGCGGTGCCGAAAATACAGTTGTATGCTGGCTCACATGATCAACCGGCGACTTGTAATTGTACCCACGCGGCGCTTGCCGTAGCGGTACCGTTTCCACACCGCCGATTCAAGCGCCCTCGACAGCACACAACGTGCTCGCCGGGGGCTTTTGTTTTGATCAGGCAGTTTTCGTAGATAACTTTCGAAGGAGCGTTAAACCGTGGCAGCTTCACAACCCGCCCCGAATGCGCCGCATACTGAGGCGGGCAGACCCGAGCGGATAACCGGTGCGGATGCGGTAGTCCGCAGCTTGGAGGCCCTCGGCACAGACATTGCGTTCGGCCTGCCGGGCGGTGCCGTGCTTCCCCTGTACGACGCGCTGTTTCGCGCTGAGAAGCTCCGCCACGTCCTCGTGCGCCACGAGCAGGGCGCCGGTCACGCGGCTGAAGGGTACGCGGTGGCCTCCGGCCGGGTAGGGGTGTGCATCGCCACGTCCGGCCCAGGCGCGACAAACTTGGTTACCGCGTTGGCGGATGCATACCTGGACTCGGTGCCGATGGTGGCCATTACGGGCCAGGTTGGCTCGGCGCTGCTGGGCACGGACGCGTTCCAGGAGGCGGATATCCGCGGCATCACCATGCCGATTACGAAGCACAACGTGATGGTGCGAAACGCCGAGGAGATCCCGCTGGCAATCGCGAGCGCGTTCCACATTGCCTCAACCGGTCGCCCAGGCCCGGTGCTGGTGGATATCCCGAAAGACGTGCAAAACGCCGAGATTGATTTCCACTGGCCGCCGAAAATCGATCTGCCCGGCTACAAGCCGAACACGAAGCCGCACAATCGCCAGATCGCGCAGGCGGCGAAGATGATCTCGCAGGCGCAGCGTCCGGTGCTCTACATCGGCGGCGGCGTGGTGAAGTCAGAGGCGCACGAGCAGCTCCTCGCGTTTGCGGAGGCGACCGGGATCCCGGTGACCACCACGCTGATGGCGCTCGGCGCGTTCCCGCAGTCGCACCCGCTCTACCTCGGTATGCCGGGTATGCACGGTTCGGTGCCTGCGGTGGGAGCGCTGCAAGAGGCGGACCTGCTCATCGCTATCGGCACGCGTTTCGACGACCGCGTCACCGGCGACGTGGATTCCTTCGCCCCGCTGGCCAACATCATCCATGCCGACATCGATCCGGCTGAGGTGGGCAAGATCCGCGCAGTTGACGTGCCAATCGTCGGCGACGCGAAGCGTGTGCTTTCCAGCCTGAACGATTACTTCGGCGAAAACGGCAAGTACCAGGCTCCGCAGATCGAGCCGTGGAACGCTCGTCTGAACGACCTGAAGGAGCGTTTCCCGCGCGGTTACGACCCGCAGTCGGACGGGTCGCTCTCGCCCCAGTTTGTCATCGAGACCCTGTCGAAGGAGGTCGGGCCGGAGGGGTACTACTGCTCCGGTGTGGGCCAGCACCAGATGTGGGCGGCGCAGTTCATCGACTATGAAAAGCCGCGCCACTGGATCAACTCCGGCGGTGCGGGAACGATGGGCTACGCCATCCCGGCGGCGATGGGTGTCAAGGCGGCGTTGCCGGACGCTGAGGTGTGGGCAATCGACGGCGACGGCTGCTTCCAGATGACCAACCAGGAGATCACCACCGCCGCGCTCGAGGGCTTCCCCATCAAGGTGGCCTTGATTAACAACGGCAACCTGGGCATGGTGCGCCAGTGGCAGACGCTGTTCTACGAGGGCAACTACTCGAATACCAAGCTCGGAGGCGAGGTCTACGTCCCAGATTTTGTGAAGCTGTCTGAGGCGCTCGGCGCGGAGGCGATCCGCGTGACGAAGGATGAGGAAGTTGTCCCGGCGATCCGCAAGGCGCGCGAGATCAACGATCGCCCCGTGGTCATCGAGTTCATCGTGGGCGAGGACGCGCAGGTGTGGCCGATGATTTCGGCGGGGTCGTCGAACTCGGACATCCAGTACGCCCGCGACATCCGCCCCTTCTTCGGGGACGAGGAGTCGGCGGCGGAAACACCGCAGGCGATCAACGACACCATCGAGGCACTGGAGGACAACTAACCATGGCGTACTCAGAAGACATCACCCGCCACACCCTGTCGGTCCTGGTGCAGGACGTCGACGGCATCATCACCCGCGTCACCGCGCTGTTTACACGCCGCGGTTACAACCTCGTGTCCCTGGTTTCGGCGAAAACCGCGGTGGACGGCATCAACCGCCTCACCGTCGTCGTCGATGCCACGGAGCACGCCGTAGAGCAGATCACGAAGCAGCTGTACAAGCTGATTCAGGTGATTAAGGTGCAGGAGCTTGACGACGAAACGTCGGTCGGCCGCCAACTGCTCCTGGTGAAGGTGAGCGCGGACAACCGCACCCGCCCTCAGGTGGTGGATGCGGCGAACCTCTTCCGTGCGCGAGTGATCGACGTGGCGGTGGACTCGATGGTCATCGAGGCGACCGGTACATCCTCGAAGCTCAAGGCGTTTTTGGAGGTTATGGATTCCTTCGGGATCCGCGAGCTCGTGCGTTCCGGTTCGGTGGCGCTCACCCGCGGTTCGAAGACGATGGCTCCGACCGATTAATCCGGGCGTTTTTCGCCCATCCCAGCAAACAACCCGGGACGGCTGTGCCATAATGTGAAACGCCCGTCCCATAAAACGAAGAAAGTGATTTTCATGGCTATTGACGTGTTGTACGACAACGACGCTGACCTGTCCCTGATCCAGGGCAAGAAGGTCGCCATCATCGGCTACGGCTCTCAGGGCCACGCCCACGCGCAGAACCTGCGTGAGTCCGGTGTTGAGGTGGTCGTCGGCCTGCGTGAGGGCTCCAAGTCCGCGGAGAAGGCGAGGGAGGCAGGCTTCGAGGTCAAGACCAACGCGGAGGCCGCGAAGTGGGCAGACGTCATCATGCTTCTTGCCCCGGATACCTCCCAGGCGCAGATCTTCACCGAGGACATCGAGCCGAACCTGAACGAGGGCGACGCACTGTTCTTCGGCCATGGCCTGAACATCCACTTCGGCCTGATCAAGCCGGCGGACAACATCACCGTTGCCATGGTTGCCCCGAAGGGCCCGGGCCACTTGGTGCGCCGCACCTTCGCCGACGGCAAGGGTGTTCCTGCGCTGATCGCGGTGGAGCAGGACCCGCAGGGCAACGGCAGGGATCTCGCCCTGTCCTACGCGGCCGCAATCGGCGGTGCGCGCGCCGGCGTCATCCCGACCACCTTCGAGGCTGAGACCGTCACCGACCTGTTCGGCGAGCAGGCCGTGCTCTGCGGCGGCCTGGAAGACCTCATCATGAAGGGCTTCGAGGTCTTGGTCGAGGCTGGCTACGAGCCGGAGATGGCCTACTTCGAGTGCCTGCACGAGATGAAGCTCATCGTGGACCTGATCTACGAAGGCGGCATCGCCAACATGAACTACTCCGTTTCGGACACTGCGGAGTTCGGCGGTTACCTCTCCGGCCCGCGCGTTATCGACGAGGGCGCGAAGGATCGCATGCGCGACATCCTGAAGGACATCCAGGACGGCACCTTCACCAAGCGTCTCGTTGCAAACGTTGAGGGCGGCAACAAGGAACTCGAGGGTCTGCGCGCGAAGGTCGCCGAGCACCAGATTGAGAAGACCGGCGCTGAGCTGCGCGACATGATGAGCTGGGTGAAGAACCCGCTCAACGACACTGCTCGCTAAGAGCACTTCGCTTAGCGACGATAGCCCGCCCGCCGCATCAGTGGCCGGCGGGCTTTTCGCGCGCCGAATCTGGGAGTAAAAAATCCCCCCGGCGCGGTGCGCGCGGGGGGGGGAGGAAACTAGTGGGAACTAGTTGGTGGCCGGAGCCTCAGCCTCTTCCGGAGCCAGGGTGTCGGTGATCTCGTCGATAACCTCGGTCTGGGTCACGGTCTCGTCTGCAACCTCAGCGTCGTCGGTAGCCTCGCCAGCAGCCGGAGCAGCGGTCTCGGTGCCCTCCTCGACGGTGGTGGTCTCCTCGACAACCTCGGTAGCAGCCGTGGTGGTGGAGGTCTCGGTCGGAGCCTCGTTGTCGTTGCCGGAGAACAGCGACCACAGCAGCCACAGCAGCAGCAGGGCAACCAGGATGCCGAGCAGCCACTTCCACCAGCCGCCGCCACCGTTGTTCTCCTCGGTGGTCACTGCGGTGGAGCCGCCGGTCTGGCGTGCCGGGGTAGTGGCGGTGCGCTCGGTGGTGGTGCGCTCAACGCGGACGTTCTCGTTCTTCTCACCGGCGTTGGTCGGGTCGACCTTGCGCTTCGGGTCGTTCGGGTTAGAGGTGGTCATACCTAAAGTCCTTTCGTTCTAAATCGTGCACTGGCACTTGTAGCCGTTCTCAACGAATGCTTGAAGTGCCCAGCATCCTTTGCGAACAGTTGGCGAGTTTAGCAAAAGTTTCTCCGTGTTCCGCACAACGTTGCCTGGTGTGTTGTAGTCTTTTCTGCCATTTGTGCACGTCGTGACGCTAAACCTATTACTTGCAGGCATTTTCATTAAATTGTCAATAACGGAAACCTCGCTTACGCTTTGTCGTTGAATGTTGTTGAATGTTGAGGAGGCACGATGCACAATCATCACGGCCCAGGTCATGTTCATGGCCATCATCACGACCATGGCTCGGTTACCGGCACACCGCTGAGGGCGATTGTCGCCGCGCTGACAATCACCTCCGTAGTCTTCGTCGCGGAGCTTGTCGGCGGGTGGCTCACCGGATCCATGGCGCTGTTGGCGGACGCGATGCACATGCTTTCCGACGCAGCCGGCCTCATCATCGCGGTCGTGGCTATTCTTATCGGGCGCAAGGAGGCTTCGCTTCGGGCAACCTACGGCTACCGGCGCGTAGAGGTGCTCGCTGCGCTGGTCAATGCGGTGACGGTGCTGGTGATCTCGGTGTGGATCGTGGTGGAGGCGTTCCGCCGGCTGCGTCAGCCCGAGGCGATCGACGCGGGCCCGATGATGCTGATCGCGCTGATCGGGTTGGTGGCTAATGCGCTTTCCGCCTGGGTGCTTAACCGCGAGCGGGGCGAATCGATCAACGTGGAGGGTGCCTACCTCCACGTCCTGGTAGACATGCTCGGTTCCGTAGCCGTCCTGGCTGCTGGCGCGGTGATTGTGCTGACGGGGTTCAACGCCGCCGATGTCGTCGCGTCCTTACTTATTGCGGCGCTCGTGCTGCCCCGGGCGTGGCGGCTCATGCTGCGCTCGGCGCGCGTGATGCTGGAGCACGTGCCCGGCGGGTTCGACGCCGCCGCGGTGGAGCCGGCCATCCGCGCGGTGGAAGGGGTCGCGGACATCCACGATCTGCACCTGTGGTCGCTCGACGGGGTGCGCGTTGTGGCCACGGTGCACGTCGTGGCCGAGCCCGGCGCGAACCAAGGCCAGCTCCTCGACGCGGTGCAGGCCGCCTTGGCCGGGCTCGGCGCCGAGCACGCCACGGTGCAGATCGAGCCCCCGGAACATGTGGATCATGAGCACGTGTGCTGAGCGGAAAAAGAAACTGCTCTAATCTGTGAGGCATGGGTTTCACCACGCCGAGTTACTCCTTGAAGGACCTGTTTTCGCGTGCGGAGCGCGGCGAGTTGCAGCTGCCGGATTTTCAGCGTGAATACATCTGGGACGTCGACCGGATCCGCACCCTGGTCACCTCTGTGCTGCGCGGGTACCCGATCGGCTCGTTCCTCGCACTGGACACCCGCAACACGCAGCAGCGGTTCCGGCCGCGCCCGCTAGACGGAGTGGATGCGCAGGAGCGCGATCCGGGGCTTTTGCTTCTCGACGGTCAGCAGAGGCTGACCAGCCTCTTCCATGCCTTCAAGGGGTCCGGGGAGGTGCCCACCGTCGATTTCATGGGCCGGCCCATTTCGCGGCGCTTCATGGTGGACGTGCGCGGCGCGGTCTCGGCTTCGCCGATGCCGGTTGAATCCGTCTTTGCCGTGGATCCGGAGGGGCAGGTGCGCTCGCACTTTGGCCCGGCGATCGAGGGCGGTATCGCTTCCCGCGAGGACCTCATCGCCCACGGCGTGATCCCTGTATCCATGCTGTTGTGGAAAGAAGGCAACGAGCTGCTTGTGGATATGGCCGCGGATGCGGAGGATCCGCAGGTGCGCGAGGCAGTAAAGCTGTTCATTAACAATGTGATGCGAGACTTGGCGGCGTACGACGTGCCGGTCATCCGCGTCGACCGCGAAACCACGCAGGCTGGCGTGGGGCAGATTTTCGCACACGCCAACTCCGCCGGTGTGCAGATGGATGTCTTTGAGCTGCTCACGGCTGTCTTTGCCACGCAAGATCCTGAGTTTAGGCTCGCGGAGGACTGGGCGAACGTCGAAAAGCAATTGCGTGCCTACCCGGTGCTGGACAGCGTGGGGCGCGTGGAGTTTCTGCGCGCACTGTCGCTGCTGCTCACAAGTAGGCAGGGGCCTGCTTTCGGCCACCGCGGCGACATTTTGAACATCACACTCGAGCAGTACCGCCAGCATGCTGGCGAGATGGCGCAAGGTTTCGTGGCTGCCGCGGAATTTTTGGGTCAGCGTCGCATCGTCGCCACCGATCAGGTGCCGTACCCGGGGCAGCTCGTGCCGCTCGCGGTGATCCTCGCGCGCCTGGCCGAGCAGCCGGGCACCCTGGAGAACACCCAAAGCGTGGATCGCCTTAACCGCTGGTTCTGGTCCGGGATTTTCGGAGAGCTGTACGGGGCGCATGCGCCGACTATCCGCATCGGTCTGGATGTCTCCGAAGTCACGCCGTGGGTGCGCGGGGAGACCGACGAGGAGCCGCGCACGGTGGCGGAGGCGACTTTCAGCCAGTCGCGGCTGGTTACCGCGACCCCGGACACGGGTGTGTACCGCGGCCTTTACTCCCTTTTGATGTCGCGCGGCGCACGGGACTGGCGCACCGCGGAGCCGTTCGACGCTGAGCACTTCGAGTCGCTGCACCCGGGGTTCAGGCCCGTGTTCCCGCGGCCGTTCCTCGATTCCATCGGCGCGGATCCACTCGTGGCGGAATCTGTGCTCAACCGCACGCCGATGGGCAGGCGCACAGAGGTGGTCATCGAGGGCAACGAGCCGAAGCGCTACCTGCCCCGCCTGCAGTCGAAGTCGCTGCTTGACGACGACGAGTTCGACGCGATGGTCGACGGCCACGAGATGGACCCGGAGATGCTCATGACCTCAAACTGGGATGGCTTTGTGGCCGATCGGTGCGAGCGCTTCATCCGGATGATCGAGTACGCGATGGACCGCCCGGCCGTGCGCGACCTCGAGCTGGGTGACCTCGAGCTGGGCGACCGAGACCAGGGCAACCGAGACCAGGGCGACCGAGATCGGGGTGACCAAGGCCAGGGTGACCGAGACCAGGGCGACGGGGCTTAATTGGCACGCGCAACGCACCTCGCGGCCTTCACAGCGCTCGCACTGGCGGCCGCCACGTTGTCGGGTTGCGCGCCCGAGGCCCAGCTCGACCCGCTGGAGCGCGCCATCGCGGTGAACCAGTCCCGCCACGTGGCTGACGCGTTCGCAGACCACCCGGTGGTGCTCGACGATCCCCTCGGGTTCGAATCGGTGGAGCTGTTCTTCCCGTTCTCCGAAACGCTCGTGCTCAGTGACGAAACGGTGGAGGCGCAGCTGCGCGCGGCCTCAATCGCCGTCTTCGCGAACGCGCCGATGATGGTGTACGACCCTTCGCGCCACGCAGAGTACGTCAACGCCATCGCCCAGATGCACACGGTCACCGTTCTCACGGTCGGCGACGTGGCAATCGCCCCCTCTTCGGGTGCCGTGCGGGTGCGCCGTGATCCCGGCGGGTTGCGCGCACTGGGGGAGATGACTTCGGTTCGCTTCGATGAGCAGGCGGTCGGCGAACCCGGTGACGCCGCCGCGGAAGTGGCGTCATTGGAGCAGCGCGAACCCACCTGGCTGCGTGCGGCGTGGGCTGATCCGGTCACGCTGCCGGGGGCAGCAGCGGAACCGTTCCCCATCCAGTCGCGTCGCGATGCGAATATGGCGCCGCAGGTGGTGGCAACCCGGCACTCGTCGGTGGCGTCCGTGGCCAACGCCCGCGCATACGGGGCGCAGGTCAGCCTCGTGCCGCTGGCGGATCCGCGGAAGTCGGAGACCACGTTGTTCGCGATGGCGGGGCTGAGTGATTCGCCGTTGGTGGCGTTGGGCCGCGAGTTTGGCACTGACGAGGAGCTGGCCTTTCGTATCCGCGCCGCGCAACGAACCTACTAAGATAAGCGGCGGCTTATTTATCGGCCGTGTCGTCTAGGTAGTGAGGAGGCCCGCGCGTGGCTGGGGCAGATTCCGAAAAACCCGTCGTGCTCATTGCGGATGCATTGGCGCCCGAAGCGGAGGACATTCTTCGCCCGCACGTCCATGTGCGCAGGGTGGCGGGGAAGCGCCGGGGCGAGCTGCTGAGCGCGGTGCATCAGGCCGACGCGCTCATCGTGCGTTCGGCTACACGCGTCGACCGGGAGGTGCTCGACGCGGCTCCGCGACTCAAGGTGGTGGGGCGCGCAGGCGTGGGGGTGGACAACATCGACGTCGACGCAGCCACTGAGCGCGGCGTGCTGGTGGCCAACACGCCCACGGCGAACATCCACTCCGCATGCGAGCACGCCATCGCGCTGCTGCTCGCGGCAGCACGCGACATCCCCCTGGCGAACGCGTCCACGCATCGCGGCGGGTGGGAGCGCGCACGGTTCGGCGGCGTGGAGCTGTACGGCAAGACCGTGGGAGTTGTGGGCTTTGGCCGGGTGGGGCAGCTTTTCGCGGAGCGCATGACCGCGTTCGGCACAACTGTGATCGCGTACGACCCGTACCCCGACCAGGATGCCGCTGCGCGGCTCGGGGTGAGGTTGGTAGAGCTCGAAGAGTTGGTGGCGGAGGCCGACGTGGTGTCCATCCACGTGCCGAAGACCCCGGAGACCGCGGGGCTCTTCGGCTCGAGGCTGCTCTCGGGCGCGAAGCCGGGGCAGATCCTTGTCAACGCCGCCCGCGGGGGAGTCGTGGACGAGTACGCGCTTGCGGAGGCGCTTCGCCACGGCCCGATTCGCGCTGCCGGAATCGATGTGTTCGACCCGGAGCCGCCTGAGGCCTCGCCGCTGTTCGGGCTGGATAATGTGGTGTTGACGCCGCACCTCGGGGCGTCGACAAGCGAGGCGCAACTGCGGGCCGGAGTCGACGTGGCGCGTGCCGTGCTGGCGGCGCTGCGAGGGGAGCGGGTGCCGGGCGCGCTTAATGCCGATGGGTGCTAATCTGGGCGAAATGTCTACCAGGTGAGAAAGGGCTCCCGAATAATGAAAATTGCGGTGATTGCTGGCGACGGTATCGGCCCCGAAGTGATGGCCGAAGGCCTCAAGGTGCTTCGCGCGGTGCGTGAGGATGTGGAGACCACCGAGTACGATCTCGGTGCCAGGCGCTACCTGCGCAACGGCGAGCTGCTTACCGACGCCGACCTGTCCAGCCTGAAAGAGCACGACGCGATTCTGCTCGGCGCCATCGGCGACCCCGAGCGCGTCCCAGCCGGCGTGCTCGAGCGCGGGCTGCTGCTGCCGCTGCGCTTCAAGCTGGACCACTACGTCAACCTGCGGCCGTCGCGCCTTTACCCGACGTCGGTGAGCCCGCTGGCCAACCCCGGCGACATCGACTTCGTGGTGGTGCGCGAGGGCACCGAGAGCCTCTACGCCGGCAACGGCGGCACCCTGCGCGAAGGCACCGAGCACGAAATCGCCTCCGAGGTCAGCCAGAACACCTTTTACGGTGTTGAGCGCGTGGTGCGCTACGCCTTTGAGCTGGCCATGACGCGTCGCAAGAAGGTCACGCTGGTGCACAAAACCAACGTGCTGGTCAACGCCGGCGGGTTGTGGCAGCGAGTGGTGGATGAAATTGCTGCGGAGTTCCCGGAGGTTGAGGTGGACTACAACCACATCGACGCCGCGACGATCTACATGGTCACCGACCCGCAGCGCTACGACGTGATTGTCACCGACAACCTCTTCGGCGATATCCTCACCGACCTCGCGGGCGCGGTAACCGGTGGCGTGGGCCAGGCGTGCTCCGGCAATATCAACGCCGCAAAGGCGAACCCGTCGATGTTCGAGCCGGTGCACGGCTCTGCGCCGGACATCGCGGGCCAAGGCATCGCCGACCCGGCCGCGATGATCCTGTCGGTGGCCATGATGCTGCGATTCTTGGGCGATGAGGACAACGCCGCGCGCATCGAGGCCGCGGTTGAGGCCGAGGTGTCCGCACGCGAGCCGGGTGCGGTGCGAACCGCCGAGGTCGGTGACCGTGTTGTGGCAGGCCTTTAAGTAAGCTTTGCCGCATGATTCACTCCCGTAAACCGGTCGTTTTGTTGTGCGCTTCGGCGCTCGTGCTCACCAGCTGCAGCTCGGAGGATGGGCCCTCCATCGGGGGCTCGGGCGAGCCGCCGCGGCTGGAGATGAACGGCGATGAGGTGGTGGCCGACTCGAACGGCACCGGCGCGGAGGTTTCGGCGCGTCTTTTTGATTCCTCCGGCACCGTGGTGGTTTCCAGCAAAGACCGCGCTGACCAGCTGCAGGCTGCGGCGCTGGCGGTGAAGCTCGGCTGCCCGATGCTGGTTCGCCTTGACGGCACCGACGAGGCAGTGGATGCGGAGATCGACCGCCTTGGCGCGGAGCGCGTGATCAACGTGCCGGGAGACGACCAAGAGATTGCCGAGACAGAGCCGGTAGCCAGCGCCGAGGCCAAAAACGACGTGGCGGCCATTGCGCAGCTTGAGCCGGGTAACCGCAGTGAGCTGCAGATGCCTGCCACCTTCGTCACCTGGGAGACGTCCCGCGCCGCGGCGGCCACTGCGCGCGCCGCTGGCGCGGTGTTGCACCAGCTCAGCGTGCCGGACCCGCGAGAGACCTCGGACAGCATCCGGATGGTCACTGAACAGGACACGCTCGCGCTCGGCCTGCAGTTCGGTGACAACGAGAATTTCCAAGCGCGCGCCCGCCTCGCCGAAAACGGCGAGCTGATGGGCGGCGGTGGTCTGGTGTTCCCGGGCCGTCGCATGATTGCGCTCTACGGCCACCCTTACGGCCCGGACCTGGGCGTGATGGGCGAGCAGCCGCCGGCCGAGGCCGCGGCGCTGGCGGAGGAGTATGCCTCTTGGTACCAGCCGCTCACCGACGAGCCTGTCATTCCCGCCTTCGAGGTGATCGCTACGGTGGCCTCCGAGTTCCCGGGTGACGACGGCAATTACTCCAACGAGACTCCGATGGAAGACCTCGTGCCCTACGTCGACGCCATCCTGGATGCAGGTGGCTACGCGGTGATCGACCTGCAGCCCGGCCAGGGCAGCTTCCTCGAGCAGGCGAAGATCTACGAGGAGCTGCTGAAGCGCCCGAACGTTGGGCTGGCGCTGGATGCGGAATGGAAGCTCAACCCGGGCGAGCAGCCGCTGTCGCGCATCGGCAGCGCCACCGCCGCAGAGATCAATGAGGTGGCGGATTGGCTCGCCGCTATTGTGCGTGACAACAACCTGCCGCAGAAGTTGTTTATCTTGCACCAGTTCAACGTGGCTATGTTCCCGGACCGCGAAAACATCGTCACCGGCCAGCCGGAGCTTGCCTGGGTGCTGCACGCGGACGGCCACGGGGGCGCGGAGCAGAAGTTCGACACCTGGAACGTGCTGCGCCAGGACTTAGACCCGAATTTCTTCATGGCGTGGAAGAACTTCATCGATGAGGACTCGCCGATGTTTACCCCGGAGCAAACCTACGCCGACGTGAATCCGCGTCCCTGGTTTGTGAGCTACCAGTAAAATCGCATATTTTGTGCCCCGAGTCACGCTAGGCTCGGGGCATGAGCGTCGAACTGGACGAAGTGCTGGGATTCCTCCGCCAGCACGAGCCGTTTTCCAGCCTTCCGGAGGACACGCTCCGCGCGCTGCCCGCCACGATGGGCATAACCTATGTCAGGCGCGGCGAAACCGTGGTGGACTACGGCGAGCAAAACGACACGCTGTATATCATCCGCTCGGGTGCCGTGGACATTGTCAGCGAGGAGAACCTCCTGCTTGATCGTCGCGAGGCGGGCCTGAATTTCGGGTACTCCACCCTGGTAGGCCAGCCGCAGTCGCAGTACATGATGCAGGCGGTGGAGGATAGTGTGCTGCTCATGCTGCCGCGCGACGTGTTCGCCGGTCTGCTGCAGGAGCACCCTGATTTGGACAGGTTCTTCCAAACCGCCTCCCGGCGCGTGCGTGCGGCGGCGGATGAGGTGCGTGACTCCAGCTCGGCGGACGTGTTGCGCACTCCGGTCAGCGAGGTGGTGGCGGGCCGCGTGCTGATTTCCCGCGACGCGGGCGTGAGCATCGCCGAGGCGGCGCGCGCAATGGTGGCCGAAAGCGTGACCTGCTTGGTTATCACCGGAGGAGGTGCGCCCGGCATCCTCACCGACCGTGACTTGCGCACGCGTGTGGTGGCTCAGCAGTTGGATACCAACCGGCCGGTTGCGGAGGTGATGACATCGCCGGTGCGCACCATTCGCCCGGACGCGCTAATCTTCGAGGCCATGCTCACCATGAGCGAGCTGGGCATCCACCACCTGCCGGTTGAGGGGCCGGATGGCGTGGTGGGCGTGGTGACGTCCTCCGACATCATGCGCCAGCTGCAGACGGACCCGATCTACCTTGCGGCCGATGTGGAGCGCTCCACCCTGGAGGAGCTGGAAGGTGCCTACCGCGACGCCGCGGATGTGGCGGTGCGCTTCTTCGAGCGCGGCGCGAGCGCCCAGGAGACCCAGCGACTGCTCACCTCCATCGCGGATGCGATTGCGCGGAGGTTGGGAGCCTTGGCCGTCGATAAGCTTGGGCCCCCTCCCGTGCCGTTCGCATTCGTGGCGGTCGGATCGCAGGCCCGCGGCGAGATGGGCCCTGCGTCCGACCAGGACAACGCCCTGGTGCTGTCCAACGAGTACGACGAGGCGTTGCACGGCGAGTACTTCGCCCAGTTCAGCGAGTTTGTGTGCCAGGGATTGGCCCGAGCCGGCCAGGCACTGTGCCCGGGCGAGATGATGGCGTCCACGCCGCAGTGGCGCATGACGGAAGCCGAGTGGGACCGCACGTTCCACTCCTGGGTTACTGCGCCAGACCCGAACGCACTGCTGCATGCCCAGGTGTTCTTCGACTTCCGCGCCATCTTCGGCGCCGGTGAAGGCTGGCAGGACATGGCGACGCGGGTGCGCGACGCCGCGCTCGTGTCCGCCCGGGGTTCGCGACGCCTGCACGCGCACCTTGCGGCGCTGGCAACCTTCCGCGAGCCGCCCATCGGGTTCTTCCGCGGGTTTGTCGTGGAGCGCAGCGGTGACTACGCCTCCACCTTGGACATTAAGCGCGGCGGCACCGCGGCCGTGGTGCAGATGGCGCGCCTGTACGCGATTACGGCGGGCGTGGGGGAGGTGGATACCGTCGCAAGGCTCAAAGCTTCTGCTGGCCAGACCGTCTCCGAGAAGGGAGCGGCGGACATGCTGGATGCCTACGAGTACCTCACTAACCTCGCCATGCGCCACCAGGCGCGGCAGGTGCGTGCAGGTGAGCGGCCGGATTACCACATCGACCCGAAGCAGCTTCCCGAGCGCGACCGGGCCGCCCTGCGCGACGCCTTCGGCGTGATCAAACAGCTGCAAAACGCCCTGGCAAATACCTATCCCACAAGGGCGGTGTGAGGTGTTCGGGCCGAAGAAGCGCACGCTTATCGACGGTGCCCTGCTCGCCGTAGATGTCGAAACCACCGGCCTGAAACCCGGTGTGCACCAGATGGTTTCCATCGGCTGGGTCCCGGTGAACGGGCGCGTGATCGATCTGTCTGGCGCGGAGTATTACGTGCTGGCAGGCGCGACGGTGGGAAATTCCGCCACCATCCACGGGGTGACCGACGACGACGTGGCGCGCCACGGCGTGGATACGGCGACGGTACTCGACGCATTCTTGCGCGCGATCGAGGGACGGGCGCTGCTGGCACATTTCGCCCAGATGGAAACCGGCTTCATCGGTCAGCTGCACAAGGACGTCCGCGGAACCAAGTGGCGCCTGCACGAGCGCGAGGTGATCGACACGATGACCATGGAGCGGCGCCACATGGAGCGCATGGGCACCTACCCGCGCGGCGAGGACTTGCGCCTCGCGCGTGTGCGACAGCGCTACAACCTGCCGGAGTACGGCAACCACAACGCGCTCGGCGACGCTATCGCCTGCGCGGAGCTCTACCTCGCGCAGACGGCGTAGCGCATCTCACAGGCCTTGAAAGCAAATGTATGCTCGGGCGCATGCGTTTTGCTCGAATTGCGACACCAGAGGGAATGACGTTCGCCGTCATCGACGATGAAGCCACTACCGCGAAAGCGATCGAAGGCACCCCCTACAGCGAACCCGAATACACCGGCAAAGAATGGCCGATGGAGCAGGTCCGGCTACTCGCGCCAACCTTGCCCACCAAGATCGTGGCCGTGGCCCGCAACTACGCCGACCACGTGATGGAGGTGTTTAAGGAGTCCGCGGACAATCTGCCGCCAACCATCTTCCTGAAGCCGTCCACCGCCGTGGTTGGCCCGGGCGCGCCGATTAAGATCCCGGACTTCGCCACCGGCGTGCAGTTCGAGGGCGAGCTTGCTCTCGTCGTCGGCGTGCCGTGCAAGAATGTCAAGGCTGAAGACTGGAAATCGGTGATCCGTGGTGTGACCATCATCAACGATGTCTCCTCGCGCGACCTCCAGTTCGCCGACGGCCAGTGGGCCCGCGCCAAGGGTATGGATACCTTCGGCCCGCTCGGCCCCTGGATTGAGACAGACCTGGAGAAGTTCGACTTCGACAACCTGCCCATCAAGGCGCACCTCACCCACGACGGGAAGACGGAGACGAAGCAGGACTCCAACTCCGACCAGATGATCAAGAACATCGGCGAAATGGTGGAGTGGGTTAGCCAATCCTTCACCCTGTTGCCGGGCGACGTGATCGCCACCGGTTCGCCCGCGGGTACAGAGGATATGGTGCCGGGTGACCTCATCGAGGTGGAGATTCCGGGCATCGGCACCCTGGGCAACCCGGTCGAACGGGCTTAAAAGCCCCCCGGGCTGTGCCGGACTGAAGGATTCCGCACCCGGGCAAGAAGGTCCCTGGGAAAATGAAGGATCTGACACGGCGATGTCGGATCCTTCAGTGCTTTCAGAAGGGGACCGGGCCCCTTAGAGGCCGAGGGCGCGCAGGATGGTGCGCAGCTTCGCGGTCGTCTCGTCCAACTCGGCCTGCGGGTCAGAGTCGGCGACCAAGCCGCCGCCGGCCCAGGCTCGGGCTTTAGTACCGTCGGCGTTAACCTCGGCGCAGCGGATGGCCACCATGTACTCGCCGTCGCCGGCGGCATCGGTGTGGCCCACGGCGCCGGCGTAAAAACCGCGGTCCGTCTCGGCGGTAGTGATCAACGCCTCCGCCGCGGCCGGCGGGGTGCCGCACACCGCTGGAGTGGGGTAGAGGCGCAGCGCCAGATCCAACGCGGTAGGTGCCGGGTCCTTCAGCACGCCCTCAATTGGGGTGGCCAGGTGCCACATCTCGCTCGTCTTTTCCAGCACCGGCCGCGGCGGGATAGTGAGCTCCTCGCACAGCGGGGCGAGGATTGTGCGGATGTGCTCGACCACAAACGCGTGCTCGTCTAGATCCTTACGCGACGCGAACAGTGCTTGAGCTGCGGCGCGGTCGGCGGCAGGGTCGCCCGGCACGCGCGCCGCAGAACCCGCCAGGGGAAAAGAGCGCACCCGACGGCTGTCGCGTCGCACCAGCACCTCCGGCGAGGAGCCGACTAGAAAGTGGCCTGCACGTCCCGACGGGGTCAAGTCTGCGATGAAGCCGTCGTGGGTAAAGGAGAGGTCGATCAGCCGGGCCGCCACAAGGCGGGGGTCTACCGGCGGGTCGAAGGCGATGTCCACGGCGCGAGCGAGCACCACTTTCTCCAACACGGAGCTTTGGATGGTGCCTACTGCGGCTTCGACGCGGCGGAGGTGCTCCTCCGGTGACGGGTCGACGTCGATAAGCTGCGCGTGCATTTGCGCACCCGGGCCGACGCGGTAGTAGGGGTGCGGCTCCAGCACGCCCGGCTCGCGGACGATGTGCTTAGGCACGGTCAGCGCCGCGGGGCAGTCTTGGTCGAAGGGAAGTGCGCCGACGACCAATTCCGCCTCGCCGCGCTCGATGGCTTCGACGGCCTCCCACGCGTCCGAGAACGTGCGCACCGCGCCTTGGGTGCGCACAGAGCCGTGCCCGCGCGAGAGGAGATAGTCCGGCGCGCTAGCGGGGCGGGCGTGGTTCGGATGGGGGGACACGGGGAATACCTTAACCCGTGGGCTCGGTTGCCCAAACATTCGTGCAGGTTTATTGTTGCCTGTGTGAAAATTGGTAACATTCGCAGGGCGCTCGCAGGAAGCGCCGCAGCATTGATGGTGCTGGCGGGAGGCGTCGCTCCGGTGACGGCGAACGCGCAGGATCTTTCGTCCCAGATTAACAACCAGGTCAACCAGGCGATCGGCGATGCGCAGCGCGCCGCGAACCAGGCCGCCCGCGACGCGAACGCGGAGTGGAACAAGTTCGTCGAGATGGCCAACGACTCCCTGCCGGCCGGTTCCTCCCTGCCGGAGAACCCGATCCCGGTGCCGCCCGCGCCTGCACCTGCGCCCGCCCCGGCTCCGAAGCCTGCGCCGCAAGCCCCGCGTGCATGGTCCCCGCAGGCCCCCGCACCGGTTGCTCCGGGCCGCAACGGTGAGATCCGCGGCGCTGGCCGCAGCTACCTCGTGTGGGTCCCGGCCAACTACAACCCGTCCCGCCCGACCCCGGTGATGGTGGGTTACTCCGCCTACCAGGACTCCACGGAGAACTTCCGCAACTACTCGCGTCTGCGTGAGTCCGCGGTGGGTCGCAACGCGATCATCGTCTACCCGCGCGCCATCGGTGCGTCCTGGGAAGGTTCACCGACCGCTTCCACCGGCCCGGGCCAGGACATCCGTTTCGTCCGCGCGATGATCGACGACGTGCAGCGCTACTACAACATCGACCGCAAGCGCATCTACGCCACCGGCATGTCCACCGGCGGCGGCATGGCTGCGGTTTCCGCCTGCCACATGGCCGACCTGTTCGCGGGTGTCGCCGGTGTCTCCGGTGCGTACTACGCGCCGGTGAACATGGGCTGCCAGAACATCCCGATTGCGTTCATGGCCATCCACGGCACGGGTGACACGCTCACCCCGTACCACGGCACCATCCGCCGCGGTCAGCGCGTGATTCCTGTGCCGGAGCTGTTCGCCTCCTACGAGCGCCGCAACCGCTGCGCCGGTGGCGTCGACCGCCGCCCGGTGGCCAACAACGCCACCCGCGTTTCCGCCCGCGGCTGCGTGAAGGGTGTTGAGGTGATCCAGGTCCACGGCTCCAACCACTTCTGGTGGTACTCGCCGTCGGCCGCTGACGAACTGTGGTGGTTCCTGTCGCGCCACTCGAAGTAGTTCGGGAAGGCACCGCGAGGGGGCCGTCGATAAGCACATGCTGCTATCGGCGGCCTTTTTTCGCGCGGGTAGCATGGCAGCCATGACTGATTCTGCAATGCGCGTACGTTTCTGCCCGTCGCCCACCGGTACCCCGCACGTGGGTATGGTGCGCACCGCCCTGTTTAACTGGGCGCAGGCGCGGCACGACGGCGGCACGTTCGTCTTCCGTATCGAGGACACCGACGCCGCCCGGGATTCGGAGGAAAGCTACCAGGCGATCATTGATTCGCTTGAGTGGCTTGGCCTGAACTGGGATGAGGGTGTCAATGTCGGCGGCCCGCACGAGCCGTACCGCCAGTCGCAGCGCTCGGACATCTACGCCGAGGTGTTGCAGAAGCTTATCGACGCTGGCGAGGTGTACCCGGCCTACTCCACCAACGAGGAGGTTGTGGAACGCCACAAGGCGGCAGGTCGCGACCCGCAGTTGGGCTACGACAATTTCGACCGTGACCTCACCCAGGAGCAGATCGCCGCGTTCGAGGCGGAGGGGCGCAAGCCCGTGTGGCGCCTGCGCATGCCGGAGCAGGACTGGACCTGGAACGACCTGGTGCGCGGCGAGGTGACCTTTAAGGCGGAGACCCAGTCGGACTTCGTGGTGGCCCGCTCCAATGGCGCGCCGCTGTACACGCTGGTCAATCCGGTGGACGACGCGCTGATGGGCATCACCCACGTGCTGCGTGGCGAGGACCTGTTGTCTTCTACTCCGCGCCAGATGGCGCTGTACGAGGCGCTGAAGCGCATCGGTGTCGCTGAGCGCACCCCGGATTTCGGCCACCTGCCGTTCGTGATGGGCCAGGGCAACAAGAAGCTGTCCAAGCGCGACCCGGAATCCAACCTGTTCAACCACCGCGACAACGGCATCATCCCCGAGGGCATGATCAACTACCTGGCGCTTTTGGGCTGGTCGCTATCCGCGGATCAAGATATCTTCTCCGTCGAGGAATTCGTCGAGGCCTTCGATGTGTCCGACGTGCTGGGCAACCCGGCCCGCTTCGACCAGAAGAAGCTCGAGGCCATTAACGCCGACCAGATCCGCCTGCTGGAGCCGGACGACTTCCGCGAGCGCCTGCGCGCTTACCTCACGGAGTACACGGACTTTCCGGCCGATTACCCGGAGGACAAGTTCGCGGTTGCGGCGGACCTGGTGCAGACGCGCATCAAGGTGCTCTCCGACGCGTACGACCTGCTGAAGTTCCTGGTCATCGCCGACGAGGATCTCGAGTTGGACGAGAAGAGTGCGAAGAAGAACCTCAAGGAGACGGCTATCGAGCCGCTTGATGCCGGCATCGCCGCGCTCGAGGGGGTTGAGGAGTGGACCACCGCGAACATCGAGCAGGCGCTGAACACTGCGCTTATCGACGAGCTGGGCCTGAAACCCCGCGTCGCATTCGGCGCGCTGCGCGTTGGCACCACGGGCGCTGCGGTATCCCCGCCGCTGTTCGAGTCTATGGAGCTGCTTGGCCGCGCGTCGACGCTGAAGCGTCTTCGTGCGGCGCGCGAAGTAACGCCTTACCAGGCGGCGGACGCTTAGATAGCCGGGTAGGGGAGGACTTACAACGCTGTCGTTTCAACGCCTTTGCACGCCCCAGATTTGCGGGGTATGCAGGCGATTTGGAACGAAACAGCGTTCGTGGTTATAGTAAACCACGTTGTTCAGAGCGAACAGCGGGAAGAACACAATAGTTTCCGCAGGTAAGCGCTGAAAAACGATTGGCCTATGGTGTAATTGGCAACACTACGGTTTCTGGTACCGTCATTCTAGGTTCGAGTCCTGGTAGGCCAGCTACAGAGCTTTTAAGTTCTGTGTCCTAATGCCCCGTTCGTCTAGCGGCCTAGGACGTCGCCCTCTCACGGCGGTAACACGGGTTCAAATCCCGTACGGGGTACAAAGCGAAACCTCCGCGGTCAGTGCGAAACTGAACCCGGAGGTTTTCGCGTGTTCGGGGTTGGGGCAGTGCAGGTTATTTCCAGCAGGTAGAACCCAGCAGATCTCCGTTTCAGGCCGAAATGCTGGATATTACCTGCTGGATTCTCCGAGCGATCGCCTTCCAAAAAACACCGGAAGTTCGATGGGGTGACTTCGGTTTAGGACATCGCTCGCTCCACCACAGCGGCCGCTACGGCGAGATCCTCCCACGGCATGCCCACCGTCTTGCACACGATCCGCTGGCCCTAGTCCAACGTCACGCGGCCGGTCACCACATCTGCCATCGGGATAAGGTCCGACTCTTCGAGCACCCCGTCGGCGATCGCGAGTACGACGTCGCCGGCTTCCCGCATCGCTGCGGAGACATCCTCCACGATGACCTGCGCCCCGTCGAGCAGATCGGCGGGCAGTTCGCGCGCGTCTGTGGTGTGCGAGCCCACGGCCAGGACGACTGCGTCCTCCTGCAGATCGGCGGCCTGGAGGATCGGAGTCGGCGATGTCGTGGCTGTAATCACGAGCCCTGCCCGGCCGAGCGCTTCGGCAGCCGTTTCGCTACCGGCTTCCGCCCACTCGCCGGGTAGTCCCTCACGCGGGGTCCGGGAGATGAACGTGACGTGCACGTCACGCACGCCATCCAACACATTCGCCACGGTTGCAGCGTGGCCCACGCCCTGTGCACCCGTGCCAAAGACCGCCACGTCAAGCGGACCCGAGGACGTCGTGAGCACGTCACGCACCGCCGCGACCGCGACGGCGGGGGTGCGCAGGGTGGTGAGCGACGTGCCGTCGAGAAGCGAATGCGGTGTCAGCGTCTTGCCCTCAAAGAGAAGATACGAGCCTTGGACGAGCGGCACCGGGAGCTCTGAGCCCGGTGGCTGGAGACCCAGGACCTTCACACCGGCCCAGTTGCCGAACGCCGCGGGTAAGAGGTGCATCTCGCCGTGGGGGATCGGGACCTTCGTGCGCGGGGCGTCAGCGGAAGGATCTACGCCGGACTTCAGCGCCGCGCGGATCGCGTCGACTGCTTCCGCGGGGGTGAGGGCACGCATGATGGTGTCGTGGTCGAAGAAACGCATGGCGCCAGGGTAATGGCTTGCCCGCTCACCTGCTGATTTGTCGGTACCGGGTTGCGTCCTTTATTGTGATCAAGTCGCAAACACAGCGAGCGCGCCCCGTTCGTCTAGCGGCCTAGGACGTCGCCCTCTCACGGCGGTAACACGGGTTCAAATCCCGTACGGGGTACCAATGAAGCCCCCGATCCGGATGCCGGGTCGGGGGCTTTTCCACCGATCAACCGGTCTCGATGTAGCCCTAATGCTTGGGGCGGTCCTGGCAACGAGACCGCGATCGAACGATTGGGAGGTACGTTTTTCATCGCTGGCTAATCTTCGGAATGGAACCTGTGCAACCTCTCTCGCGTATGATCGACCTAGTCCGCTTACGCGGTAAAACAAAAGCTGGGGCGAATCGGGCACCCACTGATGTGCTAGGTAATCGAGGGATTGAGCGGCAAAAGGGAAGAGAATAAGGGGCTTCAACCCGTTTACTTGGGGCCCGCTTATAGCGAGGAAACGCATGGTTTTTACGTGCGTCAACTGCTTTATGCACTTCAGGATCCGCGGTTTCAGAATTTAGCTCTTACAGGCCCCTACGGATCGGGAAAGAGCAGCATCGTTGAGGGGCTTTTCACAGCGCTACAAAGTGAAGATCCTAATCGAGGGGTTACGAGTAACAGGGCCATTCTGGTGAGCTTGGCTTCTTTTGACCTCGATGGGCAAGAGTCCGCTAGCGAGACGGAGCATCACATTCAAAAGGAGGTGCTGAAGCAGTTTATATTCCGAGAAGATCCATCGAAAATGCCTAAATCTGAGTTCCGTGGAATTGTTGTCCCGACTTGGTGGCAGAGATTGCTGCGCTATTTGCTGACAGCATTTGTGATCCTACTGACGTACTTCCTTTTCCAAGCGCCGGCCCTTTGGAAGGATTGGGTCAGGAACGGGAGTGTTAGTTACGGCCCAATTCTCCGATTTGTTCTTCTCTGGGGTGTTATCACTGGGCTTGTAGGGCTAGCGGCGTTTCTCATCACTGACAAGCCAAAAATTAAGGGGTTATCGGTAGGGCCAGGCAGGCTAGAACTCGATACCGGTGATGAATCGTACTTCGACAAATACCTATCTGAGATCGTCTATTACTTCCGAGTTTCAAAAACTAATCTCGTGGTTTTTGAGGATCTGGACCGGTTTAACAGTCCTAGTATTTTTGAATCACTCCGTGAGCTAAATCAGCAGATCAACATGGCGCTCGCTAGCTCTAAGAAGTCAAGAACTCAACCAGTGAGGTTTCTGTATGTTCTAAAGGATTCAGTCTTCTCACTCGACCGGTCGATTATAGCGGCCCAAGTGGAAGGAGAACAGGACTCATCGGGAGTAGGGACGCCGCCAAGATCGAAGCTCAACCAGACTGATCGTTCCAGTTGCGCTGAACGAGCCGCGGAAAACCGCACCAAGTTTTTTGATGTCATTATCCCCGTGGTCCCATTCGCAACACACCGTAATTCATACGAATTTTTGAATCAAGAGCTGCAGAGGGTGGCTCCGAATAGATCCTTTGATCGAGAATTGTTACATCTGATCGGGACCCATGTAGTGGATCACCGCCTCCTGTTGAACATTGCATACGAGTTCTGTGTTTTCCGAGAGAGGGTAATAGAACACGTATCAGATGAGTCGGTTTTGGCAATAGTCGCGTACAAAAATACTCATCTGGACGATTTTGAAAGGGTGCTAAGAGGAACTAGTGATTTAGATCAGCTGCTTGATTCCTTCTACAAACACGTGGCTGACACACAGAGAGAAATTTCTTTACGAATCGATGGCTTGAAGCAGTCCGCCTACCTGCATCTGTTGGCTGAGCCCCTGGTTCATACCTTCAATGAACGACTCCGGGAGCATCTTCAGTGCGAGATTGGTCACCAAATCGAGCCAGTTGATTTTTCACAAAGCGAATTGACAATCGAAGGTCAAGCCTTCCGACAGGATGGAGAGTATGATTTTAAAGATTTCTGGTCCAATGTTGTCGAAAATTTTAAGAAACTTTCTGGGCCGATTCAGTGGCGTGCTTCTTCCTATCCCACAGTGAGTATCAATCCTGCAACTCTCATAACTATCATCCGTAGCGGGAATCTATCCGAGGAACGGCTTGAACTTGCAACGGATGAGGCGAACGCTGAAATAGACGCACTGAGGCTCTTCTCTCGGGAATCGAGGAAGGGGAGTATCTACCACTTTCGCGAGGTGGCAGGCAGACACGAGTCTTTCGGTATTCCGGAACAATCCCGGCTTGATCTAGACGAGATGATCGATAGACACCTTAGACAGCCACTCAGTAGAGATTTGGTGAAGAAGGGATACATCGATACAGATTTCTACCTCAGTACCTCGACGTTCCAGGAAGGGCTTGATACGCTTTTGGCTCAGCGATTCGTCGTAAGCAACATAGAGCGAATTCAACCTTCGCCCTACCAAAAGCTTGATAAGCGCAGTTGTGATGCGATTCTTGCTCGCCTCGAGCGAACGGAAATGCCGAGTTTGGCCGGAGCGACCAACGGTGATTTTCTCCTACATTTAGCCGAACATGCTGATGGACCCGGCGGAAAAGATCTCGTGCAGAAGATTCTGACCGATTTAAAGGATGAAGTTAACTCCAGCGAGATCATTTCCCAAACAGTTCACGCACTAGTCGATAGTACGATTGCGATGCCGGGCAACGAAGATCAGGAACATTTTGCACGAGATATCATAAGCCTGATTTCCAGGAGCTTTAATGCGATTCTCAACGATCAACTTCACGAACTTCTCGGCTCAGCTGGGGATGCTGGCCTAGTTTTTGTGTTGGACTGCGTTCTCGCTGAAGCCTCCGAAACTTCTATTGAAATTGGTGTCGAATTCATGATTACTCTTGAGCGGATTTATGAATCCCTACCAATACTGTGTAGTCAGGATTCGCCTGAGGGCGTGGTTGCTGGGGCAGTAGGCGCGATCGCGAATGCGGGTGGCCTGAAAGTTGATCTGGGAACATTGAACTACGCTGCATCGAAAGAGTTTGCGGATAGGGGAATGGTTCGACTAAGTTCATCGAATCTATCCAGACTTCTACCGGAAGTGTTGTCGCCATCTTTAGTCCAGTTGGCCCCTTATCCCAGCCTGTTGATTCAGGCTGCTCAAAATCCTGCTCTTTACGAAGCGATTCTCGGGGACTTTTCTGGATATTCGATCATGCCCGGTGAGGAGGCTGAGTTTATCGATGAGGTTCTACCGGTGATTGATGCAGCGCTGGCAGGAGACTCGGGTTCATCGGAAGAAGTTAGAGGAGAAGACTGGGAAAAGAACTTTGCATATTTACTCTCGCTATGTAGTGCGGGCGTTTTATTTACTGATGTACGTCGGGTAAGCGGCCGGCTTCGCGAGATCTTGGCGAGGACTGGATTAATGGCCACAACGACGAGAAATGTTTTGACGTATGTACTGGAAGCCCCAGGCAAACTCGACAGCGCGGTAATTGAATTGCTGAACAGAAATGGTTTGCTGCCAAACGCTGAGGTGGGCGGGAGAGAACCACCGGAGATAGATTCTGAGGATCTTGAAAAACTAGGTTTGGAGCTGTTGCAACCCGAAACCTGGCCGGGTGGGGAAGACAAACGTGAGATTTTGGTCAGTCAACTCACTGACTGGAACGGTGACTTCGGATGGGATGATCTAGGGGCCCTAACTCCAAGCAAGATAAGGACTACATTGCGAACAGGGGTTGTAGAGGACTCTTCCCAAAATTTTCGAAGTCTAACACAGTTGGATAGGCCCGATTTAGCCGTTGCCTTCCTGGAAAGTTCAGCCTTAGGAGCCAATGATTTCGCCCCCGAGTCATTTACAGCTCTGTCACGGTACGGTGAGCTGCTGAATTCAGACCAAATAGAGTCTGAAATTAGGTTATTGATCATCGATTGGCTTAACGAGCACAGTATTCAAACAGACTTCGGCGGCGAGGAAATTCGATCGATTTTGGAATTCGCAATCGAGCACGGCCTCGAACTGGACAAGAGTTTTATTCTAAAAATAGCAGGTGCTGATCGTTCTGGACTAGACCGATACGAATTCTACAAATTATTAACTCCGGTTATTCTGACCCTGCCCGAGACGGAAACAGATGCTCGCTTTATGCGAGAACTTTTCACTTTGATGGGTCCAGAGTTCAGAAATCTGTTGGAGCGAAAGCCCGGTCATGAAGTATTCAAAGATTTCGAAGGTCTCGCAAATCTCATCGACCGCGCAGGTAATACTGTTGGTACAGTCTCTAGAATGATCCCGATGGAAGGCGGAAGGTTAAAAGTCACACGACGTGCGAAACCGATTAGCTAAAGAACTTCAAGGTTGACCCAGTGACCACGCACGACTTTCTTGAAATCGATGTCTTCGCCACCGGCCCGTTCACCGGCAACCCGCTCGCGGTGGTAGCAGGCGCCGACGAGCTGAGCACCGCCGAAATGCAGGCGATCGCCGCGTGGACGAACTTCTCCGAAACCACGTTCCTCCTCGCGCCCCGAAGTCCCGGCGCCGACTACCGCGTGCGCATCTTCTCGCCCGTGGAGGAGTACGAATTCGCAGGCCACCCCACCCTCGGCACCGCGCGGGCGTTCCTCGAGCTCGGCGGCAGTCCCGCCCGCAACTGCGTCCTCGTCCAAGAATGCGGCGTGGGCAACGTCGAGGTGCGCATCGAAGGCGACACGCTCTCCTTCGCCACACCACCCCTGATCCGCTCCGGCCCGCTGTCAGCTGAAGACCGCCGCGAAATCCTTCAGGCCTTCAAAATCGAGGAGCAATTGCTTATCGACGCTTCCTTCGGCGACAACGGCCCCGGCTGGAAACTGGGCTTGCTGGACAGCGTGGAAACACTTCGCGGACTGTCTCACCCCAAGGTGCCGGGGCTGAAAGTGGCATTTGCCGCGCTGACCGGGAAAGGCGACCCGGCGTACGAGCTGCGGGCGTTTACGCCGACGTTCGAAGATCCCGTTACGGGCAGCGCGAACGGTGCGATGGCGCAGTGGCTGCGCACCCGTGGTGATGTGCCTGAGCGGTACTCGGTGTCGCAAGGCACAGCGCTCGGCCGCGATGGGCGCGTGGATATCTCCGACGAAGGCGGGCAGATCTGGGTTGGCGGACGCGCTGAGGTGCGGGTGCGCGGAACGCTCAGGTTTGACACTAAAGCCCGAGAAGTTCCTCGGCGAGTGAGCTTTAGTTGATCGGGCGGCGGACTTTCAACGCAAAACCGGTTACAAATCTGTTGCGTCCATGACGACAGCCCTAACAGTCTGCCGATCTTCAGGAAGGATCTCGTACAGATCGAAAACCAGCTCATCCAGTTCGAACTCCTCTTTCTGTATTTGTGACAGGAGATCGCGCACAATTCGAGTTTGAGTCTGAAAATAATCCCCAAGATCGGCCACAGCCGAGGGGTGCAATTTGAGTCCTAGGGTTTGGTAGAACTCCGTGAAATCGAGATCCCACCACCTAGACAGCGCTCGCGGGATTGCCCGAATGGAATACAAGGTCCGCAGAGTCCTTACGAACTTCGTTCTCGAGTCGTAAAGATCGGAATTCAGATCGCAAAGCCGGTCGTGGAGCGCGACGATCGGTTGGATATTATCCGTTGTCGCAACCGGAACGGACCCGAGGGGCCTCATATCCACCTGGAAATTGTCTCCTTGCATCTTTCCTTGGAATTTGAGCCAGTACGCCACGAGACTTGAATTGAGCACGCCCGTGAGGAATTTGTTGTCAATGCGGTCAGTCTTGATGACGTTGAACGTGCGGTTGAAATAAGCCTCGAAATCAACGTAGGAGAAGCGTGGTCGGCCAACGGATTTCCGAACTACGAAGATGCGCTCGCCGGAATAGATCTTCGTATCTCGTGGACGGTGCAGACCGTAGGGTTTATTCGCGCTTGTCATGATCGGCTGATACGGGTCCAGATGCCTTTTAATACCTGGGTACTCATCCAACGATTTCGGATCTCTAAACGAAGAATCGGTGAAGATTACAAATGAATCAGTCGAGTTAGAAGCGAAAAACCTGTTGATCTCGGTGGTGCTAAAGATCGGTCGAACCAGTTCCATGTCTTTTGCGCCGAAATTTTTAGCCTTAAGCTCTTCTCTGGTCAGGACAAAGATTCCGTCTCCTGATTGAATCGGCTGGGTCGCTATTTGAGACAGCCTCTCGGCATCCTTCTTCCGAACCGTCTCCTGGCCGTCAATGCCGGAGAAGATTTCGGTTTTGCTGTCAATGAAGAAACTTCCATTCGCAGCTATCGTCTCTATGATCCGACCGGCCTTTGGAGGAACGAATGTGATAGTTTCGTTCAAAGCTTCAGCTCTATCCAGGCGAGTAGTAAATCGCAGGGACCCTTCTGTGTCTACCTGGGTTAAGAAGTCGGTTACGTCCGACTCGCGAGCATTCCTAATTTCGAGTTTTTGGTAGGGAAACTCATACCTTGGCTCTGCATTTGATTTACGGCATATCATTATCATCGTCTGGATGCCGGCTTCTTTGAAGACGTTGTAAGCGCCAAAATCGACGAACCGTTCAATTCTGGCTTCCTCTATGACCTTATTGCGGAACTTTTGGGCACCGTCACTTGTGACCCAGTTGTTCTGGGCAATAATTCCCACATAGCCTGTCTCTTCCTGTATGAGGTCGAGTGCAAGACCACCAAACATATACCAAATATCCATTTTTCCTTGGTATATTGGATTGGTTTTGACTGACGCAAAAGCGTCCTTATTTTCGTCTTCCTTGATGTACGGTGGATTCATTAGGATGACCTCGAATCCGCCTCCTGAAAGCACGGTTGGGAATTCCTGGGACCAGTCAAGAGTAAGGCTGTTTCCCACTTTAATGTTGTTATCCAGAGTCGTTAGCTGCTTGTCCTTGATTGCGGTTTTTAGCCATAGACTAAGTTTCGTGATCTCCACCGATTCTTCGTTGAGATCAACTCCGAAGAGGTTGTTCTGCAGGATTTCTTTGTAGAAATCTTCTGTGTCGAACAGCGTGTTCAGAATCTCTCCAACACGGCGGTTTTCTGCAAGCAAAAAGTCGAAGACATGGACAAGAAATGCGCCGGAACCACAGGCCGGATCTAATACTTGAATCTTCTGGAGCTCCTGCTGGTAGCGAGTGTAGGCTTCCTTTTCGCGGCGCTCGTAGTTCTCGTCAGTGAGATCACCGTGCAGATTTACTTCCTGCTGCATCGTCTTCTCGAGGTTCCGAAGGTATTTACCCAAGGTTTGATCAACCATGTAGCGGACGATGTAATCAGGTGTATAGAAGATTCCATCTTTCTTTCGCCGGGATACTCGTGGGATGATTGTCCCCCCTGTGGCGGAAACCGAGCTCTTGAGCTGTTCAATGTCGCTAACCGATTGCTCAAAAATCCTTCCGAGAATGGCAACGCTCGAGTCATGGGAATAGTCGAACTCACTGAGCTCGATCAGCGGAGCGAGGGCATCATCCGAGATGGAAAGCTGATCCAATTCTGGGTCAGCTTTGAAGAGTCCGCCGTTATAACCGTTAGGGATTCCAAGTGCATCTGTGCCAGTATCGATTCCTTTGAATAGAACCTTTAGATTGTCCCAGAAGCTCAGACCAAGAGCCGAGCGCTCTGACTCCAGCTTGACTCTCAGCAGAGTATTCGAAGGAAGTAGGCCTCTGTCTTCTGCGAACGCTACAAACACGATCCTGTCGATAACCGTCTGAGCAAATGTGATCGCGTTTTGGGGAGAATCTTGATAGCTGGGATTCTCGGTGAGAATCGAATTAATTAGATGCTGTCGAGCGTTAGCGTATCTTGCGTAAAGGTTTTCGCCGATAGCCTCCTGCTCGATACGGATATCGGTCAAGAGCTGCTCCGTAAGTGATTCCCCCGTCTCCGCAGTCAAGCGCGAGGAGTGGAGGAGATAGAACCAGGATTTGAAACCGAAATAGTCATTGGCAGGGTCTACAAGATCGTCAAGAGTCCACGAATTGTAGTCAAGTTGGTTGTCGTTATAGATCCTGAATTCTTGGAAGTTGGAAACGACTACAAAGGGGCATGATCGATACTGCACCTTGTATTTGAATCCCTGTTGAACTGGGGTCAGGTTGCTCTCTCGCTTTTGAGGGCGATCGAGTGAGATTGCTGCTCCTTTGAGCTCGACTACCGCGCCGACGTTTCTCGTCGAACCGTCAAAATGTCCTAGAACCACATCTGGATAATTTTTAGCGTCGGTGGTTGCTTTAGGCTCCATTGAAAACGGAAGCGCAGGTTTCTCTCGGTATCCGAGAATGCGCACGAAGAAATCCTGGTTGTAAGCCTGCTCACGACTCGTTTCTTTATCGAGCAACAACGTTCCATGATGCAGGTCGTGGTGCCAACCCCTGACAATTTCGAGGAATGGCTGTATTTCTTCAGTCCCGATAGTTGCTACTGCTTCCGACAACTTGTTTCGGTCAAATAGTTGAGCCAAGATGCTTCCTTATCCAAATGGGGACTACGAGGTTAGATTGATTTTATCCTTGGTCAGTAATAGATCCGGACATTTCCTAAAATGAGTGTTCGAACGTGGGATAGAGGGTGCCGGGAGCAGTTGTATCGTTGTGAGCGTTCCCGGCAGAAAGGAGCCACACATGGCACACAACACCCTCACCGCCGTGTCCCCGCGGTTAATCAGCGCAATCAATACCGCAGCGCTCGCGCACCGCGGTCACGTCCGGAAAGGCACGGACCTCCCATACGTGTCCCACGTGTTCGGCGTGATGCACCTGGTTTCCCAGGTCACCGATGACGAGGACGTCCAGATTGCGGCGCTGTTCCACGACATTTTGGAAGACGTCCCGGAGGCCTACTCCGCCGAGCAAATGGCGGCGGACTACGGCGAGCGCGTGGTTGAGCTTGTGCGTGGCGTTACCAAGAACGACACGCTCACCAGCTGGCAGGAGCGGTCCGACGCCTACATTGCCCACCTGCGAGAGGCGGAGGATGGCAGCGTGCTCATCTCTGCGGCGGACAAGCTGCACAACCTGCTGTCCATCCTGGCGGACCACGCAGTGCTTGGCGACAAACTCTGGGGCCGTTTCAACTCTGGCAAGGATCGCCAGCAGTGGTGGTATCGCGCCGTCTACACGGTGGCCTCAGAACGCCTGCCAGGGAACCCGCTGGTGGTGGAGCTGGGCAGGCGGGTGGACGAGCTCGAAGCGCTCTAACGCATAGGGTGGGACGCATGCATGCTTCCGAACCCTCCGGTAGCCCAGGCGGGCTGCTCAGCGCCATTGGGCACACCCCACTCGTCGACCTCTCAGCGGGATTTCCCGGGGAGGCGCGCGTGTGGGGCAAGCTTGAATCCTTCAACCCCGGCGGCAGCGCAAAGGACCGCACTGCGCGCGCTATGGTCGCCGACGCGACCGAGAAGGGGCTGTTGTACCCAGGCGCGGTAGCGGTGGAATCCAGCAGCGGCAACCTCGGGATCGCGCTCGCGCGGGAAGCCGTCGCCGGCGGGTGGGAGTTCCACTGCGTGGTGGATCCGCGCACGAACCAGGCGACGCTGTCGATGATTCGGGCGCTCGGTGCCGTGCTGCACCCGGTCACCGAGCCGGACCCGGAGACGGGGGACTGGCTGACTGCGCGACGCAACCTCGTTGCCAAGCTCAAAGACGAGCTCGGAGGCATCAACCTGGACCAGTACTCGAACCGCGCGGCTTTCGACGCCCACAACCACGGCACGATGGCGGAGATCGTTCAGCAACTCGGCCACGCGCCGGAGATGGTGGTGGTCGCGGTGAGCACCACCGGCACGATCGGAGGGTGCCTGCGCCACGTCGGCGAACACGGATACGACTCCAAGGTGGTCGCCGTGGACGCAGAGGGTTCGGTGCTTTTCGACGGCGCACGTGGCGAGCGCATCCTCCCCGGCTACGGCGCAGGTGTCGTCACGGAGCTGTCCAAAGAGGTGGAACCGGATCGGGTGCTGCGGGCGGAAGCGTTCGAAGCGATCCACGCGGCGCGCATGCTGGCGAGATCCACCGGGTTCGTTCCGGGGGCATCGGGTGGTGCGGTGGCCTGGGCCGTCGAGAAGCTTGTGCGCGAAGAAGCCGCAAGCGAGATTGTGGGTGTCTTCCACGATGACGGCCGGGCGTACTTGGACACGGTGTACAACGACGAATGGGTCGATGAGCAGCTGGGCGTGGAGGTAGACGTATGCGAGTGGCCGTAATCGGCGCTGGCCCACGCGGACTGTGGGCGGCGGAAGCGTTGATGGAGCGCGCCCGGCAGCGCGGCGCCGCGATCGACCTCACCGTGTTCTGCGACGCGCCGTTGGACGAGGTGTCCGCCGTCGGGGCGTTCGGCCAGTCCGTGCCGGAGGAGTGGGTGCTCAACGCGCCGAAGCAGATCGTGCGCACCCAGCTCGGCCAATTCGACGCCGACGAGGAGTGCGAGGACGCGTTTCCGAGCCGACGGTTGGTCGGAGAGCATCTCGCGGCATCGTGGCGGGCCGTCGAGGAGCACCTGCCGCCGCGGTGCTCGCTGGATTTTCGGGTCGAACGCGTTGATGCGCTCGACCCCTCGGACAATGGCGTGGACATCGGCGGCGAGCAATTTGAGGAGGTGCTCATCGTCACCGGCCACGCCCACGATTGGCCCGGGTCGCTCGCGCACGCCGACTTAGGCGACCTCAAAGTGATCGCCCCGGCGTACCCGGCGGCGAATTTGGACGCGGTGTCGGCCGACGATGTCGCGCTCGTGCGCGGGGCCGCGCTGACGTTCATCGACGTGGTGAAGTACGCCGACGCGAAGGTGTTTTACCCGGTTACCCGCTCGGGGCGGTTCATGGAGGTCAAGGCGTACCTCGAGGGTGTCGAAGCTGACGAAGCAAAGCCGCACCTCGATGCCGCATCCCGCGCGATCTTGCAGTGCAACGGTTTTGACGAGCTCACCGACATCCTCACCGACTGCGCGTCCAGCATCCTGGAGATCGCAGGCGGCGAGGGGAGCGAGGACGACATCCGTGCGGTGCTGCGCGGGGAAGATTTCACCGGAGACCCGGTCGCAGAGCTGCGGGCATCTGTCGCGGCGGCGCAGGGGGAACGACCCTGGACGCCGGCGCTGGCGGCGGCGCTCGCGTTCCGCGACACCTACGACGCACTCGTGGAGCGCGCCTCCTTCGGCGGCCGCGAAACCCTCGGAGGCAAAGACTTCCACGCGTTCACCCGGACGATGGAGCGCGTCGCCTTCGGCCCGCCCGCCAAGTCGGCCGAGGTGCTGCTCGAGCTCACCGACGCCGGCCGCATCCGCACCGACGTCATGAATCGCGGCAACGTCGACCTTCGCGACGTTGCCCAGGAAGTTGGCGCCACCGTCGTAATCGATGCCGTTCTCGCCCCGCCCGGCGTGGCCGAGGGCACCTTGGTCGGCAACCTTGTCGACCGCGGGATCGGGCAGCGCTACGGCGACACGGACGCACTGCACGTGGACCACGACGGCACGCTCGTCGGCCAGCGTCACATCGCCGCCGCCGGGCGCATGAACGAGGGGCTGATCCTCGGCCACGACACGCTCCAGCGCACGAAACACGACGTCATCGACCGCTGGGCGGACCGGGTGTCGGCCGCCGCGATGGATCGCCCCGAGCGCGTCCACGGGCTTCCGCCGCTGGAGCCGAAGGGCTTCGACTGGTCGGAGGATCTCCTCGCCAACGGCGACGCGTGTGACGCGCTTCTCGCCGAGTTCGGCAGCCCCGTCAACGTGCTCAACCCCGCGCCGATGCAGGCGAACATCGATGAGCTCGTGCAAGCCGGTGAGCGCATGGGCGTTGAGACGAAAATCTTCTACGCCCGCAAAGCCAACAAAGCGCTCGTCTTCGCCGACACCGCCCGCGACACCGGCAACGGCGTGGATGTGGCCAGCGAGAACGAACTGCGCCAGGTACTCAGCCGCGGCATGCCGGGCGAGCGAATTATCCTCTCCGCGGCGATCAAACCGGACTGCCTACTGCAGCTCGCGATCGACAACGGGGTGGTCATCTCCGTCGACAACACCGGTGAGTACGACCGTATCCGCGCCCTCGCCGAGGCGTCCGGCAAGCAGGCGAAGGTGGCGCCGCGCCTCGCACCCGACCCCGACACAATGCCGCCGACGCGTTTCGGCGAGCGGTTGCGCACCTGGAGGGTGCACCTTCAGGAACCGTCGCAAAGCGTCCGCGTCGACGGCGTCCACGCGCACCTGCACGGCTACGCCGCCGCCGATCGCTCCGCGGCGCTCAACGAGTGCATGCTGCTTATCGACGCCCTGGTAGCCGCCGGCCACACCCCAGAATTCATCGACATCGGCGGCGGCGTGCCCATGCGCTACCTCGCACACAAAAATCAGTGGGACGCCTACCAGGAAGCGATCGCCGCACAGCGCGCGGGCTACGCCGAGCCATTCACGTGGAAGTCAGACCCGCTGACCAACACCTACCCGTACTGGCAGGAACCGACCCGCGGCGTGTGGTTGGAGGAGGTGCTCTCCGCAGGAGTGGCTGAAGCGATGCGGGAGCGCAACCTGCGGCTTCACCTCGAGCCGGGGCGCTCGATTCTCGACGGCTGCGGGGTCATCCTCGCTCGTGTCGCCTTCACCAAGACCCGCTCCGACGGGCTGCCGTTGGTTGGCCTGGAGATGAACCGCACGCAGTGCCGGACCACCTCCGACGACTATTTGACCGATCCGGCGCTGTTGAAGCGCACCCCGGAATCCGATCCGGTGGAAGCGTTCCTTGTCGGAGCGTATTGCATCGAGGACGAGCTGATCCTGCGCCGCAAGATCCGCTTCCCGCAGGGGGTTTCGGCGGGCGACATTGTGGCGATCCCGAATGGGGCTGGCTACTTCATGCACATCCTGGAGAGCGCATCGCACCAGATCCCGCTGGCGAAAAACGTGGTGTGGGACGGCGCGGAGGCGTCGCTCGACGATATCGACCGGCGCTGATGCGTTGAAAGCGATGAACCCCGCCGCTGCGATGTGCAGCGGCGGGGTTATCAGGTGTTCGGGGTTCGCCCTAGATGTTGAACTGGTTGCGTAGGTCCTGGAACCACTGCGGGTTCACGTTCACCAGCACCGCGAAGATCGAGGCCAGCAGCCCGATCAGGATTGCCAGCACCGTCAGGATGATGCCGGTGGTGCTGCTGCCTTCAATGCTGCCCTCGTTCGAAGAGGACTCCGGTTCAGCGTTCGAGTTCTCCGTGGTGGTGGCAGGCATCGCTTCCTTGGTGACGGTATCGGTCACCGTGGTCGGCACCGCCTTGGTCGCATCGGCGAGGGGTTCGTCGAAGCATAAGCTGCTTATCGACGACGGCCGCGACATCTGGGTGGGCGGGCTGGTCACCGCGCGCGTGCGCGGCACCATCGAGCTGTAGGAGGGCGGCCTACGTCATCATCACCTTGGTCTGGGCGACCGCCTCGTCCATGCGGTCGATCGCGTGGTGCAGCCGGTGGCGCAGCCAGAGGCCGAGGAAGAGGAAAGGCAGCACGAAGAGGACGAGGCTGCCGAGGGCTCGCCAGAAGTCCCAGCCGTAGGTGCCGAAGACCGCGGCGCGCATAGCGCGGATCGAGTAGGTCGCGGGCAGCCAGGGGCTGATCGCCTGCGTCCAGCCCGGCAGCAGCTGCAGCGGGTAGGCTCCGCCCGCCGCCGAGACCTGGAGCACCAGGATGAGCACGCCCACGGCTTTGCCGGCGTTGCTCAGGGAGAGCACCAGCGTGTAGCAGATCAGGTGGAAGACCAGGCTCGAGACCCACCCCGCCATGAAGAGGAGGAAGGGGTGCGCGGGCTCGATGCCCACGTAGACGATGAGCCCCGCCATGAGGAGCGTGGATTGGGCCAGGCCGGTGGTCACGAACGTCAGGTAGCGGCCGAAGTACTTCTGGCCCGCGGTGACGCGGCCGGGATCGACAACGTTCTGTTCGATGGAGCGGTCGTCCGTGCGCAGGGCCACCGACGTCAACAGGGCGCCCACCCACAGGGCGAGCACCGTGTAGAGCGGGGCCATGCCGGCGCCGAAGCTGACGCGGGGGAAGACCTCCTTGCGCTCCACCTTGATTGGGTCGACGAGGGCGTCGGCGAGCACTTCCGGGTGGCTGGAGACGAGGTCGGCCAGCTTCGTCAGGTCCCCGCTCGAGCGCGCCTGCGCGATCGACCGCTGCGCCTCCTGCATCCTTGCCGCGTTGGCGCGCAGGGATTCCGCCGTGTCGCGCAGGTTCGAACCGGAGGCTGCGAGGGTGTCGCGCAGCGAGCCGGGCCGGTTGGCCAGGGCAGAGGAGACGCCGTCCAAGTCCGAGCGGGCCTTGTCGACGTTCGCCCGGACGTTGTCCAGCGAGCCCGACAGCGCCTCGAGGCGCGGGCGGATCCCGGTGTCGTAGGAATTCTTGGCCGATTCCATCGCCTCGCGGGCCCGGGCGATCGAGTCCTCGATCTCCTGTCGGTCCGCGTTCTTCCCGTCTCGGCCGCCCTGCCCGGCGGTGAGGCGCGCGGCAGTGTCGTTGAGTCGGTCGCGCACGGCCGTCTGGCGGGCGATGGCGTCGTTGAGGTGGCCGACCATCGCGCGCACCCCCGGCTGGGCGTCGGGGGGAAGCGCCGGGGCGACATGCCCGTTGATGGTGTCGCGCAGGGCCGTGTACTGCTTCACCTGGACATCGATGCGCGCGGCGATGTCCGTCAGGCTCGCGGCGGTGGCCTGGGAGGTGGCGGAGGAGTCCGCCAGCAGCTGGTCGACACGTTCGCTCACGGCGGCGAAGCTTACCGACGTCGCCCCCAGCGCCGCCGCAAGCGCCGCGCCGTCTCCGCCGAGGCTCGCCCCGGTGACCCCGAGGTCGACGGGTTGGACCTGCCCGAGAGAGTCGCCCAGCGCCCCGGAGATCCGCTCGGCGCTGTCGACGAGCGGCACGCTCGACTCTGTGAGCGAGGCGAGCGCGTCGACGGTGCTGGCGCTGGAGAGCAGCTGGTCGCGGGCGCTGGCGGTGCGCGTCTGGATGGAGTCGAGCGCCTGCTGGGTCTCCGCCTCGTTGAAGTAGTCAGAGGCCGTCTCGATCACCCCGAATGACACCTCGGAGAGGACCCTGGTGAACGACGCGCTGATCTGGGCGCTGACGCCCTGCGTGCCGCTGGAGACGAGCAGCGGGGAGATGGGGTTCTTCTTCTCGTTGACGTAAAGGTCAATCTGGCTGGGTTCGGCGTCGCCAGCGTAGAAGGTGAACATGTCGTCGCTCAGCGTGGGCGGCAAGACGATGGCGGCGTAGTACTCACCGGACTTCGCGCCCTCGATGGCGTCGTCGGCATCGGTGATGACCCAGTCCATAGAGTCGTCGCGGTAGAGCTGGGAGAGGACCATATCGCCGACGTTGACGGCCAGCGGGGTGAGATCGCTCGTGTGGCCGCGGTCGGTGTTGGCCACCGCCACCTTGAGGCGCTCGGTGTTGCCGAATGGGTCCCACGTGGCCAGCACGTTGAACCAGGCGAAGATGCAGGGGATAGCGATCAGGCCGACCATGACGATGCCCGCCATGACGTTGGTGTAGAGCCGGCGCAGGTCGTTGTAGGCGATGGAGAAGACGGTTCTCATCTGGTGTCCTCGCTTCCGGCATCCGCGGGCCCGATGATGACGCTGGTGCCGGCGGAGTCGTGGCGGTGGATCACGGCGTCGCGCAGCTCGGCCTCGCCGAGGCGCGAGACCTGTTCGGCGTCGACGAGGCTCTGCGTGAAGTACTCCACCGCGCCGAGGTAGAGGACGACCAGCAGCGACCAAGCGACGACGATGGCCAGCATGATCGTCTTGTCGGTGGGCAGGAGCATGGTGAGCAGGGTGATGATCGCGATGCCGACAACGCCCGCGCCGATCCCGCCGAAGATGAGGGTGCGGTAGTTCTCCCGCAGCATCCGCGCCCGCTTCTCGACGCCCCCGCGGAACTCATCCCGGTCCGACAAGGCGGCCATGATGTCGGACGCGCGGTAGGGCGAGCCCATGACCTCCACCTCCTCGTTCGTGATCAGGTTCGTGCGCGCGAGCTGGCGGTTGAACAGGAGGTTGGCGTGCGAGGAGGTGAGTCGGAACAGCCACCCCAGGGCGAAGGCCGCGGCGGACATGGCGAGAAGCGTCGCCAAAAAGCGGAGGTAGTGATGGCCGTAGAACCCGGCGATGGTCTCGCGCATCGCGTCGATGCCGTAGCGGAAGGGGAGGAAGGGGTAGATGCGGCGGAAGAAGCCGGGCATGAGCTCGATGGGGTAGAGGCCCGACGCACCCGGGATCTGGATGACGACGAGGAAGACGGCGATGCCGCGGCCAATGTGGCCGAGCGCGGAGACGATGGAGTAGATGATCCCCGTGTAGGCGACCCCGATGGCGATTGCGGTGGCGAGAAAGGCCGTGACGGACTGCATTTGCACCCCGTAGGCCACGTTGCCGAGCGTCACCACGACGGCCTGGAGCACCGAGAGCGTGGCGAAGAGGAAGAAGCGGCCGAGGTAGGCCTGGCCGACGGTGAGGCGGCGGAAGCCCTCGGTGTCGACCTCGACGCGGAAGATGATCGTCAGCACGAACGCGCCGATCCACAGGGCCAGGTTGGTGAAGAAGGATGCCATGGAGCTGCCGTAGTTCTCCGTGGGGAAGACGGCCTGCTGCTCGACGGTGACGGGCGAGGAGATGTACTCGCCGATCTTCGCGGAGTTGAGGTTCGTGACAGTGTTGAGGGCCTCCGAGTCGGAGGTGGCCAGGAGGGCGTTGATGTCGGACTGGGCGGAGCGGGCGCCGTCGGCAAGCGTGCCGAGGTCGCCCGAGACCTCGTCGAGGATGCCGAGGCTGGCCGCGAGCTGGTTGTCCACCCCGGCGAGCAGGGAGGTCGTTTCCTCGCGCAGGGCTCGCTGGCTGCTCAGCGCGCCGCGCACGGAGGCGACGCTGCCGGAGGCCTGCGCGAGCGAGGCGTTAATCGCGGGCACGGACTCGCCGAGCTGCTTGCTCGCGTCGCGCGCTGCGGCGTTGGCGTCGGCGGTCGCGGCCCCGAGGGAGTCACCGAGCTCGCCTATCGACGCCAGCGCGGCGCCCGCGCTGCGGTCCACGTTGTTCAGGCCGTCGAGGACGGCGCGGGAGGCGGCGGTACGCTCCTCCAGCGCGCTGGCTGCGGCGTCGAGCTGAGCGCGGACCTCGGGCGATAGGGCGGCCCCGGCCGACATGGCGCGCAGCTGCGCGGCGGCGGATTCGCCCTGCTTGATCACGCCGTCGACCTCGCCGACGGCGGAGCGTACCCGCCCCTGGGCGGTGCCGAGCTGGCCCGTCGCCTCCGCGATGGAGGCGTTGGCGGAGGCGGCGCCGAGGCTGAGCGCGTTGGCGGACTCGACGAGCACGGTCGACGTGTCGGCGCTGAAACCGGCGGAGGACTTCTGCAGCTCGGCGATGATCCCCTCGGCCTCGCCGAGGGAGGAGTCCACGGACCGGAGGGTGTCGTCGACGGAGCCGACGAGGGTGTTCAGCTCGGCGACGACCGGGCGCGCCCCGCTGATGCTCTGCTTCATCGTGGCCACCCGCCCCTGGGAGGCGTCGAGGTCGGCGGCGATCTGGCCGAAGCTCCCGGAGGCCTTGCCTCGGACCTCCTCGGCGTAATCGCGCGACGCGAGCCCCGTGTTGCGCAGCTCGGTCGCCGCGGCCTCGCCGACCTTCTTCTTGAAGGCCTCGGACACGGCCGTGTCGACGGCGGAGGCGCCGGTGTCGGTGATCGTGGGGGTGACGCCGTTGCTCTTCTCGTTGACGTAATACTCCAGCACCGGCTGCGTGTAGGTGCCGCTGACCAGGCTCAGCAGGTCCTCGCTGAACTCGGGCGGGATGAGGAACATGGCGTAGTAGTCGCCGCGCATGAGCCCGTCGCGGGCCTCGTCCTCGGGGAGGAACACCCACCCGATATTGTCGTCGTCCTTGAGCTGCTCGGTGATCTGCTCGCCGACGTCGACCTCGCCGACGCGCTCGGCGGAGGCGCCGCGGTCGTTGTTGACCACCGCGATGTGAATGTTCTGGGTGTGGGCGTAGGGGTCCCAGAAGGCGTTGATGTTGAACCACGCGTAGAGCGCGGGGATGATGAGCACGCCGAGGATGATGATGAAGGCCCGGGGAACGCGCAGCAGGCGACGAATGTCCCGTCCAAGAATCTGCACGCTTTTTCTCACGTGGCGAGCGTACCCTCGAATGGAGCGTTAGGGAAACGCCCGGGTCTGGGCCGAACTCGAATCCTTCAACCCCGGCGGCAGCGCCAAGGACCGCGCAGCCCGCGCCCTCGGCGCGCGCATCCACCCGGTCGAGGCACCCGACCCTGAGACGGGGGACTGGCTCACCGCGCGACGCGCGCTGGTGGGGCGCCTCGTCGACGAGCTCGGGGGGTTCAACCTCGACCAGTACTCCAACCGCGCGGCCTTCCGAGCCCACAGCGAGGGGACGATGCGCGAGATCGTCGAGCAGCTCGGCCACGCCCCCGACATCCTCGTCGTCGCCGTGAACACCACCGGGACCATCGGCGGGTGCGCCCGCCACATCCGCGACAACGGTCTGCCCACTCGCGCCATCGCCGTCGACGCCGAGGGCTCCGTCGTCTTCGGCGGCACCCGGGGTGAGCGCATCCTCCCCGGCTACGGGGCGGGTGTCGTCACCGAGCTGTCGCGCGAGACCGTTCCTGACGAGGTGATCCGGGCCAACGCGCGCGACGCGGTGGCGGCGGCGCGACGCTGCGCGCGGTCAACCGGCTTTCTGCCCGGTGCCTCGGGCGGGGCGGTGTGCGTGGGCGTCGAGAAGCTCGCACGCGAAAACGAGGGGCGGAGATCGTGGCGGTCTTCCACGACGACGGCCGCGCGTACCTGAATACGATCTACAACGACGAATGGGTCGAAAGGAATGTGAACTGATGAGGGTAGCGATCATCGGGGCCGGCCCGCGCGGGCTCCGCACGACCTCGGATAACTTCCTCATCGACACCTACCTGGTCAAGCGGACCCCGCCGAGCGAGGAGATCGAGGCGTTCTTGGTCGGCGCCAACTGCATCGAGGACGAACTGATCCTGCGGCGGAAGATCCGCTTCCCCCGCGGTGTGGCGGCGGGGGACCTTGTCGCGATCCCGAACACCGCTGGGTACTTCATGCACATCCTGGAGAGCGCGTCGGACCAGATCCCGCTGGCGAAGAACGTGGTGTGGCCCGCGGGGCGCTTGGACGACATCGACGTTCGCTGACGCCCGTTGGCGCCCCAGTGCCAGGCCGGAGCTCGGTTAGAGCTCGGCGCTCAGCCGAGCGGTGGCGTCCTTGAGCGCGGCGCCCCACTTGCCTGCGGGTGAGGGCTTGAGCCGCTCCGCCGGGCCGGAGATAGACAAAACCGCTACCAAGGTGCCGTCGGGCTGAAAAACCGGGGTAGATACCGATGCGAGGCCCACTTCGCGCTCGGCAATCGATTCCGCGTAGCCATCGCTGCGGACTTGCTCGAGATCGCTGGGCTCGAAGGGAGCGTCGATAGGCGAATGTGCGGCGAAGACGCGCGCGGCGGACCCGGCGGATAAAGATAGCCGCGACCCCACCGGGACGACATTGTGCAGGCCGGACTCCGGTTCCTCGGCTGCGATGCAGGTGCGGGTGGATCCGGTGAGTTGGTAGAGCTGCGCGGACTCTCCGGTGGTCGCGACCAGTTCGCGAAGCACGGGTGCCGCCGCGACGAGTAGCTTCGGCGACGGGCTGCCGGCGTAGCCGGACAGTGCTGGTCCAAGCGTCCATTCGCCGCGGTCGGTGCGGCCCAAGACGTGGTGCACCTCTAATGCTGTGGCGATGCGGTGGGCAGTGGCGCGCGGTAGCAGCGTGTCCTCGCTGAGCTCGGCAAGCGTCTTGTCACCTGCCGCGACGGAGCGGGTGATCGCAACCGCGCGGTCGAGGACTTTAATGCCGGAGCCTTCGTTATACTGTCTCACGGATCGAATCCTAGCATCCCATAATGTGGAAAGCTGGGGCGTGTGAGTAAGGAGGATTTCATGGCGGATCAACCGCTGACACTGGCGGAGAAGGTGTGGCGCGACCACATCGTGAGTAAGGGTGAGAACGGGCAACCCGACCTCATCTACATCGACTTCCAGCTCCTCCACGAGGTGACCTCCCCGCAGGCTTTCGACGGGCTGCGCATGGCTGGGCGGAAAATGCGCCACCCCGAGCTGCACCTGGCCACCGAAGACCACAACGTGCCCACCGAGGGCATCACCTCCGGCAATCTACTGGAGATCGCGGAGCCGACCTCGCGTACCCAGGTGGAAACGCTGCGCAAGAACTGCGAAGAGTTCGGCGTGCGGCTGCACCAGATGGGCGACGTGAAGCAGGGCATCGTGCACACCGTCGGCCCGCAGCTGGGCATCACCCAGCCTGGCATGACCATCGTCTGCGGCGATTCCCACACGTCCACCCACGGCGCGTTCGGCTCGATCGCCATGGGAATTGGCACCTCCGAGGTGGAGCACGTCATGGCCACCCAGACGTTGAGCCTGAAGCCGTTCAAGACGATGGCCATCGAGGTCACCGGTGAGCTGCAGGAGGGCGTGAGCGCCAAGGACCTCATCTTGGCCATCATCGCGAAGATCGGCACCGGTGGCGGCCAAGGCCACATCATTGAGTACCGCGGCGAGGCCATCGAGAAGATGTCCATGGAAGCCCGCATGACGATCTGCAACATGTCTATCGAAGCAGGCGCCCGCGCGGGCATGGTCGCACCGGACCAAAAGACGTTCGACTACGTCGAGGGCCGCGAGTTCGCGCCAAAGGGCGCGGATTGGGACGCTGCGGTGGAGTACTGGAAGACGCTGCCAACCGACGAGGGGGCGCAGTTCGACACCGTCGTGGAAATCGACGGGGCCGCGCTCACCCCGTTCGTCACCTGGGGCACCAACCCGGGACAAGGTTTGCCGCTCGGCGCGGAGGTACCGAACCCGGAGGACTTCGGCGACGAAGCCTCCAAGCGCGCCGCTGAGAAGTCGCTCGAGTACATGGATCTCACCCCGGGTACCCCGCTGCGCGACATCGCCATCGACACCGTGTTCCTCGGTTCTTGCACGAACGCCCGCATCGAAGACCTGCGCGCCGCGGCATCCGTGGTGGAAGGCCGCCGCATCGCAGAAGGCACCCGGATGCTCGTGGTGCCCAGCTCCACCATGGTCAAGCAGCAGGCTGAGGCGGAAGGGCTGGACAAGATATTCACCGACTTCGGTGCTGAGTGGCGTACCGCGGGCTGCTCGATGTGCCTCGGTATGAACCCGGACCAGCTGGCGCCGGGGGAGCGGAGCGCGTCGACAAGCAACCGCAACTTCGAGGGGCGCCAAGGCCCGGGCGGGCGCACCCACCTTGTGTCCCCGCTTGTGGCCGCCGCGACCGCGGTGGCCGGCCACCTCGCCAGCCCCGCAGACCTGTAACGAAGGAGCACACCATGGAGAAATTCACCACCCACACCGGTGTCGGCGTGCCGCTGCGACGCTCGAACGTGGACACCGACCAAATCATCCCCGCGCGCTACCTCAAGCGCGTCACACGCACCGGCTTCGAGGACGGGCTGTTTTCCAACTGGCGGGAGAACGAACCGGGCTTCGTGCTCAACCAAGACGCATTTCGGGACGGCACCGTGCTCTTCGCAGGGCCGGACTTCGGCACCGGCTCCTCGCGCGAGCACGCAGTGTGGGCGCTGATGGATTACGGCTTCCGCGCCGTGTTCAGCCCGCGCTTCGCCGACATCTTCCGCGGAAACGCTGGCAAGGCGGGCCTTTTGGCGGGCATTATGAGCGAATCCGACATTGAGCTCATTCAGAAAACGCTCGAGGAGCAGCCCAGCACGAAAGCCACGGTTTCGCTCGAGGACCGCACGGTGCAGGTGGGGGAGGCCGTCTACTCCTTCGAGCTGGACGACTACACCCGCTGGCGCCTCATGGAGGGCTTGGACGACATTGGGCTGACGCTTCGCGACGAAGACGCGATCGCCACCTTCGAGTCGGCGCGCCCTGCGTTTAAGCCCTCCGTGCCTGCGGAGTAGGGCGCGCTAACAGGAGGGGGCTAGGCCGTGCCGGGGCGCTAGCGGTCGAGATCTTCGAGTACCTGCGGCGCGAACTGGCCCAAGAAGTCCCGGGCGGCCTGCACCAGGCCCTGGATGCCGGTGAACAGGTGGGACGCGAACTGATGGTCCGTGTACTCCCACTGCCCGGGCAGCGTGTAGCTCGCGCCGAGGGCCGTGATGTCGCGCTCGACGTCCTTCAGCGCCGCGAGCGAGGGGTAGGCCTTCTGGTAGTTGTGCGCCTCCACCCACGAAAGCACCTCGTCGAATCGGTTGGCGGTGACAATATCTACCGCAACCGTGGTCACGATTGACACGGAGGGCGCGAAGAATTTCACGTCCACACCCACGCCAGAGAAACCGGTGTGCAGGACCAGGCCGTTTTCGTCTTCTTCGTAAGCCCACCCCTTGTCGTCGAAGAACGCCTTGACGCGCTCCATGCTTAGGGGGCTCAGTTGTGCTTCGCTCATGGTGTGTTTTACGCCTCCTCGTTGTCGTCGCCCGGCAGCATCTCTTCCACGTGCGGGAACTGCTTGCGCATCACGTCGGCGGTGTGGTGGATGGCCGAGAAGAAGTACTCGATCATGTTGCTGAGCTGCTCGTCGGTGAAGCCGTCGGTGGCGAAGAACGGCGCTTCGATGATCGCCACCGCGGTGTTGTCCTCGCGCTGCACGGCGTGGACGCGCACGAGCGGCAGGAAGCGGTTCATCTCGTTGGCTTTCAAGCGCAGCGCGTAGATGTCCTTCGGCTCCTCAAGCACCGCCATCCAGCGGGCGGAGGCCTTAAACCCCTCTGGCTGTTCCTCTAGGAAGACGGCGAGACCGGGAAACGCGGTGCGGATGTCGCCCGCTTCGCCACGGAAGTATTTCAGATTCAGCGAATCAAGAACCGCCGCAATGCGGTCCGCGTTCGCGGGTGCGAGTTGTTGCGTCATGCTTTGAGTCCTTTGTGTCCTTTCATAGGCGTCTTTTCGCGTTTGTGCGCTCGTGCCTACATCACAGGTAGTGCGGTGGGGATGTAGTCGGCGCCGGTGAGCTTGCCCCCGCGGAAGGTAAGCACCCAGGTAGATCCCTTCTTCGCGTTGATGTCGCCGTCGAACGGCAGTGTGCCCTGGCTGGATAGCCACGCGAGCATGCCCGGGATGATCTCGCCTTGGGCGCAGATCACGCTGGTGCCGCCCAGCTCCACAACCTCCATGAAGGCGCGCTGGGCCTCGACCATCTGCTCCAGCCAGGCATCGTCGCCAAGACGCTTATCGACGTGCACTTCGCACCCCAACTCGTCAGCCAGCGGAGCGACCGTCGATTGGCAACGCTCCGGCAGCGCGGAGAAGATCCGCTCCGGGTGGAACGCGGAAAGCAACGGCACGAGCATCTCCGACTGTCGGCGGCCCTTTTTGTCCAGCGGGCGCAGATTGTCGTTGCCGGACCACTTCTCCCGGTCGTGGGCCTTTGCGTGGCGCACGTAGAGGATGCGCGCGTCGGCGGGCGTGCGGAAACGCTTCTTCGCCTTCGCCAGCACCTCCCGGTCGAGGTCGTAGGTCATCAGCTCGATCGCTTCGTCGATATGCAGCCAGCGGATCTCGTCGACCTCATCGTTGGCCGCAAACTCGCCGCCGATAACCTCGCCGGTCCAGTAGTAAACCACCTTCGTGGTCTTCTTCACCGGGTAGACGGTTTTGCCGATGAGCTTGCCCAGGCGAACGTCGTAACCCGTTTCCTCCCTGATTTCGCGCACTGCGGTCTGCACCAGGGATTCGTCGGGATCGACCTTGCCTTTGGCCAGCGACCAGTCGTCGTAGTGCGGCCGGTGGATGCAGGCGAACTCCAAGGATTCGGGCGCCTCGAGGTCGCCGCGCCACAGCACCGCGCCGGCGGCGAGCGTGGTGCGCTTGAACTCATCTTGGGGGCGTTTCGGGATCTCTTGCCGGCGGCCGGTGAGGAACATCTCGCCGCGGGCGTCTTTGTCCTGTTCGGAAAGCTTCCCGTCGCCTGATTGCTGCTTGTCGGATGTACTCGGCATACGTTCTATTTTGTCCCACGGCCGCACAGCGCGCCATGTCGGGGCACAGTGGTACGTTATTGCGGACATTCGCACACCAAAAGCATCGGGCAACGACAGGAGACGACATGGTCAATGTGGCAGTGCTGGGCGCAGGCTCCTGGGGCACAACCCTTGCCAAGGTGTTCGCCGATGCTGGAAACCCGGTGGCGCTGTGGGCGCGTCGCAGCGCACTCGCCGAGACCATCGCCGACACCCGCGTCAACCCGGACTACCTGCCGGATATCCAGCTGCCGGAAGCGGTGGAGGCCACAAGCGATGCGGAAGCGGCGCTCGAGGCCGCGGCGATCGTCGTGTTCGCCGTGCCGAGTCAGACGATGCGCGACAACCTCGAGACGTGGAAGCCGATGCTGCCGCAGGACGCGACGCTGCTTTCTATCTCCAAGGGCATCGAGACGGGCACGCACATGCGCATGAGCGAGATCATCGCCGAGGTCACCGGCGCCCCCGCCGAGCGCGTTGCCGCGCTCAGCGGGCCGAACCTCTCGCGGGAGATTGCACAGGAACAGCCCGCCGCGACCGTGATCGCGTGCGAGGATGAGAACCGGGCGAAGCTGGTGCAGGCCGCGTGCGCGACGAGCTACCTGCGCCCGTACACCAACACGGACGTGGTGGGCTGCGAAATCGGCGGCGCGACGAAGAACGTCATCGCGCTCGCCTGTGGCATGGCGGCCGGGCAGGGGCTCGGCCACAACACCCAGGCCACTTTGATCACCCGCGGATTGGCGGAGATCACCCGCCTGGGAGCCGCGCTCGGGGCGGACGCGCGCACCTTCTCCGGGCTCGCTGGGATGGGTGACTTGGTGGCCACGTGTGCGTCGCCGCTGTCCCGCAACCGCACGTTCGGCGCTGCTCTCGGGGCGGGTGCAACGGTGGCGGAGGCGAAGCAATCCACGAAAGGGCAGGTCGCGGAGGGCGTTACTTCGTCGACAAGCATCTTCCAGCTCTCCCAAACCCACTCTGTGGAGATGCCGATCACCCAGGCCGTGCACGCCGTGTGCCACGAGGGAATGAAGGTCTCCGACGCGATCGCGGCGCTGATGGGGAGAAGCAAGAAGGCCGAGTAGGTTCACGCGGTAGGTTTACGCGGTAGTTTCACGCGCGCCGGGTGCCAGTCGGCGGCCCGTGCCTTGTTAGGGTTTATCCCCGTGATTCGTATAGCTGTCCTCTACGGTGGCATGTCCACCGAACACTCTATTTCCTGCATTTCCGCGGCTTCAGTGATGGCCAACCTGCCGCCGGAGACGTACGAGGTTGTGCCCGTGGGAATCACCCGCGGCGGCGTGTGGGTGGAAGGGGAGCACGACCCGGTGCGCGGTGAGGCGCTACCGGTGGTGCAGGGTGGGCGCGAAATCGCGCTTTCGGTCAACCCGTTGCGCAAAGGGCAGCTTTTCGACGTCGCCACAGGCGAGCAACTCACCCAGGTGGATGTGGTCTTCCCGGTGTTACACGGCAAGTACGGCGAGGACGGCACCGTGCAGGGGCTGCTGGAGCTCGCCGGGGTGCCGTATGTCGGGCCAGGTGTGCTGGCGTCCGCGTGCGGGATGGACAAGGAGTACACCAAAAAACTGGTGTCAGCCGCCGGCATCGCGATCACCCGGGAGGTGGTGCTGCGCGCAGGCGAGGAGCTCACCGAGGAGCAGCGCGAGTACCTTTCGCTACCGGTGTTCGTGAAACCGGCGAACGGGGGATCCTCCATCGGCGTGTCCAAGGTGACGCGCTGGGAAGACCTCGCCGCAGCTGTCGAGCTGGCGCGCGAATCCGACGGCAAAGTGATCGTGGAGGCCGAGCTGACCGGCACCGAGGTGGAAGTCGGCGTGCTGGAGCGCCCCGACGGCACAGTGGCCGCATCCCTACCGGCTCAACTCAACGGCACTGGCGAATCCGCGGAGGGCTTCTACGGGTTTGAAACGAAGTACCTGGAAGATGAGGTCACCGCGACGATCCCGGCTCCTTACGCCGAGGACGTTTTGGATGAACTGCGCACCCTCGCGGTGACGGCCTACCACGCCATCGGTTGCAAGTCGCTCGCGCGCGTGGACTTCTTCGTCACCGAACACGGGCCGGTGCTCAACGAGATCAACACCATGCCGGGCTTCACCGCGATCTCCATGTACCCGCAGGTGTGGGCCGCAAGCGGGGTGAGCTACCCGGAGCTACTCGACGTGCTCGTGCGCACAGCCCTGCGCTAGACAGGCCGCTACTGCTCGCCCGTGTGCGCGGCGATGAGGTTGGTCAGCCGCGTGATGGCCTCGTTGCTCTCCGCCTGGGGGATGGAGGCGGCGATGTCCGTGTCGCGGCCAAGCGCGTACCACACCGCGGACGTTGTGCCGTTGGCTAAGACTACGTCCTCGAACCAGGGCACCTCGTTGATCTGGGTTAGCTGCGCGCCGGGGCCGTAGTTTCTTGGTGCGGCGACGCCGCAGCGCAGGACAATCGGGTCTTTACCCTCGGCCACCCACACAGCCGTGTTCTCGCTCTTCGCGTCAACCGGGGCGTAGCCCTCGGCAAGCTCCGCCGGTACTGCGGAGAGCAGCTCGTCGCAGCGCGCCGCGTCGCCAGCGGTTTCGAGATCCGCCAATGGCGCCGGACGAGGTGCCTGGTCCTCCTTCGGCAGCGCGGCGGCATTGAGTTCGGAGGCGGGGGAGTCACCTTCGTCGACCTGCGAGCGGTCCGCGGTTACCGCCACAACGGGCGAGCGATCAACCGTGTACCAGGTGGAAAGGTTCGACTGTGGGGTGACATCGTCGACGCGCATCCAGCGAACTCCGTCGACCTCGTGCGTGACTGCGTACTCGTTGTACTGCTCCGGCATCTCCACACCGCAACGCAGCGTGACGCGCTCGGTGGAGGATGACTGCCACGCGGCCGTGCCCGCCGGTGCGGGATCGGCGACCTCTGCGCGGGAGTGCCCGAGTACCTGCTGCGGGAGTCCGGCGATAAATTCCGCGCACTCCGGCGAATCCGCCTGCGGGGCCGGGAGCTCCGGCATGGCCACCGGCGCAAGCGCGACGCGCTCGAAGTACATCCGAGCGCCGATCACCACGCCCAGCACAAGTGCAACGGCGAGGGCAAGGCTGACGTAGATTGCGGTGCGGTTAATCTGGGATTCGTGCGCCGTGGAGCTCATGGCGAAGCAGTGTAGTCAAGCGGGCCCAGTGAACGGGCCCAGTGAACGGGCACAGTGAACGGGCACAGTGAACGGACCCAGTGGCTAAGACGCGGCAGATGCGGAAAGGGGCAGTCGCTACAACGTGATTGAGAAAGGTTTCCCCACAGGCGGGCCAACACTCGGCGAGGCAGGCGAGCGCGAAGTGATCCGGGTGATCCGCCGAGCGGCGCCCTCAGCGCTCAATGGTGACGACGCTGCGGTGCTCACAGCCTCCGCCCCGAACTCGCGCGTGGTGGCAGGTACCGACATGCTTGTCGAAGGCCGCCACTTCACGCCCGAAACCACCACGCCGCGCCTGCTCGGCCAAAAGGCCGCCGTGCAGAACTTCGCGGACATCGAGGCGATGGGTGCGCGCCCGATTGCGGCCCTGCTTGCGGTCTCCGCACCGAAGCACACACCGGTAGCGGTCATCGAGCAGCTCGCCGGCGGCGTGGGCGAGGCGGCGCAGCGCTTCGGCTGCGAGCTGGTCGGCGGCGACGTTACCGCCGGCGAGTACATCGTTGTCTCGGTCACGGCCATCGGTTCACTCGGCGGCAACCGCGACGCGCTGCGCTTGGACCGGGCGCGACCCGGCCTGCGTGTCGTCGCGCATGGGCGCATCGGTTACTCCGCCGCGGGATTGGCACTCCTGCAGTCCGGCGTGGAGATCCCGGAAGACTTAGAGCCGCTCGTGCGCGCGCACCAGGTGCCGGATATAGAGCCTGGCCGCGGCGTGGTGGCGCGCGCCGCAGGGGCCACTGCGATGACCGACAACTCCGACGGGCTCATCCGCGACATTGGAGCTATCGCGGAACACTCCGCGGTGGGCATCGAGCTTTCCTCCGTGGCCATCGCCCCCGATGCGCTCATGGTGCGCGCCGGGAAGCTGCTCGGCGTCGACCCGTGGGAGTGGGTGCTCGGCGGCGGCGAGGACCACACGCTGATAGGCACCATCGAAGGCTCGGCGCCGGTGGGCTTTCGCTCCATCGGCACGGTGTCGCGCAAGGCGGGCGTGCGTATCGACGGCGCCGCGCCGAACACCTCTAGCGGATGGGAGAGCTTCGCATGAGTTTGCCTGTGCACGAATCCTGGCAGGCGCCACTTGCCCCGGTTGAGGATCAGATCCACGCAATGGGCGATTTTCTGCGCGGCGAAGACGAATACCTGCCGCGCGGCCATGACATCCTCCGCGCGTTCGCGGACCCTTTCGACGAGGTGCGTGTGCTCATCGTGGGCCAAGACCCGTACCCCACGCCCGGCCACCCCATGGGCCTGGCGTTTTCCACGCAGCCTGGGGTCGCCGCGCCGCGCTCGCTGGTGAATATTTACAAAGAGCTTTACGACGATCTGGGCATCCCACCCCGCAAAGACGGCGACCTCACGGCCTGGTCCAACCAAGGCATCATGCTGCTCAACCGCTGCCTTACGGTGCGGCCCGGCAAACCCGCCTCGCACCGCGGTAAAGGGTGGGAGGCCATCACGCAGGCGGCCATAGAGACGCTGGTGGCGCGCGGCGCGCCACTGGTGGCCATCTTGTGGGGCCGCGATGCGCAGTCCGCGGCGGCGTTCCTCGGCGACACCCCGCGGATTGAGTCGCCGCACCCTTCGCCGCTGTCCGCCTCGCGCGGGTTCTTCGGTTCGCGTCCGTTCTCACGCGCGAATGCGCTTCTCGCCCAGCAGGGTGCGGAACCGGTGGACTGGGGCCTTGCTCAATAGCTAGCGGCGGCGAACTGTACACTTTCGCAGCATGTGTGCTTCACCGCTTCCCACCGACGCGTTCGACGGGGCGCGCCTCTACGCGTGGGCGCGTCGCGCGGCGGCGGAGCTTGACCGGCGGCGGGTGGAGATCAACCAGCTCAACGTGTTCCCTGTACCGGATGCGGATACGGGTTCGAACATGGCCCACACCATGCTTGCGGCGGTCGCGCAAGCGGATGAGCTGGGAGCCGGCGCGGGAGCCAGGGAGGTGGCTGAGGCGCTCGCCGTCGGTGCGGTGCGCGGAGCGCGCGGCAACTCCGGCGTGGTGCTGTCCCAGGTGATGCGGGGCCTCGCGGAATCCATCGGCGACAGCGCGGCAGACGCGCACGTGGTCGCCGACGCGCTGCAAAACGCCGTGCGCTTCGTGGACAAGGCGATCGCGGAACCGGTGGAGGGCACCGTAATCACGGTGCTGCGCGCCGCCGCGGCCGCCGCGCGACAGGCTGTGGAGAACGCGCCGGCCCCGGATGGGCTGAAGCTTCTCGACGTCGCTGAGCCCGCCACCGTCGCCGCCCGCACCGCGCTGGCGAACACTCCGTCCCAGCTCGACGCACTGCGCGAAGCCGGGGTAGTGGACGCGGGCGGCACCGGGTTGGTGATCATGCTCGAGACGCTTCTCGACGAAGCCCGGGGGGCCGAAGATGGCGCGGATGAGGGACCGGGAGGCGTCGATAAGCATGTACCCCTGCAACATGGGGATGCTGCCGCCGCGATCGAGGTGCTGTGCGTGTTCCGCGGCGACGTGGATGCGCTCGAGCAGGCGATTGCGGGGATGGGCGACAGCCTGGTCATCGCGCGCATCTCGGACACCGAGGCGAAGGTGCACATCCACTCGCACGACGCGGGCGAAGTGGTGCAGACGGCGTACGCGATGGGCGAGGTGAGCGATTTGCGGCTCGAGGCTCTGCCGCCGATCACTGCGCCCGCGGCGGCCGCCGAGCCCAGCAGGCTCATCTTGGCTGTCACGCCACCCGGATCGCTCACCGACCTGTATTCGCAGGCGGGCGCAAAGACCGTCGCACCGGGGCCGGACGTGATCTCGGACATGCTGGCGGTGATTCGCTCGTCCGCCTCCGACGAGGTCATCGTGCTGCCGAACGGGCTGCTGTCGAACCAGAACCTTGCCGCCGTGGAGAAAACCACGCGCGCGATGGAGCAATCCATCACGCTGCTGCCCACGGTGCGGCTGGTGTCCGGCATCGCCGCGCTCGCTGTCCACGACCCGGATCAGCCGTTGGCCACCGCGGCGTTCACGATGTCCGAGGCGGCCGGGGAGATGCGTACCGCAGTCGCCCACCGGGCTGAGAAGGGCGCGCTAGTGCCCGGCGGGGCTGTGGCGAAGGGGGATGTGGTGGTGACATCCCGGGGCGAGACGCTGCTTATCGCCGAATCCCCGCTCGAGGCGGTCGAAGGTGCCTGCCGCTACCTGCTCGAGCGGGGCGGGGAGCAGGTGACCATCCTGTTCGACCCCGAAGGCGAAAGTGCGCTTACAGCGGATGAGCTGCAAGAACTCGAACCGAAAATTGGTGTCGACGTGATGGTCTATCCTGCAGATGGTCTAGGAGCGTGCGCGGAGATAGGGGTGGAGTAAATGCTCGGGTTCAAGGACAATCGCGAGCTTGCGGAGGTCATTCCGGCGAAGCAGGCGAAGGCGATTGGCAAGGCTTTGGGCATCACCACCTGCGGCGAACTACTCGCGCATTACCCGCGCAGGTACGTGCACTACGGCACCGGGGCGGACTTGAGCGACGTGCTCCCGGGCGACACCGTTACCGTCATCGGCACCGTGACCCATTCGCAAACCATCCCCTCGGCCAAGCAACCGAAGCGCCCGATTACCCGCGTGACGGTGCACGACGGCAAAACCGAGTTTCAGGTGACGTTCTTCGGATCGGCGTACGCGCGCAACGTGCTCAAACCCGGCAGGCGCGCGATGTTTACCGGCAAGTACGACACCTTCCGCGGGCAGCACCAGCTGCAGCACCCGGACTTCGTGCTGCTCGACGGGCCGACGGAGGCCACGGGGTCGCTGCGCCAGCTCGCGCACTTCGGTGACTTAGAGGAAATCATGAGCGGCCGCGAGTGGCTGCCGATCTACCCCACGGTTAAAGGCCTTACCACGTGGACGATTATGGGCGCGGTGCACGCTGTGCTGCAGTCGCTGCCGCCCATCGAGGAGCCGCTCGGATTCACCCCAATCGGGATGCTGCCGTTGAACTCCGCCATCCGGCAGATTCACGAACCCGGACCGGAAGGCCCCGCGAAGGCGAAGTACCGCCTGAAGTACGACGAGGCGCTCTCGGTCGCCCTAGCGATGGGCGTGCGCCGCCACGACGCGGATGCGCAAAACGCCCCGGCGCTGCCGTTTGTGCGCGACGGTGACCAACAGGCGTTGCTAGACAATCTGCCGTTCCCCCTCACCACCGGTCAGAAGGAAGTGGTGGCGGATATCACCGCCGATATGCGCGGCACCACGCCGATGAGCCGCCTGCTCCAGGGCGAGGTGGGTTCCGGCAAAACCGTCGTGGCGCTCGTGGCGATGCTGCAGGCCGTGGACAACGGCGCCCAGTGCGCGCTGCTCGCACCCACGGAGGTGCTCGTTTTGCAGCACGCCCGCTCGCTCACGCTCACGCTGATGCGCGCTGGCCTGCCTACCCGGGTGGTGGCGCTCACCGGGTCCATGCCGGCGGCGCAGAAGCAGGAAGCGCTGCTGAAGATCGTCACGGGTGAGGCCGACATCGTGGTGGGCACCCACGCGCTGTTGCAGGAAGGCGTGGACTTTTTCAACCTTGGGCTCGTGGTGGTGGATGAGCAGCACCGCTTCGGGGTAGAGCAGCGCGATAAGCTGCGCGCCAAAGCTGGGGAGACCACGCCGCACCTTCTGGTGATGACAGCTACGCCAATTCCTCGCACCATCGCCATCACCGTCTTCGGCGACCTGGAGGTCTCCACGCTGCGCGAGCTGCCCGGCGGGCGCAAACCCATCCAGTCAGCGGTGGTGCCGGAGTTCAAGGAGCGCTGGGTTGAGAGGGCGTGGGAAAAGATCCGCGAGGACGTGGCCGCGGGCCACCAGGCCTACATCGTCTGCCCGCGCATTGACGGCGAAGGCGGGGTGCTCGAGGTCGCGTCCAAGCTTGCCGCCGGCGAGCTCAAAGGCTTAACCGTCGAGGTGCTGCACGGGCGCATGAAGGGCGACGAGAAAGACCGCGTGATGGCGGATTTCGCCGCGGGCGGCATCGACGTGCTCGTGTCCACCACGGTGATTGAGGTGGGCGTGGACGTAGCCAACGCCACCGTGATGATGGTGCGCGAAGCGGAGCACTTCGGCGTTTCCCAGCTGCATCAGCTCCGCGGGCGTGTGGGCCGCGGCGGCAACCAGTCGCTGTGCCTGTTTCATACGCTCGCCGCGGAAGGCACGCCGTCGTTCCGTCGCGTCAGTGAGGTCGCCGCGACGACCGACGGGTTCGCGCTCGCCGAGCTGGACCTGCTCACCCGCCGCGAGGGCGACGTGCTGGGCACCGACCAGTCCGGTGAGAAACGGACCTTGCGCCTGATCAACCTGGTCGAGGACTTCAAAATCGTCGAGCGCGCCTACAAGGACGCGGGCAGCATTGTGAAGAACAACCTCGAGTTCGCCCGCGCGGTCACGGCCGACTTCGCCCCCAGCGACTTCGAGTACCTGAACAAAAGCTAGGCCGCGGCGAAGCGTTAGAGTGTGGGCATGAATCGCATCATCTCGGGCGAGGCCCGCGGCCGGAAGATTAAGGTCCCGCCGGAGGGCACCAGGCCCACCTCCGACAGGGCGAGGGAAGGGTTGTTTTCCTCGTTGCAGGTGCGGTTTGGTTTCGTCGATAAGCATGTGCTCGACCTCTTCGCAGGCTCCGGCGCGCTCGGGCTGGAAGCAGCATCGCGCGGCGCCGCCGAGGTGGTGTTGGTGGAAAACGATCCGCGCGCGGTGGAGATCATCAACTTCAACGCCGGCGTTGTTGGGCACCCGAACGTACGCGTCGAGCCGGTGAAGGCGTCCACGTACGTCGCCTCAGGGCCGCGCAAGCACTTCGACATGGTGCTCGCCGACCCGCCCTACGAGCTTGCGGATGAAGCCGTCGCGGAGATGGTTGAGGCACTGAAGCCATTGCTTATCGACGGCGCCGTGGTCGTCGTCGAACGCCACCGCGAAAGCCCCGAGACCGCCTGGCCAGCGGAATTCACGCCGACGGGGCAGAAACTGAAGAAACGCCTCTACGGCATCGCGCGGATGGACATGGCCGTGTACACCGACCCTGATGCGGAAGAAGGAGACGAGTAAATGACCGTCGCAGTCTGCCCCGGGTCCTTCGACCCCATCACGAACGGCCACCTGGACATCGTCACACGCGCCTCGCGCCACTTCGACGAGGTAGTGGTGCTGGTGACCGGTAACCCCAACAAGCCGTCCGGTCTGTTTAGCATCGAGGAACGCGTAGAGCTCATCCGCGAAGTCACCCAAGACATCTCGGGGGTGCGCGTAGACACCTGGTCGGGGCTGCTCGTGGACTACACCACCGCCCACGGCATCACCGCACTGGTGAAGGGGCTGCGTTCCTCGCTGGACTACGAGTACGAGCTGCCCATGGCACAGGTCAACCGCCGCCTGACGGGTGTGGATACGTACTTCCTGCTCACCGACGAGAAGTACGGCTACATATCTTCCTCACTGACGAAGGAAGTGGCGAAGTACGGCGGGGACGTCACCGGGCTCGTGCCCGAGACTGTGCGTGAGGCGATGCTGCGGAAGCTGCGGTAAATGCCGCTGGGTGTGGTGGTGGGCGTCGGGCTTGCCGTCGCGTTCGGGGCGATGCTGCAGCGTATTTCCGGCATGGGGATGGGGTTGATCGCCGCGCCCGTCCTCTCGCTGCTGCTTGGGCCTGTCGACGGCGTGCTCATGGTCAACCTGATCGCGGTGGTCAACGCCGTAATGAACACACTCAGCATGCGAAGCGACGTCGATTGGCGTAAAGCGCTGCCGATTGCCGCCGCGTTGATCCTTGGCGTGGTGCCTGGCGCCTGGGTGATCACGCGGATGTCGTCGGACCTGCTGCTCGTGGTGGTGGGCGTGTTGCTCCTCGCGGCGCTGTCGGTGGTAACGCTGGGGAAGCGCTACGTGCCGCGTGCGGAAGGCACCGCGCCCGCCGTGGTCGCGGGTGCGGTCGGTGGCTTTATGAACACGCTCGCGGGCGTCGCCGGACCCGCCATCACCGTCTACGCACAGGCAGCACGCTGGGACCAGCGTACCTACGCCGCGACACTGCAGCCGATCTTCCTTGTCGGCGGCACGCTTTCGTTCGTGGGCAAAGAGCTATCCGGGGCGGCCGACGTCACGGCAATCCCCGGAATCCTTTGGGCTACCACCCTGTGCGCGCTCGCCGCGGGGATTGTGGCGGGAAAGCGACTCGCCCCGCGGGTGCCGGCGGTGCGAGCTCGTCGCATCGCTTTGGAGCTCGCGTTCTTCGGAGGAGCGACCGCACTTGTGCGTGGGCTCATCGGAGGGATCTCGGCGTTATAGCGCTAGAACAGGGTGGACAAGAACGCCTGCGTGCGCTCGTTCTGCGGGTTGTCCAGCACCTCTTGCGGGGTGCCGTACTCCACGATGCGGCCGCCGTCCATAAAAGCAACCTTGTCGGCTACCTCGTGTGCGAACGCCATCTCGTGCGTGACCACTAGCATTGTCATGCCCTGCGCCGCGAGCTCCTGCATCACACGCAGGACTTCCCCCACGAGTTCGGGGTCGAGGGCCGAGGTGGGCTCGTCGAAAAGCATCAGCTTCGGGTCCATCGCGACCGCGCGCGCAATCGCCACGCGCTGCTGCTGGCCGCCGGAAAGCTGGATGGGGTAGGCCTGCGCCTTGGATTCCAATCCAACCATGGCGAGCAGCTCCATCGCGCGGGCCTTCGCCTTCGCCGGGTCCTCGCCCTTGACATGCACGGGTGCTTCGATGACGTTCTCCAGCACCGTGCGATGGCCGAAGAGGTTGAAGGACTGGAACACCATGCCAATGTCGCGGCGCTGCTTCGCGGCGTCCTTCGCGCTCATCTCGTAGAGCACGCCGTCGCGCTCCCGGTACCCGATCAGCTCGCCGTCGACGTACAGGCGGCCGGCGGTGACCTGCTCCAAGTGATTCACGCAGCGCAGCAGCGTGGACTTGCCCGAGCCGGACGGACCGATGAGACACGTCACCTCGCCGGGGGCTACCTCGAGGTTGATGCCCTTGAGCACGTCGAGGTTGCCGAAGGACTTCCAGACATCCACGGCCTGGATCATCGGCGTCTGCTTCACGGTCATTTAGTAGCGCTCCTTCTGCTGGGACTCGTCCACAATCTGCACATTGTTCGGGATGGTGCCCTCCGCGTCCGCGAGCGCGGCGAGCTGGCGGGAAGTCAGCTGGCGGGTAGCACCCCGGTCGAAGTACTTCTCCAGGTAGTGCTGGCACACCATGAAGATCGACGTGATGACCAGGTACCACGTCGCGGCGACCAGCAGCATCGGCACCGGCTCGAACAGGGCCGCAGCGATGTCCATGGAGCGGCCGTAAAGCTCGAGCGAATACGGCACGGCAACCACGAGCGAGGAGGTCTTCAGCAGCGAGATGAACTCGTTGCCCGTCGGCGGGATGATGATGCGCATCGCCTGTGGCAGCACCGTGCGCGTCATGGTCTGGCCCCAGCTCATGCCCAGCGCCTTCGAGGCCTCGATCTGGCCCTCCGGCACCGAGGACACACCGGAACGGACGATCTCCGCCATGTAGGCGGCCTCGTTAAGCCCCAAGCCAACTACGGCGAGCGCGAACGCGGAGGATGTAAACGGCTCCAGCGGGATCTGCGCGAAGCCGACGTTGATCGAATCGTAGATCGCGCCGAGCAGGCCCCAGAACATCAGCTGCACGTAGACCGGGGTGCCTCGGAAGATCCAGAGGAACACCCAGGCGACCGTCTTGAACACCGGGTTGGGGCTCATGCGCATCACAGCGAGCAGCACGCCGCCGACCACGCCGATCACCATGCCCAAAAACGTGATGGCGATGGTGTGGCCCGCCGCGGTGAGGATCCGGGTGTCGAAGAGGTACTGGAAGTAGGTGTCCCAGCCGTACGCTTCGTTGCTGGCGGCGCCGATGACGAACCAGACCACCAACAGGACCAGCACTGCGGCAAGTATCCAGCGGCCAGGGTGGCGCAGCGGCTTCGCTTCGATGCGCTCAGGGCGCTGCGAAGGTTCGGTGCGCTGCTGGCGGCCCAGGTGGGGGCGCGTCACACGCGAGCTTTTCGGCTTCTCGGGCTGATGCCCGGACTGCCCGTTATACGAGGTGCTCATAACCTAGATTCCCTGTCCTTCCTGCGCGGCAAATGGCTGCTCGTTGACCAACGCCTGGTCCAACAACCCGGTGGTGATGTTCCACTGGGCCAAAATTCGGGCGTAATCGCCTGTCTCGATGAGGTGCTGCATGGCGGCCGCCATCGCGTCGGCAAGCTGTGAGCCCTTCGGCACCGCAAACCCGTAAGGAGCCGCCTGGAACATTTCGCCGACGAGCTCGAGGTCCCCGTCGGAGCGCTCCACCGCCCACGCGGTGACGGGGGAGTCCGCCGAGAGCGCATCGGCGCGGCCTACCAACGCCGCAAGTGCCGCGTTGTCGGAGGTGTCGAACGCGAGGATGGTCAACGGTTCCTTACCCTCTTCCTCGCACTTTTCGGCCTTCGGGCGAACGTCGTCAGTGTCGGAGACCGTGGTGCGCTGCACCGCGACGGTCAGGCCGCACGGATCCTCCGGGTTCACGTTAGCGCCGGGCTGCTGCGCCCACTGCACACCTGCATAGAGGAAATTGATGAAGTCGAAGGACTGGCGGCGCTCCTCGTTGTCGGTAAAGCCGGATATGCCAGCGTCGAGACTGCCGGCCTGGACGGCCGGGAGGATCATGGCGAAATCCATGTCCTGCGCGTCATACTCCAAGCCCATCACCGAAGCGACGGCACGGCCCATGTCCATCTCCACACCGATGAGGTTGCCTTGGGAGTCCTTGAACTCAAACGGGGCGAACGGCGGGTTCGTGCCGATGCTCAACACGCCTGAAGCTGCGATGTCTTCGGGCACCATCGCGGCGATGGCGTCAACGCGGTCCGGGACAATCGGTTCCCAGCCGTCGGGGTTTCCACCCTCGACGTTGGTAACGCAACCGGACAGCAGAAGCGCTGCCGCAGTGAGGGTCGCGCCAAGCATGCGCTGTCGCGCACGACGCAGTGAAGAGGTGGAACTGTGCATGGGCCCTTCCGGTGATACAAAAATTACGCTCCGCCGTATATTAAACCCTCGTGTGCGACGCAGTAAAAACGGCGCGCGGGGGTAGGCTGAGCGCAATGAGTGGGCCGGTGGTGCTGGGCCCAGGGCCGGGGCGGAAAGCGGGTTAGTAACCGGCCATTCGTACGCCGCGGTAGATCAGCTCGATCAGGGAGCCGATTACCAACCAGCCGGCCAGCACAGTGAAAATCACCGAAGTCGCCTGGCTGGAGCCGCCGGAAGAGAGCGCGAAGTCTCCAGTGAAGAGGCCGGAGGACATCTGCGCGGAGCCTTGTGCCTCCATCTTCCACAGCTCCACCGGGTTAGCGGTTTGGGGGATGGACGAGTTCGCGGCCCAAGCTTGCACAACGTCCTTGCCCTCGCCGTCTTCCATGCCATCAGTCCACTCGAGGAACATCTCCGAGCTGGAGACTTTCTCCAGCACGTTGTCCTCGGGCAGCTTCAGCGGGTCGTTCGGGTTCGGGTCCAAGCCCGAGACGCGGGCATCGGAACCCTGCGGCGTTTCCGCGGTGGCAGCCGGAACGGCGGCGAAAGAGGACAAAACGAGAGCTCCGGCGACAATGCCGGCAAGGTGAGTCTGACGCATGCGCGTATCTTAACCAATACCTAGCGAAAGCGCGCCAACGGAGTTGGCCAGCAGCGCCACCGAGAGCGGCAGCCCGCGGCGCGAAATGTATTCATTGCGCGCGTGAGAGTGCTCTCCGGCCGGGCCCATCCCGCACAGCACCGGGGTTCCGGTGTCCGCAATGAGGTTGGCGTCCGATCCGCCGCCCACGAACACCGCCTCGAGCGGCTCACCAAGCGCCTCAGATTCCCGCTGTACCAGTTCAAAGAGCCGCTTGTTCTCGTCGTTCGGCGGCATGGCGGGGCGGTCCCACTCCACGTCAACCTCGATGCGAACCCGCTGGTTCGTCACCGCGGAGCGGGCGACTTCGCGCAGCCTGCCCGCGATGCGCGCGGCGTCCTCCGGGTAGAGGTGGCGCAGATCGATCGTCGCTCGCGCGCGTCCTGGCACGGTGTTTACCGAGGAGCCGCCCTGGATAAGACCCACGTTGACGCCGATTCCGCGCTCCGGGTCGTTGAGGCGCTCCGCCGCGACGCAGAACTCACTCAGCGCGATAATCGCGGACGCCCCTTCCTCGCGGGCATTGCCGGCGTGCGACTCCACGCCGGTCGCGGTGACCGTTGCCTGGCCCACCGCTTTGCGCCCGTACTTCACACCGCCCGCCTCGAGCGCCTCGAGCACGAATGCCGCATCGGCATGCTGGGCGACCTCACGGATGATCGCGTTGGATCCGGGCGAGCCCAACTCCTCGTCACCGTTGAACAGCAGCGTCACACTAGGACACGGTGACCCCGATTCGCGCAACAGTTTGAGCGCCCAGATTCCTTGAACCAGACCTGATTTCATGTCTTGAATTCCGGGCAGCGACCACTCGTCAGGGTGCTTATTCGGCTGCCAGCCTGCCAAGGTTCCCGCAGGCCAAACGGTGTCGTAGTGGCCGACCAGCAACACGTGCGTTCCCATGGACCCCGCGTAATGCGCCACCGCAACATCGCCGTACCCGTCGGTTTCACGCCGCGCAAAGCTGTCCGGCTCGCCGAGGCGCTCGCGCATGATGTTGGTGAGGGTGTCTAGGCAGTCGTCGAGAAGCTGCTTATTGCTACTGGGCGACTCGCACGCCACCAGCCGCTCAATGTCGCGCTGAAGCGGGCCGATGTGCGAAAGCACATCGGATTGGGTGATTCGAATCGGTTGCATGTGACCAGCATGCCAGGGGATCGATTCTTTAGACACGGACCCCCTGCGCTACACTGCTTCCTCGAGCCCCAGTAGCCCAATTGGCAGAGGCAACGGATTCAAAACCCGTCCAGTGTGAGTTCGAGTCTCACCTGGGGCACACATGCGAGCGAGCGGGCCACCTTAGGCGGGTGGCCCGTTTCGCGTGAGCGGGGCAGAGGAGGGTCACGGTTGGGGTCACCTGACGCACTCGGGGCAAACCTGAATTCGCAGGCGCCATCCGCGTTCCTTTGCTGCGCAAACCCGCTTCCGTGCCGCCGTGTCTGCTCCTCCTATTCAGGTTTGCCCGGCAAACCCGAATACGAGGCGGCCGAGGACGGGGCAGCGGTGCGCCAATGTCGGGTTCGGCAGACATGCCGCTGGTCATATTCAGGTTTGCGCGCAGTATCGGTTCCGGCACATTGCTCGCCCGGCTAGGAGGCGGGGCTCGTCGGTGTCGCAGCAGGCTCGGCGGGCTGCGTCGGGGCGGCAGCTACACTTGGCAACCATGGCTGAAACCCCCGCAAGCACCACCAAGCGCCTTTTGCTTATCGACGGCCACTCGATGGCCTTCCGCGCCTTCTACGCCCTGCCTGCCGAGAACTTTTCCACGTCCGGCGGGCAGCACACGAACGCGGTGTACGGGTTCTTGTCCATGTTCGCCAACATTCTCGCCGAGGAGCAGCCGACGCACGTCGCGGTGGCCTTCGACGTGGGGCGAAAGACGTTCCGCACCGAGAAGTTCCCGGAGTACAAGGCGCAGCGCGAGGCGGCTCCGCCGGAGTTCAAGGGCCAGGTGCCGATTATCGAGGATGTGCTGGGCGACTTAGGCATCGTCACCTTGAGCAAGGAGAACTTCGAAGCGGACGACATCGTGGCCACCCTGGTCACGCAGGCCCGCGCGGAGGGAGACTTCGACATCGTGCTGGTCAGCGGCGACCGGGACTACATCCAGCTGGTGGACGGTTCGACGACGCTGTTGTACCCAACGCGCGGGGTGTCCACGCTCACCCGGTTCACGCCGGAAGAGGTGGAGAATAAGTACGGCCTTACCCCGGAGCAGTACCCGGATTTCGCGGCGCTGCGCGGCGACCCGTCGGATAACTTGCCGAACATCCCGAAGGTGGGGGAGAAGACCGCCACGAAGTGGATCGTGGAAAACGGCGATCTTGACACGCTCATCGCAAACGCGGACTCGTTGAAAGGGCAGGCGGCGAACAACTTCCGCGAGCGCATCGACCAGGTGCGGCTGAACCGGGAGCTCACCCAGATGGTCACGGACGTTCCGCTGCCGGTCGGTCCGGGCGATCTGGAGATGAAGTCAGCGGATGTCGGGCAGGTGGCCGCCCGCTTCGACGACCTGGAGTTCGGCGTAAACCTGCGCGAGCGCGTGCTTGCCGCCGTGCCCACCGACGGCTCGGTGCCGGAGCAGGCCCCGGTAGAGCTGGAGGGCATCGAGCTTGACGACGATGACTTGGCCACCTGGCTGAAACAGCACGACGGTCAAGGCTTGGCCCTATACCTGCGGGGCAACGCCACGCCGGGGGAGGGTGATGTTGCGGCGGTAGCTATCGTCGATAAGCAACGCCACGGCGTAACGCGCGACTTCGCGGAGCTGAACCCCGAGGAGGACGCCGCGTTCAAGCGTTGGGCGGAGTCTGACGCACCGAAGTTCCTGCATGAGGCGAAGGCGGCGTACCACATGCTGCGAGGCCGCGACATCGAGCTGCGGGGCATCGCGCACGACACCGCGATTGCGGCGTATCTTCTGCGCCCCGGCCAGCGCACGTATGCACTTGCGGACATTTACCAGCGCCACCTGCAGCGCCAGCTCGCCGCCACGTCGGAGCAGCTCAGCTTGCTCGAGGAGGACACGGCGGACCTCGACGCGGCGGGCGCGATCCTCGAGCTTTCCGCCGAGCTCACCGAACAGCTGCGCGCTATCGACTCCTCCGAGCTCTACGCCGACCTTGAGATCCCGCTGATCAGCGTGCTCGCCGAGATGGAGCACACCGGCATCGCTGTGGATTTGGCCGCGTTGGAGGAACTGCACCGCGACTTCGCGGCGAAGGTGGAGCAAGTAGAGCAGGAAGCGCGCACGCTTGTCGACGAGCCTTCGCTGAACCTCTCCAGCCCCAAGCAGCTCTCCGTGGTCCTGTTCGACAAACTCGAGCTGCCGAAGACGAAGAAGACGAAGACGGGCTACTCGACCGCGGCTGGCGAGATCGAGGCGCTGGCGGCGAAGAACCCGCACCCGTTCCTCGATGCGCTTCTCGCGCACCGCGAGCACCAGAAGATGAAGTCCACCATCGAGGGGCTGATCAAGACGGTGCACGACGATTCGCGCATTCACACCACGTTCAACCAAACCGTGGCCTCGACGGGCAGGCTGAGTTCTGCGGAACCGAACCTGCAGAACATTCCGGTGCGCACCGACGCGGGGCGCAAGATCCGCTCCGCGTTTGTGGTGGGCGAGGGCTACGAGTGCTTGCTCACCGCCGACTACTCCCAGATCGAGATGCGCGTGATGGCGCACCTGAGCCAGGACGACGGGCTGATCGAGGCGTACCGGGCAGGCGAAGACCTGCACAACTTCGTCGGTTCCCGCGTGTTCGACGTGCCGATCGACCAGGTGACTCCCGAGCTGCGCCGCCGGGTGAAGGCCATGTCCTACGGTTTGGTGTACGGCCTTTCCGCATACGGCCTATCCAACCAGTTGGGCATCCCTGCCGGCGAGGCGAAAGACATCATGGAGGCGTACTTTCAGCGCTTCGGCGGCGTGAAGCGTTACCTGGACGAGGTGGTGGAGCAGGCGCGCCGCGACGGGTACACCTCGACCATCTTCGGGCGCCGCCGCTACCTCCCGGAGCTGACAAGCGATAACCGCATCGCCCGCGAGAACGCGGAGCGCGCCGCGCTCAACGCGCCGATTCAGGGCACGGCCGCCGACATCATCAAGGTGGCCATGCTGCGGGTGGATAAGGCACTGGAAAGCTACGGCTCGCGGGTGCTGCTACAGGTGCACGACGAGCTGGTGGTAGAGGTGGCTCGGGGCGAGCTCGAAGACGTGCGAGCGATAGTGGAGCGAGAAATGGATGGTGCCATCGAACTGCTGGTACCCCTCGAGGTTTCAGCTGGCACCGGCACAAACTGGGACGAGGCCGCGCACTAGCGGTATTGTTCTCGCGCACGCGCGAGGGCGGGTATGCAGACAATCTTAATTGCCTGCATACCCGCCCCACGTGGCGCCCCCCTCCGCGCCACATCCCCCTTTGGGGATGCTTCCCCCACCAAAGCTCCCTTCATCCTTATTCACTTGTAAAAACCGGCGTTCAAGCCCATTCTGGGCCCGGCCTCGCCGGGGTTCGCGTTGCGCTGGCCAGGGCAGCGGGGCTTCGATTTCACCCCTTCGGCTGCCTGCACTTTGCGAACCGTTGCACACTTTAATGTGCACGTTCATATCTGTCTCAGCAAGCGCAAAGCTAACGTTAAGAAGTTGTTGATTGTTGGACAATCGCACAGAAAACCGCAGCTTGGCGCGTATGCGGTACAGGCGGGGGAGTGGAGGTTGGCTTTGAAAGGCCTACCCCCGACATCCACCCCCGCGACTAGAGGAGATCGTTCAAACTGCGCGGCGCATCCTGATCGTCAGGGCCAACCTCGTCCTCTAGAGCTTCCTTGAACTCGTCGGCATCCAGGTTCGATTCTTCCGCGAGCTGGTCGATGTCCTTGCCCGAGGCGGCATTGCCATCGTCGACGTTGCGCTGCTCCTGCGCGGCCGTTTGGTCCGGGATGTGGGAAGCGTAGCCCTTCGGGTTGCCGGGGTTTTCCCGGTCGCTGTTGTTGCTCGTCTCCCGCCGCACGTAGCCAGTCTCCTCTTCCGGGTCCACACCCTGTGCCAGCGCGACGGCTCGGGCGCGACGCTCGCCCTCGTCCTTCAAGTCGCCGCGGTGGCGGAAGTACACCACCGTCATCACGGCCATCACGAACAGGCCCAGGTAGCCCAGGATGGGGTACAGGCTGCTCACTAGCGGCTGGAACCCGGCGAAGGAGAGCACGAAGCCGATGCAGCACGCAACCGCGTACACCATGTAGAACCGCTCGGGCTTGTTGCGGGTCAGTCGCTTGCCCAGCGCGTAGAACATGCCCAAGCAGGTATTGAAAACCATCAAAAAGATCACCCAGGTCATGATGAAGCCCAAGACGGGGTCGACGTTCTGAATGACCACCAGCAGGGGCATATCGTTGCCGTTGACCGACTCAACCTGCATCAGCAGCGAAACAACGAGGAGCGCCAGCATTGCGACGTAGATGATGCCGCCGAGGAAGCCGCCGAGACGGCTGGATTTGGTGTCGAACTCATCGCCGCCCATCACGATTGCCATGGACACGCCGCACAGCGCGTTCAGGCCGGTGTGGTTCAACGCGCCGAGCCACCAGTACGGGGTGCCGTCGGCTCGCGTGACCTCGCTGCGCGCGAACTCGTCGGCCGCGGCCAGATCAACATCCACCGCGGTGACGGAGTAGATGGCACCGACGAGCACGAAGATGATCAACAGAGGCGTAGCCCAGCCGATGACCGCGGACACCTTGTCCACGTCGAAGCGGCCAACCACCAGCATGAGCGCGAGCATGAGTACCGCACCGACGACAATCGGCCAGTCGAATGCCTGGTTCAGGTTCGAGCCCGCGCCTGCGAACATGACGAAGCCCACGCTAAACATGCACGCCACCGCGGACCAGTCCATGATGAAGGCGGCCCACTTGCCCGTCACTCCGTAGAACACCTCGTTGTGTTCACGGGCCCGGAAGTACGAACCAAAGGTGAGGAAGGCGGTTGCGGCGAACAGCATTGTCACACCGGCCAGAATTATGCCGTAAAAACCCTGGGTGCCGTAGGCGACGAAGTATTGCAGGGCTTCCATGCCGGAGGCGAAGCCTGCTCCGACGACAATGCCCACGAATGAGGCCGCGACCGCGACGGCGCGTTTCCACATAACGGTGCTCCAAACGTAAAAAGTTAAGGGGGTGAGGTGTACGCGTTATCCTACGTGGGAAACTGGGAATACCTTTTATCGCGCCCGCGCGGCGTTTTATTTGCTCTAGCTGCACAAAGGGTCTAAACTCGTCCGAGCGCATCTACGCATCGGGCGAGCCGGGACCGTAATAGGAGGGTACCGGCTTGGTGCCGGGCGAGATCAGAAACCGCGAGTAGAAGACCTGCTTACGGGGCTGAGAGATGCGCCCCTGTCCAATCACGATCTCCTATTTTTCGGAGCACATACTTTATGCGCACATCCAACGCACCCCAGGTTGCCATCAACGACATCGGTGGTCCTGAGGAATTTCTTGCCGCAGTAGACAAGTCCATCAAGTACTTCAACGATGGCGACATTGTCACCGGCACCGTGGTCAAGGTTGACCACGACGAGGTTCTCCTTGACATCGGTTACAAGACCGAAGGCGTCATCCTTACCCGCGAGCTGTCCATCAAGCACGACGTCGACCCGGACGAGGTCGTCGAGGTCGGCGATGAGATCGACGCGCTTGTCCTGACCAAGGAGGACAAGGAAGGCCGCCTCATGCTGTCCAAGAAGCGTGCTCAGTACGAGCGCGCTTGGGGCACCATCGAGGAGCTGCAGGCCAACGACCAGCCGGTTACCGGTACCGTCATCGAGGTTGTCAAGGGCGGCCTCATCCTCGACATCGGGCTGCGCGGCTTCCTGCCGGCATCGCTGGTCGAGATGCGCCGCGTCCGCGACCTGGACCCGTACATCGGCCAGGAGCTCGAGGCGAAGATCATCGAGCTGGACAAGCACCGCAACAACGTGGTCCTCTCCCGCCGCGCCTACCTGGAGGAGACCCAGTCTGCGGTCCGCTCCGACTTCCTGCACCAGCTGCAGAAGGGTCAGGTCCGCAAGGGTGTCGTTTCCTCCATCGTCAACTTCGGCGCCTTCGTCGATCTTGGCGGCGTTGACGGCCTGGTCCACGTGTCTGAGCTGTCCTGGAAGCACATCGATCACCCGTCTGAGGTTGTCGCCGTGGGCGACGAGGTCACCGTCGAGGTCCTCGATGTTGACCTGGACCGCGAGCGCGTGTCCCTGTCGCTGAAGGCTACCCAGGAAGACCCGTGGCGCGTGTTCGCCCGCACCCACGCTGTGGGCCAGATCGTCCCGGGCAAGGTCACCAAGCTCGTCCCGTTCGGCGCGTTCGTCCGCGTCGAGGAGGGCATCGAGGGCCTCGTCCACATCTCCGAGCTGGCTCAGCGGCACGTGGAGGTCCCGGACCAGGTTGTCAACGTTGGCGAAGAGGTCATGGTCAAGGTCATCGACATCGACCTGGACCGTCGCCGCATCTCCCTGTCGCTGAAGCAGGCGGACGAGGACTACAACGAAGAGTTCGATCCGTCCCGCTACGGCATGGCCGACTCCTACGACGAGCAGGGCAACTACATCTTCCCGGAGGGCTTCGACCCGGAGACCAACGAGTGGATGGAAGGCTACGACGAGGCTCGCCAGGAGTGGGAGGCACGCTACGCAGAGGCAGAGCGTCGCCACCAGGCGCACACCGCTCAGATCGAGCGTCACCGTGCTGCTGCAGCCGAGGCTGCAGAGCAGGCAGGCGAGCAGGCGAACTACTCCTCCGAGTCTGACGCTGCAGCTCCGGCAGCTGAGCAGGCCGAGGAGAACATCGGTTCCCTCGCTTCCGACGAGCAGCTCGCGGCTCTGCGCGACAAGCTCGCGGGCAACTAGACGCTCACAAGTTCGCGCCTAGTGATGCTAGAGCGGACTTAGCGCTTAGCGACGACGCCCCGCACCACCGCAACGCGACGGTGGCGCGGGGCGTTTTGCTATCTTCGCCACCATGAAACGAATCGGCCTGACAGGCGGCATCGGAAGCGGAAAGTCCACAGTGGCGAACATGCTCGCCGACGCAGGCTTCCCGGTAGTCGACGCCGACCAGATCGCGCGCGAGATTATGGAGCCGGGCTCTCCGGTTCTGGACGAGGTGGCCGAGGTCTTCGGCACCGACCTCATCGACGCCTACGGCGCCTTGGACCGCGCCGAGCTCGCACGCCGCGCATTCTCGTCCAAAGAGGAGACCGAGAAGCTGAACGCGATTACCCACCCAGCGATCCGGGCTGAGTCGAAGCGGCGCTTTGACGCGGCGGAGGCACGGGGCGAAAAGGCCTGCGTCTACGACATGCCGCTGCTCGTCGACCTGGGGCTGCACCGGGACATGGACATCACGGTGGTCGTCGACGTTGAGGTGGAAGAGCGGGTGCGGAGGCTCGTCGAGAAGCGTGGGCTCGATGAGGCGGACGCGAGGGCGCGGATCGCACAGCAGCTTGACGACGAAACCCGCAAAGCCGCCGCCGACGTAGTGATCGACAACAACGGGGCGCGCGAGGACTTAGCGCCGCAAGTTCGTGAACTAGTGGAAAGGATCAACAGTTAGAGATTTCGACTGTTGTACGGGTGAAATTAACCCAAGGTACAGGTTTGTGTTACCTGGCGGGTTTAGGGTGTTCCGCCATGGGAACGTGGAATACGGGGCCGTTTGATAACGACCCCGCTGTTGACGCCGTCGCCGCAATAGCGAACGGCTCGTTCCGCATGGACCAGTTCCGCTTCGAATGCGGTGGGGGACCGCTTGCTGCCGACGATGCGGAATCCGTCATCGCACTCGCTGCCGTACTCAACGGGCACGTGCCGGATGAGTACGCGGCGAGCGGGTTGAGTTACCCGTTCACGCTGGACGACAAACAGTGGATTCGCAGGCGCGCCCAAGCTGCGGTGCGTCCCGGCGGTTCGGAGTTGTACTCCCTATGGGAGGCGACGGGCGAACTCGAAGAGTGGCTCGAAGTCACCCGCCGCTTCGTGTCCTAGAGGCCCTTGCAGAAGTCCCAGAACATCTCGGAGGCCTTCACCAAGTTGGCGCGGAACTCTTCCGGCTGCTCGGCAGTCTCGGTGTTCCAGGAGACGCAGAACTCGCCGTCCTTCGGCAACGGGGTGTAGGCCACGCCGAAACCTTCCGGCAGGGAGGGGGCGAAGCTGTAGCGCACCACCTGGTCCGCACCGCCGATGGAGGTGGTGGACAGGAAGTCGCGGCGCGCGGCCGTCGCAGCCTCGTCGGTGAAGAACGGGTCCGAATCGTCGATCGTGGCCATCATCTGGAAGTGGCGGTCGAAGCCATTGCCGGACTTGCAGCGCTTCACCCAGCCGCGGTGGGCGTTTACGGCTTCTTCGAGGTCGTCGGCGGTGGCGGCGCCGTCGACAAGCTTGCGCGCGAAGTTCACGGCCTCAGGGGTCGCCGCGCGCAGGCATTCGGTGCGGCCGGCGCGGAACTCGCGCATGTCCACGGCTTCGTAGACAGCGCGCACGTGGCCGTAGGTGAGCTGCTGCGCGATAGACATGGTGAGCTGGGCGGATGCGTCGCGGGAGACCTTGAACGGCATCTCGGCCGGCTGGTTGTGCGGCACGGTGACGATCTCAGTGTCGAACTTCTCCGCCTGTGCCAGCGTGGCGTCGAGCTCAGTCTGGAGCTTCGCAGCGATCTCGTCGCTGATCTCCCAGTTGAGGAACTGCGGCTCGATGTCGGTAAGGGTGTCGGACGCTTCCTCCGGCAGGGCGACGGCCTGCATGCGGGTGATCGCGGTGACCAGGGTGGCGCCGTCCTGGCAGGAGTGCTCGACGTGGATGGCCATCCAGTCGTCGCGCAGCGAGACCTGGTAGCTCATCGGCTTGTACAGCCACGCGCCGCGCGGCTTGAAGGTGGCGGTGCGGATGTGCTCGCGGTCGGAGGCGATTTCCTCGTCCACGATATCGATGGTGAACAGCATGTCGCGCAAGCGGTCGTACACGCCCTGGTTGTAACCCAGCTCGAGCAGATCGGGCAGGATCTCGGCCAGCGCGCCCGAGCCGATCAGCGACGGCGCGTTGAAGTCGAAGGTGCCTTCCTCGCTCTGGCCGGCCTCGATGATCTTCTCCAGAGCGGCCTTGATGGCCTCGGCGGAAGCGGGCTTGCCCTCATCGTCGGAGATTTGTAGCGCGAAGAACTTACCGTCGAAGAACACGCCGATCTCGCGGTTGGCGGCGCCCTGCTCGGCCTGGAGGATCACGTCCTCCTCAGGCTGTGGATGGCGCAGCGCACCGGCGTAGGGGAACCACTGGTTCATGGTGATGCGGTTGCCGCGCGCGTCCTGGTCTTCCGGGGTCGTGCCCGCCGCAGCTTCGAGGTGGATCACGGCCGCACGCTGGATCAGCTCCACGGCACGGTCGAGGCCGACCGGCATGTCTTTGCCCGGCATCGTGATCTGGAAGCCGACGTTGGTGGACAACGCCAGCGGCTCGCGCACGGTGAGGTAGCCCGAGTACCACTCGTTGTGCAGCCAGTTCACGCCCTGCTCCTCGCGCTCGGCGGCGCGCTCGCGCAGCTGCGAGTCAAGTTCCGGGCCCTTACCGGTGCGAAAATCCTCCACAATACCCTTGGCGCGTTCGAGCTCCTCGCCCGAAAGAACCGCCTCCAGCGCGTGGCTGTAGGCGTCGAGTGAGGAATCGAGCGGCGGGACCGGCAGCGGCTTCAGGTCGGTGGTCGCGGGGTGCGGTGCGATGGTCAGGTTCTCAGCCATGGAAAATGCGCCTTCCGTAGGAAACTTAGGTTACGACACCAGCGTACCTACGGTCAGGCGCATGTTCTCGCGGATAAAAGACTGCCTCCCCGAGCGTTAGAACTCCGGGATGTTGGCTAGCAGTTGCTGCGTGTATTCGTGCTGCGGATTCTCCAGGACCTCGTCGACGGGGCCTTCGTCGACAATAACGCCCTTGTTCAGCACGGCCACGCGTGTTGCGGTGTGCCGAGCGAGCGCGATGTTGTGGGTGACAAACAGCATGGACAGGCCACGTTCCTGGCGCAGCTCCGCGAGCAGACGCAGAATCGATGCCTGCACAGAGACGTCGAGCGCCGAGGTGATTTCGTCGCATACCAACACGCTCGGCGCGTTGACGAGCGCGCGGCCGATGGCGGCGCGCTGACGTTCGCCGCCCGAGAGGTCGCCAGGACGGCGGTCGAAAAAGGAGCGGTCCAGCTGTACGGCTTCGAGCACGTCCTCCACCGCCTGGCGCTGTTCGGAGCGGGAGAGCTCCCCGGACATTTGCAGCGGCACGGTCAACGACTCGCCGATCGTGCGCCGCGGGTTCAACGAGGAAAACGGTGACTGGAAGATGTACTGGATATCCTGGCGCTGGCCGACGGTGCGCTTGCGGCTGCCGTGCTCGAGCACCTCGCCGCGCAGCGCGACCTCGCCCGTGTAATCCGGGTTGAGACCGGCAACCGAGCGGGCCAGCGTCGTCTTACCGGAACCGGACTCGCCGAGCAGCAAAATGGACTCACCCTGCTCGAGGGTGAGGTTGATGCCGTGGAGCACCTTGTTGTCTCCGTACGCCATTTCCAGGTCGCGCACCGCGAGCAGCGGTGCGGGCTCTTCGCTGCCGCCGCCGAACGGGGCGGGGCGGCCGTGGCCGGTGATGTCCTTGCGGCCCTGCAGGTCCGGGATGGAGGCGAGCAACTTCTCGGTGTAGGGGTGCTGGGGATCGTACAGCACGGTGTCCACCGGCCCCTCTTCCACAATGTCGCCGCGGAGCATGACCACCACGCGGTCCGACAGCTCAGCGACCACGGCTAAGTCGTGGGTGATGTAGAGCGAGGCGACGTCGTTGCGTTGCGTCATCGTGCGGATCGTCTCCAGCACGTGCGCCTGGGTGGACACGTCGAGGCCTGTCGTCGGCTCGTCCAAAATCAGCACGTCCGGGTACATCGCGAACGCCATCGCGATGCCGACGCGCTGCTGCTGGCCGCCGGAGAGCTGGTGCGGCCAGCGGGCGAGGTATTCGTCCGTGTCAGGCAGGTCCACATCCCGCATGACCTCGCGAACACGTGCGACGGCGTCGCCGTCGAAGCCGTGGATGTCCAGCACCTCGCGGATCTGCTCACCCACCCGCATCGTCGGGTTCAGGCTCAAGGCCGGATCCTGGGGCACATAGGCCACGCGGGCGCCGCGTAATTCGCGGAGGCCGTCCTCGTCCAGGTCGAGTACGTCGACGGTTTCGCCGGCGTGGGTGTGGAGAGTCACGGAGCCGTCGTAAAGCGAAAGCCCCGCGCGGAAATGCCCCATGGCAGCGAGACCTGCCGTGGTCTTGCCGGAGCCGGATTCGCCGACGAGGCCAACGATCTCGCCGCGGTGGAGATCGAAGTCGATGCCGTGGAGGATCTCGGTGCCCTCGAGCGTGCCCAGGCGGAGGTTTCGCACCTCCAGCACCACTTGTTGGTTTGCCGGCTGGGCACCGGGACGATAAGCGGTAGTCATCAGCGGGTCTCCTTTACCGGGGCGCCGTGGCGGATGGGTTCGTTTTTCGGCTGCTGCTCACCCGCGACCTGCGCGCCGGAGCGCTTGACCGGCATGGCAGTGGTGGCGGTGGCGCGGGCGGTCGCGTCGGCGAGCAGGTTTGTGCCGATGGTGAGCAACGCGATCGCGATCACCGGCAACAGCACACCCCACGGCTGAATGGACAGCGCGATGCGGTTCTCGTTGATCATCAGGCCCCAGTCCGCGGTCGGCGGCTGGATACCCAAACCCAAGAAGGACAGGGAGGCGATCGAGCCGATGGAGTACGTCAGACGCAGTCCGGCCTCCACGGCGAGGGGGCCGGTGATGTTCGGCAACACTTCCTGGCCCAAGATCTTCCAGTGCGGCACTGAGTACATCTGGGCGGCGCGGATGTAGTCCTCGTTGGTCACATCCAGCGTCGCCGCGCGGGCCACGCGGGCGATGCGCGGAGCGTGGGTGAGCCCGATGACCAGCACCAAAACGGTAGCCGAAGGGCCGAAGATCACGATGGCGAGCATGGCGAAGATAAGCTGCGGGAACGCGAGCAACACGTCATTGAGGCGCATGAGCACCGAGTCGGTCGCACCGCCGGTGTACCCCGCGATCATGCCGATGATCGTGCCCACCACCATGCCGAGCACGGTGGCGAGAAACGCGGTGATGAGCAGGACGAGACCGCCAGCCACGAAGCGCGAAAGCACGGAGCGGCCCAGGTTGTCGGTGCCGAATGCTCCCGTGTCGGTGAACGGCAACCCGATGAACTCGGTGGTGGAGTAGCCGGTGAGCTGCTCGGCGAAGAGGTAGCCCACCACCGTGAGCAGGAGAATGATGCCGGTGATGATCAGGCCGACCTTGCCCTCGTTCTGGGCCCAGATGCGGGAGAGCAACGGCGCGGGCTTGGACAATGAAGTCTTCAGCTCGTCGCCCGTTCGCTGATCGGGCGAGGGGTTCTCCAACGGCGTTTCGAGCGAGTTTTCAGGAGTAGCCATTAGTTGCTCCTTAGCTTCGGATTGGCAAGGATGCCGACAATGTCGGCGAGCAGGTTCACCACGACATACACCGCGGCGATGAGCAGCGAGACGGCCTGGACGACTTGGACGTCGCGGTAGTTCACTGCGTCGATAAGCGCGACGCCGAGGCCGGGGTAACGGAACAGGTACTCCACCACCACGATGCCGCCGGCGAGCCACGCCAGCTGGATCGCCACCACCTGGGCGATCGGGCCCACCGCGTGCGGCAGGGCGTGGCGGAAAATCACGCGACGCTCCGGCACGCCTTTCAAGCGGGCCATTTCGACGTATCCGGAATCGAGCGTTTCAATCATCGTCGCCCGCGTCATGCGCGCGATGTACGGGCTGACCACCAACGTCAACGTGAGCGTGGGGAGAATGAGCTGCGAGGGGAACTCCCACACGTTGCTGCCCGGAGGACTCATGGTCACCGCGGGCAGCACCTGGAACACCGAGGTGGCAAACAGGGTGATCAGGGCGATGCCGATGACAAATTCCGGCATTGCGGCCAGAATGAGCGTGACCCAGGTGATCGCGGTGTCGCGCTTGTAACCACGCCACCACGCTGCGTAGATGCCCACGAGAATACCCAGCGGGATCGCGAACAGCGCCGCGAGCGCCATGAGCACCAAAGAGTTGACCAGCGGTTTGCCCAACAGCTCAGACACGGCGCCGCCGGTGGACGTCGACGTGCCGAAATCGCCCGTGAACACCCCGCCGAGCCACAGGAAGTACCGCTCCACCGCGGGTTTATCCAGGTTCATCTCTGCCTCGAGCGCCGCGATGCGTTCCGGGGTGGCCTGTTGGCCCAGGATCGCCTCCGCGGGGGAGCCCGGAAGCAGGAGGGTGGCGCAGAAAATGATGACGGACACGGCGAACAGGATGAAGATGCTCACCGCGAGCCTGCGAAGAATGAACTTGCCCATCGTCGGTTAAACCTCCGCAATCCAAACGTTTTCGAACATTGCCTGACCCAGCGGCATGCCGCCCGGGTGCTGGGTAAGCCCGACGACGTAATCGTGGTACGCGTCGACCTGGTTGGCGAAGCCCCAGATGATGTAGCCACCTTCGTCGTAAAGCTCTCGCTGCAGCTCGCGGATCATCTCGCCGCGCTGTTGTTCGTCGACAATCGTGCGCGCGTCGTTCGCCTTCGCGGTGAATTCATCGTCCACCCAGTGCGTCTCGTTGAACGGCGAATCCGCGGTGGCGCACTGGTTGACCTGCTGCAGGAAGTTTCGCGTGTAGTAGAAGGTCAGCGCGAACGGGTACTCCAGGTAGTTGCCTTCCGCGAAGAAGGTGGAGGAATCAACCTGCTCGATCTTCACGTTGATCCCGGCGGCGCGCGCCTGCTCCGCGAAGACCTGGGCGGAACGCACAGCACCGGTCTGGATCTCGGCGGCTGCGAGCGTGACATCGATGCCGTCGGGGTAGCCGGCTTCCGCGAGCAAGCGCTTCGCCTCCTCGATGTCCTGCTCGCGCTGCGGGAAGTCGTGCGGGTAGGCGTTGTCGTAGACGGCGAACATGTCGTTGCCCACCTGTCCCTCGCCGGAGTAGACCTGATCCACCATCTGCTGGCGGTTCGTGGCAAGACGCATTGCTTGGCGCACGCGCACGTCGTTGAAGGGTTCGACGTCCACGCGCATGGTCAGCGGCAGCCACATGCCGGTTTCCGAAACCAGGATGGATAGGCGCGGGTCGGCTTCGATTACGCGGGCGAGCGAGTGGTTCAAGCTACCGACTGCATCCACCTGGGAGGACAGCAACGCGTTGAGCATCGCGTCCTCCTCCTGGAAGTCGATGAGCTCGAGGCGCTCCAAGTACGGCGCGCCGCCCCAGAAGTGCTCGTTGCGCACCAGCACAGTCGACTGTCCGGGGGAGAAGTGCTCGAGCTTGAACGGCCCGGCACCGACCGGATTCTTCGGGTCGTAGCCTTCCGGGACGATGCCCATCTGGTACTCCGCCAGCGAATCGATAAGCGTCGCGTCGGGCGCGGAAAGGTAGATTTTGAGCGTTTGCTTATCGACGACTTCCATCCGCTCAATATGGTTAATCGAGGCCGCACCCGACTTCGGATCGTCCGGATCCTTAATGCGGTCGAGTGAGAAGATCACGTCCTCCGGGCGCACCGGCGAGCCGTCCGAAAACAGCGCGCCCTCACGCAGCGTGACCGTCCACTCGTCCGCGGCGTCGTTCGGCTCGATCGCCGTGGCCAGCCGGTACTGCAGCTGGTACTCCTCGTCGCGTCGCGCCAGTGCGTCGTACATGTTGATCAGCCGGGCGCCGTCGGATTGGCTGGCGGGGATGTGCGCGTCGATAGTGTCGGTCGCGGATCCGCCCACGAGCCCAACGCGTAACGTGCCGCCCTCCTTGGGCGGGCCTGAGGTATCGATCTGTTCGACCGGTGCCGCATTCGAGCACGACGTCAGCGTCAATGCGGCTCCGCCGAGCACCGTGGCACGCAATAATTGGCGCCGAGTGAGTTGAACCATAATCTAGCTGTCCCTTTCCTCTTCCACTTCCGGCAACACCCAGGTGCGCAGGTACGCCGTCACGGCATCGCGGGCCTGCTCCGGGGAGAGCACCCCCGAAATCATCCGCACCCCGAAACCGTCGATCATCGCGGTGACCGCGTTGACCATGGGCTCCGGCTCGCCGGGGTAGAACCGGCCTGCGGCAATGCCCTCCTCGACGATTCCGCGCAGACCCTGTTGCCAACGCGAGTACGCGGCAGCCGTGGCCTGTTGGGCGTCGCTGAACGCAGGCGCCGATGCCCAGAATTGCGCCCACGTCGTCCACTCCCGCTTCGATTCCGGGGAACCGTCGAGCTGCACCTCCGCGAAGCGCAACAGCCGTTCGGCCGGATCCTGAATCTCGCCGAGGAACTCCCGGCGGGCCGCAGCTTGCGTCGCGCAGAGATCGAGGGTGGCGATGAAGATGTCGTTTTTCGAGTGGAAGTAGTAGAGCACTGTCGGCTGCGACATGCCGGCGGCAGCCGCAATCTCGGCGACGGTGACTGATTGGTAGCCGCGGGCCGTGAACAACGGCCAGGCGGCATCGAGGATGTCTTGCTTGCGCCGGGCGAATTCGGCGCCGCTCATCCTGGGGTTGGGGTGCTCGACCGGATCAGGTTCCGGCATTGCCAGACACTCGACATCCACGCCTGTGAGTTCGGCGAGGCGGTCGAGTTCACCCGCGCTGAACTTGCGCACGCCGGCCAGCGACTTCGACAGCTTGCTCGGGTCGATCCCGAGGGGCTCGGCGACAAAGCGCTGTTTCAGGCCCGCGGCCTGGATGGCGGCACGCGCAGCCTGATGCGGGTGGGAAGAAACCATACGAATAAACGTATGGTTTCCTGTGTGCGATCGCAACTCATTGATCAGAATTCAATGTTGCGATCGCAACTTTTCGTCTCCGGGGGTATCGGGGCAGGGAGTTAGGACTCCTTGTGCAGCGCGTCGTGGACCATGTTGAAGACCTCGGCGCCGTGGAGGTAGATCCCGTCGTGCTGGTACTCGGGGTGGCTGACCACGGTGACGTTCGGTATCTTCGCCGCCGTTTCTTTCGCGAAGTCGTACGGGATGAACATGTCATCCTCGTAGAGCAGAATTGCCGTGGGCACCTCGTTCTTCAACAGCTGCTCCTCGTTCGCAACCGGCAACCAGTCGGCCTTGAGCGCGATGTCGTAGACGTAGTCGCGGAACGGTGCCATCGCCGGATCCTGGTCGAAGTGGAAGCGGCAGAACGCGTTGCCCAGCGGGTAGAACTTCTCGCCGCGCGGGTCTGCGTCCAGCTCGAAGCCCTCGCGGCTCTGGTACACGCGTTCGCCGGACCAGTCGGTGGCGTCCTCGGTGAGCCCGCCGAAGATCTGCTCGTGGATCACCGGCCACATGGGGTTCGTCTCGGTGCTCACGATCATGCCGACGGTGGCCAGGAAGTCGGTGCGCAGCCACTTCTCGCCGTCGACGCGGTGGAACGGCTCCTCCAGCAGGATCGCCAGCTTCTCCCAGCCGGACTCTTCACCGAGCATCACGCCGGTAAAGCGGAAGCGCTCGGAGGTGAGGCGCTCGCCGGTAGGCAAGAACTCCTCCACGTTGTTCAGGTGCTCGCCGACCTCGCGGATGCGGTCCTCGATCCAGGGGTGCTCGTCGTAAAGCTTCTGCACACGACGCTCCAACAGGTCGAGGATCTTCGCGTTGTAGAAGTCCGCCGTGATGCCGAACGGCGGCATGGAGCCGGTAATCATCGCACGGTTTATGCCCTCGGGGAAGTAGGACAGGTACGCGCCGATGCAGATGCCGCCGAACGAGTTGCCCAGCAGGTCCCACTTCTCAAAGCCCAGGTGCTTGCGCAGATCCTCCGCGTCCGCCGCGATGTCCGGCGGACGCAGGTGGGTGAGGCGCTCAAGGTTGATCAGGTCGGTGCGCGATTTGTCGATGCGGGTGGAGCGGCCCGTGCCGCGTTCGTCGATAAGGAAGATGCGGTAGTGCTTCAGCGCCTCCGGGATCCACGGCATCATTGTGCGCGGCCCGGGGTTGCCGGGCCCGCCCTGGAAGTAGGCGAGTGGCGGGGCGTCCGGATTAACAAACAGCTCGCGCGCGAACACCTCGAGCGTGCCCAGCGACGGGTTCTCGCGGTCCCAGGGGACCTCGATAATGTGCTCGCGTACTTGGAAACCTTCGGGGATCAGAGTGGAGATCATGGCGGCCATTATCCCACGGTTCAAGACGCGGAGGGCAGAAGTGGCATCTGCTTGTCCGCGCCGAAGCGTTTCGCGAACGCCATGAGCACGAACATCATGAAGCTGTTGATGAACACGAGGGTGATGAACACCAGCGGCTCCTCGAACGCCATCGCGGTGATCACGCCAGCGGCCGTGTTGCGCTGCGCGGTGCCCAGCGCGGCGAGCTGGGAGCGCTCCGCCAAATCGTCGCCCACGCCGTAGCCCACGTAGAACGCCACGAGCAGGGCCAGCATGCCCACGCCCACGGCCTTCCACAGCTGGGCGTCGGTGAAGTAGGAGCCGAACGCGACAATGGAGAGCACGAGAAACGCCAGCATGATGGCGTTGGCTGCCTTGCTGATTACGGGCTGGATCCTTTCGGTGACAGCGGGGGCAAACTTCAACATCGCCATGCCGGCCGCGAGCGGCAGCACCATCTGGACCAGCAGCGGCTTAATCAGGGCCCAGGCTGAGACATCCACCCCGCCCAGTAGCGGCGGCAGAAGCACCGGCACTACTAGCACGGTGGCCGCCATGAGGATCAGCTGCACCGTAGCGCCCATGGCCACCGAGTTCTTGCTCAGGTTGGTCAGCGCCATGATCAGCGGGGCGCCGGCGACGGTGCCGTGGATGAGCATGCCGGTCGCGTACGGCCCCTCAATTCCAAACAGCGTGACAAAAAGCAGCATGATGCCGGGCACGACGAGGAAGTTCACCAGCAGAAGCCGCAGGTGGAAGCGCCAGTGCGAGATGCTGTTGCGCAGCGCGTCGGTGGACAGAGTCAATCCGGTGGAGAACATCATGGCCACGACAAACAGGACGGACGCCGGCGCCATCGCGGTCTGGAGCGTTTCGAACATACCGCCCACGCTACCTGCGGGTCTGGGGTGTGGGGGCGGAGCTCGTCGATAAGCAATTGCCCAATTAGACTGCCCCCTATGGCATTTGCTGCTGAACACCCTGTCCTCGCGCAGTCCGAATTCCGCCCGGTGGGCGAGATTGAGCGTCGAGAGAAGGCCTTTGAGGTCGTCTCCGAGTACGAGCCGTCGGGCGACCAGCCGACGGCGATCAAAGAGCTGGACGAGCGGCTGCGCCGCGGCGAGGAAGACGTGGTGCTTATGGGCGCCACCGGTACCGGTAAATCCGCCACCGCCGCCTGGCTCATTGAGAAGCAGCAGCGGCCCACACTCGTGATGGCGCCGAACAAGACGCTGGCGGCGCAGCTGGCCAACGAGCTGCGCCAGCTGCTGCCGAACAACGCGGTGGAGTACTTCGTGAGCTACTACGACTACTACCAACCGGAAGCGTATATCGCGCAGACGGACACCTACCTTGAGAAGGACTCGTCGATCAACGACGACGTGGAGCGCCTGCGCCACTCCGCCACCTCGGCGCTTTTGTCCCGCCGCGACGTGGTGGTGGTCGCATCGGTGTCCTGCATCTATGGCCTGGGCACGCCGCAATCGTACTTGGATCGCTCGATTGTGCTGCGGGTGGGCGAAGAGGTGGAGCGCGACAGGTTTTTGCGCTTGCTTGTCGACGTGCAGTACGAGCGCAACGACATCGACTTCAAACGCGGCACCTTCCGCGTGAAAGGCGACACCGTGGACATCATCCCGGCGTATGAGGAAGTCGCCGTGCGCGTCGAGTTCTTCGGCGACGAGGTGGACGCGGTCTATTACATCCACCCGCTGACCGGCGATGTGATCAGCCAGGAAGAGGAGGTACGCATCTTCCCGGCCACCCACTACGTGGCGACGGACGAGCGCATGGAAAAGGCGATCGAGGCGATCAAGCTCGAACTCGCGGACCGCCTGGAGGAGCTCGAGAACAAGGGCAAACTGCTGGAGGCGCAGCGGCTTCGCATGCGCACCGAGTACGACTTGGAGATGATCCAGCAGGTGGGCTTCTGCTCCGGCATTGAGAACTACTCGCGGCACATGGACGGCCGCCCCGCGGGCTCGGCGCCGGCGACGCTGATTGATTACTTCCCGGAGGACTTCCTCACCATCATCGACGAGTCGCACGTGACCGTCCCGCAGATCGGCGGCATGTTCGAAGGCGACATGTCGCGCAAGCGCAACCTGGTGGAGTTCGGCTTCCGCCTGCCATCAGCGGTAGATAACCGGCCGCTGACCTTCGACGAGTTCGAGGCGCGCGTGGGCCAGACTGTGTACATGTCGGCAACCCCGGGCGACTATGAGCTGGCGGCCTCCGGCGGCGAGTTCGTCGAGCAGGTGATTCGCCCGACCGGCCTGGTGGATCCGAAGGTTACGGTCAAACCCACGAAGGGCCAGATCGACGACCTCATCGAGGAGATCCGCCAACGCACCAAGAAGGACGAGCGCGTCCTGGTGACCACGCTGACCAAGCGCATGGCCGAGGACCTCACCGACTACTTCCTGGATAACGGCATCAAGGTGCGCTACCTGCACTCCGACATCGACACCCTGCAGCGCGTGGAGTTGCTGCGCCAGCTGCGCCTCGGCGAGTTCGACGTGCTCGTGGGCATCAACCTGTTGCGCGAGGGCCTCGACCTGCCCGAGGTGTCGCTGGTGGCCATCCTGGACGCCGACAAGGAAGGCTTCCTGCGGTCCACGAAGTCGCTCATCCAGACCATCGGCCGCGCCGCACGAAACGTCTCCGGCGAGGTGATTATGTACGCCGACAACATCACCGAGTCCATGCAGGAGGCGATCGACGAAACCGAGCGCCGCCGCGAGAAGCAGATCGCCTACAACAAAGAGCACGGCATCGACCCCCAGCCGCTGCGCAAGGCTATCGCGGACATCTTGGACCAGGTGTACGAGAACGGCGACGAGGACGCCCCCGCCTCGCTGAGCTCCGACGCGGCCGTCGCGGACAAACCCGATGTGTCGAAGATGGCTTCCGACGAGGTGCAGAAGCTTATCGACGACCTCACGGTGCAGATGCGCGACGCCGCCCGCGAGCTGAAGTTCGAACTTGCCGGGCGCTTGCGCGACGAGATCGCGGACCTGAAGCGCGAGCTGCGTGGTATTAAAGACACAGGCAATTAACGAAAGGTTGGATCTCACCATGCACGCCTACAAATCCATCGCCGTCGGCACGGACGGTTCACCCACCTCCATGGTGGCCGTGCGCGCCGCCGCAAGCCTCGCGCGTGTGTACGGGGCAAAGTTGACCATCATCTGCGCGCACTACACCGCGTCCGGCTCGATGCTGAACTCCACGAACGCTGAGCTGAGCAAGGTGGATATCGTCACGGAGACGAACGCCGAGGAGATCCTCGCGCAGGCCGACGCGATTGCGAAGGAGGAGCAGGCGGGCGAGGTGAACTTGGTCACCCGCTCGGGCCAGCCGGCGAACGTGCTCATCGAGTCGGTGCAAGAGTTCGACGTGGACCTGCTGGTGGTGGGTAACAAGGGCATGCGCTCCATGGCGGGCCGCATTTTCGGCAACATCCCGGGCAGCGTGGCGAAGAAGGCGCCGGTGGATGTGATGCTGGTGGACACCCGGGCTGAGGGGCACGACTAATCAGCCGGGGGTACACTGTCTGTGCACAACACTGCAGTGGCCGTTTTGAAGCCCTGAAGCCCTGATTTGCATTGAAAGGTGTTTGATCCTCATGGCCGATACTCCGTACAGCACCATCGTTGTTGGTTCTGACGGCTCGAAGTCGTCCCTCCTCGCAGTCGAGCGCGCCGCAAAGATTGCCGCGGCGTTTGGCTCCACTCTCGTAATCGGCACCGCCTACTACGAGGATGAGGAGCAGGCGTCGAAGACTCTGCGCCAGGACTCCGTGACCATCCTCGGCGACGACCAGGCGCTGAAGAACCTCGAGGAGGCCGCGAACCACGCTCGCTCCGCTGGCGCCACCGACGTGCAGACCGCGACCCGCCCGGGTACCCCGGTTGAGGCGCTGATGAGCATTGTCAACGACAACAAGGCCGAGCTGCTCGTGGTTGGTAACCGCGGCATTAACTCGCTCACCGGCCGCCTGCTGGGCTCCGTGCCGGCGGATGTCGCGCGTCAGTCTGACTGCGACGTGATGATCGTCCACACCGTCAACTAAGCGGTGCCCCCGCCGGCCAGCTCGGCCGGCATTTCCCCGACCACCGTGAGGGTCTGCGTGGCCCTAGTGACGGCGACGTAGAGGTCTTGCCACCCCTGTGGCGAGGCCTCTACTAGGTTTTGGGGCTCCACCAGCACCACGTGGTCGAACTCCAGGCCCTTCATTTCGCCAACGTTGGCGGCGTCGATCACTGCAGTGAGGCCGTCGGGCAACTGCTTATCGACGATGGCGTCCGCGTTCGCACCCGCCTCAAGCACACACACCGGTGTGCCGGAGGAGCGGATCGCCGTCGCGGGCGTGGCGTCCGGATCAATCTGCGCGAGAACGCGGTCGGCGAGCGCCATGATCTCCTTCGGGGTGCGGTAGTTCACCGTGAGCTCGTGCAGGCGGAAGCGGTGCGCGACGAATGGTGCCAGCGCGTCCTCCCAGCTGTCCACGCCTGCGGGGGAAGACGTCTGGGCAGTGTCGCCGACCAGCGTCATCCAACGCGACGGGCAGCGGCGAAACACCATCCGCCACTCCATGGGGGAGAGCTCCTGCGCCTCGTCCACAATCACGTGGCCGTAGGCCCAGGTGTGGTCCGCGCGCGCCCGTTGCGCGGTCGAGCGGCTGTCGGTCGCGCGCTGGCGGCTGGCCAGCGTTTCCGCGTCGATCACGTCGGCCGCGGAAAGGATCTCGGCCTCGAACTGGTCGTCGTCGTTGTCCGTGGATTCGGAAGAGGCCAAAATGTCCAGCGCGTCCTCGGCCTCCGCGACTTGCGCGCGCCACTGCGCTTCCTCTCTGCGACGTTGCTCCTCGGGGTCCACTGTTCCGATGAGCACTGCGAGCTCGTCGACAAGCGCCGTGTCAGCGTCGCTGAAGTCCGAGCCGGGCGCGCGGTAGAGGGCGTCGCGGGTGTAATCGTCGTAGTCCTTCGCCGCTTCTGCAATTGCATCGCGGCTGCCCAGGAAACCTTGCAGCACCTCAACCGGGTCGAGCTCGGGGAAGTGATCGTCGATAAGCTTCTGCACCTGCGGATCCTCCGCCAGATCGTCGTGCAGCTGGTCTACATCCGCAGCTGAGAGGAGGTTCGGGCCCCCGAGCGGATCCTCACCGATCCGCGTCGCTAGCGCCTGGGCGAGCAGCTGCGTGAGCTCCTCGGCGAACACCGCGCGGGCCTGGTTGTGGGGCTTGCGTGAACGGCGGGCGCGGGTGCGGGCAGCCTTGACCATCGCGGGCGTAGCGAAGATCTCCACAGAGTCCACCGTCACGCGCACCGGAGCATCCGGCAGCGTCTCGTGCTGCTGCACCGCGCGCTTGAGGATGGTCACCATTTCCTCAGACCCCTTCACCTCGCGCGCCGCGACGGTGTCGGCGCCAGCGGGGGAGAAACCGGGCACCAGCTCAGCTGCGGTGGAAAGCACCACTCCGGTCTCGCCGAGCTCCGGCAGCACGCGAGAGATGTACTCCAAAAACGTCGCGTTCGGGCCCACCACGAGCACACCGGTGCGGGTCAGCTGCTCGCGCCACGTGTACAGCAGGTAGGCGATGCGGTGCAGCGCCACAGCGGTCTTACCTGTGCCCGGGCCGCCCTGGACCACCATCACGCCTCGGGTGGGGTCGCGGATGATCTCGTCCTGCTCACGCTGGATCGTCTCCACGATGGACTGCATGTAGCCGGTGCGAGCGGCGTTCATCGCACGACGCAACGCCGCCTCGCTACCCACGTCCGAGGTCGCCGTGTCCATGTAGTCGCCCGAGAGCACCTCGTCGTCCACCGCGGTGACCGTGCGGCCGCGCATGCGGATGTTGCGGCGCGTCTCAACGCCCTCCGGGTGCGCAGTGGTGGCCAGGTAGAACGGGCGCGCCATCGGCGCACGCCAGTCGAGCAGCAACGTGCGGTAATCCTCCTGCCTGTCGTCGATGCCCATGCGGCCGATGTAGCGCCGCTCCAAATCCGGGCGCCCCGGCACAGATGTTTCCGGATCCGGATCTTCCACGTCGATCCGGCCGAACACCAGCCCGGTCTCCGCAACATTGAGCGCATCCAGCTTCGCGTTAAGGCCGTGGTACTCGGTCTCGCGGCGCACCAACGCGTCCGCGTCCGGATTATCCGGGTCTACGTCGCGCTGTACCGCCTCGAGGCGCTGCTGGGCCCCGGCGACCTCTGCGTCCAGGTGGCCGAAGAGCATGTCGACGTAGCCCTGCTCCGCCGCGAGGCGCTGCGCCTCGTCGGCGCGGTGCTCGTTGCGGTGCTCATCTGCGCCTTGCTCGCTGGTGTGCTGTCGGGGGCGGGGAGTGTTCGGCACCCGCGATCCTCCTTCTTCTGGTGGTGGGGCAAGAAGCATGTCCCCACAAGAACGACCCCGAGCCGGGTGGTATTCCCAGGCTCGGGGCCGAACGCGTAGATGGTGTTTGAAAGGCTGGCAGATTAGCCGAGCTTCTTCTGTGCCTTCTTCACGGCCTTCTTCGCCTTCTTCTCAGCCTTGTTGGCGCGCTTCTTCCACTTACGCTTCTGCCACCAGGACGGGGAAGCGTCCAGCTTGTCCCAAGCGTCCTGCAGGTTGTCGATAGCATCCTGCGCCGCGTCCTGCGCCTTAGAGGAAGCCTTGTTCACCTTGCGCTTTGCGCGGAACTTGTCCAGGCCGGAGGGGCCAAGGTCGTCCAGCTGGTCCTGCAGGTCGCCGACAACGCTGTTGACCTTGCGCTTCGCCTTGAACTTGTCCAGCTTGGACGGGGTGATGTTGTCCCAAGCGTCCTCGGCCCAATCCTGCGCGTCGCCGATAGCGCCGTTGACCTTGCGCTTCGCCTTGAACTGCTGGTACTTGCTCGGCTTCAGGTCCTCGTAGCTGTCCTGCAGGTCGTCGGTGGCGTCGTCCAGCCAGTCGCCCGCCTCAGACAGGAACTTAGAGGTCTGCTTCTTCGCGTCGGAGAAGAAATCTCCAGCCCGGTCGCCAGCCTTGGACGCTGTCTTCTTCCAGTCGTCCTTGTTGTCGTCGATGTAATCGGTGACCTGGTCGCTCGCGTCGGAGAACCAGTCGCCCGCCTTGTTCAGCGCCTTCTCGGTCTCCGACTTGCCCGGCAGGGCAGCCTTGACGTTCTTCTGGGCGGTCTTCGCGGCGTTCTGTGCGCGCCACTTCATGTCCGGCTTACCGTCGGTGTCCACGGTGGCCAGCAGCACGCCGCCAGCGAGGCCGAGGTCCGTCAGCGCGCCGGTGCGGCGGCGTGTGCGCTCCTCGTCGTCCTGCGCCTCCCAGAAGGCGTGGCGGCCAACAATGCTCGGAATGGCGGTCGCGGTGAGCAAGGCCGCAGCGGTGCGCGGGGCCTTGCCCAGCGCGAACATGGTACCGGCGCCAGCCTTCACGCCGCCGACGATCTGTGCGGCGGTCTCCGGGTCCTTCGGCAGCAGGCTGCGGTACTCGCGCGGCACAGCTGCGCGGACCTTCTTCAATACGGTATCCGCAGACTCTTTGTGGCCTGCGGGGTTCAACAGAGTCTCGACGCCGTCGATCACGTAGACCGAAGCAAGCATCGGACGTGCAATTTTACGGATCATATTCCTAGTCAAGTCCTTACTTTATAGCTGAAAATGCTGCCCACCATAGTAGCCAAAAAGCGTTTTGCGGGGGTGGGCCCGGCAAATTACCAGCGGCGCTCAAACCACTCGTCGAGCTTCGGGCGTTCCTGGCCGAGCGTCGTCGGATCGCCGTGTCCGGGGCGCACAATTGCGTCGTCCGAGTACACGTCGAAAAGCTTCTCCTTCACATCATTGAACAGCCGAACGAACTCGCCCTCGGTGCTTGTCTTGCCCAGCCCGCCGGGAAACAGCGAGTCGCCCACGAAGAGGTTGATGGTGCCGTCGATCTCCGCCACCAGGCACGCCCCGCCGGGGGTGTGGCCGCGCAGGATGTGGATGGGGAAGCGGTGCTCACCGAACGTGACGGTATCGCCGTCTTTGAGTTCCACCTCAGCATCGGCAGGGATGGCGGGTGCGTCGAGGTACGGCTTGTAGTGCTTCGCGCCGGTTGTCTTCAGCACCTCGCGCAGCGCGCGGTGGTGGTCCAAGTGGCGGTGGGTGGTCAGCACGGCCACGATCTCCACGCCTGCGTCCTGCGCCATCTGGAGGATGGCAGGTGCGTCATCGGCAGCGTCGATAAGCAAGCCCTGCTCCCCGGAGGCGATCAAGTAGCAGTTGTTGTCCATGCTGGACACAGAAATCTGGTGCAGTGTCAGGTCGTTCGTCATGCGTTAAAGGGTAGTCGCGGAATATCTGCGTGTCGGGGGCGGTTGGTAGGTTTTTGGGAGCATTCTTCACGACGACTAAAGGACGACATCACGTGGCCGAAAAGCTGACAGTGCGCGGCGCGCGCCAACACAACCTCAGAGGCATCGACGTCGAACTGCCTCGCGACAAGATGGCCGTATTCACGGGCCTGTCCGGATCCGGCAAATCCTCGCTGGCATTCGACACCATCTTCGCCGAGGGGCAGCGCCGCTACGTGGAGTCCCTGTCGTCCTACGCCCGCATGTTCTTGGGTCAGATGGACAAGCCGGACGTGGATTACATCGACGGGCTTTCCCCCGCGGTGTCCATTGACCAGAAATCCACGAACCGCAACCCGCGCTCGACCGTGGGCACCATCACCGAGATCTACGACTATCTGCGTCTGCTGTACTCGCGTGCGGGCACCCCGCACTGCCCGGAGTGCGACGCGGTGATCGACCGCCAGACCCCGCAGCAGATCGTCGACCGCGTCCTCGAGCTGGAGGAGCGCACCAAATTTCAAGTGCTCGCGCCGATCGTGCGCAAGCGCAAGGGCGAGTTCCAGGACCTATTTGCGGACCTGTCATCGCAGGGCTATGCGCGTGTCAACGTTGACGGGGAGACCTACCAGCTCACCGACCCGCCGAAGCTGGAGAAGCAAATCAAGCACGACATCGACGTGGTGGTTGACCGCCTCACCGTCAAAGCCAGCCAGAAGCAGCGACTCACGGACTCCGTGGAGACGGCGCTCAAGCTCGCCGACGGTCTGGTGGGCTTCGACTTCGTGGACCTGGACGCGGACGATCCGGAGCGCGTGCAGATCTTCAGCGAAAAGATGGCCTGCCCGAACGGGCACAAGCTCAACATAGAGGAGTACGAGCCGCGCGCGTTCTCCTTCAACTCGCCCTTCGGTGCCTGCCCGGCGTGCGACGGCATCGGCGTGCGCAAAGAGGTGGACATCGACTTGGTGATTCCGGACCCGGACGCTCCCGCCGTGGACGCGTTCCAGCCGTGGAACTCCAGCCCGAACAAGAAGTACTTCACCAAGCTCGTCGAAGCGTTTGCCGCGGAGGAGGGCTTCGACGCCCACGCGCCGTTTAGCTCGCTGACCAAGACGCAGCAAAAGCACCTCGTGCACGGCTCCAAGACGAAGGTCTCCGTGCGGTACAAGAATCGCTACGGGCGCCAGCGCGGCTACACCGCGGCGTACGAGGGCATCGTGGGCTACTTGGATCGCAAGATGGAGCAGGCGGAATCCGACACCCAGAAGGAGCGCCTGCTCGCCTACACCCGCGAGGTGCCTTGCCCGGTGTGCGAAGGTGCGCGCCTGAAGCCGGAGATTCTCGCGGTGCGGCTGGAGTCCACCACGCACGGGGAGCTGTCCATCGCGGGGCTGACCCAGCTGTCCATCGAGGACGCCTCGGAGTACCTGGACAACCTCGTCTTGGGCTACCGCGAGGAGATGATCGCGGGCGCCGTGCTGCGCGAAATCCAGGCGCGTCTGCACTTCCTACTGGACGTGGGCTTGAGCTACCTCACACTCGCGCGCTCCGCCGGGACACTGTCCGGCGGCGAGGCGCAGCGCATCCGCCTTGCCACCCAGATCGGTTCCGGTCTGGCTGGCGTGCTCTACGTCCTCGACGAGCCGTCGATCGGCCTGCACCAGCGCGATAACCAGCGCCTGATCACCACCCTGAAGAAGTTGCGCGACCTGGGCAACACGCTCGTGGTGGTGGAGCACGACGAAGACACGATCCGCGAGGCGGACTGGCTCATCGACATCGGACCCGGCGCCGGCGAGTACGGAGGGGAAGTGGTCTACCAGGGCACCCCGAAGGGCATCCTGAAAGCGAAGAACTCCGTCACGGGCGACTACCTGTCCGGCAAGAAGAAGATTGAGGTGCCGGACAGCAGGCGCGACGTCGATAAGCAACGCATGCTCCATGTCACCGGCGCTCGGGAGAACAACCTGGACAACGTGAGCGTGGATATTCCGCTCGGCGTGCTCGTCGCCGTGACGGGCGTGTCCGGGTCCGGCAAATCGACGCTGGTGAACCAGATCCTCGCGAAAACCCTGGCCAACCAGCTCAACGGTGCACGCCAAGTGCCGGGACGCGTGAAAAAGGTCGAAGGGCTGGAGCACCTGGACAAGCTCGTGCAGGTGGACCAAAGCCCGATCGGTCGCACGCCGCGGTCGAATCCGGCGACGTACACCGGCGTGTTCGACAAGATCCGCAACCTCTTCGCCGAGACCCAGGAGGCGAAAGTACGCGGTTATAAGGCCGGTCGCTTCTCCTTCAACGTCAAGGGGGGCCGCTGCGAGGCGTGCCACGGCGACGGCACCATCAAGATCGAGATGAACTTCCTGCCCGACGTCTACGTACCATGCGAAGTGTGCGGCGGCGCCCGCTATAACCGCGAAACGCTCGAGGTGCGCTACAAGGGCAAGAACATCGCCGAGGTGCTTGAGATGCCAATCTCCGAGGCCGCCGAGTTCTTCGAGCCCGTCACCTCGATCCACCGGTATTTGCAAACGCTTGTCGACGTTGGCCTGGGCTACGTGCGCCTTGGACAGTCCGCCACGACTCTGTCTGGCGGGGAGGCGCAGCGCGTGAAGCTGGCCGCCGAGCTGCAGAAGCGCTCCAACGGCCGCACGATCTACATCCTGGACGAGCCGACGACCGGCCTGCACTTCGAGGACATCCGTAAGCTCATGCTCGTACTCAACGGGCTCGTGGAGAAGGGCAACACCGTCCTGGTCATCGAGCACAATCTGGACGTAATCAAGTCCGCGGACTGGATTATCGACATGGGGCCGGAAGGTGGTGCCGGCGGCGGCACCGTCGTCGCAGAGGGGACACCGGAGGATGTAGCCGATGTCGACGGCTCGTTCACCGGCGAGTTTCTCAAGGACGTTTTGGTGAATTAAAAGCTGGCGTGTTAATGTCCTTGGCACACCGCCCAGTGCGCCGTTTTTCGGCGTGCGGGCCGCAAGTGGAGTGAATCCCACCCCAAGCCGCTCAACCTTCACGGGGGAGTTGGATACGGGTCAACGGTGAACCGGTCGCACGGGATGTGTGTCCGGAGCGCCAAGGACGATCTCCCGCCAACCAAGATTCGGTCGGCGGGTTTTTCGTGTGGGATCCGCCCGGATTGGGGCCCGTGGAGCGGACAACATTGTTTCTTTTCGCATCTCTAGGAGTGTTCTCATCAGCGCTGAAGCTCGGATCAACGAACGTATCCGCGTTCCCGAAGTTCGTCTCGTCGGCCCGTCCGGCGAGCAGGTGGGCATTGTCCGCACGGACGACGCCCGCAAGTTGGCGTACGAAGCAGACCTCGACCTGGTCGAGGTGGCGCCGAACGCGAAGCCGCCCGTGTGCAAGATCATGGACTACGGCAAGTTCAAGTACGAGCAGGATCAGAAGGCCCGCGAGGCCCGCAAGAACCAGCAGCAGACCGTGGTGAAGGAACAGAAGTTCCGCCCCAAGATCGATGAGCACGACTACCAGACGAAGAAGGGCAACGTTGAGCGCTTCCTGGAGAAGGGCAACAAGGTCAAGGTGACCATCATGTTCCGCGGCCGCGAGCAGTCCCGCCCCGAGCTGGGCTACCGGCTTTTGGAGCGGCTCGCAGAAGACATCGGGGATCTCGGTGTCGTTGAGTCCCGCCCCAAGCAGGACGGCCGCAACATGACGATGGTCCTCGGGCCGGCTCGCAAGGGCAAGAAGTAAAACGCATACAACTCTGAAGGGCTTTCACAATGAAGCAGAAGACCCACAAGGGCACCGCCAAGCGCATCAAGGTCAACGGCAAGGGCAAGCTGCGCCGCGAGCAGGCTGGTAAGCGCCACCTGAACGAGAAGCTCTCGTCCAAGCGCCGCCGCAAGCTGTCCGGCACCACCGATGTCGCCCCGGCAGACGTCAAGCGCATGAAGCGCCTCCTCGGCCAGTCCTAAGCACTGCCCCGATTAAACAACCACCCAACTCTTAACCAAGAAAAGGAAGTTTGACTCATGGCACGTGTGAAGCGTTCAGTCAACGCCAAGAAGAAGCGCCGCGCGATTCTGAAGTCCGCAAAGGGCTACCGCGGCCAGCGTTCCCGCCTGTACCGCAAGGCCAAGGAGCAGTGGCTGCACTCCCAGACCTACGCATACCGCGACCGCCGCAAGCGCAAGAGCGAGTTCCGTAAGCTGTGGATCCAGCGCATCAACGCTGCTGCCCGCATGAACGACATCACCTACAACCGCCTCATCCACGGCCTGAAGCTGGCTGAGGTTGAGGTGGACCGCAAGATCCTTGCCGATCTTGCTGTCAACGACTTCGCGGCGTTCTCCGCAATCTGCGAGGTTGCCAAGAACGCCCTGCCGGAGGATGTCAACGCTCCCAAGGCAGCTGCGTAAGCGCCTTTAGCTTGTCGACGCCCCGTCACCGCCGTTTCGGTGGAGACGGGGCGTTTCGCATTGATGGCGGGCGTGGGCAGCGTGCGCGGCCCGATTACCCATGTACATCTGCGGCTCGCCGAGCTCTTGTTCTCTCGTATTCCACAACAAGAGCTCAGCGAGATATACCACCTGGCGTTACCGCAAAGTTGTGGAGGAGATGACGGCGGAGGACTGGATGCCGAGAGAACCGATGAGCACGAGTATCACCGGGCGCAGCATCGACGTTGTTTCCATGTCGGAGAGGTTTACCACGCGCCGCAGGCAAGCATGCGTGCCGGGGTATGGTTTCGCGTATGGCTTTGGATTTCGAGCAACCGTTCACGGAGCGCACGCCCCGGGTGGTGAATGCGGGGAAGTTGAAAAGGGCGGCAGCTCGTCGTAAAGCAAAAGCTTTCCTGGCGGAGGGGGAGAACTCCGTGGAGGCCGCTGTGGCGACGGGGGCGGCGACCGACCTTTTCGTCACCGAGGCCGCGGCGGAGCGCTTCGAGGAGATCGTGCGCGCGGCCGGCTACATGGACGTGTACACGCACGCGATCACGGACAAGGCCGCTGACGCGCTGGCGGACACGGTGACGCACACCGGCATTTTCGCGGTGTGCAAGCCGGTGTTGTGGAGCGTCGGTTCGATCCTGAGGGGCAAGCCGCGGCTGGTCGCGGTGTGCGTGGAGACTGCCGACCCGGGCAATGCAGGCACAATCATCCGTATCGCGGATGCCGTGGGCGCGGATGCCGTCGTCTTTGCCGGTGACACCGTCGATCCGGAGTCGCCGAAGGTCGTGCGTTCGACCGCGGGCTCGCTGTTTCAGATCCCCGTGGCGCGCGACCGCGACGTGCGGCGGGTGTTGGGTGAGCTTCGAGCAGCAGGCTTATCGACGTTAGCCACCTCCATCGACGGCGAAACCTCCCTGGCAGAACCCGGCGACGTACTGACGCAGCCGACGGCCTGGCTGTTCGGCAACGAAGCCCACGGGCTGCACGAAGTCATCGAGGCGGCGTGCGACCGCCGTGTGACCATCCCGATCAAAGGCTCCGCGGAGTCGCTCAACCTCGCCACGGCTGCCGCGATATGTCTCTGGGAGTCCTCGAAGGCGCTGGGCGGATAAAGGGAGATCCCTTCGGACCGTGTCGGGGTGCGCAGGTATGCTTGTCACCGTTTTGTATCGCAGCCGGCAATGAAAGGTGCGGGTGTGCAGTGAGCACCGAAATTGAACTGACCGAGGAGAGCCTGAACAAGGCTGCAGACGAAGCCATCGCGGCGTTCGACGCGGCCGAGGATCTCGCTGCGTTGGAGGAGGCGCACCGTGCGCACCTCGGCGAAAAGGCCTTCATCCCGCAGGCGCGCCGTGCTCTGGGCACGCTGCCGAAGGACCAGCGCAAGGATGCTGGGCGGATGGTGAATATGGCGCGCGGTCGCGTCGAGAAGCATTATGCCCAGGTACGTGAGGTGCGCGAAGCCGAACACCGCGAGCGTCAGCTGCGTGAGGAGAAGGTGGATGTCACGCTGCCTACCGCTCGCGCGCAGTCGGGCGCGATGCACCCGATCACCGCGCTTTCGGAGCACATCGCCGACATCTTCGTTGGCATGGGCTGGGAAGTCGCCGAAGGCCCAGAGGTTGAGGCGGAATACTTCAACTTCGACGCGCTGAACTTCATCCCGGACCACCCGGCTCGTACCCTGCAGGACACTTTCTACATCGGCGAGGAGGGCTCGAAGCAGGTGCTGCGCACCCACACGTCACCCGTGCAGGTGCGCACGATGCTCGAGCGCGATGTGCCGATCTATATTGCCTGTCCGGGTCGCGTGTTCCGCACCGACGAGCTGGACGCAACCCACACGCCGGTGTTCCACCAGGTGGAGGGCCTCGCGGTGGACAAGGGCCTGACTATGGCCCACTTGCGCGGCACCCTCGACCACTTGGCCAAGGTGCTGTTCGGCCCGGAGACGAAGACCCGCATGCGCACCAACTACTTCCCCTTCACTGAGCCCTCTGCAGAGGTTGACGTGTGGTTCCCGAACAAGAAGGGCGGCGCAGGCTGGATCGAGTGGGGCGGCTGCGGCATGGTCAACCCCAACGTGTTGCGGGCCGTGGGCATCGATCCAGAGGAGTACTCCGGTTTCGCGTTCGGCATGGGCCTTGAGCGCACGCTGCAGTTCCGCAACGGGCTGACGGATATGCGCGACATGGTCGAAGGCGACGTGCGTTTCACCATCCCGTTCGGCGTGCAGGCATAAGGAAGGGCGAGTAAAACATGCTGATTACCCAGAATTGGATCACCGACCTGCTGAACCGATCCGGCAACGAAGGCTGGTCTGTCACACCGGAGGAGCTCGACGCCGGCTTTGTGCGCGTCGGCTTCGAAACGGAGGGCTACGAGGGCCTGCCGGAGGTCACCGGCCCGCTCGTGGTTGGCCGCGTGAAGGAGATCGAGGAGCTGACCGGTTTTAAAAAGCCGATTCGCTACTGCCAGGTGGACGTCGGTCAGGCCAACGGCACCGGCGAGCCGCAGGGCATCATCTGCGGCGCACGCAACTTCAAAGAGGGCGACTTGGTCATCGTGTCGCTGCCGGGCGCGGTCTTGCCGGGCGGTTTCGAGATCGCGGCGCGAGAAACCTACGACCACATTTCGAACGGCATGATGGCGTCCGCGGCGGAGCTTGGTCTCACCGCGAAGAGCGAGGGCATCATCACGCTTAACGACGGGGCCGGGGAACCGGGCCAGGACGCCCGCGAGATCCTGCGTCCCGAGGACACCGTATTCGACGTGAACGTCACCCCGGACCGCGGCTACGCCCTGTCCGCCCGTGGCCTGACCCGCGAGATCGCCTCCGCATTCGACTTGAAGTACGTGGACGTGGCGCAGGATCCGTCCATCGCAGGGATCGATGTGAGCGGCGTCCCCGCGCCCACGGGAGAGAGCATCCCGGTCACGCTGGAGGAATCGACAAAGGCGCAGCGCTTCGGCCTACGCACCGTTGAGGGCATCGATCCGAGCGCGCAGGCGCCGTTCTGGATGCAGCGCGAGCTCATGCTCTCCGGCATCCGCTCCGTCAACGCCGCCACCGACGTGACAAACTACGTCATGCTGCTCACCGGTCAGCCGATGCACGCCTTCGACGCCGACAAGATCGCTGGCGGCCTTCGCGTGCACAACGCGGAAGAGGGTGCGGAGTTCGAGACGCTCGACCACGTCAAGCGCACGCTCACCGCGGAAGACGTGGTGATCAGCGACGATAACGGCATTCAGTCGCTGGCGGCCATCATGGGCGGTACCACCTCTGAGATCTCGGAGACAACCACGAACGTTCACTTCGAGGCAGCGTCGTGGGATGCGCTGACGGTTGCGCGTTCCGCTCGCCGCCACAAGCTGAGCTCGGAGGCTTCTCGACGCTTCGAGCGCGGCGTGGACCCGGCCATCATCGAGATCTCTTTGGACATCGCATGCGCGCTGCTGACCCAGATCGCAGGCGGCACGGTGACCGAGGGGCGGACGCTGGTCGGTGACGTCGCCAAGCGCGAGCCCATCGAGATGCGGGTTACCCGCCCGAGCGAGCTGATCGGCGTGGAGTACTCGGAGGAGACCGTCACCCGCCGCCTGCAGGAAGTGGGCTGCGAGGTGTCCTCCGACGGGGAGACGCTCGCCGTCACCCCGCCGACTTGGCGTACCGATCTCACGGTCCCCGTGGAGCTCATTGAGGAGATCGTGCGCCTCGAGGGCCTCGACGACATTCCGCTCGTGCTGCCCACCCCGCGCGGTGGGCGTGGATTGAGCCCGGTGCAGCGCCGTCGTCGCTCGGTGACGCACGCGCTGGCGTACTCGGGCTACGCGGAGATCATTCCGACCCCGTTTATCGCCAACGACACTTTCGATACCTGGGGTCTGGATGCGGGCGACCCGCGTCGCAATGTCGTGAAGGTGCAGAACCCCTTGGACGCGGATTACGGGGTGCTTGGGACCACGCTGTTGCCGTCGATGCTTGATGCGGTTCGACGCAACGTTGCACGTGGCCGCGCAGATGTCGGTCTTTTCTCCGTGGCCCAGGTTTCGGTGAAGCGTGGGGATTCGTCGCCGCTGCCGAGCGTCGCAGAGCGCCCGTCGCCGGAGGTCATCGAAGAGCTCATCCAGTCCCTGCCGGAACAGCACCTCAACGCCGCAACCGTGGCAGTGGGAAACACCGAGCTGGCTGGGCCGTGGGGCAGGGGTCGCGCCTACGACTGGTCGGATGCGGTGCAGTCCGCGCAGATCGTCGCACGCGCTTGCGGCGTGGAGTTGGAGATCGAGTCCGCGGAGTACCTGCCGTGGCACCCGGGCCGGTGTGCAGCGTTGAAGGTCGACGGCGTTGTCGTGGGCCACGCCGGCGAGCTGCACCCGCAGGTGCTCGAGGAGCTCGAGCTGCCGGCGCGCACCTGCGCGATGGAGATCGACCTCACCGCGATTTCGCTGGAGGAGCGCTTCCCGGCACCAGTGCTGTCCGCGTTCCCGCTGCTCAACCAGGACATTGCGCTTGTTGTCGACGAGGAGGTCCCGGCCGAGCAGGTGCGTCGCACGCTGCAGGAGGGGGCAGGGGAGCTGGTGGAGAGCGTGAAGCTTTTCGACGTCTACCGCTCCGACGCCCTCGGCGAGAACAAGAAGTCGCTTGCGTTCGGCCTCGCGTTCCGTGCACCGGACCGCACGCTGAAGGAGGAGGAAGCCTCTGAGGCACGCTTGGCCGCCGCCGAGCTTGCGAAGGAACGCTTCGGCGCAGAGATGCGTGGCTAGTCCGCGCTGACGCATCTAATCGGGGTCTACCGGGCAGCACTGCCCCGGTAGACCCCGATTTTTTGTATAGACACCCCGCCTGGGCTTTCAGCGGCGTTATAGTGGTGTCCGTACATCGAGGTCTAGTGATTGCGGGGAGTGTGGTAGACCCCGATTCCGCGGGGGAACCGGCGAAACAGATCCAATGAATATTTTTCACGCGAGTGAATATTTTGGTAGTGTTGTCGCTATGTCAATCAAGGTCGCGATCGCCGGGGCAACCGGGTATGCGGGCGGGGAGATTCTCCGCCTACTGCTCGGCCACCCGGCGTATCTTTCGGGTGAACTTTCCATCGGGGCGCTCACAGGCGGGTCGAACGCGGGCCAGCCGGTCGCTGAGCTTATGCCGCACCTGCCGCAGTTGGCGGATCGAGTGATTGAAGAGACCACGGTGGATACTTTGGCGGGCCACGACGTGGTGTTCCTCGGGTTGCCCCACGGCCACTCCGCCGAGATCGGTGCAGCACTGCCAGATGAAGTTGTGGTGATCGACTGCGCCGCTGACTTCCGCCTGCGCAACGCCGATGACTGGACCGCCTACTACGGCTCTGAACACGCCGGCACGTGGCCGTACGGGATTCCGGAGATGCCGGGCCACCGCGCACAGCTGGCGGAAGCAACCCGCGTGGCGGTGCCCGGGTGTTTCCCCACCGGCGCAACCCTTGCCGCCTGGCCTGCAGCCCAGGCCGGTCTGATTGAGCCGGACCTTACCGTGGTGTCCATCACGGGTGTCTCCGGCGGCGGCAAGAAGGCTTCGGTGGCCATGCTGGGGGCTGAGACGATGGGTTCGTTGAAGGCCTACAACACCGCGGGCAAGCACCGCCACACCCCGGAGATCCGCCAGAACATCGCGGAGTGCACTGACAAGGACGTCACCGTGAGCTTTACGCCGGTGCTGGCGCCGCTGCCGCGCGGGATCCTCACCACGGTGAGTGCCCCGCTGGCCGGCGACGTCAGTGAAGCACAGGCCCGGGCCGCCTACGAGGAGGCCTACGCCGGCGAGCCGTTCGTGTACGTGTTACCGGAAGGCCAGCAGCCGCAGACGCAGAACGTGGTGGGCTCGAACATGTGCCACGTGCAGGTGGAGGTTGATACGCAGGCGGGCAAGCTTTTGGTCACCAGCGCCATCGACAACCTGACTAAGGGCACGGGCGGCGCCGCGGTGCAGTGCATGAATATCGCGCTTGGGTGGGAAGAAACCGCCGGATTGCCGCAGGCGGCGGTGGCGCCGTGATGGTGTCGAGCGGAGCCGTCGATAAGCAATGTGAAAGGACAATGCAATGAGCAACAACGGAGTCACCGCCCCGGAAGGCTTCACAGCCTCGGCGACCACGGCGGGCATCAAGCCGTCGGGCAAGCCGGATATGGCGCTGGTGGTAAACAACGGGCCAGAGTTCGCGGCGGCGGCGGTATTCACGCGAAACAAGGTGGTCGCTTCCCCGGTGAAACTCACGCGCTCCGTCGTCGGCGGGGGAGCGCTGCGTGCCGTGGTGTACAACTCCGGCAACGCCAACGCGTGCAACGGAACGCAGGGTGACCGGGACGCAGCCCGCGTGCAGGGGCTTGTAGCTGAGGCGCTTGGAGCGCAGCCCACCGACATCGGTGTGTGCTCCACGGGCATCATTGGCGAACCGATGCCGATGGATGTCATCGAAGCGGCCATCCCGGCCCTGTGCGAGGGGCTTGGTAGCGACGCCGCGGTGGCCGCGAAGGCAGCAGAGGCCATCATGACCACCGACACGAAACCCAAAGAGGCCGTGTACGAAGGCGACGGCTGGACCGTCGGCGCGATGGGCAAGGGCGTGGGCATGATGGCGCCGTCTTTGGCCACGATGCTGGTGTGTATCACCACCGACGCACAGGTAGGCAACGCGGCGCTGCAGGAAGCGCTCGAGGCCGCCGCGGACAAAACGTTCAACGCGCTTGACATCGACGGTTCCACCTCCACCAACGACACCGTCATTGCGATGGCATCCGGCGCGTCAGGCGTCACTCCGGCGCAGGAGGAGCTCAACGCGGCGGTGCTGAAGGTCTGCGACGAGCTGGCCGCGCTCATGCAGGACGACGCGGAGGGCGTGACCAAGCGGGTCAACATCACCGTCACCGGCACAGGGGACGATGATCAGGCGTTCGCCGCCGCGCGCACCATCGGCCGCGACACCCTGTTTAAGTGCGCCATGACGGGCTCCGACCCGAACTGGGGCCGCGTGGTGGCAGCCGTGGGCATGGCCGAGGCGGAGATGGACCCAGACAATATCTCGGTGCGATTCAACGGCCACACGGTGTGCACCGAAACCACCGGCACGACAGACTCGCGAGACGTAGATTTAAGCGGTCCGGTCATTGACGTGGAGGTGGACCTGGGCACCGGCGGCGCAGGCCGCGCGACGGTGCGCACCACCGACCTGTCCCACGAGTACGTGGAGATCAACTCCGCGTACAGCACTTAGACCCGCCCAGAAAGGAGACCCTGCGCACCATGATGCCGAACCTGACCAATGAGCAGCGCGCCACCGTGCTGGCGGAGGCACTGCCGTGGCTACAGCACTACCGCGACAAGATTGTCGTGGTGAAGTACGGTGGCAACGCCATGATCGACGAAGATTTGAAGGCCGCTTTCGCAGCGGACATGGTGTTCCTGCGCACCGTGGGCGCGAAACCCGTGGTTGTGCATGGCGGCGGCCCGCAGATCTCGGCCATGCTCAAACGCCTGCAGCTGGACGGCGGCGAGTTCGTCGGCGGGTTCCGCGTGACTACTCCGGAGATCCTGGATGTGGTGCGCATGGTGCTTTTCGGCCAGGTGGGCCGCGATCTTTTGGGCAAGATCAACTCGCACGGTCCCTACGCTGTGGGCACCTCGGGCGAGGACGCGGGGCTGTTCACCGCCCGTAAGCGCTACGTCGAGGTGGACGGTGAGCCGCAGGATATCGGCCTGGTGGGCACGATCACGGATGTGAACCCGTCGGCGGTGATGGACATCATCGAGGCGGGCCGCATCCCGGTGGTCTCCGGCATCGCGCCCGGCAAAGACGGCAACGTGTACAACATCAACGCCGACGAGGCCGCGGGCGCGCTTGCGGCGGCGATCGGCGCGGAGCGACTCGTGGTGCTCACCAACGTCGAGGGGTTGTACACCGATTGGCCGAATAAGGACTCGCTGCTGTCCAAGATTGAGGTTGAGCAGCTGGAGCGTATGATGCCGGAGCTGGATTCGGGGATGATCCCGAAGATGGGCGCCTGCTTAGCCGCGGTGAAGGGCGGCGTGAAGGCAGCACACGTGATCGATGGCCGTGTGGCGCACTCGGTGCTGTTGGAGCTGCTCACTATGGGTGGTGTGGGCACGATGGTGCTGCCGGACGATTACGACAGGGCGCATTACCCGGAGGGCACAGTGTTTAGGAAGGATGACGAATGAGCGAGGCAACCGAGCACTGGCAGGAGGCACTGCTTGACACGTACCCGGTGCCGCCGGTGGAGTTTGTTCAGGGCAAGGGGGCGATGCTTATCGACGCCTCCGGTAACCACCACATCGACATGCTCGCCGGCATCGCCGTAAATGCGCTTGGTCACGGCCACCCGGACGTGGTGGAGGCGGTGCACACGCAGATGAACCGCCTGGGCCACGTGTCGAACTTGTTCGCGTCGCAGCCGGTTGTGGACGTCGCGCTCGAGTTGCGTAAGCGAGTGGGCGACGACGAGGCCCGCGTTTTCTTCTGCAACTCGGGCGCCGAGGCGAACGAGGCCGCGTTCAAGCTTGCCCGCTTGACTAAGCGTCGTCGGGTGCTCGCGGCGGAGCACGGTTTCCACGGTCGCACGATGGGGTCGCTCGCACTGACGGGCCAGCCCAGTAAGCGCGCCCCGTTCGAGCCGCTGCCGGCCGGCGTGGAGTTTTACCCCTACGGCGACGTCGACGCGCTCACTGCAATGGTGGAGCAGGACCCGGAAGATACCGCGGCGATCATCTTGGAGCCGATCCAGGGCGAAACCGGCGTGATCCCGGCACCGGAGGGGTTCTTGCGCGCCGTGCGCGAGCTGTGCGACACCTACGGCATTCTCATGATCGTCGACGAGGTCCAAACGGGCGTCGGGCGCACCGGGGACTTCTTCGCGTTCCAACACGAAGGCGTAATTCCGGACGTGATCACCATGGCAAAGGGCCTCGGTGGGGGTCTGCCCATCGGCGCGACTATCGCGCGGGGGCCAGCAGCGCGCCTGTTCACGCCGGGCTCACACGGCACGACGTTCGGCGGTAACCCGGTGTGCTGCGCCGCGGCGCGTGCGGTGCTCGGCATCGTGGACGACGCCTTCCTCGCCGAGGTCAAGCGAAAGGGGCAGTTGCTTATCGACGAGCTCACGCCTCTGCCCGGGGTTGCCGAGGTGCGCGGGCGTGGCCTCATGCTCGGCGTTGTGCTCAAAGAGCCGGTGGCGAAGGAAATGGTCGCCCGCGGGCTCGAGCACGGCGTGGTGCTCAACGCTCCGAGTGAGACGGTGATCCGCTTGACCCCGCCACTGACCATCGACGACCAAGAGCTGCGCGATGCTGTGGAGCGTTTCGCGGCCACCTACGCAGATGTAACCGGCGGCGACGCCGCCGAAGAAAGGAGTTAGGACTCATGGCACGCCATTTCCTCGCAGACGACGACCTCACACCAGCCGAACAGGCCGAAGTGCTCCAGCTCGCGGCAGAGTTGAAGAAGGCCCCGCTGTCGAAGCGCCCGCTGGAGGGCCCGCTGTCCGTCGCCGTGCTGTTCGACAAGACCTCCACCCGCACCCGCTTCTCCTTCGACGCGGGCATCGCCCAGCTCGGGGGCCACGCCATTGTCACCGAGACCGGCAATTCGCAGATGGGTAAGGGCGAAACCTACCAGGACACCGGCGCGGTGCTGTCGCGCTTCGTCGAGGCGATCGTGTGGCGCACCTACGCCCACCAAAATCTGGTGGATATGGCGGAGACCGCCACCGTGCCGATCGTCAACGCACTGTCCGACGACCTGCACCCGTGCCAGATCTTGGCCGACCTGCAGACGGTGGTGGAGAATTTTTGCCCGGAGGAGGGCCCGGCGGGTCTGAAGGGTCTCAAGGCCGTCTACCTTGGCGACGGCGACAACAACATGGCCAACTCCTACCTCATCGGCTTCGCCACCGCCGGCATGGACATCACCGTGATCGCGCCGCGCGGGTTCCAGCCGCAGGCGGAGTTTGTGGACAGGGCGCGCCGCCGCGGCGAAGAAACCGGCGCGATCGTTGCGGTGACCGATGACGTCGCCGCGGTAGATGGCGCGCACGTGGTGATTACCGATACTTGGGTTTCCATGGGCATGGAGGAGGACGGAAAGGACCGCCGCACCCCGTTCTTGCCCTACCAAGTCACGCCGGAAATCATGCACGCGGCCGAAGAAAACGCAATATTCTTGCACTGTCTCCCCGCATACCGCGGGAACGAGGTCGCAGCCGAGGTCATCGATGGGCCTCAGTCCCGCGTCTTCGACGAGGCGGAAAACCGCCTGCACGCTCAAAAGGCGCTGCTGGCCTGGCTTCTGGAGCATCAGTAAATGACCCAACCCGTATCCCGCACCGCCCGGCAGGCGAGGATTCTCGAACTGCTGGACCAAACCCGTGTGTCCTCCCAGGTGCAGCTGTCCGAGCTGCTGCTGGACGAGGGCATCGACATCACCCAGGCGACACTGTCGCGTGACCTGGATGAGCTCGGCGCGAAGAAGGTGCGTCCCGCCGGCGGGGGCAGGTCTTACTACACCGTCAACGGCGACGGGGATTCTTTCGAATCCACGCACTCAGGCCCGCGCGACAAGCTCCGTCGCATGATCGAGGAGCTGGTGGTTTCCGCAGATCACAGCGGCAACATCGCGGTGCTGCGCACCCCGCCCGGCGCCGCTCAGTACCTGGCCAGCTACATCGACCGCGTCGGCCTGGAACAGGTTGTCGGCTCGATCGCGGGCGACGACACGATCTTTGTCCTGGCCCGCGAACCGCTCACCGGCGAGGACCTGGCGCGCCAGCTCTTCGGAGTGCAGAGCCGGGGCCGAGAGTAGGCCCGCACAGTCGCCGGGTACCCTTTCATCCCGATATCCGTTTTTCACATATCTCATCGTTCCCACTGAAGGAGAAACGTTTCACTATGACCAACCGCGTTGTGCTCGCGTACTCGGGCGGCCTCGATACCTCCGTCGCCATCCCGTACCTCGCAGAGATGACCAACGGTGAAGTTATCGCCGTCTCGCTCGACCTCGGCCAGGGCGGCGAGGACATGGAGTCAGTGCGCCAGCGCGCGCTCGATTGTGGCGCCGTGGAGTCGATCGTGGTGGACGCGAAGGACGAGTTCGCCGAGGAGTACTGCCTGCCCACCATCAAGGCGAACGGCATGTACATGAACGAGTACCCGCTCGTGTCCGCTATCTCGCGCCCGCTCATCGTGAAGAACCTCGTGGAGGCTGGCCACCAGTTCGGCGGCACCCACGTCGCTCACGGCTGCACCGGTAAGGGCAACGACCAGGTGCGTTTCGAGGTCGGCTTCCTCAACCAGGATCCGGACCTGGAGATCATCGCCCCGGCCCGCGATTACGCCTGGACCCGCGACAAGGCCATCGAGTACGCCGAGGGCAAGGACCTGCCGATCGAGCAGTCCGCAGCGTCTCCGTTCTCCATCGACCAGAACGTGTGGGGCCGCGCTGTGGAGACGGGCTTCCTGGAGGACCTGTGGAACCCGCCGACCAAGGATCTTTACGCCTACACCGAGGACCCGGCACTGGGTAACGCCCCGGACGAGGTGATCATCTCCTTCGAGGCAGGTAAGCCGGTGGCTATCGACGGCCGCAAGGTGACCGTGCTGGAGGCCATCGAGGAGCTCAACCGCCGCGCCGGCGCGCAGGGCATCGGCCGCATCGACATGGTGGAGGACCGCCTGGTGGGCATCAAGTCCCGCGAGGTGTACGAGGCGCCGGGTGCGATGACTCTGATCACCGCCCACAAGGCTCTTGAGGACGTCACGGTCGAGCGCGAGCTGGCCCGCTACAAGCGCCTTATCGACGCCCGCTGGTCCGAGGAGGTCTACGACGGCCTCTGGTTCGGCCCGCTGAAGCGCTCCTTGGACGCGTTCATTGAGTCCACCCAGGAGCACGTCACCGGCGACATCCGCATGGAGCTGCACGCCGGCAAGATCACCGTTAACGGCCGCCGCTCGAACCACTCGCTGTACGACTTCAACCTGGCTACCTACGACACCGGCGACACGTTCGACCAGACCCTGGCGAAGGGCTTCGTGCGCCTGCACGGCCTGTCTTCGCAGATCGCCAACAAGCGCGACCGCGAGGCTGGCACGGCCCAGGACAAGTAGGAGCAGCAACCGATGGAGCAGCACAAGACCAACGAGGGCGCGCTGTGGGGCGGTCGCTTCTCCGGCGGACCGTCGGAGGCCATGTTCGCGCTTTCCGTCTCCACCCACTTCGACTGGGTGCTCGCGCCTTACGACGTGCTCGCCAGCAAGGCGCACGCGAAGGTGCTGAATAGGGCAGGGCTGCTTGACGACGCTTCGTTGGCAACCATGCTCGACGGCCTCGACCAACTCGGCCGCGACGTAGCCGACGGCACCTTCACACCGGCGCCGACGGACGAGGACGTGCACGGCGCCATGGAGCGCGGCCTGATCGAGCGTGTCGGCCCGGAGATCGGCGGCCGCCTGCGCGCAGGCCGCTCGCGCAACGACCAGGTTGCCGCCATGTTCCGCATGTGGCTGCGAGATGCGCTGCGCGGCGTCGCGCAGGACGTCAACGACCTGATCGACGCCATCGTCGCACAGGCCGAGGCGCACCCGGACGCCATCATGCCGGGCAAGACCCACTTCCAGGCGGCTCAGCCGATCCTGCTCGCGCACTCCCTGCTCGCGCACGCGCAGCCACTGTTGCGCGACCTCGAGCGCATTCAGGACGCGGATAAGCGTTTGGCTGTCTCGCCGTACGGCTCGGGCGCGCTGGCCGGATCCTCGCTGCACTTGGACCCGGAGGCCATCGCTGAGGAGCTCGGCTTCGACTCGGCCGCTGACAACTCGCTCGACGGCACGGCCTCGCGCGACTTCGCGGCGGAGGCGGCGTACGTGCTCGCCCAGATTGCTATCGACGTCTCCCGCTTCGCCGAGGAGATCATCGCCTGGTCCACCCCGGAGTTCGGCTACGTCACGCTGCACGATGCGTGGTCCACAGGTTCGTCGATCATGCCGCAGAAGAAGAACCCGGACGTGCCGGAGCTGGCCCGCGGCAAAGCTGGGCGTTTGATCGGCAACCTGTCCGGTTTGCTGGCCACGTTGAAGGCGATGCCGCTTGCGTACAACCGGGACCTGCAGGAGGACAAGGAGCCGGTGATTGACTCGGTCACGCAGCTGTCCATCCTGCTGCCGGCGTTCACGGGCCTCGTGTCCACCCTGGTGTTCCACGAGGACCGCATGCGCGAGCTCGCCCCGGCCGGCTACACGCTGGCCACCGACCTCGCGGAGTGGATGGTGCGCCAGGGCGTGCCGTTCCGCGAAGCGCACGAGGCGTCCGGTGCGTGCGTGCGCATAGCGGAATCCCGCGGGGTGGATCTCGTGGAGTTGACGGATGAGGAACTGGCAAGCGTCGATAAGCGACTGCTCCCTGAAGTGCGCGAAGTGCTCACTGTCGACGGCGCAGTGGCCTCCCGTGATACCCGCGGCGGCACCGCCAAGCCGAGGGTGGAGGAGCAGCGCGAACGCGTGCGCGAAGCCAACGCCAGGGCGCGCGAATGGGCGGCGCGTCCGGTTCGGGCGAATTAACCACATCAACACCAAGCGTGGTGGACGGGGGTGTTCCGTCGCGCTTGGTGTTGCTATTGGTGTTGGTGGTAATCGCCGCGATCGTGTTGCGCCGTGGCGGTTGGGGTGGCGCATGGCTGGCCCGCCGGGTGCGGTGCTGCACCACGCTCGCGAGCTGGAAAAGCTTGAAAAGGAGGTGCGCTTCGCGCCGGATCACTGGGACCACCTCTAGCCAACACCGAAGCACAGGCAAACTAACGCGGCGGGTACGATAACGAGCCATGAGTCTCGATCCGAAGCTCCTGGACATCCTGGTCTGCCCCAAGGACAAGGGCCCGTTGACGTATAAGGAAGACGAGCAGCTGCTGGTCAACGAGCGCCTCGGCGTTGCCTACCGCATCGACGGCGACATTCCGGTGCTGCTTATCGACGAAGCGCAGCCGTACCCCAGCAACTAGTCCTCTACGCGCGGACCACGGCGCGATCCCACGGCACTATCCCACGGCCACTCACACCCGGCGAACATAGAAAGCGATCATGGCAAACAACATCATCGACGAACTGTCCTGGCGCGGGCTGATCAACCAGTCCACCGACTTGGATAACCTGCGCGAAGCGACGAAGGAGCCGATTGTGCTCTACTGCGGCTTCGACCCGACGGGTCCGTCGCTGCACGCCGGTCACCTCGTGCCGCTGCTCATGCTGCGGCGCTTCCAGGAGGCGGGGCACACCCCGATCGTGCTGGCAGGTGGGGCGACGGGCATGATCGGCGACCCGCGCGACGTCGGTGAGCGCACCATGAACTCCGAGGACACCGTCAAAGACTGGGCAGAGCGCATCTCTGGCCAGCTGAAGCGATTCGTGCACTTCGACGGCGACAATGCCGCCCGCCTGGTGAACAACCGGGAGTGGACCGAGGACCTGTCGGTGATCTCGTTCTTGCGCGACATTGGTAAGCACTTCTCCGTTGCCACCATGCTCGGGCGCGAGACGGTGAAGCGTCGGCTGGAAAACGACGGCATTTCCTACACCGAATTTTCGTACATGCTCCTGCAGGCCAACGATTTCGTGCAGCTTCGGCGCGAGCACGATTGCGTGCTGCAGATTGGCGGCGGCGACCAGTGGGGCAACCTCATCGCCGGCGTCGACCTGAACCGCCGCATGGACGGCGAGCAGGTGCACGCCCTGACGGTTCCCTTGGTCACCGATTCTGAAGGCAAGAAGTTCGGCAAGTCCACTGGCGGCGGCTCCCTTTGGCTGGACCCGGAGATGACAAGCCCGTACACCTGGTACCAGTACTTTGTGAACACTGCCGACGCGGACGTGATCCGCTACCTACGCTGGTTCACCTTCCTGGACCAGGCTGAGCTGGAGCGTCTTGAAGGTGAAGTTGCCGAACGCCCCTTCAAGCGCGAAGCCCAGCGCCGACTTGCCCAGGAAATGACTGACCTGGTGCACGGTGTTGAAGCCCGCGAAGCGGTAGAGCTGGCATCGCAGGCGCTGTTCGGGCGCGCGGAGCTTGGTGACCTCGACGAAGCCACCCTCGCTGCCGCAGTGAGTGAAACCGACGTCTTCGAATTTGCTCGCGGCACTGACACGAACATCGTGGACCTGCTCGTCGGTGCCGGACTCGCCGACTCCAAGGGTGCGGCACGCCGCTCCATCAAGGAGGGCGGGGTGTACGTGAACAACGAGCGCGTCAGCGACGAGGCGTGGACACCGGCGGACGAGGATCTGCTCCATGGATCGTGGCTGGTGCTGCGCCGAGGCAAGAAGAACTTCGCTGGCGCCAAGCGCGTCTAGCACGCTGGTTGGATCGCATTCGCCGCCTTGCAGTGAATCTGCACGGCGGCGCTTTCTCATTTTTACACAGTGACCTGTATGTTTGCGAGCACTTCTCGGTGTGTGGTTATATTACTGCCCGTCGCTCGGATAGCCGGTTGGAAACAACCGCAGAGAGTGACGAAATAACAGAAGAGAAGTTACATCGATGTAAACAGGCGTTAAATTCGAGTTTGAACGGAATTTGACTTCCAGTTACGTAGGTTGTAATCTTGTACCTCAGCCGCTCAGACGGACTGAACCTAACTTGGTTCGGAAAAGTGTGCTGGTGTTGTTTGAGAACTCGATAGTGTGCCAATGCATATTTTTTGTTTGTGGGTTGGTTGCGTGTGCGCTGTGCTGCATCGTTTTGGTGTGGTTGGTGTGTGCCGGTTGCAGTTGTTGTGAACCTTTGATGGCAATGATTGTTTCTGGTGGATCGTGAACTGATTCATGTTTGTGGTGCTTGTGGTTTTTCCTCGTCGGATGCGCAGGTGCCATGTGTTGTGATTTTTTGCAGCAGTAATTTGAGGATTGCCAGTCCGGCATCTTGTTTTGGGTGTTGGTTGGTTTGTTTTTTGCCAGTTTGGTTGGGCTTTTCACGGCCTTTTTTGTGGAGAGTTTGATCCTGGCTCAGGATGAACGCTGGCGGCGTGCTTAACACATGCAAGTCGAACGGAAAGGCCCTAGCTTGCTGGGGTGCTCGAGTGGCGAACGGGTGAGTAACACGTGGGTGATCTGCCCTGCACTTCGGGATAAGCCTGGGAAACTGGGTCTAATACCGGATAGGACCACTTCTTGGAGGTTGTGGTGGAAAGTTTTTTCGGTGTGGGATGAGCTCGCGGCCTATCAGCTTGTTGGTGGGGTAATGGCCTACCAAGGCGTCGACGGGTAGCCGGCCTGAGAGGGTGTACGGCCACATTGGGACTGAGATACGGCCCAGACTCCTACGGGAGGCAGCAGTGGGGAATATTGCACAATGGGCGCAAGCCTGATGCAGCGACGCCGCGTGGGGGATGACGGCCTTCGGGTTGTAAACTCCTTTCGCCAAGGACGAAGCTTTTTGTGACGGTACTTGGAGAAGAAGCACCGGCTAACTACGTGCCAGCAGCCGCGGTAATACGTAGGGTGCGAGCGTTGTCCGGAATTACTGGGCGTAAAGAGCTCGTAGGTGGTTTGTCGCGTCGTTTGTGTAAGTCCGTAGCTTAACTGCGGGACTGCAGGCGATACGGGCATAACTTGAGTGCTGTAGGGGAGACTGGAATTCCTGGTGTAGCGGTGGAATGCGCAGATATCAGGAGGAACACCGATGGCGAAGGCAGGTCTCTGGGCAGTAACTGACGCTGAGGAGCGAAAGCATGGGGAGCGAACAGGATTAGATACCCTGGTAGTCCATGCCGTAAACGGTGGGCGCTAGGTGTGAGTCCCTTCCACGGGGTTCGTGCCGTAGCTAACGCATTAAGCGCCCCGCCTGGGGAGTACGGCCGCAAGGCTAAAACTCAAAGGAATTGACGGGGGCCCGCACAAGCGGCGGAGCATGTGGATTAATTCGATGCAACGCGAAGAACCTTACCTGGGCTTGACATACACCAGATCGCTGCAGAGATGTAGTTTCCCTTTGTGGCTGGTGTACAGGTGGTGCATGGTTGTCGTCAGCTCGTGTCGTGAGATGTTGGGTTAAGTCCCGCAACGAGCGCAACCCTTGTCTTGTGTTGCCAGCATTTGGTTGGGGACTCATGAGAGACTGCCGGGGTTAACTCGGAGGAAGGTGGGGATGACGTCAAATCATCATGCCCCTTATGTCCAGGGCTTCACACATGCTACAATGGTCGGTACAACGCGCGGCGAGCCTGTGAGGGTGAGCGAATCGCTGAAAGCCGGTCGTAGTTCGGATTGGGGTCTGCAACTCGACCCCATGAAGTCGGAGTCGCTAGTAATCGCAGATCAGCAACGCTGCGGTGAATACGTTCCCGGGCCTTGTACACACCGCCCGTCACGTCATGAAAGTTGGTAACACCCGAAGCCAGTGGCCTGTAATGGGAGCTGTCGAAGGTGGGATCGGCGATTGGGACGAAGTCGTAACAAGGTAGCCGTACCGGAAGGTGCGGCTGGATCACCTCCTTTCTAAGGAGCTTATTTGTTTTTGTGCCCGCAGTTGCGGGTGTGCCCACACGTTTTGTGGTGTGGGTTGGTGGTTGAGTCGTCGAACGAATGGCTGCCGCCTTTTTTGTTTTGGAAAAATTGTCCGGGTGGACACACGCCGGCGGCCATGGGTTGGTTGCTTTTGTGGTGTGCGCGTTGAGCTTTCCTGCAAGCAAGTGTGTGTTGGTGCGCTGTTGGGTGTCTGGGGCAGCACGTGATGTGTTTTGTTCCTTGTGGCTTCCATGTGCTGCATGCGTGTGTGTTGCATGCGTGTGTGGTGTGTGGGGGTGTGTTGTGTGAGAACTGTAGAGTGGACGCGAGCATCTTTCTTTTTATTTTTTGTTTGTGTTTTGGTGTTTTGTACCTGTTTTTGTCTGTGATGGTTGTGTGTTACGGGCGTATGGTGGATGCCTTGGCATGCTGAGCCGATGAAGGACGTGTGAGACTGCGTTAAGCCTCGGGGAGTTGTCAACAAAGCGTTGATCCGAGGGTGTCCGAATGGGGAAACCTAGCCGTGGTTGTGTGCGGTTACCTGCTGGTGAATACATAGCCGGTGTGGGGGTGTACGCGGGGAAGTGAAACATCTCAGTACCCGCAGGAGAAGAAAACAATTGTGATTCCGTGTGTAGTGGCGAGCGAAAGCGGATGATGGCTAAACCGTGTGTGTGTGATACTTGGTAGGGGTTGCGCATGCGGTGTTGTGGGGTGCGGGTGTGTATGGTCTACCAGCTGTGCGCATGTGTTGCGGTGTGAGCGGAAGTGTCTGGGATGGCACGCCGGAGTGGGTGATGAGCCCCGTACGTGTAGGCACCGCAAGATGTGTTACCCGTAATCCCCGAGTAGCAGCGGGCTCGTGGAATCTGCTGTGAATCTGCCGGGACCACCCGGTAAGCCTGAATACTCAGTGTGACCGATAGTGGATAGTACCGTGAGGGAATGGTGAAAAGTACCCCGGGAGGGGAGTGAAAGAGTTCCTGAAACCATGCGCTTACAATCCGTCAGAGCACCGTTTTGTGGTGTGATGGCGTGCCTTTTGAAGAATGAGCCTGCGAGTCAGCGGCATGTCGCGAGGTTAACCCGTATGTGGGGTAGTCGTAGCGAAAGCGAATCCTAATGGGGTGTTTTTTTAGTGGCATGTCCTGGACCCGAAGCGGGGTGATCTACCCATGGCCAGTGTGAAGCAGCTGTAAGAGGTTGTGGAGGCGCGAACCCACTTAGGTTGAAAACTGAGGGGATGAGTTGTGGGTAGGGGTGAAAGGCCAATCAAACTCCGTGATAGCTGGTTCTCCCCGAAATGCATTTAGGTGCAGCGTGATGTGAGCTTGCCGGAGGTAGAGCTACTGGTTGGTTGAGCGGGACTATCATCTTAGCGACGTCAGCCAAACTCCGAATGCCGGTTATAGTGTTGCATTGCAGTGAGACTGTGGGGGATAAGCTTCATAGTCGAGAGGGAAACAGCCCAGATCGCCGGTTAAGGCCCCTAAGGGTGTGCTAAGTGGAAAAGGATGTGGGATCGCGAAGACAGCCAGGAGGTTGGCTTAGAAGCAGCCATCCTTGAAAGAGTGCGTAATAGCTCACTGGTCGAGTGGTTCTGCGCCGACAATTCAGTGGGGCTCAAGCACACCGCCGAAGCCGCGGCAACACTTGTTTTGTGTTGGGTAGGGGAGCGTCGTGTGTGGGGTGAAGCCGTATCGTAAGGAGCGGTGGACTGCATGCGAGTGAGAATGCAGGCATGAGTAACGAATGGCAAGTGAGAATCTTGCCCGCCGGATGACTAAGGGTTCCTGGGTCAAGTTCGTCTTCCCAGGGTGAGTCGGGTCCTAAGGCGAGGCCGACAGGCGTAGTCGATGGTCAACGGGTTGATATTCCCGTACCCGTGTGTGCGCGACAAATTGTGAAGCGGTGATACTAACCACCCTGACCCGCCGGCCAAACACGACCTTTGGTTGTGTGGTTGGTGGTGATGCGTGGGGCCTGATCTGTTGTAGCAAAGTGATGGGGTGACGCAGGTTGGTAGCCAATGCCGCTTATTGGATTGCGGTGCAAGCGTGTGGCACGACACCATGGTCAAATGCGGGTGTCAATAGTGTGAGGCGTGATGCGTAAGCCCTTTTGGGTGAAGTTGGTGATCCTGTACTGCCGAGAAAAGCCTCTAGCGATGTGCATGTACGGCCCGTACCCGAAACCGACACAGGTAGTCAGGTAGAGAATACTAAGGCGCTCGGGTGAACTGTGGTTAAGGAATTCGGCAAAATGCCCCCGTAACTTCGGGAGAAGGGGGACCTGCACTGGTGACACACGTATCGTGTGGTAGCTGGTGTGGGTCGCAGAGAAGAGAGGGGAGCGACTGTTTATCAAAAACACAGGTCCGTGCGAAGACGGTTAAGTTGATGTATACGGACTGACGCCTGCCCGGTGCTGGAAGGTTAAGAGGACCTGTTAGGACATTTTTTGTCCGAAGCGGAGAATTTAAGCCCCAGTAAACGGCGGTGGTAACTATAACCATCCTAAGGTAGCGAAATTCCTTGTCGGGTAAGTTCCGACCTGCACGAATGGCGTAACGACTCCTCTGCTGTCTCAACCACAGGCCCGGTGAAATTGCATTACGAGTAAAGATGCTCGTTACGCGCGGCAGGACGAAAAGACCCCGGGACCTTCACTATAGCTTGGTATTGGCATTCGGTGCGGTTTGTGTAGGATAGGTGGGAGACTATGAAGCGGCCACGCTAGTGGTTGTGGAGTCGTTGTTGAAATACCACTCTGACCGTAGTGGATATCTAACCTTGGCCCATGATCTGGGTTGGGGACAGTGCCTGGTGGGTAGTTTAACTGGGGCGGTTGCCTCCCAAAATGTAACGGAGGCGCCCAAAGGTTCCCTCAGCCTGGTTGGCAATCAGGTGTGTAGAGTGTAAGTGCACAAGGGAGCTTGACTGTGAGACTTACAAGTCGAGCAGGGACGAAAGTCGGGACTAGTGATCCGGCACCTACTTGTGGATGTGGTGTCGCTCAACGGATAAAAGGTACCCCGGGGATAACAGGCTGATCTTCCCCAAGAGTCCATATCGACGGGATGGTTTGGCACCTCGATGTCGGCTCGTCGCATCCTGGGGCTGGAGTAGGTCCCAAGGGTTGGGCTGTTCGCCCATTAAAGCGGCACGCGAGCTGGGTTCAGAACGTCGTGAGACAGTTCGGTCTCTATCCGCCGCGCGCGTGTGAAACTTGAAGAAGGCTGTCCCTAGTACGAGAGGACCGGGACGGACGTACCTCTAGTGTGCCAGTTGTTCCGCCAGGGGCATCGCTGGTTGGCTACGTACGGAAGGGATAACCGCTGAAAGCATCTAAGCGGGAAGCCTGTTTTAAGATGAGGTTTCGATTGAGGTTCCCAGCAGACTACTGGGTTGATAGGCCGGAGTTGTACCCACCGTAAGGTGCTGAGACGACCGGTACTAATACACCGATTGACAACCAACACCAACAAAGAAGTGTTGCAAAACACCAACAACAAAACACGCAAAACAAAGAGAACCAGTCGTGTTCGCGTCCACTGTGCAGTATCTGACACAACACACCCACCCCAAACCGGGTGGCTGCACCATAAATGAACAGTTACGCCCAACGCGTGGCACACTCATTGCCCCAATAAGTGTGTCGGTGGTTGATGGCGGCGGGGAAACGCCCGGTCCCATTCCGAACCCGGAAGCTAAGCCCGCCCGCGCCGATGGTACTGCTCCCGGGAGGGAGTGGGAGAGTAGGTTACCGCCGACCCAACAACTTCAACACACAAAAACGCCCACCACACCGGTGGGCGTTTTCGCTATTTTGGACCGCTCACATTCTGAGCCTGCGGTGTCGGTACACCCTCGAGAGCGAGCAGTTATGTACCGCGTCCGAGTGCTAGGAAAATAGTTTCCGGAATTCAGCGCCTCCACTTCAGCAGCTCTCGCCGTAAACGTGCAGGTTACGGCGGTGTGGATCGGATTTCTGTTCGGCTTAGGATCAATCTAGAAATTATTTACCGAATTCGAAATCGCGAGTGTGTCAGGTTGTTCTCACAGAATCGAGGTACCTGCCCGACGTCGCTTCAGCGTCGAACTTTATCGCCGCAGCCTTTTGCGCCCTCGTGCTCTCGCGGGCGCCGTCAACGGAAGGCCCACCGGCCTCAAGTGGCGGTGAGACGTTCTCTATACTGTGCAAGATACGAAACGGAGGTTTTCCATGGCAGACGCTGAGCGAACAGACGGTGCTCATCGCGGTAGCGACCGCGAGGAAGGTTCTCGCCGCGGCGACTCACGCGGTAACAAGCGCTACGGCCGAGAAGAGCGTGGTGCCGGCCAGGGCTCCGGACGTGGTCGCCGGCCCGGCGGTCAGCGGGATGAACGCAACTGGCGCGACGCTGACAATAAGGGCGAGCGTGAAGGCTACCGGGGCCACCGCAACGACGACCGCGGTGAGCGTAAAGATAACGGCGCCCGCGGCAGCCGCACTAACCGTGGCGGCAAAGGTGATTTCCGCGCCCGCGGGGGCATCCGCCACGATCGTTCGAACCCGTACCGGGAGGGCTACCGCGAGGAGCGCATGGCGCAAAAGGAAGCCGAGCCAGATCTGCCCAAGGACATGACGATCAACGATCTCGATCCGTCCGTCCTGCAGGATCTTCGCGTACTTTCCAAAGAGAACGCCAACCGCGTAGCCAAGCACATGATTATGGCGGTTGACCTCATGGAGGACGACCCGCAGCTCGCACTCGCGCACGCTCGCGCGGCAAAGAACCGTGCCGGGCGTGTCGGCGTGGTGCGCGAGACCGCCGGTGTCGTCGCCTACAACGCTGGCGAGTGGAAAGAGGCCCTGTCGGAACTACGCGCCGCGCGGCGCATCTCCGGCGGCCCGGGGCTTCTCGCGGTGATGGCTGACGCGGAGCGGGGTATGGGCCGGCCCGAGAAGGCACTGGAGCTCGGCCGCAGCCCGGAGGCACGCGAGCTGGATGCTGCCGGCAAGGTAGAGCTCGCGATCGTGCTTGCTGGCGCGCGCCACGATCTTGGGCAGCACGAATCCGCGCTGGCTACGTTGCAGAAGATGAACCCGTCCTTGGAAGCCTCGGACGCAACCGGTGCCCGTTTGGCGTACGCCTACGCGGAGGCCCTTTTGGCACTCGACCGCAAGGACGAGGCGAAGGAATGGTTCGCACACGTCGCGGAGGTTGATGCCGAGGGCGTCACCGACGCGCGCGATCGCGTCGCAGAGCTGGGCTAGGGTAGCGCTATGGCACTCAAGGACAACCATGATGCGTTGCTGCTGGATCTCGACGGCACTGTGTGGTCCGGTGGCTCCGCCATCCCGTACGCAGTGGAGGCTATTAACGGCGCCGGCGTGCCTGCCGTGTACATCACCAACAACGCGTCCCGCGGAGCCGATGAGGTCGCGCGCATGTTGCGCGAGATCGGCCTCGACGCGGCAGCAGGCGACGTGCTTACTTCCGCGCAAGCCGCGCTTGGGATTGCCGAAGACCACCTTGAGCCCGGCGACGCGGTGCTCGTGGTCGGTGCGGATTCCTTCCGGGAGCTCGTCGGCGCCGCTGGCTACCGCCCGGTTACCAGCGCGGACGACAACCCGAAGGCGGTGTTGCACGGCCACAACCCGGAGACGGGGTGGAAGGAGCTTTCCGAGGCCGCTTTAGCGATCCAGCGCGGTGCGGTTTATCTCGCGTCGAACTTGGACACCACGCTGCCGATGGGGCGAGGCCTCATGGTGGGCAACGGCTCCATGGTCGCTGCGGTGACTTCGGCAACTGGGGTCACTCCCAGAGCAGCGGGTAAGCCAGAGCCAGCAATGTTCCTCCAGGCGGCCTCGGCGCTCGGCGCGAGCAAGCCGCTTGCGGTGGGGGACCGTTTGAATACAGACATCGCGGGCGGCGTTGCGGCAGGTGTTCCCACTTTGCACGTGCTCACGGGGGTCTCCGGTCCGCTTGCGCTCCTTGAAGCACCAAAGGAGCAGCGTCCCACCTACATCGCAGACGACATGCGCGGGCTCGATGCGGACCCGTCGCAGCTTGTTCCCGGCCCCCAAGGTGGCTTCGCCGCGCGGGTGGACGGGGACGACATCATCTTGAGCTACGGCGATCCAGGAGCCAGCAGTATTCAGGCGCTGCGCACCGTGCTTCAGGTCGCGTGGCACATGGATCGCGAGCCGGAGCTGGTGCGCCCGAACTCGGAGGCCGCTGAAGCCGCGACTGCCGGTTGGTGGTAGGCCAAATGACAGCCCCGAAGCCACACGACCCGCGCCAGCCGCAGCGCACCGCAGCCGAGATTACTGAGCAGTTCGAGGCGGTGCTCGAGGAGCCAGCGGAGACAATCGCTGACGAAGCTGACGTGCTCACGCGCGCGCACGCGGTGCTCGCTGAGGCGCTGCAGCGCAACCCCTAGCCCGCCTGAACCCGCTTCAGAAGCCACGCAACCCCACCACAGCAAACACCGTAAAGGAGCTCTCATGGCACCGAAGCGCACTCGCCTCGACGCTGAGCTCGTGCGCCGCAAAATCGCGCGTTCGCGGGAGCAGGCGCAGACGTGGATTAAGGAAGGCCGGGTGGAGGTCGCAGGTTTCATTGCGAAGAAGCCGGCGACGGTTGTGGAGCCGGAGGCCTCCATCAGGGTGAATTTGGAGGACGTGGATCAGTGGGCGTCGCGTGGCGCGCACAAGTTGTTGGGTGCGTTGGAGGAGTTTGGTGCTCACGGGCTCGTCGTCGATAAGCGACGTGCTCTTGACGCCGGTGCTTCGACTGGGGGGTTTACCGATGTGCTGCTGGCGCACGGGGCGCGCGAGGTTGTTGCGGTGGACGTCGGTTACGGCCAGTTGGTGTGGCGGCTGCAGAACGATGAGCGGGTGACGGTTCTGGATCGTACGAACATCCGTAACCTCACCCCGGAGATGATGGGCGGGCCTGCGGATTTGATGGTGGGTGACCTGTCGTTCATTTCGCTGCGGCTGGTGCTGCCCGCGCTGGTGGAGTGCATGGCCGACGGCGCGGACATGCTGCCGATGGTCAAGCCGCAGTTCGAGGTTGGCAAGGATCGTCTCGGCTCCGGCGGCGTGGTGCGCTCGAGCGAGTTGCGTGAGGAAGTCACGCTGGATGTCGCTCGTTTCGCGCAGTCGCTGGGTTTGAGCGTGCGCGGCGTTGTGGCATCGCCGCTTCCCGGGCCGAGCGGCAACGTGGAATACTTTTTGTGGTTGGTCAACGACAAGGGGGAGCAGATGCTTGACGACGATGCCCTGGCCGCCCTTGTGGCCAAAGCTGTGCAGGAAGGACCCCAATAACTGATGGCTGACGCGACGCAACGCGAGATTCTGCTCGTGCCGCACCTGTTCCGCTCGAACAATATCGATTCGGCGGCGCACGCAGCGCGGATGCTGCAGGGTGCCGGCATTACGGTGCGGTTGCTTGAGCAGGCGCAGATGAAGGCGATGGAATCGGACCCGGTGCTGCGCGAGCTGGAGTGGGTGCCGGCGGACGATAACGCGGCGCGCGGCTGCGAGCTGGTGTTGGTGCTCGGCGGCGACGGCACGTTTCTGCGCGCCGCCGGGTACGCGCGGGCGCAGGACATCCCAGTTTTGGGTATCAACTTGGGCCACGTCGGCTTCCTGGCGGAGGGGGAAGCGGAAAGCTTGGAGTCGGTGGTGCGCCACGTGATTGAGAAGTCCTACCGGGTCACGGAGCGCATGACTATCGACGCAGCGGTGACGGACGCGGACGGCAACGAGCTGGGCCGCAGCTGGGCGCTCAACGAGTGCTCCGTGGAGAACGTGGACCGCACCCGCGTGCTGGATGCCACGCTGGAGGTGGATTTCCGCCCCGTGTCCACGTTCGGCTGCGACGGCGTGCTGGTTTCTACCCCTACCGGTTCGACGGCTTACGCGTTTTCCGCGGGCGGGCCGGTGATGTGGCCTGCGTTGGACGCGATGTTGGTGGTGCCGAACAACGCGCACGCTTTGTTTGCGAAGCCGCTGGTGGTCTCGCCGCGCTCCACCGTCGCTGTGGAGTCGGAGCCGGATACTAGCGAGGCGGTGGCAGTTTTTGACGGTGTGCGTACTATCCCGATGCCGCCGGGCTCACGCGTTGAGGTGATCCGGGGATTGCGTCCGGTGCGCTGGGTGCGGCTGGACGATAGGCCGTTCACCGACCGGCTGGTGGACAAGTTTCAACTTCCGGTGTCCGGTTGGCGCGGCCCGCAGCACCAGTAACCCGCAAGCAACCCCAGCAACCCCAGCAACCCCAGCAGCACGAGAAAGGTAGGTGGCGCGAGGATGCTCGCCGAAATTTCCATTTCTAACCTTGGCGTGATCCCGCGCGCGTCCGCGGAGCTTGCGCCGGGGTTGACCGTGCTCACGGGTGAAACCGGCGCGGGTAAGACCATGGTGGTCACCGGTCTGCGGTTGCTTACGGGCGGGCGGGCCGACGCCTCTAGGGTGCGCACCGGCAGCGCGGAAGCGGTGGTGGAGGGCGCGTTCCACACTGCGGGCTTGCCCGAGGAAGCAGCGGCCGAGGTGGCGGCGCTGGCTGAGGAGGCTGGCGCTGGGGTGGATGAGAACGGGGAGTTTCCCGTGACGCGCGTGGTGAAGGCGTCGGGCCGTTCAAGCGCGCACCTGTCGGGGCGCAAGGTTCCGGCCGCAACGCTGGCGGAGTTCTCCGGCCATCTGCTTACCATCCACGGGCAGAACGACCAGCTGCGGTTGATGGCGCCGGAGCAGCAGCTTGCCGCGCTGGACCGTTTCGACCCGAAGATCGCGCCGAAACTTGCCGCCTACCGCGAGGCGTATTCCGAATGGCGGGCCGCGGCGAAGGACCTCAAGGAGCGCACCGAAAAGCGCCTTGAGCTTGCCCAGGAGGTAGACCGGCTGCAGTTCGCGCTCGACGAGATCGACGCGGTTGCGCCGGTCGCCGGAGAGGACGAGGAGCTTTCCGCCACGATCAACCGCCTCCAGGATGTGGACGCGCTGCGCGAGGCGGCCGAGACCGCGCTGGTGGCCATCGACGGTGCGGAGGCGCTCGGGTTCGGGGCTGGCGACGATGAGGCCGCGGCCTCCGACCTGGTGGGCCAGGCGCAGGCGGCGCTTTCCCAGTCGAGCGACGAGGAGCTGCAGTCTGTAGGCGGCCGCCTTGGAGAGGTGGCGAGTGCGCTGTCCGACATTTCCGCGGAGCTGGGGAGCTTCACCGCGGCCCTGCCCACGGATCCCGGCGAGCTCGACCGCCTGCTGCAGCGGCAGCAGGAGCTGAAAACGCTGACCCGGAAGTACGCGCCGGACGCTCAGGGCGTGGTGGCGTGGCGTGAGAAAGCGGCGAGGCGGTTGGCGAAGATTGATACGTCGGAAGAGGCCGTCGATAAGCTGCGTGCGCGTGTGGCGGAACTTGAGAAGCTGATGGTGTCCAAGGCGAACGCGTTGACGAATGCGCGGAAGGCGGCCGCGGGCCGGCTGGGCGAGGCCGTCACGGAGGAGCTGCACGGGTTGGCGATGCCCAAGGCGCAGCTCACCGTCGCGGTGCACGAAGCGAAGCACGGGCGCGACGGCGCGGACGCAGTGGAGATCTTGCTTGCGCCTAACGCCGCGCTCGACGCGAAGCCGTTGGCCACTAGCGCGTCCGGCGGCGAGCTCTCGCGAGTGATGTTGGCGCTGGAGGTCATTTTGTCCGAGTCCTCGTCCGGCGCCACGCTGGTCTTCGACGAGGTGGACGCCGGTGTGGGCGGGCGCGCCGCGGTGGAGATCGGCAGGCGTCTTGCGAGGTTGGCTGCGCGCAACCAGGTTATCGTCGTCACGCACCTGCCCCAGGTCGCTGCATATGCGGACACGCACCTGCACGTGGCGAAGGACGTCGGGGACGCGGCGGTGACCTCGGGTGTGGCCACGCTGGACGGCGAGGAGCGCATCGAGGAGCTCGCCCGGATGATGGCGGGCCTGGACGATTCGGATACTGGCCGGGCGCACGCGGCGGAGCTGTTCGACCGTGCGCAGCGCGAGGTGGCTGATTTGCGCGCATAGCGCACCGGCTACGACCGAGCTTCACCGGAGCTTCACCGGAGCTTCGCCGGCAGTTCACTCGCGCTTTGCCCGCGCGCCTACCCGGTTCAGGCAGGTCATCGTTGCACAATGGTGCGCATGACTGATGCATCCACCACCGCGGAATCGACCGCCGGCGTGCTGCGCGGCACGTTGCGCGACTGCACCCCGCAGGGCAAGGGTCTCGGCCGGATGGGCGAGGGCGAGATCGTGTTCGTTGACGCGCCCGACATGCAGCGCAGGCTCGCGGAGCTGCTCATTGCGCACGAGCCGGCAGCGGTGGTGAACCTCGCGCCGTTTTCCACGGGTGCCGTGCCCACCTTCGGCCCGCACCTGCTTCTTGACGCCGACGTGCCGCTGTTCGAAGCGGTCGGCACGGGCATGCGCGAGCTCATCCGCGACGGCAAGAAGGCGGCTGTGACCACGACGGGCGAGATCACCGTGGGCAAGAAGGTGGTCGGAGTCGCGCAGCCGGTCACCCGTGAGGAGGTCGACGCCACGTTCGCGAGCGCGCAACGCGGGCTGGTGGAGCACATGGAGGCCTACTTCGGCAACGCCATCGAATTCATCCACACCGAGGCGCCATTGCTTATCGACGGAGTCGGCGCGCCCGAATTGGGCGACGTGATGGCCGATAGGAAGGTTGTGGTGGTCTCCGACGCGCCGGATACCCGCGAGCGACTGGCGGGCATTGAGAACTTCATGCGCGAGTTCACCCCGGTGGTCATCGGCGTGGGGCACGCTGCAGACACCCTGGCGGATATGGGCTACCACCCGGATTTCATTGTGGGGAACCCGACGGACGTGGCGGCGGAGAACCTGCGCAGCGAGGCGCGCGTGATCCTGCCGGCGGAGCCGGACGGCTACGCACCGGGCTTGGAGCGGATCCAGGATCTGGGCGTGGGGGCGATGACGTTCCCGGCCGCGACCGAGTCATCGACTGATCTGGCGATCTTGCTTGCCGTGTTCCACGACGCGGAGATGATTGTCACCGTCGGCGAGCCGGTGGAGCTAGACCGCATCTTCGTCGACGCGACGGATGGCCAGGGAGCTGACCCAGCGGCGTTGCTCACCCGGCTTAAAGCTGGCCGCAAGCTGGTGGATTCGACCGTGATCGAGAACCTGTACGCCGTCGAGGGCGGCAACGGTGTCGCCTGGGCGTGGGCGATTTTGGGCCTGCTCGTCGCGGCGGCTGCCGTGATTTTGATCGCGGGCATCGGCGGCGACGGGGCGTTCGCCGACAACCTGGTGGATACCTGGAACTCGGTGGCGCGTACCGTGCAGGGCTGGTTCCAGTAGGAAAGGGGTAGCTAAGAGATGTCTCAGACTCCAGGAAAAGGCGGACTGATCGCAGCCGGTTTGGGCTGGGGGGTCGCGCTTGGCATCGTGCTCGGCGCGGTGTTGCTTGCGCCTGCGGTGCCGAGGGACTCGGCCGGGGCAGGGGCTGGTGCCGGTGCTGCGGATGCGCAGTCGGCGTTAGCCGAGCAGCGCTCGGAGGCGGCGAACGATTTGCTCGCGCAGGAATCGGTGTCCATCGTCCACGGCGCGCTGACCGATGTGCCGGTGACCATCATCCGCACCCCATCCGCGGCGGACGACGACGTGGAGTCGGTGCGCTGGTTGCTCAACGCAGCCGGCGCCTCGGACTCGGGGCTGGTGGAGCTGCAGGAGAAGTTCACCAGCCAGTCTTCGGCGGACGAGCTTTCCAGCATCGTTGCCAACACGTTGCCTTCCGGTGCTCAGCTTTCGGTAAACGACCGTGCACCGGGCCGCCATGCGGGCGAGTCGCTGGGGGCGGTACTGTTCGCCGACCCAGATACGGGTGCGGCGGCGGCCCAGGCGGCGGACCGGGCGCTCGTGCTGGAGACCCTGCAGCAGGCGGGCTTCATTCGCTACGCCGGCTCGGTGGTTCCGGCGGGCGCGGTAGTTGTGGTGCACGGCGCGTCCGAGACTGCCGGCGGCGGGTTCGGCGAGCAGATGCTCGGCGATTTCGCCGAGGCGTTGGGCCAGTCGGGCACCGCGGTGTTTGCCACCCAGGATGCCGATCCGGAGCAGATTGCCGGGGCGGCCACGGTGGGCATGGTGGATTTGGAGTCCGGGCGCATCGGGGCTGTGCTGGCCGCTGCGAAGTAGGGTGGGTGCCATGACGCACGAGTTCACCGTCACTGATTCGCAGTTGCTTATCGACGCTCCGATTCTCGCCGTCCGCCGCGACACCGTCACCATGCCCGGGGGCGGCAGCGCGAAGCGGGAGATCGTGGAGCACTTCGGGGCGGTGGCTGTGGTTGCCCTCGACGCTGCGGGGCGTGTGGCGCTGGTGGAACAGTACCGCCACAGTGTGGGCGCCAGGCTGTGGGAGCTGCCCGCGGGTTTGCTGGACATTCACGGCGAGGAGGCCCTCGGATGCGCGAAGCGCGAACTGGTTGAGGAAGCTGGCCTTGAGGCGGATTCCTGGGAGGTGCTGGTGGACCTGGTGACCTCGCCGGGGTTTGCCGAGGAAGCGGTACGCGTCTTCCTGGCCCGCGGCATCCGTGAGGTGGAGCAGCCCGAGGCCGAAGATGAGGAAGCTGATATGCAGCTGCGCTGGGTGGCTCTCGACGAGGCGGCGGCGATGGTGCTGCGCGGCGAGATTGTGAATTCGATTGCGGTCTCCGGCATCCTCGCCGCGCGTGAGGTGGAAGCCGGTAACTTCCAGCCGCGCGGGGTGGAGGAGCCGTTCGAGTTCCGCCCCGAATCGATGGCGAAGCGCCGCGGTGAACAGGGCGTTGTACCCGATATGAAGCGCGTGAAGGGCTAGAGGGTTTGGGCAAGCGTTTAGACGCAGAGAAGCTCGCGAAGCGCTGGCTGGACCACCTCGCGGTGGAGCGTGGTGCTTCGCCGAATACCGTGAGCAACTACGCGCGTGACCTCAATCGCTACACCAGTTGGCTGCGTGCGGCGGGCAAGACGGATTTAGCTGCGGTCACCCCACAGGACATCGAGGCGTACGTGGCGGACCTGCGCCGGGGGGTGGACGGGGCGAAGCCACTCGCGGCGTCCTCGACAGCCCGGGCACTTACGGTGGCGCGCGGTCTGCACAAGTTCGGGGTGGAGGAAGGCGTGCTGCCCGCAGATGCGGCGGCCGAGGTCTCGCCCCCGAACCCCGGGGAGAAGCTGCCGGACACGCTGAGCGTTGAAGAGGTGGCGCAGCTTCTCGACGCGTGCCCGACTGATACTCCGATCGGCCTGCGCGACAAGGCGCTGTTGGAGACGCTTTATGCCACCGGCGCTCGCGTGTCGGAGGTGTTGGCGCTGAGCGTCGACGACGTCTCCGCGGCCGTGGGAGCCGGCGGCGGGGAAGCGACCGGGGTACTCGCGGTGACGGGCAAGGGCAACAAGCAGCGCCTGGTGCCGCTGGGTAGCCACGCGCGAGACGCCATAGAGGCGTACCTGGTGCGGGCGCGGCCCGCGTTTTCCAACGGTTCCTCCCACGCGCTGCTGCTCAATACGCGCGGAGGGGCACTGTCGCGGCAAAGTGCGTGGAGCGTGATCAAGCAGGCGGCGCAGCGGGCGGGGATAGAAAAGGACATCTCGCCGCACACGCTGCGCCACTCGTTTGCCACCCACCTACTCGAGGGCGGGGCGGACGTGCGCGCGGTGCAAGAACTACTCGGTCACGCCTCGGTGACCACCACGCAGATCTACACGCACGTCACCGCCGACAGCCTCCGTGAAGTCTGGCGCAGCGCGCACCCCCGGGCGTAGCACGGCCTGAATCAAGGGGTATGGCTTGACCCCGGAGGCGTCGATAAGCAATTGCCCCTGCAGCCTGGCCAGCAATAATCACAACGATGTAAGCTAGTCAAGGATTGGGACGTGATTGTGCAAAGGGAGGTTCGGCCATGGCGGACGGCGCGCTGTTTGACGCGGACGAGCAGAAGACGTTTCTCACCGGGCGGCCGTGGCGCGAGTTCGCAGAGCCGAAGGAGCTGGACAAGCACGGCCCCGCCACGGTGATCTCCATGATCAACCAGAAGGGCGGGGTGGGAAAGACCACCACCACCATCAACCTCGGCGCGTGCCTGGCTGAGCAGGGGCGCAAGGTGCTGCTGGTGGACCTCGACCCGCAGGGCGCGCTCTCCGCAGGCCTGGGCGTGGCGTACGAGGAAGACCAGGTCACCGTCTACGACCTGCTGTTCGACAACACCGCGAGCATCCACGCGGCGATCAACCACACAAACGTTTCCGGCCTTGACCTGGTGCCAGCGAACATCGACCTCTCCGCCGCAGAGATCCAGCTGGTCAACGAGGTGGGGCGCGAGCAGACCCTCGCGCGCGCGCTACGCCCGGTGCGCGGCGAGTACGACTTCATTCTGCTGGACTGCGGGCCCTCGCTCGGCCTGCTCACCGTCAACGCGCTCGCGTGCTCGCACGGCGTGATCATCCCGATGGAGTGCGAATACTTCTCGCTGCGCGGCCTTGCCCTGCTCACCGACACGGTGGAGAAGGTGCGCGACCGCATCAACTTCGACCTGGACATCGTGGGCATCCTGGTCACCATGTTCGACAGGCGCACCACCCATGCCCGCGAGGTGATGGATCGGGTGGTGGAGGTCTTCGGCGAGCGCGTCTTCGACACCGTGATCACCCGTACCGTGCGTTTCCCGGAGACGTCGGTGGCGGGCGAGCCGATTATCACCTGGGCGCCGAGCTCGCAGGGCGCGGAGCAATACCGCAACCTGGCGCTCGAGGTGCTGGAGCGCACCAGCCAGTGACGCAGGCACACCAGCCGTACGAGCAGCCGGAGATCACCGGATTCACCCTCGTGCTGAACAACTTCGAGGGACCGTTCGATCTGCTGCTCAACCTCATCCACTCCAGAAAGCTCGACGTGACCGAGGTGGCGCTGGCTGAGGTGACGGACGAGTTCATCGAGTACACCCGCGCACTCGGCGAGACGGCGGCGCTGGACGAGGTCACGGAGTTCCTCCTCGTCGCCTCGACGCTTCTCGACTTGAAGGCAGCACGCCTGCTGCCGCGCGGCGAAATGGACTCCGAGGAAGACCTGGAGCTTCTGGAATCGCGCGACCTGCTCTTCGCGCGCCTACTGCAGTACCGCGCGTACCAGCAGGTGGCGGACCAGTTCGCCCGGTGGCAGTCGGGCGCAGCCCGGCGCTACCCGCGCGCCGTGCCTGTCGAGGCGCAGTTTGTGGACTTGCTGCCGCCGGTGGAACTCGGCCACACTCCGGCGTCGTTCGCAGCGCTTGCCGCCAGCGTGTTTCGCCCGAAGCCACCGGAGGAGGTGCGCACGGACCACCTGCACGCCGTCGCGGTTTCTGTGCCGGAGCAGGCGGGCAAGATGCTGGACACGCTGAAGGTTGCCGGGGCGGGGCGCTGGCTGACCTTCGCCGCGCTCACCCGCGACTGCACCCGCTCGATGGAGGTCGTGGGCCGCTTCCTCGCGCTGTTAGAGCTGTTCAAGGCCCGGGCCGTGGAGGCGGAGCAAGAAGAGGCGCTGGGGCGTCTCGACGTCGCGTGGACCGGGGCGGATGTGGATCCCGCGGTGGTGGCGGCGGCGAACTGGGACTAGCGCTTACACTTCTTCGCCATGGAAGCTTTGCCGATGGTCTCGCAACTACGCTCGCGCCTGGAATCCGTGCTGCTGGTGGTGGACTCCCCGGTTGCCGCGGAACAGCTGGGTGAGGTGCTCGACGCGGCACCCGGCGACGTGGCGGCAGAGCTCAAGGCGTGGGCCGAGGAACTCGACGCGCGCGGCAGCGGCATCGACCTGCGCGAGACGAACGAGGGCTGGCGTTTGTACACCCGCCCCGAAAACTCGGAGGCCGTGGAGGCGTTCCTGCTCGACGGCACACAGAAGAAGCTCTCGCGCGCCGCCATGGAAACGCTTGCCGTGGTGGCCTACCGCCAGCCCGTCACCCGCGCCCAGGTGGCTGGCGTGCGCGGGGTGAACGTGGACGGCGTGATGCGCACGCTCGCGCTGCGCGGGCTGATCGCGGAAGTGGACCCGGACGACGCCTCAGGCGCACACCGGTACGTGACCACCGAGCTGTTCTTGGAGCTCTTGGGTATCGATTCGCTGGAGCGGCTGCCGGAGCTCGCGCCGCTTTTGCCGGACATCGATTCCATCGAAGACGCCTGGTAGGCTCGGGCGCGCACAAAACCTAATACGAACTTGAAGGAAAAGGATTCATTGCTATGACTCCACCCGCTCGCCGAGACGGCACACCGGACACGCCTGAGAGGGATGAGCCGTTCTACCCCTCGTACGCGAAACCGGCGAAGAAGCAGAATGTTCACCTGAACGAGCGGCGCGAAAACGCCGAACCGAACCCGCTGGACGATAACTGGTGGGACGACGCGCCGGAGAAGAACGACGGGGTGCGTCTGCAAAAGGTGCTTGCCCAGGCCGGGGTTGGCTCCCGCCGCCACGCCGAGGCCATGATCGACCAGGGCCGCGTTGAAGTCAACGGCAAGACTGTGAACGTCCAGGGCATGCGCGTGAACCCGAACGTGGACATCATCCGTGTCGACGGCGCCCGCATCAATGTCAACGAAGAACTGGAGTACTTCGCCTTTAACAAGCCGCGCGGGGTGCACACCACGATGAGCGACGAGATGGACCGCACCTCCGTCGGCTCGTACCTGTCGGAGCGCACCGCGTCGGGCCAGCGCCTGTTCCACGTCGGCCGCCTCGACGCCGACACGGAGGGCCTGCTGCTGCTTACCAACGACGGCGAGCTGGCGAACCGCCTGACCCACCCGAGCTACGAGGTGTCCAAGACCTACCTGGCAACCGTGTTGGGTGAGGCGGACAACAAGCTCGTGCGCGAGTTGAAGCAGGGCATCGAGCTTGACGACGGCCCGGCGAAGGTCGACTTCGCACAGATCGTCGACGTGTACAACGGCCAATCCCTGATCCGCGTGGAGCTGCACGAGGGTCGCAAGCACATCGTGCGCCGCCTGCTGAAGGCCTCCGGCTTCCCGGTGCAGCGCCTGGTGCGCACGAAGGTGCACACGGTGCAGCTCGGCGAGCTCAAGCCCGGGCGCATGCGCGCGCTCAACGCCTCCGAGCTGGCCTCGCTGTTCAAGGAGGTGGGGATGTAATGGCAGATGAGATGACGCTGTCCAACCTGGAGAACGGCGGGCTGGTGCTCGCGGTGGATGGGCCGTCGGGCACCGGCAAATCGACGATGTGCCGGGCGCTGGCGAAGCGCCTGGACGCCAAATATGTGGACACCGGCGCGATGTACCGCGTGGCCACGCTCGCGGTACTGCGCGCTGGGGTGGACCCGGCGGACACCCAAGCGGTGATCGAGGCGACGGCGGATTTGCCGCTGACCGTCTCGGACGACCCGGATTCCACCGAGGTGCTCTTGGGCGGCGAGGATGTCTCCGGCGAGATCCGCGGCCCCGAGGTCACCCGCAATGTCTCTGCGGTGTCCGCGATCCCTAAGGTCCGCGTGAACCTGGTGGAGTTGCAGCGCAAGCTCGCCCGCGAGGCTGGTCGCGCCGTGGTGGAGGGCCGCGACATCGGCACCGTGGTGCTGCCGGACGCACCGGCAAAGGTGTTCATGACCGCCAGCCCTGAGGTGCGCGCGAAGCGCCGCTACGACCAAGACGTCGCGGCGGGGCGCGAGGCAGATTTTGACGCGGTGCTCGCAGACGTAAAGCGTCGCGACGAGGCGGATTCGTCCCGCGCCACTTCGCCGCTGCGCCCGGCCGACGACGCGGAGGTGGTGGACACCTCCAAGATGACCCCCGAAGAAGTGCTCGCCACGCTCACCGCCGTGGTGGAAAGGAGCGCACGATGACGAAGCGCGACAACGGCGCAGGCGAGAACCTGGAGCCGGAAACCCAGTTCATCCAGCCGGGCATCGACGCCTCCGGCTACGACGACGGCGAGTTCTACGAAGTGGACGCCAACGACGCGGAGTACTACGAGGACTTCGATGAGGACGACTTCGACGGCGCCGGTTTCGATGAGTCCGAGTTCGGCCCCGCAGTCGAATACGTGGTGGGGCTCGACGACCTCAACGACCCTGACAGTGAAGTTGACCCGGACACCGGCGACGCCGACGACATGACCGAGGAAGAGTGGGCCGCGCTCGAAGAGGAGTACGGCATCCAGCGCCCGGACGTGACCACCGAGCTTCTGCCCACGGTGGCTATCGTGGGGCGCCCGAATGTGGGCAAGTCCACGCTGGTCAACCGCTTCATCGGCCGCCGCGAGGCAGTGGTGGAGGACCACCCCGGTGTCACCCGCGACCGCGTGTCCTACCTGGCGGACTGGGGCGGCAAGCGCTTCTGGGTCCAGGACACCGGCGGTTGGGATCCGGACGCGCGGGGCGTGCACGCCGCGATCGCGCACCAGTCGGAGGCCGCCATGGGCACCGCAGACGTGATTGTGATGGTGGTCGACGGCAAGACGGGCGTGACCGAGTCCGATGCCGCAATGGCGCGCAACCTGCAGCGGTCCGAGGTACCGGTGATCTTGGTGGCCAACAAGTTCGAGTCTGAGAGCCAGTGGGGCGACGTGGCCGAGTACTACTCGCTCGGCCTGGGCGACCCGTGGCCGGTCTCGGCGCTGCACGGCCGTGGCGGTGCGGATGTGCTCGACGAGATCCTGCGGTTGTTCCCGGAGGAGCCCCGCGCAAAGGAGTCGGTGACCTCAGGTCCGCGTCACGTGGCCATTGTGGGCCGGCCGAACGTGGGCAAGTCCAGCCTGCTAAACAAGCTGACTAAGTCGAACCGTTCCGTGGTGGACAACGCCGCGGGCACCACTGTGGACCCGGTGGACGAGCTGGTGCAGCTGGACGAGGACTTGTGGACCTTCGTGGACACCGCGGGCCTGCGCCGCAAGGTGAAAAATGCCCAGGGCCACGAGTACTACGCGTCCCTGCGCACCCGCGGCACTATCGAAGCCGCCGAGGTGTGCGTGGTGCTTATCGACGCTTCCCAGGAGATCACCGAACAGGACCAACGCGTCATCTCGATGGTGCTGGAAGCCGGCAAGGCCATGGTGATCTGCTTTAACAAGTGGGACCTGATGGATGAGGATCGGCGCTACGAGTTCGACCGGGAATTCGACCAGATGATGGGGCACCTGCCCTGGGTGACCAAGCTGAACATCTCCGCCGAGACCGGCCGCGGCCTGCACCGCCTGGAGCCCGCGATGAAGCAGGCGCTGGAGAGCTGGGATTCGCGCGTGTCCACCGGTCAGCTGAACAACTGGCTGCGCGACGCGATTGCCGCGAACCCGCCGCCGATGAAGAACAACCGTCTGCCGAAACTGCTGTTCGCCACCATGGCCACCACGCGCCCGCCGACAATGGTGCTGTTTACCACCGGCTTTTTGGACGCGGGCTACCGCCGCTACCTGGAGCGGAAGTTCCGCGAGCAGTTCGGCTTCCACGGCACTCCGATTCGCATCGCGGTGCGCGTGCGCGAGCGCCGCACCCGGGGGCGCTAGTGCGGCGTCGTCGGTAGTCGTCGGTAGCCTGGGGCGCATGTTTGCGCGCAGTATCGACGTCGACGGGCACACCCGCAGCTACCACCTCAGCGTCCCGGCAGATGCCGCCGGCCCGCTGCCGGTGGTGGTGGCGCTGCACGGTAAGGGGGACACGGGCGGCGACTTTCTGGAGGCGACGGGCCTCAGCGCGCTGCGCGCGCTCGTCGCTGCACCCACCGGGGTGGGGTTGGCGTGGAGCCCCGCGCCGTACGCGCACACGACGCTCGCGCAGGATACGGCGCTCATCCACGCCATCGTCGATCAGCTGGAGGCCGAGTACAACGTTGATCCGGCCCGCATCTACCTCGTGGGATTCTCCAACGGCGGTGGCCTGGCTGCGCTGCTCGCCGCCCGTGCCGCGCGATTCGCAGGCGCTGCGACCGTCTCGGCCGCGGTACGCATCACGCCCGATGAGATTGGCCGCGGCGCACACCCGGTGGATTACTTGAATATCCACGGCACGTACGACGACGTGGTGCCGTACGCGGGTGAGCAGCGCTCGCCGTACAGCGGGGCGGCAGACGACACGACGTACGGCGCGGAAGCGGTCACCGCGGCGGTTGCCACCCGCGCGGGTGGCCAGGGCCGCGCGCTGCACCACCGCGCTGAGGGGATGGGCCACGAGTGGCCGCGGGGCACGCGCCTCGACGCGGTGGAGGAGATCGCTAACTTCTTCGGCCTCCAACGCGCCGAGTGACTCTCAGCGCAGGCGCCGCCTACCCGCGCCGGTAGACGAACGCGTCGGTGCGGTACGGCAGCGGGATGATCTGCCCGGGCTCGAACCCGAGGCGCTCGTAGAGGTACCAGGAAAGGTTCGCCCGCATCTTCTCGCGCACCGCAGGATTCGCCTTGAGCCAGTAGGAGCGCGTGGCCATGAGCTCGAAGCAGTGCTCCACCTCGATCATGTCCACCCACTCTTCGCGCAGTTCGCCCGCAAGTTCCCACGGGGCGTCGACTTGTGGGTAGAAGCCCTCGCGTTGCACGTCTCCGGAGTGCATGATGCGGCTGAGTCGCAGCACCCAGGGGTGGTGCACGGCGAGGGTGTTCCAGCACAGCAGCAGTACGCCGCCGTCACGCACCACCCGGTTGGCCTCCGCGCTGGCGGCGTGGGCGTCTACCCAGTGCCAGGTTTGGGCGTAGGTGAGGGTGTCCACAGATTGGTCGGCGAGTGCTGTGGCTTCGGCGGTGGCGCGCCACACGGGTACGCCGGGCAGGTTCGCGCGCAAGGTGCGGGCCATGTCGGGGGAGGGGTCGCAGGCGTAGATGGAGGTGGCTACGGAGGCGTCGATAAGCAATTGCGTCAACTTGCCCGTGCCTGCCCCGATGTCGCACGTCACTCCGGCATTGGGCACAAGCTTAACGACGCCTGCCGGGTATCCCGGCCGCGCCGCATCGTAGCGGCGCGCATCGCGGGCGAACGCCCCGGCGCCAAGCGTGCGGTGGGTGGCGTCTCGGAAACTGGGTCCGGGTTTGCGGCTGGGACCTGGTTGCGTTTCGCTTGCGTGCATAATCCGCTAATCTACCTGTCGTGTTTGTCCGGAAAGCTCGCGCGTGAGGTCGAAGAAACTCCGCGCCATTTTGCTCGCCGCCGTGTGCTGGCAGTCTGCTTCGTGCACCGCGGTAGACGAGCTTCCGGAACCGGCGTTCAGTACCGTCGCCGAGGCTCCGCGCGACGAGGTGCGCGAGGTAGAGCCATGGGCGAAACCCGGGATAGAGCGCCGCACGATTAAGGCCGCAGGGCTGGACCGCAAGTATGTGCTCTCCCTGCCCGCCGGCGCGCGCCAGCGTGACCGCTTGCCGGTGATCTTCGCGTTCCACGGCTACCGCGAGGACCCGGAGACAACGCGCCGCGCCTCCCGGCTGGATCGCGCCGACGCGCTGGTGGCGTACATGTCCGGTGTGGGCAACGCTTGGGCGCCCGCGCCGTACGCGAAGACGAGCGGGGAGCAGGATCTCGCCTTCGTGGACGAGGTGTTGGACGAGTTGAGCCGGGAGTTCTCCGTGGATAGGGCGCGGGTGTTCGCCACCGGCATGTCCAACGGCGGCGGGTTCGCGGCCTACCTGGGGTGCCAGCGCCCGCAGGACTTCACCGGCGTGGCCACGGTGTCCGCGGCGTTCTACGAGCATGTCTCGGAAGGCTGCTCTCAGATTCCCATGAAGCTCATCGACTTCCACGGCACCGACGACAGCATTATTTCTTACCAGGGCGGCGAGCGCCACGAATCGGTGTACGAATCCACTCAGGAGATGCTGGAGGAAACGGCCCGACGCAACCACTGCGCGGGGCGCGAAGAAGACATTGAGGTCACCGCGGAGATCACCAGGATCGCCTGGGACGATTGCGACGCCGCCACAGTGCACTACCGCATCGAGGGCGGGCTGCACACGTGGCCGGGCGGGGTCGGCGACAAATCGGGCACCGCACCGGCCGGTTTCGCCACACGTGCCCAGCTGAAGTTCTTCGGCGTCGGCTACAACTAGCCCGCGTATATCTGCTGTACGGTGGGCCGGGTGAATGCCTCCCGCGACATTGCCGTTGTGTACAACCCGGTGAAAATCGGGCGCGAACAGCTGTCGCGCCACCTCGAGCGCTACCTCGGCCCCGAAGACACGCTGCGGTGGGCCGAGACGAACGTGGAGGACCCGGGTTTCGCCCAGGCGGACAAGGCTGTGGAGGACGGGGCTGACCTGGTGATCGCGGCAGGCGGCGACGGCACGGTGCGCATGGTGGCGCTGGCCGTCTCCGGCTCTGAGACCGCGATGGGGATCGTGCCCGGAGGCACCGGCAACCTGCTCGCACGAAACCTGGGCATTCCGCTCTCGACGGGCGCCGCGGTGCGCCGCATCTTCGAGGGCGACAAGCGGCTCATCGACCTGTGCCGTGCAGAGCTGACGTTCCCCGACGGGGAGACCGCCCACTCCGGCTTCGCCGTCATGGCGGGCGTGGGTGTGGACGCGGGCATGATCCACTACACCGACGAGCAGTGGAAAGCCCGTATAGGCGCCGCAGCATACGTGCCAGCAGTTTTCCGCGCCCTCGGCGGCGGCAACCGCATCGACGTGGGAATGACCGTTGACGGCGGACCCGCAGACGACGCGTCGATCCACACCTGCATCGTGGGCAACTGCGGCGACATCATCGCGGGCATGCCGCTGTTGCCGGATGCGGAGGTAGACGATGGACTCCTAGACGCCGTGGTGATGCGCCCACAGCATGTGGCAAGTTGGGGCGCAATCGGCGCGAAGCTAGTGGCCGACTCCGCGCGCCGCACCGTGAACTTGGAGCCCGCCCGCGCCCCACACGCGTTGGACTACCTGCAGGGGCGCCGCTTGGAGCTGGAGTTTTCCACCCCGGAGCCGCTCGAGCTGGACGGCGATTCCGCAGGAAAAGTCACCCGCGCCGCCTTCGAGGTCATCCCGGGCACGCTTCGCGTGGTGTGTTAAGCCGCGCCCACGATTGGCAGACAACTGGCTGCGCAACCCGGTTTAATGGTGCGCATGATCTACAGCTTTGAAGGTAAGACACCGAAAATCCACCCCTCGGCGTTCCTCGCGCCAGGCTGCGTAATCATCGGCGACGTGGAGATCGCCGAGGACGTAAACATTTGGCCCGGCGTGGTGCTGCGCGGCGACGTCGGCGGCATCCGCATCGGGGCGCGCGCAAACATCCAGGACGGCACCATCGTGCACGTGGAAACCGGCCACGACACGGTGCTGGAGGAAGACGTCACCGTGGGCCACCAGGCCATGGTGCACGGCTGCCACATCGAGGCCGGTTGCCTGATTGGGATGAGCTCTACGGTGCTCTCCCGCGCCCGCGTGGGCCGCGGCAGCATCGTCGGCGGTGGGGCAGTGGTGCTGCAGGACCAACAGATCCCGCCGTTCTCCCTTGCCGCGGGTGTGCCGGCGAAGGTGAAGCGCGAGCTGGAGCCCGAGACCTACGAAGCGCGGTTGAAGCACGCGGCGTACTACGTTGAGCTGGGCAAGCGCGCCGCGGAGAGCTACACGCTTGTGGATCGCTCGGAGTGTGAAGGGAGCTAATGCTTATCGACGAGCTCCCGCACAAAACCCCGACCTCCTCAAAGGAGATCGGGGTTGATGTGTGCGCCGGTGAGCGCGCTACGCGGCGGGGTGCTTATGCGTTAGCGTTCTCCGCAGCGTCCGAAGCATCGCCGGCCGGTACGCTCTGCTCCTGCTCGCGGGCATCGCTACGGTTCTGGATCTCGCTGGACAGAGGCTGAGTGATTGCTTCGCCGATGGAAGCGTCACCGCACAGCTCCGGAACGAACAGCAGCGGGATCACACCAAGGCCAACCAGGCCTGCGGTGATAGCGCCACGGTTCTGGTCCACGAAGCGCGCCAGCTCCGGGTTGAATACGCCGAGCTGCTTCTGCGCGTCACGGATCGCGTTATCGATGACCGGGTTCTTCGAGCCACCAATCAGCTGGGACTGCAGCGCAGCTGCCGGGATGAGCGCCAGCAGCGAGCCACCAATGGTGCCGACGCACTTGCCGACGCCGGTGTTGAGCCTGGTCTCGACCTCCTTGAGACGAAGAATGAGCAGATCGAACTCGGTATTGAGCTTCTTGATCTGCGCGTCCTGAGCTTCTTTTTGAGCGCATTGAAATCACTACCCGCTGTCAACCCGGAAATAAGTGCAGGTAAATGTGAATAAAATACCCCCAGATGTACTAAACCCAAGGTTGGCATGAAATCCCCCGACCGCAACTAAAACTTTGTCGGACTGACAGGATTTGAACCTGCGACCCCCACACCCCCAGTGTGGTGCGCTACCAAACTGCGCCACAGCCCGTTCAGTTACAAATTGCATATATGCAATGTTTGTAACTCGGTCGATGTTACAACACGGCACCGGCCAGCTGGAAACCGGCAGGTCACCCCACGGTGCCGTCGTGGTACACCCACCGCCCGTCCTCGCGGGTGAAGCGGGAGCGCTCGCGTTGCACGCCGCCGGGGTAGTAGGCCGCGAACTCTACTACGCCCTCAGCGTCGAACGGGCCGCCGGCCTGGGTGTCCAGGATCACCAGCCGGTGGAAGGGCTCGCCGGCGGGGTCCACGTGCATCTCCGCCGGGCGTGTTTCTGCCGCCCACGTCCGCTCAAGGTACGCAGCGTCGCCCACCACAAACGCGGTGTAGCGCGAGCGCATCAACGCCTCCGCAGTGGGGGCGGAAGCGTCGCCCGTGATGTAGCGCCCGCAGCAGGCCTCGTAGGGCAGGCCGAGTCCGCAGGGGCACAACCCGCGAACGTCGGGCCACAGCCCACTCATGCCAACCACGGGTTACTTACCCAGGCGCTCGGCGCGGTGCAGCTTGTTCTGGCGGCGGCGCCGCTCCAGCGAAGCCGTCTCGGCCACCGTGGCAATCTCGCCCTTCTCCACGTACCCGTCCACTGTGGAGGCGGCGCCGGCGGCGCGCAGGGTTTCCACCTGCTCATCGGAAAGATCGCCGTACAGGGTGATTGTGCGGGTGAATGTGCCGTCGCCGTTGTGGTTGACTTCGACGCGGACGTCGTCAAGCTTCATGCCCTTTGCCGCCTCGCGCACGGCCTGCGAGCACGATACCGCGAGCGCCGACATGTACAGGCCCGTGGAGGTCACGCCCTGGCCCTTGCCGCCGGTGTTCTTCGAACGGTCGGTGGTAATCGCTCGGTTGGAGGTGCGCACCACGTCGCCGTACTTCGTGCCGCGCGCCGAATAAGACACGGCGTTGGTGTCGGTGGTCTCCACTGGCACGAAGTAGGGCTCGATGAACTGCTTCGCCCAAGAGCCGATGATGTCGGCGGCGCGCTGCGCCGTGCCCTGGCGGGTGAGCAGGTGGTCGGCCTTGTCCAAGCTCATCAAGGACTTCGGGTAGCGGGCGAGCTGGAAAATTGTCTGGGCGTTGTCGATGCCAACGGTGACGTCGATAGGCGAGTGCACCAAAAGCAGCGGCTTGCGCAGGGTGGGTAGGTAGGTTTCCGGGTTGGTCACCGCGAGATCCTCCAGGAATTCGCGGGAGATGATCAGTTCGCGCCCGCCCAGGATGACGGGCACGGAGCCGTCGCGGTCTGCGTCGCCGATCTTGTCGGCGTAGTGCAATACCGAGTGTGCGGGGTCAAAGGGTGCGCCGACGGTGGCCACGGCCTTGATCATCTTCTTCAGCTCGGGGCGGGTCGCGGCCTTCAGCGTCGCGGCGCCACCCAGGGAGTGGCCCATGAGCAGTTGCGGGGCCTTGTAGTGCTCCTCCATCCAAAGTGCGGCGGCGACGATGTCGTCGACGTTTTCGGAGAAGGAGGTGTCGCGGAACTCGCCCTCGGACTGGCCCAGGCCTGGGAAGTCGAAGCGCAGAGTGGCAATACCGTGTTCGGTGAGCCGCTTCGAAATGCGGGAAGCACCCGGGGTGTGGCGCGATCCGGCGAAGCAGTGGGCGAAAATCGCGTACGTCTCGGCCGGTCCGTCGGGGCGGTCGATCGTTCCGGCCATCATGTGGCCTTTGGAGGAGGGCACCGTCACATTCATTGAAAGCATGATTAAAAGATAGGCCAAGACGGTTAAGCTGGTTCGCCATGGGCAGATTCGACTGGTTTTGGAAGGCGATGGGCTCGACCTCCGAGCGCAACAACAAGAAGTCGAAGGGCATCGTCGCGGCAGCGCACGGGCTTTTAGGGGAGCTTGAGCTTTACGACGATGCCGCGCTGGCCGTCACCGTCCGCGCCACAGTGGCAGGCGGGGAGATCGCCGACAAGCCGCGCTTTCTGGCCGGGTTGTCCGTGGCTTCGCAGCGCACGCTGGGCATGACGCCGTTCGAGGTGCAGAACCAGGCGGTGCTGCGTCTTTTAGAAGGCGACGTGATCCAGATGGCCACCGGCGAGGGCAAAACGCTGGTGGGTGCAATGGCGGCGACGGGTTTTGCGCTCACCGGCAAGCGCGTGCACGTGATCACGGTGAACAACTACCTGGCCGCTCGCGACGCGGAGTGGATGCGCCCGCTCGTGGAATTCTTCGGGCTCACGGTGGCGCCGGTGACCGAGTCCTCCACGCGCGAAGAAAGGGTCGCGGCTTACCGCAGCGACGTGATCTACGCGCCGGTGACCGAGATCGGATTCGACCACCTGCGCGACAACCAGATCACCGACCGCTCCCAGACGGTGCAGGTGCCTGCGGACGTGGCGCTGGTGGACGAGGCGGACAGCGTGCTTGTCGACGAAGCCTTGGTGCCACTCGTGCTCGCCGGTTCGGAGGGTTCCCAGCAGGCCACCGGCCGCATCACAGAGGCCGTGTCGCATCTGGTGGAGGAGGAGCACTACACCATCGACGCGGAGGGGCGAAACGCCTTCCTTACCGACGAGGGCGCGGCGAAGGTTGAGCGCCTGCTTGGCATCGACTCGCTGTACTCCGACGAACACATCGGCACCACGCTTGTGCGCGTGAACTTGGCGCTGCACGCTAAGGCGTTGCTGATCCGCGACGTGCACTACATCGTGGAGGACGGCAAGGTTGCGCTTGTCGACGCTTCCCGTGGTCGCGTGGCCGAACTCCAGCGCTGGCCCGACGGGTTGCAGGCCGCAGTGGAGGCGAAGGAGGGCCTTGATGTCTCCGAAGGCGGCCGCATCCTGGATTCCATCACGCTGCAGGCGCTTATGCGTCGCTACCCGGTCGTCTGCGGCATGACGGGTACGGCTGTTGAGGCCACCGACCAGTTGCGCACGTTCTACGGTCTGCACGTCTCCGTGATCGACCGGGCCAAGGAGTTGAAGCGTTTCGACGAGGCGGACCGCATCTACGCCACCATGGCGGACAAGAACCGCGCCATCATCGAGGAAATCTCGCACCTGAACGCCAACGGCCAGCCGGTACTGGTGGGCACGCACGACGTGGCGGAGTCCGAAGCGCTGGCGGCTGCCCTGGAGCAGCGCGGCATCGCCGTCAACGTGCTCAACGCGAAAAACGACGCGGAGGAAGCCCGGATTATCGCGGAAGCCGGCGACGTCGGCCGGGTCACCGTGTCCACCCAGATGGCCGGCCGCGGCACCGACATCCGCTTGGGTGGCGCGGACGAGGCGGACCACGACAAGGTGGCGCAGCTGGGGGGCCTCGCGGTGATCGGCACCTCGCGCCACCGCTCCGCGCGCCTGGACAACCAGCTGCGCGGGCGCGCCGGCCGCCAGGGGGATCCGGGCCTGAGCCTGTTCTTCGTGTCCATGGAGGACGATATTGTTGCCACCGGAGGCGCGGACGAATCTTTCTCCGCGCACCCGGAGCCGGACGGGCGCCTGACCGGTAACCGCGCGCAGCAGTTCGTGGAGCACTGCCAACGCGTCACCGAGGGTCAGCTGCTGGAGATTCACTCGCAGACCTGGAAGTACAACAAGCTGCTCGCAGACCACCGCGACATCCTCGACGAGCGCCGCGCGGCACTGCTGGACACCGACACCGCCTGGCGTGAGCTGGCGGAGCGCAGCCCGCAGCGCGCCGCTGAGCTCTCCGGCTTGCCGCAGGAGGTGCTCGAGCAGGCGGCCCGCGAGATCATGCTGTTCCACCTGGATGAGGAGTGGAGCGAGCACCTCGCGCTCATGGATGACGTGCGCGAGTCCATCCACCTTCGCGCCATCGCCCGCGAAACCCCGATCGACGAGTACCACCGCATTGCCGTGCGCGAGTTCAAGGACCTCGCGAATCGCGCGGTGGACAAGGCGGTGGAGACGTTCGAGCAAGTGCTTATCGACGCCTCCGGTGCCCACCTCGCCGACGCAGGTTGGAAACGCCCGAGCGCCACGTGGACCTACATGGTCTCTGACAACCCGCTGGCGGGGTCGGGAAACTCCGTGCTCACCGGCATCGGAAACATCTTCCGCTAGGCAAGTGCAGGCCCGCGCCGCGGAGGAATTGGCGAAAAGATAGCGCACCCTTTCGCGGCGGGGCGCTATGATGGCAGAAGTTCAAGGCAAGAATCGACTACGTCAGGAGCGACTCATGAGCGACAACACCCAGCAGAACCAGGTGGAAACCACTTCGGTATTCCGCGCCGACCTGTTGAAGGAAATGGAGTCCGGCGCGGCCGCTTCGGTCGACTCTGAGGCTGGAACGGAAAACCTGCCGGAGGGTGCGGCACTGCTCGTCGTTAAGCGTGGCCCGAACGCTGGCGCCCGCTTCCTGCTGGACCAGGATTCCACCACCGCTGGGCGCCACCCGGAGGCGGACATCTTCCTCGACGACGTGACGGTGTCGCGCCGCCACGCAGAGTTCCGCCGCGCTGAGGGCGGCTACGAGGTTGTGGATGTCGGTTCGCTCAACGGCACCTACGTCAACCGTGAGCCGCAGAACTCGCAGACGCTGACCAACGGCGACGAGATTCAGATTGGTAAGTTCCGCCTGGTCTTCATCACCGGCGAGAACTAAGCCCGGGATCCCCGGGTTTTTCAGCCCCATTGAGCTGAGCCAAAACCCTGCCCGTATTCGCGGGCCCGCCCCCTCCTGATCCGATGACGCGCCGTGAGCGCGCAAGAAGTAGAAAAGTCCGATTACGTGAGCGCAATCCGTAAAACCGCCCCGCAGCAAGGCGCGCGCAGCAGTGCCAAGCCCGCTAAGACGATGTCGATCGGCGTCGTGCTTGAGCGCCTGCGCACCGAGTTTCCTGATGTGACGGTGTCGAAGATCCGCTTTTTGGAATCGGAAGGGCTGATCACCCCGCAGCGCACGGCCTCCGGGTACCGCCGCTTCACCGAAGAGGATGTGGAGCGCCTGCGCTACATTCTGGTCACGCAGCGCGATAACTACCTGCCGCTGAAGGTGATCCGTGAGCAGCTGGAGGCGATGGATACGGGTCAGGTCACCGCAATCCTTACTGCCTCGGACACGGAGCCGATGGTTTCGCCGGAGAACTTCCGCGCTCCGAGCACCACGCAGCTCACCGCGACCGACCTCGCCGAGCAGGCCCAGGCCCCGCAGGAGACCGTGGACGAACTGATCAAGGTCGGCGTCATCACCCCGGACGCGACGGGCCTGTTCAACGCAGACGATGTGCGTACCGTGACCACCGCGGTTTCGCTGTCGGAGTTCGGCTTCGACACGCGCCATCTGAAGACGCTTCGCACCGCGGCCGCACGCCAGGCAGACATGATCAACCAGGTCACCGAGCCGGTGGCGAAGTCCGGCAAGGTTACCGCCCGCCAGAAGGCGGAGGAGATCGGTCAGCAGATGTCTGCGCTGGTGGTCTCCCTGCACGCCTCGCTGGTGAAGAACGAGCTGCGCAAGCAGCTGGATAGCTAGCCGATGGAATCGGTTCACCTCGTCGGGGTGTTCCCGGTCGGCCCGGAGCACTTCCTTTGTGCGTTGCTGCAGCGCCCCTCCAACGGGCGTTTCATCCCGGTGTGGCTTCCACCGTTTGAAGGCGGGCAGCTTGCGGCGCGACTTGAGGGCTGGTCGCCCAGCCGCCCCCGGATGACGGAGGTGCTCGCCGATGCGCTTCGTGAAAGCGGCAATTGGGTAGAAGCGGTTGAGATCTCCTCCTACGTCGATGGCACCTTCATGGCAACAGCGACGCTGGTGAACGGCAACGAGGTCGACATGCGCGCCTCCGACGCCTTGCTCCTCGCGTGCGAGATCGAGTGCGAACTTGGTATCGACGAGATGGTGGCCTCCCAAGCCTCGATTTACATTTCCCCAGAGGACGTGCGCGATTTCTTTGGAGAGGACGCGATGATAGACACGCCGGGGGAGGACGACGGGTTCTCGGCGAGCGGCGACGCCCAGGCGGACCGGGATTTCGAGGAGCTTATGCGCAACCTCGGCGTCGAAGATATCTCCCTAGAGGGACAGCCGGATTCTGATGACGAGGACTCCAAACCAGATGCCGATGATGACGATGGGAACGATGTGACTGGTGGGAAAAACTAGCCCTAAATGTGTAGTTGAGGGTTAAAGTTCGGCGTGTTGCGCCGTTTACCCTTGACCGTTTCCCTATGCTTGGCCTTTAATAGTCATTAGGCCATCAGTTAAGTTGCATGGGAGTAATTACGTGAGCATCAATACCCACGACGGCGACACGCTCGCCGCGAACGAGGCACCGGTGCAGGAATCGCTTTTCGACGTCGGCCCGTCCGACGAGGTCGGCTACCGCGTGCCCATCGCGTGCCAAGTCGCCGGCATCACGTACCGCCAGCTGGATTACTGGGCGCGCACCGGCTTGGTCCGCCCGTCGATCCGCGGTGCGAAGGGCTCCGGTTCCCAGCGCCTGTACTCCTTCAAAGACATCCTTGTCCTCAAGATCGTCAAGGGGCTGCTTGACACCGGCATCTCCCTGCAGAACATTCGCCTCGCGGTGGATAAGCTGCGCGACCGCGGCGTGAACGACATCGCCGAAATCACGCTGGTCTCCGACGGCGTGACGGTCTACGAGTGCCGTAGCAACGAGGAGATCATCGACCTCCTTGGCGGCGGCCAGGGCGTGTTCGGTATCGCCGTCCCGCAGATCATGAAGGAACTCACCGGCACGATCTCCTCTTTCCCGTCGGAGCGCGTCGCCGAGGACGAGGACACCAACGTCATCGGCTTCGACGAGCTCGCTGATCGTCGCCGTCGCAAGACCTCCTAAGCGAAACTCTTCCCATGCCGGCAAAGCCCCGGCGGTCTGTGCAAAGTATCGTGCACCGACCGCCGGGGCTTTGCGCGCCAGTTATACGCCGGCGGCTTCGCGGATCCCCGCGATGATCGCGTCCGGCTGGCTGGCCTGAACTTTGTTCGAGGCGAGACGATCCAGCGCGGAATCGACCTCGGCGTCGCCGACGTGCACCACTGTGATCTCCACGCTGTCACCGGCTGCCTCGCGCACCTGCTCGATGAACACCTTGTCGTCGCCGGCGTCCGCGGTTCCGGTGGTCACCAGCACGATGCGGGTGAGGGGAGCGGCACCGGCGTACGTGCCCACCGCGGCCTGTACGGCCTCGCGGGTCTGCGGCACGCCGCCGTTGAGGAAGCGTCGCACGGAGGCGGCAACCGCCTGCCCGTCCGGCGTCATGTCGATGTTGCGGCGGAAACCGTTGACCACACCCGGGTTTAAGGGAGAGGAGTAGTTCCACAGCGCAACCGGGTTACCGGTGGCCGCCACGGCCTCCGCCGCTTGCGCGATACCTTCCTCCGCGGCCTGCATGTACGGCATCATCTGCTCCGAGGTATCCAGCAGGAACAGCGTGTCGGCAGGCTCGATGGTGCCAGCGGCGCTCGGAGGCTCCTTCGCAGCGTCGTCGGCACCTGCCCCTGCGGACTCCTCGGTTCCGTCACGGCCGTCGGGTCCACCTGTGATCGCCTCGCCACCTTGCGGCAGAGCGGCCGCCCACACCAGCTCAGCGATCACAGGCTGGTTCTGCTCCGAGCCCTCGAAGCGCTCGGCCGCGAAACGGGTGAAGTCCTGGCCAGCACGCGCTTGGTTCTCGTCCACCTGATCGTTCTGGTTCAGCGGGATCGCGGTAAACACTACGTCCGCGTCTAGGGGAGTGAACTCCAGGCCCTCCGGGACAGCGTCTGCCACCGTGGCCGCAAAGGTACCTTCGGCAGCATCGAAGTCCGCGAGCGTAGCGACGCGTTGCTCGCTCAGCGCCTTCACCGCGTCGTTGTCGTTGCCCGACAGCAGCGAGGCCACCAGCGCAGAAGCCGCGGGTTCCTCGCCGACGGGGAAGCGCACGTCGGCCACGTTAATCTCGGCGGGGCTGGCCTTTGACGCACCGACCACGCCGACGGTCTCCGAAAACACCGGCTGTGGGTCAGACACCGCCGCGGTGCGCCCGGAGTTCTCCAACTTTTGGCCCGTCACCGGGCTGTTCGGTGCCACGTACACCGCCGCGTCATTGATATCGCCGACAAGCTCGGGCGTGACGCAATAGTCGCGTACGACCGGGTTCGAGGCCGCGTAGGCGTCGACAAGCGCCTTGCCCGCCGTCTGATCCGCCGCGGCGATGGGCAACGCAAGCTCTCCGGCCACGCAGTCCGGCTGTTCGCCTTGGGCATCGGTGTCGCTGCCGCCCCCGTGCCCCGCGAAAAACCACACCAGCCCCGCGAGAATCAGCGCCGCGACGAGCAGCACCACCACGGCACCCGTAGACAGCTGGTAGTTGTTTTTCCCGCTTGCGTGACGAGCCATGTGAATCCGCCCTTACCTCGAACGCGTGATAAAACCTGCCCGCCAGTCTAGCCCTCAAGCGCGGCGTCGACGGCCGCGACAAGCCGTGCGCGCAACGGCGCGGCCTCGGCCGCGAGCGCACGTTGGCGGGCGACGTATTCGGCTTTGCCCTCCGGGGTCTCGATCGCCACCACGGAGAAGCCGAGCCCACGGCAGTCGTAGGGCGAGGCCTCCATATCCAGCCGGCGTGCGTGCATGGCCAGCTCGAAGCAGTCCAGCAAGAGTTCGCCGGGGATCAGGGGCCCGAGTTTGACGGCCCACTTGTACAGATCCATGCTCACGTGCACGCAGCCCGCCTGATCGCACTCCGGCTGCGTCTCGCGGTTGAGCACGGTGAGGTTCAGTGGCCGTGCGGCGGGGGTGAAGAACCGGTAGGCGTCGAAATGCGTGCATTTGATCTGGTGCGATTCCACCACAGCGTTCGTGCCCTCCGCGCCAAGCCGCAGCGGCAGGTCGTGGCGCGGGTGATCCGTGCGGTAGACCATCGCCCATTCGTGCAGCCCGAAGCAGTCGAAGTGGGCATTTCGCTTATCGACGGCTCCCAGCAACCCCCGCACCCACTCCACGTCTTCGCGCCTGTGGGACAAAAAGCTTTCGGCGTCCAACGCCACCGTGCCGTCTGAGCTGGCGGTGTAGTCGCGCCAGGTTGCCTGCGGTAGATCGCCCGCGTCCGCGAGCGCCACACCGTGGCCGGGGTGCCAGCGCTTGAGTTGCGCCGGGCGTACGGGGTAGTACTCGAAGAGGAAGTCCCACACCGGGTGGTACTCGCCGCGGGCGCGGCGCTCGAGGCGAGGCCGGGTGAGGCGCTCCGCGCGCGCTGCGTGCGCCTCGATGCGCGGCAGGTACTCCTCGGGCGCGAGGGTGAGCGTCATCTACTCGTCCTCTATTCGTCTTCGTGCGTCCAGTCGGACACCGTGCCCACGTACTCCTCAATGAGGTCCTCGAGCGCAACGATGCCCACCAGTACGCCGTTTTCGTGCACCTCCGCCATGTGGGCGGAGCGGCGGTGGAGCTGCGCGAGCGCGTCATCCATGGACTGCGCCCCATCCACCGTGGTCAACGGGCGGATGCGCTTCACGGGCACGCGCGGATCTTCCTCGTTGGACTCCATCAGGTCCAGGATGTCTTTGACGTGCATGTAGCCCACCAGCGTGTCGCGCCCAAACGCCACCGGGAAGCGGGAGTAACCGGTCTCGCGCACCGCCTCCTCGATGGTGGATAGGGGAATGCCGCGCGGGTTGTACGGGATGGTCTTTACCGCATCAAGGGGGATGACCACCTCCTTGAGGTGGCGCGATTCCTGTCGCAGCGCCTTGGCCAGGCGCACCGTCTCCTCCGCGTCGAGCAGGCCTTCCTCGCGCGACTCTTGGATCATGGTGGCCAGCTGCTCCTGGTCCACGGTGGATTCCAGCTCGTCGCGCTGCTCCACGCCGAAGGCGTGCAGCGTCCTGCGTGACACCCAGTTCAAAAACTCGATGAAGGGGCGGGTGATGCGCATCCACATCGTCATCGCTGGCGTAAGCAGCATCGCCGTCTGCTCCGGGCCGGCGATCGCGATGTTTTTCGGCACCATCTCGCCGAACAAGATGTGCAAAAATGAGATGATGACCAAGGCGATGAGGAAGGAGATCGGGTTGATGAACTCCTCCGCCACACCCAGCGCGAGGAACGGCCCCTCGATGTAGGACGCGATCGCGGGTTCGGCCACCTTACCCAGCACAAGGGACGCCACGGTGATGCCGAACTGCGCGCCGGCGAGGTAGATGGAAAGGTGCTCGGTGGCGTACAGCACGTTCTGCGCCTTGGGCTTGCCCTGCGCGAGCAGGGACTCCAACCTGTCGCGGCGCGATGACACGAGAGCGAACTCGGAGCCGACGAAGAACGCGTTCGCGGCGAGCAGCACCACGATCAGCACGGCGGCGAGCCAGATACTCATTTACGCCTCACCTCCCGCGGACGCCGCGTGCTCGGCCCGGGCGGTTTGGTCCTGCGCCTGCTCCGGGGTGATCGGGCGCAGCATGGCGCGGTCGATGCGGCGCCCGTCCATCTCGGAGACCTGCGCGAGCCAGTCGCCCGCCACCCCGGAGGCGAACTCCTCCTGGAAGGTGGCGGCTTGGTCGGTGAGCACGACTTCGTCGCCAAGCTCGGGAATGCGCCCCAGGGCGGCCATGATGAGCCCGCCGAGGGTTTCGTACGGCCCGTCGGGGGCGTTGAAGCCCGTGCGCTGCGCCAACTCGTCCAGGCGCACCAGGCCGGAGACTTCCCAGGAGGTGCCGTAGCGGATGAAGTCGCGCTCGGAATCGCGGTCGTCGTACTCGTCGTAGACCTCGCCGAGGATTTCCTCCACCAAATCCTCGATGGTGACCAAGCCCTGGGTGCCGCCGTACTCGTCGGCCACCAGCACCACCTGCGACCCGGCGGAGCGCACGCGGTTGAGCACGCTGTCGCCGTCGAGCGTGCCCGGCACGAACGGAATGCGGCGCGCGAGCTCCGAAAGCTTCGTGGTTGCGCGCTCGTCGCGGTCCACGGAGAACGCGTCCTTAATGTGCACCACGCCGAGCGTGTCGTCCAAGTCGCCGCGGCGCACCGGGAAGCGGGAGTGCCCCGTCTCCCGCGCCAGCGCGATGAGGTCCGCCACCGTGTCGTCCGCGTCGAGCGATTCGATGGTGGAGCGCGGCGTCATCACCTCTTCCGCGGTGGTGTCGCCGAAGCGCAGGGAGCGGTCCAATACTGCCGCCGTCGCCGCATCGAGCCCGCCGGCCTCCGCGGAGCTGCGCACCATCGCGCCCAGCTCCTGCGCGGAGCGGGCGGACGCCAGCTCGTCGGCAGGCTCAATGCCCAGCTTTCGCACCACCCAGTTCGCAGCGGCATTGAGGAAGTTAATGAACCACTTAAACGCGGTGTTAAACCAGTGCACCGGCGGCACCACCACGCGCGCGGTGGCCAGCGGATTCGTGATAGCCAAGTTCTTCGGCACAAGCTCGCCGAAGACCATGGAGAGGAACGTCGCCACTACCAGCGCCAGGACCAGCGCCACAGTCCGAGACGCGGAGGCGTTGAGCCCCACAGCCTCGAGCACCGGGGTGAAAAACTGCCCTAGCACCGGTTCGGCGAGATAACCCGCCGCCAGCGTGGTCAGCGTAATGCCCAGCTGCGCGCCGGAAAGCACGAATGACAGGTTTGTGTGGTCGCGGTAGATCGCCTTCGCCGTTTTGTCGCCGCGCTCCTTCACGTGCGCTTCAACAGTGGAGCGCTCCATGCCGGTCATGGCGAACTCGATGGCCACGAACAGGCCTGTCGACGCTGTGAGCAGCACGAAGGCTAGAAGAGAAAGGATGGATAAAAATATGTCCATGGTCGGTGTCTATCGCGCTTTAGCGCCCGTTACTCCTTCGGTTGCGGTTGCCGCGGCGGTTCCGCGACCCATTGCGCCTCCCGCTGTTGCCCCCGGCGCGCCCGCGCGGAGCGCCGCCCGCGGTTTTCTTCTGCTGTGGCTGCCCCGGCGGCGGCAGGGGAGCACCCTCCGGTACGCGTGCACCGGTAATGGTAACCAACGTCTCGCTCATCGGCGCAACGTCGACCTCCGGCGCGTCCACGCCAGCCTTGCGCATGAGCTGGGCGACCTCCTTGCGCTGCTCATCCATCACCAGCGTTACAACGGTGCCGGACTCGCCGGCGCGGGCAGTGCGCCCGGCGCGGTGCAGGTACGCCTTGTGCTCTGCGGGCGGGTCCACGTGCACGACGAGCGAAACGTCGTCGACGTCGATGCCGCGCGCGGCGATATCGGTAGCCACGAGCACCGGGGTGGAGCCGTCGGAAAAGCCCTCCAGTGCCCGCGTGCGCGCGCCCTGGCCCTTGTCACCGTGAATGCCTTGGGCGTGAATACCTACGCGGCGCAGCTTCTTCACCTGCCGGTCCACGCCGTGTTTGGTGCGCATGAACATGATGGTCTTGCCGTCACGCGCGCCGATTTGCAGCACGATCTCGTTCTTTGTCTCGCGGTCGCCAACAAGTAGTCGGTGGTGCTCCATCGTGTCCACCGCGGCCTCCACCGGCGCGGTGGAGTGGGTGACGGGGGAGTGCATGTAGCGGGCAATGAGCTTTTCGACGTCGCCGTCCAACGTCGCCGAGAACAACAACCGCTGCCCATCTTGAGGCGTGCGGTCGAGCAGCTTGCGCACCTGGGGCAGAAAACCCATGTCCGCCATCTGATCCGCCTCATCCAACGCGGTGACCTCCACCGCGCCCAGCGAGAGTTTGCGCTGGCCGATGAGGTCTTCCGCGCGGCCCGGGGTGGCCACCAGTAGGTCGACCGGGGAGGCGAGCGCGCGGATGTGATTGTTGATGTTCACGCCGCCGACGACGTCGATAACGCGCAGCCCCATGGCGGCGGCCGGGGCCTCCAGGCGGTCCTTGATCTGGGTGGCCAGCTCGCGGGTTGGCGCAAGCACCAGCCCGCGTGGCTGCCCCGGCTTCGACGGCGCGCCAGCCAGGCGGGCAAGCATGGGAAGCCCGAAGGTGAACGTCTTGCCGGAGCCTGTCGGACCCCGCCCCAGCACGTCCTTGCCAGCCAGGGCATCGGGGATAGCCGCCTCCTGGATGGGGAATGGCTCTACAATCCCCTCCCGCTCGAGGGTGGAAACGATGTCGCGGGGCAGGCCGAGGTCGGCGAAAGTGGTCATTGGGCACAGTGTACGCGTGGATATGCCCGGTGAGGTAACTCACCGGGCGGAACGTCGATAAGCGAAAAGCCCCTAGTAGGACAGCTCCTCGCGCTCGCCGGACCACGTGGTGTGGAAGGTGCCCTCCATGTCCACGCGCTTGTAGGTGTGCGCGCCGAAGAAGTCTCGCTGGCCCTGGATGAGCGCAGCCGGCAGGCGCGTCGCGCGCAGCGAATCGTAGTAGGACAACGAAGAGGCGAACACCGGCACCGGCAGGCCAAGCTGCGTGGCCACAACCACCACGCGACGCCACGAATCCACCAGGCCCTTCTCCAACTCACCCTTGAAGTACGGGTCGAGCAGCAGCGACGGCAGCTCCGGGTCATTCTCGTAGGCCTCGGTGATGCGGTCGAGGAACTTCGCCCGAATAATGCAGCCGCCGCGCCAAATGCGCGCCAGATCGCCCGGCTTGATGTCCCAGCCGTGCTCCTGGCTGCCCGCGTTGATCTCGTCGAAACCCTGCGCGTACGCGACCAGCTTCGAGGCGTAGAGCGCGCGGCGCACGTCCTCGATGAACGCGTCTTTGTCCACGCCGAGCGCCTCGAGCGAGGTCACCTCGCCGGACGGCAGACCCGCCTCCTGCGCGGCCTCGCGCTGGGCGAGCGAAGAGGACAACGCGCGGGCGAACACCGCCTCGCCGATACCGGTGGTGGGCACGCCGAGATCCAGCGCCTCCTTCACCGTCCAGCGGCCCGTGCCCTTCTGGCCCGCGGCGTCCACGATGACGTCGATGAACGGCTTGCCCGTCTTCGCGTCCTTCTGGCGAAGCACCTCCGCAGAAATTTCAATGAGGTAGGAATCCAGGTCACCCTTGTTCCACTCCGTGAAGATGCCCGCCATCTCCTCCGGCTCGATGCCCGCGGCGTAACGCAGCAGGTGGTACGCCTCGCCGATGACCTGCATGTCCGCGTACTCGATGCCGTTGTGCACCATCTTCACAAAGTGTCCGGCGCCGTCCGGGCCGATGTGAGTCACGCACGGGGTGCCGTCAACCTTGGCGGAGATGTCCTCCAGCAGCGGGCCCAGCGTTTCCCAGGACTCTGCCGGGCCGCCCGGCATAATCGACGGGCCCTTCAGCGCGCCCTCCTCGCCGCCGGAGATCCCGGCGCCCACGAAATGGCGGCCGCGCTGGGCCACCTCGCGCTCGCGGCGGATGGTGTCGGTGAACAGCGAATTGCCACCGTCGATGATGATGTCGCCTTCATCCATCGCCTCGACCAACTGCTCAATCACCGCGTCCGTGGCCGCGCCCGCCTGCACCATGATCACGGCCTTGCGCGGGCGCTCCAACGACGCCACGAAATCCTCGATCGTCTCGGAGGGAATGAAGTTGCCCTCGGAGCCGAACTCCTCCGCCACCGCCCGCGTCTTTTCCGGGGAGCGGTTGTAGATAGCCACAGTGTGGCCCTTCGAGGCGAAGTTGCGGGCGAGGTTGGAGCCCATCACGGCCATGCCGACAACGCCAATCTGCGCGAGATCTCCAGCTTGAGCTTCGGGTGTAGTCATGCGCACCATCCTACGCGCCGGCTAGCTATCCGACGCGGCGACGTTGCGCGTCAACGACGCATAAGATCTGCGGCTATGGAATCCAGATTGTTCCGCGAACCCATCGATCCCCCGATGGACGACGAAGAGCTGGCGGTGCTCAACGAGTACAACACCGGGCTCGCCCAAACCATCGGCATGAAGGTCACCTACTGCGCGAAAGATCGCCTGGAGGCCTACGTCGACGTAGGCCCAGAGCACCTTCAGGTTGCCGGGATAGTTAACGGCGGCACCTACGCCGCGATCGGGGAGTCGCTCGGCTCCGCCGCGGCGATCGCGGCCGCGGGCCAGCCGGCGGTGGGCATGAGCAACTACACCGACCTGATTGCCAGCGTGCGCGAAGGCGAGCGCATTGAGGCGGTGGCTCTGCCGGTGCACGTCGGCACCCGCACACACCTGTGGCGAGTGGACATGACCTCGCGCGGCAAGTTGGTCGCCGTGACCAACCTCAAGCTCATGATCATGGAGATGTAGGCCGCTACAACCAGTGGTTGCGGCGGAACCACCAGAACATCAGCGCCATCGTGGCGAACATGAGCAGCAGCACCACAGGGTAGGCCCACTTGTAGCCCAGCTCCGGCATGTACTCGAAGTTCATGCCGTAAATACCCGCGATCATGGTGGGGGCAGCAGCCATACCCACCACGGCGGAAATCGTGCGCATGTCGGAGTTCTGCTGCAAGGTCACCTTGGCCACGGAAGCGTCGAGAAGCGAGCTCAGCCGCTCGTCGAAACCGGACAACTTATCGGAGACGATAGTGGCGTTGTCCTGCACGTCTCGGAAATAGGAACGCAAGGCTTTGCGCAAAAGGTCCTTGTTGTTAGTCAAGCCGTTGCGCAGCGCAGGAGCAAGCGGGTCGATCGCGTGGCGCATCTCCAAAATCTCACGCTTGTAGCTGTAAATCTTGTCGATGTTGATGGTGCGCCGAGGTGTGAACACCTCGTTTTCCAGCTCGTCCACATCCTGCTCAAGCAGCTGCGTGACGCGCAGGTAATTATCCACCAGGTAGTCAGACACCGCCCACGCTACCGCCGTGGGCCCGAGCACCGCGAGCTCCTCTTCCTCCTCGATCTTCGCAGTGAGATCAGGCAGGCGCGTGTGGTGGCGGATGGTGATGGCGAACTGCTCGCCGATGATCATCTGCACCTCGCCGGTGGAAATGATCTCGCGGGCGTCGTCAACCTCCTCGTCGTCGCGGTAGTTGACTGAGCGCACAACGATAAACAGCTGCTCGTCGTGGCGCTCAATCTTCGGGCGCTGGTGGGCGTCCACGACATCGTCGACCACCAGGTCCTCGATGTCGAAGATCTCCGCGATCTTCTCCATCTGCTCCGTGGTCGGGGAGCGCAAAGACAGCCACACAAACGAATCCTCTTCTCGCTGCGCCACTTCAAGCGCGTGGTTGAGGCGTACGTTGCCCGGCTGACACTTGCCGTCGACGAAAATGCGGCAAAAATCGATTGAGCGCTCAACCGGGATAGGGAGCTTTTTGCGTTCGACCGGTTCCGGTTTCTTCTGTTTCTGGCCCGGAATGGGGATACGTGGTGGCATTATGCAAAGCCCCCTTTCGTGAAATGCGAGGGGATTCGACGTGCGGAGGGCGCGGCGTTCCCAATGCTTGGAAAGGAGCGCGGGGTAATCCCGCGCTCGGCAACCTAGGTGATATTACGCGCAAAGCGCACGATGGCGAACGGGGTGCTCAACGGGGGTAAGCCCGCGCTAAAACCCCGGGCTAGAAGACCGTCAGGCCGTGGGCGCGGAACGTGTCGCGGACGCGCTTCATCGTTTCATCCGATGGGGGCTTTGTGTCCGCCAGCTCGTAATCCAGGCCGATCTTTTTCCATTTATCGGCCCCCATGTTGTGGAAGGGGAGCACCTCCACGCGCTCGACAGTGCTCGCCCACTGGGAGACGATCTCGGCGACACGGCGCACGTTGTCATCCGCATCCGTAAGGCCCGGCACGACGACGAAGCGCACCCAGACCTTCTTGCCGCGAGCGTGCAAACGGTTGCCGAAGTCAATCGTGGGCTGCAGCTGGCGCGCGGTGACATCTTCGTACGTGTCGGGGTCGCCGGATTTCACGTCGAGCAGGAACAGGTCGATATTGTCCAGGTCCTCGTCCGTGAGACGCGAGCCGAGGAAGCCCGAGGTGTCCACTGCGGTATGAATTCCGGCGTCGTGGACTGTCCTGAGCAACCGGCGGGTGAACTCGATCTGGAACAGCGGCTCGCCGCCAGACAACGTCAGCCCACCTCCGGAGGCGCTAAACACTGGCTTGTAGCGCAGGACCTTCTTCGCCGCGTCCTCGACACGGGTAAGGGTGCCTTCACGCATCTCCATCGTGTCCGGGTTGTGGCAGTATTTGCAGCGCAACGGGCAGCCCGACAGGAACATGGTCATGCGGGTTCCGGGGCCGTCAACTGCGGTGACAAGCTCCCACGAGTGGATCAGGCCGATATCGCCGGTGTGGCGGGCCTCCAAAAGCTCGTGGCGGGTGATCTCCAACCCGTCGTCAGACACACCGGAAAGGCCAGCGGCGACACCGCGGACGCGTTCACCCTGCTGCGGTTCGAGGGTGACTACGCCGCTGGTGCCGTCGCCAGCTGAAGTGGGGCGTACAGCTGGCATACAGCTACGCGCCCTGGTGGAAAGTGCGGGAGATGACGTCGCGCTGCTGCTCCTTGGTCAGCTTCACGAAGTTCACCGCGTAGCCGGAGACGCGAACGGTGAGGTTCGGGTAGCTCTCCGGGTGCTCCATCGCGTCCTCAAGGGTCGACTCGTCCAGCACGTTGATGTTCGCGTGGTACAGGCCGGACTCCATGTTGTTCGCGGCGCGGGAGGCCTTCATGTCGTTGAGACGCTCTTCGAAGGTGTGGGTAGCCATTTTGGGGTTTCCTTTCGTGTTGGGGTGGGGAAGTAGCTGGGGGTAGGCGGGGTGGATCGCGGTGTCGGCGTTTTCCATGATGAAGCCGGCATCGAGCACACCGACCAGGTTCGACACCTGCTCATCCTTGTTGCGGCCCAAGCCGGAGGGAGTGACGGTGTTGGTCAGGGAGATACCGTCGAGGGCGTCGTTGTAGTCGAGCTTGCCCACAGACAGCATCGAGGCGACCATGCCGTGCGAATCCATACCGTTTTCCGGGTTGGCGCCCGGCGCGAACGGGGTGCCAGCCTTGTGGCCGGACGGGAACGAGCCGGTGGCCTTGCCGTAAACCACGTTCGAGGTGATAGTGAGCACCGACTGCGTCGGGATGGCGTCGCGGTACATCGGGATCGCCTTGATCTTCTGCATCACGGTGTGGACCACGGTGGCGGCGATCTCGTCCGCGCGGTCGTCGTCGTTGCCGTAGAACGGGAAGTCGCCCTCGGTGATGTAGTCGACGATCAGCCCGGTTTCATCGCGCACTGGGGTGACGGTGGCGTACTTGATCGCGGACAGCGAGTCCGCCACGATCGAAAGGCCCGCGATGCCGCAGCCCATGGTGCGGATGATGTCGGAGTCGTGCAGCGCCATCTCGATCGACTCGTAGGCGTACTTGTCGTGGCAGTAGTGGATGATGTTCAGGGCCTCGACGTATGTGCCGACGACCCAGTCGAGCATCTCCTCGTACTTTGCCCAGACCTCGTCGAAGTCGAGCGGGCCATCGCCTTCAATCGGGGTGTGGTTGCCGTCGGTGACCTGCTTACCACTGACCTCGTCGCGGCCGCCGTTGATGGCGTACAGCAGCGCCTTGGCGGCGTTCACGCGGGCGCCGAAGAACTGCATCTGCTTGCCCACCTTCATGGGGGACACGCAGCAGGCGATCGCGGCGTCGTCGCCCCACTGGCCGCGGATCTGCTTGTCCGACTCGTACTGCAGCGAGGACGTCTCAATCGAGATCGCGGCGCAGAACTCCTTGTAGCCCTCCGGTAGTTCCGGGTCCCAGAAGATCGTGATGTTCGGCTCCGGGGCGGGGCCCAGGTTGCGCAGCGTCTGCAGCAGGCGGAACGACGTCTTGGTCACCTGGTGGCGGCCGTCCTCGGAGAAGCCAGCATCTGACCAGGTGGCCCAGTACGGGTCGCCGGAGAAGATCTGGTCGTAATCCTCGGTGCGCAGGAAGCGCACGATGCGCAGCTTGATCACCAGCGCGTCGATAATCTCCTGCGCCTCGACCTCAGTGAGCGAGCCGTTTGCCAGGTCGCGCTCGAAGTAGATGTCGAAGAAGGGGGAGAGACGGCCAATCGACATAGCCGCGCCGTCCTGGCTCTTCACCGATGCGAGGTAGCCGAAGTAAGTCCACTGCACTGCCTCGCGGGCATCGCGAGCGGGCCCGGAGATGTCGAAGCCGTAGTCGGCCGCCATCTTCTTTAGCTTCTTCAGCGCCTTGATCTGCTCGGAGTGCTCCTCGCGGTAGCGTGCCCAGTGCTCGGAGAAGCCATTGCTTAGCGACGCATCCTTGGCCGCCAGCTTCTCCTCAATCAACGCATCAACACCGTAGAGCGCCACCCGGCGGTAGTCGCCGATGATGCGACCGCGGCCGTACGCGTCCGGCAGGCCGGTAATGATGTGGCTCGAACGTGCCGCACGGATGCGCGGAGTGTAGATGTCGAACACCGCGTCATTGTGCGTCTTGCGGTACTGAGTAAAGACCTTCTTTACGTCCTCGTTGACGTCCTTGCCGGCCTCGTGGATTGCCTGTTCCACCATGCGCCAACCGCCGTTCGGCATCATGGCGCGCTTGGTAGGCACGTCCGTCTGCAAGCCGACAACCACGTCGTCGTCCTCGGAGATAAACCCTGGAGCGAACGCGTCGATGTCCGCCGGGGTTTCGGTGTCCACGTCGTAGACGCGGCGCTCGCGCTCGACGGCGAGGTAGTTCTTATCCAGGTGGTCCCAAAGACGCAGGGTCTTGTCCGTCGGGCCCGCGAGGAACGCAGCGTCGCCGTCGTACGGCGTGTAGTTGCGCTGGATGAAATCGCGGACGTTAATCTCGCTCTGCCACGGGCCAGCTGCAAAGCCTTCCCAAGCTACTTCCTTCGTGGTGGGTTCTTGCGTCACGGTCACTACCGCGCACCGTCCTTCTCTTCGATAGAAAATTAAGTCTGCGGCCGCGCCTGCCCATCTGCCCATACCGTTTTAAAAGGCGTGGCCTTACGCGTTTCATTGTAAGCACTTGCGGAGCAGTTTCAACATATTGGTAGTACTTGTGGCGAACACCACGAAACCCCCGTTCCCATTCGCTGCAAGCAGGGGAAACGGGGGTTGAAAAATCAGGCGCGATTACTGGTCGGCTTCGTCGCCAGCCTCGGAGGCGGCCTGGTTGCCGTAGAACTGGCCCGCGGTCACCGCGAGGTTGTGGCGCTTCGGGGTCCAGGCGTTGATGGTCCACTCGAACAGCGCGACCGCGCGGTTGCGGTTGCCGGTGAGGAAGGAGGCGTGCACGCCCAGCCACATCAGCCAGCCGATGAAGCCGGTGATCTCAACCTTGCCCATCTTCACCACGCCGTGGAAGCGGTTGATGATGGCCATGGAGCCCTTGTCGAAGTAGCTGAACTTGTCGCGGTCCTCCGGAGCCACGTCGTGATCGACCTGCTCCTTGATGATCTTGCCCACGTAGGAACCGGACTGGATCGCCACCTGTGCTACACCCGGCAGCTTGTCGCGGCTCATCATGTCGCCGATGATGAACACGTTCGGGTCGTCGCCCACGGAAAGGTCCGCGTTCACCGGCACCTTGCCGGAGCGCTCCGCCTCGACGCCGAGCTGATCGGCGACCTGCTTGCCCAGCGGGGAAGCGGCCACACCTGCGGACCAAATCTTCGTCTTGGTCTCGATGGTGGTTTCCGTCTCGGTCTTGGTGTCCTTGTAGGTCACCGAATCCTCGTCCACGTTGGTCACCATCGCGTTGAGGATGACGGTCACGCCTGCCTTCTCCAGCTCGCGCTGCGCCTTCTTGCCCAGGCGCTTGCCGAACGGCGGCAGGACCTGCGGCATGCCGTCGATGAGGTAAATCTTCGCCTGCTCCGGGGAGAAGGAGTAGCGGCCGCCGGTAAACGCGCGGTGCGCCATTTCGGCGACCTGGCCAGCCAGCTCCACACCGGTCGGGCCTGCACCAACGATGACGAAGGTCAGCTCGCGCTCGCGCTCCTCCGGGGTCTCAGCGAGCTCTGCGCGCTCAAAGGCGCCGAGCAGGCGAGCACGGATCTCAAAGGCGTGGTCCAGGGTCTTCAGACCCGGCGCGAACTCGGCGAAGTGGTCGTTGCCGAAGTAGGACTGGCCAGCACCTGCGGCGACAATGAGGGAGTCGTAGGCGAAGGTGGATTCCTTGCCGCCCTCCACCGAGGTCACGGTCTTGCCTTCCACGTCCACGGTTTCCACGCGGCCGCGCACGATACGGATGTTGTCTTGTTTGCGGAACATCTGGCGGATGTCGCCGGTGACCTCGCCAGACGACATCAGGCCGGTCGCCACCTGGTACAGCAGCGGCGGGAAGAGGTGGTGGTTCGTGTCGTTGATCAGGGTGATGTCGACGTCTGCGTCGGCGAGCTCCTGCGCAGCATTCACGCCGCCGAAGCCAGCACCCACGATCACAACGTGGTGGCGGTTGCCGGCGGGGCGGATAGCCTGTTCAGCCATTTGAGAAAACTCCTCGGTGGTATCGCGGTTAATCGGCTCTTCGTGATTGGGAGTGCGTAGGTTGTTTCTAGGCCCCTGGGGTGTGGCACAAGATATGGGGGTCCTTGCTGC